>JAYQME010000001.1:342500-1200028 GCA_038143595.1 Flavobacteriaceae bacterium | reverse complement strand
TTTAATCAAGACATTGGTTCATGGGATACCAGCAATGTTACCGATATGGGCTGGATGTTTCATGGTGCATCAGTTTTTGATCAGGATATTGGTTCATGGAACACTTCAAGTGTAACCCAAATGGATTTAATGTTCCAGTCAACTGTATTTAATCAAAACATTGGAAATTGGGACACCTCAAGTGTTATCGATATGCAATCCATGTTTGATGGATCTACTGCTTTTAATCAAGACATTGGAAATTGGGACGTGTCATCTGTAGCCAACATGCGCTACATGTTCAATGGAGCTTCGAGCTTTAACCAAAACATAAGCGGTTGGTGTGTCCAAAATATTTCTTCAGACCCTACTAGTTTTTCAAGTGGATCTTCATTATCAAATGAAAATAAACCTTTATGGGGAATTTGTCCTTCTCAGGCAACATTAACCCTTGCAAGTAGTGATTCAGACAATATCATCACTTCTGGAGTAGTTACCCTTACGGCTACATTTTCGGAAAACATGGTGGCTAGTCCACTCGTTTCCATTGTAGGATTAGTAACCAATACGGCCATGACCCAAGGTTCTTCTGCAGCTGAGTGGACCTTCTACTGGCAAGTCCCTTCTTCAGTGACAACTGGAACTTATGCAGTGACTGTAGCAGCTACAGACACCAATTCAAGACCTTATGCAGGAGGCGAATCATTAGACTTAAGCATAGACCCAAAGTTTTATTTAGACTCTAATGGGGTCACAATAAAATGTAAGGGCTGTAGCGCGGGAGATACAGGTTATGTGGGAGGAGTTTTATATACCGCTGCAGATAACTCTAATATTCAGTCACTTGTAAATTCTGGAAATTACAACTTAGCAACTACTCTTGTCACTGATATGACTGAACTCTTTAGACTAAATAGAACATTCAACACAGATATTGGGTTTTGGGATACTTCGAATGTAACCAATATGAACGGAATGTTTTCAGGCGCTGAAGCCTTCAATAACGGTGGACAAACATTAAATAACTGGGATACCTCGAGCGTTACAAACATGGTAAATATGTTCTCCTCTACAAATATATTCAATCAGGATATTAGCGCATGGGATGTTTCGTCGGTCACTGACATGAGAAGTATGTTTTCTGGTGCTTATAGATTTAATCAAGATATAAGTGCGTGGGATGTCTCTTCGGTTACTAATATGATGAGTATGTTCTATTATGCAGAAGATTTTGTTCAGGACCTTACTGGATGGTGTGTTTCAAATATATCTACATTTCCTAGGAATTTTGACTACAGTGCTTTGTTAGGGATGTCCTATTCATATCTAAGACCTGTTTGGGGAACTTGCCCTTCGCCAACCTCAAATGCAACCCTTACAATTTCATCAAGTGACTCAGATAATATCATTACTTCAGGAGTTGTCACCCTAACTGCTATATTTTCAGAAAATATGGCGGCTACTCCGCTTATTTCCATAGCAGGGCTAGTAACTAATACGGCCATGACACAAGGGTCTTCTACAGCTGAGTGGACCTACTACTGGCCAATCCCTTCTTCAGTCACCACAGGAACTTATGCAGTAACGGTAGCTGCAACCGATACAACTTCACTTGCTTATGATGGAAGCGCTAGCCTGAATTTAGGCATAGAACCGATGTTTTATCTGGATTCCAATGGGGTCACGATTAAATGTTCTGCCCGTATGGACCGTATGTTTTATGACGCAACGGCCTTTAACCAACCCCTCAATACGTGGAATGTAGGCAACGTGACTAACATGGGCTATATGTTCTACGGTGCAACGGCCTTTAACCAACCCCTCAACGATTGGGATACTTCCTCTTTGGACATAGCGCATAACATGTTCCAACTGGCTTCAAGCTTTAATCAACCCCTTAATAATTGGGATTTATCGGCGGCAAGCAATCTGGAATATATGTTTGCGGATGCCACGGCATTTAATCAAAATCTTTTAAGCTGGTGTGTGAACAATATCAATGCACCTCCCACCGGCTTTGCTGACAATTCAGGCATTCAACCCAACAACTACCCCCAATGGGGCGGCTGCGACACCTCACCCCTACGGTTAGCTTGACCGATGATGATGCAGACAATTACTTAAGCGCTACAGACACTGTAATCATTACTGCCTCCTTTAGTGAAGACATGCAAACGGCTCCAACCCTTACCCTTTCAGGCGGTCTTATAACAGGTGCAGCAATGACCGCCACCTCCTCCTCCGTATGGACCTACACCCTGGATGTATCAACACTTTCAACAACAACGGGAGACTACCAAGTCACTGTCAGCGGTACAGGGATTTAATTGGAAACGCCTATGCCGGCACCGATAGCCTTACCTTTACCATAGACACCTCCCTCGACACCGATGGCGATGGTATAGGCGATGCCACTGACACCGATGACGACAACGACGGCACACCCGACACCACTGATGCCTTCCCCCTTGACGCAACAGAAGACAGCGATACCGATGGCGACGGCACAGGGATAATGCCGACACCGACGACGATGACGACGGCTTTTACCGACACCGACGAAACCACAGCAGGCACTGATCCTCTCGATGCCACTGATGTACCTACCGACACCGATGGCGATGGAACTTCCGATGCTAGTGACACTGACGACGACAACGACGGCACCCCAGATACGACCGATGCCTTCCCCCTTGACGCAACAGAAGACAGCGATACCGATGGCGACGGCACAGGGGATAATGCCGATACCGACGATGACGGCGATGGCTTTACCGATACCGATGAGACCGCAGCAGGTACTGATCCCCTCGATGCTACAGATATGCCCACCGATAGTGATGGCGATGGCGTTTCGGATGCTACTGGATGCTTTCCCCGCTGATCCATCAGAAGACACCGACACCGATGGTGACGGAATTGGAAACAACGCTGACACTGACGACGATGGCGACGGCTTTAGCGATAGCGACGAAACAGCCTTTGGCTCAGACCCATTAGATGCCACCAGCATACCAGGGGCAGACACCGACGGCGATGGCATCTTAGATGACACCGATACCGATGACGACAACGATGGATATACCGACACCGACGAAATAGCCGCAGGAACCGATCCCCTCGACGCCACCGATGTTCCGACAGACACCGATGGCGATGGCACTTCAGACGCCACCGATCTAGACGATGATGGCGATGGACTAACCGATGCGGAAGAAGACACCCTCGAACCGACCCCCTTATCACAGACACCGATGGCGACGGCACTCTGATCCCGACGACGCCTTCCCTGACCCAGAAGAAAGTACAGATAACGATAACGATGGAATTGGAGATAACGCCGATACCGATGATGATAACGACGGGGTATCGGATAGCGATGAAAATTCAAATGGAACCGACCCCTTCAATCCTGACACCGATGCCGATGGACTGAGCGACGGGCAAGAAGACACACAGGGACAAACCCACTAGCGACAGACACCGATGGTGATGGCGTATCAGACGCTCAGGATGCCTTCCCACAGATCCGCAAGAGCAAACAGACAATGATGCCGATGGAATAGGAGACAACCAAGACCCCGACGACGACAATGACGGCCTCGAAGACTTTATTGAAAACAACAATGGGACCGATCCGCTCAATCCCGATACCGACAACGACGGAAGCACCGATTTTGATGAAAATGAACAAGGAACCGACCCATTAAATCCAGACACCGACGGCGATGGCGTTTTGGATGGGGACGATGAGGTCTCGACTGATCCAATGCAGACACCGATACCGATGGTGATGGACTCCCCGATACTATTGATACCGATGACGATGGCGATAACTTAACAGATGAACAGGAATTAGCACTTGGGACCGATCCATTAAATTCAGACACGGACGGTGATGGACTTAACGATGGAGAAGAAAAGCGCAAAAAAACAAATCCACGGGATGTAGATACCGATAATGACGGAATCAATGACGCCGAAGATGATTTCCCCCTGGATCCATTTTGAGCAAATCGATACCGATGGCGACGGTCTTGGGGACAACATGGACACCGATGACGACAATGACAGCCTCTCTGATTTAGAGGAACTGGCTACGGGTTGTGATCCAAAAGATGGCGATTCAGACGACGATGGACTGAGCGATGGAGAAGAAATTGAAGTAGGGACCGATCCCTCCAACGGCGATAGCGATGAAGATGGCATTTTGGATGGAGAGGAAGCACTTAACGGCACCGATCCCCTCAACCCCGATTCTGACGGCGATGGCACAATCGATGGCGAAGACCAATTACCGCTTGATGCACAAGACAGTCTAGACACCGATGGCGATGGCGTAGGAAACAGTACCGATCCTGACGATGACAACGATGGCAAAACAGACACAGAAGAAATCGCCGATGGAACCGACCCCTTAAACCCAGACTCGGACAACGACGGACTCAATGATGGAGAGGAAAACACACAAGGCACCGATCCGACCAATGAAGACACCGATGGCGATGGTGTGTTGGATGGACAAGACGACTACCCGCTTGATGGAAGTCAAACCAACGACAACGACGGCGACGGATAGCTGACGACCTCGACGAAGATGATGATAACGACGGACTGAGTGACACCCAAGAGATCAGCCTTGGCACCGATCCATTAAATCCAGATTCTGATGGGGATGGACTAAGCGATCAAGAAGAAATTGATTTAGGAACAAACCCGCTCCATACAGATACCGACAATGACGGGTTAAATGATGCAGACGAAATCGATTCCAACTGCAATCCATTAGATGCCGACTCAGACAACGATGGGGTCTATGACGGAGTAGAAATTATAGACGGCACCGATCCCAATAGCAGTGATTCCGATCAAGACGGCATTGAAGACGGCGATGACGACTTCCCTTTAGATCCTTCAGAACAAACCGACTCAGACAATGATGGGATAGGAGACCGCCAAGACACCGACGATGACAACGATGGATTAACCGATGCGCAAGAAATAACGATGGGCACCGATCCATACGACAGCGATACCGATCAAGACGGGGTGACCGACAGCCGAGAAGGCGAAATAGGCACCGATCCATTGACCCCCGATTCTGATGCAGATGGGGTGTTGGATGGCGATGTTGACTTCCCCCTCGATCCATCGGCAACAACCGACACCGATAGCGATGGCATTGACAACACCTCGACAATGACGATGACAACGACGGCATCGACGACAATGAAGAATTGACCCTTGGCTGCGACCCGCTCAATCCCGACACCGATGGCGATGGCCTCAGTGATGGAGAAGAACTCAACCTAGGCACCGATCCATTAGTCCTTGATAGTGATGGCGATGGGGCCCCCGACAGGTAGACGATTTCCCATTGGATCCCACTCGAGATACAGACACCGATGGCGATGGACTCTCTGACCCCGAGGAAGAAGACTTCAACACCGATCCCACCAATGCAGACACCGATGGGGATGGGCTCAACGATGCGCAAGAACAAGCACTTGGTACCGACCCCTTGGATCCCGATACCGATGGGGACGGAATCCCAGATAGCCAAGACGACTTCCCCCTTGATGGGGCTGAGAATCTCGACAGCGACGGCGATGGAATTGGGAATGCGACCGACCCCGACGATGACAACGATGGGCTAGACGACACCCAAGAAGCAAGCTTAGGGACAAACTCCTTCCAACAAGATACCGACGCCGATGGAAGCACCGATTATGAAGAAACACTAAACGGCACCGATCCACTAAATCCCGACACCGATGGCGACGGACTAACAGACGGAGAAGAACAAATTAAAGGCACCGACCCGAACAATCCCGACACCGACGGCGATGGCGTTAATGACAGCCAAGACGACTTACCACTCGATGCAAACGCAAACCTAGACACCGATGGCGACGGAATACGAAACGCTGATGATCCCGATGACGATAATGACGGCCTAACCGATCAAGAAGAGATCGAACTTGGAACGGATCCGCTCACTAGCGATACAGACAACGACGGTAGAACAGATGCGCAAGAAGTGGAAGAGACAACCAACCCCCTTGAGCCCGATTCAGATTCAGACGCCTTAAACGACAGTCAGGAATACGATCTGGGAACCAACCCCAACAACCCAGATACAGACCAAGACACATTCATCGATAGCCAAGACGCATTCCCTCTAGATCCAAGCGAAGGGCAAGACACCGATGGCGATGGCATTGGGGATAATCGAGACAATGATGATGACAACGATGGTCTCTCCGATGATCAAGAAAGAATAATTGGGACAAATCCGCTCAATCCCGACACCGATGGGGATGGCCTTCGCGATGGAGAAGAAGTCAATAGCGCAACCAATCCAAATGTGGTCGATAGCGATGGCGATGGAGTAGTTGACGGGAAGATGCATTTCCACTTGATCCCTCAGAGTCTGTTGACACCGACTATGATGGAATAGGCGACAATACCGATACCGATGACGATGGTGATGGGGTCAACGACACCCAAGATGAATTCCCCATGGATGCCGCTGAGACAAGTGATATTGACGGTGACGGAACAGGAAACAACCAAGACATAGACGACGACAACGATGGAATAATCGATTGGCAAGAACACCAATTCATCACCATTTATAAGCCAATTAAAATAAGGGTTGAAAATTCTGGGGCAAAATACATTCTTCGCCCAACCAACAACGAGGACAAGGGCGTTGGAAAATGGAAAATCCGTAAAAAAATTACTGGAGGACAAGATGCCAAACAATTTACAGTCAAGTCTGGAGAGCCCAAAAGAGGGTACAAAATAAGCGCAGGAAAAATGATTTAGGAGAAGGGTACCTCGCATTTATTGATCCACCCGAACCCGGAGAAATTAGAGACGCCAACCGTGACGGGGTGTATGAAGTGTTGCTAGGATTTGTCAATACGACCTACGGCGATACCCGCGTTCCTGTGCCCAATATAGCAGAAGAAATTGCAGTCACAGCAGGACAAGAAGATTTGGTTGAACTAGAAACTCAAAAGGTTTCGCTGGATGAAGTAGACAAACAATTGATCACTTCCGATACAGACGCCGATGGGTTGATCAATCCGATCGATCCCGATGATGATGGCGATCACATTTACTCGAGATACGAAACCAGTGGAGCCAATAAAAAATGGGTAATTAATGACGATGTTGATCTTGATCAAATCAGTAATTACCTCGATCCGGACGATGAGAATGACGGTATTTTCACAGAATTTGAAAATCCTGATCCCAACGGGGATTTCAATCCTCAAGATGCCCTAGACACCGATCAAGACGGGATACCAAACTATTTTGATCAAGACGATGATGGCGATGGAATCCTTACGATTGATGAACAGGCCGATCAAAACCTCGATGGAAATCCAATCGACGCAATCGATTCCGATGGCGATGGCATTCCCAACTACCTCGATGCCGACGATGACAACGATGGGGTTCCAACCCTTGCAGAAGGCTTAGTCGACACCGATCAAGATGGTATCGTCGATTATCTAGACACCGACGATGACAACGATAGCTTGCCCACGGCGAGTGAGGTAGGCGATTCCACATCGCAAGGATATCTCGACACCGATGGCGATGGCATTCCAAATTACCTAGACATCGACGACGACGGCGACGGAACCCTTACCCTTGACGAAGATCTCAACACCAACGGCCAAGTGAGTGATGATGATATTGATGAAGATGGAATCATCGATGCATTGGAATCAAGCCAAATAGACTGTGATAACGATGGGGTGTATGATCAATTTGATGCTCAAAATTGCAATCCATACAATGATTCTGATGGCGATGGGTATTCCAATTTTGACGAAGTTGCTCTTGGATATGACCCCAATAACAGCCAAGATAGGCCACAAAATTTCAGTGATCTGGATCTAGAAATCACCAATTTTGTATCGCCCAATGGCGATGGAATCAATGACACTTGGTATGATCCAGCCATTGAGCGTTATCCGATCAATGTGGTTTGGATTTATTCACGTTCTGGACAGCTAGTGTTCAAACAAAAATACTATCAAAACACTTGGGACGGAACCGACCGAGGAGCCAACCTTCCGGAAGGAGCCTACTATTATCGAGTTGATTTTGATCAAGATGGGACAATAGATTATCAAGGGTGGTTGTATTTAACACGATAACAATGAGAAAAAGCATAGTATACGTATTGTTTTTAGTTTCGCTTTCTGGCTACGCGCAGCAGAATGGATATTTTTCATTGAGTCAATATCAGATGAACATGGTTAACCCTGCCCACGCAGGAGTTGAAGCAGACAAGCTATTTTCCATAGTATCCTGCAATCAGTGGGCATCGATAGACGATGGACCAAAAACCTTAGCGATGTCCTATTCGGAAGCACGTAACAACAATGTAGGGTTGGGGATCTCTGTAATTTCAGATCAAATCTTTATCGAAAAGCAAACCCTTGTGACCGTTGATTTTTCCTACAAACTAAAAATGTACAACGAAGCCTTGCTTTACCTTGGTTAAAGGGGGGATGAATTCTTTTCAAGCCAACACCATCCCATTAACGAGCTATTCCAATCAAAGCGACCCGGCGCAGAAAGATCTAAGTCGATTGACGCCAAACATAGGGGTTGGCTTGTATTATACGCACAACAACTTTTGGTTATCGGCTGCATTGCCACGACTATTTAATGCCAAAAGAGACGAAGAAATCGCTCTGCAAGCACAGGATCGGGTACATACCTACATCAATATCGGGAGGAAAATACCACTGCCTGCAAACCTTGCGGTTACCCCCGAATTGATATACCGAAAAGCCAGTGGAATCGATCCCGTTGTTGAGGGGATCATTTGGGGGAACTACCAAGAAAAAGTTCACCTAGGGGTTGGGTTTAGAACGGCTTCAGTTGTGTCGTTAAAATTTAATGTTGCCCTCAATGAAATGTTTTCCTTTGCCTATTCGTATGACACCTATGGCAGCGAAAGGTTTTCTGGCCTTCAACTCAATGCGCATGAACTTGGACTTACCATTCGATTAAAATCAAAAGCGGGAATTGAAGAACAAATAAAAAATGAAACTTCGGAAGAGGACAAGGCGATTGAATGAAGCCAACAGATTGACCTTTTGAAAGATTTAGACTAGATTGTCAACCGTCGATCTAGTTTTCTACATTTAAAGAAAGGGATTAAAGCGTCCACCGTATTCAAATACATCCTTTCTGTTCTTTGAAATAGCGATCGTCTTGATCGAGAATATGCTCCCCTCACTTTTCTGGAATTAATTTTTCAGGAAAGACGTAAATATTATGATGAACCATATTTTTTTTTATCTTTAAAAACTTTGAAAATTAAGAACAAAAATTCATCAAAATGAAAAAATTATTCGTTTCCCTTGTAATGAGCATGTTCATGGCCTCTTTCACGGCCAATGCTAATACAACCTTTTCTAGTAACCTAAACGTATCTACGGTTGTTCAAGAGGAAGAACAAACTGAAGCCGCTGCTGAACCTGCATCATTTACGCAAGAATTAAAAAAGCGATTTATTGAAGGAGGACCAGGATTTATGGGAATCGTATTGATCTGTCTTATTCTAGGTCTTGCAATTGCCATTGAAAGAATTATCTTTTTAAACCTTTCCTCTACCAACACCAAAAAACTTACTGACGGAGTGGAAGAAGCCCTTGCCAATGGAGGAGTTGATGCGGCAAAAGAGCTTTGTCGAAACACCAAAGGACCTGTTGCATCTATTTTTTATCAAGGACTTGATCGTGTAGACGAAGGGTTGAAAGTGCTGAAAAAGCTGTCGTTGCCTACGGAGGAGTGCAAATGGGACAATTAGAAAAAAAAATGTATCATGGATTTCACTTTTCATTGCCTTGGCACCTATGCTTGGATTTATGGGGACTGTAATCGGGATGATTCAAGCCTTTGACAAAATTGAAGCAGCTGGAGACATGCAACCCTCATTAGTGGCAGGAGGAATTAAAGTTGCCCTACTAACCACTGTATTTGGATTGGTTGTAGCAATTATCCTTCAAATTTTCTATAACTACATTGTTGCTAAAATTGATGGTATTGTAAATGACATGGAGGATGCCTCCATCACTTTAGTAGATATCCTTGTGGCACACAAGAAATAAGCAAAGCACTAAAAACATTTACATATGAATCTTCAAAAAATAGTAAAAATAGCTGCTGGTATTTTGGGCCTATTGGGAATCCTTTTTTCTCTTTAGAATCATTGGTACAGGTGACGAGGAAATCAAAATGGCTGCTTCTATGGGCGACTATGGCACAGTTTCTCCTTTGATTTCAATAGCACAGCTAATCCTCTACATATCCATTGCAGCTACTGTGATATTCTCCTTACTGAACTTGTTTGGAGACACCGAAAAGCTGAAAAAAGCAATGATGTCAATAGGCTTCCTTATTGTCGTTGTAGGAATAGCATTCGCTCTATCTTCTGGCGTTGAGACTCCTCTTAAAGACGGAGAAGTACTCTCTGCAAGCGGTGCCCGTTGGGTTGAAACAGGAATTCGAGTGTTTTACTTTCTTGTAATCATAGCCATTGCTGCTATGGGCTACTCGGGAGTAAAGCGAATCTTAAATCGATAACGTATGGCAAAGAGAGCAGCACCCGAAGTAAATGCTGGATCGATGGCAGACATCGCCTTCTTGTTATTGATCTTTTTCTTGGTTACAACAACCATTGAAACCGACTCTGGGATAAACCGAAAGCTACCCCAACAGATGAGATTGTCGATCCCCCCATTATTAAAGAACGTAACATCTTTACTGTGGTGGTTAATAAAGACAATCGATTACTGGTGGAAGAAGACTTAATGGAGTTGGTTGACTTAAGAGAGGCTGCAATTGCCTTCTTAGATAATGGCGGAGGATCAGACGAAGAAGCTTGCGATTATTGCCAAGGCAAACGCGATCCAAGTTCTTCAGACAATCCAGAGAAAGCCATCATATCTCTTAAAAACGATCGTGAAACTTCCTATAAAGTTTACATTGCTGTTCAAAATGAGCTGGTGGCTGCTTATAACGATCTCCGTGATCGTGAGTTTGCACGCCTAAACCCAATGGCAGGGTTGAGTTATAGAGAAGCTCAGAAACGGTATAGTGACCCTAGAACTTCAGCAGATGAAAAAGCAAAGTTGAAGCCAAAACTCGACGAGGTCAAAACAATGTATCCACAAAAATTATCGGAAGCAGAACCGAGTAAAACCAATTAATACCTTACGTATGTCAAAATTTAAAAAAGAAAAAAGGAGGAGATTTACCAGCCATTTCTACGGCTTCTCTCCCTGACATTGTTTTCATGCTTTTGTTTTTCTTCATGGTGGCAACGGTTATGCGTGATAGTACACTTATGGTTCAAAATTCATTGCCCGCCGCAGACCAGATTCAAAAGCTCGATAAAAAAGACCGAGTGATGTATATTTATGCAGGCAAGCCGTCTGGTCGATATGCTGATAAGTACGGGTCGCAAGCAAGAATTCAGCTCAATGATAAATTTGCAGACGTAGGAGATGTAGCAGCCTTTGTTTTGGCAGAGCGTGCTGCAAAACGCCAGGAGTTGCAAAACGTCTTAACTACAGCCCTTAAGGTAGATGGGGAGACAAATATGGGCTTGATTTCAGATATTAAGCAAGAACTACGAAAAGTAAATGCCTTGAAAATCAACTACACTACACGTGTTGGGGATTATACCCAAAATCTAGATTAATAAGCACGAGTAATTTTATTTAAAAGCATCCTTAGGGATGCTTTTTTGACAGCTAGTTTCAAATTGTACCTTTGTACCATGCAACGTCTACTGGTATTCTGTTTTTTATTGTGTCTGTTCAAGGTCAATTCACAAGATGCAGAACTGACCGACTACAAGGAAGATCAGTTTTATGTTGACATCAATTTCCCTCTTCAATTTAACGATTCAGATGCCTTTAAACAAAATGGTTTTTCAAGAAGCATTCACCTTGGAGTACTCAAAAGATATTGCCCTAAACAAACGAGGAACTAAAGCCGTCGCTATTGGAATTGGATATGGCTTTATGCGTTTGGTAAACAACTTGAATATTCGCAAACAACAGGGGGCCTATACATATAATTTTCCAACCAATGGGATAGATTTACGCAATGCTTTTTCAACGCACCAATTTCAAATTCCATTGGAGCTGCGCTGGCGATCGTCTAGACCTGATCGATTTGCATTTTGGCGTATTCATTTAGGATATCGGTTGAGTTATCAGTTTGCTGAACGGTATAAACCTTTTTTTGGGTCCTCTTTTTCGTTAGATGATCAATTAACGCCATGGCAACACTCAGCATCCGTAGCCATAGGCTATAATACCTGGAACATCCGCTTTGCCTATGGATTTTCCCCTTTTTTACGAGAAAGTATTAGAACACAGCAGGGAATAAAACCATTAATTTATCCGGTACAACTAGGGCTTATATTTTTATTTGCTATAGTTCTTTTCGTAGTCTGGCTACTGGAAAGTTCATTTGCTCGCGGTATTTTGCCACTGTTCTTCGTGCGACTTTATACCCGCGTTCAAGCAAAAGCGTTGACAGTGCGTTATCGGCCAAGGGTTTTTTCTTGTCCTCTTCTTCGATAAGGGTACGCAATATTTTTTGATTTCTAGGGTAGATACTTCTTCTCCTTCGGCATTTGTCATGGACTCCGAAAAAAGTTTTTAACAGTTTTGTTCCATAAGGCGTGTCAATATACTTGCTATTGGCTACTCGGGATACAGTCGAAATATCCATTTGAATTTGCTCAGCAATATCCTTTAGAATCATTGGCTTTAACAAACGCTCATCACCCGTTAAAAAATAATCGTATTGGTGCTTAACGATAGCGTTTATGGTTAACTCTAGGGTTTGGTAGCGTTGCTGGATTGCATCGATAAACCATCGAGCAGCATCTAGTTTTTGTTTTATAAATTGAACGGCTTCTTTTTGTGATTTTGAAGCACTTGGGGCCGCTTTATACCCTTTTAACATTTCTTGATATCCTGATGATACGTGTAATTCAGGAGCATTTCTTCGATTAATAGAAACATTAACAATGCCATTATCAATGCTCAAAATAAAATCAGGAACGATGTGTGTATTTTGAAAAATACCAGTCATCGCCCCCCCGGTTTTGGATTGAGTCTTTCAATTTCATCGAGGCCTTGTTTGAGAAGCGCTTCATCCACATCAAAACGTTCTTGCATTTTTTTGTAGTGTTTTTTGGAAAAAAGCGCAAAGCCTTCCTTAATGATTTTTGATGCCATCAATACTTCTACACTAGGCTTTTTACGATCGAGCTGCAGCGTTAGACATTCTTGAAGGGTGCGTGCACCAATTCCTGGAGGATCAAGTTGCTGAACTTTATGCAGGACTTGCTCAACCACTTGTGGACTGACCATTAAACTTTGTGTAAACGCTAAGTCGTCTACCATATCATCAATTTCTCTCCGCAAATACCTCTCATCAATACTACCTACGATAAACTCGGCAATCATCCGTTCGGTTTCATTGAGAATTAGGGGAGCCGACTTGTGATTTTAACATTTCGTGAAATCCAATTCCACCAGAAATAGGGGTATTCTTTTCTTCGTCATCTGAACTATAGTTGTTACTGTTTAGGCGATAATTAGGGATTTCATCATCGCTCAAGTAGGCATCTATGTCGATGTCTTTTGTGTCTATTAATTCGTTGTTGTCTGTGTAATCATCAACTAAAGGATCTTCCAAACGCTCTTCACTTCCACTTTCAAGTGCAGGATTTTCCTCGAGTTCATTTTGAAGACGCTGTTCAAAGTCCAAGGTTGGGAGTTGAATCAACTTCATTAACTGTATCTGTTGAGGAGACAGCTTTTGGGCAAGTTTAAGTTGGATTCTTTGTTTTAGCATAATAAGATGGAGTCTTACCTAAAGATAATAAAACTTATGCAGATGCTAGAAGGAGGCGTTTTTGTGGCGTACGTGGAAAAGGAATCACATCTCGTATATTGCCCATTCCTGTTGCAAACAAAACCAATCGTTCAAACCTAAACCAAACCCGCTATGGGGTGCCGATCCGAAGCGACGTAAATCTAGGTACCACCAGAGTTCTTTTTCATCGACTCCAATGGCTGCAATCCGTTCTTTTAAAACTTCTAGGCGTTCTTCACGTTGTGAGCCTCCCACAATTTCGCCAATTCCGGGAACAATATGTCCATGGCGCGAACTGTTTTTCCATCGTCATTTACGCGCATATAAAAGGCTTTTATATCTGCAGGATAATCATATAAAATCACGGGTGTTTTAAAATGTTTTTCCACTAGAAAGCGTTCGTGTTCGCTTTGTAAATCAGCGCCCCATTGATCAATTACAAAATTGAATTTTTTCTTTTTGTTGGGTTTGCTGTTTCTCAAAATATCGATTGCTTCGGTATAGCTTACTCGTTTAAATTCGTTTTCGACTACAAATTTTATTTTTTCGATTAAGCCCATTTCAGATCGCTCTATTTTTGGTTTTCCGCTTTCTTCTTTTGCAAAGCGTTCATCCAAAAAAGCCAAGTCGTCACCCGCATGTTCTAGGGTATAGGTCAATACCGATTTGATGAATTTTTCAGCGAGATCCATGTTGTCATCGAGGGTGTAAAATGCCATCTCCGGGTTCGATCATCCAAAACTCGGCTAAGTGGCGAGTTGTATTTGAATTTTCAGCACGAAAGGTAGGGCCAAAGGTATAGACTTCACCCAGTCCCATGGCATAGGTTTCGGCTTCAAGCTGTCCCGAAACGGTAAGGTGTGTTTCTTTGCCAAAGAAATCGTCCTGAAAATCAATATTTCCTTCAGAATCAATGGGGAGGTTTTTTACATCGAGTGTGCTTACTCGAAACATTTCTCCTGCTCCTTCTGCATCGCTTCCTGTAATGATGGGGGTGTTTACATAATGAAACCCTTCTTCACGAAAGAATTTATGCACGGCAAATGCTAGGGTAGCACGAACTCGCATTACTGCGCTGAATGTTGCTGTGCGGACTCGAAGGTGCGCTTTTTCACGTAGAAATTCAAAACTGTGCTTTTTGGGTTGAATAGGATAGGTTTCGGGGTCGGCCAGATCCATACACATGAAGTTTTTCGGCCTGAATTTCTGCTTTTTGTCCCTTTCCTTGGCTTTCGACGTAGCGGCCTGTTATTTTTAATGCCGATCCAGTTGTGACTTGCTTAAGAAGATCTTCATCAAAATTTTCAAAGTCTACTACACATTGAAGGGTACCTTGTGTCGATCCATCATTGAGCGCAATGAATCGATTAGCGCGAAAAGTTCTAACCCACCCTTGAACAGTAACTTCCTGTCCTTTAGGAATTGTATTTAATAGGGCTTTGAGTTTTGTAGACATAACGAAAATTTGCTGCAAAGATAAGATATATCACTTATTTTCTTTTAGAATCCTTGGGGGTGTTTTCGGTTTCTTTTTTTACTAAAATATCAATTTTGGGTTCTTTGAGCACATCTTCGTTTGCAACAGCATCTTTTAGCGAAATGAGCAATGAGGGGAGTAAGATTAGATTGGACAGCATGGCAAATAGTAACGTCATTGAGATTAACCCTCCCAAAGCGACGGTACCTCCAAATTCTGAACTCATAAATACGGAAAACCCAAAAAACAAGACAATCGATGTGTAAAACATGCTTACACCAGTTCCTCGGAGTGCTACATATACTGATCGCTGAATTTTCCAATTTGAATCAATGAGTTCTTGGCGGTATTTGGCTAAAAAGTGAATGGTGTCATCTACCGATATGCCAAAGGCGATGCTAAACACCAAGATGGTTGAGGGTTTTAGGGGATTCCCAAAAAGCCCATCATGCCCGCGGTAATCAAAAGGGGAAGTAGGTTGGGAATTAGTGATATCACAATCATGCGTAACGATCGGAACATGTATGCCATAAACAAGGCGATTAAAAAGATTGCTAGCACAAGCGAGAGCACTAGATTTTTAATGAGATATTTTGTGCCTTTCAAAAAAGAGAAGAGCTTTTCCGGTTAGGGTAACTTGATAGCGTTCTTCTGGGAAAATTTTGGCAATCTCTCGGTTCAGTTCAAGTTCAATTTCCTCCATTCGCTCGGTATCAATATCGGTCATATAGGTGGTCAATCGGGCGTATTGACCACTATCATCAACATAGTTTTTTAATACGTTATCTTCTTTGTTTTCACGATTAAAATAGGAGAGAATAAATCGATTTTCTTGTGAACTCGGAAGAGCATAGTAATTTGGATTTCCGTTGTAATAGGCTTGTTTAGCATATTTTATCGCATTGACTACCGAGGTTGGTTCAGATAGTTCTGGAATCGAGCGAATGCTCTGGCTTAGTTGTTCCATTCGGCGAAGTGTTGCCAACTTTAACACCCCATCTTTTCGTTTGGTATCAATCAGCACCTCTAGCGGAACAATTCCATCAAATTGCTTGTCAAAAAAAATAAGATGTCTTTGTAAAAAGATTTTTTGGGCATATCTTCCAAAATACTTCCTGAGATATTGATGGTATAAATACCTATTATACTTATTACCAATGCGATTAATGCTATGATATAAGTATTTATTCGTTTGTGTCGCACATAATTTTCCATGCCCTTTACCAAACGCTCAATCCATTTATTTTTTAAATGATTTAAGTGCTTTTTATTGGGAATGGGCATAAAGCTGTAGGCAATGGGTATGACCAAAAGAGAAAGGACAAATATTCCTACAACATTGATCGATGCTACAATTCCAAACTCTTTCAAAACTTTGCTGTTGGTAAGAATGAAGGTAGCAAAGCCCGATGCTGTGGTTAGATTGGTCATTAAGGTAGCATTTCCAATTTTCACGATTACTTGATGGAGAGATCTCAACTGGTTTCCATGATTTGCGACCTCTTGTTGGTATTTATTGATCAAGAATATGCAGTTGGGGATTCCAATTACGATGATAAGTGGAGGGATGAGGGCGGTTAAAACTGTGATTTCATACTTAAGAAGGCCAAGTGTTCCCAGTGCCCACGCTACGCCAAAAAGGACGACCAGCATGGAAATAAACGTTGCGCGAAAAGACCGAAAAAATAAAAAGAAAATCAGTGACGTTATTCCTGCTGCTGCAAAGACAAACATGCCAATCTCATCAACAATGTTTTGGGCATTAAGTGTGCGAATGTAGGGCATGCCCGATCGATAAATTTTCATATCGTTGTCGGACTCAAATCGATTAATTAAAGGAATAAACGTGTCAAAAATAAATTGTTTACGCGCGGCACTATTGACTATTTCCTGTTTCATGTAAATTCCCATACGAACCGTTTGGTTGTCCTTGTTAAATAGGAGATTTTCGTAAAAGGGGAGTTCTAAGAATAGTTGTTGCTTAAAGGCAGCCATGCTCGAACTATCGGAAGGGATGTCGTCAATGAGCGGTTTCAACTCAAATTTTTTCGCTTTTTCATTTTTGACGAGTGCTTTAATGTTATCGATCGATAACACAAAATCAATCGCTTCAAAAATGCGACAATTCCTCTCCCAATGATTTCCATGCTTGGAGTTTTTCTGTGGTAAACAACGCGGGGTCTTGGGCAGCAATAACAAGCACACTTCCTTCTTCCCCAAAGAGGGATAGAAAATCATTGTAGCGTATATTTTGTGGGTGATTGTCTGGAAGAAGATTAGCCTCTGTAAAGGTAAAACGCATGTACTGCCATTGAGAAATCCAAAAGGCAGTAACTGCAATTAAGCCAATAATGCACGCGATGCGATTCCTTAGGATTAAGCGGGCTAAGGCTTCCCAGAATCGCCAATTGTTTTTTCTTTTCATAGCCCAGATTTCGCAGAATGATCACCGCTAAACGGTCATGATCTCTTTTCTTTAGCTGCTAAAATAGTTTCGATTTTTTGGATGTAGGTATCTGTGGCTTCTTGAATGTCAATGGAATAGTTTTTTTGTTCATCCTCAGAACTATCAGTTTTTTAAGTTCTTGGTTGGCATCTTTACGTGCATTACGAACACTCACACGTGCATTTTCGGCTTCATTTTTGGCCAATTTGACCAATTCCTTCCTTCGTTCTTCGGTTAAAGGTGGGACATTAATAATGATGCTTTCTCCATTGTTCATTGGATTAAATCCTAAGTTGGCCATCATAATTCCTTTTTCAATTTCGCTTAGGAGCGACTTTTCCCAAGGTTGGATACTCAAAGTTCGTCCGTCTGGAGTGTTCACGTTGGCCACTTGGTTTAAGGGGGTTGCTGCGCCATAGTAATCAACCATTACGCTTTTGAGCATCACCGGATTTGCTTTTCCGGCGCGAATATTCAAAAGTTCATCCTCGAGGTGACGAACAGAATTGACCATGCTCTCTTTTGCACTGTCTAGTATAAATTTTAACTCTTCGTTCATTGTCTTGTGGTGTGTTTTTACAAATCAACTCGTGTTCCTATATTTTCACCATTAACAACCTTGCTAAGATTGCCTTTGGTATTCATGTCAAACACAATTATTGGAAGTTTATTTTCTTGGCTTAGGGTAAATGCTGTGGTATCCATGACTTTTAGGCCGCGCTTTAGCACTTCTTCAAAAGATAGGGAATCAAACTTTATCGCTGCTTTATTTTTTTCGGGGTCTTCGGTATAAATACCATCAACACGAGTTCCCTTTAAAATGACATCGGCATTGATTTCGATTGCTCGTAAAAACGGCTGCAGAGTCCGTTGTAAAAAAAGGATTTCCAGTTCCAGCACTAAATATTACAACCCTATTTTTTTCTAGGTGACGAACCGCTTTTCGTTTGATGTATGGTTCGGCAACAGCTTCAATTTTTAAGGCAGTTTGCAATCGGGTAGGGACATCAATATTTTCGAGTGCACTTTGTAAGGCCAACCCATTCATGACAGTAGCTAGCATTCCCATATAGTCTGCTTGAACACGATCGACTCCATCATTAGAACCTGCCATTCCTCTAAAGATATTTCCTCCACCAATCACAATCGCGATTTCTACTCCTTTTTGATGCAGACCTTTGATTTCTTGTGCATACTCGTTAATGCGCTGGGGGTCGATGCCATAGGCGTTGGCTCCCATCAAGGCTTCCCCACTAAGTTTTAGTAAAATGCGATTGTATTTCATAGTTTTCAGTTAAAACAAATATAAGGATAATCAAGTATCGTGTCTATGCTTTAGCATCAATTATGTTGTATTATCTATCTTCTTGAAGCTTTTCAAATTGACGTTCAAATTTATCGATGCTTAAGGCTTTGTCTAGATGAAAATCCCCAATTCGTAATCGTTTGAGTGCTGTTAAATGGGCTCCACTTTGTACCGCTTGTCCAAAATCATGCACGAGTGATCGGATGTAGGTGCCCTTGCTACAACAAACATTAAAGGTAATTTTAGGAAAATTGAGCGCCCCAATTGAAAAATCTGTAATGGTTACTTCTCGCGATGGGATGTCCACAACCTCGCCCTTACGAGCATAATCATACAAGCGCTTGCCTTCCTTTTTAAGTGCCGAAAAAATAGGGGGGCGTTGTGCTATTTTTCCAGTAAATGATTTAACTGCTGTTTCTAATTGGTTGGGGGTGATATGATCTACTGGGTAGGTTTGGTCAATTTGTGTTTCAAGATCATAGGAAGGTGTTGTGCTCCCAAGAAGTAATTCACCGTTGTATTCTTTTTCTTGTCCTTGGAAATTCGCAATGCTTTTAGTCATTTTCCCACAGCAAACGATTAGCAGTCCTGTGGCGAGAGGATCGAGTGTTCCAGCGTGTCCTACTTTTATTTTTTGATCCCAAGATGTTTTCGTATTAGCCAACGAATCTTATTAACAACCTGAAAAGAGGTCCATCCTAAGGGTTTATCAATTAATAGGACTTGCCCTTCCAAAAAGGCTTCTTTACTTAAGTTCATAGAAAGAATGACATTAACGTGGCTGTCCCTAAGGCAAAACAGTAAATTGAAAAATATCGAAGTTTTGCTTTCTTAACAATTGCAATCATCCAGCGACAAGCAATAATTCCCGTAATACATGCTGTTATAAATCCAATACACAAGGGCAGAATGGCTAGATCAGTTGAACTAAAATTTACATCTAGAAGACTTTTGCCCATGCTTCCAAAAATTAATGGGATAACCATAAGAAAAGAAAAACGAGCTGCTTTTTCTTTGTCAATACCCAACAAAACCGCTGTTGCTATAGTGATGCCACTTCTTGAAATGCCAGGTAAAATAGCAATTGCCTGCACAATGCCAATTACGGAAGCAGAGGTTATATCAATGCTTTTTTCACTTGTTTTTGCTCGATCAGCAAGAAACAACAAACCCCCAGTAATTAAGAGTGAAGCCCCTACCAAGAGCAAGTTTTGATTGAACAAACGTTCGAGTATTTCTTTGTAAAAAATTCCAATAAAAGCTGCTGGAATCATTGAAATTAGAATATATAAACAAAAATAAAAACTTGAATTAAGTTCAAATTGAAACAATTCTTTTAGCAAAGAATAAATGTCTTATCGAAACACCACAACCGTGCTCAGTGCAGTCGCACCATGAAGAACAATTGTAAACATCAACCCTGCTTCTGCTTGTGCCTGTGACGTAAAATTGCTTTGTACAGTTCCAAATGCCCGCTAGAAGATACAGGCAAAAACTCGGTTAATCCTTGAATTACCCCTAGAAAAAAGCACCTATTTCATTCATTTTGTATTCCTTTTGAGCAAAATGGAATACATGGCAATACCAAAGCCAATAAGTACTAGGGTGGGGGCAAGTCGTATACGACGGAAGTTAAAAATTTCTTCGTTAAACGTATTGGGGTCATCACTTCCTCCACCCGCCATCAATAAAAAGCCTAAAAAAGATTACTGCAATGGCAACCATCAACATGCGATAATTGTGTGGTTGAAATAAGAATTGTTTTGTGGTCTTAGGTATTTTTCTCATTGCGCGTCTAATTTACCGCATCGGTAGTTAAATTTAAAAAAGCGTTGGGTAGCAAAAAAGTGCTGATTGCGGTTATAAATATACCCATAACAAACACCACTGCGAAGATAAGTGCTGACTCATAAGGATTGTTCAAGACCCCCAACTCTGGAAAACGGAGATTGATCGCATAAAGCATATAGCCTAAACAACAAGAAGCAAATAGAGCTCCTAGAAATCCAAGTTGAACATGTTTCCATATAAATGGGCGACGAATAAATCCTTTTGTAGCCCCCACCAATTGCATTGTTTTAATCAAAAGACGCTTAGAATAGATGGCCAATCGAATCGAACTGTTGATGAGTAAAATGGCAATAAGCATAAAAACCCGCTCAATGCGATAATTCCTTGGGTTATTTTTTTAATGTTTTCATCTAAAATTTCCAGCAAAGGTTGATCGTAAAAACTTCATTTATAAATGACTTTTCTTCGAAATCAGTTTTGAGAGAAGCTAAAAAAGCAGGGGTTACAAATTCTGAATAAAAATAGACATCCAAAGAACTCAATAGGGGGTTATACCCCAAAACTCCATAAAATCTTCCCCGATATCACGTGCATGCATCGCAGCAGCATCTTCTTTGGAAACAAAAGTTACCGTTTTGGTTTCCTTGCGCAGTTGGAGGCTTTTTTGCAACTGTTTGATTTCCAATTGCTTTGCGTTGTCATTTATGTACACTGTAAACGCAATCTGTTCTTTGAAGTGATCGGCGACTTTTTTGATTTTAAAATCAATAGGCCAAGGACACCGGCCAAAAACAAGACCAAACCAATACTAATTACTACTGAAAAATAGGAGGAAATTAAACGTCGCTTTTGAAATTTATCCGCAGATTTCATACTTGCATTTGTGGAGTACTTCGATAAAATTACAAAACCACGGGTAAATTAAGTTCTAGACTTCCATAAACTTTTTCCTTTGCAGCATTAACGCTATTTTTGTGGGATAAAAAAAATCACGTGGGCTATAATTTTCAAGCAATAGAAGCCAAATGGCAAAAATACTGGGCTAAAAAAAACAAAACATACGCGACGAAAAACACTTCGCCCAAACCCAAGTACTATGTTTTGGACATGTTTCCATACCCCTCTGGTGCTGGCTTACATGTTGGCCACCCGCTAGGATATATTGCTAGTGATATATATGCGCGTTACAAACGACACAAGGGGTTCAACGTTTTGCATCCGCAAGGATATGATTCTTTTGGGCTTCCCGCCGAGCAATATGCTATACAAACGGGGCAGCACCCCGAAATAACAACAAAACAAACATCAATCGTTACCGAGAACAGCTGGATAGAATGGGGTTCTCTTTTGATTGGGATCGTGAAGTGAGAACTTCTAGTCCCGATTTTTATCGGTGGACCCAGTGGATTTTCTTGCAATTATTTCACTCATACTACGATAAAACCCTCGACAAAGCACAACCCATACGAACTCTAGTTGAGCAGTTTGAAAAAGATGGAAACACAAAAGTTACTGCCGAGTGTAATTCTAATACCCCAACGTTTACAGCAGCTGAGTGGAAAACATTTTCATCACAAAGACAACAAGAACTATTGTTGGACTATCGCTTAACTTACATTGCAGAGTCTGAGGTAAATTGGTGTCCCGAGTTGAGGACAGTTTTGGCCAATGATGAAATCATCAATGGAGTTTCGGAACGGGGGGACACCCTGTGACAAAGAAAAAAATGCGGCAGTGGAGCATGCGTATTGGAGCTTATGCTGATCGATTATTACAAGGTCTTGAAACCATCGACTGGCCACAACCCTAAAAGAAATGCAGCGCAATTGGATTGGAAAATCGGTTGGTGCAAGGGTTCAATTTGATGTAGAAGGTCATTCGAGAACACTAGAAGTGTTTACCACACGCCCCGACACACTATTTGGCGTAACCTTTATGACCTTAGCGCCCGAACTCGATATGGTTTTGGAGATTACAACCGATGAGCAGCGAGAAGAAGTAGAAGCCTATATAGCAAGCACTGCCCAACGTTCAGAACGTGACCGCATGGCCGATGTTAAAACCATTAGCGGAGTATTTACAGGAGCCTACGCCGTTCATCCCTTGTCAAAAAAACAAATTCCTATATGGATTGGCGATTATGTACTGGCAGGGTATGGAACAGGAGCTGTCATGGCTGTGCCCTGTGGTGACGAACGCGACTATGCCTTTGCCAAGCACTTTTGGCTTACCCATCGAAAATATATTTGAAAACACCGATATCTCTACCCAAGCCTATACCGATAAAAATGATGAAGTTCAATTGCAGCAATCAGATTTTCTAAACGGGATGACCTATTCCGAGGCCATGAAGACCGTCATCGCCTACTTAGAGAAAACCAAAACTGGAAGTGCAAAAGTAACCTATCGATTACGTGATGCGATTTTTAGCCGTCAACGCTACTGGGGGGAACCCATCCCGATTTATTATAAAAACGGGATACCAGTCCCTTTATCAGAAGAACACTTGCCCTTGCTTCTCCCAAAGGTTGAAAACTACCTTCCTACTCCCGATGGTGCTCCGCCTCTTGGAAATGCTTCACACTGGGCATGGGATGTTAAAAATAGCCAAGTGGTTGCCAACGCCGAAATTGATCATCAACATGTTTTCCATTAGAATTGAACACCATGCCAGGATGGGCAGGGAGTTCGTGGTATTTTTACCGTTACATGGATGCGCAAAACACCACTGAATTTGTTTCAAAAGAAGCGGCTGCCTACTGGCAAGAGGTCGATCTTTATCTTGGTGGTAGTGAACATGCGACCGGGCATCTTCTGTATTCTCGGTTTTGGCAAAAATTTCTATACGACCGAGGGCATCTTCCCGTTGATGAATATGCAAAAAAACTGATTAACCAAGGAATGATTTTAGGATCGTCGGCCGTTATTTATCGAAAGCAGGGTACTCAAGAATATCTCTCTAAGGGGTTGATTGACAACCAACAGGTAGAACCTATACGCGTAGATATATCGTTGGTCAATCTTCAAGATGAGCTGGATTGTGAAGCAATAAAACAATGGCAGCCTCAGTTTGAATCGGCACTTTCACCAAAGAAAACGGCGTATTTAGAGTAGGTCGTGAGGTTGAAAAAATGTCAAAGTCAAAGTACAATGTTGTCAATCCCGACCTAGTGTGTGAACAATATGGAGCAGATACATTGCGTATGTATGAAATGTTTTTAGGCCCAATTGAACAAGCCAAACCATGGAATACCGCAGGAATATCGGGTGTCCACTCGTTTTTGAAAAAGACGTGGCGATTGTATCACAATCAGGATGATTTTTGTGTAAGCGATGATACGCCCTCAGCGGCTTCCTTCAAAACATTGCATCAAACCATCAAAAAAATTACCGATGATATTGAACGCTTTTCGTTTAATACGTGCATAAGCACCTTGATGATATGTACCAACGAACTAGCAGCACAAATTGTACCTCAAGAGAAATACTTACCCCCTTAGCCATCCTTCTCTCTCCTTTTGCACCCCATTTTTCAGAAGAGAGTTATGGTCACTTTTAGGGTATGAGGAGAGCATCAGTCAGGTATCATTCCCCATATATGATGAGAAATATCTGGTAGAAGACACCAAAAACTATCCAGTATCATTTAATGGTAAAATGCGTTTTACACGTGAACTTTCGCTCCAACTTACTCCCTCTGAAATTGAAAAAATCATCTTAGCAGATGAACAAACGCAAAAACATCTCGAAGGGCGAACACCAAAAAAGGTTATTGTTGTCCCGGGTAAAATAATCAACATCGTAGGCTAATGCATGTTGAATTAATTGGGTTGATGGCTGCCATTTTGACAACTACTTCTTTTATCCCAAAGTCTATAAAGTTTGGAAGCACAAAAATGCTCAAGGTCTTTCCCTATCAATGTATTTGGTAATGCTTTCAGGAGTAATTCTTTGGGGAGATCTATGGCATCATGATTCAAAGTTTAGCCGTAATACTAGCCAATATAATTACGGCATTACTTTTGCTGATTATTTTTTATACTTTAAACTGAAATACAAGTAACAATGACTTTCTACCTTATCCTAATTGTTTTTGCGATAATAAGTGCGGCTGTAAGCAACAAATTAAAGCGCAAATTCAAGCATTATTCAAAATTGACCCTCCGCAATGGAATGTCTGGAAAAAATAGCTGAACAAATGCTAATGGACCACGGAATTAGCGATGTAAAAGTAGTATCTGTTTCTGGAATGCTCACCGATCATTACAACCCACAAGCAAAACAGTTAACCTTAGTGAGGGGTTTATGCTCAACGCAATGCATCGGCGGCAGCTGTAGCAGCTCATGAATGTGGACATGCTGTGCAACACAAAATTGGTTATGAGTGGCTACAATTTCGTTCAACCCTTGTTCCTATGGTCAATGTTGCGTCGAGTTTTTTCGATGTGGATGATTTTGGAGGACTAGTTGTTTCTCAATCAATGGCATATGGACAAACAATCGCTTTGATTGGTGTTGGACTTTTTGGCTTGGGAACCTTATTTAGTTTCATTACCCTTCCGGTAGAGTACGACGCATCAAATCAGAGCGATTGATTGGCTTAAACGCAAAAACATGGTAAGTCAACAAGAGCTAGCAGGGCTGAAGATGCCCTTAAATGGGCAGCACGCACGTATGTAGTTGCTGCTATTGGGTCGTTGGCAACCTTGTTGTATCTGCTATTTCGAGTATTGGCCAGTAGCCGAGATTAAAAGCGAAGCTGGCGAGCTATTTGTTGATCGAGGGGAAATAAACGTCTCGGTGCGAGAAATTCCTGTAATTTTGAATCTGATTGTTGAGTAAGCTCATCAAATGCTCATTATCACGGCAAATTATTTTTACCAAAATGCTCCAATTTCCTGTCGTGTAATGACACTCGATGACTTCATCAATCTTTTTCAATTGTGCAACAGCTGCTGGGGTTGTTCATCGCTTTGTCTAAGTAGATTCCAACAAAGGCCAAGGTGCTATATCCTATTTTTTTGGATTGATAATAATTTGTGAACCGGAGATGAGTCCCGATTTTTCAAGTTTTTTAAGCGTTGATGTACAGCGGCACCAGAAATCCCCACCTGCTTAGCGAGTTGATTGATTGACATACGGGCATCGTTCATCAATCCGTTGAGCAATACTTTGTCGATTCCATCAATTTTCAAAAAGGTCTTTATTTTGCATAAAAAGTGAAAAATATAAACAATACCCTTAAATTTAGAATAAATTAATCAACCATATCCCTTTGTAATTATGAAATTATCAATTGTAGCACTTTTTGGCGCCACCTTCCTCTTTTTGGGTGTGCTTTTAGGTGCATTAGGCAGTCATTTTTTGACTGAAAAAATTAGTCCAGAATCCCTGCAAAGTTTCAGAATAGCGACACGGTATATGCTCATTCACGGATTGGCACTGCTATTTTTACCTGTGATCCCCTATTTAACAGATCCCCAAAAACTAAATGCTGGACTCTATTTATTGATTGGTACAGGGCTATTTTCTTTAAGTATTTTTGGTGTTGTCTACCAAAAAGTGGCATGGAATTTCGGTTTCTTATTTAGGGCCAATAACCCCCATTGGAGGTCTTTGTCTTTTAGTAGGTTGGGGGTACGTTATCCTCCAACTTATCAAGTCTCTATAGGCTAACCTAGGCGAGTTCTTTAATATATTTTTCAATAGCCATAGTCATAGACGGAGTGTCATCGGTAGGTGCTTTGATGTCGATTCTTAACTTTGCTTCGTCTGCTGCTTTAACAGTGGTGTTTCCATATACGGCTATGCGGGTGTTGTTTTGCTCAAAGTCAGGAAAATTTTTGAATAATGATTCAATTCCTGAGGGACTAAAGAACACCAAAATATCGTAATAAACATCACGAAGATCAGAAAGGTCGCTCACTACTGTCTTATACAGTTGTGCGCGTTTCCAATTGACTGCCAGTCCGTCCAAAAAGTTTGGGATGATTGGTTTCAAGATGTCTGAAGAGGGAAGTAGGTAGCGCTCATTACTAAATTTTTTGAAGGTAGCCTCCAAATCCAATACACTTCGCTCACCAACATATACTTTACGCTTTCGGTAAACAACATATTTTTTGTAGGTAGTAGGCAACTGCTTCTGATTGGCAAAAATATTTAGTAGTATCGGGTACCTTAAAACGCATTTCTTCTGCTAGACGAAAAAAGTGATCCACCGAGTTTCTGCTTGTCAGTATAATAGAATCAAAGTTATTGAAATCAATTTTTTGTTGACGTACCTCTTTTGCCTCAACCCCTTGAACATGAATAAACGGGCGAAAGTCAATCGTGAGGTTGTATTTTTCTTTTAGTCGAGAATAGGGAGAGTTTTCATTGTTGGGCTCCGGTTGGGAAATTAAAATGGTCTTCACTTTTTTTGCACTCATTCGTATAGTCGTTTAATGCCGTGATACAAAAGAATCCACGGACTCATTTTAAGTGTGCAAAGATACAAAATAAAATACAAGCCTTCGCTATTTATTGTGCTAAACAACTGTCGAATGACCATTGCCTGCGAAGCAAGATAAGCAAATAGCCCACTGATGAATAAAAACTTAAAAACAAAAATGATTGACTCAACCCAAAATGATAAAACACAAGTCCCGTATTTAAAAAAATACATAACCTAAAGATATAAGTGCAGTTTCTAAATTGAAATGAACGGATGAACTCGTTGATTCCAAGAACACTAGCGACAAACTGTATAAAAAAACTCCTCAAAAGAATTGTCGCCAACAAGCCTGTAAAGACAAGCATAAAAAGAGAAAAGTCTAGAGACACTTCAAAAAAGTGCTGTAAAAAGTAAACACTAAACATACTGAGAGTCAAGCTTGAAAAAAGCATCGAAATAGAAATAAAGCCGTTAAAGACTCCATATTTCTCTGTGTAACTATTAAAGTAAGTGACGGTATCAATCAGACGCAAAAACGAAAAAAATTGCAATTCATGCCGCAGCTTAATGAAAACAATCAGCAAAAAATTAAGCATAAATACAAATGTAATCCAATCGAAGTTTTGTTTTGCAATTGGGATCCATTCTTCCATGTTTTCAAAGGTATCAAATAAAATTTATCTCTCTTTTTGTTTTGATAAAATCCCCAAAGGGGTTTTCATTTATTTACTACTTTTACGCCTATACTATGCAGGATTCCTTATTGATTATTCCGACGTATAATGAACGTGAAAATGTATCTCCTTTGGTAGATAAAATACGTTCAATATGTCCTGAAATCCATATTCTTTTTTGTCGATGATTCGTCTCCCGATGGAACAGCCGAAGAAATAAAGGCTCTTCAAAATGAGCACCCAAATCATCTTTTTTTGGAAGTTCGCGCTCAAAAAGAAGGCTTAGCAAAGCCTATCAACACGGATTCGAATGGGCTTTATCAAAAAAGTACCAATATATCTTTGAAATGGATGCCGATTTATCACATCCCCCTTCTGCCCTCAAAAAATGATTTCATTGTTAAGCGATCAGTGTGATGTAGTTATTGGATCACGGTACCTCAAAGGCATACAGGTAGTCAATTGGCCCCTATCACGTATTATACTATCTCTTGGCGCCTCCTACTATGTTCGATTAATCACAGGACTACCCATCAAAGATTCTACAGCAGGGTTTGTTGGATATCGACGAGAAGCATTGGCCTCTCTCAATTTATCTCACCTTCATTTTTAGGGGTATGCTTTTCAAATTGAAATGAAATTCAAACTATGGAAAAAGGGCTTTCGCTTGAAAGAAATCCCAATAGTATTCACCAATCGTGAAAAGGAAGCTCAAAAATGAATAGTTCCATTATTTGGGAAGCCATTTATGGGGTAATTTACCTTAAATTTATGTCCATTTTCAAACGACTATGAGCACAACATTGATTCAGGGAGCCTCTTTGGTAAATGAGGGCAAAATTGAACAGAAAGATTTACGCATTACCAATGATAAGATAACGCAGATCGCCGATTCGATTTCTCCCCTTGAAGGAGAAGAGGTAATTGATGCTAGAGGCAAATACATTTTGCCAGGATTAATTGATGATCAAGTTCATTTTCGTGAACCGGGGTTAACTCATAAAGCTACAATTCACTCAGAATCACGAGCTGCTGTTGCGGGGGGCATAACTTCTTTTATCGAAATGCCCAACACAACTCCCCAAACCACTACCTGCGAAAAGCTAGACGAAAAGCTGGCTATTGCCCAAAAAAAATTCCATAGCCAATTATGGGTTTATGTTTGGAGGAACCAATGATAATTTTGAGGAAATCAACGCCTTGATACCCGCAAAGCAGCAGGACTTAAACTTTTTTTAGGATCATCTACCGGCAATATGTTGGTCGATGACGAAGAAACCTTGCGTAAGATTTTTTCAAACACCAACATGGTAATTTCAGTGCATTGTGAAGACGAACCCACTGTCAAAGCCAACCTCGCAGCGCACGTATCAACCTACGGCAATGACATCCCCATAGAGAAGCACCCCATTATACGAAGCCACGAGGCTTGTTATAAGTCCTCTTCAAAAGCCATCGCATTGGCCAAAGAAACCGGCGCACGTCTTCATGTTTTCCATCTTTCTACCGCCCAAGAGACCCAACTTTTTGACAATTCAATCCCATTGGAAGAAAAGAAAATTACTGCAGAAGTTTGTGTTCATCACTTGTGGTTTTCGTCCGAAGACTATGCCCAGAAAGGGACCTTGATAAAGTGGAATCCAGCAGTAAAAAATAGCGACGATCGTGCAGCACTATGGGAAGCTCTAAACGACGATCGCATTGATATCACTTGCCACCGACCATGCACCACATACGCGTGAAGAAAAAAATAATGTTTACACGAAAGCTCCCTCTGGAGGACCTCTTGTTCAACACGCCTTGGTGGCCATGCTAACAGCGGTTAAGCAAGGAAAAATAACTATTGAAAAATTGGTCCAAAAAGCCTGTCATAACCCAGCAATTTTATTTCAAATAGAGCAGCGTGGGTACTTACGCGAGGGGTATTATGCCGATCTAGTAATGGTTGACCTCAATCAAACGACACAGGTCACTCCCGAGAGTCTTCACTATCAATGCGGGTGGTCGCCCTTTGAAGGGACAACTTTTGATGCAAAAATTGAACAAACATGGGTCAATGGAACCACGGTATATGCCAACGGCAATATAATTGAAAACAATGCTGCAAAACCCTTAAGTTTTAGCCGATGAAATCCCTTGTGCCTTTATTGATCCTTATCCTAATTGGTTGCAATTCAAGTTCGACTGTGCCCCCTCCTGATCAATTGATTCCCGAAGAAAAGATGGAAGAGATCTTATTTTTGATCTGAGTCTGTTAAAAGCGATACAAAACACAAAATTTAAACGTAAAGGAGATGCTGTATTTAACAACCAATACCTGTTGCGAAAATATGGTATTGACAGCCTTACTTTTGCGCAAAATCAACTTTTCTACGCGCAAAACCCAAAACTTCTGGTTCCTATTTATCAACGCATCGACCAACGACTAGAGCAACTTCTCGATTCGCTCAGAGCTAAAGAAAAGAACAAAACAATTCCGCTAAAAAGAGACTAATTGTTGCTGAAGGTATGAGTCAATGGGACGATAGTCAAAATCCATAGTTGTTTTAATTTTCCCCCATTTATCATCTGTTTTTCAGTCAAACTTTTTGATTAAAGCACGCGATAGAAAACGTTTGCGCATTCCCATGCTGCTAAGAATATATTCTCCGATGAATAGGGCATATAGCACGCCCGAACGCAAAGGGCGAGTAGGTGGTTTAATGCCTAAACAACGAGCCACAAAGCCCATCATTTTTTTGTAAGTCCAATTTTCGGCAACCAAAATATAGCGCTCATTATGAATGTCAGATTTCATTAAATGAATCAAAACATCGACCACGTCTTCAACAGCGACATATCCTGTACTTCCCGGAGGAACCCTCCGCATCCCTTTGCGGAGTTGTCTTACCAATTGTGCAAGAGGAGAACCCGGCATGCCCAGTCCTAAAATTACTCCAGGATTGACAATTACAACCGGCACACCCTCTTGTGCGGCACGCCACACCTCAAGTTCTGCTCCGTATTTTGAATAGGCATAAGGGGTTTTTCTTGAACAGGATTCAAGGAGTCTCTTCATTTATTTCTTTGGCTGACGGGTCGCTTCCCAAAGCTGCAATTGAACTGACATAAGCCAGTTTTTTTACTTTTTTCAATGCAAATTCACCAAATCGGACGTGCCCTGTTGGTTAACTTCAGTCAAATAATGGCGTTTAAAATAAGCCATAGAAACATAGGCTGCACAATGGTACACCCGAGTAATTCCATCAAAAGCCATGGTGAGTTCAGGAAGGGTACACAAATCGGCTTTTCGCCATTCAATAGTTGCAATTGCTGACGCTGGCACCGCTTGTTTTGCTAAAAAGTCAAGGGTAGATTGACGTTTTTTTTCGCGTCGAAATAAGGCCACAAAGGATTGGTTTTGTTGCAACAACCGAAGACAAAGATGTGCGCCCACAAGCCGGTGGCTCCCGTAACTAAAATCATCCCCAAAAATACTGTTTTTTCAGTTTGTCTTTTGGATTCGCATGAGAAATCTATCTTTGCGCTATGGCAGAAAAAACAATAAACACCTTTGTTGAGGAACTCAGATGGCGGGGGATGTTGCACGACATCATGCCCGAAACAGAACAACATTTAAATCAAAGCCCCACAGCAGGATACATTGGCTTTGATCCAACAGCAGATTCTCTTCATATTGGTAGTCTAGTACAAATCATGATTCTCATGCATTTTCAACGTGCAGGCCACCAACCCATTGCCTTGGTTGGTGGAGCAACGGGCATGATTGGCGACCCTTCGGGAAAATCCACCGAGCGAAATCTACTCGACAATAAAACCTTAGTCACCAATGTCAATGGCATAAAAGCGCAATTGGAACGCTTTCCTAGACTTTTCAGCCGCCAATAAAAATCCAGCACTTTTGGTCAACAACTACGACTGGATGAAAGACTACACCTTAATCGATTTTTCGCGTGACATTGGGAAGCACCTCACCGTCAACTATATGATGGCTAAAGATTCGGTCAAAAAACGCTTGGGATCAGAAGCCCAAGTGGGAATGTCTTTTACCGAATTTACCTACCAGCTCTTGCAAGGATATGATTTTTTACACCTATACAAGCACTTCAACTGTACCCTGCAAATGGGTGGCAGTGATCAATGGGGAAACATTACGACCGGTACCGAATTGATTCGGCGAAAGGCAAGTGGAAAAGCCTATGCAATCACCTGTCCATTGATAACTAAAGCCGATGGTACCAAGTTTGGAAAATCCGAAGGGGGAAATATGGTTGGATAAAGGGCGAACCTCTCCCTATAAATTTTATCAGTACTGGTTAAATGCAGCCGATCAAGATGCAGAGAATTACATCAAAATTTTCACTTTCTTGTCTCAAGAAGAAATTGAAACCTTGATTGCACACCATCAAGAGGCCCGCACGTACGGACTTTACAAAAACGCATTGCCGAAGAAGTCACCCTTTTGGTCCATTCCAAAGCCGATCTCGAAAATGCTCAACGTGCCTCACAAATACTCTTCGGGAAATCTACCGCTGAAGACCTTATGCAGTTGGACAGTGCTACATTTTTGGATGTTTTTGAGGGGGTTCCACAAGCCAAGATTGATAAATCGGAAATCGCAGCCGGTTTGGATATCATATCAGCCCTCGTTGAAAAAGGAAAATTTTTAAAATCCAATGGGGAAGCCCGACGGGCATTAAAAGAGAATTCAATTTCGGTCAACAAAACAAAGGTTACTGATCAAAAGGTGGTTGGGCTCAACGACTTGATAAACGATCGGTTTGTGTTGTTGCAACGGGGGAAAAAAGAGCTACTTTCTAGTCGATTGTGGTTAATACACCATCAAATTACACCCTCTTATGTCGCTGTGATCGATCCGTCCCAGCACTTCAAACGATCCGTCGGGAAGCGTTCTTCCCAAATCATCGGTAGCGATAAAAGCACAACTGTCTTGATTGGCCAGATCGATAATATTTAATTGGCCTGTTTTTTTGGTTTCTACCCTAGCAAAGGGGTCATTGATTTCACGGGGAATTACTCGCATCCACGGGGGCAAAAAAAACGCCCCTCTTTTTTGCATAGGCCTGCGACAGCAACTCAGTCATTCCATACCACTGTGAATTTCGAGACCTCAAACCCTTTTTTAGTTGTCCGTGCGGGCTTCTCGTGTCAGTTCTTTCGCCGTCCTTTCCATTTCAAGCCCGTTTCCGCGTAATGGTCATTTTGAGTTGTTGTGGGAAACGTTCAACGAAATCGAGCAGCGCAAAGAACCCGAGCAAAAGGGTGGGTTGTTGTCGGCTTTCAAGCTGCTGAAGCGTTTGGTTTAAGTGCGCCCATTCGTTGAGGTAAAGCCACTTTCAGAGCAGGTGCTTTCTTCCATCAAGTCTTTCATCATATAGATCAAAGAAGAGCCCTCCGCTCCAAATAAGAGGGCAGAAGGGATAGAATGGTCCATTGGTCTGGTGGGCCATAGTTTTGTCGAAAGGCGACCTTTAAACTTTCGCGATACAGGACTGTATTTTTTAGGTGGTGCTGGGCATTTTGGGAGCTGGTGGTTCCGCTAGAGGTAAAAGGTTTGTTCTTCCAACCCACTAAAACTCACTACGATGACTTTTAAAAAATTGAATGGGTAGGAAAGGGATTTTTTCCACGGCATTCACCTCGCTTCGGCGATATTGAGCAATCACAATAGGCGCGATAGACAACGTTGCTCCCATTACTGCCGTTGGAAAATGGCTAGCGCCATTGTATTGAACTCGGCGGTGAATTTATTTCTGCAAAGGATAATAATTCTGGCATGCTAATGCAAAACTAAACAATATAAATCGAGAATAGATTGGCTGCTGCCTTTTCCTTTTTTTTTTGTTACTTTTATCAAAAGCCTCTTATTATGAAAACCTACCTATTCACTTTTTTTGTCACCTCCCTATTGGTGGCACAAGACCCACAGGCGCAGTATCTCTTGGATGCCATGAATCCCCAAGAAACAATTCGTCAATGCCACCCTAAAGCAAGTCGCGCGACAATGCCCCTATAAACATGTGGTCATGCAAATTGTATCGGCTGCTGAAGCCAATGATAAGTTGACGATCACCTATCAATTGACCGCTCCTAATCCACAACTCACGCAAACCCCAAAAAAATTGAAGACACAAACCCTTCAAATGATGAAAGCGACCAAACAAGCATGGGCCCTATTTGGATTTGGCCTCACCTTGATCAACCGTTATCTCGACGAAGCGGAAACCCCGCTGGTTGAATTGGTGCGTTAATGATCCAGCGGATTTTATGGCGCACATGACCCCCGAAGAAATCGAATTCAACTCCTGAACGCGGAAATAAAAACAACTCTCAAAGCCCTCTTGACCGAGGAGCAGAAAGCCGCGCTGGAAAAGAATTAAATGGAAAACCGCAGGGAATTTTCAAAAGAAAAAGATCCAATTTTTCTGAAGTAAAACACCTTTCAATAGATTGTGGATAGATCTGTGTGGGACTTTCTATCCTTCTTTTGAAATTAAAAAGAAGAATATTTTTTTGCTTCTAGTTAACATTAATTGAATGTTAACTTATCATTGATTCTATCCTGTAATCAGGAATAGACGCGGGTAATTTTATACATTTTGAGGAAGAGATTAACCAATCTTTGTACTGAACAAAAAATAAAGATTCTTTTGGTAGATGATGAGCCCGATATTTTAGAACTATTGGCGTTTAATTTATCAAACGAGGGGTATCAGATCTTTACCGCAAATAACGGAAAAAAAGCCCTGCGTGTAGCAGATCAGCAGCACCCCCATTTGATCATACTTGATGTGATGATGTTCGTCATGGACGGGATGAAACTGTGAACGTTTACGTATGGATAAGCGATTCCAAAACACCATCATCATGTTTTTATCGGCGCGTGGAGAAGACTATTCTCAAGTTGCAGCTTTCGAATCGGGTGCAGACGACTATGTGACCAAGCCCATAAAGCCGCGCATCCTCAACTCAAAGTAAGCACTCTTACGTCGCACACGTTCGAACGAAAGTGAAACAACATAACCATAGCCGATATGACCATCAATGTTGATGAGTATAAAGTCATCCAAAATAGGAAAAGAAATCAATCTTCCACGAAAGGAATTTGAATTGTTGTACTATCAAAGCGGAAGGTCTTTAAGCGAGTAAGATTACTGGAGTCGGTTTAGGGGCAATGTTGTTGTGGCGATCGAACCATTGATGTTTCACCTTACGCAAGCTCAGAGAGAAAAAATCGAGAACAGTACTTCCAAGACCATCAAGGAAATTGTGCATTCTCGGTTTTGAAACAATCACGAGAACATTGCTGCTATACGCTGAACAAAGCGTTTTAATATTTGTGCCGAATTTGGCTGCACTTCTTGTGTTTGTTTTTTAGTGGTGTTGTAGGTTTGTTGTTTCTACCATTTACAACGGAAGCCTCCAGTCCCTTTACTCAATGCCGCGCTCTGCCTGTTTGCAGAGGCAAGGCTTTGTTTACCTAACGAACGACTTTGCCGATTATTCAACGACGCATTGAGTACACTTTTGTACTCCAAATAAAGTCTGCTGTACAGACTTCTTATCACCAACAGGAATTCGCATTGAAAGAAGGAGGTGCTTCAACACGATGTCTTGTCCATTACCAGAAGTTTACAAGAAAAAGTAATTGGAGATTGAGCTACTAAAAGATAAAGAAAACTACCGAAAAATTTATCAGTAAAGCCTAATACAGCTAAAGGTTGTTTACGGTACAAGGATATATCTACACCCTCCTTGAAGGAGAGGTTAAAGACAAAAAAACACGAAAAATACCTCAAAAAAGCAGCCAAGTTGATCAGCAAGTTTATAGTCAACGATTTGGTTGATTACATAATTTAGAACGGGGGACCTCACTCAATATTAAGGTCTTTTGATTCAGTTGGTCTTATCCTCGACATGATAGAACTTTTGGAGATTCAAGCTGAAAAAAGCAACGTAAAACTTATGTACACTCGATCAAGAGACACCCATCAAGGTGTGGCGATATGAGCCGTTCCACAGGTATTGACAAATTTAGTCATCAATTCATTCAAATATGGTGTGGACGTGGAACCACCGAGATCGAAGTACGCGAATTGAATGCAAGAAAGTTTTGGTCCGTGTGATTGACAATACGAGAAGAACAAGCGAAGAACATCTGCCGCCGCCTTTTTGAACGACACTTATCGAGTCGACAAAACCCGAAACCGAAACGAAGGAGGATCAGGCTTGGGCTTATCAATTGTAAAACACATCATCGAAGCCCACAACGAACAAATTTATGTTGAAAGCACCCCCAATGTAGGCTCCGAATTTTCTTTCACCCTAAGTCGCACGACACCTTGATAGACGATTAATTTTCGTTGGTTTAGATCCAAGCTGCCAGCCGTGGGAAGCAAGAATAAACGCAAACATTTTGATCAAAATAAAACATTTCAGATGTGGTTCAGCCCGAACGAGAAGAACTTACCGCAGGGAAGTTTCCTTACAAGGAAAATGGCGCACTCCACTTCTTTAAAAACAAACATCCAAACTTCTTTTAGAGGTGGGGGACGTGGAAAGACCGATATTCGTTTATAGCCCAACAATATCCAGATAAAACTTTACCATAGGGTTGACATTAAAGCGCGTTTTGGTGAGCCCGTAAAGGCCGCTGGAACAAAACCTCTCCAATGTAAAGGTTTTCTTATTACCAAATCGAGTTGATTGATTGTGCTTTTGCAGAAAATGAAGTCGATGAAATATGGATCCTGCCTCCGATCCTCAGATTAAGTTTCCAAACACTGCGCCTACCGGTTGACAAACCCTGCATTTTTGGATTGCTATCAAAGATTTCGATTCAGAAGGATGTGTACACCTAAAGCCGACAGCGAGTACCTACGGCTACACCCTTGGCCTGTTGGAGGAAAAGGATGGGAAGTAGAGTATGCACACCACGATATTTATGGAAATCCGCATGCTCCCAAACACGCCACAGCAATCAAAACCTACTATGAAACACTTTTCATGGAAAAGGGAAGTTGATAACCTACCTCAAATTTCGATTTCCACACCCCCATGGCTGATACAACACATTTTTTTGAAAAGGTCTATGCCGTGGTTCGCCAAATACCTGTCGGTCGTGTTACCTCCTACGGTGCCATTGCCCGTGCAATAGGAGCTCCACAAAGTGCTCGTATGGTTGGTTGGGCCATAATGCTTCTCATACCCATGCTGATGTTCCAGCCCATCGAGTGGTTAATCGCATAGGTTTATTGACAGGAAAACATCATTTCATGGCACCAGCCTTATGCAACAATTGCTTGAAAATGAAGGAATTGTAGTAAAAAACAATCAAGTACAAGATTTTCCAGATGTTTTTTTGGATCCACAATCCCCAAATAGATCCCAAAGACCAAAAGCTTTTTTCTCTCGAAACCTTTCCCAGTATATTTGTACCAATAATCTAGATCGTATCCTTGAAGCTAGTTAAGCAGGAGGTAGAAAAAGCATTGTCCACAATCTCACTCCCCGGTGGAGGACAAAATTTGATGGAAAGTGGTGCAGTAAAAAACATTGTTGTTTTTGGTGAAGAAGTTATCATTGACTTAATCATTTCAAAACCCTAGCCTTCAAGCCAGAAAAAAAATGGAGGTTGAAATTCTTCAAGTCATTCATACACAAGTACATCCAAAAGCCAAGATAAAAATAAACATCAAGGTAGAAGCACCTACAAACGCAGACACTACAATCAAGGAAAACCCCTTCCGGGGATTGATAGCATTATCGCTATTTCTTCTGGAAAAGGGGGGGTAGGGAAATCGACCATAACAGCCAATATGGCAGTTACCTTAGCTAAAAATGGGCTTTCGCGTAGGGGTATTGGATGCAGATATTTATGGGCCGTCTATTCCTACTATGCTAGACATGGAGGGTGCACGCCCCCCTTCAATTCAAATCGATGGAAAATCAAAAATGGAACCCATCGAAAACTATGGCGTGAAAGTGTTGTCCATCGGGTTTTTTACTCAACCCGATCAGGCAGTGATTTGGAGAGGTCCCATGGCATCAAAAGCACTCAATCAAATGATTTTTGATGCGGCTTGGGGAGAACTGGATTTTTTACTTTTAGATTTACCCCCAGGAACAGGCGATATTCATTTTGGTATTGTTCAATCCCTACACATCAATGGAGCAGTGGTAGTATCGACACCACAAACAGTAGCCTTGCCGATGCCAAAAGAAATCGCAATGTTCCAACAAAAAAACATTAATGTCCCAGTTTTAGGCGTCATTGAAAACATGGCATATTTTACCCCGGTAGAATTGCCAGACAATAAATATTATATTTTTGGTCGTGAGGGGGCCAAAAATTTAGCGGAAGATAAAACCGTACCATTTTTAGGAGAAGTACCTATTGTACAAAGTATTCGCGAAGCGGGAGATGTGGGACGTCCTGCCGCATTACAAGACCGCACAATAGTGGCTCAAGCCTTTGAAACCCTCACGAAACACGGTTGATCAACTTGTAAAACGAAACACACACTTACCCCCACCCAAGCGGTTAAGATAACAACAATGGCAGGCTGTTCTGCCGTAAAATCATAAATTAAACACCATGGATTTAAAAGAAAAAGTTCTGATTGCACTCGACGAAATTCGCCCCTTTTTGGCAGCAGACGGGAGGAGATATTTCTCTAATTGACATCATCGATGAGAAGATTGTAAAGTGCAACTTCAAAGGGGCTTGTGCTGGCTGTACTGTCAACCAAATGACCTTAAAGTCTGGTGTAGAAATGACCATAAAAAAACATGCACCCCAAATCGAAAAAGTTATTAATCTAGAAAACTAACACGCATGATAGATGTCCCAATTACTGTCATTGACCGCGGAGGAGCGAGCATCAATTGCAAGCACCAACCGATATACAACTCAACCTTATGGAAGTTTGTAAAGCACACGAGATCCCTATTGAAGGAACTTGTGGCGGCATGGCCTTATGTGCTTCTTGCCAGTGTTATATCCTGTCCGATCACGATTTAGCTGAACGTTCGGAAGAAGAAGAAGCAATGCTTTCTGAAGCCTTTAATGTCCGCGAGAATAGCCGACTGGGCTGTCAGATACCATTACGCCAGATCTTGCTGGCCTTACTATTGAATTGGCTTTTCCAGAGGAAGATTAGCTATCCCGTGGATTATTCATTCTCGCATTTATTTTTATCTTGTATTTAAAAAATTGGGATATGAAAACCAATCTATTGTGTCTTATGCTTTTGATGTTTTCTTCGTGTAAAAATAAACCCAATCCAATGGTAATGGTCATCGCGGTGCCAAAGGGCATGTGGCTGAAAACACATTGGCCCCAGTCAAGAAAAGCCCTTGCACTAGGGGTTGATGGTGTTGAGATAGATGTTTTTCGATGTGCCACTGGTGAATTGGTTGTTTTTCATGACAAAACACTCGACAAGCTAACTGATGCCACGGGATATATTGAAGATCTTGCGTTGGACTCCATTTCAAAAATATCGGTTTGGGTCGTGAACCCATTCCAACGCTAAGAAGAAGTAATTGATCTAGTAGCAGGAAAAATTGTTTTAAACATTGAGCTAAAAGGGGGAGCCAAACCGCAATCCTACGGCCTCGATTTTGGCCTCCTATTTTTCGGCTGGGAAGATACACCCCAATGGGGTCTTCATTTCCAGTTTTAACTGGGAAGAACTAACCTTATTTTACAATGAAAATAAAAATGTTATTTGCAATTTTAACCGAAGATGACCCCTTGGATGCCATTAACGTAGCCAAAAGCCTCAATACCTTTGCCGTCAATCCAGGATACCGGAACTTAACAGCAAATAATGTTCATGAAAATTCATCAAGAGGGATTGAGATTTATTCGTGGACTATTAATGAAAAGGAAGACATTGAACGAATTAAATCCCTAGGTGTTGATACAATCATCACCGACTTCCCCAAACAAGTTTTTCCAAATAAGTAAGAAGAAGATTAATCAATGTTTAAGTAAACAATACTTGCATTGAGTAGGCTTGCAAAAACAATACATGCTAGATAGGGGTGGTGGTATTGCTGTGGTTTTATTGACAATAAAAACCAATGAATAGTACGAACAATTGGAGGTAAAGCAAAAGCGATAACCAACAGTGCAATCCTGGACTTTCAACCCAAAAAACACGATGCTCCAGTGCATTGAGGATCAATTGAGCGGTAAAATGATACAAGGCTGTGAGTACCCAACGGTGATGACCCATGGACCGGACTATCAGCGGCCACGCCATCAAAACATAAAACAAGCTGGGCAGGCCAAACCATGCGTTTGGGAGGAGTAAAAGGTTTGTTGGAGGCACCTTACCATACAGGGGATTGCTTCTCGGTTATGACAAATTTTATTAGAAGGCAAGCTCAACCGAGAGTTATTCCACAATACGTTTTCGGTTTCTTTACTGAACTGTTGCCAAAAGATGGATTTATTTTGGTGGATAGGTACTGTCAATTGTGTGTCTTACACTAATGGATATACCTAATAATTTTATCCCAAAGGAACAAAACCACAGCAGTGAGCTGACTTGGGCATCCCATCGAATATCGCTCTTGTGAAATACCGGGGAAAATGTGGCAAATCAGCGTAAATGCCCTCGCTAAGTTTTACACTGTCAAAGTGCCAAACGGCAACTACAGTCCACTTTACTCCAAACCAACAGAAAAAGCAAAACAGTTGATTTTACTCTCTTTGAAGGAAAATCACAGCTCGATTTCATCCGCAAACTCAAACACTTTTTGAGCGAACCGCAGACTCTGCTCCCCTATGCATTCGATCATGCTTGGGCCATTGAATCGTCAAGTTCGTTCCCACACAGCAGCGGAATTAAGCTCCATCGGCTTCGAGCATGAGTGCTTTAGCCTTGGGGGATACTTTTGCACGGAAGCGCCCATCCCCATCTGTCTACAGACAATTCCTTAATCAAAAAGCATCATTTTTGGCGTCGATCAGGGATCAGGCAGTGCAAAAGCGGAAGCATATGTGGTCAGCAGTGATGGCTTGGGGAAAATTCCAAAAGCAATCCCAGCAGTGTCTCAAGAATGGGCATTGCCGCAAGTGACAAGTTAGATGCTGTACTTCGTAGCTACCAAGACACAATTCTTGATCGTTGACAAGGGACAGAGGAAGTAAGTAGTTCGCTCGGCCATCGCTTAGCAGTGAAGGACCACCTTACGCGCAAAATCGTTTTGAACAAGCTCATCCGCTTACACCGAACGATTGATGGGAGTCATGGCTCGAGGTAGCTGAGATGACTTTATTGAACTTGTCAGTTGAGCTGAAGCACTCACCTTCACGGCTGGTGATGGCTTCTGATCCCTACTTTGTTTCAATGCAACCCCAAAGCCCTTCAGGTGAGTTAATTTGATCTAGATGCGATAGCCACCAAACACTCCCTGTGTTTTACGTTGGACGAGGCAAATGTTCACTTGTTGCCATCCAGTAAAAGAATATCAAAAACAAATAAAAACATTTATTGACTCAAGAATTGAGTTGTCTTTGCCAAGATGGACAATACATTGAAGCATCAAGTTGGTAAGGGGGCAAAAAAATGCAAGTTCGTATTCGAACACGAGTAATAGAGTCCATTGAAAGATGCCAAGAATCTACCTTTTTGGAGAATACGGAATTATTAAAGATTCCAAAGCGCTTATCCATTCCCTATAACTCTTACCGCGGGGCCTTAAACACTCAAGCCGAGAGGAGAACGACTCATTCTCATAAAATTGTCGCATTTTGCGAGTCACCTACGTCAAGTACCAGCCGAAACCGTTGAATTTGGCTGGGAGCGGCTGCAAAGCGATTTAAATCAAAAAATGTATTTTGATAGCGGCATTCCACAAGAGCTATGGAGTGTTGGGAAGCCAGTGGGGGCGCTGGTAGCGGCAATTTACGATCAGTACGCGCTTGATAAAAAAATTACCGTTCTAGAGAATTCTTACCAAAAGAGAAATTGCAGCAACTCAAGAATATCTTTTCTCTGCAGTGAATCTTTTTCATGGAAAATCATCAGGATTAGACCGCTTTAAACAGCTCACTTGAGCTTGCCCATTTTGATTCCGCTCCAAAGACAGCATTGAACCTACAGGAATTCCGTCCCACAAAACCCACAAGGCAAGGAGGCGCATTAGTATTTTTGTTGAGATAGCGGAATTATTGGGGAGACAGCTCCTATGGTTTCCATCTTTGTGGAGAATATGTGAGAAGGAACATACTAGACCTTCCCAGTTTGATGATGAAAGACCAATTATGTCGTGCATACCGATAGTTGTGTTGACCACTTTTTAAATGGGAATCTTCGATCGTTATTTTCGAGACCAAGAACTTTCTCAATTGGTATTGAAAAGAATTTTAAACCGATGATCCCCGAGGAGTTTCATACGTTGTGGAAAGAGGCCTTACAAACCAACGACTACTTCACTTGAGAGACTATGCGGTACAGGGGGGAGATGTCGTCCAGGTTTGCGCCTGATTTTGAAAAAGCTCAGAAAGCTTTGAAGGGCTATCCCCTTGAAGTAGTATACGAATTTTTGAGAAGCACGAAGCTTTTTCTCTTCGAGATTTTTTTGTCACTTTCTTCGTCCTTTATTTGTTGTTTTCTGCGTCTAGTCGTGGATCGACTATCTCAGTTTTTAGTCATTGCTCGATACGCTAAATGCACGATACATATTAGCTCCACAGAAGCTGGCTCGATCACTGAAAAGGATTACCGCTTATTTTTTACTGGTACTTACCTCTTCTTTTTCAGATTGCAGGGGGTGTTTGATTGTATTACGCAGATGTTGAAAAGACCAAGAGATCAACTGGCCCCACCGCGCCCTTATTTTTCAAATTTTGCCCCAAAAACAATTGCGCTTTTTATTTTGGATTTAATTCAATTGCGTTGGCTATGGCATGGATTGTAAGTCATTTAGCTGCGTTTTTTATTTTTTCAGGCGTGATATCGTTGGGAAGTCTGGTTGTACAGTCACGCGGCTAAAAGAAAATCTTTTGGACAAGTAATTTTTTTTGCAGCCCCATTGGCAATTACTCCCTTTTTGTAATGGGATCTTTATTTTTAAGGAATTTATCCCAGTGGGTCGCGTATCGCGTTCGTTCTTTTCCTTGTTATTCTTATCCGGTGAGCCTTTGTCAAGAGACAACTTTATAATTTAAGGGAGATTGGGTTTATAGGTTAACAATACGCTAGCCGTTCGGCTGGGATACCAGCAACGAAAAGAAACCATCACCGGATGCAGAACCCGCATGCCTTTTCCTGTAGGGCTATTAAGTTGTGAGAGAAACGCAGTTGGGAGCGATGTATTACAGAGTTATTTTGTTTAGTATTCCTTATTTGATCAGGATCATGGGGTTTGTGTGGAAAGCCACCGATCAAAAAACGTATCTTTGAGTGCAAAATCTGCTGAGGCAATAATAATAACCGGTGTTGGAAGTATATTGGTGCGATATACCCTTTAGATGAAATACAATGAATGATTATTACCGTTGGCATGGCCCAGCTAGTCGGGTAGAAGCACTACTCACGTCCAGATGTCACCCAGTTAACGATAAATAGACAACGCCAGTCTACGCTAAAAAATTAATGATAAATAAAGAATGGCTCATAAAAATACAACACGATTAAATAAATATATTGCCAATACAGGCTTAGCTGCTCTCAACCAGAAGCTGGATGTACACATTTGGGTTTAGGAACAGTGACCGTGAACGGGAAAGTGTTTACCGAAATGGGCTATCGGTCAAACAGAATGAGGTCCGCTTTGACGGGCAACAGGTAAATTCCGATAAACCAACTATATATTTATCAATAAAGCCAAAGGATTTTTGGCAGCTGTTTAAAGAACTTCTTACAAAAAAGACGTTTTGGAATTGATTGATCGCGCAGTTCCATTTCGTATTGATCCTATATCAGCGATGGACCGATCAACCACCGGACTTCTTTTTTATTTACCAACGACCAAGAATTGATAAAAAAGCTCCGTAATCCGCAAAGGCGCGTTAAAAAATTTACAAATGGTTTTGATAAAAACTTGGACGCAGATACGATGGAAAAATTAAAAAGATCCTTATCATGCAGGCAAAAAAATGCATTCCCGAAAGCATAAGTTTTGTTTCGCGGTGAACCAAAACGAGTCGTAGGAATTGAAATTCACGACCAAACCTACAAAGCGGTGCATCAAATTTTTTCAACCGTGAGGCATACAATTTAACAATTGGATTTGGTGACCTATGCACACTTAACCAAAAAGACTTGCCACGAGGGCGTTGGCGTCATTTGGGAACGCAGAGTTAATTTACTAAAAATGCTCCAGTGAGCTGGTCTTTTCTTTTTCCATTCATAAAAAAAGCACCATACAAAGCAATATTCAAGGCGAGTAGCCAAGGAGATTCCGTAAAATTTGGATTCCCATAAGTGGCATAGCTTACCAACACAACGCTCACTCCACACAAGCGGATAATAACGCGTGAATGGGCATAAAAATACCAAGGTAATAATATAGGGTGGACAACAGTGGCAATGAAATAATACCAGCTTAAGAGCATCACATTGCAGTAAAGTGTTGACTGGGAAGTATTCTTTTCTCCAAACTGAAAAACAGCATCCCACTAACGATCAATGGGCCATTATATTGGCGTATAATATTACCATCCCTTAATTGGAACCGAGGCTCAGGCCTGGAACAAATACTCATTAGATTCAAAATTTTTGAACCATAATTTACGACTATTTTCATGTAATTTCAAGGTAATCGAAAGAAAAAAGGCAAGCTAAAGAGAAGATTATTTTGCGATACCTACCCTCCCCATTCGAAGACTTTTGCTGAGAGGTTGTGAACGTATACAGAATTGGCATTAGGAATAAAGCACATGAGACGGAACGGCTGCAAGAAAAGGGAGCTCAATCGTTCGGTTTTGGTAAAGTGGCGTCAGTATAACATAGAACAAAAGAAAAAAACGCTATTCTTCCCAATGAAGGTTTCCCGTAAGTTCAATAATAGCTCAATGGATTGAGAAAATACCCCATTCGGTTCAGGATTATACCCCAATGTAGAACAATAGTTTTGCCCCAATGAAAACACCCTACTTCGGCTCCGTGATAAGGATTCGAAAGCATAATGTCGTGATTACTACATGATCGAGGAGAGCAATGTCGACACCCAAAATCCCAATTGATTTAATGGAGGGTAGTTAGAATAATGGCCAGCATAGCGTTCCCATTTTTTCACCAAAGGACTGGGCGACCGAAAGTTGATCGGAAGGTCGTAATTGATTGGGAAATGACCCTGCATGAGTTGTTTGTATGGTGCTGATAGCCATCCCAAATGAATCGATAGAAATCTTGTGACAATTCGGGGATGCTAAACAATAACAAAGCCGAAAGCCAATTTGACACCACAACCACGTTCTTGATTTGAAGATGTGATATTTGTACGCGTACTTGCAAATAAAGAAGGCCAAAACTAGTGAGAAGTAGAGCAGTTTGCTCACGTGCAACAACGTATAACAAAATGTAAAGAGAACTAACTATTCCAACAATTCTAGGCGGACAAAAGACATCCAACTGGCTGTATGTTCTAATGGGAAGAGACAAAGACAAATCCAAGCCCTAAAAAAACACAAAAGATGGAAAGAGGCAATCCAAAATCTCCTTCTTTTCCCACCACAAATACTATTACATGCAAAAAGAAATACAATGCAGTGCTCCCTCTACCAAGGTGTTCTTGTGTACCTTTTTGGGGATGTATTTATTTTTTTTCCACCCATCTTTAAGGGTTTTGATATTGAATTTAGGGGTGCGGATAAAATCACTTCGTTTTCCCCAATGGCCTTCCAGTACGGCAATAGAATTATGAAATGAAAAACCCATCGCAACGGTATAAAAGTGAAAAAGGTTTTGTGTACTCTAAGGGAAATCTAATAGCTGCTTCCATGTTTTCTTCGATAGAGTTCCCAATAACAATAAAAGAAGATCAGGGTGCTAATGATAAAAAGCGATGAAACTTTAAAAAACCATGCCAAGTGTCCCAATACGTTTTATACAAAAACATTGGGTCTTTTTTAAAAAAGCGCTTCTGATACATTTAAAAACATGGTGGAGTTGAGCAAGTGCAATATCTAGATAGATAGAGAAGTAGCAGCAAGGAGGCAAATCTTTTTATTAAAACGCGCTTGATCATTTCATAATTTTCGGCCCTCCTGTTCAGCAAGGGGTGTTGGGAGCGATACGCTCGACAACAGGCAACTCGGAGAGTTTTGTACTTCTTTAAGTATTTAATTTCCAATTTGCACAACACCACTTTTTGATAGAAAATCAAGGTCTTCTGTCAACGTGTTCCCTTCCAGCCTTAAGCATCAAGAATGGTTTCTTTTCGCCATATTCCAGTGTAGTTCCATTAAAATTTATAAAAGTGGTTGGCGGCATTTCGGCCTACTTGTTCCAGCGTAAAATGGGCATCTAATTTAAAGGCCTGAACTTGGGTAAGAATAGAATAATCTTTATTGATATGTTCCCATCGTGTTTGGACGACTCAATCTCTGGTTGGTCAAACTGAGCAACTGTTTTTAGCAACCAGTCTTTTTTTTCGGAAGAAAGTCTGCATCAAAAATGGCAATTAATTCTCCCTTTGGCAGTTTTCTTAATCCTTCTTTAAGTGCTCCAGCCTTAAACCAACTCGATTCTCTCGCAAACGTGAACGATATCAAGACCTTCTTTTTGAAGACGTTTTACGAGCTTGGCGGTCAATTCTACTGATTCATCAGTCGAGTCATCCATTGTATTTCTAGTTTTTCTGGGGGTAGTCAATTTTATTTATAAGTAAGTAGACGCTCCATGACATACACCTGTTAAACACATAAGTTGTATACCAACATGGGAACCTTGCTGGGATCGGATGTATCTAAAGGGGGCAAACTGGGTTTGTTTTCTTGGGCTTTTTTATAGCTAAACAGCAAACTCAGTTGTGCTAAGCTGTAGAAAAAAACGAGCAGTAGTGATATGGCATACACTCCCATGATAACGTGGATACGTTTAGCCAGAAATATTCCATGCTCTGTTGTTTAAGAAAAATAATGCTTGAAAATCCACCCAATAATTTTCGTTCCCGCAAATATAGTTCCTTTTATTGTTCCAGAAACTTTTTGATACCCCAATTCTTTGTTTGTAGGAAACGGGTTTTTCTAGGTACGGAATATTTTGTCGTAAAATCCTTAGTTGCATTTCAATGGTCCATCCATAGGTTTTGTCGCTCATGTTCAATTGTTGTAGGGTATGCCACTTGAATTGCGAAAAGGCTCAAGTCTGTAAAATCAGATTGGCAATAATATGCGCATGAGGAAACAGGCAAGACTTGTTACCGCTAACTCTGTTAGAGGAGTTAGCGAAAGACTTGGCCCGTTTATTTTTTACTTCTTGCTCCCAACACAAAATCGACCTCTCCATTTTATTATGGATTAATTAATCCAATTAATTCTTGTAGGATAGTCCGAGTAATCCCCATCAAGAAAAACAAGGATATCAGGTTTCTTTCCCATTTTGTGTTAAATAATCTATCCCTTTGAGACAGGCATATCCATAGCCTTTCTTTTCTTTTCTTCTTTGGATTGTTTGCTCAGCTTTTTTGAGCAACTTGTGATGTGGCATCTGTCGAAGCATTATCCACCAATGATTTCATTGACTAAAGACGGAATTTCCTTGATAACTTCACCGATGGCTTGGGCTTCATTGAAGGCTGGGATAATCACTTTAACGCTGGACTTTTTCATGCTGTCTATTACTGGAATTGCCTTTATGATATTTATAACGTATTGCCGAGCGGAAAGTTTGGGAGAGTAGTCCGGTGTTCGACGGGGCCATTTTCTAGCTTAAGTACCCCGCGAGGACAAACAGCAGAACAGATTCCACACAACACAAAGAAGAACGAACAATGTTTTGCCCTTTCGAGCATATTAAAAGAACATCAATTCCCATTTTGCAGTAAGCAGAACAATTGCTACAAAATGCATTGCCTCTCCATTGGTAGTGTAATTGAAATCGGGAAAATAGCGTTGTGCAACCAAGAATGGCAGCCATGACACCCAAACCGGCACCAGACGCGACTTCCCAAGAGGGGATAAAAACCAACCCCTAGCACCCCAGAGAAAACAGCACCAATAGCAAACCCATACCCTTAGTCAAGGTGTAGCTTTTGACAAATAAAATATGTTTTTCGCCAGAGAAGGCCTGTATTAGCAATGTGCCAATTAGTACAACTCCCAACGAAAGGAGGCTGTAATGCCGTCTTATCAAGTTCATTTCGTTTGAATAAGAAAATGATGCTCATAAGCGTTGCAAGACCAATTACCACTCCGTAAACAAAGGTTTCTTTAGACAAGTAACTGCTAGTGGGATCTTTGCCCAAAAAGGACCAAAGCACCGCAATGGTGGTAAGGACAACAATCACCAAGACAACATGAATCATCCAACGTTCAAGTTTCCAAACACTAATGCGTTTGCTTGAAAGTTGGCGAAATGGATCCCCTGCCGTCTCAGCCAGCGCACCGCAGCCACAAACCCATGAGCAATACCATCGTTTTCCATAATAGAAGGTCAAAATGGGGAGATGATAAAGATCATGCGGCTGCCCCATTCCCAGCATAAACAATCAAGGTTCGCCGTTGAGCATGTTGTCAAATGCCATTATTCAAAAAATAGTGATTTAGGGCTTTGTATTTTTAATGTCCTTAGCAAAATCAGGAGTATCAGAAGTACAAAAGCTTAAAAATTCGGGAGGAGAAACGCGAAGCACAGTTGAAAAAACATAACCGAAAGGGTACGAATGATTTGATAGCGACTGTGTCTGTACTTGTAGATAAATTTGACACCAAACAATAGAATTGCCAACGTATACATGAACCCATAGACAAACCACTGCGTGGCAAATTTCCCATTTAAGGCTCGACTCAAGGGATCAAAAAATGCAATGAGTCCTCTATTTCCATTTGAATGATACCCCAAGGTTTCGGGGTAAAAGTAAAGACATATGTAAAAAAAGTTAGGCCCATGGCCACAAACCATCCCAAATCCACGATTGGTCAAGACTGTTAAACCAAACCCCATTGTTTTGAATGCCTGGCAGGGTGTTCCTATACAACAGATTGCTATGTAAAAGACTACCGAGGCAATTAACCCCAAACTCAGGGCAAGCCCATTGATCGATTTTGACCAAGCAGAATCTACCAACGAATAAAGCAAGAGGAATAAGCCAGTTGTTCCTACAACTAAGCCATATTTTTACCGTTTTTTTGAGAAATTATTGCCTGTTTTGCCATGCGATAAGAATTTTGTTTGGTGTAGGATTTAGAAAATTCAGGATTAAAATTCAATAAATCAAGTTGCTCCATAAAGATTTTGAACCGATATCTTTTGGTAAAGCCATTGATCAATTTGTTCGTGACGAATGCGTAGGCCAAAGGCATTGAGCCCCAAGAAAAGAGTTGTTTTTGGATGATAGGCAACACGCAGGGCAATGTTTTCTTGTGAATTTATCCAGAAAAAATGCTTTTCAGATGAAGAGGGCTGAGGACTAATGTTGCCATAGGTTTGTATTTTCAATATCAAAAAATTTTGAACTATTAAACCAATGGCCAGGCTGATAGGCAGTTTTGTTACCACAGAGGGTTTGCGCTAGCGTTTCCCCCATCATTCGACCTGTATACCATACCGATTCGATAGGTTTTCGATGAGGTGGCGGATTTCGTAATTGCGCGCAGTCGCCTACAGCAAATACCTTTGGATGGCTGGTACACAAGTATTTGTCAACCATAATTCCACGATCCGTGTCTATGGAACTATTGGTTAAAAATTCAATGTTGGGGACAACTCCTGTGGTAATTCCTACAAAAGTGCACTCTAGCAAGTCTCCTTTGCTGGTAATTACTGCTGAAGCAAATCCGCTGTCATCCCCTTTAATTTCAATTAATTCTGTTTCTAAATGAAGGATAACGCCGTGTGCTTGGATGTGCTGATGTAAAGATCTCTTCTTCTGGAGATAAAACATCGCTCAAAAAATAGTTTTCACCAAAAAAATGGAACCGTTATTCCTCGAGAACAGAGCATTTCTGCCAACTCAATCCCGATTAGTCCTCCCCTACAATCACGGCTTGTTGTGTGTCTTTAGCCCATGATTCTAGGCTTTCAAGATCTTGCTTGCTATAAAATCCCTGTACGCCCTTTAGAGTCTGCCCCTTCCATTCGTAAAATTTAGTTTTGAGCCACTGGCTATAACAAGTTTTTCGTACGATAGGTGGTTGCCATTTTCTAGGGTCAAAAGGCTATTCTCTGGGTCAATGGAACACACTTTTGCCTGCAATAGATCAATGTTGTTTTTAGACCAAAACGATCGTTCATAAGGTTCAAGTTCTCGCCATTGCATGTGTCCCATAAATACATACATCAAAGCCGTTCGTGAGAAAAATAGGGACTCTCTTCAGAGATCATTACAATTGGGACATCCAGTGTTTTCCGAATTTCTCGTGCAACTGTGCTTCCAGAAATACCATTGCCGATAATAATAATGGGTAGTCGACATAGAAAATGTTCGTCTTGTACAAGATACTTCAAAAATTGGGTAAAAAAATGTGTATATTGATAAAACCTAATCTAACCAGAGTGCCTTCCGACCAACGGAACACCTGTAAAACTTAACCTAATGAAACAGCCTTTATGGGTCAATCTGGCCTTTCCCTTAGCCGTAAAAAAAGAATGCATATGGAAGGTGTTGACAGTCCCTTCAATGACGCATCAAAAATTGGTGTAATTGTCTTTTGCAAAACACGTATTTAATGGGCAACATAATCGATTGCACCTCAACAAATCAAAAGGAACACATCGGACATTCATGCGAAGTGAATTGCTTGAATACAGTCCTTGTGAATGCATGCGATTTAAGATTTATCACCAAAGAATTGGAAAAAAATATCATTCAGAATTACGATTTAAAATAATTCCAATCACCAAAGGAATTTTACTCAACATCAAGCAAGGAGATTTTACCCATTTCCCAGAGGCAGAAAAAATTTTCAAGACCAGTCTTGGTGCCTGGCAATCTTTTCAAGAAAATTTAATAAAGACCTGTAGGCCTCTTTCCTAATAAAATTAACCTAAATCCTACCCAATGTTTTACTTATTTCTATTTGTCACCCTGCTTTTGTCATTAACCTTTCTACGTCATTATTACCCTTATTTTAAGGGTGCAGATGATCTGTTTTCCATTTTGGTTTCTTGATAATTTTTCTTGTTACGACAGTCTTTATCTTTATAATAGTATTCACACCCCTACTATTTATTTTTGTGTAGACGGTATTCCATCACTGGTTGAGGGTCCAGTCATAGGAAATAAAATTGACTGCTGCATCAACCTCTATAGGGATTTTACTGTATCGCTGTATAAACGCTACCCTCTCTCGCTTGGATCCAAAGTCCCTAGCAAACCATTGAAAAATACGCGAGAGCGAGAGCTTATTTACAGTAATTCTATTTTTACTCGGATCGGTAATGAAATTTCTTGTTGCTTCTTCCAATTGTGCGGTGAGTGAGTGAGACATAGGCTTGATTGGATAATTTTGGACACGAGGCAGAGGCACAGTTAATGGCAAAGTGAATTCTAGGCTCGTTCATTTTTCGTAAAATACCGTGTTCAATATGATTGAGCGATACTGATTTGTTGTGAAGGGGTAAAGCGCTTAAAACGCCAGGGTGTAATCAATCGACGGATGCTTTTTAAGGGATAATTATCGAGGATTAATTTTACAGTCACGGCGTTGTAGGCATTAATAAAATAGCTAGGGAGTCATTTTTTTACCAGTATTCTGCTGGTGGGTTCGCTTCAAATCTTCGATGTAATTATCTAGCGCAGTTGTGTCTTTTGCCCAATCGCTATAGTTTACTCGTCCATCATCGTCGACATATTGTTGCAAGCAGTTGGTCCATTGGGCATGAATATTTTTTTAACCGATAGGCGTACGAAAGAAAAGAGTAGGAGTAAGAGTGTAAAGAGTCGCATAAAATAAAATTTAACACCATCCCCCCCGTATTTTTGCTTTATAAATAGCTTTACTGATCTCTCGAGGTAGTTCATGTTTACAGTGAAGTTAGTTTATTGATAATTTTAATTAATGATTGTTCTCTTTTTTGCAGACAGCATAATATCTTCAATATCAATGGGCTGCAATTTGTCGAGGTCCGCAAACATCGGTTAACACAGAGAAAAAGCAATGCATTTAATTCCAAGTTGATTGGCAACAATAACTTCAGGAACAGTGGACATTCCACCGCATCGGCACCAATTAATTTTAAATACCGATACTCTGCTCTTGTTTCTAATTGAGGCCCTAGTACCGAAGCATACACCACGATGGAGGGTGATTTTGGGTGTTGCTTATTGCAATGGCACGCTCAGTTAAATCAAAATCATAGGGTTGACTCATGTCTACGAATCGTTCCCCAAATTCTTCAATACCCTTTCTGCCAGTGGTGATCCTCCTTGTAAGTTGATGTGATCATCAATCACCATAAGCTCTCCTTTTGTCATACGTTAAAATTAATTGCACCGGCTGCGTTGCTTATGATTAAACGAGTAACCCCCATGGCTTTCATTAAACGACAGGGTAGGTAATTTGAAAATAATCAAATCCTTCATAGGCATGAAAACGGCCTTCAAAAACAAGGGCTTTTTTTCCAAATAAATCGCCATAGAGCAAGCGAGCTTTGCGGAATTTTGAGCTGATTTAGGAAATGAGGAATATCAGAATAATCGATAATTAGTTCACAGTCCATATGGTCTAGAAGATCGCCAAGTCCAGTTCCGAGAACAATTCCAATAGATACTGGCTTTATTCCGCATTCCAGTAAGTAGTTTGTACTTTGTTGAAGTTTGTTTTGTTTTGTCATTCAATGCATTGAAAAAGTTCAGGATACTGAATTAGATCGGCATAGGTATCGATATCATTTTTCAGTTGTAGGCAATATAGTTTCATCTTGAATTTTCATGGCGTGTATCATTGAAAACCGTTTGAAGTTCCCCATTGTTTATTGATAAAAATACTTGGATGGGGATGATTCAGTCCAAGAAGATAGTACCCTCCATCTTCGGTTGGACCAATTACAATATCGTGGGTTTTTAGGGCCTGCAGTGCATTGGAAAAGTCTTCTTTTTCAAGTGTCCATAAATCAGCACCAATGATTAGGATGGGTGAAAACTGGGCAAAATTTTCATCAAATGCTCTAGCCATGCGCTCCCCAAATCATTTCCTTGTTGCACAAATTGGTCAGTAGCAACTTTGTTGAAGGCCTCTATTGGTTGTTTTTTTCTGTTCCGTAGACGTAGATTGTATCCTCAATTTCTGCTAGTACATGGGCAGTTTTTTGGAGCAGGTGTTGGTAAATTATTAGTGCATTGCAGGGCCCTATTTTCCCTAAGCGTGTTTTGACTTTTCCAAGTTCTGGGGCTTTTGCAAAAACAATAATTAGTGGTTTTTTCAAAAAAAGGGACTTATGTTAAACTGCCTTGGCAACTACTCCCAGCACCAGCAGTACACCCGTAACAGTGTTGGTGAAGCTGAATTTTTCGTTGTTGAAGTTTTTGCTGATCAAAGTCTGAAACATGGGGCATGGATGTGTTTACCTTGAGGTTAAGCATTTGATTGAAATCACAATCAAAAAGATACCCCTCCCAACTTACTGAGAGTGTGTTACGACACATTACATTTTTGCAGCTTCAGGATTAAATACTTCTACCAATGCATGCATATATTCTTCATAATTTTCGGAGGCAATGAGGTAGTCTAGAAAACGGCTAATGGGAAGATTGGTGATGGTAAATAGATTGATTGAAAAAGGTATTGTGCTCCTTTTTAAGACTTTCTTTATACGATTGTTCTAGCGCATTTTGATCACTTGGCAGAAATGCACCAGCCGAGGTTATACCAAATCGAGGAGTAGGGGTGAGTCAGGCAATCCATACCCTGCATCGTTTAGTTTTTGCGATTACTTGTATGAGTTGATCGAATACACCATCACCTCTTTGCCTGTCGGTTTTATTTCGTTTATAAAATGGCAGTGACGAGATGATGTGAAGCTGATGCTTCGCAAAAAATTCGAGGAGAATCAAAAATTTTTTATTGGCTAGTATGATGGTAAGATTCGATCGAACAATGATGTCTTTGACATTGGTGTGCAGCCGAATTTGTTCAATAAACACCGAAAATCAGGATGCATTTCGGGGAGCTCCTCAATAATATCTACCGTTTCAATAGGATGCTGTTTCATCATTAAGGCAGTGGTCAAAAAGTCTTTCTTTGACATCATCTCTTTGCGATCGGGACCAGCGTCCACATGACAATGTGCACAAACTTGGTTGCACATATATCCCAAGTTGATTTGTAAAATTTCAAGTACGCTTTGGTTTGGGGAAAGTAATTTCTTCCCCCAATTCTAGATTTTGTTTTAAAAGGGAGGAATTAAACCATTTTCAAAATGCCCTTGCGTTAAAAAATTTAATTGTTTTTCGATGTTTGCTAGTTTGTTGTTTCTCGCTTTAACGATTTTTTCATTCTTACATTGAAATTTATCATATTTTTTCATCATTTGACCCCCATGAACAAAACGTTGCTCCACTTTCAATAGCGGCACCAACATGGACCGCCTCCATCATTTCTTCTTTTTCAATTCCTTTTTCAAGCCCGTCTTTGGTATAAGCATCGATGCAGTAGGGACATTGAACTACATGGGAAACAGCTAAAGCAATAAGGGATTTCTCTCGGGCTGACAAGGATCCTTCTTCAAAAACTTTTGAGTAATAGTCGAAAAATTTTTCACCCAATTCTTTATTCCAATCGGTAATTGCAGAAAATTTCTTTAAATCTTGAGGGTTGTAGTATTCTTTTTTCATTTTGACAAGCATTATTTTATGAGGTGCAACTAAAATAGAATTTTTTGATTTATGGCAACGAAAGCGGTATTTTTTTTACGTTCGTGGTAGTAAAACCCAAATCATTCATCCGCTAAATGTTTATTTTAGTAAACTTTCTTTACATTTAGGTCTAGGAAAATTTAGATAAAACAAGCTATTATCGGATTCACAATTCATTCGTCATCAATTTAACTCATTTAGTCAATATCAATAAGAACGACAGAAATTATTGTGAGATGTCAAATGGGGATAAATTGCCAATTTCAAGACGGCGATATGAAGGGCTCTTGCGAATGATGAAGAGCCTTTAATCAGGACATATTTTTGAAAGAGCATTAGTTTTTAATTGCTTTGCAATACCCAAAATATGGTCGGCTTTGTATTGAGATAAAAAAGACGGTGTGATGTGTTTATATCCAAGCAAAGTGGTGTCTTTTGCGATTTGTTCCAAGGCGTCTAATTCGAGATAGAGCATTAAAAAATCTTTTGACAAAGAAGCATAGCTGTAATGCCAAGGTTCATATAAAAAACCATTGCGCAAACTATCGCGGGTATAAACAAGTTCAAACCCATAACGACTTGCATTTTTTTCAAGCCATAGACGAAGAGATTGTATGGGCCACCGTGGAAGTGTTGTTCTAGCAAAACATCACCCGCCACTTGGGGAAGACTATCGATAATATCCACCTCAGTGCCCCAATGATGTCTCGAAGTGCCAGGAAGAGTGGAGTATTCAATAATTTTTTTGATGGTTTGTGATGGACTCAATCCTTCTTTACGGAACCGTTTGTATTTTCGGTTCCATATTCGTTTTTGGGCTGCGTAACTTCGATAGGCCGAAACAATCAGTAGATTTATGCCCTCTTTTTTTGCGGCATTTTTCATCGCTTTAAAGGCTTTTGCTGTTTCATCTAGTAGGGGTGCATTTTCATTTTTAAGCGCTTCTTTTCCCAATAAAAAAGCAACAGATGGAGGCTTTGACTGCTGAGAAAAAATAATTTGAGAGCAGAAAAGCAAAAAAAAAAAAGAAGAGTTCTACGCATCGTCAAACGTTTTATACAAACAGCAATGAATTCCTATTTTTTCGATAGGGAACGGTTCACCGAAGAAAGGTAATTTAAGCGTTGATAAAAAGGCACGGCTTTTCTCTAGCGTTTAGCCAGATCAAATCACACCCCTTGTCTATTAATTTACCTTCGGTGGTTTTCATCAGCGCCCTCCCTATCCCTTGGCCTTGTGCCATGGGCAAAATCGCTACGCCACGTATTTGGAATGAATTTTTCCAGAAAGAAAATCGTGTGGCCTCAAGTAGCAGAACTAACCCCAATTAATTCCCCCCTCTAAAAGCACCAAAATGAAGACTGCTTTCTTTTTCATCATCGTCAAAAACACAATCCCTTTTAGGTCGTCCATTCCGAAGTACTGGGTGGCGAACAACATGCGTCTCTATGGGGAGTATTGGGCGAATATCTATGTTTTTTTTTCACGCCTTTAATTTACACATATCCAGCACCAAATACCATGACTGTTATCAAAAAGATTTGATATATTTGCAACAATGCAGGAGTAGCTCAGTTGGTAGAGCGTCAGCCTTCCAAGCTGAATGTCGCCAGTTCGAACCCGGTCTCCCGCTCTTTACACTACTTATTTATTTTTTGATTTAACATTTTTCCCTCCATTGTTGTTTTTAGATAATGTCTAATTTTAAAGAATGAAACACTTTCTCTTTTTCATTTTTTGTGCGTGTTTTTTTGTGCTTTCGGCTCAAGAAAAAAAGACAGCTATTGCGAGGAAAACTGCTCTATCGAAACAACAATGTTATTGCAGCCAATGTGGTCAATAATACCGCTCAGACCAATACCATTACAAATGGAGAAGGAGAATTTGAAATCAACGCAAAAGAAGGAGACGAAATTATTTTTTCTTCCGTACAATACCGCATTAAAAGCGTGGTGGTCACCTCAGAAAACATCAATAAAAACAGACTTGTTGTTGAGGTAAATGACCGACTAACTTTTTTAGATGAAATTGTCGTTGGCCCCGAAAACACCCAAAAATTTCTCGATTTAAAAAAAGAAGAATTTAAACGCGTTGATTACACACAAGACAAGTCTACCAAAATTGATAATACGATATTGAGACAAGGGAATTGGTCAATGGAATCAACCTTGTGAATGTGGCCAAACTTTTAGCCAAAGTCCTTCGATCGAAAGAAAACCAAGTTGATCGCAAACTCATTCCCTCAAGGTACTGCCCTTGATTTTTGACGATCGATTTTTTATTGAAGATCTTGGTCTTACCCTGTATGAAGTCGATCCATTTTTAGCCAAATTGGATAAGATTTTACCCACCAAAAAACTCTTAAAAAAAGACAAGGAGTTCCAGCTAATCGAATATCTATTTGTTGAGGTTGAACAATTCAAATTGGAGCAGCGTTGAAAATTCGTTTTCCCCTTATTTGTCTTCTCTCAATATTGCTAAGTCCATCCCTTGTAGCCCAAAAATACAAACTGCTGAAAGGGAAAGTTAGCCATCCCAAGCTAAGCGTTGCAGGCATCCATGTGGTGAATGTCTCCCGCGGGAGCACAGAGATTACCGATATGATGGGATATTTTGAAATTTCGGTCGCTCAAGGGGAGCGATTGCTATTTACAGGTATCCAGTTTAAAGACCAAGAACTCATAATTACGGAAGATATTTTTCCTCAGATGAGATCACGGTCTACCTAAAAACCGCCATCAATCAATTGGACGAAGTTGTTGTCCAAACCCGATTTGAGTGGAAATTTATCCAGTGATCTGCAGGGAGTTCCCAAAACTCTAAATTTTACCGATGTTGGCATTCCTGGTTTTAAGGGAGAGCGGGAAGAAAAAAATTGTATCGGGAAATCCCTTATTTTATCAACCTTACTCCTGCCTATTTCTGGGGATTAGATGTGGAGGCTATTTACAAACACTTTTCTGGATATTATAAACGCTTAAAAAGAAGACAAGTAGATGATGAATTTGAAACCATTTTTTCAATGATTAAATTTTATGGGATTTTATTTTTCAAACCTCCTATGAATTAGAAGAAGAACAGGTATACGATTTTGTCTTGGGCTGTTCACAAAATAGCCCAATTATACCGTTATTTAAAAAAAATCGCCATCAAGAGGTCATTGCCCATTTTAAAACCTTTTATGCCCTTCGTTATGAAGAAATCGATTAGCTATTTTTTGTTGATTTTTGTTATGGCTCTTGTCACATCTTCGGCACTACACGAATATTATGTGAGTACCACAAGCATACGATGGGTACCCAGTAAAGGAGAAATTCAGATGACAAGTCGTTTTTTCTGGACGATCTCGAAGCGCTTATGAAGCGCAAAGCCCCTAGTGTTGTATTTTCGCCCGACTCCAACCCCAAGCAGATAGATGAATTTATCAAAGAATTTTATATAAAAAACATTGCTGTTTCCATTGATGATACCCTCCAAGATATTGACTACATTGGACGAGAATACCAAGAGGATTTACTCGTTATTTACGCTCAAATCCCCACCCACAAATCCATTTTTTCTTCTCTAACTGTTCAATGTAGTTTTTTAACCAACCTCTTTTCAGATCAACAAAACATTGTTCATATCATCACCCCAAAAAATAAAAAAAGCGTTCTTTTAAATAAGAGTCGTAAAGCGATTACAATTGCCATTGAAGAATTCTAAAAATGTGGTATATTAGGCCACCTAAAAATTTAATCCTAATGAAATATTTATTTGCCTCAATACAAGTTTTCTATTCACATTTTCTTTTGCACAAGATTCAACGGCAATACAAGGCCACAAGAACAAAAACAAGTTTAAGCAACTCTATGAAGAGTTTGCGACTCCCAACCGTTTTCGAACAGCTTCGGGGGCCCCTGGGGTAGATTATTATCAGCAGCAAGTTGATTACAAAATGGACATCAATTTGGATGATGCCAACAAGAGGCTGTCTGGTTTTGAAACCATTACGTATACCAATAATTCTCCAGACGCATTGCCCTATTTATGGGTTCAACTCGATCAAAACATACGAAACGAAAATGACATGGAAGGAGCAAAAGACCCCTCTGGAGCTCCCTTCTTTAAAGGAGTTGATGCCTTTATCGACGATTTTACTACCGAAAAATTTGTTGGCGGTTTTACCATAGAAGCGGTAAAAAGATGGCAACGGGCGCCCCTTAAATACACCATCAACCAAACCATGATGCGAGTTGATTTACCAACACCTTTAAAAAGTGGCCAACAGTTTTCTTTTTCTATCAAGTGGTGGTACAAGATCAATAATCATGTGTTTGATCGCGCGCGATCGGGCTACGAATATTTTGAAGCAGATGACAATCGCGCCTACGTAATTACCCAATTTTTCCACGCCTAGCAGTCTATAACGATGTGGAAGGATGGCAAAATTATCAATTTTGGGGCAATGGCGAATTTGCACTAAACTTTGGGAATTACGAGGTCAACATAACCGTTCCTTCCGATCATGTAATGGAAGCTACTGGCACCCTTCAAAACCTAAAGAAGTTTTGTCGAGAACAGAATATCAGCGATACAAGAAGGCACTAAATACCTTTGACAACCCCGTAATGATCGTTACTCAAGATGAAGTGATCGAAAAGAAAAGGTAAAATCTGCAAAAAGAAAACATGGAAGTTTGTTGCCGAAAACGTTCGTGATTTTGGATTTGCAACCTCGTCGATTCATTTGGGACATGATGTCTGTAAAAGTGGGGGGTAAAAATGTAATTGCTGCTTCTTTATATCCTAAGGAAGGAAACCCCTATGGGAAGAATACTCGACTCGCGTTGTCGCTCATACTTTGGAGGTGTATTCAAAATATACCTTTGATTACCCTTACCCCAAGGCCGTTTCTGTTCACGCCAAAAATCAAGGGATGGAATACCCCATGATCTGTTGGAACTACGGACGACCCAACCCAGACGGAACCTATTCTGATCGAACCAAATATGGCATGATCAGTGTCATTATTCACGAGGTAGGGCACAATTATTTCCCAATGATTGTCAATTCTGACGAACGCCAATGGGGATGGATGGATGAAGGCCTAGACACCTTTGTGCAATATTTAACCGAACAAGAATTTGAAGAAGGCTATCCCTCGCGTAGAGGAGAGGCGTCAAAAATTGTTCGCTACATGTCAGGTGAACAAGACTTTATCACCCCCATAATGGCCAACCAGAAAACGTGATGCAGTTAGGCCCCAACGCCTATGGCAAGCCGGCAACGGCATTAAATATCCTTCGCGAAACCATTATGGGGCCAGAGTTGTTTGACTTTGCCTTTAAAACCTATGCGCAGCGTTGGATGTTCAAACACCCCCACCCCCGAAGATTTCTTCCGAACCATGGAAGACGCATCGGCTGTTGATCTCGATTGGTTTTGGAGAGGCTGGTTCTACTCTACCGATGTGGTAGACATTGGCGTAAAAGACATTAAACGCTACGTATCGCCCAAGCCAGGGCAATTTGTTGTTAAATTATTAGAAAAATACGGCATGACCCCAGACGATCTAAACCCCTCGGTGTTTATGATAGATGAAGAAAGTGAAGCTTTTGATCCACAACTCAAAGAGGAAACCCAGAGGATCATTCTACTGTTTTAGAAGAAAACCTGCCTGAGGGCAAAGAATTGCCTAAATACTTTTACGAAATAGAATTTGAAAAACCAGGAGGTATCGTAATGCCCATTATTGTTGAGTATAGTTATGCCGATGGAAGTTCGGAACGCGTCACCTATCCTGTTCCAAGTGTGGCGTAAAAATGATGCTTCGGTAAAAAAATTACTCACCACAAATAAGGAACTGATTGGTGTTGTGATCGATCCTGATGCAGAAACTGCTGATATTAATTTGAACAACAACAGCTGGCCCAAAGAGGAAGCCACAACTGATTTTGACAAATTCAAAGCCAAAGTAAAAGGGTAAGAATAATTACCTTTGATAAAAAGCAGTGAGATTTTTCTGCTTTTTTCGTTTATCTTTACAAAAAATATACGATGTTATTCATTAGCGGCGCAGAAATTGTTTTCATCTTCTTTATCGTTTTGCTCATTTTTTGGGGCCGATAAAATCCCGACCATTGCCCGTGGGTTAGCCAAAGGCATTACCCAAGTAAAACAAGCGACCAATGAAATAAAATCGGAAATTCAAAAATCTGCCGACATTGATCCGACCAAGCAATTGGGCGGTGAGATCAAAAAAGAAATTGACCAAGTCAAAGAAAATTTTGACAATTTGACGAATTCAGGTAAAACGCAAAAATTAAATTTTACGGCTCAGGGTTAATCCATCCCGCAAGGGGTAAAACGGTTTCAAAGCTCGGATGATTGGCCAATTGATTATTGAACTCCAACAGTACAGCGGTATCGCGGTCCTTTTGTTGTGCCTCATCAATAACTTTTCCGCTCCACAAAACATTGTCTGACAGCAGCACTCCTCCAGAGTTAATTTTTGGTGTTAAAAGCGCTAAGTAATTAAGGTAATTTTTTTGTCGGCATCCAAAAATACCAAATCATAGTTTTCTGCTAGCCTTGGGATAACCTCAAGGGCATCGCCCAAATGTTGATTGATTTGACTTCCCCAAGGTGAGCGATCAAAAAAATGACGCTGAAAATCAACTAATTCTTCATTGACATCAACCGTATCAATAGTCCCTTCAGTGGGCAATCCTTCGGCTAAACAGAGCGTGGCATAACCGGTAAAGGTGCCCACTTCAAGATGCGTTTTGGACGTAAAAGTTTTGTCAGTACTAAGAAAACGTCCTGAAGAGCACCGCTAAGCATACGGGGTTGGAGCACCTTCCAATGCGTTTCCCGCGCGAGTTCTTTCCAGTAAAGAAAGGTTCTTCTTAGGGGTGGTTCCACTACATATTCATACAGGGCTGGTGCTATAAAATCCATCGTTATTTTTTGGTCGCGCATAGGGAAAACGGTCAATTAATTCGGGAAGTGCGTACCCGTCAAGTCCATTGATCGTCACAACATCTCCTTTGTCCAATTGCACCCAGCCGTCGTCGAGTAACATGGCATGATTTACATAGAGATGCTCAACGGCAGCCACCACTAGTCGCGTGTCATTTTCTTTGATGTGGTAATTATTTACATAGCGACAAGCAATTTGCACAGGGGCATTTTCAACAAAAGGAGCAGGGAACGCATTTTTATAAACCGAATTCAAGTGAGTATGATCAAACTCCGATATCCCTTCTGGATATTTCGCTGAAGTGTGATGTGCATCGGCAATGTGGTCTTTACATACATGGTTTACAGTAAAAAAGCGGGTAGCAAGCATGTTTTCAAAAGCTATGCCGTGGAACGGTTGTGGGCCGCAAAATAAACCCTAAAAGAGCAGGATGACTTCCCAAATGCACAACAGAATTAAAAATAAATAGCGAGGTTAGTTTTCCTTCACTCGATATACTTCCAATTAAATTGGCGGACTTATACCCCGAAATGCTATTGATTAAATTGTTGCGATTAGCGCGTTTCCAACAATTCGATGGTTGCTCTCGAAAAGTGCTTCATCTTTTTTGGGTAAAGATACCACTAATTCTAGGAGGCGTCATCTTTTAACAAAACGGACAACATTACCACCAAGCCCATCAACAATGCAGCGATGTAAATGAAGTGTTTGTGTTCTTCAATTCCTTGAAAAGTACTTTTAATGCCCCCATAATATACCGATCAATTGCGCTGATAAATATGCCTAGAAAACAACTAAAACAATGGCTTTGTATTTTTTAAAAAAGGTGTTCATACCGAGAATAACAATAATTATAAATTTAAGGTACAATTTTTATTAAACATTAAGAATATCTATCTCGCCTGGACTAGATGAAATCATTATTTTGTAATTTTGGCAAAATTAAAACTAGGATTATGGCATTTGACATTGAAATGATCAAAGCGGTATACGCGAGATTGGAAGAGCGTGTAAGTAAAGCAAGAACCTTGACAGGAAACCACTCACTGCTTCCGAGAAAATTTTGTATTCACATTTGTGGGATGGAAGTCCAAGTAAAATCTTCGATCGAGGAATTGATTATGTAGATTTTGCACCCGATAGAATTGCATTGCAGGATGCTACAGCGCAAATGGCTTTATTGCAATTTATGCAAGCGGGAAAACCACGAGTTGCCGTACCCACAACGACGCACTGCGATCACTTAATTCAAGCCAAAGAAGGGGCAACCGCCGACTTAAAATCTGCCAACTCAACCTCAGCAGAGGTCTTTGATTTTTTAGAATCGGTTTCCAATAAATATGGCCTAGGGTTTTGGAAGCCAGGGGCAGGAATTATTCACCAAGTGGTTTTAGAAAACTACGCATTTCCCGGGGGAATGATGATAGGAACAGATTCGCATACCGTTAATGCAGGGGGTCTTGGGATGCTCGCTATTGGGGTAGGAGGTGCAGATGCAGTTGATGTTATGGCCGATATGCCATGGGAATTGAAATTCCCCAAACTCATTGGTGTAAAATTAACCGGAAAGTTAAACGGATGGACAGCACCAAAAGATGTAATCCTCAAGGTAGCAGGGATCCTTACCGTAAAAGGAGGAACAGGAGCCATCATCGAATATTTTGGTGAAGGGGCAGAAGCCATGTCGTGTACAGGAAAAGGAACAATTTGTAATATGGGAGCCGAGTTGGAGCCACCACGTCAACCTTTGGCTATGACGCCTCTATGGAGCGCTACTTACGTTCAACGGGACGTGACGATGTAGCCGATGCAGCAAATGCCGTGAAACAACACCTGACCGCCGATCCAGAGGTGTATGAAAATCCAGAGCAATATTTTGATCAAGTAATTGAAATTAACTTAGACACACTCTCTCCTCACCTAAATGGACCCTTTACCCCAGATTTAGCTACTCCAATCGCTGAAATGTCTAAGACAGCTAAAGAAAACGATTGGCCGTTGCAAGTCGAATGGGGATTAATAGGGTCTTGTACCAACTCTTCCTACGAAGATTTGTCTCGTGCAGCTTCTATTGCTAAACAAGCCGTTGACAAAGGGCTTATTACCAAAGCAGAGTTTGGAATTAACCCCGGTTCTGAACAAGTGCGCTACACCGCTGAGCGCGACGGATTATTGCGAGTGTTTGAAGATTTGGATGCAAAATTTTCACCAATGCCTGTGGTCCATGCATTGGCCAATGGGCACGTGAAGGGGCACAAAAGCAAGAAAAGAATTCAATTGTTCACTCGTTTAACCGAAACTTCTCTAAACGAGCTGATGGAAATCCAAATACCCATGCATTCGTTGCTTCTCAAGAGATGGTGGCTGCGGTTGCCATCGCAGGACGTTTAGATTTTAACCCATTAACCGATAAACTCATCAATCAAAATGGAGATGAGGTAAGTCTTGACCCCCACGGGACTGGAGTTACCCCCAAAGGGTTTGACGTTGAAGACAATGGATATCTAGCACCAGAAAAGGACGGCTCGAACGTGCAGGTTGTAGTAAAAGAAGATTCAGAGCGTCTTCAATTGCTTACGCCTTTTGCCCCTTGGAATGGTGAGAATCTTAACGGAGCAAAACTTTTAATTAAAGCCCACGGTAAGTGTACAACAGACCATATTTCAATGGCTGGCCCTTGGTTGCGTTTTAGAGGTCATTTAGATAATATTTCAAACAACTGTTTGATTGGTGCGGTGAATGCGTTTAATCAAAAGACCAGTTTCGTAAAAATCAGTTGACCGGTGAGTATGGTGGGGTACCTGATACCCAACACGCCAATACAAAGCGGCAGGGATTGAAACAGTAGTTGTGGGTGATCACAACTACGGTGAGATCCTCTCGTGAGCACGCTGCTATGGAGCCGCGTTTCTTGGGTGTGAAAGTCGTATTGGTGAAATCCTTTGCACGCATTCACGAAACCAACTTGAAAAAACAAGGAATGTTAGGCATTACTTTTGACAATGAAGCTGATTATGATCTAATACAAGAAGATGACACCTTTAACTTTGTCGATTTAGAACATTTCGCGCCCGGCAAACAGTTAACGATAGCTATTGTTCATTCCGATGGTTCAACCGATACCATCAAAGTCAATCATACCTACAATGCGCAGCAAATCGAATGGTTTAAGGAAGGTTCTGCTTTGAATCTCATCAAGAAACAAAAACGCTGCTTAATGCCTATCTAATTTATATCATAAAGGCCCGTATTGCGAGCCTTTTGTGTAGGGGATAACCTTAAGATTGACTTATATCGCAAATAAACCGTATTTTTATGGTATGAAAAAAATAGTGTGGGTAGGCTATTTAGTGTGTTGCTTTATACTCCATGAAGCCTGTACCCCTCCTGTGTTTGAATCGCAAGCAAACACCCAGAGCGAATATCCATCGACTTGGGAAAATACTGGAAACATTAACGCCTCTTTTATTTCAACCGTGCGATCGATTGGTGTTAATACCAATGTAGGAACTCCTTCATTTGATGTTAGTTTTATTGCTTCTGCTAGCAACATAGATAGCTTAGATTGGCAATTTCCTGGAGGAGATCATCAATTCAGATTCCATTGATGGGGTTACCGAAACAGTTCAATACACCCGTTATGGACGATTTGATGTAGGCTTAAAAGTATTTAATTTAGAAGATAGAGACAGTCGCTATTTAGAAGATTTTATCGAAATATTTTACAAAGATGATTTGATTTTTCCGGGATCTGATGCAACTTCATGGACAGTAACTGGCACGTCGTCAACACCTACAGATTTCGCAAGTCAACCGATCCCTCTACTTCACAAGCATATCGCTTTTGGTCGGTAGTTTCCTATGATAAAACGCATCGTGTAAAAGCAACCAAAGACTTTGAAGGGCTGCCCCCTAACAATTTGATTCTAGAATTTGACTATAAACTGGAGCGTATCCCCGTGCTATACATCGATAACGAATTCAAGACGACAGCGACGGGCTCATCAATTGTTACTCCTACCCAAGTGAGCTATGTACCCACTGAAAATGTAGATACCGTATCCAATACACGCATTGATTCCCAGGCTACCTTTCAGGATCCAAACGCTTTTCAATTGAATACAATGGCATCCCGCTTTGGATTGCCTCGCGCATTAGCGAAGACTATTTTGAGCATGTTCGCATTGAATTGCCTTCCTTATCCGATTTTCAAATTGGATTAGTGAGAGAAAGCCCAGCCCATGCTGGTCAGACAAATTCCAATGCCAATGGATGCATTATCATCTGATAATCCAAGTGTAACAGCTTCAACAACGGTCTTAACCCCATCATTTGACCTTGACGGCGATGGAATTGTAAATACTTCCGATGATGACATGGATGGGGATGGATACCTCAATGCGACAGAAGATAATTTTAGCGGATTAAAAACAGATCAAACGATTGTTCAGAAATTATCATAGAGCATGTTCGCTATCCCTACAATTTAAACATTCGGAATTTTACAATACGAATAAAAGATGAGGAGCTTTAAATTGAAATTATACGCCCAGGGTTGAGAATGTTTTTTGGGTCTAATGTTTTTTTCAAGACCTGCATTAAATTGATTTCTTCTTCGGATCTTGAGGTAGCTAAATAGGCTTTTTTGTCAATTCCTATGCCATGTTCGGCTGAAACGGAGCCCTTGTTTTTTGCTAAATTAGCATAAATTATATCGTTTATTTGTTGGATGATGTCTGGTGAATTTTCACTTTTTCCAATGATAAAATGAATGTTCCCATCGGCTACATGTCCAAAGGGAAAAATTTTTTCAACAAAAGGCAATGCACTTAATTGTTCTATTGCAGTATCAACTTCTTTGCCAATAACGGGGATGGGAAGGCTAATGTCAAAATGTTGATCATAGGCCGCTTGATCGGCTAATACAGAGACATCTTCTCGGATTTTCCAAATATTTGTGCAATTCACGCTCACTTTGTGCCAACACACCATCGGCGATTATGTTAGCTTCTAAGGCTTGAGCGGTAAGGTTTTCTAGGCGATTAAAATCGGCTTCTTGATCATTCCCATGCTTTCAATGAAAACGTAGTACGGGTACTGATCGGGAAGTGGTGGGGTATCCTGATGATTCATTGGTCATGCCTTGATAGGTACGTTGCCACATCAGTTCAAAACCAGTTAACGTCCCAGCAAGTCTTTTTCCATGTGTTTCAATAGGTCAATAACACAATTGTAGTTCTCGACTGCGACAAAAGCAGACACTCGGCTTTGGGGTTTTTCTTGAAGTCGAAAAATAACCCGCGACACTATCCCCAAAGTACCTTCAGCACCAATAAAAAGTTGTTTGAGATCATACCCAGAGTTGTCTTTAATGATTTTCTTCATCGAAGAAATAATGGTACCATCGGGAAGAACTGCCTCAAGGCCTAAAACCATTTGGCGTGTCATGCCATATCGAAACACACGTAAACCCCCAGCATTTGTTGACACCACACCGCCGACTTGGGCAGACCCTTTTGCGCCAAAACTCAAAGGAAGCAATAGGTTTTTATCTGCGGCGGCATTAATTGCATTTTCTAGAATTACACCAGATTGAACAGTAATGGTTCTGCTTTTTTCATCTATTTCTTCAATGGCGTTCATTTTATCGAGGGAGATGACAACCTCGTTTCCATCGGTTTGAAGTCGCGCCACTAAATTTATGCGTCCACCATGGACAACCACTCTTTGGTCGTTTGCATAACAAAGCTGCATTACCAATGAGAGCTCTTCGGTGTTGCGGGGGAAAACTACTGCAATGGCTTGTAATGGAATTGCGGTTTTCCATATATGAGGTAAAGCGTGATGTTAAAGCATCATCAGTCAAAAGTTGATTTGCACCAACGATTTGCTCAAGTTTGTCTAGCAAGGGATTTGCCATAGGATCAAAACTACGGAATCATTCAACATTCTCATAAAAAGGAAGATCAAAACTGTCTGCAACGGCCTTGTACATAATTTTTCCATTCGCCATATTGAGTCCTTTTTTTAGGGCTTTATTTTCTTCACAAGCTTTTTTCCATCCTTTTTTGGCCAGTGCACCGGTATATTGTAAGGTGACATTGTTCAACGCATTAGTAGCGGTCATGGGAACTGCACCCCGGTATATTGGCTACACAGTAGTGGACAATATCATCGATCATAAATATGGGGTCCTCGTGCGTAGTTGGCAAGCAGCTTTCAAAACAACCCCCTTGATCAACTGCAACATCAACCAAAACGGTTCCTGCTGATATTTTCTTGAGCATTTCTTGGTGATGATTTTTGGGGCTTTTGCTCCAGGGTAATACTGCACCAATAATAAGATCGACACTACTCAAATGATTGAATATAGTTTCTTCAGAAGAATATAATGTGATGACATTGGGCGGAAGGATTTCACTTAAATAGCGTAAGCGATCAAATTAATATCCAATAACAGTACTTGCGCTCCTAGTCCAGCAGCCATTTTTGCAGCTTCGGTTCCTACCACTCCTGCTCCAATAATCATAACTTTTGCGGGACGAACTCCGGGAACACCTCCCAATAAGATGCCCTTTGCCTCCTTGAGGTTTTCCAAGTATTTTGCTCCTTGTTGTATTGACATTCTCCCGGCAAACTCAGACATGGGCGTTAGTAGTGGGAGCCTTCCATTTTTATCTTCAACGGTTTCGTAGGCAATGCACACTGCTTTTTGTTTACACATGGCTTGGGTGAGGCTTTTGGAAGGCAAAATGAAAATAGGTAAAGATGATTTGCCCGATCGAATCAGTGGATATTCAGAGGCAAGAGGTTCTTTTACCTTGACAATTAATTCACTTTTTTTAAACTTCCTCGGCCGTAGCCAAAATGGCTGCACCTACAGCTTGGTAATCGGCATTCGAATACCCGCTGCCTAATCAGTACCAGATTCAATGTATACTGTATTTCCGTCTTTTATAAAGGGTGTCTACACTCGCAGTATTTAATCCAACTCGTGATTCATTGTTTTGATTTCTTTGGGTACTCCAATAATCATCAGGGATATTTTTCAACAAAAATAAATAAATATGTGTCAAAACAAACACAAAAAGGGAGCTGATTGATTAGAATTAAATCGTCACTAAATCTTCTGCTATTTTGGTGCTTTTGTGACGCAACGTTTTGAGTAATTGTAGTACCTAAAGGGAGATCAAATCGATCATGTACCTTGATATATGTGCGTGATAAGCTGCAGAAATTCTGTGCCTGGTGAAATTGTATATTTCACACTATTTTTTCATTTGGACACTGCTTAATCTAGGGCGATTCAATAAAAAAGGAGCCATAGCTCCTTTTTATCTTGGGTAAATGAAATTCTTAATTGGATGTTTCAAACTCATCACACGTATATTTTTCACTTACTTCTACTTTGTGAACCCCACATGTCTTTGTGTCTGACACAAGATTTTCGCAGTTCACACAACTATTACTTAATGATAAATTTTCCATAATGAGCATTTTTAATTTATCTAAAATTACAAAAATAATGTTATAACTATCTGTTTTACAGTAATTTGAAAATGGATTAATTCTAAATTAAACAATTGTAAATGGTCCAATGACGTCGCATTGTCTTGGTGTGTTGTGCCTTATTTTTATTAATATATCAATTGATTGACAGGAGTCATATTCTACAGCGTAATATGCAGGTGACTAGGAACTAACCTGAATGAAATTTATACTAGAGATTTTACTTTCCAATCATGTAAAACGTTCCACTTTTATCTAATTTTTACCATTATTTGATTGAAATTCAGTAGTTTTGCTTTATGAAACCAGTCATCCTATATAAATCTTACTTCGAATGGAGACATACTGATGTGTGGTGGCGGTATGAGGATATTGCGAAATACATCTCCTAGATTTTAATTTAACACAGCGTTTTATTAGCAGAATTATTTATATTCACAAAGTAGTTTTTTTTCTAATTTTGAATAGAAACGTACAATGCTTGGTTCTTATTTTTCAGTAAGTAATCATAACTTTTAGGGGTGTTTAACTCAGTTGGTGACAACAATACACAATATGCCCCAATTCTTTTTCCTTAAATACCACTATTTGTGAGGGTGTATATTTACCCCCAAGTCAAGGTAATATCCTGGATTACTCTAATAAATTATTATATTTAAGTTTAATCATAAACCTAAATTTTGGAGTCTAACAAATTTTTTTCAAGTAACAAGCGGGTTTATTGCTTTTGCATTTACAATCCTTCAGGGATTAGATTGGTTATTTACAAAATATAATATTGAAAGCAAATGGTTTAATTTTATTCTGATTGTACTATTTATTTCATTCATAATTTCCATAGTTTTTTTTCCTGCGAAAAAAAGATGTTTCAACTGAAAAATCTATAAATAAAAGTGTCAAGAATAAATATATACGAATTGGCAATGTTGTGCTCACTACACACTTTTTCTAATATTATTTATATACTTTTTAAATCAGCACAATCAAAAGAAAATTTATTATCAGAAAGTCTCCCTGAAATTACTAAGGCATTTGACAAAGGAGATATTTTATTTGTATTTAATAAGACCAAAAAACTTTTAGAAAATTATCCTGAAAATAAAATTATAGAAGATTATTTCTTAAAATCTTCTTGGCTAATTAATGTTGATTCTGACCTAGATAATACTAAAGTATTTATCAAATATTATAAGGACTCTATTTGGAACTTCTTGGGGAAACCCCTATTGATAGCGCCAGAGTTCCTGCCATAGGCTTTGATAAAATTGATTTTAATCTAAAATTAGTAAATGGAGATATAGAGTACATATCCACAAATGAAGAATATGGATTTTTTGATTTAAGTCTGATTAGAAATCTACCTGACGATTTTATCTACAAAAAACAAAAAAGAAGTGTTTATGAATTTTCCAGGGATTTTTATGGGGACAGATAATACTATTCCAGCATTTGGAGTTTCTAAAACTGAGGTGTCAAATTCTCAATTCAAAGAATTTATTGATGATGATGGTTATAACAACCTGAATATTGGGATTTTCCTGTAATCATAGATGGCAAAGAATATTTATTTGAAGAGACAATTAATTTTTTTACAGACAAATTTGGAAAGTTTGGCCCCAAAAACTGGACTTACGGTGATTATCCTGAAGGTGAAGAAAATTATCCTGTTAGAGGAATATCTTGGTTTGAAGCTAGAGCTTATGCTAAATATAAAGGGTTGACCTACCCAATATATTTCAATGGCTTGATGCTGCCAATTTATCTGGATTTACAATGCAATTACCAGATTTAAGTAATTGTAATTTTAATAGCGGAAAACCTAGAGAAACAAATTCAAACCCTGAAAACCTAAATCAATTACCAAATATTGCAGGAAATGTAAGAGAATGGACAATAAATTCACATGGTAAGGACCGTAAAGCAATACTCGGAGGTTCTTATGATACAAACGAATATACCTTCAATAGTTTTTATAGCCTTTCTCCTTTTAATAGGTCAAATCAAAAATGGATTAAGACTTGTCAAAAATTTGTTGCGAAAAAATTCAAAAAATGATGATTACGTAGTTGAACACATCGAAAGAAATTTTCACTTGAAAAAGATGTGAGTAATGAAGTTTTTGATGTCTTCAAGTCTCAATTTGATTATCCAAATTATCCTTTAGATGTAATTCTAACAAATATTGAATCACCAAATGATAATTATCAAATTGAAAAATTTGAAATGCCAACACCATATAAGAGTGATGAAAAACTTTATGGCTATATAATTAGATCAAAAAAAATTAAGTCAAAGACAAAACCAATTATTGAATTCCCTTCAGCTGGAGCTATTTTTTCAGATAAGCTTCAAATCAATGATTACATTATTAAAGAAAAAAATATCTTCTTGATGAAGCTGCTCAATAGTAATACCGGTTTATTATAATACCTGGGATAGAGAAAAATCATAAATGATTGGTGGCCTAATGAAACTGAAGAATATAAAAATACCATAATTAAAATTGGGAAGGATTTTAAACGAGTCATTGATTTACTGGAAACTATAGAAGGCCTTGACTTTGAAAAGCTATCATATATGGGATATAGTTGGGGCTCTGTCACATCAAATATACTTCTAGCAATAGAAGATAGGGTTTCTTCAAACAATTTTTGTGGGAGGCTTAATGTTACAGAAAAGCAGAAAAGAAATCGAATCTCATTTGTATGTAAAAGAAGAATAAAAGTACCTATTTTACACATAGTTGGTAAACTTGATGGTATTTTCGAATATGAGGATTCTTTTTTACCATGGAATCAGCTTATTGGAACTCCTGAAAAAGACAAAACAATTATCATTTTAGATAAGGTAGGCCATGGCTTACCAAAAGATGTAATGATTGAAAATCACCTAAAGTTTTTAAAAAATACAATTGAACCCAACCCATATACTTTAAGATTTTTTAAGTAGGGCTTGGGAGAAACACATTAGACATCCTGCACACCATCCAAAAGTTTACCAAATTAGGTGTCAATGTCAAGGCAGAACGTGAGGATTGGAAACCTTACTTCCTGATGGTTCAGAGAATCCTATTGCTAAGCTAATCGTCCAATATAATGGCTACTCTTGCAGAGTTTGAACGAGATAGGTATATTTGAACTCATTTAATTTATTTGATGGGCACTATTCGGGGCACTTATTAAATATTTAATTATGAAAATCTAAAGGGTGTTTAGCTCAGTTGGTTTAGAGCGCTACCTTGACAGGGTAGAGGTCATAGGTTCGAATCCTATAACACCCACAACGCCTCCGAGCCTATTGGAGGCATTTTTTTGCTCTAATTCGAACTATTCTCGAATATATGTATTTACGATGCTTTTGCAGGGTCAATTGTGTAGGTTGAGTGCTACATCTCGATTAATACTGATTCATTCCACATTAGATTAGTTATGGAAAAGAGTAGGGAATAGTATCGTTATATATTATCAGTATTATTTAAATTTACGTGACTTAAAATATAATTATCAGAAAGCTAGTATTCCTTTTATCACTACTTTTTCTTGATTGCTCAAAAGAAACTCCTGATCCGGAAATAAATAATGTTTGTGATCGCAGCAATACGTTGTATTGCACAAACAATTTTTATATAGATTCAGAAAATCAACCCAATGCCTATAAAGATGACTATGGCTTCTGGCACGTAGAATTCAGAGAAGGACCATACCTTTTTGTTATCAAATGAGAAATCAATGAAGACAATGATTTTTATTTATCAAATTTATTAGAAGCACCCGAAACGACTTTTGATTCCGATACTTGGGACTGGAAATACAGGTATACATTTAGAATACCTAACTACCAAGTTCCTTTGTTCGAGATACTCATCAACAATTTTTACACCCTATCAAGATTGGTTTGGAGAAAGCTCATTACGATGTTATATGCGAGTTAATTCGGGGTTAATAAATGCCGCTGATTATTCTTATGATGATAAAGTAAGAGGTGAAAATTACCAAGACTTTATCATGGGATCTGAACCCACAAAAAGCTTTTCTCCCGAATTAAGAGTCAATTTTCAGGGAGAAATTCCTGATACCATTAAATTTTTTATCAAAACTAAATACAAATTTGAAGGTCAAGATGATATCCCTTTGGATTTTCAATCGGAAGTACGTTCGCCATTTATAACTTGGCAAGAATTTAAGATAGTATTTGATTGGATACCATTTGAGTTTTAAATTCTCAGGCGCAGCTTTAAGTTTTATGATCTACCTACCATCAAAACAGAAGAAATAAAATAGTTCTTACTTCCTTTAGGTCTTGGCATCATGCTGTGCCTTTTGTGGAATGTGAGAAACAGCAAAACGGAAGTAGTAAATGAATAAACACTATTTAACTACCAGCTATTGCTTTGTTTTGTTTTTCTTTAGGCGTGGCAAATTATTTTTTTGTATATTGTTGTTTATGAAAAAGTTAGAAAAATATTATCCGATAATCCTTGCGGCTTTTAGTGTAGGATATTCAAATTATTTATGGTTCTCAGGAAATCAATTAGAAGGCATCTATGTCGGGTTATGGCCTGTTACTATTCTTGCGTTTGCCATAGCACTTAGGCAAAGAAGAAAGGATTCAAAAAACGATGAAAATGGAAAATAAAACAATGTTTATTATTGGCGTTGTGATATTCGTCATTTACAACTTCTTCTATTTCAAAATAGTTTTAAGACAAAGTTCGGTAAAAAAAGCAAAAAAAAATAATTCCAACTTCTGGTCAATAGTCATTGAATCTACAGCTATTGAATTTACAACGATATCTAGTAAAGACTGTACACTGTATCGTTCCTTCTGCTGTTTTAGCAGGTAGGCCTCCTTTGGGGTGTAGAATTTATTTTTAATTTAGGATTAACTATAAATTGATTCTTATGAGCAAGTGGCAATCAGGAGACCTTCCTATCTTTTTACTATGTTAGCGTTGATGGTCTCTACATTCTCAGATAAAATTGAAGAATTAACTTCTATCCCTTCAAAGGGGTTATGTTTATTGCTTTGATTTTTTTATTAATCCCATTATACCTTTGGATTAGCGGTTGGCTTAAGCATAGAAATAATAAATAGTTGTATTTTATTTCGTAGAAAAAGAGGAGCAATGATATCAAAATTATCCACTCCTCACCCCTAAGCTGCAATTTGAAAATTCAGAAAGCAACCGATACCCACCTCCTCTTGACGATAACCACCCTTGCCGGGTATTTTTTTTGCGTTCAATCGAAATAATTTTACCTTGGAAAAAATTTAATTTCATGAAAAAATTACTTCTTTCCCTTTTTAGTCTTTGTGTTGCCTCTCTATTTGCGCAAGACTTTTCTTCACAATGGCTAAAAGAGACCCCTTTGAAATGTAGGACCGGGAGGAATGAGTGGTCGCATTACGGCGATTGATGTAGTAACCTCTTCTCCCAAAGTCATGTATATTGGAACTGCATCGGGGCGTATGGAAATCGACTAGTGGTGGAATTGACTGGGCGCCGATTTTTGATGATCAAATCACTGCTTCTGTAGGTGCTTTAGCCATTCAGCAATCCAATCCCGATGTGATATGGGTAGGTACCGGCGAAGGCAATCCAAGAAATAGTTTAAACGGGGGATATGGAATCTATAAATCAATCGATGCAGGAAAAACCTGGCAGTCCATGGGATTGGAAAAAACACGACACATTCATCGGATTATCATCGATCCAACCCAACCCAATACTGTATACGTAGCCGCCATAGGTTCTCCCTGGGGCGAACACCCCGAACGCGGGATTTATAAAACAACCGATGGCGGGAAAAACTGGCGAAAAGTGTTATGCAAACACCAAAACAGGAGCCGCCGATCTCATCATGGATCCCTCCAACCCCAACAAACTCATAGCTTCGCTATGGGAACACAACGCGACCCCTGGTTTTTTACCTCTGGCGGAAAGGGCAGTGGTCTCTTCCTGTCACTCGATGGGGGTGAAACATGGAAACGCAAAACCGATAAAGATGGATTGCCCAAAGGCAACTTAGGGCGAATAGGATTAGCCATTGCGAAAAACAAACCCAATATTGTTTATGCCCTAGTCGAAGCAAAAAAAAATGCATTGTACAAATCAACCGATGGGGGAGACAAGTGGACAAAAAGTTAATGATAAATCGGACATCGGGAATCGTCCTTTTTATTACTCAGATATTCGTGTTGATCCCACCAATGAAAATCGGGTATATTCAATTTTACCTATGTAAATGTATCGGAAGACGGGGGAAGAAATTTTCGCCAACTCATGCCTGCCTACGGGGTAAGCAACGGAGTGCACCCCGATCATCATGCCTGGTGGATTCATCCCAACAATGGCGATTTTATGATCGATGGGAATGATGGCGGACTCAACATAACCCACGATGGTGGAAAGACCTGGCGATTTGTGAAATATACCAGTAGCACAGTTCTACCACAAAGTGTCGACAACGAAATTCCTTACAATATCTACGGAGAATGCAAGACAATGGCTCTTGGCGAGGACCAGCCTACACCTGGAGAGTACAGGGCATACGCAATTCTTACTGGCAAGAAATTGCCTTTGGCGATGGATTTGACGTAGTTCCAGATTTAGACGATTCTCGTTATGGCTATGCCATGAGCCAGCAAAGGCTATGTGTCTCGTTACGATTGGAAAACTGGGAACAACTATTCGGTTCGCCCCACGCACCCAGACCCCAAAGTGCCGTTGCGCTTTAACTGGAATGCAGCCATTGGCCAAGATAAATTTGACAACAATACGGTCTATTTTGGAAGTCAATTTGTACACAAAGCACCGACAAAGGGTTGACGTGGGAGATTATTTCCCGGACTTAACCACCAACGATCCTGAAAAACAAAAACAAGGCGATAGTGGAGGATTGACGCTTGACGCCACCGGTGCAGAAAATCACTGCACACTTCTAGTCATAGAACCCTCTTCACTCGATCAAAATCTCTTGTGGGTAGCATCAGACGATGGGCGTGTTCATCTCACCCGAAACGGAGGAACCGACTGGCTTGAGGTTACCAAAAATATCAAGGGACTCCCTGCTGGCAGTTGGATTACTCAAATTAAAGCTTCAAACAAAAACAAAGGAGAAGCCCTCTTGGTCGCCAATGACTATCGCCGCTTTAACTACACACCCTATGCCTATCGCACCACCAACTATGGAAAAACATGGAAACGAATCGTTGACCAAACCGATGTAAAAGCTATGCACTGTGTATTGTAGAAGATCCCATTACTCCCAATTTATTGTTTTGGGAACTGATGACGGGTTGTATTTTTCACTCAATGCTGGAAACAATGGCAAAAGATGCACGCTTCGGTTTTCCCAACGGTATCTACCAAAGACTTGGTGATTCATCCCCGTGAGCACGATTTGATTGTGGGCACTTTTGGAAGAAGCGGCATGGGTAATGGATGATATTCGCCCCTTACGAGCAATAGCAATGAATCCCGCTATTTTTTGAAGAAAATACACACTTGTTTTCCTTTACCAACATATTTGGCGGCCTATCAGCAGCCAACGGGGTCTCGTTTTGGCGCCGATGCACTCTACCACGGAGAAAACAGAAAATACGGAGGGATGATCACCTATTTGTATGCGCCTACTCCTACCGAGAATACAAATGACAGCATTCAAAAATCCGACTCACTAATCCTAAAAATTTACGATCAAGATCGGTTGATCCGTACCTCAAAAAAAGGCACCCAAGAAAAGGGATTCCATCGTTGGTATTGGAACCTAGATGAGAAAGGCGTTAAGCGCCCCCCGAAGAAAAATGACAAAATCCAAGCGCGAACCTAGTGGAGCAACTGTGAAACCTGGGAACTATCGAGTTGAGTTGACAGCACATAACACCACCACAACCGCTGTTATTGAGGTACTGGTTGATCCACGAATTGACAAGGCGAGTGAAGGAATTGAACAACGCTACACAGCCGTTAAAAAACTTGAGTCCTATGTGAATTTAGCTGCTAAAGCAGTTCAGCAACTCGGGGAATCTCTGGCAAGTATTAAAAAATATGAAGTTCAGCTTCGTGAGAATGATTCTGTAGCACATAAATCACTCTTGGAAAAATCCAAGGCTTCTCAAAAAGAAATCACTAGGCTCATGGATGCCTTTTTGGGAAAGGAAGACAAACGACAAGGCATTGTTAGAAATGCAGAAGACTCGGTCATGAAACGAATTTATCTTGCAAGTGGCTATGTCAGAAGTAGGCCCACAGGAATGACCACAACAGAAAAAAGCTTATTGAAAATGCTGCAACGGGATTGGAAAGCACTTGCGCTCAGAAAACGTCAATGCTTTTTATGAAAATGATTGGGAACCCTTGAAAAAAGAAGTGGAGGAAATAAAGTTGTCTTTCTTCAAACCTGTTGAACGTTTTTCTATTGAAAACTAAAGGGATTCGAGGAGTTGCTCCAAGGCAATTCCTCAGAGACCCTTTCCAAAATACATTTGTTTTTGAGTGGATTTGCTTCGATATGCTTTAGGAGGAAGAAGCATCTGGAAACTATGACTTCCCCTTTGGTTTTGCACCCAGAAAAATGGGGACCAACAAGCATAATGGTTTCAATTGTCATCTCTAAAGCGCGATTCACCACCTCTTGGTGTTCTTGTTTTGCATAGTCACCAAGCTCAAGCATGTCGCCCAAAATTAAAACTTTAGAAGGCTTGTCAAGAGCATCAAATGCAGTCAAGGCGGCTAGCATACTCGTTGGATTTGCGTTGTAGGCATCCAATAACAATGCATTGGAATTTGTACTAATCCATTGTGAACGGTTGTTTTTGGGAATATAGCTTTGATCCTCGAATCAACAATGAATTCTCAAACTTAAAATATTTCCCAAATGCAATTGCAGCGTTTATGTTGCTCGTGTTATAAGCCCTGTCAAGTTGCTTTTTGATTTCTACCTCCTCAAAAATTGAACAACAAAACCCTTCTGAATCAATTGAATTTTGAATTGAAAAAAGAATTTCTTTTAACTTTACAAAAGCTAATTGTTTATTCCCTTAAAGCATTTTTATGCTGAAGGGGTCATCACCGTTGATTAACGCGACTCCATTGTGGGTTCGCAAGTAGTCGTATAACTCACTCTTTGCTTTAATGACTCCGTCTACCCCACCAAAGCCTTCCAAATGGGCTTTACCAAAATTGGTAATATAGCCCATGTTGGGCTGTGCCATTTGGCACAACTGGTCAATTTCTTTTTGATGGTTTGCCCCCATTTCAATCAATGCAATTTCGGTATCGTCGTAAATGCCCAATAGGGTTAAGGGCACCTATGTGGTTGTTTAAGTTGCCATGGGTTGCATGTATGGTATGCCCTTGTTCTAGACCAGACGGATCAGTTCTTTTGTCGTGGTTTTCCATTTTAGAACTGTTAACCCAATCACAGGAATATCAAACTGCTTCCGATGAGTGTGCCAACAATTGAAGGGTCTCAAGGGTATTGTTAACCAAGATGGTCTTTTCATTGCTATAGGCTGATTGATCATCTATAATTGCTACAATGGCACCTTTTTCAAGGCTTTATTTGCAAAGCGGTTGCCGTTAAAATTAGCTCCTTTAAGGCAAAAAAATAACTCTCCTTCCCTTAGGGTTCAGTATCGGTTGCGACTCCTTTGCTCTTTTGAAAAGTGCGTATAATTCAGGAATATTCATGGCAAAAAAAAAGGCATTCGTAAATGCCTTTCTGGTTAGTGGTTATCCTCTTCGTTTGTGTCTGTTGAGTTTTCTTGTTTTTGCTTTTAGACCCAAGTCGTGTCATAGCACATCTGAAGCCGATATAATCGGTTGCAATGTATTGGGGTAAGTACCGACGTTGTGCTGGGTCAAGCCAATAGGCACGGTCTTTCCATGATCCCCCTTTATATACTCGAACTTCATCGGTGATCAATGTTGTTCTTTTAGGAGATTTATCTTTTTCGAATCTGATTTCCATCCTCGTCCAAGGTTACTTTTAGCGTAGATGGGGCATCATACATGATTGATGATCCTGGGAATTTTTCGGCGAGTTCTTCTGCGGGGATAGCGCCTTGATCGCGATATTTTCGAGGAGGAACCGATGTCTCCCATCACGGAAATTTCTGTTGTCACTTTGCGTAAGTTTGACGCAAAAAGGTTTCTTCCTCATCAACGGCGACTTTCTCCAATTGTCCAGGCAGTCGTTTCAACAAGACCTTTTCCATTAGGGAGGGTGTCGTAAATCAATTGATCAGGTGAGATAACTTGGGCTTTTCCATTTTCATCGATAACTTCTTTGAGATAGACATTTCCACGGTAGTAGTTAAAGTCATTGGCTTCGTCGTCGACGATAGGGCGATAAACATCCGATCCCCATTCAGCTACATTTCCAGCCATATCATATACCCCAAAATCGTTTGGCGGATAGGCTTTTACTTGAATTGTGATATCAGCGCCATCGTCTGACCAGCCCGCAATTCCACCATAATCTCCTTTTCCGAGTTTAAAATTAGCCAATTGATCACCCTCAGTTCGGCGTTCATCTGAGCGGGTGTATTCGCCAGACCACGGATATTTTTTCTTTCCACGGTATGCGTTGTATTCACGGTCACCAATTAATGCTAACGCGGCATATTCCCATTCGGTTTCTGTAGGGAGTCGATACGCTGGAAGTAAAACACCTTTGTCTACACCAACATATACATTTACTTCTGCTGTGTCTTTTTTGATTCGTCCTTTTTTTTCCAACTAAACTATCAATTTTACCTCCGTGTAAACTTGCTTCAGGAATTTTGAGATAAGCACTGGTACTAAAAGTACTGTTGGCATCAATCTCGGAGTAGCGTACATCTTTTTCAATGAAAGCCTCCCGTTCTAGGATAAACTCGTTAACACGGTCGGTTCGCCATTCGGCAAACTGAACTGCTTGCAACCAGTTTACACCTACCACGGGGTATTCTGCGTAAGCAGGGTGACGCAAGTAATTGGTAGAGTTCTTCCATACCCAGTTGATTTCGCCAAACCAAAGTATCTGGAAGCGCCCCGTTGTAAATTTGCTTGTATTGCATATTGTCTTGGGGAAATACCAACTTTAACCAATCAAGATATTCAAGATACATCAGGTTTGTCACTTCTGTTTCATCAATGTAGAAAGACATTACATGTTGTCTTGTGGGTGTGTTGTTCCAATCGTGCATAACATCGTCTTGCACCTGTCCTTTCGTAAACGTTCCTCCTTCTATAAAAACAAGGCCAGGTCCTGTTTCTTGATCATCGTAATCAAGATTGTATTGAAAACCGCCTTTTTGGAATTAATGCTCCATCCAGTCGCTCGTGACTGATTGTTTTCCCACATGCTGTTAAAACTAAGAATCCTAGTGCAACAAAAGCGTGTTTTTTGATAACCCTTTACGTTCATATAAATGTGTTTTTCTCTTCTATACGACTAAAAATTAATGCAATATACAATATATTGGATCAACTGTATTAGCATAAACATTTTACATTTTGTTACTATAAACGATAAACTCCACTAAATATTGTTTCATCTTCTTGGGCAAAGGGACAAAAAGTTTTAGCAAAACACAAGAAATCAAATAATTTAACGTTAAAATTAAGATACCAAACACTATACTAGTTGATGAAAACAACCGCATCTTAATAAGCATAATGCTCCTGTTTGTCATTGCTGCCAATGCACAAAACAACAGCCGTGTCATCACAACGGGAGTTCCATTTTTGTTGATTACTCCTGATGCGCGCTCGGCTGGAATGGGTGAATTGGGTGTCGCAACTTCTGCAGATGTATTTTCTCAACAATGGAATCCTGCAAAATATGTTTTTCGCCGAAAAATCCAAAGCTGTAGGAATAAGTTATACCCCTACCTCAGCAAACTGGTGGATGATATTTTTCTCGCCAACATAACCTATTGCAAAAAGAACAGCGAGCGGAGTTCATGGGGAATGAGCAAAGTACTTCAGTTTAGGGGATATTCAATTTAATGATTTGGTATCGGAAATACCATTGTACAACAAGGCATTGAACGACCAAATGAGTTAACCATAGACGTTTCTTATGGGTTGTTGCTAAATGAAAAATTATCGTTGGCCGTAAGCGGGAAGATTTATCAATTCTGACCTAAAGCTATCTAGTGATATCGATGCAACATCAGCAAGCACTTTAGGGTTGATATTGCCTCTTTTACCAAGGGGATTATTTTGATTTTGGGAACTTCAAAAAGCCCGACTTAGTCATGGAATCAATATTTCAAACATTAATCCAGATTGAAAATATGATGAAGGAGGTCAAAAAACTTCATCCCAACCAATCTTGAATTGGTTCTGGGTTTAATTGGACGAGACGCAAACAATTCCCTCAACGTTAACTACAGAATTTAACAAGCTATTGGTTCCATCTCCAGTGGCTGTATATGACAATGAGGGGAATTTATTGGATATCGCCAACCAGATATTAGATTTTTCAGAGGAATCTTCGAATCTTTCAACGACGCTCCAGATGGGCTTAGTGAAGAACTAAAGGAAATTACCTGGGCTTTGGGAGTTGAATATTTATTTCAAAATTCATTTTCACTTCGAACGGGTTATTTCAATGAAAGCTTGGAAAAAGGATCGCGCCGTTTTCTTACCCTTGGTGCTGGCTTTCAACTCGATTTTGCGACCATCGATATTTCCTATTTATTTTCAACCTCAAAAATCCGTAATCCCCTAGAAAACACACTTCGCTTTTCTTTGAGTTTTGATTTGGGTCGAAGCGGGGATCAATTCTAGATGCGGATTCGATCGAATAACTTGAATTCGTTAATGATTTGAAATACTATTTTTCATAAAAACCGTAAACGTATTTTTGGGGCACTGAATTAAACGCTAACCAGTAGTTTTAAATGAAAAAATCACCAAACAGACCTATATTGATTGGTATAAAGACATGTTCTTTTGGCGTAAGTTTGAAGATAAACTTGCAGGCAGTTTACATCCAACAAAAAGTGCGAGGTTTTTACATCTTTATAACGGGCAAGAAGCGATTTTGGCTGGAGCTCTACACGTAATGGAGCTAGGCAAAGACCGAATGATAACAGCATACAGAAATCACGTTCAGCCCCATTGGAATGGGCGTGGATCCCAAACGAGTTATGGCAGAATTATATGGCAAAGCCACTGGGACATCCAATGGCCTAGGGGGCTCCATGCATATTTTTTCCAAAGAACATCGTTTTCATGGAGGACATGGTATTGTCGGAGGACAAATTCCTCTTGGCGCTGGAATGGCCTTTGGGGATAAATACCACAACAGAAAGGCGGTAACACTTTGTTTTCATGGGTGATGGTGCTGTTCGGCAAGGATCACTTCACGAAACCTTTAACCTTGCAACCTATGGGAAGCTCCAGTAGTCTTTATTTGTGAAAATAATGGGTATGCGATGGGAACTTCTGTTGCACGAACCGCATCATATCAAGAAATTTGGAAACTAGGTCTTGGCTATGAAATGCCTTGTGGGCCTGTAGACGGGATGGATCCAGTTGCTGTTGCCAAAGAAGTCGATAAAGCAATCCAAAGCAGCGTTCTGGAAAGGGCCCTCCTTTTTAGAAATGAAAACCTATCGATACCGAGGCCATTCCATGTCCGATGCACAGCATTACAGAACAAAAGCTGAAGTAGAAGAGTATCGAAAAATTGACCCAATTACTCAAGTCAAAGATCTTATTTTAAGAAAAAATACGCTACTGAAACAGATTGCTGAAAGATCAGAGATCAAAAACAAGGTTGCTGAGTGTGAAAAATTTGCAAGAAAGCATTCACCAGTTCAACAGATGTACGACATGGTATACGAACAAGAAGATTACCCTTTTTACAAACACAAATTATAATAAGATGGCAATGAGATTAATAAATATGCCGAGATTGTCCGATACCATGGAAGAAGGTACTGTTTTTCATGGTTTAAAAAGTTGGAGATCAAGTAAAATGAAGGCGATATTCTCGCTGAAATTGAAACCGATAAAGCCACCATGGAATTTGAATCTTTTAACGAGGAGAATTACTTCTTCACATATAATTGATGAATCCAAGAACGTGGACAGTTGATACTCTTTTAGCAATTATTGGTGATGAAGGTGAAGACATTTCTGGCATTGCTTTCAGGTGAAAGCTTCAACTGAGTTCTTCTGCCGAAACAATAGTGCTCACAAGAAGAAGCACCAGTAAGCGAAACAATTCCAGCTTTCCCAGAAAATATTGAAATTATCAACCATGCCTCGATTATCGGATACCATGGAAGAAGGAACAGTCGCCAAATGGAAAAAAAAGTTGAGATACCATAAACGAAGGCGATATTCTCGCTGAATTGAAACAGATAAAGCCACTATGGAATTTGAGTCTTTTCATTCTGGAACCTTATTGCATATTGGTTTAAACGAGGGAGAATCTGCCTGTTGATAGTTTACTTGGCCATAATTGGTGAAAAAGGCACAGATATACACAAGCCATTGAGGAGGCAAACCCAGCAGCTGCCGTTCGCAACAAAAGGATCCTGAAGTTGAGCCAACCCCTGCTCCAGTAAACCCACCTGTGAGCACAAGTCTAGCTCCTCAAGTTGCTCCACCAGTTCAAAAACTAATGGGCGTATAATTGCTTCCCCATTGGCCAAAAACTATCTGAGGAACGTGGAATACCTAGCATCCGTCAAAGGAACTGGGGATGGGGTCGTATCATAAAAAACGTGATATTGAACAATACCGAAGGCAATCCTGAGCAACAAGTAGTAGCAGCGCAAGGAGTTGAGTCCATAGTCGAACTGGCCAGCAGCAAGTGAAAAACCATTGCTAAACGTCTGGCAGCATCAAATTCAACGCACCTCGTTATTACCTAGGTGTTGAGTTTGCTATGGAAAATGCAATGGCGTTTCGCCAACAATAATAGCATGCCGACACAAAAATATCATTCAATGATATTGTGGTCAAGGCGACTTAATGAGCCTTAAAACAACATCCTCAAGTTAATTCACGTTGGTACATTGAAAAATTGTCCAGCATCAACACGTACATATGCAGGGTGTTGCTGTAGCCGTTGAAGAGGGATTAGTTGTGCCAGTTGTCCGTTTTGCTGATACTTTGAGCCTTCCCAAATCGGAGCTACAAGTAAAGACTATGCTGGTCGAGCAGAGATAAAATTAACCCCAGCAAATGGATGGAAGTAACTTTCACCATTTCCAATTTGAGAATGTTTGGAATTGAAACCTTTTACTCCGATTATTAATCAACCCAATTCAGCCATCTCTCGGTAGGAACCATCGTTTTGAAAAACCAGTGGTTAAAAGAAGGAAGAGTCCAAGTGGGGCACACCATGAAGCTTTACCCTTGCCTGCGCCATCGTTCAGTTGACGGCGCTACAGGTGCTCAATTTTTACAAACGCTAAAGGCTTTATTGAAAACCCCAATTACGATGCTCGTTTTAGCATCATATCCTAACAGATTTAGCCGCTTTATCTCAGGTTTTTTTATATTTAAAGAAAAACAAGTGAAAACAATTCTCATTACTGGAGCTGGAAAAAGGTATTGGCTTATCCAACACAGCAATGCTGGCTGCTTCGGAGGGCCACCGTGTCATTGCAATTTCACGAAATATAAACAGCCTACAAGGGTTGCTAATATTTCTCCTTCTCGGTTGATTTGGCTGATGCATCAGCAATTGGAAGGTTTGTAGAAATGCAAAACCTCCTTTGATGTTCTAATCAACAACGCTGGATTGACTCATACCTCCATGATGGATAGTAGTTTTGCAATATTCGAAAAAAATATACAAGGTTAATGTATTTGGATTGGCAGAGTTGACCCGTCAACTCCTTCCCCCAGATCAATCCTGAGGGGCACGTTGTAAACATTAGTAGCATGGGTGGGATTCAGGGAGTGCAAAATTTCCTGGCCTCTCCATTTACAGCAGCAACAAAGGGGCAGTAATTACATTGACCGAACTATGGGCAGAAGAGTTTAAAGAGAGTGGGCCAAAATTTAATTGCTTAGCCCTTGGTGCAGTTCAAACCAAATGTTGGCGAAGCTTTCCCCGGGTTTAAAGCGCCCATTGATGCAACTAATTTTGCCCCCTATTTACTTAATTTTGCATTAAAAGGACACCGATATTACAACGGAAAAGTGCTTCCAGTATCGTCCAGTACTCCCTAACAAATGACAGCGTCTTTTTCAATACCACTTGCAGCAAAAGGGAAGATAGCCCGTCTGCTGGAACAATACCCAGTTACCGTTAAGGTGGTAAACAAACGAAAAACCAAGCATGGAGATTTTCGCCTATTATCGTCTGGTGAGGTCATTATAACACTCAACAAGCAAGAAAATCCGTATCGCTTCTTGATTACTTTTTTGCATGAGTTGGCGCACCATGTAGCATTTCAAACCTATGGACATCGCATCCTTCCGCATGGGAAAGAATGGAAGCAGTGCTTTCGTCAGCTATGTTTGCCATTTTTGACAGAAAGTATTTTTCCGCCCCCAATGTTAAGAGCTTTTGCTCAGCATTTAAAAAATCCAAAAGCGAGTAGCGATACAGATACAGCTCTTGGTATGGCGCTCAAGCCCATGACGAACCCACTGATAAAATACCTATCTTTGAACTGCCAGAAAGGAGTTGTTTTAAACTAGACAACGGGCGTGTTTTTCGAAAAGGCAAACAACGCAGAAAACGAATAGAGTGTGAAGAAATACTTACGGGGAACGTTTACCTTTTTCAGCCCCATGCAAAAGTTAACCGAATGGATGCAGTATGAAATCAACCAATAATTTTGCTTTGATAATGGCTGGTGGTGTTGGGAGCCGTTTTTGGCCAACAAGTCGTACAAATTATCCAAAACAATTTCAAGATCTCACCGAGTCGGGAGAACGCTCTTGCAACAAACATTTGATCGATTGACAGGTTTGATTCCTGTGGATCAAGTGTATATTTTAACCAACGCTAGCTACCGCGATCAGGTGTGTGAGCAACTTCCAACCTAGGGCGTTCACAAATTATTTGTGAACCTGCCATGCGAAATACTGCCCTGCATACTCTATGCTGCCTAAAAATCAACAAGCGCAATCCATCTGCCTGTATGCTTATTATGCCTAGTGACCACTTTATTAGTGATGCCAAGGCTTTTCGAGCAAATGTCCAAACTGCTTTTGAAAAAGCTGCTGCTCAAAATTGTTTTTTGACCTTTGGCATTCCACCAGATAGTCCCCATACTGGCTATGGCTATTTAGAAGTTACAGACAAAGATGCTTCTGTATCTTCCATTGAAAAGTTTACAGAGAAACCTTCGGTACAAAAGGCTAAATCCTTTCTAAAGGCTGGAAATTATTATTGGAATTCAGGAATATTTGTGTGGTCATGCAAGACAATTTTATCAGCTTTTTTAGATCATCAACCCAAAATGTATGCTCTTTTGTGCGAATACCCGCCATGGATACCTCAGAAGAAGAAGCTTTTTTAGAAACCAATTACCCCACAGGCCGAAGATATTTCTATTGACTATGCTATTTTAGAAAAAGTAGAAAAAATTTATGTAGTAAAGCAACATTTTTATGGAATGATCTGGGAACCTGGACTTCGTTACACGATCAATTGGCGGCAAACAAGCAAGAAAATATCAGTGTGAAAGCGAGGACAATCGCCGAAGAATCAAATGGTAATATGATTTATTCATCAGGCAGTAAAATTATTGTAATTAAAGGGCTAGATGATTATGTAGTTGTCGATGAAAAAGATGTTCTTATGATTTATCCCAAAGGGCAGGATCAAGACGTGAAAGAGTTGCGAAAAAAAACACTCGATGAGTATGGCGATCAATTCGCCTAGCCTTAACTTTCTTCCAAATACACTTTTCGAGCTTTTTTAAATAACTCGGAAGAATAGACAAAATTAGTAACTGTCTCATTCTCTGTCTTGAAGATTTCCTTATTGGTGCCTTCCCAGTGTTTTTCACCATCTTTCAGGAATATTATTTTTTCACCGATTTCCATTACCGAGTTCATGTCGTGTGTATTGATAACAGTGGTTATTTGAAATTCTTGGGTAATTTCTTGGATGAGGTTATCAATTAGAATGGCTGTTTTTGGATCGAGTCCCGAATTGGGTTCGTCGCAAAACAGATAGTTAGGATTCATAACAATGGCTCGAGCAATGGCTACCCCGTTTTTTCATTCCTCCTGATATTTCAGCAGGCAGTTTCTTGTTGGCATCCACTAAATTGACCCGCGTGATGGCAATGTTGGCTCGTTCCAGTATTTCGTCATCGTCGGCCTGTGTAAACATTTGCATAAAAACATGACATTTTCTTCTACTGTCATTGAATCAAAAAGTGCACTTCCTTGAAAAACCATTCCCATGTCTTGTCGCAGCAAAGAACGTTCTTTTTCATTCATTTCTGATAGTGGGTTATTGTTGTAAAATTATTTCCCCGCGATCTACAGAAAACAATCCTAAGATACATTTTAGGAAAACTGTTTTACCAGATCCACTTTGTCCAATAACGAGATTGGTTTTGCCTTGCTCAAAACTGGTGCTAATTCCTTTTAGTACATGAGTTGAGCCAAACGATTTTTCAAGGTTTTTGACAACTATCATTAGGTAAGTAAAAGATTGGTTACAAATGAATTCATAACAATGATAGCGACACTGGTCCACACAAAAGAAGTAGTGCTCGCTTTCCCAACACCTAAAGCACCTCCTGCATAAAATAGCCGTGATAGGAGGGGATGGTGGCCAACAACATAGCAAATAAAAAGTTTTAATAAAGGCATAGGTAACATGGAAGGATTAAACTCTAACTGTAGTCCCTCAATAAAATCGGCATGAGCAAGAAAATCCACCTGTAATACAAGCGACATACCCACCAAAAATGCCTAAAAACATTGAAATGACAATTATAAAAGGGTAAAGGGTCATGGCAACAATCTTTGGAAAGATAAGGTAGTTGTATGTATTTACCCCCATTACTTCAAGGGCATCAATTTGTTCTGTAACACGCATGGTGCCAATAGAAGAAGTAATGAATGATCCAACTTTTCCTGCCATAATTACCGAGATGAACGAGGGAGCAAATTCTAAAATAATGGATTGGCGTGTGGCAAAACCGACAAGGTATTTTGGAAGCAAAGGGTTGTCTGAGTTTATTGCTGTTTGAATGGCAACAACCCTCCTACAAAGAAGGAAATAAAGGCGACAATCCCCAAGGAGCCAATGATTAAATCATCAATCTCTCGAACAATCAACTTACGCATTACCTTGAATTTGGTGAATTTCCCAAAGGTTTTGACGAGCATTAAAAAATACCGTCCTATGTGTTCAAGGAGTTTTATCATCCTTAAAAATACACATTTCAACGAACTCTTCTCGCCTTTTTTGTGTTTAGATTGTTAAATCTAGGAGTTAAATTTGGTAGCAAATAGCATTGATGTTCATTCCAGCTCCAACACTGGCAAATAAGATGATGTCCCCCGTGTTTAGTTGGTGTCCATTAATTTCATCGTTTAGGACTTGATCATAAAGGGTAGGGATAGTCGCGACAGAACTATTCCCATGAGTTTGGATATTCATCGGAAGAACTGTTTTTGGGACCGATTCTTTGTAAGGCGGTACAAGCGTTTCACAATTGCTTCGTCCATTTTCATATTGGCTTGATGAATAAATATTTTTTTCACTTCCTGAATTCCTATTCCAGCAGCATCGAGGCAAGCTTTCATCGCGTTGGGGACTTCCTTTAGCGCAAATTCATACACTTTTCTCCCCTTCATTTTAATGTACTTGGTCTTATTATTGACATCATAGGAACTGCCAAAATAAAGCATATCGATTTCGTTATTGGCAGTATAGGTAGCAGATTTATGAGAAAGAATATTTCCTTTGGAATTAGTAGTCTCAATTATGGTTGCCCCTGCGCCATCGGCAAAAATCATCCCATCACGATCAACTGGGTCTACTACACGTGAAAGTGTTTCAGCTCCTATGACAAGGCATTTTTTGCCATTCCTGCACGAATGAAGGCTTGTGCCTGAATTACTCCTTCTACCCAACCTGGACACCCAAAAAGATATCATAAGCTACGCAATTCGGATTTATGATTCCTAAAGCTGTTTTACTTTTGAGGCTACGCTAGGTAAGGCTACCGATTGTGCTGATCTATGGGGGTGTCCCCAAAATTATGAGCGACTATGATGTAATCAATGTCTTCTTGATTAATTGCCGCGTTCGCGATGGCCTTTTTAGCAGCAAAAGTGGCGAGATCTGATGAATTGATTTCTGGGGATGCATACCTTCGCTCCTCAATCCCAGTGATGGAAGAGAACTTTTCAATTATTTCTTGGGTAGGGATTGTAAAAGAATCCCCATGCTCATCCAAGAACGCATGAGTAATAAAATCTTCGTTTTTTACAACAGTGTCAGGGATAGCACTTCCAGTTCCTGTAATGCTTATATTCATCGTAGAGTTGAATTGCGCTACAAAAATATCATATGCTTAGGGTATTTCTTCGGAAATAAAAATTAACACACGATGTTCAAATTGAGTGCTAGTAAACTAAATGGGGTTGTAATTGATTATATCCTACTGATTACATTAACTTGAATAAGTTTCTACAGAAGGACAACTGCAAATTAAATTACGATCCCCAAAGGCTTCATCGACACGTCTTACCGTAGGCCAGAACTTATTTTCCCGAATGTAATCTAAGGGATAAAGTGCTTTTTTACGGCTGTATTTAAACGTCCATGCATCTTGTGTTGCCATTTCAAGCGTGTGTGGGGCATTTTTCAATACACTATTCTCATCGTGTAGATCGTGTTCTTGAATCTCGGCTGCAATTGAAATCATTGCGTCACAGAATCGATTGATTTCATCAAGATTTTCACTTTCAGTAGGCTCGATCATCATTGTACCAGCTACTGGAAACGAGACCGTTGGTGCATGAAACCCATAATCCATTAATCGTTTGGCAACATCGACAACCTCAATTCCTCTTTCTTTAAGTAATCGCAAATCAATAATGAGTTCGTGAGCAGAACGGCCGTGATCCCCAACATATAAAATGGGAAAGACGCCATCGAGTCGTTGCTTTATGTGGTTTGCATTCAAATTGCAATTTCTGTGGCTTTCTGTAAGCCATAGCTGCCGAGCATTTCGATGTAGGCATATGAAATCAAACACGCTAAAGCAGATCCCCAAGGCGCACCCGAAATTGCCGCTATGGGTTGTTCACCCTGTGTTGATCAATGGATTGGAGGGCAAAAAGCTGCCAAATGTTTCGCCACAAATAGGCCCAACTCCTGGTCCACCCCTCCATGCGGAATGGCAAAGGTTTTGTGAAGGTTGAGATGACACACGTCTGCTCCTATTTCGGCGGGACTAGTAAGTCCTACCTGAGCATTCATGTTTGCCCCCATCCATATACACCTGCCCTCCGTGGGTGTGAATCAGCGCAGTTATGTTTTTAATGTTGGATTCAAAGACACCATGTGTAGAAGGGTATGTAATCATCAAAGCAGCAAGTTCATTGCTGTGTTCAAGGACTTTTGCTTGTAAATCTTCCCAATCAATGTTTCCTCTTTCGTCAGTTCCTGTAACAACAACACGCATCCCCGCCATAACAGCCGAAGCTGGATTGGTCCCGTGTGCAGAAGCTGGAATTATGCAAATATTTCGATGGTGATCGCCTTTGGACTGATGGTACGCACGAATCACCATTAATCCTGCATATTCTCCTTGCGCCCCTAATTGGGTTGTAAAGAGGTTGCCGAAAAACCAGTAACTTCGTTGAGTTGTTTGGTCAGACAATCCAAGCATAACTCCATAGCCTTTTGCTTGGTCAAGGGGTGCAAAAGGATGAATATTATTCCATTGAGAATCACTAAGCGCAAGCATTTCGCTGGCAGCATTTAATTTCATGGTACAGGACCCCAAGGATATCATTGAGTGGTTCAATGCAAGGTCTTTCCGTTCCAATTTCTTAATGTAACGCATCAAAGGCTGTTTCAGAGTGATATGAATTAAATACTGGGTGAGTTAAAAAGTCACTTGTTCTAACAAGCTCTGGAGGAAGTTTGTTTTCGCTTGGTGAAGTGGAATTTATTTTTTTGCCAGCATAGCTCTCAAACAATTCAATAAGGGCGTTAAGATCTTTTGTGCTTGTTGCTTCGTTTAGGGAGATACATGCCGATTTGTCATCGGGGTAGTGGAGGTTGATCTTTTGCTACTGCAAGGACCGAAGTTTTTCGGCTGAAATATTTTCTAGATAAAGGGTATCGAAGAAATAGTTGTTGTGTTGGGAAATACCCAACTGCGCTAAGGAGTCATCTAGTATTCTTGTTTTTCGATGGACTTCTTCTGCAATTTTTTTCAACCCTTTCGGGCCGTGATATACTGCATACATACCTGCCATAACAGCCAATAGAACTTGGGCGGTGCAAATGTTTGAGGTTGCACGATCTCGTTTGATGTGTTGCTCACGTGTTTGCAGCGCCATGCGTAAAGCAGCTTGTCCATCAAGGTCACGGGTTTGTCCAATAATTCGTCCCCGGATATTTCGTTTGTAGGCTTCTTTGGTTGCAAAATATGCAGCGTGCGGACCTCCATAACCTAGGGGGGATTCCAAATCGTTGAGTAGTGCCAACAACCACATCTACGCCATATTTTCCCGGAGCTTCCAGCAGAGTTAACGCTAAGATGTCGGCAGCCACAGCAGTTTTCAACTCTTGGGCGTGTGCTTTGCTTACCAAATTTGATAAATCAATAATTTCACCATTTTTTCCAGGATATTGAAACATAGCTCCAAAGTAGCTTGGGTCGGGATTGAAAGAATCTTGATCACCCAATACAAGTTCAATACCTACAGGTTTTGCGCGCGTTTCTAACAGCGCCAAAGTTTGCGGGAGTATGTTGTCAAGAACAAAGAATTTTACGGCATTATTTTTCTTTTGTTCACGTGTTCGAACGGAAAAAACAAACTCATCGCTTCAGCAGCGGCTGTGCTTTCGTCGAGCAAAGAGGCGTTGGCCAATTCCATGCCTGTCAGGTCGGCAATCACAGTTTGGAAGTTAAATAAGGCTTCAAGGCGTCCCTGTGCAATTTCAGCCTGATAAGGAGTGTATGCGGTATACCATCCAGGATTTTCAAGAATATTTCGTTGAATAACAGCTGGAACAATTGCAGGATGGTACCCCATGCCAATGTAGGTTGAATACAATTGATTTTGTTGCCCAAGGGTATTGAGTTTCTTCTGTAATTCAAATTCCGAAATCCCCTCGGGGAGATTTAAAAGCGTCTTTTAATCGGATATCTGATGGGATGGTTTGATCGATTAACGTAGCTAAATCATCCACTCCAATTGCCTTTAGCATTTGTGCTATTTCTTCTTCATTGGGACCTATGTGTCGCTCTACAAACATGCAGTAAATTTTTGAGTAAATGTACTAGTTTTCGTGGATGAAAAAAATGATGAATAAGATTAAAATTCATCAAGTTTTCAACCTTAATGGACAAATTATAAACACTTTGGCTAATTTTGTTTTGTGCGATTTTTTGAGGCTCCTATTTCAGCGGTATATACAGGGTAGTTTTCATGTAGCTCTCATGGCATTGTGTTATTTTCAAATAACTCATTTGCAATGGAACTTACAAACAAATGCAAGGATCAATTATTTGTTTTTTGCCTTACATTTTTGGCCTACAATGGGATCAAGCACATGAAATACATAATTAAACATAGAGGTTGCCAAAGGGCTTGGCGATCGTCAAACTCGTTATATTTTTATGTGTTTGCCAAAGTATTTATGTTTATGTTGGGCTTGCCACAGTTCAGCAGGTTCTTCTAGGGGTTGTTTTTTATTGACTGTTGCCTATGCGGTGCCTCTCCCATACATTGGACACAATTTGAGAAGTCAAACGGGATTAAATTTTTATTGTTGCTCTTTGTTGGACATTGCTTTCGGCTGTTTTCCCGTTGCTTCAATTAGGTGTTTTTGGGCTTGAACATTACCTTTTTTCTTCGAACGATTCGTATTGATTTTTTTAGCCACTTTGCCTTTTGAAATAAGTGATTTACACCAAGACGATAGTGAGTTGGGAACCATTCCTCAATTGATAGGGGTCAAAAACACAAAGCGTTTAGGGTTTTTCTAATCGCCATTTTTTGGGCGATTCTTCTCTTGAATCCAAAATTGAGTGAGTCTGAACTGCTTGCTTTCTCGGGCATAACGATTGCTTATGGAATTACTTTTTTTAAAATTCATCCCAATAGTTCAAAATATATTACTTTATTTTGGGTAGAGGCTATTCCTCTGATTGGGGTGTTGCTCTATCAATTAAAATTTTAATAGAATGGGTCGATTATTTGTTTTCTTTATTATTTTTCAAACCGCCAGTCAGTTGCAAACTTTTGCAGAATCTCTTGAACTAATTGAGCAAGGTGTCGTTGTTGTTGATGTTCGAACAGTTGAGGAATTTTCAACAGGTGCTTTACCCAATGCAATAAACCTCCCAGTAACTGATCTTTCATTTCCGTTTGATATCGGAAAATTGGATAAAGAAAAACCTGTTTTGATTTATTGTAAAGCTGGTGGACGAAGTGCACGTGCAGCGTTGGTGATGAAAGCCCTTGGGTTTTCAACTATTTACGAGCTCGATGGGGGGTATCTTTCGTGGCAGGCCAATAAACAGAACTAATTTGGGATGAGTCCAGCTCGCTTTAATAGGGCATTGGGACTCGGTTTTTTTCCTCGAAATCGAATGTACAAATCCATGGGATGTTCTGTTCCTCCTTTAGACAATATAGTGTCGTGAAATAATTTTGCAGTTTTGGCATCAAAATCCCTTCTTCTTTAAATACCTCAAAGGCGTCGGCATCTAATACTTCCGCCCACTTGTAGCTGTAATATCCTGCTGCATATCCTCCTTGAAATATGTGCGAAAAAGCTGTACTCATGCAATTGTTCTCAACATCTCTAGTAAATTGAAAATCAGTAAGAATTTCTTTTTCGTGGGCTTTCACATTTTAATTGTATTGCTGTCTTCGGTGTGCCATGAAAGGTCGAGATAGCCAAAGCTCAATTGTCGAAGTGTTTGCAATCCTTGATGAAACGTTCCTGCTTGTTTTATTTTATCAATATAATGCTGTGGGATTAGTACGTTAGTTTTGTAGTGCTTGGCAAATAGCTCAAGTGCTTCGGGTTGGTAGCACCAATTTTTCAAACACCTGACTGGGGAGTTCCACAAAATCCCATAATACATTTGTACCGCTTAGGGGCACTGTAGGTGGTGTTGGCTAACATGCCGTGTAAGGCGTGTCCAAACTCATGAAAAAGGGTTGTAACTTCGTTAAAAGGTCAAAAGAGCGGGATTGTCTTTCGTTGGTGGCGAAAAATTGCATACGATTGATATGTGGGGGCGTTGCCCTTCTTTTGGGGACAATAGCTCGTCATCCAAGCGCCGTCTCTTTTTCCTGCTCTTGGATAAAAATCAGTGTACAGTAAAGCATGAAATTTTTTTATCCTTAAACACCTCAAAGACTTGTACATCGCTGTGATAAACAGGAATCGTAGGATTGTGTTTGAACTCAAGGCCATACAATTTATTCACAATCACAAACAGGCCATCAAGAACCTTGGGAAGTGCAAAATATGGGCGGAGCTCTTCTTCATTGAAGGCAAATCGTTGTTGTTTTATTTTTTCTGCAAGAAACGCTGTGTCCCATTTTTCTACCGACGAATAGCCGTACTCATTCTTCCCAAAAGAGACTAGTTCCTCCCATTCTTCTTTTGCTTTTTCAAAGGCTTTTTCATGTAAATCATCCAAAAAAGCACGTACAGTATTTTCATCTTTTGCCATGCGCTCTTCTAGTACAAATGCTGCATGAGACGAATAACCCAATAGGGTTGCACGTTGATGACGTAGGGCAACGATTTTGAGGATAGTTTCCTCATTATTGTTTGGGTTCTTTTGAAAACTGCGACGTCCAAAAGCTTCGTTCATTTGTTTTCGAAGGTCGCGATCGCAGGCAAAGGTCATCACTGGGATATAACTCGGATAGTCTAGGGTGAAGATCCATCCTTCTTTATTCGCTTTTTTAGCGCGCTCACGAGCGATATTTGCTACATTTTCAGGAATCCCTTCAATTTTTTTTTCGTCTGTAACTTGAAGGAGAAAGCATTTGTATCGGCGAGTACATGCTCACCAAACAGAAGCCCGAGTTGGGCGAGTTCTTGGTCGATTTGGCGTAAGCTCTGTTTTTTATTTTGAGGCAGCATAGCCCCATTACGTGTAAATGACTTGTACTCTTTCTCCAGCAGTGTTATTTGTTCTGAATTTAAATTGGCTGGAGGGGCATCATAGACTGTTTGATTTTTTGAAGAGTTGTTCGTTGAGCCGTATGTCATTTTGAAGGGCTGAGAGTTGAGGAGCTACTTTTTGGGTTACTTCTTGTAGTTCTTTGGAGGTTTCTGCACTGTTGAGTTGAAAAGTGCACTGGTGAGTCTCCCAAGTTTTTCTCCACTTTTGTCAAGTGCTTCAAGGGTATTAAAAAAGTCAGCTGCCTCTGGATTAGATGCGATCGCATCAATTTCTTCGCGTGTAATGTCAATTGCAGTCTCAATGGCCGACCTGAAGGTGTCTGGTTTGGCTTGGTCAAATGGAAATGCCCCAAAGGGGCGTGAATTCTTCCAGCAGTAAATTTTTCAAATGAATCTAGATTAGGGATTAATTTTTTTTGAAGCTTTATCGACTTTAGTTTTTAATGCTGATTTATATGCTATGATCCGATTTAGAATACTAGGGTCTGAACTTCCTAAAATTTGGGCAGCCAAGATCCCAGCATTTTTCGCCCCATTAAGAGCTACTGTTGCTACTGGTACTCCTCCTGGCATTTGTAAAATAGAGAGGATTGAATCCCAGCCATCAATTGAATTGCTAGATTTTACGGGAACCCCAATAACAGGTAATGGACTAATTGAGGCGACCATTCCCGGCAAGTGGGCAGCGCCTCCTTGCTCCTGCTATGATAACTTTAATGCCTCGTTGGTGAGCTTCTTTTCCATAAGTCATCATTTTTTTCGGGGTTCTGTGTGCAGAAACAATGTCTACTTCATGCCCGATGTTTAATTCATCCAATATGTCTATGGCAGCTTGCATTACAGGTAAATCTGAATCGCTTCCCATTATAATTCCTACTTGTATCATGTTTTTGAAATTACACTGATTAATTTTTTTGCTTTTTCGGCCTGTTCACGTGCAAGATTAATGTCTTTGTGCACAATGGTTACATGTCCCATTTTTCGAAATGGCCGTGTTTCTTTTGCCATAGATGTGTGGAGTGACTCCCTCCATGGCCAATAATTTTTCTATGTTTTTATAAAGAACATCGCCTGTGTGTCCTTCTTCTCCGACTAAATTCACCATTACACCAGCACTTACAGAATGGGTGCTCCCAAGGAAAGCCCCAAAATGGTTCCTAAGATGTTGTTCAAATTGATCTGTAAGACTAGCTTCTATCGTAAGATGACCACTGTTATGGGCACGAGGGGCAACTTCATTGACCAAAATATCTCCACTTTCAGTCAAAAATAATTCAACAGCCAGCAACCCTACATGTTCCAAGGCTTGTGAAACCTTTAATGCAATTTCACTCGCTTTTTGTTTAATTTCGTCGGAAACGCGCGCTGGGCAAAGCACATACTCTACTTGATTTGCCTCGGGGTGAAATTCCATTTCAACAACGGGGTATGTTTTGGTTTCTCCATTGGTACCTCTTGCTACAATTACTGCGAGTTCATGTGTGAAGGGAACCAATTCTTCAACCATGCATTCCTGATCAGGTAAATTTAAAACAGCTTCTTGTGAACGAACAATAGATACCCCTTTCCCGTCATAGCCCATGCGTGCAGCTTTCCATACAAAAGGCAACGTTAGTTTTTCGGTTCTAATGGCTTGTTGAAGAGTAGTTAGGTTGGTGAAGCGTTGGTGTTTCGCACTTGGGATATGATGCTGGTGATAAAAATCTTTTTGAACTCCTTTGTTTTGGATAATTTCTAATGTAGCAGCACTTGGATAAACGGCTACCCCTTCTTTTTCCAATTGACGAAGAGCTTCTGTGTTTACATGCTCAATTTCGATGGTCAGACAAGTCAGATGTTTTCCAAAATCGTAAACTGTTTGATAGTCTTTAAAATCACCTTGTACAAAAACATCACACCCAAGTCTAGCAGGGGCATCGTTACTGGGATCTAAGACATGGGTAGTAATGTCCCATTTTCGGGTATGGTATAAAAGCATTTTGCCCAATTGCCCTCCACCAAGAATACCTAACGATTTGTTGGATGAGAAGTAATGCATATTCCTTTTCCTGCAAAAATACGCATATATCTTTGAATGATAATTCCAAAGTGTGAAAGAGTTATTTTTCGATATCTTTGCTGCAAAATACTAAGCGATATGATTAATCTCGTTCTCTTCGGAAAACCAGGAGCTGGAAAAGGAACACAAGCAGAATTTTTAAAAGAGAATTACCAATTGGTACATATTTCTACTGGCGATGTATTTCGTTCCAATATACAGAACGGAACCTCATTAGGTAAACTTGCTCAGTCCTACATGGATCAGGGGATTTGGTTCCAGATCAGGTAACTATAAATATGCTAGAGGCCGAGGTTGAAAAAAATCCTGATGCCAAGGGATTTATTTTTGATGGATTTCCACGCACCGAAGCCCAAGCGGTAAGTCTCGATGAATTTTTAGAAAAAAAAGGGAATGGCTATTTCTGCGACAATAGCTCTCGAAGTAACCGATGACGAACTTGTAGCACGTCTGCTCAAGCGCGGAGAAACAAGTGGTCGGACTGACGATCAGGATGAAGCCAAAATTCGTAATCGGTTTGCAGAATACAATGCAAAAACAGCACCTCTTCGAAGTTTCTACAACGCACAAAAAAAATTCCATAGCATTGATGGTATTGGTTCTATAGATGCAATTACCCAGCGATTGAGAGAGGTTATAGACAGATTGTAAAATCAATCAAATGACTGAAGGAATTTTGTCGACTATGTAAAACTAGCTGTTGCCTCGGGAAACGGAGGAAAGGGTCCATACACCTTCATCGTGAAAAGTACATCACTAAAGGAGGTCCTGATGGAGGAGATGGAGGACGTGGTGGTCACGTAATTGCCCGTGGAAATGCCAATTTATGGACACTTTTTTCATTTAAATTTAAACGACATTTCTCTGCTGGACATGGCGAACACGGAAGTAAAAATCGAAGCTCAGGTGCTCAAGGAGGGACGTGTTTATTGATGTCCTCTAGGAACCTTAATAAAAAATACAGAAACAGGAGAAGTCCTAACCGAAATTACGCAAGACAAGGAAGAAGTTATTCTTCTTAAAGGAGGATTGGGGGGACGAGGCAATTGGCATTTTAAGTCGTCTACACGACAGACACCGCGATACGCTCAGCCAGGAATAAAAGGCCAAGAAATACACATTACCCTTGAACTCAAAGTCCTCGCAGACGTAGGTCTTGTTGGTTTTCCAAATGCTGGAAAATCAACCCTGCTGGCAGCACTTACTGCGGCAAAACCAAAAATAGCCGACTATGAGTTTACAACCCTCAAACCCAACTTGGGGATTGTTCAATACCGCGATTTTCGATCCTTTGTCATGGCCGATATCCCTGGTATTATTGAAGGTGCAGCGCAAGGAAAGGCCTAGGGCATTATTTCTTACGTCATATTGAACGCAATGCAGTATTGCTCTATGTAATTCCGGCTGATACAAACGACATCCAAAAAGAATTTGAAATCTTACGCGGAGAACTCATGGAATACAATCCCGAATTGCTCGACAAGAATTTTATGATAGCAATTTCAAAGGCTGATCTTTTGGATGACGAACTCAAGGAAGCCTATGTTAAAAGAAATGAAAAATTGCTTTGGAGACATTCCACACCTAATGATTTCATCGGTTAGTCAGTACGGCTTAACAACACTTAAAGATCAACTATGGGCAATGATCAACTCAAGCGATTAATCCGTGTATCAATTTTCCTATGCACATTTACACTGGGCATTGTTGCGCAGGAAAAAACGCCATTTATCCGTTTTGTTCGCTCTCAACAGTACACCCAAGAGATGCGAGCTATTGAAACTTCCAATGGAACAGCTATCGAAAAAAATTAACGCAAAAATTTTCTTTCCTCGAAGCACAAAAATCAAGAAGACTTAATTGATGCCTTAACAACCAAAATTGAGTTGACGGGTGAGACCTCAAAGTTATGCTATCTATTAGGGGAGCAAATGGGATCAAAGCATTACAGATGGCCAAATTATTTTCGCTTCCATACGTAAAGGCAATGCTCAATAATTTTGATCGAGCAGTTGCCATCGATTCCACTTACACTCCAGCGTTGGAAGCCATTGTGGAGGCTCTTTGTCAGCTTCCTTCGGTTTTGGGAGGAGACTTTGCCCAAGCAAAACACTATGCTGAAATGTTATATCGGCAACGTCCAATAGAAGGACTTTTTGCCCTTGGATATGTAGCCAAGGCTCAAAAAAACAACACAAATCCGCATTATGAGGAAGCCTTTCAACAGCTAAAACTGATAAATTTTTGTGCTATGGATTTGGATAATTTCTTTGCCAATAAATCCATGAATTTCCCCTATAAAATTGCTGAAATAAGTGTACACCATAAGTTGAAATCCAACCATAGGGTTGTGTGCAATTGACTATTTCATTGCAAACAGAACAATGAATTATAATCTTCCGGTTGAGTGGATGTATTACAGGAAAGGCCAATTGTTGGATCAATTGGGACACCGAGAGCAGGCGTTAATTTGGTTGAACAAAGCCGTTGTCGAAAACGCTAATTTTACAAATGCAATAAATTACATCAATTCGATACAAAAAATGAAAAAAAATTCATTTCATCGCAATAGGAGGAAGTGCCATGCACAACCTCGCCATGGAACTCCAAAACAACGGATTTACTATCACTGGTAGTGATGATGCTATATTTGAACCTTCTAAGAGCCGATTGAGTAAGGCTGGACTACTGCCCTTAAAGATGGGTTGGTTTCCAGAAAAATTGGACGCTTCTTTTGATGCAGTAATATTGGGCATGCATGCCAAGAAAGACAACCCCGAATTGCAACGTGCAATGGCCTTGGAAATTCCGTTTTTTCCTACCCAGAATTTTTATATGAGCAATCTAAAAATAAAACACGAGTAGTGATTGCTGGAAGTCATGGTAAAATCTACTATCACTCAATGGTGCTTCATGTTTACATTACCATGGAAAAAATGTTGATTTTATGGTAGGGGCACAGCTTTCCGGTTTTGACACAATGGTTCGTTTGACAGAAACCAATGATTTTATGTTAATTGAAGGGGATGAGTATTTATCTTCTCCAATAGATTTGCGATCTAAATTTTTATGGTATCAGCCACAAGTAGCCTTAATTTCTGAATTGCTTGGGACCACATCAATGTTTTTCCTAGCCGCGATTCCTACGAAAATCAATTTAAAAAAATTCATTGAAACGATAAGCCCAGGAGTATTGGTGTATAATCAACAAGATTCTGTGTTGACCCGGCTTGCGATACAGACTCAAAATACGATTCGTAAACATTCTTATGACCTCCCAGAACACACAATTACCGATGGAATAACATATTTAATGACCAGTGAAGGTGACCTCCCTTTGTCAGTTTTTGGCGAACACAACTTATCTAACCTTGCAGGGGCAAAATGGATTTGTCAATTAATGGGGATTGATGAAATGGATTTTTATGAAGCCATTGAGAGTTTTGAAGGTGCAGCAAAACGATTGGAAAAAGGTGAATTGGGCATACCTCTAGTTTATTCCAAAGATTTTGCTCATGCTCCCAGCAAAGTAACTGCTACAGTAAAAGCCGTAAAAATCAATATCCTTCCCATAAGTTGGTAGCTTGTTTAGAACTGCACATAGTAGTCTTAACACTGAATTTTTACCAAGCTACAAAAGACAGTCTTGCCAGTGCAGACGAAGCCATTGTTTTTTTTGACCCAGACGCTTTAAAACTAAAGGGGCTGCCGCTTATAGATGCAATGTAGATATAAAAAAGCATTTGGTACTCCCGATGAAGGTGTTTAGCGATCCTGATTCAATGCATGCGTATTTATATGAAAAGAATTATCATCAAAACAGTTTTATTGATGATGAGTTCTGAAATTACGGGGGGCGTTGTCTTGGGATCTATTGGAAAAACGTCTTAAGACGTTTTAGTTTGGTGCTTTGCATATAGGTGATCAATCGATTCACGTAGTTTCAAGGCTGCATCCGTCATCGCTTTTTTTGCTCGCTTTTTGATCGTCTTTGCTTATCTTGCGATATTTTATATTTTCCTTCCCATCGATCGATGGTTATACTAAAGCCAACAATGTAATCCAAAGCAGCAAGCATGCGAGGATTTTCGGGATCTAACCGATATTTTTTATCCTTTCTTTCCAAAAGGCGGTCATGTCAATTAAGTTTTGTTTGACAATGTTTTGGTCATTTTCTATCACAACGTTTCCGTGGATGTGTGCTTTAAAATAATTCCATGTTGGGAGTTGTGTTGTCCCATAAACCGACGGAGATATGTAGACTTCTGGGCCATGAAAAATTACACTTACCGTTGGATTTTCATTAAAATGAGTGAGTTGAGGGTTGTACGGTCTAAATGGCCAATAAGTTTTCCTTTCCCATTATTGGAATAATAAATCAAAGGCGTGTGGCTACTCAAAAATCTGATCATTTAAACAGCTGTTGATGGTAGCAAGTGGAAAGGATTCCATTAGATATACTATGTTATCAAAATGTTCTTCTTGATGGTGAACTGGAGGATACCGCATAAATCCGTATTTTGTGTAAAGCGAATGTATTAAAATAAGCCCAACCATGATAAAAAAAACTTTCCGTTTAGTATTCGTAAATGGTCGATTGATGATCAACCTCGTGAAAAAATGCTTGCCAAAGGGGGCACATGCATTAACCAACGCCGAGTTGTTGGCGATTTTAATTGGAAGTGGAAATCCTGGAGAATCGGCGTTCACCTTATGCAACGTCTTTTAGCTTCTGTTGCCAATAACTTAAGTGAATTGCATCATTTGGCTCTTGAGCGATTGATGGAGTGGAAGGAATAGGCCCAGCAAAGGCCGTAAAAATTAAAGCGGCTTTGGAAGTGGGAAAGCAAGTTCAACAACAGAAACCCCTTCCATAAAATTCAGTGCAAATATAGCATACAAGCCTACCAACTCTTTAAGCCTGTTTTGAGTTTTCTTGAGCATGAAGAATTTTGGGTTGCCTATTTGAACTATCAAAATCAAGTCATTACCCATCACTGCATAAGCAAGGAGGATTACCTCTACAACTGTTGATATTCGTCTCATTATGAAAAAAGCACTGGAAGTTGGTGCAACAGCGTTATTAATCGCGCACAACCATCCATCAAACCTGCTTAGTCCCAGTCAATGTGATAAAGATCTAACCGTTAAAATCAAGAAAGCAGCTGCTCTAATGGACATACAATTGCATGATCATTTAATTGTCTCCGATCAAAATTACTTTAGTTTTGCGGATGAAAATCTATTGTAAATGATGTTAGTTTTTTGTTCTAAAATCACACCACGCCTTGAATACGTTTTTAGGTTTGTTTTTGAGAGAGCATTGGGATTGACCGTTGATTTTACCACAACACTCGATGTTTTTATTGCCCACACTGGGCCCAAGATGAGTTATGGCAAAACCCCTTTGGGGAATGAATTTTTATTTATGCCTCTTCTTTTCTATTTGAACAGGGAACACAACCCGTAAACATAACCCCAGTGCCATGGAATGAAAAGATTTGTTTTTTTTAAAGCAGAGTCTCCATCCTTTTTACCCTTTGATATTTTTTCATCTGTTTTTTTATGTATTTCGCGCTATGAAGAATATTTACCTCACTTAAATGATGAATTCGGACGTTTCCTTGCCTCACAAAGTTTAGTCGTTCAGCACAATCAACACGAAACCCCTTTGGTAGATTACTGGATCAAGGAATTATACCAAAAGCTTAATGAATATTACCCTGAGTTAACAATAGATTTAAAACCAAAAAAAGAGACACGTGTACTAATTGATGTTGTACGTCCGTATAAGTATTTGTACAATTCTTTTATTGTTGGTGTTATTCAATGGGTGAAGTCTGTTTTGCAACTCAATCTATGGGAGGTGGTCGAGCATTTGATGGTTTTGTTTGGTCTACGAAAAGATCCTTGGGATACCTTTGATGTATTTAAACACTATTTTAAGGGATCACCCCTTCGTATCCAATTCTTTTTTCTATACAGCTCTGTTTCCTATCACGATCGTGCAATTTCATATTTAGATCCGCGTTTTCAATCAAAAAAATCAAAGAAGTCGCAGATTATTTTAAAGTATCACTATTGGCTTCGTTTAGTGCACAATCAAACGGTAAAAAGCTCCGTGATGAACGTGAAAAATTAAACCAACTCATACATCGTGATGGATTCTGTCCGTTATGCATGGGGGGTTTCAACAGTTGGAGAAACCTACCAACCGCTGGTTGCCCAAGAAGTTCGCAATGATTTTAGTTTAGCCTACCCAGACCTAATTGGGTATCAGGCAACACAACAATTCCTTACTTGTTTTATGATCTTGCCAATGAAATGACAACAGAATTAACCGTTTACCCTGTTGTGGCAAATGAGGACAGCCTTAGGAAACTAACGCCCATTGATGCAATCAAAAAATTAAGACAACTTTATTCTAAAATCCCCATGTCTACTGGCGTCCATTGTTTTGCCTTGACCAATAAAATAATAGAAAAATCGGTTTCAAACGCTGCCTACAGGTCAGCCTTTATTTCGTATCTTCAAGGGCATGAAGAGCGAATATAAGATCACAGACATATTCTTTGATTTAGATCATACGTTATTGGATAGGATTTTGAGGCAAACTCTACGGCTACTTTCGAAAGTATTTTTTAAGGCATATCGCTTTCCTTTTTCACTAGCTGATTTTATGGAGATATACAGTCCCATCAACCATCGCTATTGGAAATATTATCGCAACAATGAAATTACTACAGAACAATTGCGGTTTTTACGATTGCATCAAACCTTTAACGCCTTAAAAAAACTACCCAAAAAAACAACAATAGACGAGCTTTCGACTGCCTACATTGAAGGCCTATCTTCGTTTACGCATCTGTTTGATGGAACAATAAACTTGCTCAACTACCTAAAAACCAATTATCGTTTACATATCATAAACTAATGGGTTTGAAAACGTGCAACAGAAGAAAATGCAAAATTCAGGGATATACCACTATTTTGATATCATTCTAACCGCGGAGAGAGCAGGAATAAAAAGCCACACCCAAAAATTTTCAAACAGCGATGCGTCTGGCACAAAGTCAAACCAGAGCATGCAATGATGATTGGCGATAGCTTTGAAGCAGATATACAGGGCGCTTTGGCGAATGGCATGCATGCCATTCATTTCAATAGTCATCAAGAGGAACACCATTCCTATTGCAAGTTGTAAAAACAAGCTGGAGACAATTCAAAATTACCTATAGTATTTGTCAAAGTTGACTTATCTTCACCTTGTCAAAACTACGAATATGGATATCCAAAACGCACAAAAGCAGGTTGATCAATGGATAAAAAACCATGGGGTGCGATATTTTAATGAATTGACCAACATGGCACAATTGACAAGAAGAGGTGGGCGAAGTTGCCCGAATTATCGCTCGACGCTATGGCGAACAAAGCGAGAAAGAGAGCGACAAAGGAAAAGATCTCGGGGAAGAATTAGCCGATGTCCTTTTTGTTGTGTTGTGTTTGGCAAATCAAACAGGGATCGATCTACAACAATCTTTTGATCAAAAACTTGCCCTAAAAGCCACTCGAGATCATGATCGGCACCATAACAATGAGAAATTAAATTAATTTTTTCATGCGACTGAACCTAGATCACCCCACGCGAGAAATTAACGGAAAGCTTGTCATTACAGGATCAAAAAGCGAGACAAATCGCTTGCTTATTTTACAGGCGCTTTATCCACAACTGACCATCGAAAATAGATCAAATTCTGACGATGCAGTGGCCATGCAAAACGCCCTGCATAATCCTCATTCCCCCATTGATGTTCACCATGCAGGAACGGCAATGCGTTTTTTAACGGCCTATTTTTCAAACACTCTAGGGGAAGAAATCCTTTTGACTGGATCGAAGCGGATGCAAGAACGTCCAATAGGCCTATTGGTCGATGCTTTAGAAACCTTGGGGGCTTGTATTGGTTATGAAAAAACATTGGATACCCTCCTCTTCGCATAAAGGGGACCCCATTAAATGGGGGAGGGTAACCCTTCCAGCAAACATCAGCAGCAATATATATCTGCCCTTTTGTTGATCGCTCCAAAACTTGCTCAAGGATTAGTCCTTGAACTAGAGGGTGAAATTACATCCCTGCCTTACATAAAAATGACTTTAGCCCTCTTAAAACGCCTTGGAATTTCCTCTGAATTCACCAATCAAACAATACGAGTTCCCTATTGCAAGGAGATCCCTTCCCAGACACAAATAGTAGAATCAGATTGGAGTTCAGCTTCTTATTGGTTTAGTGTTGTGGCCCTTTCAAATACTGGAGAAATCCATCTAAACAATTACCGAAAAGATAGTCTTCAGGGAGATGCGGTTTTAGTTGATATATATCAGAAAATGGGGGTAGAAAGCTATTTTGAAGGAGAGGCCCTTGTTTTGAAAAAAAAGACAGATTTTATCCAGCCACAAAAACTTGAGTTCAATTTGATTGAAGCTCCAGACATTGCCCAAACAATAGCCGTCACATGTTACGGCATGGGAATTGAGGTTACTTTAACGGGACTTCATACACTAAAAATCAAAGAAACTGATCGTCTTCTTGCATTGGAAAACGAGTTGAAAAAACTAGGAGCTTCCATACGAGTTGATGCTAAAAGTCTCTCTCTTGCTAAGGCGCAAAACTTTAATACAGGACAAGCCATCGATACCTATCACGACCATCGCATGGCGATGGCCTTTGCCCCCTGGCCCTTCGGGTTCCACTCACCATCAACGATGCTGGAGTGGTTAGCAAGTCCTATCCCGAGTTTTGGAGCGACATGAAAAGCATTGGTTTTCAGCTATTGAAAAATAGTCCTCCGAAAGTTTCAAAATTACTTGACAAGGCCTATTGTGTGCCTGTATATTTGTAGCTTGAAAATTTAAGATCCAATCACATTCATTATCTATGAAACTATCAGATTTCAATTTTGAGCTTCCCGAAGGCCTATTGGCGGAATTCCCAGCTGAAAACCGAGACGAATCCCGTTTAATGGTTCTCAACCGCGAGAAACATACCATTGAACACCATCAATTTAAAGATATCATCAACTTTTTTGATGAGGGAGATGTTATGGTCTTAAACAACACCAAAGTTTTTCCTGCTCGTTTGTTTGGGAACAAAAGAAAAAACAGGAGCAAGAATTGAAGTGTTTTTGCTGCGTGAACTAAATGAAGAACAGCGATTGTGGGATGTATTGGTAGATCCTGCTCGAAAATCAGAATTGGAAATAAACTTTACTTCGGAGATGATGAAAGTTTAGTCGCCGAAGTGATAGATAATACAACTTCTAGAGGAAGAACCCTTCGCTTTTTGTTTGATGGCCCCTACACTGAATTTAGGATGAAGCTAAAAGAGCTTGGTGAAACCCCCTCCCAAAAATATATAAAACGAGAACCCGTTGCAGAAGACAAGCTCCGATACCAAACCATTTATGCAAAAAATGAAGGAGCAGTTGCTGCCCCCACTGCAGGCCTTCATTTTCAAAACACTTGTTAAAGCGATTGGAAATAAAAGGAGTAGATTTAGCTGAACTTACCCTCCATGTTGGACTAGGGACCTTTAATCCAGTTGAGGTAGAAGATTTATCAAAACACAAGATGGACTCTGAGGAATTGATTATTGAGCAAGATGCAGTTGATCTTGTTAACTCTGCTAAATCCAATAAAAGAGAATATGCGCTGTAGGAACAACAGTTATGCGGGGACTTGAAAAGCTCTGTTTCCTCTAGGAGAATGCTTAATACCTACCAAGGGTGGACGCATAAGTTTATTTTTCCACCGTATGATTTTTCTATCGCCAATTGTATGGTAACCAATTTTCACACGCCAAAGTCTACCTTGCTTATGATGGTATCAGCTTTTGCAGATCCAGATTTTATCAAAGAAGCTTATGATGTAGCGGTGAAAGAAAAATATAACTTTTATTCCTACGGAGATGCCATGCTAATCCTCTAGAAAAAATGTCTGCGGTAAAGAAGAAAGATATTCGTGCGTATTCTCTAGAAGAATTACAGCAATTTTTTACCGTTAACGGGGATCAGGCATTTCGCGGGAAACAGGTATATCAGTGGCTTTGGAATAAAGGAGTCCATGACTTTGACGCCATGACGAATATCTCTAAGTCTACCCGTCAATTTTTAGATGATCATTTCACCATCAATCATATTGCCGTCGACCAGCAGCAGCGTAGCCAAGATGGAACCATAAAGAACAAAGTAAATCTATTTGATGGTCGGGTGGGTAGAGTCGGTTTTAATTCCCGTCAACGACCGAACCACTGCATGTGTTTCTTCTCAAGTGGGGTGCAGTTTGGATTGTTTGTTTTGCGCGACAGCCAAGCTAAAGCGCATGCGTAATTTAAATCCCGATGAGATTTTTGATCAAGTGGTAGCAATTGATCAACAAAGTCGTGCTTATTTTGATCGGCCATTATCAAACATTGTTTTTATGGGTATGGGAGAGCCTCTTATGAACTACACGAATGTTTGTAAAGCCATCGACAAAATTACGACCAAGGAGGGATTAGGAATGTCCCCAAAACGCATCACACTCTCCACCTCTGGGATTCCTAAACTAATTCGTAAAATGGCTGATGATAAGGTTCAATTCAATTTAGCAGTTTCACTTCATTCAGCAATCCAAGAAACACGCCAGCGCATCATGCCTTTTTGCCGAAAAGTTCCCCCTTAGAAACCCTTTTAGAATCATTGGATTATTGGTACAAGCACACGGCGCGGAAAATAACCCTTGAGTACGTAGTATGGAAGGGTGTAAATGACAACCTAGAGCATATTCGTGCACTCATTGCATTTTGCAAAAAAATCCCTTCCAAAGTAAACATAATCGAATACAATTCAATTGGGGATAATCGCTTTGAGCAAGCAGCTCCGAAAGCGATTGATCAATACATGGAATACCTCACCGCTTCTCACATTACCACTACTGTAAGACGTTCGCGGGGCAAAGACATAGATGCAGCTTGTGGTCAATTGGCCAACAAAAATCAATGAAACCAACCATGAAAACGTATATTTGAATCATGAAGGTGGTTGAGGAGATAAAAGAACCTATTTATGAGGAGATGGAACGCTTTGAAGAAAAGTTTTCTTCTTCAATGTCTTCTAAAGTGGCATTACTCAATCGCATTACCCACTTCATCGTCAATCGCAAAGGAAAACAAATGCGCCCCATGTTTGTCTTTCTCACAGCAAAACTACTGAACAAGGGTAAAATCAATGAGCGTACCTATCGAGGGGCAGCAGTTATTGAATTGATTCATACAGCTTCGTTGGTTCACGACGATGTTGTGGACGACTCAAACATGCGTCGTGGGTTTTTCTCCGTTAACGCCTTATGGAAAAATAAAATCGCAGTACTTGTTGGGGATTTTATGTTGTCGAAGGGGATGTTGGTATGTATAGAACACGAAGATTACGATCTGTTAAAAATTATATCTGTGGCGGTACGGGAAATAAGCGAAGGAGAACTGCTGCAAATTGAAAAAGCACGAAGGCTCGACATTACCGAAGAGATATATTACAACATTATCCGTCAGAAAACCGCAACCCTCCTTGCAGCCTGTTGCGCGATGGGAGCACAAACTGTTCAAAACGATCCAACATTAGTAGAAAAAATGCGACAATTTGGAGAGTATATTGGAATGGCTTTTCAAATTAAAGACGATCTGTTCGATTATGGCGAAACAGCAATCGGAAAACCAACGGGCATAGATATTAAGGAACAAAAAATGACCCTGCCGTTAATTCACGCCTTAAATACTGTTCCTACCCATGAGAAAAAAATGGTTGATACAGTCAGTAAAAAAGCATAATCGCGACAAAAAACGAGTACGTCAGGTAATAGAAAAAGTAAAGGCAGCCGGTGGATTGACCTACGCAGAGCAAAAAATGGAGGAATTTCGTCAAAAGGCCCTAGAAATTCTTTTTGATTTTCCTCAAGACCCTTACCGTGATGCATTAGAAAAAATGGTGAATTATGTGATTTCGCGAAAGCAGTAAATCTTTTTTCTTAAGTTTATAGCGAACTAAACTTTTCAGTATTGATAAGCAAATCGACCATTGATCAAGTATAAAACCGCTCGGGTAGAGGAGGTCATTGGTGATTTTGTGTCACTAAAAAAATCGGGGTCAAATTTTAAGGGGCTGAGTCCTTTTTCGCAAGAGCGAACACCAAGCTTTATGGTTTCGCCCGTAAAGCAAATTTGGAAAGATTTTAGTAGCGGTAAAGGTGGGAATGTAGTTGCTTTTTAATGGAGCACGAGCGATTTTCTTATCCAGAAGCCATTCGATATCTCGCAAAAAAATACAGCATCGAGATTGAAGAAACCCCAACAAACTGACGAAGAAAAAGCAAAGCGGGATGAGCGAGAAAGCATGTTTTTGGTATCGGAATATGCCCGTGATAACTTTAAGGAAAACCTATGGAAATCACAGGCAGGTATCGCGATTGGGAAAAACCTATTTTACCGAACGTGGATTTACCGATCAAACGATTGATTATTTTGATCTAGGCTACGCCTTAGCCGAAAAAGATGCTTTTCAACAACAGCTCTTGCCAATGGTTACGCACTCGAATTTTTAGAAAAAACAGGGTTAACCATTGTGAATGAAACCGCAAAAATCGATCGGTTTCGTGGCCGGGTTTTGTTTCCAATAAAAAGCATGGCCGGTCGAGTATTGGGATTTGGGACGTATTTTGGGAGAAAATAAAAAAACAGCAAAGTACCTCAATTCTCCAGAGAGTGAAATTATCAAAAAAGCAAAGTGCTTTACGGGTTGTATGAAGCAAAACAAGCCATTGCACGTGAGGATTGTTGTTACTTGGTCGAGGGCTATACCGATGTTATTCAAATGCACCAGCGAGGCGTTCAAAACATTGTTTCTTCTTCTGGAACCGCGCTTACAGAAGGGACAAAATCCGCTTGATACAACGCTTGACACAAAAACATCGTTGTTCTTTTTGATGGCGATGCAGCAGGTTTAAGAGCAGCTCTACGCGGTATTGATATGATTTTATCACAAGGGATGAACGTAAAAGTATGTTCGTTTCCTCAGGGAGAAGACCCCGATAGTTTTGCAAAACAGCACAGCCTAGAAGAGATAAACACCTATTTTGACGAAAACACAAAAGATTTTCTGCAGTTTAAAGCTGCTCTTTTGATGGAGGATGCCAAAAATGATCCCGTTAAGAAAGCAGCCACAATCAGAGCTATTGTGGAAAGTATTGCAAAAATTCCTGATGCGATACAGCGTGAGGTATATGTGCAAAGTTGCGCCGATGTAATGGCTGTTTCAGAATCAGTTTTATTTAGTTCGTTAGCACAAAAACTAGCCACTAGTGAGAAAAAACAGCACAAGAAACACAACCAAGATAAAGGGCTTGAGCTTGTTTCCATCTACACCCACATCTCCTGCCGTAGATGCTTTGTACGAATGGAAAAAGCAAATCATTACTTTGTTAATGCTTTATGGCCACAGAGAAGAAATTTTTCAAGAGTCTGTTTTGGCATTTTCTGAAGAAAATGGAGAAGTTGAAGAGCATGTCAACGAAATTAAGACCAAAGTATTTGAAAAGATATTTTTGGACTTACAGCAAGATGAAATTGAATTGGCCAATTCAGAATTTAAAACCCTATTCTATCTGCTTTTAGAACAATTTCAAACCCGAGGAGAATTGCAGTTAGAAAAATTAATACCATCGCTATCGCCTGCCTTAAGCACATTGGTAAGTTCTATTTTGATGGATGATGAAAAATATGAATTGCACCAGTGGGAAAAGAAAAATATTTTTGTAAAAACACGCGATCAACAAATCGGGTTAATGGTAAATGAAACCATTTTGAGTCTGCGTAAATTTCTGGTTAATAAAAAAATAGAGGCATTGCAAGGGGCGCTTGAGGGAGGAAAAAAGATGATCAACAACATTTATTGGAAGATGCCCAACGATACATCCGGTTACGCAAATTGGTGTCTACAAAATTGAACCGGGTGCTATAGCCACTCAGTTGGAATGCTGCAAACAGGAATCGGTTCCATTTTATGTTTGTTTTGTCGATGAAAATTAAGGTAAATATCCATCACCTCTTTTTGACGGCATCAAATCCATTCGATGAACTGCTGGTGTTTTGCATGGCCCCACTCAAGTTCATCATAGCTTGCCCCTAGTTGATCTTCATCACTTTTGATGGTCGCCCCAAAGCCCATCGGTTGGAGCAGCTTGTTGAATTTCTTTTATTGACCCCCTAGCGTTTTAGCCAACTCTTAGACTTCTGATTTCATCAAATCTGCGATGGGACTTACATCCACCCCCCGTCACCGTATTTGGTATAAAATCCAACACCAAAATCTTCTACTTTGTTGCCAGTTCCAGCGACCAAGTAGCGATGAAGTGCTGCAAAATAGTATAGTGTAGACATCCGAAAACGAGCCCGCGTGTTGGCCAAACTTAGAAAAGCAGCTTCTTTGTTCTGTGGCTCAGGCACGCTGGAGGTAAAGGTGTCAAATATCGCACTCAAATCGATAGAATGATGCGAAACAGCAGGGTATTGGTTTTTTAACCACTCAATGTGATTAAGTGCTCGTGAGACCTGTTGTTTTTCTTGGTGAATGTTCATTTCTAAACACAAAACATTGAGTCCTGTTTTTGCACACAAGGTAGAAGTGAGTGCAGAATCAATTCCACCTGATACTCCTACAACAAACCCATTCATATGGGCACTTTCGGCATAGGATTTTAACCACTTTACAATATGATCAATTACTTTTTCTGGACTTTTCATCGTTACTCTATAATTTGCTTGTAACTTTACGTAAAAATAGCAAACTTCTCAATGGTGGGAAAAAATGGCTTCAACGTAACTCAATCCATCCATTTTTATCAATTTTTTATTTTGGGGTTCAAATTATTATTTTTCTTCATGTTCTTCAAGTTCAACTCTAGAAAAGAAATTGAACAAATTCCAGTGGTGGTAGAAATGGACCGTTTTGACAAAAATTTTATACCGCTGAAGCAGACGATTTTATTAAACTTAAAAAAGAATATTCTTATTTATTTCCAACGCAATACCCTGACAGTATTTGGTTGAAACGCCAACGCGATAGTTTGCAAATTTTACTTCAAACAGAAATTGACAAAGTATTTCCAGATTTAGGAATGTTTGAAAAGCAACTACGCACCCTTTTCCAACACATACAATACTATTTTCCTCGTACTAAGGATCCAAGGGGTAGTGTTTTTAACAAACAATGTAGATTACCAAAACAAGACAGTATTTACAGATTCCCTAGTGCTTGTCTCTCTAGATACCCTATTTAGGGTCAAACAACCCCCTGTATGAAGGAATTCCACAATATATCGTTAGGGACATGGATATCGCCTATTTTGGAGCACATTTGGCCGACGAATTTGCAATCACAATGGTTCCTAATCCTTCTGATCGAACTTTTTTAAGTCAAATGATCTATTATGGAAAAAAATTATACCTAAAAGATCTTTTACTTCCAACACTAAGCGACGAGATCAAGATTAGTTACACCCAAAAAGAACTCAATTGGTCAAGGGAAAATGAACGGTATGTGTGGCAATATTTCATAGAAAATGAATTGCTATACAAAACACAAACCTCTTACCTACAGCGGTTTATAGAGCCTGCGCCCTTTTCAAAATTTTATCTTGAAATTGATAATGAAAGTCCAGGAAAAATTGGCCAATGGGTGGGCTGGCAGATAGTCCGAAAATATGCAGCTAAAAACCCAGAAAAATCCCCCCAAGAAGTACTTATGACACCAACAATGGAGATGTTTAAAAATGCGAATTATAAACCAAAGCAATAATGAGTCAGCGTAAAGAAACCAACATTAAGATTGATGTTCAACTGGACGAGAATAAAATACCTGAAAGAATTGTTTGGTCTGCCCCAGACGGTGGAGTAAATAATGAAGAAGCACAGGCGTTATTGATGTCTCTTTGGGATGGTAAAAATCAAGAAACCCTCCGTATGGACTTGTGGGTAAAAGAAATGCCAATTGATCAAATGAATGTCTTCTTTCATCAATCGTTGGTGACCATGGCGCAAACATTTTACAGGGCGACACAAAAATGAAAAAATGACTGCGACCATGAACGATTTTTGCGAGTATTTTGCAAAGCACTTAAATATTGATCGGGGATCAAGTTCTTGAGTGGGAGTTGTTAACTTGCTCGTTTAAATTTTGAATGTACACACCAAGTTCATTCACCCCTGTTTTTTTAAGCGATGAGGTGACAAAATGTGGAGGTACAGACTCCCCAAATGCCTGATTTCATTTCTTCAAAATAGGCGGCGATATTTCTTTGTATTGCCAAGGGCTTGAGTTTATCAGACTTAGTAAACACAATGCTAAAGGGGATGTTGTTGGTTCCTAGCCATTCCATAAATTCGAGATCTATTTTTGAGGATTGTGCCGAACATCAATCAAAACAAAGGCACAAATCAATTGTTTACGAATCAAAAAATATTGTGTGATCAGTTGTTGAAACGATTTTTTTGTTGTTTTTGAGGTTCTAGCATACCCATACCCAGGGAGATCCACAAGAAACCATTTTTTATTGATTTTAAAATGGTTGATCAATTGCGTTTTTCCGGGCCTCCCAGAGGTTTTAGCCAAATTTTTTCGGTTGCAAAAGGTGTTAATTAAAGAGGATTTCCCAACATTTGAGCGACCAATAAAGGCATATTCAGGAAGTCCTTGATCGGGGCATTTATTTACATCCGTATTGCTTATGACAAACTCTGCTTGGACAACGTGCATGGTAGAAAATTAAAATTTTCTAGTCATAAGCCATACTGATGGAGTATTTTATTGAATTCATCAGGGTGTTCCATCATCGGAGCATGCCCACATTCGTCAATCCAAAATAGATTGGCATCGGGCAATAAGGAGTTAAATTCGTCAGCCACTTCAGGGGGAGTAACATTGTCATTTTCCCCCCAAATAAGACAAGTTGGGGTGTGCATTTCTGGGAGATCTTTGGCCATGTTGTGACGAATTGCACTTTTTGCAATGGCTAGTGTCTTGATGAGTTTGTTACGATCATTCACCGTTTCAAAAACCTCGTCTACAATTTCCTTGGTTGCAACTTTAGGGTCAAAAAAGACCTCCTCGCTCTTGGCTTTTATGTAGTCGTAATTGCCTCGTTTGGGGTAGGTTTCTCCCATGCTATTTTCATAAAGACCAGAGCTTCCAGTGAGCACTAGCCCTTGACCATTTCAGGATACGTTTTTGAGAAAACAAGTCCAATGTGGCCCCCAAAGGAGTTGCCTAACACAATAACATCGGATAACTTCTTTGATAATAAAAAACTTGTAGATAAACTCGGCAAAAGTTTTGACCGTTGTTTCTTTGAGTGGTAAGTCATAGATGGGAAGTTCGGGTATAATGACGCGGTACCCGTTGGCAGGAAAATAATCAAAAACACCTTCAAAATTGCTTAAACCACCCATCAATCCATGAAGAATTACAATTGCTTGGCCTTCTCCTTTATCTATGTATGTGTAGTCTGTTTCTAGCGTTAATGTTTCGTCCATGCCCTTGGCTCATTCCGTTCGTCACCAAATATAGGGATTAAAACCCATTTTCAAACTGTATTTTTGTTCTATTTAAAATCGATGGAAATGGCTGAAAATGAAAGTTATTAACAAAGTGGTATTAAGTGGTAAAAAGTGGTAATTATGAATTATATTTGAAACAAACAATACAAACACCTCCTATGCAGCATTTCATTGGGACATATGAATGTAAGGCAGATGCTAAAGGCCGAATCATGTTGCCAGTTGCTTTGAAGAAACAGCTTTCTGCTAATCTTCAGGATGGATTTGTGCTCAAACGAGCAGTATTTAATGCTTGTTTAGAATTGTATCCCCTAAAGCAGTGGGAGGGGCTGATGGAAAGAGTCAACCAGTTGAATCGATTCAATAAGAAAAAACAATGACTTTATTCGACGATTTACTGCAGGTGTCCGCTTGGTTGAAATTGATACCACTGGACGTCTTCTAATCCCTAAGGATTTAATTCAACACGCGGGAATTCATCGCGAAACAGTCATTTCTTCGGCGGTAAATATTTTGGAAATCTGGGATAAGTCACGCTATGAAGAAGCGATTAGTGAGGCTACACTGGATTTTGGTGCCTTGGCTGAAGAAGTAATGGGAGATAAAAATGAACAAGCATAACTACCATGATCCTGTATTGCTTGAGCCGTCAATATCGGCACTTATTTCCGACCCCAATGGTATCTATGTAGACGCTACCTTTGGCGGTGGAGGGCACGCCAGGGCCATCTTAGATAACCTCTCGTTAGAAGGGAAGTTATATGCCTTTGATCAAGATCAAGACGCGATACACAATGCATTTCAAGACGGTCGTTTCACCTTGATAGAAGCAAATTTCAAAGATCTAAAGCGGTACTTAAAGCTATATGGAGTTGAAAAGGTTGACGGTATTTTAGCAGATTTTGGGGTTTCTTCTCACCAATTTGATGCGCATGATCGAGGATTTTCAATTCGTTTTCAAGGGCCATTGGACATGCGCATGGATCAGCAGTCCAACACGACAGCAGAAGCAGTCGTCAACACCTATTCGGTGGATCAATTAACCCAATTATTTAAAGATTTTGGGGAAGTCAAAGGAGCATTTAGAGTAGCTGAACGAATTGTAGAAGCTCGGCAATCTAAAATGATTGTTACTACTCAAGCATTGATTGATGTCGTAAAACCTCTTATTCCAGAGCGCTACCTCAATCAAACACTTGCTCAGATATTTCAAGCCATTCGCATTGAGGTCAATTGTGAACTAGAAGTAATCAAGGCATTTCTCCAGCAAAGTGCCGAAGTGCTTCTTCCTAAAGGGCGACTGGTATGCATTGCTTACCACTCATTAGAAGATCGATTGGTAAAACGCTTTATACGTGAAGGCGTTTTTTGAAGGCGAAGCTCCCCAAGATTTTTTTGGGAATAGGAATCGCCCCTTTAAAAAAAGTGGGACAATTGATTGTACCGCCAAAAGAAGAAGTCGAAAAAAATAATCGAGCAAGAAGTGCAAAACTACGAATAGCAGAAAAGAGATGAAACAGCTACTGGTTTTCTTAAATATTGAATTTTTAATTAAAGACGACGCCTAAAGAACTGGCGTTTGCTGCTGTTTCTTTCGTTTTTGGCACTTTGTGATCATCGCAAGTGGCCACAGTTCGGACAAAAAAATTTACGAAATCGCAAAAATCAATAACGAAATAAAGGAAATCAAAAGTGAATTTGTTGAAACCCGAGCAACGCTAATGCGTCTAAAAATGGAAACACGGATGATTCAGCAACTTGCCAACAAAGGGGTTGGACCCGCGACAACACCGCCAATAAAACTGTCTTTGAATAAGTGATGGAAGCACAGAACAAACAACTAATGAATCGATTTTACCTAGTAGTATTGGGCTTGTTTTTGTTTGGGTTTGTATTGATAGGGAAGCTGTTTTTTATTCAAACACAAGAGGGAGAATACTATCGAAAACTAGCCAAACAACGAACAGTCAAGAATGTGATTTTAGAGCCTAGTCGGGGAAATATCTATGCAGACGACAAAAGTATATTGGCAACATCTGTTCCTCAATATGAAATTCGGTGGGATGCTAAAGTTCCATCCAAATCAATATTTGATAAGCACAAAAGTGAATTAGCCCAAGGCTTAGCAGAGTTGTTGGGAAAATCAGATAACTATTACTTGCGTCTATTGGAGCAATCTAGACGGACCAACAACCGATACACTCTAATTGCTCGCAATTTAAGTTACTCGAAATATAAAAAAATCAAGTCCCTCCCATTATTCAAACTTCCTTCTTTGCGTGGCGGATTAATAGTTGAATCAAAACTTGTTCAGGGAACATCCCATAGGGAAAATCGCTGAACGGACAATTGGGTATGAAAAGCGTGATCCTGCGGGGAATTTTTACGTGTTGGGCTAGAAGGTGCCTTTAGCCAGTACTTGAAAGGAGAAAAGGGTCGTCGTCTAAAACAAAAGATAGCGAATGGCCAATGGAAACCCATTAGCGATACCAATGAAAAAGAGCCTACCGAAGGATTTGATGTCTACACAACCCTCAATGTCAATATGCAAGACATTGCTCATCACGCCTTGTTACGCCAACTTGAATATTTTGAAGCAGAACACGGCTGTGCTGTAGTTATGGAAACCCAAACAGGAGCCATAAAAGCAATCGCCAATCTGGGCCGTACAAAAGAGGGGAAGTATTTCGAAAAAATTAAATTATGCTGTTGGGACCACCTACGAACCGGGGTCAACTTTTAAGCTAATGGCAATGATTGCTGCGCTAGAAGACAAAGTAATACAACCCCACGAGCTGGTTAATACTCGCAATGGCATTTTAACATTTTTTGATCGATACAAAGTTAGAGATTCCCGCAAGGGAGGCTATGGACTAATTCCATTTTCAAAGGCATTTGAAGTTTCTTCCAATACGGCAATGGTCAAAATGATTTACGATCATTACAAGCGTCAACCCCGAAAGTTTGTCGATCGACTTTATAACATGGGGTTGAATGAAAAGTTGGGTGTATCAATACTGGGGGAAGGCAACCCATCATACCCTATCCAAGTGATAAAAATTGAATGGAATTTCTCTCCCTTGATGGCCTATGGATATGGAGTAGAGTTAACCCGCTCAAACTCTTGCCATTTATAATGCGGTTGCCAACAATGGTGAAATGGTTAAACCTCGATTTATTGAAAGAATTGTTGGATCAGCTAGTCAAGAGATAAAATACATGGACAAGGAGGTCATCAATCCTTCAATTTGCTCAAAGGCAACACTAAAAATGTACAACAAATGATGTTTAATGTTGTCGATAAAAAATGGGGTACAGCTTATAAAATCAAGGAAGAAGCATTCACAATGGCGGGTAAAACAGGAACCTGTCAGGTTGACTACACATCCGATAATGTCCAATATATTTCGAGCTTTGTTGGGTATTTTCCGGCAGAAGCCCCCAGTATTCTTGCATTGTTTTGGTATACAAGCCCAATAAATCAAAAGGGTATTATGGAGCAACTGTAGCAGCTCCTGTATTTAAAGAAATTGCACAAAAAAATATACAACACCACTCCAAGAGAAGTCATTCTCGAGACTGAACAACCAATAAAAAAAGAACACATTACGAAAGATTTCGAAGGCAATCAAACAGCCAAAATCCTTCCAAATTTAAAAGGAATGCCTGCAATGGACGCATTGGCCATTCTTGAAAAAATGGGGTTGAAGGTTACGATGATTGGGAAAGGAAAAGTAGTTAAGCAGTCATTAAAAATGGGGAAAAAGGTTGCTCCTAACACAGAAATAATACTTGAATTGTCATGAAAAAATTGAGAGACATTCTATATGGCGTTCAAATTGAGAGTATCCAAGGCTCCCCGATGCAAACCATCGACAAGATTGTGTTTGATTCTCGAAAGGCAATACATAAAACCCTATTTGTCGCAACTAAGGGAGGTGAATTTGACGGCCATAATTTTATCAATAATGCAATTGATAATGGGGCTGTTGCTGTGGTTTGTGAAGAGAAACCAACAGCTGCTTTAGAGGAGATAGTTTGGATAAAAACACAAAACAGTCGTGCTGCACTGGCAATTTTAGCATCAAATTTTTACGATCGACCATCATCAAAACTCAATTTAGTAGGGGTAACAGGCACCAATGGAAAAACAACCATTGCCTCCTTATTGCATACACTGTTTTCACAAATGGGATATGCCGCAGGCTTGTTATCAACCATTGCCGTAAAATATGGCGCTGTTGAACATGCAGCAAGCCACACAACTCCAGATGCTATACAGATCAATGAAAATCTTCACAAAATGGTACTCGGGAATTGAATATTGTTTTATGGAAGTTTCATCCCATGGGATTGATCAAGAGCGCATTCAAGGCCTTGACTTTAGGGGAGGTGTATTTACCAACTTAACACAAGATCATATAGATTATCACCAAACCTTTGCATACAGAGATGTAAAGAAAAGATTTTTTGACATGTTGCCTACTTCAGCATTTGCGCTGGCAAATGTCGATGATAAGAACGGGCGGTACATGCTTCAAAACACTGCAGCCAAGCAATATTTCTATGGCGTTAAAAACTACGCAAATTTTCAAGCCAAAATAATGGAAATGTCATTTAATGGCATGCAAATAAAAATTGACCATCATGAAATTTGGTCGCCCTTGGTGGGTCGATTCAATGCATCAAACTTATTGGCTGTGTACGCAGTGTCTCAACTGATAAAAATGCCACAAGAAGAGGTGTTATCTATTTTGAGTCGATTAAAAATGTGAAAGGTCGCTTTCAAAACCTATACCACGCCCAACAAGGCAACTGTTGTGGTTGATTATGCCCATACGCCAGATGCGTTGGAAAATGTATTAACAACAATTGATCAAATACGAACTAGGAATGAACGTCTAATTACCCTTGTGGGCTGCGGAGGAGAACGCGATATTGAAAAAAGACCATTGATGGCTAAGGCAGCAGCGATCTATAGCGATAAAGTGATTTTTACAGCAGACAATCCACGCAAGGAAGATCCCGAACTGATTATTGATCAAATGGAAAAAAGGTCCCGCCTGAACACTACAAAAAAACATTGCGAATTGTAAATCGCAAAGACGCGATCAAAGCAGCTTGTATGGATTTAGTACAAGGCGACGTTTTGCTTGTCGCAGGAAAGGGACATGAAAACTATCAAGAAATATATGGAGTAAAAACCCCATTTGAAGACTTTAACCTTGTAAAAACTATTTGCGAACAACTTTTTTAGGATGCTCTACTATTTATTTGACTTTTTAGAAACCCAATACCAGCTTCCTGGGGCAGGGTTATTTCAATTCTTATCGTTTCGAGCTGCTTTAGCCGTCTTAATTTCTTTATTGTTTTCGACCATATACGGGGAAACGTGTGATCAATTTTTTACACCGTCAACAGATTGGCGAAAGCATTCGCGATTTGGGCTTGGCGGGTCAGAGCGAAAAGGAGGGAACCCCTACCATGGGGAATCATGATCATTATAAGCACAGTTGTCCCTGTTTTGTTGGTTGCTCGTTTGGAGAACATCTACATTCTTTTATTGCTATTCACAACCTTGTGGATGGGGGCTATTGGATTTTTAGATGATTACATTAAAATTTTCAAAAAGGACAAAGCGGGACTCAAGGGGGTGTTCAAAATCGTGGGCCAAGTTATTCTTGGGTTGGTAGTAGGATCAACACTTTATTTTCATCCTGAAGTAACAGTACGCCAAGAAATTCCAGTACAACAAGAGGTTAATACGTCCTCCAACGAAACATTCTACGCTGAAGAGCGATCAACCCTTACCACAATTCCACTCTTTTAAAAACAATGAATTTGATTATGCAAGTTTAGTCAATTGGATCCCTGGCGGCGATGGTTGGGCATGGTTGGTATTCATCCCCATTGTCATATTTATCATTGCTTCAATCTCCAATGGTGCCAATCTTACCGATGGAATTGATGGACTGGCCGCAGGAAGTTCAGCCATTATGGTCTTCACATTGGGAATCTTTGCATGGGTATCGGGCAATGTAATTTTTTCAGATTACCTCAATATTATGTATATCCCTAGGGCGGGTGAAATCACCATATTCATCGCTGCTTTCATGGGGTCCCTAATTGGGTTTTTGTGGTATAACACATTTCCAGCGCAGGTGTTTATGGGCGACACTGGAAGTTTGACCATTGGGGCTATCATTTCGGTTGTAGCCATTATGATTCGAAAAGAATTGTTGTTGCCCTTGCTTTGTGGGGTCTTTCTTGTTGAGAACTTATCGGTTATCCTTCAGGTAAGTTACTTCAAGTATACACGAAAGAAAACGGGTGTTGGAAAGCGTATTTTTGATGTCACCGATTCATCATCATTATCAAAAAAAGGGGTATCACGAAAGTAAAATCGTTGCTCGTTTTTGGATTATAGGCATTTTGCTGAGCATTTTAACCATTGTAACCTCAAACTTAGATAATGGCAAAACTTGTGATTTTAGGAGCAGGTGAAAGTGGAAGAGGGGCAGCTGTATTGGCCAAACATAAAGGCTACGATGTTTTTGTTTCAGATGCTAGTCCAATTCCACAGCAGAGCAAATCTCTATTTGATGATTTGGAGATTCCCTATGAAGAAAATAAACATGATGAGGGCGAAATTTTGAACGCAGATATGGTCGTGAAGAGCCCTGGCATCCCAGAAGACGTCCCTGTCATGCAATGGATACGTAAGGCTAATATTCCAGTCAAATCTGAAATTGAATTTGCTTTTGGGTATTGCAGTGCAAAAATTATCGGAATTACGGGAAGCAATGGCAAGACCACCACTACCATGCTTATTTATCACCTATTGAAAAAAGCTGGATTGAATGTTGGGATAGCAGGCAATATCGGCAAGAGTTTTGCCCAACAAGTGGCTGAAAAAACACATGATTATTACGTACTAGAAATTAGCAGTTTTCAGCTGGATGATATTCAACTATTTTCGCCTGAAATAGCAATAATAACCAACATTACTCCCGATCATTTGGATCGGTATAAAAACGATTTTTCGCGTTATGTCAGTGCAAAATTAGCCATCACCGAAAATCAATCCACCCACCAATTTTTATTATTCAATGCACGACCCTGTTTTGATCAATGCCATACAGCAAAGCTCAACAGGCGCACAGCAAATTCCTTTTGGGTTTAGTGACGATGCAAAAGCAGGCACGCATTATTCGAACAACACAATTACAATTAAAGAACAAAAACAAACCACTATGATCAATACGACACAATTTCCACTTCAAGGTCGACACAATCTTCTCAACGCAATGGCAGCTGTAACGGTTGCTCGTTTGTTAGACGTTAGTAAAGAATCTATCCGAGAGAGTTTGTCAAGCTTTACGTCGGTTTCTCATCGATTAGAGCATGTATTGAAAATACAAAATAGAACCTATATTAACGACTCAAAAGCAACCAATGTAAATGCAACTTTTATGCCTTGAAAGCATGGAGGGACCAACGGTATGGATTGTTGGAGGTCAAGACAAAGGCAACGATTACACAAGCCTACTCCCGCTTGTGCGTAAAAGGTAAAAGCCATAATCTGTTTGGGGGTTAACAATGAAAAAATCATCGAGTCTTTTTCCCCTGTCGTCGATTTGATGGTTGAAACTCAGTCTATGAAAGAAGCCGTTAAAATGGCACACGACTTGGCGGGCAAAAAAGAGTATGTCTTGCTATCGCCTGCGTGCGCAAGTTTCGATTTGTATAAGAATTATGAAGATCGAGGAAACCAGTTTAAAGCAGCTGTTCGAGAATTGTAATGCAAAAAAGAACTCAACTTTTTCAAGGAGATTTGGTGCTATGGGGGCTATTGGCTCTGTTGGCATTATTTTCTTTTTTCCCTGTATTTAGTGCAAGTTCAAATCTGAGCTATGTTGTCGGCAATGGAACGCCATGGCAGCATTTATTTAAGCATATGTTTATCTTGATACTGGGGTTTGTATTTATGATTGGAATCCATCGGATCCCCCTTTCAGTATTTTAAAGGAATCTCTATTTTGTTGCTTCCAGTAATCATCTTGCTCTTGCTCTATACCTTGTCGCAAGGTGCCATGATTGGAGGGCTAATGCTAGTCGTTGGATTCGTATTCCCTTTGTCGGTATTAGTTTTCAAACGTCTACCTTGGCCACATTAGTTTTATTGATGTATGTAGCCTATTACCTTGATAAAAACAGGGACATACAACCACGATTTAGGCAATCCCTTACCACGCTGTGGCTCCCAGTGGGGATTGTTATTGCGCTGATTTTACCCACAAATTTGTCGACAGCAGTAATTGTTTTTACAATGGTGATTCTTGTCGTTTTTTTGGGGGATATTCAAATAAAATATCTGTTTTGGATCCTTGGGATTGGGGTGCTAATCTTTGGACTATTTGTATTGATCGCAAAAGCATTTCCAGAAGCTATGCCCAATCGAATTGATACGTGGATTAGTCGAATAGAAAACTTTCGAGAACCTACGGGGGTACCGCGGGGAATTATCAAGTCGAACGTGCAAAAATTGCCATTGCTACAGGGGAGTTACAGGATTAGGGGTTGGAAAAAGCGTTATGAAAAACTTTTTACCTCAAAGTAGCTCTGACTTTATCTACGCCATTATTGTAGAAGAATTTGGGCTCGTTGGGGGGTCATTATCATTCTTTTATATCTCTTGATTTTATTTCGAATTACGGTTATTGCCCATCGCGCCGCATCGTTCTATGGAAAATTACTTGTCATGGCTGTGGGGCTTCCAATAATATTTCAGGCATTTATTAATATGGGAGTTGCATTAAACGTTTTTCCTGTAACTGGACAAACCTTGCCAATGGTGAGTAGTGGCGGTACTGCCGCGTGGATGACCTGTATCGCATTTGGCATTGTTTTAAGCGTAAGTGCAGTACAAGGCAATTCAGAGAACAAAAAGAACGAAGAAATAAACAACGATAATCCTTTAGCAGTACTCAGTGAAACCCTATAAATACATCATATCAGGAGGAGGTACAGGAGGACACATTTATCCTGCCATTGCTATTGCCAATAAAATCAAAGCGCACGACCCAGCTGCAACAATTGTGTTTGTGGGGGGGATTGGTAAAATGGAAATGAAAAAAGTACCCCAAGCAGGGTATCCAATTCACGGATTGTGGATTGCGGGAATTCAACGAAAAAATAATGGCAAATATTTTATTCCCCTTTCAACTTTTTGTGAGTTTTTTTCAAGCCTTTTTTTTTTGTGGGTTCGTTATCGGCCAGATCTGTTAATCGGAACAGGAGGATTTGCTAGCGGCCCCATGCTCTTTGTAGGGAGTTTGTTGGGAGTAAAACCTTTTTACAAGAACAAAAAATTCATTCCCAGGAATTACCAACAAATTGCTTTCTAAAAGAGCGAATGGAATTGCCGTTGCCTATCCAAAAATGGAAAAATATTTTCCAAAAACCCATGTGCATTTAACAGGAAATCCCGTCAGAGAAACACTCCTCGACGTTGCAAAGTACCGAAAGGAAGCCTATCCTCTATTTGGCCTAGATCCAAAAAAGAAAACACTCGCAGTACTCGGCGGAAGTCTTGGCGCAAGAGAAATAAATCGATTGATAGCAAACCATCTTGAATTATTCAATAAAATGGAGATGCAGCTTGTGTGGCAATGTGGTGAGATCTATCAATGATACCAAAAAATATGCTTCAGAACATGTAAAAGTTGTCCCATACATCAAAGCAATGGAAAGTCTTTACGCTGTTGCAGATGTTATTATTTCTCGAGCAGGCGCTGCTAGCATATCTGAACTTTGTATAGTGGGCAAACCTGTTATTTTAATCCCATCACCAAATGTTACTGAAAATCATCAATTTCACAATGCCAATGCGCTTGCCGAAAGAGGTGCTGCAATTTTGCTTGAAGAATATGAGTTGGAAAATCATTTTGATGGTGTTTTTACCTCCCTTATTCAATCGGAAAAACAACAACAAAACCTAGCCGAAAACATTCAAAAGCTCGCTTTACCCAACGCTACAAAAGATATTGTTCACCAGCTAAACCATCTCGTCAATGGAGGGTAATGCATTTTATTTTATTGAATTGGGGGATCGGTATGTCAGCCTTAGCCAAATTTTTATTGGATCAAGGAGCAATTGTGGGCGGGTATGATAAAACTCCTTCAGCGGTAACCGACTCTCTCGAAAAACAGGGGTGTTTATTTGTTATGACGATAGCATTTCGGCTGTTATTGATCAATTTTTAGCTCCCAAAACAACAATTGTTTACACCCCTGCTATTCCCAAGAATCACCCACAATACACGTATTTTATCGAGCAAAATTTTCGCGTAATTAAGCGCGCAGCATTGCTGGGAGAACTATCGCATAACAAGCAAACCTTGGCCGTAGCAGGAACCCATGGAAAAAACAACTACTTCTTCTATTTTAGCCCATTTGCTCAAAGGAGCAGAGTTTCCATTTACCGCATTAGTTGGAGGGATTATGAATGATGAACAATCAAATTATTTTTCTTCTGGAACAGACACTCTACTGGTTGAAGCCGATGAATTTGACCGTTCTTTTTTGCATCTTCACCCAACCCTTGCAGCCATTACTTCCATCGATCCCGATCACCTAGATATCTATGAAACCCTGCCGCAGTAGAAGAGTCTTACGCTCAATTTGCAGCGCAAGTGACACACAAAAAGATTGTTGCAAAAGGAATCCCAATTGATGGAATAACCTACAGCACGGAAGAAAAAGCAGATTTTTATCTTCAAAATGTCCAGGTTGAGGGATGGGGGTATCGATTTGATATTCATACGCCTACATCAACTTTTCGAAATGTGTTCTTTAGCCAGCTGGGATTACACAATTTAAGCAATGCATTAGCAGCTTTTGCCATGTCTAGCACTCTTGGACTTGATGAAAAACAACTGTGTTTAAATTTAGCAAATTTCAAGGTTGCTCGACGATTGCAGCAGGTTTATTCCTCAGAAAAGCATATCTATATTGATGATTATGCCCATCATCCAACAGAAATTAAAGCGGTATTTGAAACCCTTGACAATGCTTTTCCAACCGATCAAAAGTGTGTTATTTTTCAACCTCATCTTTACTCGCGAACCCGAGACTTTATGGAGGAATTTGCTGAGGAACTTGCTCGCTTTGATCGGGTCATCTTATTACCAATATATCCAGCCCGTGAATTGCCTATTAATGCAATAACCGCTACCGCTTTAGCAAAAAAATCGCACCTAAAACCAAGGTTGAGGTGGTGCCAAAAGCGGTTCTTAAACAAAGAGTCACCACAATAGCCCAACGTATCATTGTAACGCTTGGTGCAGGGGATATTGGACTAGAAGTCAATGAGATAAAACTAAAACTAGCTTCAAATGAATAAGAATAATTGGGCCTATTTTGTTGGGATATTGATTGTTTTTGTTTTGATTTCGAGCTTCGCCAATATGCGAAGCAGTAACCGAAAAATCAGCAAAGTGAACGTTAGTTTTACCCACGAAAAGGAGCGGTTTTTAACTGCTGATATCGTTAATAAAATGTTGATACAAAGAAAAGACAGCGCGTTTTATCAGCAAAAAGATATGCTAGCTTTGAGTAAGGTTGAAAAAGAATTATCGGCTTTAGCAGTCATAAAAGACGTTCAACTTTACACCGTTCCGCAAGGGAAATTGTTTATTGAAATAACAGAACGTACCCCAATAGTTCGCGTGGTAGGAAACACATCTTATTACGTAGATCAAACTGGGAGTACTTTTCCGTTATCTAAACGATACACGCCAAAAGTGCCCTTGTTTTACGGTCAGTTAGATAAAGACAACATGACAGAAACTGTTCATTTTCTTTCGGCTGTGAGTCAAGATTCATTCTTGTCCGATGAGTTGATTCATTTATGGTTAAAAACGATCAATACGTGTTGGGGATGCGATCCTATCCCTTCGACGTAGTCTGGGGAAAAAACAAATCTTTTGCCCAAAAAGCAAAAAACTAAAACGCGTATGTGCCTATCTAGCGGAAAATCCAGATGCCAGCATACGTCAATTAAATCTAACCTATGCGCAACAAGTAGTTGCTAGACATACACACGGATATGGAAAATAAAAAAATAGCAGTAGGCCTTGATATTGGAACCACAAAAATTGTTGCAATGGTTGGTCAAAAAAATGAATTTGATAAGGTAGAAATTCTTGGTGTAGGCAAATCCAAAAGCCTAGGAGTTCATCGCGGAGTAGTCAATAATATCACACAAACCATTCAATCCATTCAACAAGCAACGATTGAAGCCGAGTCTAAATCGGGAATAACCATTAACGAAGTGGTTGTGGGTATTGCTGGCCAACACATTCGTAGCTTGCAACACAGCGACTACATCACTCGCGATAACGCCGATGAGGTCATCGATGAAAACGATATTGAGACCTTAATCAATCAAGTTCATAAATTGGTGATGCTTCCTGGGGAAGAAATCATTCATGTCCTCCCACAAGAATACAAAGTAGATGGACAAGCCGAAATTAAAGAGCCTATTGGAATGTATGGGTGTCGCCTAGAAGCAAATTTTCATGTGGTCGTGGGGCAGGTATCATCAATTCGAAACATTGGACGATGCATAAAAAGTGCGGGATTGGAAATGGGACAAATTACCTTAGAGCCAATCGCTTCATCTGATGCAGTTTTGAGTCGAGAAGAAAAAAGCTGGAGTGGCCTGATTGATATTGGAGGGGGAACGACCGATTTGGCAATTTTTAAAGACGGGATTATTCGTCACACAGCAGTAATCCCTTTTGGGGGAAATGTAATTACTGAGGACATAAAAGAAGGGTGTTCGATCATTCATAAACAAGCCGAATTATTAAAGATAAAATTTGGTTCGGCATGGCCTGGAGAAAATAAAGAAACTGAAATCGTCTCTATTCCCGGGCTCCGTGGCCGAGATCCCAAAGAAATATCTCTAAAAACATTATCAAAAATCATCAATGCTCGGGTCATTGAAATTATTGAACAAACCTATTTAGAAAATCAAAAATTACGGCCACGAAGAACAAAAGAAAAAATTAATAGCGGGTATTGTTCTCACCGGTGGAGGGAGCCAGCTTAAACACTTGAAACAATTGGTAGAATACATCACTGGGATGGATACTCGAATTGGATATCCAAATGAGCACTTGGCTGGAAATTCAGACGAGGCTACAACTAACCCTACTTTTTCAACAGCCGTTGGACTCTTGATGACTGCCTTAGATAAAATACCAGTAGATGCTATAGAACCCGTTGATGAAGATCAACCTGTTGACTTTTCCACCTCTTCAACTTCTATGGATGAAGAGGCCCCTCCAAAACTGTCAAAAAATAGAATTCTATTTTTGAGCAGTGGACCGATAAACTAAAAGAATTCTTGGATAAGGCCTAAACAAATAAAAAAATGGAAGAAAGCGCAGCAAATTTATCAGGGAACTTCAATTTTGACCTACCCAAAAATCGCAGCAACGTAATTAAAGTGATAGGAATTGGTGGAGGAGGGAGCAACGCCATTAACTACATGTTTCAACAGGGAATCATTGGAGTTGATTTTGTTATATGTAACACAGATGCACAAGCCCTAGAAAAAAGTGCAGTCCTATCAAAATTCAATTGGGAGCATCGCTAACAGAAGGGCTAGGTGCAGGAGCCAATCCCGAAGTTGGGCGTCAAGCAGCACAAGAAAGCTTTGAGGACATAACCAATCTGTTGTCCACCCAAACCAAAATGGTTTTCATAACCGCTGGTATGGGCGGAGGTACTGGAACAGGGGCTGCCCCTTTCATCGCCAAAATGGCCAAAGAAATGGACATATTAACCGTTGGGATTGTTACCATGCCTTTTCAGTTTGAAGGAAAAATACGCCTAGAACAAGCGCAAAAAGGACTCGAACAACTCAAATCAAATGTTGATTCACTGATTGTTATCAATAATAACAAACTGCGAGAAGTTTATGGAAACTTGGGCTTTAAAGCTGGATTTGCAAAAGCAGATGAAGTTTTGGCAACAGCTGCTCGTGGAATTGCTGAAGTAATCACCCATCACTACACCCAAAACATTGATTTAAAAGATGCCAAAACGGTTCTAAGCGATAGCGGCTCTGCCATCATGGGGTCTGCCATTGCTCAAGGAGCCAATCGTGCACAAGAATCGATTGTTAAAGCATTAGATTCTCCTCTTTTGAACGACAACAAGATTGAAGGGTGTAAAAATGTCTTGCTTCTTATCGTGTCAGGAGAAGAAGAAATTACCATCGACGAGATAGGAGAAATCAATGACTTTATTCAGACCGAAGCTGGGAACAACACCAACATCATCATGGGAGTTGGAGAAGATCCCGAGCTAGGAAAAAGCATCTCAGTGACCATTATTGCAACAGGTTTTAATTCAGAACAACAGCACGAAATTGTCAACACTGAAGCAAAGAAAATTATTCATACACTCGAAGAGGAGCAGGGTTTGGTTCACGATCTAACCGATGAAAAAGAAAATCAACCTATTTTTCACGCACCGCCTCAAAAACAAGAGACAGAGCCTCTTGTTCGATACACCCTCGAAGATTCTCCCGTAGAATCACATTCTGAGAATGATCTAGCAACTGATACAGAACTCGCTTCTCAAATGGATCAGGCAGAAATAGAGAACCTTGAGGTAAGCTACACGCAGGTTTTTGCCGAAAACGATCTCTTGATAAAAACACAGGACCCTATTGCCGAACTAGAAGTTTTAGCTTCTGAGCCCGATGCTTCACCAGAAGAAATGCCTGCGGAAGCAGACGTTGCCGCTTGCCATTGAAGACGACCAGTTCGTATTTAATGAGATCACACCAGATTTAAACAGCATCGAGGTTATTGATCACGAGCAAATTAAAGCAGAGGAGGAACAACAAATCCAGTTTGAATTTGACCTTCCTTTTGCATCACCAGAAAGAGAAATAGATCCTCCTGTACCCGAAGAAGAAAAAATATTTGAGACAGAGCCTACAGTGTTTGAATTGGAAGAGGAAAGCAACGATGTACCCATCAATTCCGATACTACCAATGAAGAATTAGAAGAGTCACTTCGTTTGAAAACAATTTCCAATCCGAGTGATAAAGAAGATTCCAGCCCGCTTATATCGGCAAACAATAGCAGCCCTTTTGATCAATCCATCCAAGAAAGTATCAATCTTCAAAATGAGAAACGCAAGGCGCAATTGAAACAATTCAATTATACTTTTAAAAACAACATTAGTCGCATTGAAGAGATGGAACGACAGCCAGCCTACAAACGATTGGGTTTTGAGCTAGATTCTACTCCCGAAGACGAGTCCCCCTCAAGTTTAAGTTTGGATAACGACAGCAATGATGATATTCAATTGCGATCCAACAATTCATTTTTACACGATAACGTTGATTAACCATGGGAATATTAGCCAATTTAACAGATGAAATAAAAGACGCGATGCGTGCCAAAGACAGCCTTAAACTAGAGGCCTTACGGGCGATAAAAACAGCGGTTATTATGGCCCAAACAGCTACTGGAGGAGGGAATGAGCTTGACGAAGCCGAAGAGATAAAGCTCGTTCAAAAATTGATTAAGCAACGGAAAGACAGCGCGCAAATTTTTCGTCAGCAAAACCGAGAAGACTTGGCAGAACCCGAGGAAGTACAAGCCAAAGTAATTGCTGCTTTTTTACCAGAGCAACTTTCTCAAGAAGAAATAACCGATAAAGTTGTTCAAATCATTAAAGAAACAAATGCCCAAGGAATGAAAGACATGGGCAAAGTAATGGGGATAGCTTCCCAACAAATGGCAGGAAAAGCCGATGGAAAACAATTTCGGCCATCGTGAAATCTAAATTGATGTCGTAGTTAGGAGCACTCAATCACTACTTTTCCCTTTACCTTTCGGGCCATCATTTCTTCCATTGCTTTGTGCGTTTCATGGAGGGGATAACACCCATGAATATGAGGGATTATAGTTCCTTTGGAATACCATTGCATAAGCTCCATGGTGTTTTGCATGTTGTCATTTGGAAATTGCATTGCCCATGATCCCCAAAAATACTCCAACAATTTGGCACCCCTTTAGCAACGGGAGATTCAAAGGTATTTTAGCGATTTCTCCAGCTGCAAATCCAACGACTAAATACCGTCCTTCCCAAGCAATAGCACGAAGAGCTGGCTCAGAAAACCGATCGCCAATAGGATCATATATCACATCAGCCCTCTTTGCCATCGGTTAATTCTTTGATGCGAGTTTTTAAATCTTCGTTTGAGTAATTGATTCCCATGTCAGCCCCTCGGTCTTTGCACAAATCTAGTTTTTCTTGGGTTGAAGCACAGGCAATCACCTGTGCCCCCATCAATTTTCCCAATTCTACCGCAGCCAAGCCTACTCCTCCAGAGGCTCCCAACACTACAAGGGTTTCCCCTTTCTTTAAATGGGCTCTATTTTTTAATGCATGATATGATGTGCCATAGGCCATTAAAAAAGAGGCGGCAACGGGAAAGTCCATTTCTGGGGGTTTAGGAAATACGTTTCGAGCAGGTGCAAGGACCTCTTCTGCAAATCCACCGTGTTGTACAAAGCCAATTACTTCGTCTCCTGGCTTTAGGTGTTTTACCCCTTTACCTGTCGCTTTAACAACCCCAGAAATATCACTTCCAGGGGTAAAGGGCAGTTGAGGTTTGTATTGATATTTTCCTTGAATGATTAGGGTGCCTGGAAAATTCAAGCTACACGCTTTAACAGCGATTACGACTTCCTTTTCGTTTGGGATTAGTTCCGGTAATTCTTTTAATTTTAAACTGGACGGAGGGCCAAAGGCCTCACATACGATTGCTTTCATTTTTTTATTTTTAGGGGTTACCAACTGTCAATATATCTCTTTTGGTTTTCGTTTGGGGGGTTGTTTTTACAAAATGTCAGTGCTGTTGAAATGCGTTTTCTTGTGTAAATCGGATCAATTACTTCGTCAAATTCTAGAGTTTCAGCCGCATTGACTGCCTTTTCCCTTTTCGTACTCTTGTGAGACTAGTTCGGCATAGCGTTGGTTTTTTTCTGACTCATTTGCATATGATTCCAACTCTTTCTTAAACCCAAGTTTTACTGCTCCTTCCAATCCCATGGCTCCAAATTCGCCACTAGGCCAAGCAAGGGTTAGAAACGATTGGTGTAGACTCCTCCCGCCATTGCCATGGCCCCTAGGCCATAGGCTTTTCGAAGCACAATGGTGATGATGGGTGTTGTGAGTGAAGCTGCGGTTAGAAACAAGCGTGAGGCGTGTCGTATCAATCCTTTTTGTTCGTGTTCTGGCCCCACCATAAATCCAGGGGTGTCGCATAGGGAGAGCACAGGTAAAGGAAAAGCATCACAAAGTTGGAGAAATCGCGCTGCTTTGTCGGCTGCATCGCTATCAATTGCCCCACCGAGGTGTTGGGTGCTGTTAGGCCATTACTCCTAGTGGTTTTCCTTGTATTCTTATGAGTGCTGTACACATATTTTTTGCAAATTCTTTGCGAAGTTCAAGAACACTGTTTTGATCGGCCAATACGTCGATTACTTTTCGAATGTCGTAGGCGTATCGTCGATCGTCTGGGATGATGTTATACAGAGTTTCTTGCGGGTGTTCTTGCCATTGCAATTTATCGCCTTGAAAATAACTGAGGTACTTTTTCCCTTTGGCTACTGCATCGGCTTCGTCTTTTGCTACGAGATCAATTACCCCATTTTTAGCCAAAAGGGGTGTGGGCCCAATTTCATGGGGTGGGAATTGGCCAAGTCCTCCTCCTTCGATCATGGCAGGACCTCCCATGCCCATTGAGCTATTTTGGGTGGCGATGATTAAGTCAGCACAACCAGCAATGGCTGCATTGCCTGCAAAACAATACCCTCCAACTAGTGCGATGCGTGGAACTTTTTCCGCTCAATCGAGCAAACGATGTCCATGTAGACAAATCGAGCCCCCCGGTAGCAATGAGATTAAAGTCAACATCTCCTGGGCGGCCACCCCTCCTTCGACAAAAAAGATGATGGGGTGCGGGTTCTTTTTGGGCTATCGCCATCATCCGATCGGTTTTCTTGTGCCCGAAAGCCCCTTGAGTTCCAGCTAAAACAGTATAATCATAGCTTAACACATAGCAATGGGTGTTGAATGAAAAGTCTTGTGCATTTACGGTAGCCAGGCCACATATTAGGCCATCGGCAGGGGTTTTTTTCGGAGTTCGTCGATGGGTGTGCGTCCCTTTTGCCCGGCAACTATCAAGGAACCAATTTCTTCAAAGCTACCCGGATCGCATAGATCTGCAATGTTTTCACGTGCTGTACGTTTTTGCGAAGCATGTCTTTTCTCAACTGCTTTTTGGCGCTTTTCGTCTTTTGTGAGTAATTGCCTTTCCTTTAACTCTTTGACATCCTCTCGAAGAGGAATTGATTTTTTTTTCTTTTTGGCCATGGATAAATTTAAATAAAAGTAACCATTGATCCCTCAAGGTGAGGAAGTTCGTTGAAGGTCAAAAGATTAAATTGGTCATTGCTAAATAAAAAGAGGTAATGGCAGTATTGCGAATCGAGAAATTTAATTCAGTAACACTTTTTTGATTGGGTAAGCCAAGACATTCTGCTGTGATAGCACTTATTGTTCCTCCAGAACTAAACACCCCGATTGTTTCACCCCTTTCGGTGTTTTCTAAGATTTGTGTCAAGGCTTGCCGTGTTTCCTCGCGAAAGGTTGCCCATTTTCTAACCCCGTCTACAACGATATTTCCCTTAGCCCATTCCCCAAGAAAGTAATGGAAACTCTTCATGGTATTACGAAGGGTGTTGGCAGGATTTTTTTACTGTCTGCTTGCAACGACTTGAGATAATCATCAGTTTTTACCAATTCTGGCAGAGCAATCTTCATGGCTTCTATGCCTTGATGCTCCCTTAAGCCTACGATTTGCCTACTCTCTGGGAGAGATGAATGCCGCTTTTGGTAGACCTGTTTTACCTGTTGATAGGTGTCAATTTGCCGTGTCAATGGCCCCACATAAATTTTATCAAAATGGAGTTTTTGGCTTAATAAATAAGTTCCAAGATGCTCAGCTTGAAGCTTCCCTTTGTCTGAAAGCATGTCATAATTGTCTGCACCCAACGAGGCTTGGCCATGACGGAAAAAGTAAAGTTTACTCATGAAACAGTTTAAATGTCTTGCGCCTACTAATCTAAAAAATTGTAGGCTTAAGTTAACGTATAAGGACCAAACTTTTACTCCAAAAGATGAGCAGAGGAGGTGATCCAAGGATAAAAACAATTAGCCAACAATTGTAATTTCATTTCTGTAAAAAAACCGTAACTTTTGGCCTACAAATTACTATACATCAAGAATTTCAAATGGCACCCCAGACAAAACACAAAGGCATTTTTAGCATTTTAGATAAAAAAATATTAAAAAATAGACTTAAATACTACTTTCTTAAAGTAGCTCCTAGAGGTGTTGAAGTCTCTTTAGAATTAACCAATAATTTGAAGTATCGACTTCGTGGGAGAAGTGCAGACAAGACGGTTTTTAAAGAGATTTGGTTAAATAAGTTATACGATCAATATGGTGTAAAAATTGAAAAAGGAGACACCGTAGTAGACATAGGCGCACATGTTGGGATCTTTTCTACCTATGCAGCAGAACAAAGTCAAACAGGTAAAATATTTTCATTTGAACCCTTTGTCGAAAATTATAAGCGTTTACAATTTCATAAAAAAAAGTAAACAATAAAGATCAAATTGTTCCTTTCAATTATGGAATTAGCGGAGATGCAGGCACAAAAGTTTTGTATATCAATTCCAAAAACTCAGGCGGAAATTCGTTGTTTAAAGGCGAAAACAAAAAAGAAAAAGTGGAAATTGAAACACTGACACTCAATGAATTTTGCGTAAATCAAAAAATAAAAACCATTGATTTTTTAAAAGTAGATTGTGAGGGTGCAGAATATGATATTTTTAATCAAGATCATAGTTTTCTCAATGGGGTGAAAAAAATTATCATGGAGAGTCATCCTTTTGAGGGAAACAGTGTCTTGATATTCTAAAGACATTAAAAAGCTATGGATTCAAAATACACAATGAAAATGAAATAATATCTGACAAGGAATTGAATATGGTATACGCATCCAAATAACCTTCCAATAGGGCAAATGATCACCCGATTAATTTAGCTAGACAGTATGGGGGTTGTATTAACGCATTAAAAAGCGACATAAATGTGAGTGATAACGGGAAATTTTCTCTTCATATCGTTTTCATAAAAATTCAATTTATTAAATTTGCTCTTCAAAAGGCTCAGTAGTTCAACTGGATAGAATATCAGATTTCGGCTCTGAGGGTTGGGGGTTCGAATCCTCCCTGAGTCACACCAAAACCTCCAATAGGGAGGTTTTTTTGATTCTAGATTTAATAGGACTGTTGGCAAAAAAGAAATCATCTACAAACACATCAAAAAATTGGTGTCCTGTTGACCATACAATGACCAACAAGGGGAATCAAAACGAATGTTATGTCCATAGGAACGCTAGAGATACTCGTGTATGTTCAATTATAATATCACCAACGGTATTAACATTTTAGCGTATCTTTTGCCTTTATTCTCTGTTAAATGAAACAAATTGCACACATCGGGATTGCCGTTAACAACCTAGACGAAGCAATTGAGCGATACACGGTTTTGCTAAATACTCCCTGTTGCAAAAAAGAAGTTGTCACCCATCAACAAGTAGAGGTTGCATTTTTCAATTGAATAATCACAAAATTGAGCTTTTGGCAGCAACATCCCCAGAAAGTCCAATCGCTCGTTTTCTTCAAAAAAAAGGGAAGGAATGCATCATGTTGCCTATAGTGTTGAAAATATTAAGCAAGAAATGGAGCGCTTGATAAAAGAAGGATTCACCCCGCTTCAAGAGAATCCCTACCCTGGTGCTGACAATAAATGGGTTGCTTTTTTTCATCCGAATTCAACACACGGTGTTTTGACAGAACTGTGCATGGACATGGACAATGAACGATAGAAAGCGATCGCAATGAATATCTCAAAACTCAAAGAGGATGTTGTAAACGGAAATCGATTGGCCTTGAGCAAGGCCATTACCCTATGCGAAAGTAATTTGCCTTCCCATCAATCGCTAAAACTAGATTTGTTGGAGCAGATTCTCCCACATACAGGAAATCAATGCGCATCGGGATAAGTGGGGTCCCTGGAGCAGGAAAAAGCACCTTAATTGAGGTCCTTGGAAGTGTGTTAATTGAAACGCATCGGAAGAAAGTAGCGGTATTGGCCATTGATCCCAGTAGCCAACAGAGCCGTGGAAGCATTCTAGGGGATAAAACGTATGGAAAAGCTCAGTCACTTTGAAAATGCCTTTATCCGTCCTTCACCTTCTAGCAGCATGCTTGGAGGAGTAGGGCAGTTTACTCAAGAAGCCATTTTGTTATGTGAAGCGGCTGGATATGATGTAGTCTTTATAGAAACAGTTGGGGTAGGACAATCGGAAATAGCAGTGAGTCAATTGTCTGATATTGTTGTGTTGCTTCAACTCGTAGGCGCAGGAGACGACTTACAAGCCATAAAGCGTGGTGTGTTGGAAGTAGCTGATGTCGTGGTCATTCATAAATCTGATGATCATCAAGAACACCACACAAAAAAAGAAGCCGCAACCCTTCAAAAAACACTTGGCTTATTTCCCAACAAAAATGAAGGTTTGAACCAAAAGGTACTCACTGCTTCTTCTTTTACTGGCGAGGGATTAGACATTTTATGGAACGAAATAACGACACGTTTCTCCCACCTAAAAAAACCGACCGCCTCACATATCTTCGTCAAAAACAAATGACCGATTGGTTTGATGTCTTGCAGCAAAAAACAGTCCATCAGTTCATTGCAACTCATCCTCATGTTCAATCCATCATAAAAGAAAGCCAATTGGCGTTTCATCAAAACATAACTCAACCGGCATCAGTAATCGAATCCATGCGTAACGCTTTAAATTTACTTTTGAAATAACTGAACACAAATGAAAGTAGCTGTTTTATTATCAACCTATAAAAATGCACCAACTCTGCATCTAATTTTACAAGCGCTGGCTCAACAAGGCTATCCTCTCAATGAAATAGTAATTGCCGAAGATGGCCAAGACCCAGATACAGAAGAGTGTGTTTCTTTCTGGAACAGCAAGATTGGGGCAACAATTATTCATTGCACACAACCCGATGATGGATTTAGAAAAGCACTTATTTTAAATAAAGCTGTAGCAAAATCTACATCAGATTATATTATTCAGTTGGATGGGGATTGCATTCCACACCCGTCATGTATCGCCGACCATGTAGCTCTTGCCAAAAAAGGACGCTATCTATACGGGACACGAATTCACGTTAAAGAAAAAGATGTGGAAAGGGTAGTGAAACAAAAGCAGATTTCTTTTTCATTTTTTGATAGGGCATTAAAAAAACGAATGCGTGCACTTCGACTTCCGATGCTTCAATTTTTATTTTTAGAGCAAAAAAATATCTCTCCAAAATTCAGGGGATGCAATGTTTCTTTTGGCGAAATGATTTTGTGTCTGTCAATGGATATGAAACATCGTTTACAGGGTGGGGGAGAGAAGATTCTGAGCTCATGTATCGATTTCACCATTTGGGTATTCGTGGGAAACGGTTAAAATTTTATGGGCAGGTATATCATTTGGATCACCCCGAGAAAGATCGCTCCTTTTTCAAACTAATGACGCCATACAAAATCAAACCATTAGTGAGAAAAAATCAAAGCGACTAAAGGCTTAGAACAATTGTTGTAAAAAGGCAGCTAATTTATTTTTGAAAAGTGTAAAATTGAATTGCGCATACAATTGTTGAATATGCTTTTCATTTATGTTTTTGTGAATTGCTTCTGGAAAATAGTCGTTTAGGTGAACTGCGTGATGGCGGGGATTGTCATTATGCCATCCTTGTTTTTCGATCTGTGGTGAAAATATAGCAAAGAAGGAATCCCAGCTGCTTTCCCCATATTGATGGCACCTCCTTCATTTCCCAAAACGGCATCACATTGAGAGACCAACCCAATGTATTGACGAAGACTTTTTGGAGCCGAGTCAAACAGCAGTTGATCCATGGTAAATTTATTCAATCGCTCGATTAACTCATTGACTTGCCCTTGTTGTTGTGGCATGTAGTTAAAAATGAGTTGGACCGGATAGTTCTGACATAGGTAGTCCAGCATATCTGCCAATTGATTGAGGGGGTAGGTTTTAATTTACTACTGCCCAAAACGGCAACCATCAATAGTTTCTTTTGGGGATCACGATGGGCAATGGTTTTTTTTGCCTGTTGTACTTCTTGTTTGTTGAGGTATAATCTTGGATAATCATTGAAATTAAAATCATCGCCAACAAGCGGAAAAATTAATTGATTTCGATGATGAAGGCTTAAGGGCAATTGAGTAGGAGAGTTATTACTCCGTTTCACAGGGGTAGAATATACCCATGATGTATACCATTTGTGATAAGAGATTTTTGTTTTAGCAGGGGTAAATAGAGCAATGAGATTGCTTTCAATTTTGCCATAAAAATCAATAATATAATCATATGGCTCCTTTCGTTGCTTCCACAAAAATGAGAGAAAAGCAAGCTTGTTGGATCGAAAGTCGTCCCTAAAAATAATGATTTTATCGATGTTGGGATTGTTCTCCAGTACCGCTAGGGTATGTTGATTAGCAACGAAGTGAATTTCCAATGAAGGATTCCATCGCTTTAAGTACGCGCAATGAAGACTGGCCGTAAGGACGTCACCAATCATTTTTTGTTGAATAAGTAATGCTTTCATCATCAAATGATTGCAGCAAAAATACCTTTATTTTGCCTTAAATGCCCTTATGTGTAAAAAATAAAACCTAGGATTCTGTTCCGACTACTTCAATTGCATTGTGTAGCACAGAAATTTCTAGAGAATCGTCTTCGATTGATACAAATTCTCCGTCGATTTCAAACGAAAGTGGACTATTTTCACTTTTTAGTTTAAAGTAATTTCCAGGGATATGGATTACCTTTTGATGCGAATGGATTGGCTTGCCAAAGAGTGTGCAAATTGCGAAATAAATAAGTTGAAGCCATGAATGTCTGGGAATCGCAAGGAGATTTAACTCTCCATCATTTGTTTGTGCCATTGGTGTTAAACTTATTCCGTATCCTTGTTCATTGGTGTTTGCAATAAGGAAAACATAGGGATTGATCGGCAGCAATTTATCATCGTATTGCAGGGTGAATTTTTTGTATTGAAAACCAAAAAGAGCAGTGATTAAGGCGATCATGTATCCTTTAATTCCATGGACTTTTCTTTTTGATATGCCTTAATAAAGTCAACTTCTACGCCAAATCCAATATTTGAAAAGAAGTAATACTTTCCAGCTTTTCCAATGTCCATGGGTTGAGTTTTGTGGCTTACTAAAGTGTAAAGTGCTTTATCAAGCTCAGTAGAGATATTGAAATGTCGTGCAATACCGTTTCCAGAGCCTAGCGGCAAAATCCCCAAATGGGTGTTCGTATTGAGAATTGCCCTTCCAACTTGCAGTATTGTACCATCTCCTCCACAAGCAACCATGCACGTATATCCCAACTCTATTCCTTTGCTTACCAAATCAGAAACGTTATCGTTTGTGTCCCAGTAACAAATTTCAAATGTCTCTTTTCGTGTGGAAAAGAATTTCTGGATTCTTTGTTCTGTTGATTTATTTCCTTTCAGCGATGCCGGATTGATAATAAAATAGTAGCTATTTGGCATTTTCAGAGGGTGAATAAAACATTTTTTGGTTCACTATGCGGTTGCTGTAATCTTGTATAAATGTACCTAGTTTTAGGTTGAGTGTGGCTAATTTCGTTTGCAAACTATCTTGTTTAATCAGATTATTCTTCAAATCATAGTCATAAAAATGATACAATCCTTTGGGTTTTTCGCCATTGGTTACCAGAATATAATTGTCTTGTACCAGGAAATAGGTGTTGCTGCCAAAATAATTTATCACAAATGGCGATTGTACAAGCGGTGAAACCAAACTTTGTCCCCAAGATCGAAAGGGATGATCATAATGCATTAGATTGACCAGCGTGGGGTAAATGTCCATGTGTTGCCCTAATACATTGCTAGTTCCTTTAAATTTCTCTTTGGGATCATAAATCATCAATGGATTAGCAAAGCGATTGATTGTTTGTTCATAAAACGGGAAGTGGGATTGATTCCCGTGGTCTGCGGTAAAAACAAAAATAGTATTTTCAAACCAAGGCATTTTTTTTGCCTCATTAAAAAATGTTTTGAGTGCATAGTCCGTATACCCGACACATTGGTGCATAGGAACATATCCCTCAGGAATTTCCCTTCATATTTTTTTGGGATTATATACGGTTCATGAGAAGTTACGGTAAAAATGGTACTAAAAAAAGGGGTTTGCTTTTTGATCCAATTTCTTTTTCATAAAGTTTAGAAAGGGTTCGTCCCAAATCCCCCAAAAGCCGTCAAAATCAGTATCATTGTTGTATTCATTCTTTCCGTAATAATGATCAAAACCTAGGGTTTTGGCAAAGCCCAAAAACCCCATGGATCCGTTAGGTGCTCCATGAAAAAATGAAGTATCATATCCCAAAGAATTGGCAATTGAAACCACAGACTCTATTTTTTGCGAAGCATAAGGGGTTGAGGTATAAGCCGTTTCAAAAGATGGTATTCCAGCAAGAATAGCAGGCATGCCGTGAATAGACTTTCTGCTATTGGCGAAAAAGTTGGGAAACCGAAGGCTATGCTGGGCTAGTGAATCCAAAAAAGGAGTGAAGCTTTCGTAGTTTGGAATGTCGTAATTTTCATTTAGCGCACCCCAATATTCCCGCCCCATGCTTTCTAATATAATCAATACCACATTGGGTTTTTGCGGATCTAGTACCCCCGTAGCATAGTGTTTAATCGGTCTGTTTTCTGCAAAAACTACCTCCTCTGAAATGTCTTTTGCACGTATAGTGTCATTTTTCCAAACGTACGAATAACGTTGAAAGGGTGTTGAGAACTATATCGCCCTGCTGAGGGAATCAACGTATTCCATTGCATGGATGGGCGCAATGGGACGTGTACTTTTCTTAAAATCGCCACGTATGCCGCCCACAGTTAAAACAACCCCTAGAAAAAAATAAAGCAATTGACTCTAGGGCATAAGGGAGGGGGCGAATGCGTTTGATTTTTGAAACACCATATTTCTGATAGAACCAAATCCACAACGCACAACAAAGAAAAAATAAAACAATAAGGTAGAAATATGCATTGATGAAGTGAAAAAACAAGGTAGCTTTGTTGTGCTCATTCTGTAGCACCTCAAAAAAATTGGCATTGATTCGTGATAAATTGAATCGATAATACGCTAAATCAATAAAATTGAGTGCCAGCCCGAGGATTCCACCAAAGAAATAAAAAAAGCGAGTGGTTTTTTGATACCCGATAGATGTCGTGAAAGTTCCGGGTAGTATTGACAGCAAAATAAATGGCATTAGTAGGTAAAGAATTGCAGTAGTGTCAAATCGAATCCCATAAAAGCAAAGGCGTAAACTCTCAGCTAGACCACTTACTTGAATAATATCTCCATTAAAAAAAAAAAAAGTAAACGGCTTATCCCAAAAAGTAAATAAGCGATTCCAATTCTGTAAAGCAATGCAATTGCCTCTTGCTTTCGCTGCATATATAGTTAAATTTATAGGCAAAGATACAATTTCCCTTAGGGAGTTCATATTGGTAAATCAAGGATGAAAGCGTGAAAAAAATGTTAATTGAATTTTCTACACTGCTTAAATTTTAGCATTAAATGATGTAATTTGCACCACAATAAAATTGGATTTAAATGCGCCTAAAAACATTATCATTCGCCCTTTTTTTCTTTTGATAGGAACAAGTTGTGGAAATGAAACATCACGAGAAAAGATCGAAAAACTAGCCGATGGGGTTTACAAAAAAGAGGGCTGGATTTATGACATGAAAGAACTCCCTTCGGGGAAAAATGTCATTCCATTTTATACCATTGGGAAATTATCAGTAAACACCTTGTCAAATTATTCTACTGACCCACCCGCTGAAATGGGAATCACCCTCTATGCTATTCTCGATAAACAAGGAGAAAATAAAAACCAAGTGACAACCATTCAACTTCAATCAACCGCTTCAGATGAAAATTTATTCAAATTTCCACGGTGTTTAAGTGTGTGTCCAATCAATGTCGAAATAATTCAAGCAGACGGGAGTAAGGTTGAAATAAAAACAACCTATTCTCGTCCCAATGTGTTTCAAATGGAATTGGAGGATTTGGAATTACTTTGCCCATTACAAGCCAAAGCACGATTCGCATGCGAATCCCAATATCAAGAAACAACGAAAATACTACCTTTGAATGGTTTGAATTTGACTTCTCTGGGTTTAACGAGAAGTTGTAATCACGATAGTGACTTTAAGCTTAGATCAATGTTTTGTGCCGAGTGAGTTAGGGCACCCAAAGAAGCATAGTTGACCCCTGTTTCGGCGATTTCGACTAGATTTTTCGCTGTTATATTCCCCGATGCCTCGGTTAAAAACACACCTCCAATACGCTCAATGGCAAGGCGCAATTCGCTTGGATTCATGTTGTCTAATAACAAACGATGAATCCATGGAAAGTCCATGCAAGCATCAATTTCATCTAAATTTCTTACTTCAACGATGGTTTTGATGTCGAGCTTATTGTTGGTGAGGTAAGCTTGTGTGCGTTCCAAAGTGGCGGCAATTGATCCATTGAAATCGATGTGATTATCTTTTATCATGATGGCATCAAACAACCCCATTCGATGATTTTCACCGCCCCCTATTTGAACGGCCCATTTCTCCGGATACCGAAAGTTTGGCGTTGTCTTTCGAGTATCCAGTAAGATGCAGTTGGTGTGTTTAATTGTATTGCATAAGCTCCTGGTAAGCGTGGCTATGCCGCTCATGCGTTGCATGCAGTTGAGCACCAGTCGTTCTGTTGCTAGCAAATCATACTGAGGGCCTTCTATTGTAAAAATATCCTCTCCACTGGCGATTGGATCGCCATCATTGCAATGGGCTATAAAATTTATGTGTGGATTTACATGCTTAAAAATTTTTTCAGCCAAGCGTATCCCAGCGATAATCCCCCCTTCTTTTGCACGCAATGCCGCCCGACTATTTACTTTATTGTCTAAGCAAGAGAAACTGCTGTGATCTCCACTGCCGATGTCTTCGTGAAGAGCTTCAGCGATAAACCGATTAATTTGAGAAGCATGGAGGTTATAAAACGTATTTTTTGTCATAATCTTCATTATAAAACACCCCTCTATTTTCTGTGATTTCTAGGGATTGATTAACCAAAACATAAGCGACACTAACCATGTTTCGCAATTCACATATCTGTGAAGACAACGTATTTTGATTGTACAATTCAACCACTTCGTGGTAGAGGGCATTTATTTGTTTTTGGGCTTTTAGAAGCCCCTTTGTGGTTTTAAAAATGCCGACTCGTTCACTCATAATTTTTGTCAATTTTAGACGCAAATTTTGCGTGAGTTCACGTTGATTGTTTTTTTTTGAAAATCTCGGCCATTCCAATCGGGAATTTGGCTGTAAAAATCTAAATCTAGGGGTTGAGTAGTCAGCTCTTCGAGACTTTTAATCGCAGCACGATGCGAAAACACTATCGATTCGAGCAACGAATTTGAGGCTAGGCGGTTGGCACCATGCAGGCCTGTTGCACTGCACTCTCCAATGGCATATAGTCCCTCTAAGTCTGTTTTTGAATTAGCATCAACCACAATTCCTCCACAACTATAATGGGCAGCAGGAACAACAGGAATGGGGTTTTTTACACGGATCAATCCCAATCGATCGACACTGCTCAACAATGGTTGGAAAGTGTTTTATGATTGTTTCTTGATCAATCCGACTCAGATCCAGTACAACATGGTCATCGTTGTGAATTAACATTTCACAAACAATTGAGCGGGCAACCACATCACGTGGAGCTAGGTCTTTCTGGGAGTCGTATTTTTGCATGAACGCCTCCCCATTGGTATTTCGTAAAATCGCACCTTCTCCTCGAAGAGCTTCTGTAATTAAGAACGTTTCATTATTGATCTTTGGGAAGAGTGCCGTAGGATGAAATTGAACATAGGGCAAATCTCTCAATTGAACTTTTGCGCGGTAGGCAGCACCAAGGCCGTCACCAGTCGCTCCAATCGGATTGGTGGTGGAACGGTATAACTGCCCGAGACCACCCGTTGAAAGGATGGTAAGTTGAGCAGTAATTTTTATAATTTTTTGATCGGTAGTCGAGATTATATACGCCCCAAAACAACGCTTGATGTTTGCTTTTACATGATGATCGGTAATTAAGTCAACCAGAATATGATTTTCAAAATAGCGAATATTGGTTTTGGTTTTGATTTTATCAATTAACGCACGTTGTATTTCTGCTCCCGAATGGTCTTTGTAGTGAACAATTCTCTTTTCGGAATGCCCTCCTTCTTTGGTTAAAGCGAGGTGTTGATTTGCATTCATATCAAATTGAGTGCCCCATTGAATGAGTTCATCTAAGCGATCTTTCCCTTCCTCAATAACAAACTGAATTACCGACTTATCCCCCATACAGTCTCCTGCCAGATAGGTGTCATGAATATGCTTTTCAAAAGTATCATGCTGAAAGTCAGAAACTACTGCGATGCCGCCTTGTGCATAGCGTGTATTTCCTTCCTGAGTTTGTCCTTACAAATTAGAGTGATTTTAGTGTTGGGGAGGACTCGGCTAACTTTAGGCCATAGGTTAAACCTGAGATACCAGTGCCAATAACAAGAACGTCGGTATGCATTTATTTGATCGCTAGCATTCGGTCAATGGGAAGTCTTGCCTTGTCCATTAAAGGTTGATCTAAAACGATTTCAGGGGTTTCGTTTTTTAAGCAAGCATATAGTTTTTCAAGTGTATTGAGTTTCATAAAAGCACATTCGCTACATGCACAAGTATCATCTTCAACAGGGGCAGGAATAAAATGTTTATTGGGGCATCGTTTTTGCATCTCGTGAAGTATCCCAGCCTCTGTGGCCACAATAAATGTATTGCTTTGGTCGTGCTGTACATAATTAAGCAGGCCAGAGGTGCTTCCAATATAGTGGGCAATGTCCAAGACATGGCTCTCACTTTCAGGATGAGCAATAAATTTCGCCTTTGGGTGTTCTTTGGCAAGGGCAACAATCTTATCAAACGAAAAAGCCTCATGAACAATACAAGAACCATCCCATAAAATCATTTCCCTACCTGTTTTTTTAATTAAATAACGCCCCAGATTTTTATCGGGGCAAAAATAATTTCTTTATCCGTAGGGATTTGCTCAATTACTTCTACAGCATTACTAGAAGTACAAACAATATCGCTCATGGCTTTAATTTCTGCTGAACAGTTGATGTAGGTAACTACAACCGCATTAGGATGTTGCTCTTTGAATCGACGAAAATCTTCGGGTGGACATGAATCAGCTAATGAACACCCTGCATTTAAATCGGGTAGGAGAACCTTTTTGCTTGGATTTACAATTTTTGCTGTCTCTGCCATGAAATGAACACCTGCAAAAACAATGATTTCGGCGTCAACTTTTTCTGCTTGTTTGGCTAGGTAAAAGACTATCCCCTAAATAATCAGCAATGGACTGAATATCACTGTCTTGGTAATAATGCGCTAGTAGTACAGCGTTTTTTTCTTTCTTTAAACGCTGAATTTCTGCTTTAAGATTCATTTATAAACGATTCATTAAGGTTGAATTGTAGCCGTCGCGAAGGTTTTACTGTCGTTTATTAAACAATTATTCCTTCATTTACAAAATTACAAATAAAGCGTAGTTAAATACAATCACACTTAGACAAATACCATTAAAAAATAGATCTCCGCGAAATAAAACAGCAAATTAATTCAATGAATAGGCTTTTTTTCGTTAATTTTTTAATTTATTTGTATCTCCAATAAAATTATTAACAGCTTTTTAAACATTATTTAAATAAAAAAAGATGAAAATTACACGACTTTTAACATTTGGATTTTTTGCTTTCAGGAGTTCTTTTGTTTGGGCAAAACTCAAACAATCCTTGGCAGATTTCTGCAGGTTTTACTTTCCCATCAGTATCAAGTGATATTACTGCAGCGGGATCAACCATTTCAAACAGCGATCTAGGTTCTGCATTTGGTGCTCCTCAGTTAGGCTTATACAGAAGAATCTTAGGAGGATTATCAATCGGTGGGCAATTGTCGTTGGGAACAATTACCAACGATGCTTCAACCTCAGACTTTGAGTTTTTCAGCATGCACGCAGCATTAAAGTATAACTTTGCAGCAGATAATAAATTCAGCCCATATTTAAAGGCAGGTGTTTACGGATCTACTTCATTGAAAGATGGAACCGATAGTGCTTCGCGTTTTACAGACTACTCGAACTTTGGAACTGTTGGGTTTGATTATGCCCTAGGGGAGAGACTTGGTGCTTATGCTGAGTACTCCATAGGAAAAATCAACGAAACACCTGAAGTAGATTACGGTTTACTTTCTGTTGGTCTTACCTACGGGTTTGGCTCAGGCGACAGTGATAAAGATGGCGTAAACGACAAAAAGATAAATGTCCAGATGTACCTGGATTAAAAGAATTTGAAGGATGTCCAGACACCGATGGTGATGGCATTCCTGATCCACAAGACGACTGCCCTGAAGAAGCCGGTCCAGCTGAAAACAATGGATGCCCAGATACCGATGGAGAAGGCGTACTTGACAAAGATGATGCGTGCCCAGAAGAAGCTGGTCTAGCTGATCTAAACGGTTGTCCTGACTCTGATGAAGATGGCGTAGCCAATCCAGACGATGAGTGTCCTGAAGAAGCAGGTCCTGCTGAAAACAACGGATGCCCATGGCCCGATACTGATGGCGATGGTGTTGCTGACAAAGACGACGAATGTCCAGAAGACGCCGGTAAGGGTGCTAATGGTTGTCCAGAAATTTCAGATGAAATCTTGTCTACAATCAATAAAGTAGGTGAAAACATCCTTTTCCCAGCCAACAGATCACGTATCATGGGCAAGAAAGCCATGGATGCACTTAGTGAAGTAAAAGCAATCTTAGATCAAAACCCTGATGGAGTTTTAGTAATCGAAGGATATGCTTCGGCTGACGGAAGTGAAGAATATAACCTAAAACTTTCTGAGAAGAGAGCTCAGGCAGTGAAAGATAAACTTGTTGAACTTGGTGCAGACGCATCTCGTTTAGAAACAAGAGCTTTCGGTGAGTCTAAAAGCGCTGGTGATGAGCCAAATGCAACTCAAGACCGTCGAGTAGAATTTAAGCGTAAGCAGTAATTCTTGACGACAACCAAACAAAAAAAGCTGTGCAGCAATGCACAGCTTTTTTTTATACAATGGGTAAAAAATTAAATTGTCTTAAGGGAAGCGATGGTTTGTATAGGGTGCTCAGAACGAAAGACGAAACTCCCAGCAACAAGAACATTAGCCCCCGCGTCAATAAGAGCTTTAGCGTTTTGATCGGTCACACCTCCATCAATTTCAATTAAAGTAGAGCAATTCTTAGCCTTAATCATTTTATCAAGTGCAATGACCTTTTGGTAGGTGTTTTCAATAAACGATTGCCCTCCAAATCCAGGATTAACACTCATTAGGCACACCACATCAACCTCTTCCAAGATATCATCAAGTACATGAACTGGTGTATGAGGATTCAACGCTACTCCAGCTTTCATTCCGCAAGACTTTATTTTTGTATGCTTCTGTGGAGATGATTACAAGCCTCGAAGTGTACGGTCAGAACAGCAGCATTTAAAGCAGCAAACTCTTCAATATATCGATCAGGATCAACAATCATCAAATGAACATCTAAAGGTTTTTTTGCGTGTTGATTGATGGCCTTCAGCACTGGCATTCCAAAGGAAATGTTAGGAACAAAAACGCCATCCATTATATCGATATGAAACCAATCAGCTTCACTAGTATTGAGCATTTCACAATCGCGTTGGAGGTTAGCAAAATCTGCAGCTAACAATGAAGGTGCTATGAGTATTTCCATATGTAAAAAAAAAGCAATCCAAAAAGATTGCTTGTGGTTTTATCCGAGATAAGTTTTTAAAATTTTACTTCTTGAGGTGTGTTTTAAACGGCGTATCGCTTTTTCTTTGATTTGGCGGACACGTTCCCGTGTAAGATCAAATGTTTCGCCAATTTCTTCAAGAGTCATCGCATGTTGATCACCTAACCCAAAATAGAGACGTACGACATCGGCCTCACGCGGCGTTAAAGTTTCTAATGCGCGTTCAATTTCAGTCTTTAGCGACTCGTGAAGCAATGTTCTGTCTGGATTTGGAGACTCTCCACTATTGAGTACATCATAAAGATTGGAATCCTCTCCTTCAACCAATGGCGCATCCATCGACACATGACGGCCCGAGTTTTTGAGGGACTCTTTCACATCGTTTACTGTCATATCCAATTCTTTTGCAATTTCCTCAGCAGAGGGCGCACGTGCGTGGGCTTGCGCTAAAAAAGCATATGTTTTATTAATCTTATTGATGGAACCAATTTTATTCAACGGCAAACGAACAATACGGGACTGTTCGGCTAGGGCTTGGAGGATGGACTGTCGAATCCACCATACTGCATAGGAAATAAACTTAAATCCTCGGGTCTCATCAAATCGCTTTGCCGCTTTGATGAGTCCTAAATTACCTTCATTAATTAAATCGGGCAGGGTAAGTCCTTGGTTTTGGTATTGCTTTGCAACAGAGACAACAAATCGAAGATTAGCTTTGGTAAGTTTTTCAAGAGCGATTTGATCCCCTGCTTTGATGCGTTGGGCTAGCTCTACTTCCTCTTCGGCTGTGATCAAATCTACTTTACCAATTTCCTGTAAGTATTTGTCTAAGGATGCCGTTTCTCTATTGGTTACCTGCTTGGTGATTTTTAGTTGTCTCATGAAAACGTTTTGTGTTGTATATCTTATACGTTCAAAATCTTGAAATGTTACATCAAACCAAAAAAAAATCACTCAAATGAGTGATTTTTTTAGAAATTAATTGGTGAGGTTATCTCTCCTCTCTTTTCGGCTTGTCTTTTCGTTCTGGACGTGGCAACAAAGCTTTTCGAGAAACTTTCTCTTTGCGGGTTCGAGAGTCTATCCCAAAGTACTTAACCTCGAGAACATCTCCCATATTTACGACATCCGATACATTTTCGGTTCGTTCCCAAGCCAATTCACTTACGTGAAGTAGTACTTCGTTCCTGGGGCTTCGGTATATTCAACTACAGCACCAAAGTCGAGCATTTTTATCACCTTTACTTCATAGGTGTTGCCTACTTTCGGTTTGAAAGTAATGGAGTCAATTTTTGTTTCTACCATGGCGATTCCTTCGGGTGAAGTTCCCAAAATTTCGACGATTCCTTCTTCGGTAACTGGATCTTCATTGATGACAATCGTACAGCCCGATTCTTTTTGTAATTCTTGGATTACCTTTCCACCAGGCCCTATCAATGCACCGATGTATTCGTTGTCGATACGTCGAGTAATCATTTTTGGCGCATGTGATTTTACATCTTCAGCGGGTTTAGCAATGGTTTCTACTAATTTTTCAAGGATATGGAGACGGCCTTCACGCGCTTGTTCCAAGGCTTGTGTTAAGATTTCATAACTCAATCCTTTAATTTTAATATCCATTTGACAGGCAGTAATTCCATCTTCGGTTCCCGTCACTTTAAAATCCATATCTCCTAAGTGATCTTCGTCTCCTAGAATGTCTGAAAGGACAGCAAACTTATCGCCATCAGAGATGAGTCCCATTGCTATACCAGAGACTGGTTTTTAAGTTGGACCCCAGCATCCATTAACGCCATGGTTCCTGAGCAAACAGTTGCCATGGAAGAGGACCCGTTGGATTCTAATACTTCTGACACAACACGAACAGTGTATGGGCAGTCGGCTGGCATGACTTTTTTCAATGCGCGTTGCGCAAGATTCCCGTGGCCAACTTCACGACGGGAGGTCCCGCGAAGAGGACGTGCTTCTCCTGTACAAAAAGGGAGGAAGTTGTAATGAAGATAAAATGTTTCTTCGCCTTGTTCTGTTGGTAAATCGATGATATTAGCTTCTCGCGAAGTACCTAAGGTTACAGTGGCAAGTGCTTGGGTTTCTCCGCGCGTAAACACTGAAGAACCATGGGTAGAAGGAAGGTAGTCAACTTCACACCATATTGGTCGTATGTCTGTTGTTTTTCTTCCGTCCAATCGAACGCCTTCATTCAAGACTAGATCGCGAACAGCTTTTTTCTGAGCACCGCCGAAGTACCTCGAAATTAACTCTCCTTTTTCTTCGATTTCATCTTCTGTATAAGCAGCTTTAATCTCATCTTTAAGTGCGCTAAATGCAAGGCCACGATCGGCTTTACTCGATGCCGCTTTGGCAATGTCATAGCATCCTTGATAGGCTTTTTCGTGAATAAGAGCTTCTAGTTCTTCGTCATGATCTTCTTCTTCATACTCACGCGTTTCTTTTTGCCAACAGCCTCGACCAATCGAATTTGCGCAGCGATTTGTTCTTTGATGGCCTCATGACCAAATGCGATAGCTTCAATCATTTCTTGTTCAGAGATTTCATCAAACTCTCCCTCGACCATAGCAACCGAATCCATACTGGCTCCAATCATTATGTCGATATCTGATTCGAGCAACTCAGCCGAACTTGGATTTACAACTAGTTCGCCATTAATCCGTCCAACACGCGCCTCAGAAATTGGGTACTCAAACGGAATGTCTGAAAGTTGTATGGCAGCAGAAGCAGCAAGACCAGCTAAGGCATCGGGCTTTACGTTTTCGTCATGCGACATTAATTGTATCATCACCTGCGTTTCGGCGTGATAATCTTTTGGAAACAGCGGGCGAAGAACACGGTCTACCAATCGCATGGTAAGTATTTCTTCATTGCTGGGGCGTGCTTCTCGCTTGAAGAAGCCCCCAGGGAAGCGCCCTGCAGCAGCAAATTTTTCACGATAGTCTACCGTGAGGGGTAAAAAATCTACAGGACTTGCTTTTCGTGCTGATACTGCGGTAGCTAGTAGCATGCAGTCGCAGAACGAACCACTACTGATCCGTCGGCCTGTTTGGCAAGTTTTCCTGTTTCAATAGAAATAGTTCTTCCATTAGGAAGTTGAATTTCTTCTGTATACGTTTTTGGAATCATTTGTTTTCATTATTAATTAAACCTAAGTGTTGTTGTGTTGTTGTTGTAGGTCACCAATGTAAAAGGATAATCCTGCTTTTTTAAAATAATTGGTTGAATTACAGCTTACTTACGCAGCCTAATTTCTTGACAATTGAACGGTAGCGCTCAATGTCTTTTGCTTTCAAGTAATCCAAAAGGCTTCTTCGCTTTCCTACCAATTTTACCAAAGAACGCTCCGTATTGAAATCTTTACGGTTGCTTTTTAAATGGTTGGATAAATGGTCAATTCGGTACGAAAAAGAGCGATTTGTCCTTCTGTTGAGCCTGTGTCTGTTTTTGAGGAACCGTGTTCTTCAAAAATCTTTTCTTTTGTTTCTTTTGATAAATACATGCAAATATTAGTTCAATGATTATTATGTAGTGGCTATTTTAGCCGTGCAAATATACGTTATTTTCTAAGAAATATTGATTTATGCTCGGATTGATTGATTTTGAATCAAATCAATGTACAGATTGATTTTATCTTTGAGTTGTTTTCGGTGGGAGATAAAATCCAAAAACCCTTTCTCAAGTAAAAATTCACTGGTTTGAAACCCTTCTGGAAGATCTTTCCCTGTAGTATCTTTTAACAACGCGAGGACCCGCAAAAGCAATTAAAGCTCCGGCTCGGCGATATTAATATCTCCTAACATTGCAAGGAAGCTGTTGTCCCTCCAGTAGTTGGGTCGGTACAGAGCGATATATAGGGAAGCTTTTGTTCGGCAAGTTCCGCCAGTTTCGCACTTGTTTTGGCCAATTGCATTAGGGAAAAGGCACCTTCCATCATGCGTGCACCTCCAGACTTTGAGATGATTAAAAAGGGCAAACGTTGTTTAATCGCATAGTCTGCTGCACGAGCAATTTTTTCACCAACAACAGACCCCATCGATCCCCCAATAAATCGAAAGTCCATGCAAGCGATTACCAATTCCCGTCCTTTTGATTTTCCTACGGCTGTTCGAATGGCATCTTCCAATTGACTTTTCTTTTGTGTCTCTTTGATTCGATCACCGTATTTCTTGGTATCAGTAAATTTCAAAAAATCTTTGGAGACTACCCCAGCATTGAGCTCCGTAAAACTTGTATCATCAAAAATTTCAAAATATTCTTTACTGCCAATACGCACATGGTACTCGTCTTCTGGGCTGACGTAGTAATTTTCGGCAAGTTCTTGAGTTTCTACAATTTTCCCAGTCGGCGTTTTGTACCACAGCCCTTTTGGAATGTCTTTCTTTTCTTCAGTTCGGGTTTGTATCCCCTTTTTCGCTCCGTTTAAACCAACTCATAAAAAATGCGCTTGTTTTACGCTAATGTATTGATATTGTTTAAATCTTCAAACGCTTTTATCAATCTTTGTTTGAATGTTTCTTCGCCAAGCCGTAACCACTTGCGTGGATCATAATATTTTTATTGGGTTGGTCGGCCCCTTCAGGATTTCCAATTTGAGAAGAAAGGTAATCGATTTTTTCGCTCATATAGTCCCGTATCCCTTCGGTGAAAGCATATTGAAGATCGGTATCAATATTCATTTTTATAACTCCATAGCCAATGGCTTCTCGAATTTCCTCAACGGTTGATCCAGATCCTCCATGGAATACAAAGTCTACTGTATTGTTAGGGACATTGTATTTTTCACAAATGTATTCTTGAGAATTCTTTAGGATTTTGGGGTTAATTTCACATTTCCAGGTTTATATACGCCATGCACATTACCAAAGCGGCAGCGACGGTAAATTGGTCACTCACTTTCATGAGTTCTTCATAGGCATAAGCCACTTCTTCAGGTTGGGTATAAAGTTTTGATGCGTCTACATCGGTGTTGTCTACCCCGTCTTCTTCCCTCCGGTAATTCCCAATTCAATTTCTAATGTCATTTCCATTTTTGCCATTCGCTGAAGGTACTTCTTGCATAGGGCAATATTTTCTTCAAGGGTTCTTCAGACAAATCGATCATATGAGAACTGTAGTGGTTTGCCTGTTTCTTTAAAAAATTGTTCACCTGCATCGAGAAAGCCCATCTATCAAGGGAGTAAATTTTTGGCACAATGATCAGTGTTTAGAATAACAGTAGCTCCGTAGTGTTCTGCAAGTTCGTGAATGTGTTTGGCTCCAGCAATGGCCCCTGCAATGGCTGCTTGTTGATTTTCGTTGCTCAGTCCCTTGCCAGCATTGAACTGTGCACCCCCATTTGAAAACTGGATAATGACGGGACTTTTTAGCTCTGCAGCAGTCTCCAGAACGGTATTGATTGAGTTATTTCCAATTACATTTACTGCTGGAGAGCAAGAGCATGTTGCTTCGCAAATTCAAAAATTGCTTGTACTTGACGTCCTGTTGCAACGCCTTTTGAAATAGTTGATTTCATAATTTGGTTTTGTTCCCTGCAAAAGTAAAAATAAATCTAGAATGGGTAATTTATACCGATATTAAAACAGCTTTTTTAAGGGCAAGTTGTGATCCCCAGCGTTCTTTTTTGGACAATGTAGGGTTATAGGTCTTAAAGGCTGTATCGAGGCGAAACACAAAAAAATCAAAATCATACCGAATCCCAACCCCTGTTCCAATAGCGAGTTGATCTAAATCCCTTATCTCTGAAAATATTTGAGACCGTTCCGTCACATTGTTGTTTACATTCCAAATATTTCCGGCATCGATAAAAAAAGCACCCTTGAATGGACCAATTATTGGGTATCGGTATTCTAGATTAAAAGCAAGTTTGAAATTTGCTTCATTAAACTCGTTAATCCTGCTAGATCCTGGCCTAGTTTATAGGCTTGCCATGCTCGATTGTCGTTTGATCCTCCTGCATAGTATGAACGAGTAAAAGGGATGCTTTGCGCATTGCCGTACGGAAGTGCGATCCCAGAAAAAGGCACGAAAAGCAAAAATTCGTCCTGTGCCTACTTCCCAATGTTTGATGTAGTTTAATTCTGTTTTTATGTACTGTGAGGGCAAGATTGAAAATTTCATAATTCCCATTTTGATCCGTAGGACGTTTTCCGAGCCGCAAAGCGGTATTTAAGAATATTTCCCTGCCCATTCTACTTTGATGCGAAGTTGAGAAAAATCCTCATCAACAAAACTTTCTTGATTATTTTTCAAAAAAAGTAAACGAAGATCCAACAATAAAGTTATTGGCCGTCAATCGATCTTTTCGTTCTTGTATTGAAGAAATAGTGACGTATTCTTTATCTGCTACGTCAAAACTAGATTGTCCATTCAATACAGTAGAAATCAATGCTTCGGCTTGTGTAGGAATCCCCAAATTACCATTGCTATTTAAGTAAGAGTCTCCTTCGGGGAGTTGCTGCGCTATTTGGTTTAGGCGATCATAGGAGTTGCGGTATACATTAAAATAATTATTGATTGCTTTGTTGTTTACAAATTCAATATCAGCGAGTTTAAAATTTAATCGATGGTTTGATTTGGTTTTCCATGAATATTCTACCGTTGTGGTAAAATTCTGTCGGTCCAATCCAATGTTTTCTTGGAGTGAAGCTCCCAAGACAATATTTGTTTTTCACCTGTTTGGAGTCAACAAATAATCGTTGCATCCACAGAGGGGCAAGCATTTAGGAACACGCAAGCCAACATTTGCACCAAGTTCAAAAAGATTAAAAAATGAGCTCTTTTCTTCTGCAACATCACGAGAGGATCCAACGGTTCCTTTGATTCCTACTTCAAGGATTTCGGCTCCACGAAAAACATTTCGCGTAAGGAGTGATGTTCCCAAGGAAACACCAACATCTTGAATATTGGAATGCGAAACATCGGCATCAAATCCCAAAGAAAATTTTTCTTTTGGGCTTAGGTAAATTTCTGCATCCAGTTTTTGCGAGTCGGTGTTTGAGGGTTGGTAAACAATCGAGGAAATTTAAAAATTTTGTAATTCGTTAAAATACCGATAGGTTGCGGTTCAAGTCGGAATAGCTGTAAGGAGTATTTTGTTGTATTTGAACACCTTGGGTGAGTATCTTTGGATTGTAGGTCAATTTCCTTTGGAAAACAATCGAATATTTCCTTGATCGATGGAATCTGTGTAAGTATTGATTCGTTGACTAGGATCGTCGACATAAATCGAAACGCGATCGACTTTTGAACGCTGTATGGAATTTCTACCAAGCTGTCTTGTATCCGCTTTTGGGCGTTTTTTATTTCAACGATGATCGGAATATGAGTGTCTTTTCCCGTACTATCTTTATATACCTTGAATCGAATGGAACGTTGTTGAAAATTATAAATCCCATTGTTTCGAAAAACGTTAATCAAGCGATCCCGCTCTTTTCAATTTGATCTACCCAGAAATGGATTTTCTGCCACTAGCAAACTTTGTTCTTTATGAGTTTTGTAGAGTGAGTCAATTGCTTTTGATGCTGCTACTACTGAAATTGAGTCCAAATAAAACTGAGGGCCTGTGTTTACGATAGGCAATTTCAGCTTTATGTGGGCCTATGGAATCTATTTCGGTGGTAACTTCTGCATTGAAATAGCCCATATTATTGTAATATTTTCAAAGATATTTTGTGTTAACGCAATTTTGGTTGAATCTACAATGGCTGGGGCTTCTCCAGTTTTTTCAGCCAATTGTTAAAATCTACATGATATTTTTTGAGTTGTACAACTTGTTTGGGCGATAGCCATTGGTTTAGGCGCTCCTCTCTTTTTTGTTTTTTTCAAGCCATTGATCAAATTGTGCTTCAGGATCTGGGTTGCTCAAGTTGTAGATGTGTAATTTAATGGAACTCCAAGAATTTTTTTCATTAACCCGTGTAAGCGATAATTGGGCAATGGGATCGGCACTAAACGACTCTCCATTTTTTTCAAAAACCTGTTTTACAATCAATTGATTTTCAGTCGGGAGTTTCTTTTACACTACTACATCCGTATAAAATGATGCAGACCAAAAGGAGATTCGTTATTTTTGAATAGGTTTGATGCAAAAGTGACCGGTTTCAAGCAAAAATACATCATTTATGATAACAAAAAGGAACAGAAAAACAATCAAAGTTTAGGGATAAAAAAACAGAAAAGATCTTAGCCGGTTTGTAGTAGAAGGAGAAAAAAACAGTGCATGCTTTTTTAGATGCAGGACATAAACCTCTTGCGATCTACGGGGTTCATCCTCAAACATCCCCTGCGTTCACTGCGATTGAACCACAGGACATGCGGCGAATTAGCCACTTAAAAATCCGACCAACGTATTGGCGGTATTTCCAATTTTACCCCTCAAGTACGTCCAAATAAAGGGCGTATTGTTGTTTTAGATAATGTTTCTGATCCAGGAAACTTGGGGACTATTATTCGGTTGTGTCATTGGTTTGGTATAGCAGACATTGTTTGTTCACCCAATTCTGTTGATTGTTACAACCCAAAGGTTGTTCAAGCAAGCATGGGCTCTTTGGCAGCGGTCGATTGTCATTATTTAGACCTCCCTCATTTATTGATGCGACTCCTTTGCCCGTATATGGAACATTTTTGTCAGGGGTTTCTATTAATCAAATTGATGTTCCTAAAGATGCCATTTTGATTTTCGGGAATGAGTCACAGGAATCTCTTCTCAAGTAGAAAATACAATTCAACATAAAATCACCATCCCTAGAGGAGCGGTAGATGGGCCAGAGAGTCTCAATGTAGCAACTGCAGCAGCTATCGTATTGGGGTCTTTTTATCCGTTGATCATTCAAAGGTTAAATTGATAGCAATCCCTTGACTCATCATCGATGTAATGTTGGAGGTCCATGGACTGATTCCATTCACAGGATTATCTGAGATCAACTCATTTTGAATCGAAAAAATCCCTCGAATGGAAGGAGAGAATTTGAAGTAAACCAAATAGATGTCAATACCAATACCTACCTCGTAGTTAAAACTTTGTAGAGGTTACAAAACACATTGCTAAAATTATCATCTGTATTTTTTTCGTTGCTCGACAAATTAAACGAAGTAGATACTCCTGCAACAACATACGGTTTCCAATTATTGATACGCTCCCCACTAAATTTGATTAGCAATGGCAAGTGGATGTAGGTTGATTTTACTTCTCGTGTAAAATCGTTTTCTTGCGTCATTCCGGGGGTTCCTTCGGGGTATATCAAATCTCTTTGGGTGTAGTACAAGCCGGGTTCTAGGCGAAGATTAAAGTATTTGTGCAATCGAAGATCACCAATCAACCCCACGTTGAACCCTGTGTTTTTAACCAACTCAATATTGGGTAAATTTTGCCCATCTGGAATTCTTGGGGAAGGGGTACGGCATAGTTGTCCTTGTATTGCATTTGATATCCAAAGTTGTTAAACCCAAAAAAATAGCCATAGTGATAGGGTTTTGCATCGAAATTTTGGAGGTTTTTTACGCGCTCCCTTACCCGATAGTATTGGGCGTTGGCCAGCGATAGGCCAAAAAGGCACAAGCAGAGCAAAAAACGTTTAAAATGGTTAGGGCTTCGTAGCACAATAAATGGAGGCCACCCCTAGGGTTTGTGGATGGTCCTTCATTTATAAACCCGATTTTTTCTAAAATATTGTTGAAGACTTTTCCATGAGGAAAAGCTGCAGCCGAATCCGAAAGGTATTGGTAGGCGCTTTTGTCTTTGCTAAAGAGTTTTCCTATCAAGGGGACAATCCATCCGCTGTACAACCGATAGCCTTGTTTAAAGGGAAATCGAGTTGGAACAGCCGTTTCAAGGATGACCAATTTCCCTTTGGGCCGAAGGACTCGAAATATTTCAAAAAGACCCTTTTCAAGGGTTTCAAAGTTACGCACCCCAAAAGCAACCGTAATCCCATCAAAAGAATTATTGTCAAAGGACAGTCTTCGCTATCGCCCAAGATCATTTCAATGCGATTGTTTAATCCTCTGGCGTTTACTTTATCTTTTCCAATATTGAGCATTCCAGGCGAAATATCGAGCCCAACGATTTTTTCGGCTTGGGTTGTTTGAAGTGCGATGGCTAGATCCCCAGTGCCAGTGGCAATATCTAACAGCTGCTTGGGATTGTTTTCACCAACAAATTGCACTACTTTTTTTGCCGATTGATCAATCCCCAATGAAATAACCCGATTGAGGAGGTCGTACTTTGGCGAGACACTATCAAACATTTGTGTGACCTGTTCTTTTTTGCCCTTCGACGCATCGTTGTAGAGTTATTGGCTTTTTCATAGGTTACAAAGATACTTCCTTTCAAGATTTATGCCTACCCCAATCTGTAGTTTCGCTAGAAACTTTCGTATATTTGTATATGTTCTCATAATAAATCCAATGAAGATCATCATCGCTGGAGCTGGGGAAGTCGGCTTTCACTTAGCCAAATTACTTTCCTATGAATCACAAGACATTACTTTAATAGACACGGACAAAGAACGATTGAATTACCGAAAATCATCTTGATTTGAGGGCCATCAAAGGTAATTCTACCTCATTAGCCATTATGAAAACAGCCAATGTAGAGAGTTCTGATCTATTCATCGCAGTAACCGAACAAGAAACGACCAACATTACCATTTGTGCTATTGCCAAGCAATTGGGATGTAAAAAAACAATTGCTCGCATCTCTAGTTCCGAATTTATTCATCAAACCAATGAAATTAGTTTTGAACAGCTGGGGATTGATGAATTAATTTCTCCAGAAGATCTTGCCTCGACCGAAATCCAACAGCTGTTGGATCAATCTGCTTTTAGCGATAGTTATGAATTTGAAAACGGTGCCTTAACCTTGCTGGGAACTAATCTAGAAGAAGGAGTTCCTTTTGTTGGTAAATCGGTCAAAGAGGCGGCACAGATTTTTCCAGACATCCATTTTATGCCCATTGCCTTGCAGCGTAACGGGACTCAATACACTATTATTCAAGGAGATACCGTATTTGAACCTCACGACATGGTTTATTTTATAACCCTAAAAGAAGGAGTAGAAGAGCTATACAAACTCACGGGCAGAAGCAAAGAAATCATAAAAAATGTCATGATTTTGGGGTGGTAAAATTGGATCAAACACCGCATAAAAGTTTAGCTGCCCAAAAGTTTAACATCGTGCTAGTGGAGCAAAACAAACAAAAAGCGTTTGCACTCGCCGATCAATTGCCAGAAGTCATGGTTATTCATGGAGATGGCCGCAACGTAGAATTATTGGAGGAAGAAGGACTCGAAGCGATGGATGCCTTTATATGTGTCACAGAAAATTCTGAAACCAACATCATGTCCTGTTTAATGGCCAAGTCCAAGAAGGTTAAAAAAACCATTGCTTTGGTCGAAAACATGGACTATTTCCAACTATCACAATCCATTGGGATCGATACGTTGATCAATAAAAAACTGCTCACCGCCAATACTATTTTTAGGTACATAAGAAGGGAGAAGTGGTTGATTTAACGACCCTAAATAGTCTCAACACCGAAATTTTAGAATTTATTGTCAAACCCCGAGTCTAAAGTCAACGGGATGAAAATTCGCGACATCGATTTTCCGCGATCGGCAACCATTGGAGGAGTCATAAAAGAAGGCAAAGGCATAATTGCATTGGGAGACTATCGGATAGAAGCTGGGGATCGTGTTGTGGTCTGTTCCCTTCCGCGTGCCTTAAGCGCTGTCGAAAACTTATTTTTATAGCATGCACAAGCTAAACGCTGAGATTATTTGCTTTTTGATGGGGGTTTTGCTCCTGTTCAACGGAGGGTTTATGATGCTTTCAACGCTCGTAAGCATAGTCACTGACGATGGGAAGAGTGTCGAACTTGCCCTAGCAGCATTGCTTACCCTCTTGGTGGGAAGCATCTTAGCATTGATAGCAAGGAATCACACCAAGCAATTGAATAAACGCGAGGATACTTAATCGTGAGTTTGGGCTGGCTTTTGATGAGTTGCTCAGGGATGCTTCCCTACCTCATGACCGATACATTTACCGACTTTTTCTAGTGCGTTTTTGAAACCATGTCAGGATATACCACAACGGGATCATCTGTATTGGCAGATATCGAGCAAGTCCCCAAAGGGGTGTTGTTTTTTAGGAGTACTACCCATTGGATTGGAGGATGGGAATTATTGTTTTGGCCATTGCGATTCTTCCGCTGCTAGGCATAGGAGGGATGCAGCTTTTACAGCCGAAGCCCCTGGCCCCAGTTCAGATAAATTGCATCCGCGGATTACCGATACGGCAAAACGACTATGGTATATTTATGTTGGGTTTACCCTGCTTGAAACCCTTTTGCTATGGGCTGCTGGTATGAGTTTGTTTGATTCAATAAATCATGCGATGAGCACTGTTTCTACCGGTGGTTTTTCCACCAAAAATGCCAGTATTTCATTTTGGAATGAGACCCCACTAATTCAATACATAATTACAGCATTTATGTTTATCGCTGGGGTAAACTTTGTTCTAAGCTATTACGTGTTTACAGGGCAGGTTAAAAAAATTACTAGTGATGAAGAGTTTCGGTTTTATGCGCAAATGATAGGGATTTGCACGCTTGTGGTGGCGGTATTTATCGTATTGAAAGTTGATCTTAGTGCAACTCAATTGGACTACCCCAACCCATGGGGAAAATAGAAAGTGCATTTCGTCACGCTCTGTTTCAAGTTACTGCGGTGATTACCACTACGGGTTTGTAACTGCCGATTTTACCGCATGGACCCCGTCTTGACCCTCCTCTTTTTGGTCTTATGTTTATGGGGGGATCTGCCGGTTCAACCTCAGGTGGAATCAAAGGTGTACGTCATTTTCTGATGATTAAAAGTGGGTTGATGGAGTTCAAGCGCGCCTTACATCCCAACGCAGTCCTACAAATACGATATAACAAAGCAGTAGTGCAAGAAAATGTAATTCACAACATCTATGGATTTTCATCATTTATATGCTTTCATTCATTATTGGTGCTTTAGGGTTTTCTCTGATGGGCATTGACTTTGAATCTGCCATAGGCGTCGGCATCAAGTTTGGGGAATGTTGGTCCTGCGTTGGGAGAATTTGGCCCTTCATTTTCATTTCACGCCATGCCATTGGGAGGGGAAACTGTGGGCGTCCTTTTTGATGTTGATTGGGCGTTTGGAGTTATTTACGGTATTGATATTGTTTACGCCCTTCTTCTGGAAAAAATTTAGCCGTCGTATTTGTCTTTCCAACGATCGTTAATTCCTTGTCGAAACTGATTCTCTTTGGGGTTATTTTTTGGATGATAAAAAGAGGTTCCTATGAGTTGTTCAGGAAGGTATTCTTGTTCGGTAAATGATTCAGGATGGTCATGAGGGTATAGGTAGTTTTTTCCATAGGCCAAATCTTTCATGAGCTGGGTGGGTGCATTTCGCAAGTGAAGGGGAACGGATAGATTCCCAGTATCTTTTACTTTTTGTATTGCGTTATCAATAGCTAAATAGGAAGCATTGCTTTTAGCACTTTTCTGGCCAAATAGATTGCGCATTGTCCTAAAACAATTCGTGCCTCGGGCAACCGATTGCTTGTACGGCTTGAAAGGTGTTGTTTGCCATGACCAAAGCGGTTGGGTTGGCGTTGCCAATATCTTCAAGAGGCTGAAATAAGAAATCTACGGGCAATAAATTTCACATCCTCTCCGCCTTCAATAAGACGGGCCAACCAGTATACAGCTGCATTGGGATCGCTTCCACGAATTGATTTAATCAATGCCGAAGCAATGTCATAGTGAAGATCGCCTGCTTTGTCAAACAAGATAGTATTGGTTTGTGCCTGCTGCATCACCCCGTTCATTGGTTAGGGTAACAGTAGTCCCTTTTTCAGATAGCACGACAAGTTCAAGCAGCGAGAGCATTTTCCGTGCATCTCCTCCAGATAGGCCCAGCAGGGCTCATCTTCTTGCAATCAATTGAATACTCCTTAAGTCTAGGGTCATGTTCGATAGCACGCTGCAATGGCGTCGTAAATCTGATGCGTCAAGGGGGTCAATGTAAAAAATTTGACAGCGCGACAAAGGGCGTTTATCACCTCAAAACTAGGGTTCTCGGTGGTTGCTCCAATCAGGGTAATGTACCCTTTTTCAACCGCTCCCAATAATGAATCTTGTTGTGATTTGCTAAAGCGATGAATTTCATCAATAAATAGCAGAGGTCCTTTGTTTGTAAATAGCCCCCCCGATTGTTTTGCTTTATCAATGACTTCGCGAACTTCCTTCACACCCGAATGTATGGCTGATAAACTGTAAAAGGGCGCTCATGTGCTTTGGCCATTAAGGTTGCCAGGGTTGTTTTTCCTGTTCCGGGAGGTCCCCACAAAATGATCGATGGCAAGTTACCGCTAGTGATCATCTGCGTCAACGCTCCGTTTTCACCCACCAAATGGTCTTGTCCTACATAGTCACTTAACTGTTTGGGACGCATGCGTTCGGCAAGGGGCGCAGTGGACATGTTATGAAAAAATTTCGTTGGCGAATGATTTCATACAATACTGTCCCGCAAGCGACCGATACGTTTAATGAAGCAATAGATCCTAGCATGGGTAGTTTTACGGTTTGATCTACAATGGCCAGCGTGCTCTTTGCAATTCCTTTTCTTCCGATCCCATTACTATTGCTACTGGTCCCGACAAGGTTGAATCATACAGCTGTTGGGTGGCTTTTTCCTCAAGCCAACGGTCAATATCCCCTCAGCTTTTAACCGATAAATGGCATCTTTGAGGTGATCAACTTTTACTAGGGGGACTGTAAATACTGCTCCTGCCGATGTTTTTATTGTATCAGCAGTGATCCGTGCACTCCCCGTTTGAGGCAATATAATTGCAGTAACGCCTGTTGCTGACGCTGAGCGGATGATCGCTCCTAAATTACGCGTATCAGTAATTCCATCAAGCAACACAAAGGTTTGCGTGTTTGTCGATTCTGCCTTTGGCGAAAGCATATCGTCTGGGCTGTAAAAACGAATGGGTGAGATGGCCGCTACGGCTCCTTGGTGATTTTTAGTATTAAAGCGATTCAACCGTTCGTTGGGAACATAGCTAAATGGAATGTTGTGTTCGCGAAGGGTAAATTCAAGGATTTAAACAGGGGCTCTTTTGTCCCTTTAGTAGCCAAACTTTTTTTCCAAAAGGATTGCTCGGCTTTTACGGCTTCTATGATGGTTCGAATTCCGTAAAGATAGGTGGTGTCCATAGCGCTTACTCCTTAATAACCTTAACAATGAGGGGGTAATCTGGACGCATCTTCAAGCGAACAGGTTGTTCTGTTTTGCTCCGAAGGGTCAGAATTCCCTGTGTTTGTAGTAGCGGAAGGTTGATGATTTGATACGTTTGGGGATAGCCTAAAAGCGCATTGTATAGACGTAAGGCGTATCCAATAGGGGTGCTGCGGTCCATAAATGGGCGATCCTTTATTTTGGTCACTACATAGGTTGCAGTTGGTAGCACAATGCTATTTTTGTTGCCCTTACCTCTTCTTGCGCATGGGGAGATTTTAATGGCATCAAAGCCAAAACTTGTCCTTTTCGTCTATAGCCCTTAGGGCGATGGGATCATACTGAAGTTGGACGGTCATTCCTTGATGGATGACCCATTGATCTTCTTTGGCACAACCAATGACCGTCAATAGACAAAGAAGGAGGATAATTTTTTTCATAAAAAAACTGCGTACAACATTGAGTTGTACGCAGCAAAAATACTATTTTTTTAGGATTTTATTTCCATCCTGGGCCCCGATGCAGCTGCATCTCCGCCAGGTCCACCAAAGGTGTATGGATCTAAACCAGATATTTCCAACTCTCCAGCAGGAACAGGGTAGTGTAAAGGTGTTCCAGCCTGAAGAAGGTTGTGTCTACGCATAAAGAGTGGTTCGTCCCAATTGTACCGTTTAAGGTGCAATTCGATTGAATACTCATAAAGAAGCGCAGCAGCAGCGTTTGTAGCAGCAGGAAGTCCACTTGCAGCACGCTCAGCAGATGCGTTGATGGTTGCTAGCGCGCCAGCGGTATCCCCATTCAACAATTGTGCTTCAGCTTTTAAGTAATTGGCTTCTGCTTTACTAAAGATGTTTGTGGATAAGCCATCTTGGTTACGGTTGTTTCCAGTAAAGAAACGTGTGACGGTAGTTTGAAAACAAATGACGACCACGAGATTCTCTTAGGTACCCAAAGTTTGTTGTATAGGCAAAGTAATTTGCAATACGCGATCAGTCGTGTTGGTGATGGGTCCTAAAATGACTGAAGCATCTGTAGGATAATCCTTTGGCTGAACTGACTCATCCTTGTGCCAAAAATGCGATTTTGGTCAACAGGCATGTATCTGAGTCATCACTTAAGGTGTAGGTCATCCAGTCTTGTCCGTTGTTGTACAATACTCCGTTTGATGCAGGAGGATCAAAATCTTCAGTGATTCCAGCATCCAACCAAGAAATTACTTGTGCATAGTTGATGGTTTCATCACCTGCACCCCCACGCTTAACGCCCATGGCGATTTTTGCACGGAAGGAGTTGGCAACTTTTACAAAAGTAGCTCTGTCAATAGTATACCCATCATAGATTTGAAATTCAAAATCAGAGGGTGCAGCATCGATCGCAGCTCCAATGTCAGCAAGGGCGTACCCGATTAGCGCAAGAATAATCTTCAAATTCTAGCGCCGATAGATCGGTATTTTCGTCCACACGGTACCCTTTGTCATAGATCATTCCAATAGTTCCGAGGGATATCCCACGTACAAATAAAGCAGTCGCTTTCTTTGCAGCAGTTACATCAGCTCCATCATCAGAAATGGTACGCTCGTCTACATTTACCAAACGCAACACAACGTTGGCGTTGTAGATTGATTGGTTGTAGGCCCCCCATGGTGATGATACCGGATAGAGGTTGGAGTTTGTTGTTGAATTGTTAATCGCACGACGTGGTTGATCAGCAAACCCCCAAAAGTCAAGGTATGCATTTGTCGTAGAAATTTGATCAGCCATAAAGTCAAAATAGGCCGATGGAAGGTTGATTAAATTTGAGAAAGTATCGGTGACACTTCCGTCAATCAAGCTGATGATGTCACTGTCTGAAGACAATGCACGCTGAGCATCAGGCTGGTTTAGGTTTTTCTACTTCTAAATCCTCACATGAAACTACAAGAGTAGCTGCCGCAAAAAGAAAACCTAGGTATTTTGTTACTAATGTTTTTCATTTTAATTAAAATTTAATGGTTACTGCCGCACTAAATGTTCTAAAGTTTGGATAAGAATATTCATCCAATCTAAAGTTCGTTGGGTTGGTAGATATCGCAACTTCAGGATCCCACCCAGAATAATTTGTAAAGGTGAAAAGGTTTCTTCCTGTAAGTTGGAAACGAATGTCATCGACATATTGGCTTAACCAGGAATCTTTTCAACATCAAGATTGTATCCCAAAGAGACTTCACGAATCTTCGCGTAAGTTCTTCCTCCACAAAGTGAGAGTTAGGATCGGAACGGTTGTAGATGTTTTGCGCATAGTTTTGCTCTTTTCCATTTGCACCGTAGATGGCAAGATCGTTGTGACGCTCGTTGAAGTATAACAACTGACGTGTGTAGTTGTAGATATCACCTCCTTGTTGGTAATCCAAAGAACGTAGAGCGAAAAGTTCTTATAGGCAAAACTAGTAGAGAACCCAAGGTTGAAATCAGGGTTTGTGTTTCAATTTCTGTTACAGCAGTAGCTTCTTTGTCTTCGTCATAGATTTGCAATGGTGCTTCAGCACTAGTTCCAATATCTGCTGTACGAACAACATAGCCTTGGCTGTTGACAGAATAGTCGAATACAGCACCTCCTAGCGATGATGAACCAGATGCGGGCACGTTGGCTACAGCACCTCCAACAACAGATAGTTGATCGAGTGAAGTAGCATATTTGTATCCATAAATGGTTCCGTAAGGTCTTCCAGCTTCTACACGGAAAATATCAACAGCACCAAGTCCTGTACGTGTATAAGGAGGGACAGCACCTAGGTCTGTGATTTCTTGTGTTCCTGTGTCAAAGTTTAGGTTGAATGACCAAGAAAGGTCATCAGAACGTAAAATGTCACCACTCAAGAGGCTTCGTAGTAGGTACTTTCAATTTCCCCAACATTTTGCCATTGTGAGCTAAATCCAGCTACACCTGGAAGAGGAACAACGATAAAGTCATCACTAGTTTTGGTGTTTGAGTAGTTGAATTCAAACTTAAAGTTGTCCATGAAGTTGATGTTAACCCCAGCTTCCAATTCAGCCACTACCGATGGACGAAGGTTTCTGTTTCCAAGACGACCAGGAGTGATCGCAGAACTTGTTACAGAGAAGGTCTCATATTGAGCATACCAGCTTGGACGTTGTCCAGAGGTACCATAAGAAGCTCTTACCTTGAAGAAGTCAATACCGTTGATATCAAAGTCTTCACTTAAGATGTAGGCCAAAGTACCACGACCGTAAACACGTGAACGGTTATCAGCACCAAATAAGGATGATTCGTCTAAACGAACAAGACCTGAAACAATTAACTTGTCTTTGTAATCAACATCTAAGTTGGCAAAGTAGTTTTTCGCTACTTCTTTTCTGTACTCAGAACCTATGCTTTGATTTTCTCTTGCGGTGTTTTCAAGGTTTTGAACTCCTTCTGCAAGGAAATCGTACCCACTACCAGCAATGCTTTCAAATTGTCTGTTTTCGTAGAGGTACTTTAATGTTAACGACGTGTTGAAGTCACCAAATGTTCTTCTGTAGTTCATCGATAAAGATGAAATAGCAGCGGCACTAACCGACTTGCTTTCGAGATAGCACCATCGTTTTGTGTAGCACTTGGCGTTGGTGTTTGGAAACCGTTTGGTGTGTAGTTAAAGAATCTACCCCAGTTCTTGTCTAAGGTCTGGCTGATGTTAAACTTCAAAAAGTCGTTTACAAAATAATCAGCATTAACCCCTGTTAACAAACGCTCGTTTCTAAACTTGAAGGTTTGGTAATCGGCCACATAAAGTGGGTTAGAGAAGTTAGATGCTTGAACGGTATATCCAGCAGGAACTGGAGAAAAGTATCCGTCCGGGATGTTTTTCTTTCAAGTTGATGAAGGGCTCAACAATTAAAGAAGAGTAGAAGAAATTAGCTCCCTGCCCTTGCTCTGAAATGTTGAAACCATCGGTTTTTACATAGTTTGACGTAAAGCTAACCTTCATTTTTTCAGAAAGATCAACGCTAAAGTTCATCCGTGAACTTTGTCTTTTGTAAGGATCAACAGGCTCTAAAACACCCCCTTGGCTCAACTGTTGGAACGAACCGTAGAAGTTGTAGTCTTCGCCACCTTTGGAGATAGAGGCAGTAAAGTTTTCAAACGGCTGTTGCGTGAAAATTTCGTTAGCGTTGTCATAAATAGTTGATCCGTAATCGTTATCAAAGAATACGTTACCGTTGGCATCTGTCCAAGACACGATTACCAGAACTCAAGTCAAAACCGAAGTTAGACGTGTCGGGAGTAGACGGATCGTTGTCCCAGTCACCCGTAGCCAATGGTGCAGTTAAGTAGGGGTGTTTTGTTGTTAAAGGATATTCTCCATTAACAGACGAAAACCCAACTTCTTGTTTGATGGTTACACGTGCTTTTTGATTTCTTTTCCCTTTCTTGGTGATTACTTGCACTACCCCGTTACCGGCCAAAGACCCGTAAGAGAAGATGCAGCTGCACCGTGATAACCTCGATAGATTCGATATCTTCAACAGCAATGTCACGAAGACTTCCGTTGGAGATGATACCATCGATGATAATTGGGAGACTGAGAACCACTGATAGAAGTAGATCCTCTTAAACGTATTTGAGGAGCTGAAGCAGGGTTTCCTGAAGCTTTGTACAATACGAACCCCAGAAACTTTACCACGCAATGCATTTGCTGGATCAGCAGCAGGAACTTCATTCAACGCGTCGTTGCTTACTTTTCCGATTGAGAAACCAAGTTTGTGCAACAGTTCTTGGGCTACAAATGGGTTGGAAACGACAAATAAAGTTGTTACATTTGCAGCCCTGAAAAAAGGGAATTTAAACAATTTGTATGCCAACTATTGCACAATTAGTACGAAAAGGAAGAGTCACACTCACCAAGAAGAGTAAATCGGCTGCTTTGGATTCGTGTCCTCAAAGACGTGGGGTTTGTACCCGTGTGTACACCACCACGCCAAAAAAACCGAACTCCGCGATGCGTAAAGTAGCGCGTGTTCGATTGACCAACGGTAAGGAGGTCAATGCTTATATACCCGGAGAAGGACACAACCTCCAAGAGCACTCGATAGTATTGGTCCGTGGCGGAAGAGTTAAAGATTTACCGGGAGTTCGTTATCACATCGTAAGAGGAGCACTTGACACCGCTGGTGTTGAAGGCCGCTTACAACGCCGTTCAAAATACGGTGCTAAACGACCTAAAAAGTAAATCGTTACTCAAAAACAGTAAACAATGAGAAAAAGACAAGCCAAAAAACGTCCACTCTTACCAGATCCAAAGTTTAACGATCAACTCGTTACTCGCTTTGTGAATATGATTATGTGGGACGGAAAAAAATCGGTTGCCTTCAAAATTTTCTATGATGCCATGACCATTGTAGAGGAACGCAATCAAGACGAAGAAAAAACAGCTTTAGAGGTTTGGAAAGAAGCTCTATCTAATGTTATGCCCCATGTAGAGGTGCGTAGTCGTAGAGTTGGGGGAGCTACCTTCCAAATTCCTATGCAGATTCGTCCAGATAGAAAAGTATCACTCGCCATGAAATGGTTGATTAGTTTTGCGCGTAAGCGTAATGAAAAATCAATGGCCCTTCGCCTTGCAAACGAGGTTTTAGCTGCGGCTAAAGAAGAAGGTGCTGCTGTGAAAAAACGTGTTGATACACACAAGATGGCAGAAGCCAACAAAGCATTTTCACACTTTAGATTTTAATCATTAGACCATGGCTAGAAATTTAAAATTTACAAGAAATATTGGGATTGCTGCGCACATTGATGCCGGTAAAACCACGACTACTGAGCGTATCCTTTTTTACACAGGGGTAAGCCATAAGATAGGTGAGGTGCACGATGGTGCTGCGACCATGGACTGGATGGAGCAAGAGCAAGAGCGTGGAATTACAATTACTTCTGCTGCTACTACTTGTACTTGGAACTTCCCAACTGAACAAGGTCAGCCATTACCAGATAGTAAACCTTATCACTTTAACATTATCGATACTCCTGGCCACGTAGATTTTACGGTGGAAGTAAACCGATCCCTTCGTGTACTCGATGGATTGGTTTTCTTGTTTTCTGCAGTTGATGGTGTAGAGCCTCAGTCAGAAACAAACTGGCGTTTAGCCGACAATTACAAAGTGCCTCGTATTGGTTTCGTTAATAAAATGGACCGTCAGGGATCTAACTTTTTAGGTGTTTGTCAGCAAGTACGAGATATGTTAAAGTCCAATGCCGTTCCAATTGTACTTAATATTGGAGACGAAGAGGATTTTAAAGGGATCGTTGATCTTGTTAAAAACCGTGCTATTGTTTGGCATGATGAAAAGTTTGGATCTACTTTCGATGTAATTGATATCCCTGAAGATTTAAAAGACGAAGCTGAAGAGCTTAGAGGTCAATTAATTGAAGCGGTAGCTGAGTATGACGAAGGTCTATTAGAAAAATATTTCGAAGATCCAGAATCTATTACAGAGGACGAAGTACACAATGCTTTGCGTGCAGCGACACAAGATATGAGTATCATTCCTATGGTGTGTGGTTCTTCTTTCAAAAACAAAGGGGTACAATTCCTATTAGATGCTGTTTGTCGTTATTTGCCTTCTCCAGAAGACAAAGAAGCGATTATTGGAACTGATCCTGACAGTGGTGATGAAATTGCTCGTAAACCTTCTAAGGACGATCCATTTGCTGCATTAGCATTTAAGATTGCGACAGATCCTTATGTGGGACGTTTAGCTTTCTTTCGTGCCTATTCTGGTCGTTTAGATGCAGGTTCTTATGTATTAAACAACCGCTCTGGCAAGAAGGAACGTATTTCTCGTATTTATCAGATGCACTCTAACTCTCAAAATGCAATCGATTTTATCGAAGCAGGAGATATTGGAGCAGCTGTAGGTTTTAAAGACATCAAAACAGGAGATACTTTATCTGCTGAGAAGTCACCTATTATTTTGGAAAGTATGGATTTCCCAGATCCCGTAATTGGTATCGCAGTGGAGCCTAAAACCAAAGCAGATGTAGATAAACTAGGAATGGCTTTAGCTAAATTAGCCGAAGAAGATCCTACCTTCCAAGTAAAAACAGACGAGGCTTCTGGTCAAACTGTGATTTCTGGAATGGGTGAGTTACACTTAGATATTATTGTAGACCGTCTTAGACGTGAGTTTAAGGTTGAGGTAAATCAAGGACAACCACAAGTTGAGTACAAAGAGGCACTTACAGCTTCTGCAGACCATAGAGAAGTATATAAGAAACAATCTGGAGGTCGTGGTAAATTCGCAGATATCGTATTTACGATTGAGCCTGCAGAGGAAGGTAAAACAGGTCTTGAGTTTGTTAATCTTATCAAAGGAGGAAATGTACCTAAAGAATACATTCCTGCCGTTGAGAAAGGATTTAGAGATTCTATGTCCAATGGTCCATTAGCAGGATTTGAAGTAGATGCAATGAAAATCACCTTAAAGGATGGATCTTTCCACCCTGTAGATTCAGATTCGCTTTCTTTTGAATTAGCAGCTAAAATGGGCTTTAAAGCTTCTGCTAAAGCAGCACGCGCTGTAATTATGGAACCGATCATGAAATTAGAGGTTTTAACCCCTGAAGAAAACATGGGAGATATTGTTGGAGACTTAAACCGCCGACGCGGACAAGTTAACAACATGGACGACCGTGCAGGATCTAAAGTAGTGAAAGCAGAGGTACCGTTATCTGAAATGTTTGGATATGTAACTTCATTACGTACGCTGTCTTCTGGACGTGCTACTTCTACCATGGAGTTTTCTCACTATGCAGAAACACCTTCCAATATCTCAGAGTCCGTCATTGCTGAAGTTAAAGGACAAAAATCTTAAATCATTTACGATGAGTCAAAAAATTAGAATAAAATTAAAATCATACGATTATAACTTAGTCGACAAATCGGCTGACAAAATCGTAAAGACTGTAAAAACAACAGGTGCTGTGGTGACCGGTCCAATTCCATTACCAACACACAAGAAAATTTTTACAGTACTGCGTTCACCCCACGTAAACAAAAAGTCTCGTGAGCAATTTCAATTGTGCTCTTACAAGCGTTTACTAGATATCTATAGTTCATCATCAAAAACGATTGATGCTTTGATGAAGCTTGAATTGCCAAGTGGTGTAGAAGTAGAGATTAAGGTGTAAGTAGATTACAAAAACGAATTATAAACAATTAATTAAATAATAATGTCTGGGTTAATAGGAAAAAAAATCGGTATGACCAGCCTCTTTGACGAACAAGGGAAAAACATTCCTTGTACGGTTATCGAAGTTGGACCATGCGTGGTAACCCAAGTCAGAACCGCAGCGGTTGATGGCTATGATGCACTTCAATTAGGTTTCGATGACAAGGCAGAAAAACGCACAGATAAAGCGGCTCAGGGTCACTTTAAAAAGGCGAATACTGCTCCAAAAAAGAAAGTCGTTGAATTCCAAAATTTTGATGAAGAGTATCAATTGGGAGACACCATTACAGTAGACCTCTTTCAAGAGGGTGAATTTGTTGATATCTCTGGAACTTCCAAAGGGAAAGGTTTCCAAGGGGTAGTAAAACGTCACGGTTTCGCCGGGGTAGGTCAAGCTACACACGGTCAGCACAACCGTTTGCGTGCACCAGGTTCCATTGGAGCAGCTTCTTATCCTGCACGTGTATTCAAAGGAATGCGCATGGCCGGAAGAATGGGAGGCGATAAAGTTAAAGTACAGAACTTAAGAGTGTTGAAAGTTGTGGCAGATAAAAATCTTTTAGTAGTAAAAGGTTGTGTGCCAGGATCAAAAAATGCTTACGTAATCGTTGAGAAATAATGAAAGTAGCAGTAGTTGACATTCAAGGAAAAGATACGGGACGGAAAGTTGAACTTTCTAAAGACGTATTCGGAATAGAACCCAATAACCATGCTATTTATTTAGATGTGAAGTCACACTTGGCCAATAAACGTCAGGGAACACACAAAGCTAAAGAGCGTGGTGAAATTGTAGGAAGTACACGAAAAATCAAAAAGCAAAAAGGAACAGGTACTGCACGTGCTGGTTCTATTAAGAATCCTTTGTTTAGAGGAGGAGGACGTGTTTTTGGACCACGTGTTCGCGATTACAGTCAAAAGGTAAATAAAAAGGTGAAGCGTTTAGCGCGTAAATCAGCACTTAGTTTAAAGGCTCAAGAAAAATCTATCATTGTGGTAGAAGACATTCAGTTACAAGGACCAAAGACTTCGGCTTACCTTAGTATTTTAAAATCGTTAGGCATAGAAAGCAAAAAGTCGCTAGTCGTCTTGGCTGAGCCAAATAATAACGTATATTTGTCCTCGCGTAATTTGACAAACACTGAAGCTTTAACTACTTCAGAATTAAACACTTACAAAATTGTTAATGCAAACAGTCTTGTATTTAGTGAGTCATCGATCGCCGATTTAGTAACTATTTTGAATAAATCATAGTGTTATGAGTATTTTGATAAAACCCATCATTACGGAAAAAGCCACTGCGGATAGCGAGATGAATAATCGTTATACGTTTTTGGTCGACACTACGGCGAACAAAGTAGAAATTAAGAAAGCTGTTGAAGCAGCTTACGGGGTAAGTGTAGATAAAGTACGTACCCAAAATTATGGACCTGAGCGTAAAACACGCTATACAAAAACAGGTTTACAACGTGGAAAAACGAATCGTATCAAAAAGGCCATCGTAGATGTTGCCGAAGGTGATGCGATAGATTTTTATACTAATCTTTAAAAGCGTCACATGTCAGTTAGAAAATTAAAACCGATATCTCCAGCGCAGCGTTTTAGAGTAGTAAATGGATTTGACGCTATTACTACTGATAAGCCGGAAAAAAGCCTTTTGGCTCCGAAGAAGCGTAGAGGAGGAAGAAACAATACCGGGAAAATGACTATTCGTCACGTAGGTGGTGGTCATAAAAAACGGTACCGTATTGTAGATTTCAAACGTAATAAGTTTGATGTACAAGCGGAAGTAAAATCAATAGAATACGATCCTAATCGTACTGCATTCATTGCCTTAGTAGAATATACTGATGGCGAAAAGCGATACATTATCGCGCAAAACGGATTACAGGTAGGTCAAAAAGTAGTTTCAGGAGCTTCTGTTTCACCAGAGGTAGGTAACGCACTTCCCCTTTCTGCTATTCCATTAGGTACAATTATTTCTTGTATTGAATTACATCCAGGTCGTGGTGCAAATATTGCACGTAGTGCAGGTGCCTTTGCTCAGCTTATGGCACGCGATGGTAAGTATGCCACTGTAAAATTACCCTCAGGTGAAACGCGTATGATTCTAGTTACTTGTTTAGCTACAATTGGCGCGATTTCTAACTCAGATCACCAATTATTGGTTTCTGGGAAAGCGGGTCGTTCTCGTTGGTTAGGCCGCCGTCCACGTACACGTCCAGTAGCTATGAACCCTGTCGATCACCCAATGGGTGGTGGGGAAGGACGCGCCTCTGGAGGTCACCCACGTAACCGCAACGGTTTACCAGCAAAAGGTTATAGAACACGTTCTAAGACCAAAGCGAGTAATAAATTCATTATAGAACGTAGAAAAAAATAAGCAACTATGGCACGTTCATTAAAAAAAGGACCCTTTGTACACCACAGCCTTGAGATAAAGGTTATGCCCAATGTAGAGTCCGGCAAGAAATCAGTAATAAAGACCTGGTCTCGTGCTTCGTTGATCACTCCCGACTTTGTTGGGCAAACTATTGGAGTTCATAACGGAAGACAATTTATCCCCGTTTATGTAACAGAGAATATGGTTGGACATAAATTAGGCGAATTTTCACCTACAAGATCGTACCGCGGTCATGCAGGTGCAAAAAATAAAGGCAAAAAATAACAGTTATGGGAAATCGTAAAAGACAAACCGCACAAGCCATTAAAGAAGCGAAAAAGTCGCTTGCTTTCGCAAAGCTGAACAATTGCCCTACCTCTCCACGAAAAATGCGTTTGGTCGCAGACTTAGTTCGTGGTGAAGAAGTGAATAAAGCCTTAGCGATATTGAAGTTCAATTCTAAAGAAGCTTCTAGACGCATAGAAAAGCTTTTATTATCGGCTTTAGCCAACTGGCAAGCAAAAAATGAAGATGCTGACATTGAAAAAGCAGCATTGTATGTTAAAGAAATCCGTGTTGACGGAGGAGCTATGTTAAAACGTTTACGTCCTGCACCACAGGGTCGTGCTCATCGCATTCGCAAGCGTTCTAACCATGTCACTCTAGTTCTTGGATCTAACACTATAGCAAGTTAATATGGGACAAAAAACGAATCCAATCGGAAATCGCTTAGGGATCATCAGAGGATGGGACTCTAACTGGTACGGAGGAAATGACTATGGTGATAAAATCGCCGAAGACGATAAAATAAGAAAATACATTCATGCGCGTTTAGCGAAGGCTAGCGTTTCTAATGTAATCATAGAACGTACTTTAAAACTCATTACGGTAACAATTACTACTGCTCGTCCTGGAATTATTATTGGTAAAGCCGGACAGGAAGTAGATAAGTTAAAAGAAGAGTTAAAGAAGATTACTTCTAAAGAGGTTCAGATCAATATTTTTGAAATCAAGCGTCCAGAGTTAGATGCTCGTTTGGTTGGTGCTTCAATTGCACGTCAAATAGAAGGTCGTATTTCTTACAGAAGGGCTATTAAGATGGCTATCGCTGCCGCAATGAGAATGAATTCTGAGGGAATTAAAATTCAAATTTCAGGTCGTTTAAATGGCGCGGAGATGGCACGTTCAGAATCTTATAAGGAAGGACGTATTCCATTGTCTACTTTCCGTGCAGACATCGATTATGCATTGGTAGAAGCACATACTACTTATGGTCGTTTAGGGATCAAAGTATGGATTATGAAAGGTGAGGTTTATGGTAAACGCGAGTTATCACCTTTAGTGGGAATGTCCAAAAAGACCAACTCAGGAGGAAAGAATAACAATCAACGTCAACGACGTAGAAAATAAATAGGTAGGAAAAATGTTACAACCTAAAAGAACCAAATTCCGCAAAGCGCAGAAAGGCCGTATGAAAGGTAATTCAGGGCGTGGACACCAACTTTCTAATGGAATGTTCGGAATAAAAGCTTTGGATTCAAAATTCATCACTTCTCGTCAAATTGAAGCTGCTCGTATTGCTGCAACTCGTTACATGAAGAGAGAGGGTCAATTATGGATTAAAATATTTCCAGACAAGCCCATTACTAAAAAGCCTTTAGAGGTACGTATGGGTAAAGGAAAAGGAGCACCTGAATATTTTGTTGCTGTAGTAAAACCTGGGCGTATATTATTCGAAATCTCTGGTGTTTCTAGAGAAATCGCTCAAGAGGCCTTGCGTTTAGCTGCTCAAAAATTACCCGTAAAAACTAAATTTATTATTGCGCGCGATTTTCAAGCATAATTGATCAAGAACTATGAAACAATCAGAAATAAATAATCTTTCGCTAGCTGATCTTCAGGACAAATTAGCTGAGTTCCAAAAGCAACTTACAGAGTTGTCTATGGCACACACAATAACTCCTCTTGAAAATCCTTTGCAAATTAGAAGTGCTCGTAGAACAGTAGCACGTTTGCAAACAGCAATTACGCAAAGACAACAAGAAGCTTAGTATATGGAAAGTAGAAATCTAAGAAAAGAACGAATTGGAGTGGTCACCAGTAACAAAATGGATAAGTCCATCGTTGTTTCTGAAGTGAAGCGTGTGAAGCACCCCATGTATGGAAAATTCGTTTTGAAGACAAAAAAGTATGTCGCCCATGACAATACCAACGATTGTAATATCGGAGATACGGTTAAAATCATGGAAACCCGCCCGATTAGTAAATCAAAGTGCTGGAGACTAGTAGAAATCATTGAAAGAGCTAAATAATCATGTTACAACAAGAATCAAGATTAAAAGTAGCCGATAACACCGGTGCCAAAGAAGTCCTTACTATTAGAGTATTAGGAGGAACTAAGCGTCGTTACGCCTCTTTAGGAGATAAAATCGTCGTTACTGTAAAAGAAGCTTCTGCTTCTGGGACAGTTAAGAAAGGACAAGTATCTACTGCAGTTGTGGTAAGAACAACAAAAGAAGTACGTCGACCTGATGGATCATATATCCGTTTTGACGATAACGCTTGTGTGTTGTTAAACCCTACTGGAGAAATGCGTGGAACACGTGTTTTTGGCCCTGTAGCTCGTGAATTGAGAGATAAGCAATTCATGAAAATTGTATCATTAGCACCCGAAGTGCTTTAAGCTATTATCATGGGAAAATTAAAGATCAAACAAGGAGATAAGGTTAGGGTAATTGCAGGTTCACACAAAGGTGCTGAAGGAACTGTAATGCAAGTTCTTCGCGATGCAAACAAAGCGATTGTAGAAGGCGTAAACCTTGTTAAAAAACACGCTAAGCCAAGCGCACAAAATCCACAAGGAGGAATTCAAGAAAAGGAAGCTCCTCTTCAAATTTCAAACCTTTCGTTACTTACTGCGGATGGTCAAACAACTCGTGTCGGTTACCGCATGGAGGGAGATCAAAAAGTAAGATACGCGAAGAAATCTAACGAAGTTATTTAGTGATGAGTTATACACCTAGACTAAAACAAGAATTTACCGACAGAATCGTTGGCGCTCTAAAGGAAGAATTTAGTTATGCCAATGTGATGCAAGTACCTAACCTTGAGAAAATCGTTCTCAGCCGTGGTGTTGGTGCTGCAGTTTCTGATAAGAAGTTAATTGACCACGCTGTAGATGAATTAACAGCCATTACAGGTCAAAAAGCAGTAGCAACCATTTCTAAGAAGGATGTGGCTACGTTTAAATTACGTAAAGGAATGCCCATTGGAGCAAAAGTTACTTTACGAGGAGAGCGTATGTATGAATTTCTAGATCGCTTGGTTACTGTTGCTCTTCCACGTGTACGTGACTTTCAAGGAGTAAAAGCCAATGGTTTTGATGGCCGTGGTAATTATACACTTGGAATTACTGAGCAAATTATCTTCCCAGAAATTGACATCGATAAGGTGAACAGAATTGCGGGAATGGACATCACTTTTGTGACTTCAGCTCCTACTGATAAAGAAGCCAAGTCATTATTAACAGAACTAGGATTACCTTTTAAAAAGAATTAAGATGGCAAAAGAATCAATGAAAGCACGTGAAGTTAAGCGTGCCAAAACCGTTGCAAAATATGCTGCTAAGCGTAAAGCATTAAAAGAAGCAGGTGATTATGATGCACTTCAAAAGCTACCAAAAAATGCATCTCCAATTCGTATGCACAACCGTTGTAAACTAACCGGAAGACCTAAAGGATATATGCGTCAGTTTGGAATCTCTAGGGTAACTTTTAGAGAAATGGCTAACAAAGGTTTGATTCCTGGAGTAACTAAAGCCAGCTGGTAATCTAAAAAAACAGAATTATGTACACAGATCCATTAGCAGATTTCCTCACAAGAATACGTAATGCAAACTCCGCAGGCCATCGTGTGGTTAGTATTCCTTCGTCTAACGTGAAAAAAGAAATCACAAAAATATTATTTGATCAAGGATATATCTTAAGTTATAAGTTTGAAGAAACAGACAACAAACAAGGTAGTATCAAGATCGCACTAAAATACGATCCCGCTACAAAGGCACCGATCATTCAAAAAATTCAACGAATTTCAACTCCTGGTTTACGCCAGTATTCTGGAGCTACAAAATTACCTCGAATTTTAAATGGTTTAGGTATTTCTATCGTTTCAACTTCTAAAGGTGTAATGACAGGAAAACAAGCCGAACGTGAGAACGTAGGAGGTGAATTATTATGTTACGTTTATTAAAATAAAAACAAAAAGAAATGTCTAGAGTTGGTAATAATCCTGTAGCGATCCCTGAAGGTGTCTCCGTTGACATCCAGGCTGATAAAGTTATCGTAAAAGGAAAACTAGGTGAACTAGAACAACCGTATGACGGTGTTTCATTCGAGGAAGTCGATGGGACAATTGTCGTAAAAAGAAATTCAGATTCTAAAGATCACAAATCAAAACACGGCCTTTACCGCGCCTTATTAGCCAATATGGTTGAAGGTGTTGTTAAAGGATTTACAAAAGAGCTAGAGCTTGTTGGTGTTGGATACCGTGCTTCTAATCAAGGCCAAAAACTTGATTTAGCATTAGGTTTTTCCCACAACATTCTTCTTGATATCGCTCCGGAGGTTAAAGTAGAAACTGTTTCCGATAAAGGAAAGAACCCTATCATCAAATTATCATCACATGATAAGCAATTGGTAGGTTTTGTGGCTGCTAAGATTAGATCTTTCCGTAAGCCAGAACCTTACAAAGGAAAAGGAGTTAAATACGTAGGTGAACAAATAAGAAGAAAAGCAGGTAAATCTGCATAAGTAGTTTAATTATGGGACTAAGTAAAGAAGAAAGAAGACTAAGAATCCGTCGTCGTATTCGCAAAACCGTTTCCGGAACTGCTGATGCACCTCGCTTATCTGTCTTTAGAAGTAACAAAGAGATCTACGCTCAGGTCATTGATGACACAACAGGTAAAACACTTGTTGCTGCCTCTTCAAGAGACAAAGGAGTAGATGCACAAGAAAACAAACAATTAACCGCAGTAGCTGTAGGTAAAAGTGTTGCTGAAAAAGCAATCGCTGCAGGTATTTCTACCGTACGATTTGATCGTGGAGGATACCTTTACCACGGAAGAGTTAAATCTCTAGCCGATGGTGCTCGTGAAGCTGGTTTAAAATTTTAATAAGCGATTATGTATCAAGATTATAAAAACATAGAGTTGGTAAAACCTGGAGGTCTAGAACTTAAAGATCGCTTAGTAGGTGTACAACGTGTAACTAAAGTAACCAAAGGTGGACGTGCATTTGGATTCTCAGCTATTGTAGTTGTTGGAGACGAAAATGGTGTTGTTGGCCAAGGACTTGGAAAATCTAAAGAAGTGGCGGAAGCGATTTCTAAAGCTGTTGAAGATGCTAAGAAAAACCTAGTTCGTATTCCTATTAACAAGGGTACACTTCCTCATGAACAAAAAGGAAAGTATGGTGGAGCACGTGTGTTCCTTAAGCCTGCTTCTGCGGGTACTGGGGTAATTGCTGGTGGAGCTGTTCGTTCAGTTCTAGAAGCAGTAGGCGTACACAATGTACTTTCAAAATCACAAGGATCTTCTAATCCACACAATGTAGTTAAAGCAACATTTGATGCTTTATTACAATTGAGAAGCCCAGAAACTATTGCACGTCAGCGCGGAGTTTCATTGGATAAAGTATTTAACGGATAACTCAATTAGCCATGGCAAAAGTTAAAGTAAAACAAATAAAAAGCAGCATCAAGCGTATTCAAAACCAAAAGAGAACCCTTGAAGCACTTGGATTAAGAGGAATTGGAAAAGAGGTCGTTCATGAGGCGACGCCCAATATCCTAGGAATGATTAAAAAAGTTGAACACTTGGTTTCTGTCACAGAAGCATAAATCAGATATATGGATTTAAGTAATATACAACCCGCAGCGGGATCTACCCATAAAAATGCAAAACGCCTAGGCCGAGGACAAGGTTCAGGAAAAGGTGGCACATCAGCACGTGGTCACAAAGGTGCAAAGTCTCGTTCTGGATACTCTAAGAAATTAGGATTCGAAGGAGGTCAAATGCCTTTACAACGTCGTGTTCCTAAATTTGGATTTAAGAATATCAATCGTAAAGATTACCAAGGAATTAACTTGGACACTATTCAGTCATTAGTAGACGACAAGAAAATTAAAGACAGCCTTGCTTTTGATGCAATCGTAGAATTACGACTTGCTAGAAAAACAGAATTAGTTAAAATTCTAGGGAGAGGTGAATTGAAAGCTGCCCTAAAAGTAAGTGCACATAAATTTACAGCGACTGCTAAAGCGGCTATTGAAGCTGCTGGAGGAGAAGCTATTGAATTATAATTTAGGATGAAGAAATTTTTAGATACACTAGTAAACATCTATAAAATAGAAGAGCTTCGTAACCGAATTGGGGTGACGCTAACTATTCTCCTCATTTACCGCTTCGGTGCTCAAATTACACTACCAGGAATTGATGCTGTTCAACTAGCTGAACTTGGTAATCGCACTGGTGGAGGTGGTTTATTAGGAGTTCTAAACATGTTCACGGGTGGTGCATTTGCCAATGCCTCTGTGTTTGCATTAGGTATTATGCCATATATATCTGCTTCTATTGTTGTTCAATTAATGGGGATTGCAATTCCTTATTTACAAAAGCTTCAAAAAGAAGGGGAAAGTGGACGAAAAACTTTAAATCAGATTACCCGCTGGCTAACCATTGCTATTTGTGTGGTTCAAGCTCCTGCATATTTGTTTGGTTTAAGTGCTTTAGGTGTTCCTGATTCAGCTTTTATTTTAGGTAAAGGACTATCCTTTATGGTTCCTTCCGTAATTATCCTTGTCACAGGAACAATTTTTGCTATGTGGTTGGGTGAAAAAATTACAGATAAAGGAATCGGTAATGGAATATCCCTTTTGATTATGGTGGGTATTATTGCTACACTTCCTTTGTCATTTGCACAAGAAGTTGTTTCTAGAGTATCCGAGAATAATGGGGGTTTAATCCTTATTCTAATTGAATTAATCTTATGGATAGTTATCATTGTACTTTCTATTTTATTGGTGATGGCTGTACGCCAGATTCCAGTTCAATATGCTAGAAGAACACAGGGTAGCACCAATGAGCGTAATGTCTTTGGATCTCGTCAGTACATTCCACTTAAACTAAATGATTCTGGAGTAATGCCAATTATCTTTGCACAAGCTATCATGTTCGTCCCTGCATATGTAGGCCGATTAATTGGAGATAGTGATGTGGGACAGTGGTTACAAGTTGACTTCTCAGATATTTTTGGTTTATGGTATAATATTGTGTTTGGATTACTTATCATCATATTTACTTACTTCTACACAGCGATTACAGTTCCGACCAATAAAATGTCGGATGATCTTAAGCGAAGTGGAGGCTTTGTTCCTGGCGTTCGTCCCGGTAACGAAACTAGTGAGTTTTTAGATACTGTAATGTCGCATATAACATTCCCAGGGTCACTGTACCTTGCAGCTTTAGCTGTATTCCCTGCCATTGTTGTTAAGCTCATAGGAATGCAACAAGGGTGGGCACTATTCTATGGTGGAACCTCTCTATTAATTATGGTTGGAGTAGCTATAGATACGATTCAACAAGTAAATTCCTACTTGTTAAATCGTCATTATGATGGCTTAATGAAAGCAGGAACTAACCGTAAAGCAACAACCGCATAAGTTATGGCGAAACAAGCAGCAATAGAACAAGAGGGATCAATCATTGAAGCATTATCTAATGCGATGTTTCGTGTTGAATTAGAAAATGGTCACGTAGTGACCGCACACATCTCTGGTAAAATGCGTTTGCACTATATTAAGTTATTACCAGGAGATAAAGTTAAATTAGAAATGAGTCCTTACGATTTAACGAAAGCAAGGATTACTTATAGATTTTAAATTAGAAACGATGAAAGTAAGAGCATCATTAAAGAAAAGAAGCGCCGACTGCCAAATAGTTCGCAGAAAAGGTCGTCTTTATGTTATTAACAAAAAGAATCCTAGATTTAAACAAAGACAAGGATAATTATGGCAAGAATATCAGGAGTAGACATTCCAAAACAAAAGCGTGGTGTTATCGCCTTGACCTATATCTTCGGAATTGGTCGTAGTCGTGCACAACAAATTTTAGCAGAAGCTAAGGTAGACGAAAGCAAAAAGGTTTCTGACTGGACCGATAGTGAAATTGCAGCAATTCGTGAAACAGTATCTTCTTTCAAAATTGAAGGAGAATTACGTTCAGAAATTCAATTAAACATTAAGCGTTTAATGGATATTGGCTGTTACAGAGGTATCCGTCACCGTTCAGGTTTACCACTAAGAGGTCAACGAACAAAAAACAACTCTCGTACACGTAAAGGAAAACGTAAAACGGTTGCAAACAAGAAAAAGGCAACGAAATAATTCTAAGTTATGGCTAAAACAACTAGCAAAAAAAGAAAAGTTATTGTTGAATCTACAGGTGAAGCACATATTAATGCTTCTTTCAACAACATCATTATTTCGCTTACCAACTTAAAAGGAGAAGTAATCTCTTGGTCATCTGCCGGTAAAATGGGCTTTAGAGGATCTAAGAAAAACACACCTTACGCTGCTCAAACAGCAGCAGAAGATTGTGCTAAAGTAGCACAAGAAGCTGGTTTGCGACAAGTGAAAGTTTATGTAAAAGGACCTGGTAATGGACGTGAGTCTGCGATCAGAACATTACATAATAACGGAATTGAGGTAACAGAAATTATTGATGTTACTCCATTACCACACAATGGATGTCGACCACCAAAACGACGTAGAGTATAATTAATTAAAATTGTTAGAGGGATTTCGTTATCGAAGGATAAGACCTTAATTCATAACTCCCTTTATTTAAAACAACTTACTATGGCAAGATATACCGGTCCAAAAACTAAAATCGCACGTAAATTTGGTGAACCCATCTTTGGTGCAGACAAATCGTTTGAAAAACGAAATTATCCTCCTGGACAACACGGAAACAACCGCAGACGTGGTAAAAAGTCCGAATATGCTGTTCAGTTAATGGAAAAGCAAAAAGCTAAATTCACTTACGGAATTTTAGAAAAACAATTTAGAATCTTTTTTGACCGTGCCTCACGTGCAAAAGGTGTAACAGGTGAAGTTTTACTTCAGCTTTGTGAATCACGTTTAGACAATGTTGTTTATCGTCTTGGGATTGCCCCTACTCGTTCTGCGGCACGTCAATTAGTATCTCACCGTCATATTACTGTGAACGGTTCAATTCTAAATATTCCTTCTTGTCATATTAAACCGGGAGACGTAATTGGAGTTCGTGAAAAATCTAAATCTTTATCAGCTATTACCCATTCTTTAGATAGAAATTCTTCTGTATATGAGTGGTTAAGCTGGAATGGTGCTACTTTAGAAGGTACTTTTGTAGCTACCCCTCAACGCGCTCAGATTCCTGAGAACATAAAAGAACAATTAATCGTAGAATTGTATTCTAAATAATTAACTGAAGTTTACCTTATGGCTATATTAAATTTTCAAAAACCCGATAAAGTAATCATGATTGACTCTTCAGAATTCGAAGGAAAATTCGAATTCCGTCCTCTAGAGCCTGGTTATGGATTAACAGTTGGGAACGCATTGAGAAGAGTTTTACTCTCTTCCTTAGAAGGATTCGCAATTACTTCAGTGAAAATAGAAAACATCGATCACGAGTTTTCTACCATTCCTGGGATCGTTGAAGATGTAACAGAAATCATTCTTAACTTAAAGCAAGTTCGTTTTAAGCGACAGATTGAAGATATTGAGAACGAAAAAGTAAGTATCACTATTGGCGGTCAAGATCAACTGAAAGCTTCAGATTTTCAGAAATTCATTTCAGGATTTCAGGTGTTGAATACAGACTTGGTTATTTGTAACCTAGAGAAAAGTGTTCAGTTTAACATGGAACTGACTATTGAAAAAGGTAGAGGGTATGTTCCAGCTGAAGAGAACAAAAAGATGGATGTGGAATTAGGTACGATTGCTATCGATTCTATTTACACCCCCGTTAAAAACGTAAAATTCAGTATTGAAAACTATCGTGTAGAACAAAAAACTGATTATGAAAAATTAGTTTTTGAAATTATTACAGATGGTTCTCTTCATCCTAAAGATGCTTTAACAGAAGCTGCTAAGACTTTAATTCACCATTTCTTACTTTTCTCTGATGAGCGAATTACTCTTGAGGCAGATGAAATTGCTCAGACAGAAACATATGATGAAGAGTCTCTGCATATGCGTCAATTGCTAAAAACTAAACTGATTGATATGGATCTTTCTGTTCGTGCTTTAAATTGCTTGAAAGCGGCAGAGGTAGATACACTAGGAGATTTAGTTTCTTACAATAAGAATGATTTAATGAAGTTTAGAAACTTTGGTAAAAAATCATTGACAGAGTTAGAGGAGTTCGTAATTTTGAAAGGATTGTCTTTCGGAATGAACCTTTCAAAATACAAATTAGATAAAGACTAATCCACATTTTTATATTTAGAAAATGAGACACGGAAAAAAAGTAATGCACCTAGGTCGAAAGACAGCACATCGTAAATCGATGTTAGCAAATATGGCCTGTTCATTAATAGAACATAAAAGAATCAATACAACAGTGACTAAAGCAAAAGCTTTGAAACAGTTTGTAGAGCCATTGATTACTAAAGCAAAAGACGATAGTACCCATAACCGACGAACCGCATTCCGCTACTTACGTAGTAAAGAAGCTGTGACCAATCTATTTAGAGAGGTTGCTGATAAGGTAGGTAATCGTCCAGGAGGATACACACGTATCATCAAATTGGGGAATCGACTTGGAGATAACGCTGATATGGCGATGATTGAATTAGTTGACTTTAATGAAGTTTACACGAATAAAGAGGAAACTAAGAAAAAGAGTACACGTAGAAGTAGGGCTAAAAAGCCAGCTGAAACTCCAGCTGCTGAAGCTGTCGATGAGGCAACTGACTCAGTGGAAGAATCTTCAACAGAATCAGACACTACTGCTCAAGAATAGATGTTAATAATTCTAACATATAAGAAAGGATAAGCTCAATGAGTTTATCCTTTTTTTATGTTTCTTTGTAAAAATTTTGGAAGCTTATGAAGTATAAAAAACGTGAAAAAGCCCTAGTACTTTTGGCAGATGGAACCGTTTTTTTCGGAAAATCAATTGGAATAGAAGGTAGCGCCTTCGGAGAAATTTGTTTTAATACAGGGATGACTGGATATCAAGAGATATTTACAGATCCTTCCTATTTTGGTCAGCTAATGGTTACAACCAATGCCCATATAGGTAATTACGGTACTTTTGAGGAAGAGAATCAGTCTAGTTCTATTAAAATAGCTGGTTTAATTTGTAAAAATTTTAGTTTTGAACACACGCGCCCTCTCGGTACTAAAAATCTTTACGATTTCTTTTCAGAGCAAAATAAGGTGGCTATTTCTGATGTTGACACAAGGGCTTTAGTTCGCTACATTAGGGAGCATGGAGCACAAAATGCTGTAATTACCACAGAAGTAGATAGGTTAGAAGAGTTAAAAGTAGAACTAGCTAAATATCCTTCGATGGAAGGAAGAGAATTATCTTCTGCGGTTTCTACGAAAGAGCCGTATTACTTTGGAGATGAAAATGCTCCAATAAAAGTGGCTGCTTTAGATTTAGGGATTAAACAAAGTATATTGAATAATATAGCCTCCCAAGGAGTATATATTAAGGTGTTTCCTTATGATACTGATTTTGAAACCCTACAGGCATGGAATCCAGATGGATATTTCTTGTCTAATGGCCCTGGAGACCCAGCTCCTCTAGGACAAGCCCAAGCGGTTGCCAAAGAAATTATCAAAAGAAACTTACCCCTCTTTGGTATTTGTTTAGGTCATCAAGTTATTGCATTGGCTAATGGCGTATCTACTTTTAAAATGTTCAATGGACATCGCGGCATTAATCATCCTGTATTAAATCATGCTACTGGAAAAGGAGAAATTACTTCACAGAATCATGGATTTGCAGTGGATAGAGCTGAAGCTGAGGCTCACCCAGATTTAGAAATCTCCCATACCCATTTAAATGATAATACGGTGGCAGGATTAAAGATGAAATCTAAAAAATGTTTTTCGGTACAATATCACCCTGAAGCTGCCCCTGGACCAAATGATTCCAAGTATTTATTTACACAATTTAAAGAACTAATTAATCAATAGAAACCAAATTAAACTGAAACCAATGAGTATTATTATTAATGTGCATGCAAGACAAATTTTAGACTCTCGCGGGAACCCTACCGTTGAAGTTGATGTAGTTACCGAAAACGGAATTTTAGGAAGAGCCGCAGTTCCTTCAGGCGCTTCTACAGGAGAACACGAAGCAGTTGAATTACGTGATGGAGGCGATGCATTTATGGGGAAAGGAGTAATGAATGCAGTGAATAATGTTAATAATGAATTGGCGGAACATATTGTAGGAACTTCTGTTTTTGAACAAAATCAGATTGATCAGATGATGATTGATTTAGACGGCACCCCAAATAAGTCTAAATTAGGTGCGAATGCCATTTTAGGTATTTCCCTTGCAGTTGCTAAGGCTGCAGCTAATGAGTTAGGGATGCCTTTATATAGATATGTAGGAGGTGTAAGTGCAAATACCTTACCCGTTCCCATGATGAATATTATCAATGGGGGATCTCACTCAGATGCACCAATCTCATTCCAAGAGTTTATGGTAATGCCAGTGACTGCTGAAACTTTTTCAAAAGCCATGCAAATGGGAACGGAGATTTTTCATCATCTAAAAAAGGTTTTACACGATCGTAATCTTAGTACTGCTGTTGGAGATGAAGGAGGTTTTGCCCCTACATTAGATGGTACTGAAGACGCTTTAGATACGATAATAAAAGCCATAGGAAATGCAGGTTATAAAGCAGGCGAAGAAGTTATGATTGCTTTAGATTGTGCTGCGGCAGAATTCTATAAAGATGGGGTATACGACTACACGCTATTCGAAGGTGAAAAAGGAATAAAAAGAAGCTCTGAAGAACAAGCTCAGTATTTGGCAGATTTATCATCAAAATATCCGATTATTTCAATTGAAGATGGAATGGATGAAAATGATTGGGAAGGATGGAAATCTTTAACCGATAAAGTAGGAGATAAAGTTCAATTAGTTGGAGATGACCTTTTTGTAACCAATGTAGAACGCCTTTCTAGGGGAATAAATGAATCAATTGCAAACTCTATTCTCATTAAGGTGAACCAGATAGGAAGTTTGACAGAAACAATAGCCGCAGTTAATATGGCCCAAAATGCTGGATATACTGCTGTAATGTCACACAGATCTGGAGAGACAGAAGACAATACAATTGCAGATCTTGCCGTGGCATTAAATACAGGTCAGATTAAGACAGGCTCAGCATCGCGTAGTGATAGAATGGCAAAATATAACCAATTACTTCGAATAGAAGAAGAATTAGGTGATACGGCCTATTTCCCACAACGTAATGCATTCAAAATCTAGTATTCCACTTTGTTAAAGTATTGAAAAAAGGGGATATTCCCCCTTTTTACATTTTAAAAATCGCCCATTTTTCAGTAATTTAGCGCACCTAAAGAATTAAGCACCATGGATAAAAAAGTACAACTCATATACAACAATACAACTTATGAATTTCCTTTAGTAGAAGGAACTGAACAAGAAGTTGGTATAGATATCAAAAGTCTTAGAGCTCAAACTGGTTTAGTAACCCTAGATCCTGGTTTTAAAAATTCTGGTTCTTGTCAAAGTGAAGTGACTTTTTTGGATGGTGAAAAAGGAAAGTTAAAGTATAGAGGATATAGTATTGATGATTTGGCCGATGGTGCTGATTTTCTTGAAGTATCCTATTTATTGATTTTTGGTGTTTTACCAACTCGAGCTCAATTAGATAAATTTCAATCAGATATTCATAAAGAATCCTTGGTAGACGAAGATTTAAAGTTAATTCTTAAAAGTTTCCCAAGGAGTGCACATCCCATGGGTGCACTTGCTTCTTTAACCTCGGCTTTAACAGCGTTTAATCCAGAGTCTGTAGATATTAATTCAGAGCAAGACATGTATGAAGCCATAGTAACCATAATGGCTAAATTTCCTGTTTTGTGTGCTTGGACACATAGAAAAGTTAAAGGCTTGCCTCTAAATTATAGTAATAGTGATTTAGGTTACGTAGATAACATTGCTCAAATGATGTTCCGCCGTCCTAATGAAAATTATACTTCTAATGATATTATTAATAGAGCTTTAAATAAGTTATTAATTCTTCATGCAGATCATGAGCAAAACTGTTCTACGTCTACGGTACGTATTGTAGGATCGTCGCACGCGGGATTATACGCGTCTATTTCTGCTGGTATTTCTGCCCTTTGGGGCCCTCTTCATGGAGGAGCCAACCAAGCTGTTTTAGAAATGCTTGAAGCCATAGATAAAGATGGGGGAGATACAAAAAAATACATGGCTAAGGCCAAGGATAAAAATGATCCATTCCGATTAATGGGCTTTGGTCACCGCGTTTATAAAAACTTCGATCCACGTGCTCGTATCATTAAAAAATCTGCAGATGAAGTCTTGAATGAATTAGGGATCGATGATCCTATTTTGGACATCGCTAAAGGGCTAGAACAAGAGGCACTAAATGATCCTTACTTTGTCGATAGAAAGCTTTACCCTAATGTAGATTTCTATTCAGGAATTATCTACAGAGCATTGGGAATACCCACGGAAATGTTTACTGTGATGTTTGCACTTGGACGTTTACCCGGATGGATAGCTCAATGGAGAGAGATGAGAATGAATAACGAACCCATTGGTCGCCCAAGACAAATTTATACAGGGAAAGTAGATTTACCTTTTGTTTCTCTAGATAAGCGTTAATTTGCTTTTACTAGATTCCTGATCATTCCTTTGAATATAAAATAGTGGAAGGGGACTAGGCTGTACCAATACAGCCTGCCCAATATTCCTCGTGGCCTAAATGTAGCGGTTTGATATAGGGTGGAATCAATGATCTTGAATTCTAGCCATGCTTCTCCTGGAAGTTTCATTTCTGCAAAAAGTAATAATCTTTTTTCTTTTTTATCTGCCAGTAAAACTCGCCAAAAATCTAACGAATCTCCCGTGTATATTTTGTCTGGGTGGGTACGTCCTCTTCTAAGGCCCACTCCTCCAGAAAGCTTATCTAAATAGCCTCTTATTTTCCATAGGGTATTAGCATAATACCAACCCTGATTACCTCCAATTTTCCAGAGGGATGTAAATGTTTTTTCTACATCAATATTGTCTATTCTTTGTGCATCCCTAAGTACACCGTATTTTGGGACCTGAATATAACCTTTGAGCTCTTTGTGTAGTCTTCCACTTACCAAACTATCTTTCCAACTACTTATAACGGAGTTTTGTTCAATTTTTTTAAAAGCCATTTGTATAGCTTCGTCATAGCTGTAGGGACGGATAGATAAAATATGTTGTAAGCGTTGATCCTTGGCGATTACTTCCATTTTCATGCTGTCTACTAAATTTACAGCTAATGTGTAGGAGGTAGAGGTAACAAAATTTAACCAGTAAGAGGATAAGCGTGGGGTCATTACAGGCACTATCATAATCCAATTTCTGAAACCTCTGTTTTTGGCATATTTATGAAGCATTTCTTTGTAGGTAAGAATGTCTGAGCCACCAATATCAAAACTTTCATTTAAACATTGCGGATGAAGGAGAACACCACTAAGATATTCCATTACATTACGGATGGCTATAGGTTGTGATTTCGTGCGTACCCATTTTGGGGTAATCATAAAAGGTAATTTTTCACATAAATCTCTAATTATTTCAAAAGAAGCACTTCCAGATCCAACAATAATACCAGCCCTTAAAACAGTAGCAGGTACAGTAGATTGATGTAGAATATTTTCTACGTTTTTTCTAGAGGAGAGATGTTTTGAAAGAGCTTTATCATTAACTATTCCACTAAGGTAAATGATTTGTTTAGTCTTTGTTTCCTCTATTAGAGAACAAAAATTCCTGGCACACTTTTCTTCCATTTTCGTGAAATCTCCACTATCGGAGGACATAGAGTGGATTAGATAGTAGGCTACATCAATTTCCTTTGGAATTGGATTTTCTTTAGGTGGATTTAGAAAATCAAGTGTAATAATGGTAATTTTATTTAGTAGTTCATCTGAAATAGAGAGACGTTTTGGGTCCCTAACCGTGCAATATACATGGTGTCCTTCAGCGACTAATTGCGGCAATAAACGCATGCCTATATAACCATTTGCTCCTGTGACCAATATTTTCATCATCTTATTTTTATAGTAGGTCTTCTAAATTTGTGGGGGTATTTTTTATTTTTTCGTCGGCTATTTTTTTAAAAAATGCATGTGTATTCTTGTGTTTAGCTGCCACTTTTATGCAGGAATTATCTTTGTAAATGGAATACTCCTGTGCCTTTCCTTTGTATATTTTTAGTTTATAGTAGGGAATAATTAGACCATAAGTTTCTAAGAGACTCCGAAAATGGACGATAATGCCTTGAGGACGTAATTCTATATTACACTGGTTGATGTTCTTGTCTAAGACCAATAAATTATGGATATCTATGGAAGTTTCCGTAATAAATAATTTACCTGATCCTATTCCTCTCATTGCCCATCGCTCCCTAAGTGTGAATGGTTTTCCAATAAGATCATCTATGGTATTTCTGATTTTAGGATCGTTGTAAGATATATTTGCAAGCATTTTTTATCTTAAATATACGAGTTATTGGGCAATAGGAGACCTTAAAATAGAGGGTGTTTAAATCAAACGTGAACATCCTAAATTGGGGTCATGCTATTTTATACATAATAAGTATCTTTGCCCAAATTTACACATGAAAGCACTTTCGGATCAATTATCTCCAGTATTAACAAGTTATTTAGACACTTCTTATCAGGTCAGCATAAATCAATTTGAATTTCAACACACCCGTAAGGAGTTTACGGGAGATATTACCCTAGTAGTTTTTTCTTTATTGCGTCATATAAAGGCCAATCCTGTTGATTTAGGGAAAGATATAGGTGAATATTTGACTTCACAAATTACCTGGGTAACCGGCTACAATGTAGTTAAAGGGTTTTTAAATTTATCTATCGCTGACTCGTTTTATGTGAGTCAACTTAATGAGATCGCTTTAAAAGAAAATTATGGACATCAACCTATTAATAAAGATAATGGAGTTGTACTTGTAGAGTATTCTTCTCCGAATACCAATAAACCTCTTCATTTAGGCCATATTCGAAATAATCTATTAGGGTATGCAGTAGCTAATATTATTGCGGCAAGTGGACAGGAAGTTATTAAAACACAAATTATCAATGACCGTGGCATCCATATATGTAAATCTATGGTTGCGTGGAAAAATTTCGGTGAAGGTGCAACACCAGCTTCTACTGGTTTAAAAGGGGATAAATTAGTAGGGAACTACTATGTTAAGTTTGATCAAGTTTATAAATCAGAAATAGTGCAGCTTGTTCAGCAGGGTAGAACAGAAGATGAAGCCAAACTGGAAGCTCCAATCTTTGTAGAAGCACAGCATATGCTAAGGGATTGGGAGTCAGGAAAAAAAGAAGTGGTTCAACTTTGGGAGACTATGAATGGATGGGTGTATGATGGATTTGAAACGACTTATAAAAATCTTGGAGTATCGTTCGATTCCTTATATTATGAGAGCGAAACCTATCTCTTAGGTAAAACTCTTATTGAAGAAGGTCTTAAAAAAGGGGTGCTCTATCGTAAAGAAGACGGTTCTGTTTGGATTGACTTAACCGAGGAAGGCTTAGACGAAAAACTTTTACTGCGGGGAGATGGCACTGCTGTTTATATGACACAGGATTTAGGAACTGCATTACAACGTTATAGAGACAATCCTTCTATGACGGGTATGGTTTATACTGTTGGTAATGAGCAAGACTATCACTTTAAGGTTTTATTTCTTGTGTTAAAAAAATTAGGCTTTTCCTGGGCAGACTCACTTTTCCATTTAAGCTATGGTATGGTTGATTTACCACAAGGCAAAATGAAAAGTCGCGAAGGCACTGTGGTAGATGCAGACGATTTAATGCAAGAAATGAGTTCGACTGCAGGTCATATAGCTGAAAATCTTGGAAAACTAGAGGGTATGGCTACTGAAGAGAAAAATAGTCTATTTCATCAGATTGGACTGGGTGCTCTTAAGTATTTTATTTTAAAAGTTGACCCTAAGAAACGTATCCTTTTTGATCCAGAAAGTTCTGTTGATTTTGCAGGGAATACCGGACCATTTATTCAATATACCTATGCAAGGATTCAATCTATACTTAGAAAAGCGAATAAGAAAGTAGAACGATCAAAAGTAGATGTAATTGAAGAAAAGGAGAGAGAAATAATTAAGCATTTACTAGATTATCCAAGTGTAGTTCAGCAGGCAGCATTACAGTATAGCCCAGCTTTAATCGCTAATTATAGTTATGATTTGGTAAAATTATTTAATTCATTTTATCAAAATATAAGCATTCTTGGAGAAGAGAAAGAGGATATAAAGACTTTTAGGGTTCAGTTGAGTATTCAAGTGGCAAGGATTTTATTACAAAGCACCTCTTTACTGGGAATTAAAGTTCCGGAGAGAATGTAAAATAAAAAAAACCGCTCAATGAGCGGTTTTTATCTTTTTCATAAGCTATTTTTTCCCAAGCTTAAGGGATTTATTTAGACTCTACAGCTAAGTTGTAAACAACTAAACCAAATCCAATTTTGTTGATTGCATCACCAATGTTGTAAACAACATCTAATTGTAATGGAATACCGAAGAATTCTCCAGCATCACCATACCAACCAGCTGTTCCAGCCATGTATCCTATAGGATAGATAGCCCAACCAATGATTACAAACTTAACGAGTGTGTTGTGCGCAGCTTCAACCGCTCCACCAGAAGCAACAGCTAATTTCTTAGCCTCACCCATGGCAATATCATAAACGATTACGAAGTAAGCTAATCCAGAAAATAGACCCCAGATAGCTGGTCCTGCGCCGTCTGTGTAAACAGCTTCTCCTAGATACCCTGTAACCAACATAATAACTGAAAGGCCAATCATACGCCACATCAATTTTTTTGTTGCTCCAGCTGCTTTAAGAATTAAATAAAACTCAACACACATTAATGGTACTGTTAAAATCCAGTCTACATAACGAAAGAATACAGGAGATCCGTTTCCAGATGCCCAATAGTCACGCATGTACCAATAGTGTACTGCAGCAATAAATGTAATCAAACCTGAAACCAAGATTGATGTTTTCCATTTGTTGTCAAATGAACTCATTGATAGGAAGAAAAACGCTGATGCTGCCATCATTGCCATACAACCTACAAAAAAGGTAAAACCTACATAATCGTCTGCGGCCATTGCTGGAACCTCAACGAATAAACTTAGAAATTTTTCCATAATAGAATTAATTATTTGTTTTTGTTTAGGTAAATTTAAAAAAAATTAAACTTACTTACTAGATATATCATCAATTTTTTAATTAATAAATTTATTTATTCGTGATTTCAGTTCTAAAAAAGTATCAATATCATATTTACGTGACTATCTCGTTTACTATTACGTCTCATTTGTTAAACACAATGTTTCAGGCGATTATCGCTCTTTTGATGATTTTTAGTATTGGTATAATTCATGGAGCAAATGACCTCCAATTGATACAAAGAAAAACCCAGAAAAAAACAAACACTTTTTTTTTCTCAACCTTGACCTTATATATAGGAGTCGTTTTTACTGGAGTAATATTATTTTTTTTACTTCCTGCGTTTGGTTTGTTGTTTTTTGTGACTTTTAGTGCTTTTCACTTTGGTGAGCAACATTTATCAGAAAAGTTGGTATCGGCAAAAAGTACTTTTTTGAAATACGGACTTTATTTGGGGTATGGCTTTGTTTTGTTTGGGATGTTATTTACACTCCAATGGACCGAGGTCCATCAAGTTATTTATCAGATTAGCGGTGTTTTTGTTTCTAAAAGAGAAATGGAGCTTCTTTTTTATGCAGGTTTATTTCTGTTTTTAGTTAGTGGTATATTGGTAATCGCTTTTCGTAAATTAATTTTTGTTGAATTATTGATATTAATTTTATTGGGATATTTATTTTCAAACGTTTCTTTGCTATTGGGTTTTGGAATTTATTTTGTTGTCTGGCATAGCATTCCTTCTATCCAAGATCAATTACATTATTTATATCCTTCCGGAAAACATCGATTAAAACAATATTTAACTTCATCTTTACCTTATTGGTTAATGTCCCTTTTTGGATTGGGTTTTGTGTATTTCTATTTTGATTTTTACGCTACTCATTTTCTGCCTTTGTTTTTTTCTTTTTTAGCAGCGATTACTTTTCCACATACAGTGGTGATGGGTTGGTTGAAATTAAGTGAGAAAAAAGAGGCCATCAAAGGGAACGACGAGGTCTAAAATCTATTAAAATAGAGTACATTTGTATAATAAATAACCAATATGTTTGATAGTTTAAGCACAAAATTAGATAAAGCATTTCAGGTCCTCAAAGGGCACGGAAGAATCACTGAAATTAATGTAGCCGAAACTTTAAAAGAGGTTCGTAGGGCCCTACTAGATGCCGATGTTAACTTTAAAATTGCCAAAGGATTTACCGCCCGAGTTAAAGAGAAAGCCCTTGGCGAGAAAGTATTAACCTCCCTTAACCCGGGTCAATTACTGGTCAAAATTGTTAAAGATGAATTGACCGAATTAATGGGTACCGATGCTGTGGGGATTAACCTATCTTCAAAGCCCGCTGTGATTTTGATGTCTGGTCTTCAGGGATCAGGTAAGACTACATTATCAGGAAAACTTGCCCTTCATTTAAAAACTAAAAAAGCAAAGAAACCTCTTTTGGTTGCTTGTGATGTCTATCGTCCTGCAGCTATTGATCAACTTGGTGTGGTTGCTGATCAAGTAGGTGTTCCTATTTATGAAGATCGAGAAGAGAAGAATCCAGTTAAAATTGCACTTGCAGGAATAGCAGAGGCCAAAAAGCAGCAATGTGATGTAGTGATAATAGATACTGCTGGGCGTTTAGCAGTAGATGAGGTTTTAATGAAAGAAATTTCTGAAATTCATGAATCTGTTACACCAGACGAAACCCTATTTGTGGTAGACGCAATGACTGGACAAGATGCTGTTAATACAGCCAAAGCTTTTCATGATGTGTTAAATTTTGATGGTGTAGTGCTTACAAAGCTCGATGGTGATACCAGAGGAGGAGCCGCATTATCAATTAAAACAGTTGTTAATAAGCCCATTAAATTTATTGGTACAGGGGAAAAGATGGAAGCCCTTGATGTTTTTTATCCCGAGCGTATGGCAGACCGTATATTGGGCATGGGGGATGTGGTTTCTCTTGTAGAAAGAGCTCAGCAACAGTTTGATGAAGAAGAGGCCAGGAAAATAAATAAAAAAATTGCCAAAAATCAATTTGGTTTTGATGATTTTCTATCTCAAATACAGCAGGTTAAAAAGATGGGGAATATGAAGGATCTTATGGGAATGATACCAGGGATGGGGAAGGCTCTAAAAGGAGTGGATATTGATGATGATGCTTTTAAATACATAGAGGCAATTATTGGTTCAATGACACTTAAAGAACGTACTCAACCTGATTTAATTAATATGAGTCGAAAAAAAGAGAATAGCCAAAGGATCGGGTAGAGATATTAACGAGGTCAATCAAATGATCAAACAATTTCATCAAATGAGTAAAATGATGAAAATGATGCAAGGAGGAAAAGGTAAGCAGATGATGCAGATGATGCAGAACATGTGATAAATAAAAAAAGCTATGGTACGTTTAGACGGAAAACAAACTTCAAATGAAATTAAAGAAGAAATAAAAGCATCCGTTGCTCAAATTAAAGAAAGAGGGGAAAGAGTTCCTCATCTAGCTGCAGTTTTAGTTGGTAATGACGGTGCTAGCCTCACTTACGTGGGGAGTAAAGTTCGATCGTGTGAATACGTGGGCTTTGATTCTACTTTAATTCGTTTAGAGGAAGATATCTCAGAAGAGGCATTATTAAATCAAATTGACCAACTAAATAAAGATCCACTTCTGGATGGATATATTGTTCAATTACCCTTGCCAAAACATATTAACGAAGAAAAAATCTTATTAGCGATTGATTCTAAAAAAGATGTAGACGGGTTTCATCCTGCCAATTTTGGAAGAATGGCTTTGGAACTAGATGCTTTTATCCCTGCAACACCATTTGGTATCATGCAGCTCTTAGAACGATATAAAGTGCCCACCAGTGGAAAACATTGTGTGGTGGTAGGGCGAAGCCATATTGTGGGGCGACCTATTAGTATTTTAATGAGTCAAAAAGGAGCTGCTGGAAATGCCACTGTCACTGTAGCGCACAGTCGAACAGAAAATTTAGCTGACTTAACACGTCAGGCAGATATTGTTGTCATGGCCTTAGGAATTCCAGAATATCTGACTGCCGATATGGTCAAAGATGGAGCAGTGATTATCGATGTGGGCATTACTCGTGTTCCAGACGAGAGTCACCCTAAGGGATATGTGATTAAAGGAGATGTCGCTTTTGAAGAAGTGTCTAAGAAATCTAGTTTTATCACGCCCGTACCTGGAGGAGTAGGTCCTATGACCATTGCCATGTTGCTAAAAAATACACTTTTAGCTAGGGAATGGAATCTTGCTTAGGATGTTCCATAGCATTATAGATTTGAAGGATTAAAAGAGCAAAACTTACTCCTGTTAATATCAGAATCATACTTAAGTAGCCTTCAGCAGAAAAGGATAGGCGAATTAGGATGGTTGCAATGATGAATCCTGTATTTCTAATTAGCTTGGCATATTCTTCGGTGTAGCGAAAAGATATTAATAAAATGACCACATCTGCCAAAATCAAAAGCGTAAAGAATTGATTGAAGAAAAGGCTGTCTAGTCGACCAATGTTATGTTGATTTACTATGTTTAATATCCATTGCCCAAAGGTTGAGATGGACATGATGCTTAGTACAGCAAGTAATGCTACGCTAACAATTTTTTTAGAGGAAATAAACCTTAATAAAGAAGGGTCTTCTATGGGTCTTTTGGGTAAACGTTGTTTGCTTAAGTTGAATAAAAAAATGAGTAAGAAAAGCAATAAAAAGCCCGCTAAATCTATCACTAATTCAAGATTATGCGCATCATTAATCCAGTCTTTTGTTAAATTCATTTGAGGGATGTCCTTAAAAATTTTACGAATCACAATTAACGATATAATTTCGAATTGTTTTGAGACACAAGAAGTGAAGGAACGAGGTAAATAAAAGAGAAGTAAATAAATTTCATAGACTAAAATCAATGAAAAAGGTGTGTAAATTGCAGAGATGGGGTCCTTTAATAATTCTTGATAATCAGGAGAGAATAAAATTATTTTTTGGTCATTTAAAAAAATAAGAATAAGGTGAACAAGAAAACCAACTCCTGCTAATAACAAGACGGTGTTTTCTATTTTCTTTTGAATGGAATTAGCAAATACGGTAGCAAAAAGATCGCTAAATTTAGTACGAATAGATTGCATTTATGTGGCGAACAATTGATCAATGTGTTTAAAACTTTTGAATTCTAACGCATTACCGGAAGGATCATAAAAGAACATCGTTAGCTGTTCTCCCGGAAGCCCTTCAAATCGAAGGTAGGGGGCAATTTGAAATTCAATATTTTGGTTGATCAAACTTTGGCTGAAGTTTTGGAATACTTCCCAGTCCAAAACAACGCCAAAATGAGGTACAGGCACAGATTTTCCATCTACTTCATTAAAGTGTTTATAGCCTTTATGGGTTTTGTCCTCATGTAAGACGAGTTGGTGCCCAAAAAAAGCGAAATCAGCCCAGTCCTCACTAGACCGGCCTGGAGTGCATCCTAGTACTTCTTCATAAAATTGAATACTCTGCTGTAGGTTACTTACAGGGATGGCTAAATGGAATGGCGATATTGTGTCCATACGTAAAGGTACATAATAAATTTAGGAGATGGCAAGTAGAAAATGGTATCTTTACAGGCGATGGATATGATAACACAAGAACAGGTGGAGGCGGGAATGGTTTTGCCATTAATGGAGGCTTTTTACACCCTACAAGGCGAAGGGTATCATAAAGGGAGTGCAGCTTATTTTATTAGAATTGGAGGTTGTGACGTAGGTTGCCATTGGTGTGATGTTAAGGAGAGCTGGGACGCCAAGCTTCATCCCCCTACCGAAATTAAAAGTATTATTTCAGAAGCAAATAAATACTCTGACACCATTGTAATTACAGGAGGAGAGCCACTAATGTGGAACATGGAACCATTAACAAATGGATTAAAAGCAAAGGGAATCTCAATACATATAGAAACCTCTGGTGCTTACCCAATTACTGGGCACTGGGATTGGTTTTGTTTATCTCCCAAAAAAAATAAATTACCTACAAAAGAAGCTTCAGCAAGAGCAGATGAACTTAAGGTTATTATACACAATAAAGATGACTTTAGGTTTGCCGAGGAGCAAGCAAAACACGTAGGAAAAGATTGTGTCCTTTATCTTCAGCCTGAATGGAGTAAAAGAGATAAAATGATGCCATCGATGGTTGATTATGTTTTACAAAACCCAAAATGGAAGGTTTCTCTCCAAACGCACAAATATTTAAATATCCCCTAGATTTCTAGACGCGCCAAGAAATCGTAGTTAGGGCCTTGGACTATTTTTTCACATCGGAATCCACTTAGTGTAGCCAATTGCTCTAAGTGTTTGTAGTCTAGATAAAGCCAAGGAAACTCCTCTTTTTCACCGTTGAATCCTATTCCATAATCAACCTCTCCATAATATCTTTCATCTGCGAGCCAAGCCGATACCTCATCTTCATCGAATAGATAAATAAGATCTGATGAGTCCATAAGAATCTGGCCTCCTGGGCTAAGCATTTCTTTTAAATGTTCTAATAATGGACTCACTCCACTTAGCTCTCTAGCAATTCCTAAGCCATTCATCAAAAGTAAAAGGGTGTCATATTTTTTATCCAAGCTAGAATATTCGAATATGGAGTTACACTGAGTGTTCATTAATCCACGTCTCTTTGCGACTTGTATTGCACCAGGAGATAGGTCTATACCCGTCACTGAAAGTTGTTTTTTGTTTTGTAAGTACAAGCTATGACTCCCTGTACCGCAGCCGATATCTAAAACATGACCCCTACAAAGTGAGAGTGCTCGTTGCTCTATTTTTGGCATCTCATTAAAGGAACGAAAAAAATAAGCGATAGGGACTGGATCAATTTCAGTTAAATTGGTCCAAGTATCTAACGTTTGTGTACCAGGGGATTGATGATAATTCAATAGCGCTTTCCCAAAAAGATCTTTCAAATTCTGTTATTTTTGTTAAAAAAGAATATGCGCGATCGACTGGAGCATCTTCCGCAACAAGCCAAAGATACGGCAAGGGATACAAAAAAGTTTTTTCAGCAGCTAAAAAAACGCCCTCCAAAAAAGTTAGATGAGATGGTTTCTGATATTCATGAGGAGGTTTTTGCTTCTACAGATTGTCTTACTTGCGGAAATTGTTGTAAAACAACTGGACCTTTGTTTTTGAGAAAAGATATTGATAGAATTGCTAAATTCCTTAAAATGAAACCCGCTCAGTTTGAAACAAATTTTCTAAAAATTGATGAAGAAAACGATTGGGTTTTGCAACAAGTTCCGTGTGCTTTCCTGGGAGATGATAATCATTGTAGTATTTATGATGTTAGACCTAAAGCTTGTAGGGAGTTTCCGCATACAGATCGTAAGAAAATCCATCAAATTGCTGCTATAACTCAAAAAAACGTAGCTATTTGTCCAGCAGCCTTTGATATTGTAGAGAAGATGAAGATGCGTCTATCCTAATCTTCATACAGTAAATATTTTTTTCTTAACAACTTATACTTTGTTAGTTGAGGTTTCCAGCTTTCTCTTATTTGGGACTCGGACCAACCCATTTTAATCTGGTTTTCTAAAGACTTTGTTCCTGATAGTTTGACAAAATAGGGGCTGAAAAAAGTAGTTTGATCGGCGTGTTTTTGATAAAAATCGATGAGCCATTTAAGTTCTATTTTATCGATAAAGGAATGCTCTCTTAAATCTATTCCGTAGCATTTTAAGCCATTGTGTTTAGGATTTCTTTGTCCAAAGTTTGGATGAGGGGTGAATGTAAATTCCCCTGGGTAGTTTGGATGTCCAATGATTTGGAATTGCATTTCAGTTCCTCTTCCGATACTAACTGGAGTTTGCTCAAAAAGGCAGAGACTAGGATACAAATTAATGGATTTTGCATTGGGGAGGTTAGGTGAAGGACGTACAGGTAATTCATAGTGGGTTTGGTGATGGTAGTTTTCGATTTTAATTATCTTAAGATCGCAGGATTTATTATTATTTAACCATCCTTCCCCATTGATCATCTGGGCAAATTCTCCTAGGGTTAATCCATGAACAATAGGGACAGAGTGCATTCCTAAAAAACTCTTGTATTCTTCTTCCATAATTGGGCCATCTACATAATGACCATTGGGGTTTGGACGGTCTAGAATTAAAAGAGGAATGTTATTCTCTGCACAAGCTTCCATGACCAAATGTAGGGTAGAAAGATAGGTGTAGAAGCGAACACCTACATCTTGGAGGTCAAAGACCATCATGCTAATGTCTTTGAGTTGTTCTTGATTAGGTTTCCTGTTTTTTCCGTGTAACGATATTATAGGTATTTGTGTTTTTGAATCAACTTCATCTTTAATAATTGCACCATTGTCTTCGTTACTCCTAAAGCCATGCTCTGGCGCAAAAATTGCTTTAATATTGATATTATGAGATCGCAGCGTATCTACTAAATGAGTTGCTTTTTTTGAATCATATACCTCGCTGGCTGCATGGGCTACCAGTCCTACAGAATGATCTTTTAATAGTGGAATGTATTGCGGAAGGTTTTGTGCTCCTGGGAGAACTTGTCCAAAACAGAGTTTATGCCCTGCAAGAGAGGCTAAAAACACAAATAAAAATGTATTTTTGAGAGAACGAAAATTACTCATTTTTTGAATTTCGAATTTTTTTTAGCTAAACGAATGCGTTCGTCTACTTATGACGAAAGTACAGTTTCCGAACGGATAATAAAAATTGCCATCACAGCAATAGCGCTAGGTGTAATTATGATCCTTATAGCTTTAGGTACGAGTTTGGGATTACAAAAAGAAATTAAAGCAAAAACAATCGCTTTAAGCGGAGATATAAGGATTGCACCTTTTGAAAATAACAATTCTGCTATTTCGGTAACACCCATAAAAAAAGAAACCTTAGCGGATATCAGCTGGCAAGAAGCCGATAAAGTGGCTTATGAATACCCTTTTATTTCTAAGGGTGTATTATTTAAGTCAGGAAATGAGTTCGAGGGTGGAATCATTAAGGGGTTAGACGAAAAATATCCTCAGCATAAATTAGTGCGTTATTTAGTAGAAGGGGGTTTTCCGAAGTTAGATCGTTCTATTTCTAATGAAATTTTCCTTTCCACAATATTGGCTCGAAAATTAAATGTAGAAATAGGGGACCGGGTAACTGCATATTTTCGGAGTACAAGTGAGGGAGGGATACCAAGACTTAGATATTTTACGCTATCTGGAATTTATCAAACCGATTTTCCTGATTTTGATAACTACTATGGGTTTGTAGATTTGAGACATCTTCAAAGGATTAATCAGTGGGAGAAGAATGAAATTGGAGGGGTAGAAGTTTTTGTTACACCGGGTACAGAAATTAAAACTTATGCAGGAGAGGTATATAATAAGTTGCCTCCACATATTGATGTGCAGACCGTAGACGAGCTATACCGTGGAATTTTTGATTGGATTGCACTTTTTGATTTTAACGTATTGATTATACTCATTGTAATGATTGTAGTCGGCACATTAAATATGTCCACTGCTTTACTTGTGCTTATTTTAGAGCGCTCTAGAATGATAGGAGTGCTGAAGACACTTGGAGCCACAGGACAGCAAATTCAGAAACTTTTTTTAATTAATGCAGGTTATATTATTTTAAAGGGATTGTTTATAGGAAACTTTCTAGGGGGTTAATGCTGTATAGTCAAAAAAAATATCAATGGCTCAGTTTGGATCCAGCCACTTATTTTGTAGAAGAAATTCCGGTAGATCTACCTCTGCAATATGTAATCGGATTAAATATATTGGTTTTTGTAGTCTGTGTGGGTGTGCTTTGGTTTCCAACGATTATAATAGGCAAAATAGATCCTACCAAAGTGCTTAAATTTCGCTAGCTTTTTCTTGAAGCAATCCCCTTAATTAAGATTTCATATTGTAACTTTGTTTTCATAATCAAATTATGGATTACAAAGAAAATATCTTGGAAACGATAGGTAATACACCTATGGTTAAATTGAATAAAATAACAGAAGAAATATCTGCACTAGTTTTGGCTAAAATTGAAAGTTTTAATCCTGGTAATTCAGTGAAAGACCGAATGGCTTTAAAAATGATTGAGGATGCTGAAGCGGATGGTAGACTTTTACCTGGTGGAACAATTGTAGAAGGAACCTCTGGAAATACGGGAATGGGCCTAGCGCTAGCCGCAATAGTCAAAGGGTATAAACTCATTTGTGTTTCTACTGACAAACAATCTAAAGAAAAATTTGATGTTCTTCGTGCAGTAGGTGCAGAAGTAATTGTATGTCCTACTAATGTAGCCCCCGATGATCCCCAATCTTATTATTCTACCTCTAAAAGAATAGCCCAAGAGACGCCTAATTCTTGGTATGTTAATCAATATGATAATCCCTCCAATGCAAAGGCGCATTACGAACAAACCGGACCAGAAATATGGAAGCAAACGGATGGTAAAATCACACATTTTGTTGTAGGTGTTGGAACTGGTGGAACCATTTCTGGAGTTGCAAAATACCTCAAGGAAAAAAATCCTGCTATCAAAATATGGGGCATAGACACCTACGGGTCAGTTTTTAAAAAATACCATGAGACAGGTATCTTCGATGAAAAAGAGATATATCCATATATCACTGAAGGTATAGGGGAAGATATTCTGCCTGAAAATGTTGATTTTTCTCTAATTGATCAGTTTGAGAAAGTAACCGATAAAGATGCTGCAATTTTTACCAGAAAATTAGCTAGAGAGGAAGGGATTTTTGCAGGAAATTCTTGTGGAGCAGCTGTAAAGGGCTTATTGCAGTTAAAAGATAATTTTAAAGCAGAGGATGTTGTGGTTGTATTATTGCATGACTCTGGATCTAGATATATTGGAAAAATGTATAATGACGATTGGATGAAGGAGCAGAAATTTATTTAATATCTACTTTGATTTCCTTTGAAATAAAACACGAATTATTCACAATATTTATATATTTTAGTCGTTATATAGATTGATAAATAACGTAGATTGTATCAAGTATTAAAAACTATTATGAGGCAACGACTTCTGTTGCTGATCGTATCATTGTGTTCGTCAGTTAGTTGGGGACAAAATGCTGACTTGCGTTTGGATGCGCGTAACCAGGTTATTGTACCTTTATCTGGGGGCAGTAATGTCCAGTTTTGTTCAGATGTTGGGTCTAATTTAACCTTTAGATTAGCTAATGACTCCTCTGGGGCAGCAAATGTTATTGATTTAGCTGCTAATTCTTTGATTGTAACTTTAACCGTATCTGGTAATACCTTTTCACCCTCAGGAACTACATTAACTACTAGTTTTACCCTTGCAGATTCTTCAACAGCCTCTTCTACCCAATATATAGCTGCTCCTGGTACAGCAGATTTTTCATGGCCTACAGCCTTAAATTTTAATTCAACTGGATCTACCACCATAGAAATTGAAATTGCTGTTGATGGAAATACGGATCCAACTGCAAATAATACCGTTACCTATGACTTAAATATTCTAGGTAATCCCAATATTCCTGTACTAACATCAAATTATGGGAATGCTCTTCCAGTAAATATTTGTACAGGTAATACAGTTATTTTAACTGCTTCTAGTGTAGGGGATGAATATCAGTTTTTTAGAAACAATGTTTCCATGGGTCCAAGACAAGCTGGGAACACATTTACAACTACGGGAATAAATGACAACGATGCCATCAATGTAATTGCTTATTTCACAAATGGTTGTGGGAGAGCAAGTACTAATTTATTTTTTAATGTAGATCCAGCCCCTTCTGGTGTATTATCTTCAGATGCACCTAATGATACTGTATGTTATGGAGAAGATGTTTTATTTACAGCTTCTGGTGCAGGGTGGTATGAATTTTTGGTTAATGGAACCAGTCAAGCGGCCAGTTCCACGACCACAACATTTAATTTAAGCAATGTCACCACAGACAATATTGATGTAACTGTAAGGTCATGGACCAACAGTTCTACCTTGTGTTATGATGAGGACGTTATCACTATTAGGCTGAACTCTCTCTCTGGCTCAAGTATTGTTTCTGGGGCTGCAACCGTTTGTGAGGGGATTGATCCAGCTGCTTTAAACAGTGTTTCCATTTTTTCTGCAGATAGGGTAGGTGCCACCTTATCTCATCAGTGGCAGAGTAGAACTTCTTCTGGAACTTTTACAGATATTTCTGGGGCAACAAGCATTACCTACGATCCTGGCGTACTATCTTCTACTACAGGCTTTAGAAGATTGACTTATTCTACCTTTAATGGAGTACAATGTCCGACCAATATAGCTTCTGCTACGTCTAATGTAGTAACGGTTACGGTTACCCCTAATTCGATACCTGTGTTAACAACAAGCTGAACCAATAATACTGTTTGTTCTGATACAGATATCTTATTAGACGCCACATCAACAACCGGTGCAACAAGATATCAATTTTACGTAAACGGAACTCCTAAGTTAGGAACACCATCGACAACACCCACCTATTCCCTGGCGGCTTCAGACTTTGGAGATGGTAATACCATTATGTTAAGAGCATATGTAGATGGAACACCAACCAGTTGTTTTAATGATACCAGTATTGTAGTCCGCGTGAATTCATTTACTGGAGCTAATACAATTGGGAATTCCCAAAATTTATGCTCTGGTGAAACCCCTGCTGCATTTACAAGTACATCAACCCCATCGGTCGATCGATTTGCGGATGGTGCAACATTTACTTATCAATGGCAGTTGAGAACGGGTACAAACCCTTTCCAAAATATTATCCCTGCCACCAACGCAACTTTTACACCTTCAGCGGTTTCTACCACAACAGAATTTAGAAGGCTTATTTCCAGTACTTTTAATGGACAAACTTGTTCAAGTATTTCCAATGTTGTCACCCTTACAGTAATTGGAGGAGCTCTACCAACGTCTAGTTTTACCACTTCTAATCCGAATGATGTTATTTGTGATGATGTAGCTGTGGTTTTAGATGCAAGTGGTTCTTCTGGTGGAGTAACTTATTCTTATTTTATTAATGGAAATATTCAAATAGGGCCAACAACGGCAACTTCATACACAATACCTGCTGGTGTATTGGACGATAATGATGTCGTTTCTGTTCAAGTGTTTACTGGAGCAGGAGGAACGGGGTGTTCGGCTACATCTTCTAAAACAATTCGTGTTAATAGTATAAACGCTACAAGTACACTCACTGGAGCTCAAACGATTTGTAACGGTGCTTCCATCGCCACTTTATCTGGGGCGGTATCTACCTCTCCACTGGGAGCAACAATAAGTTACCAATGGCAAAGTAAAACATCGGTAACTAGTTTTACGGCAATTTCTGGAACAAATTCAATCGCATACACTCCATCATCTGTTACCACTACCACTGATTTTAGAAGGGTAACATTTGCCACTTTTAATGGGCAAACCTGTGAGGTAAATAGCTCAGTAGTTAGAGTAACTGTAGATCCTGCCCCTACAGTGACCTTAAGTGGAGGAGGAGCCCCAATATGTACAGGTGATGATATTATTTTTACAGCTTCTGGAGGAGCTTTTTATGAATTCTTTGTAGATGCAATAAGTCAAGGAGGTACAAGTACCTCTAATACCACTTCAATTACGGGGCTAACTGATGGTCAGGAAGTTACTGTAGAGGCTACGAATGCGCAAGGATGTACTTCGCTCTCGTCTCCAACAACTATTAGTGTGAGTACTATTCCATCTGCAGGAATATCTTCTGGTGTAACAGCAGATACGATTTGTGAAGGAGATTTCCCAGTATTCACAGCGACGCCATCAGGAGCAGGCTTTACTTACCGTTTTTATGTAAATGGGGCTCTCCAAAACTCTGGACTTGCGTCTAATGTATTCAATACAAGCTCTGCTACCTATAATCTATTGCATAATGATCTTGTTTTAGTGGAAGTTGAAAATGCAGCGGGCTGCGTTTCCTCAGCAACACTAACGATGAACGTCTTGTCTACCTCTGGGAGTAATACGATTGAAATAGATACATCAGGTTCGGTAACTAAGACTATCTGTTTTGGCGATGATCCAGTAACTATTTTAAGTAGCGCATCTCCAACAACAACAGTGCCAGGTGCGTTAATCACCTATCAGTGGCAAAGTCGTTCTGGTGGAGGTTCTTTTGCGAATATTCCAGGAGCTACATCAGCCGATTATGATCCACCGGGTCTATCGGTCACAACAGCTTACAGAAGATTAGCATCTATTTCCATGAACGGCGTAACTTGTTCACTATTAGCTCCTTCTAATGCAGTTACCTACACGGTTAGTTCAGCTGCGTTGCCTACAGTTAGTTTTACATCTGGGGTGACTAATAACGTAGCTTGTGAAGGAGATGACCTTACATTTGACGCAAGTGGAACTACAAACGCTAATTTCTATAGATATTATATCAATGATATTCTTCAAATATCCACATCAACGGCACAATTTAATGTAGCTGCAGGAACGATTAGTGACCAATCTTCTGTAACGGTGGAAGCAGTTTCTAATGTAGCCTCTCCATGTTTTAGCGAGTTGACCTTGGTCATGCGTGTTAATTCATTTACAGGTTCAAATACAATTGGTAATGATCAAATAGTCTGCGAAAATTCAAATCCTACTGCTTTTACAAGTTTATCAATACCAAGTATATTATCAGACGCTACTATTAGTTATAAATGGCAAAGTAGAATTGGTACAAGTTCATTCTCCGATATATCCTCTACCAATTCCTTATCCTACGATCCTGGATTACTGACTGTTTCAACAGATTTCAGGAGGGTAACTCAATCTACCCTCAATGGTGTAGTTTGTGAGGAGTTTAGTAATGCCCTTTCAATTACGGTTAACCCTGCACCAACTGCTTCATTGGTTGGAACAAATACGGGTTGTATTGGAGAGAATATGATTTTTACTGCCTCTGGAGGGGTGTTGTATGAGTTTTTTAATAATGGAGCTACGTTAGGGGCTCCAAGTTCCTCCAATACATATAGTTCACCGGCATTTACCAACCTAGACCAAATCACAGTAGAGGTTACTAATTCAGCGAGTTGTACGACCTTATCTGCTGCTACTGTTTTAAACATAACGCCTCCACCCTCGGCTTCTTTATCTTCGGGCTTAACAGGTGATACGATGTGTTCAGGAGATTTTCCTGTATTCACAGCAACTCCAAATATAGCTGGCTACACTTATCAGTTCTCTGTTAACGGTTCACCACAAATGGCTGGAGTAAGTGGAAACACTTTTAACACAGCCACACCTTCATTGAACTTAATTAATGGAGCCGAAGTTTCTGTTTTAATAACCACACCTAATGGATGTACCGATATTGCTACATTAACTATTAATGTAAATGGTTTAACAGGTAGTAATTCAATTACTGGTAGCCAAACTATTTGTACTGGTGGAGATCCTGATCCTATTACCAGTATATCTATGCCCTCGGCAGATATTAGCTCTGCAACCCTTAGTTATCAGTGGCAAAGTAGAACAGTTTCTACTAGTTTTGTTGATATTAGCGGCGCTCAAAGTGTAGCGTATGATCCTCCGGTGTTATCCTCAACAACGGCCTATAGAAGAATTGTTTATGCTACATTTAATGGTGTACAATGTCCAACTAATTTAGGAATTGGATCTTCTAATACAGTGACTATTACCGTAGACTCAGCAGCCTTACCAATAGTTAACTTTACCTCAGGATTAGCTAACGATGTACTATGTTCTACTAGCACAGTAACTTTTGATGCTTCTGGGACTACAGGAGCCAATGAATTTGAATATTATGTAAATGGTTTACTAGAAGTTTCTAGAACAGCTTCCCCTGCAGGTCTTACATATGTGAGAGCTCCTGGATCTTTGGCAGATGGGAATACAGTCACAGTTCGTGCTTATTCTTCTTCTGTATCTAATTGTTTCAGTGAAGAAACTATAACCATTCGTGTGAATGGTTTTAATGGTTCAAATACAGTATCAAATACGCAGACTATCTGTAGTGGAGAAACTCCAGCAACACTTACGGGTACCACGCTAACTTCTTCATTAGGTGGAGCAGTACTTAGTTATGTTTGGCAAAGTAGAACAGGAACCAATACTTACACGGATATACCGAGTACTAATTCTGCTAATTATTCACCCGGTGCTTTAAGTTCAGATAGAGACTTTAGAAGAATCGCTCGTACAACTTTTAATGGTGTTACCTGTGAAATTATAAGTAATGAAATTACCATTACAATAGATCCGTTGCCTGTAGCTACATTAACTGGAACCAATACTGCTTGTGCTGGTGATGACGTAATTTTTACTGCTTCTGGAGGTGTGGTTTACGAATTCTTTAGAAATAGTATTAGTTTAGGTGCTAGCTCTACGAATAATTCTCTCACCCGAAATGACTTAGTTACTGGAGACCAGATTACTGTTGAGGTCACAAATGTAAATAGTTGTACCGCGGTATCCGCTCCGATTGTGATGTCGGTTACGAACCGTCCTGCTGCCTCTATTTCATCTGGTTTAACGGCTGACACGATGTGTGAAGGAGAATTCCCCATCTTTACTGCAGGTCCAAATGTAGTAGGATATACCTATCAATTTTTTGTAGGAGGAACACAACAAACAGCTGGTGTTTCTGGCAATATATTTAATACAGCGACTCCGTCACTAATTATAACTGATAATACCATTGTTGAAGTGGTTGTAACAGACAATAACGGATGTTCCGCTTCTGCTTCATTAACGCTAAGAGTAAACCAATTAAATGGAGCTAATACAATAACTGTATCTCAAACGATTTGTTCTGGAGACGACCCCACTCAGATTTTGAGCTCGGCAATACCAACCACAGTTATTCCTACAGCATCTATTTCCTATCAATGGCAAAGTAGAACAGGAACAAATAGTTTTGTTGATATCCCTGGTGCTACCACTGTAAATTATGATCCTTCTGCCTTAACGGTAACAACAGCCTACAGAAGATTAGTTTTTTCAAGTTTCAATACAGTCATTTGCCCTTCTACCAATGTTTCTGCCACCTCAAATGTAGTCACCATTACAGTTGATCCAGCAGGCTTGCCTTCCATTAACTTTACCTCTGGTTTTGCTAATAACGTAATTTGTTCTACGGAGGATGTTTTATTTGATGCCTCTGGAACCACAGGAGCTAATCTTTATGCATTTTATGTCAATGGTATCATAGATGCAGGTCCTTCTGCGACCTCTACCTATACACGTTTGGCAGGTACATTATCCGATTCAAGTAGTGTGACCGTTAGAGCCTACTCTTCTTCAGTTTCAGGATGTTTTTCTGAACAAACACTCGTTATTAGAGTCAATGCATTTAGCGGTTCGAATACCGTTTCAAATTCCCAATCTATTTGTAGTGGGGATACCATTAATCAACTTACAGGAACAGTACCTACGGCCTTAATTCCTGGAGCTATTGTTACCTATCAATGGCAGAGTAGAACAGGAACGAATAGTTTTGTAGATATTTTATCTGCCACAAATCAAAATTTCACTCCAAGCTCTGTGGTTACTTCCACAGATTTCAGAAGACGGGTTATTTCAACCTTTAATGGAAAGCAATGCGAAACTATTAGTAACCAAGTTAACATAACAGTTAATTTAGCCCCAACTGCTTCCTTAACAGGAAGTTCAACTGCATGTGTGGGTGAAATGGTTACATTCACTGCTACGGGTGGAACTTTCTATGAATTCTTTAGGAATAATGTAAGTCTTGGCGCTTCTGCTACCACAAATACAATTTCACGTACGGATTTAGTTACAGGAGACAGTATAACAGTCGCTGTGACCAATAATAATAGTTGTACGACAGTTTCTTCGCCTATAGTGATGACTGTTTCATCAGTTCCGGCAGCAAGTATTTCTTCAGGTTTAATAGGAGATATCATGTGTGAGAGTGGTACACCTATCTTCACAGCTAGTCCAGCCGCCGCTGGAAATACCTATCAATTCTATGTAAATGGGATTGCCCAATACTCTGGAGTTACAACGAATACATTTGATTCTTCATTAGCCTCTCCTTTAGTTAATTTTACCGATGGCGCTGTTGTAAGTGTTGATGTAACCAATGCGGGTGGTTGTTCTAGTTCAGCTTCACTTACATTAAGAGTTAATTCAACCTCTAATGCAAACTTAATTACAGGATCACAAACGATATGCTTAGGAGGAGACCCAGCAAGGATTACGAGTAATTCAGATCCAATTGCAGATCTTCCTGGAGCTACAATTAGTTATCAGTGGCAAAGCAGAACAGGAACTAGTTTGTTTACTAATATTACCTCTGCCAATAGTAATGAATATGATCCTCCTGTACTGTCTCAAACCACAGCTTTTAGAAGACTGGTGTTTTCTACTTTTAATGGAGTTCAATGTCCTTCACTTAATGCTTCTGCAACATCTAATGTGGTTACTGTAACTGTAGATGCTACCGCAATACCTGTAGTTTCCTTTACTTCTAATCTACCTAATAATGTTTTATGTGCAGGAGATTCTGTTTCTTTCACAGCTACCGGAACCACTGGAGCGAATTTATACGAGTTCTATATAAATGGATTAATTTCTCGTACTGCTCTGAATTCCGTTACCTATACCCCTCCAATTGGAGCGATTACAGATGGTGCTGTAGTTAGAGTTAGAGCCTTCTCATCTTTAAATACTAGTTGCTTTACGGATCAATCTATCACTATGATTGTTAATGAGGTGGTTGATCCCAATACCATTGGTGCAGCCCAAACTATTTGTGCGGGGGATACACCAGCTCAGTTGACGGGTAGTTCAGTTACAGGAACTGGAACTATTTCTTATTTATGGCAAAGTAGAACAGGAACGAATTCATTTTCTGATATTGGAGTGGCTAGTGCAGCGGCGATTAACTATCAGCCGCCTAGTTTATTTACCACAACAGAATTCCGTAGAAATGTAATTTCGACAAGAAATGGTGTGGATTGTGTTATAGAAAGTAACACAGTATCCATTACAGTAGATGTGGGTCCAACCCCTACCGCAAATTTGACTTCAAATTTTGCACCTAATCACATTGCATGTCCTGGAGATACTTTCTTATTCGATGCGAGTGGTAGTACAGGAGGATTAAGCTATCGATTCTTTGTGGATAATATAGACCAAGGCTCTGCAGCCACTTCTCAAACAACGATTTCATTAACTTTAGTAGATTTACAAAACGTTCGTGTTGATGTTTTTCCTGCAGCAGGCGGTACAGGTTGTCCAGATTCGCAAACCGTTCAAGTAAGAATAAATGATATTGTAGGAGCGAATACAATTGGGGGTACAGCTTCTGTTTGTAGTGGTGATGATCCAAATGGATTAACCTCTGTTAATATTCCTACATCTGCAACAGGCTCGTTAACCTATCAATGGCAAAGTAGAACAGCTAGTAGTGCATTTACAAATATTAATTCAGCCACGGGTGTAACCTATGATCCTGGAGTACTCTTTACTACAACTGCCTTTAGAAGGTTAGCCCAAAGTACTTTATCTGGGGTAGTTTGTTCAGAAGAAAGTAATGTAGTTACCGTAACAGTTGACTCAACTCCTCTCATTACAGGGACCCTCACTTCCGATCAACCGTCCAATACAGTTTGTTCAGGGGATACTAGTCCAATAACCTTTACCGTAAGCGCTTCTTCAACACCGACGCGTTATCTGTTCCGAATCAATTCTATTCTTGTTCAACAAGGGACATCACCCACCTATACAACTTCACAATCCATATTTAGTAATGGGGATACTGTGGTTACAGAAATTGAAAACGCTTTAGGTTGCTCTAGCGTACAAACTATCACCATTAATGTAAATGAGCTAACTGCGGGGAGCATAGGTGGAGCCCAATCTGTTTGTTCTGGAGATCCTATTTCTGTTTTAACTTCAGCTGCTGCTGGGTCAATTAACGGCGTCGCTATTGCTAGTCCTGGAAATGGAAGTTATCAGTGGCAAAGTTCTAACGATGATATTAATTGGTTTGATATCACAGGAGCAACTTCTGAAACCTATATGCCTCCATCCTCTCCATTACCAGGGAGATATTATAGACGTCAAACCGTAAATAATCTAAATGGTAGATTGTGTACTAGTCCAACCAATAGTGTGCTTGTTAGCGTAAATGCATTGCCTACACCAGGTCTTACTGCCAATAGTGGTGCTGTAACAGCTCCTTCGACTATGACCATTTGTATTGGGGATACTGTTAGCTTTATCGCTTCAGGTGGAGTTCATTATGAGTTTATGGTCAATGGTACAACTTCACAAGCTAGAAGCGCTTCCAATACTTTTATTACTTCGTCTTTAAGCAATAGTGATGAAGTTACAGTTAGGGTATTTGACAGTTCTACTGTTACAGCATGTTCAGATGTTTCTGGTGCAATTGATGTTATTGTAGATCCACCTCCAGTTGCTTCACTCTCTTCTTCCGCGGCAAATAACACATTCTGTTCTGGAGATTCCGTAACATTTACTGCGGGTTCAGGTGGTGTTGCTGCTTCTTATCGATTTATTGTAAACTCGATTACCTATCAAAATAGTTCAACAAATATTTTTGATCCTTCATCACTGACTCCTCCGATAGCTATCAATGATGGAACAGAAGTTAGAGTTGAAGTTATTACTCCTGCGGGTTGTTCAGATGTAGCTAGTTTAACACTTATAGAAAATGGTATCTCTAATGTAGGGACCATCACATCCGCTACGGTTACCCTTTGTATCAACACAATTCCAGATCCTATTACAGGAACAACGGCTGTGGTCTCTGGTACACCAACTTATCAATGGCAGGCATCCTCAGACAATATTACCTATAATGACATTACTGGTGAAACTTCAGCCACTTATACACCGACCTCACCTTTAACTACAACTACTTACTTTAGGAGAGTTGTCTATAGTTCTTTAAACAGTGTGTCTTGTCAGTCTAACACCGCTCCGCTTAAGATAGAAGTGACTCCTTTGCCTGTTCCTATATTAAATGCTATCCCAGGTGCAGTCACAGCCCCTGCAACTATTACGCTTTGTGATAATATTGGTGAAGCAACCTTTAGTGCCTCAGGTGGTGCATCATATGAGTTTTATGTAGATGGAACCCTTAGAAGAGCAAGATCATCAGTGCCTACTTTTACGGCTACTGCTTCGGCGACACTATTAAATAATAGTAGGGTTTATGTTCGTGTATTTGATCAATTAACTGGCGGATGTTTTCAAGATTCCAGTATCATTGGTATTGAGATTGCTCCACAACCTACGATCTCTTTAAATTCAACTGCATTTAATGAGACAATTTGTACAGGAGATTCAGTCACCTTTAGTGCTACGTCTAATGTAGCTAGTTCTACTTTTGAGTTCTTTATCAATGGTTCTTCCCAAGGAGCTGCATCGACAGTACCAAGCTTTACTTCAGCTGCGAACGCTTTGGTAGAAGGGAGTGAAGTATCTGTAGTGGTAATTACCCCATCAGGATGTAGTGAGACTACAACCTTGACTATGGTAGAGAATGGTGTTACCGGGGGAACTGTAGCTACCACGAGTAGTACGATTTGTATTGGCGATATTCCATCGGCGATTACCATTAGTAGTGCTTCAGCCACAGGAACGATAAGTTACCGTTGGCAAGAATCTACGGATAATATCACCTTTGTTGATATAAGTGGAGCGATAGGTACCTCAGCGACTTATACACCTACCTCATCAGTAGCCACGACGACCTATTATCGTCGAGTCACTATTAGTACATTAAATGGTGTAGCTTGTGAGGAAGCGAGTACTTCAGCAATAGTTAATGTAACGCCTGCACCTATAGGAAACTTACAGGCTTCATCGATAGGGGGTAATGTAACTGCGCCAGGTGTATTAACGATTTGTCCAGGAGAGGAAGTTACCTTTAGTGCGAGTGGAGGAGCGAGTTATGCCTTTAGGGTTAACAATATAATATTACAAGCACGCGGCACGAGTAACACCTATACTTCTACAAGCTTACTTAACAATGAGTTTGTAACAGTAGATGTCTTTAACCAAGTGGCAGGTGGATGTTCAGCGATATCAGATTCTGTAACGATCACCTATGCAACCCCACCGACGATTTCTTTAAGTTCAGATGCATTAGCAGAGACAATTTGTACAGGAGATTCAGTCACCTTTAGTGCTACGTCTAATGTAGCTAGTTCTACTTTTGAGTTCTTTATCAATGGTTCTTCCCAAGGAGCTGCATCGACAGTACCAAGCTTTACTTCAGCTGCGAACGCTTTGGTAGAAGGGAGTGAAGTATCTGTAGTGGTAATTACCCCATCAGGATGTAGTGAGACTACAACCTTGACTATGGTAGAGAATGGTGTTACCGGGGGAACTGTAGCTACCACGAGTAGTACGATTTGTATTGGCGATATTCCATCGGCGATTACCATTAGTAGTGCTTCAGCCACAGGAACGATAAGTTACCGTTGGCAAGAATCTACGGATAATATCACCTTTGTTGATATAAGTGGAGCGATAGGTACCTCAGCGACTTATACACCTACCTCATCAGTAGCCACGACGACCTATTATCGTCGAGTCACCATTAGTACATTAAATGGTGTAGCTTGTGAGGAAGCGAGTACTTCAGCAATAGTTAATGTAACGCCTGCACCTATAGGAAACTTACAGGCTTCATCGATAGGGGGTAATGTAACGGCGCCAGGTGTATTAACGATTTGTCCAGGAGAGGAAGTCACCTTTAGTGCAAGTGGAGGAGCGAGTTATGCCTTTAGGGTTAACAATATAATATTACAAGCACGCGGCACGAGTAACACCTATACTTCTACAAGCTTACTTAACAATGAGTTTGTAACAGTAGATGTCTTTAACCAAGTGGCAGGTGGATGTTCAGCGATATCAGATTCTGTAACGATCACCTATGCAACCCCACCGACGATTTCTTTAAGTTCAGATGCATTAGCAGAGACAATTTGTACAGGAGATTCAGTCACCTTTAGTGCTACGTCTAATGTAGCTAGTTCTACTTTTGAGTTCTTTATCAATGGTTCTTCCCAAGGAGCTGCATCGACAGTACCAAGCTTTACTTCAGCTGCGAACGCTTTGGTAGAAGGGAGTGAAGTATCTGTAGTGGTAATTACCCCATCAGGATGTAGTGAGACTACAACCTTGACTATGGTAGAGAATGGTGTTACCGGGGGAACTGTAGCTACCACGAGTAGTACGATTTGTATTGGCGATATTCCATCAGCGATTACCATTAGTAGTGCTTCAGCCACAGGAACGATAAGTTACCGTTGGCAAGAATCTACGGATAATATCACCTTTGTTGATATAAGTGGAGCGATAGGTACCTCAGCGACTTATACACCTACCTCATCAGTAGCCACGACGACCTATTATCGTCGAGTCACCATTAGTACATTAAATGGTGTAGCTTGTGAGGAAGCGAGTACTTCAGCAATAGTTAATGTAACGCCTGCACCTATAGGAAACTTACAGGCTTCATCGATAGGGGGTAATGTAACTGCGCCAGGTGTATTAACGATTTGTCCAGGAGAGGAAGTCACCTTTAGTGCAAGTGGAGGAGCGAGTTATGCCTTTAGGGTTAACAATATAATATTACAAGCACGCGGCACGAGTAACACCTATACTTCTACAAGCTTACTTAACAATGAGTTTGTAACAGTAGATGTCTTTAACCAAGTGGCAGGTGGATGTTCAGCGATATCAGATTCTGTAACGATCACCTATGCAACCCCACCGACGATTTCTTTAAGTTCAGATGCATTAGCAGAGACAATTTGTACAGGAGATTCAGTCACCTTTAGTGCTACGTCTAATGTAGCTAGTTCTACTTTTGAGTTCTTTATCAATGGTTCTTCCCAAGGAGCTGCATCGACAGTACCAAGCTTTACTTCAGCTGCGAACGCTTTGGTAGAAGGGAGTGAAGTATCTGTAGTGGTAATTACCCCATCAGGATGTAGTGAGACTACAACCTTGACTATGGTAGAGAATGGTGTTACCGGGGGAACTGTAGCTACCACGAGTAGTACGATTTGTATTGGCGATATTCCATCGGCGATTACCATTAGTAGTGCTTCAGCCACAGGAACGATAAGTTACCGTTGGCAAGAATCTACGGATAATATCACCTTTGTTGATATAAGTGGAGCGATAGGTACCTCAGCGACTTATACACCTACCTCATCAGTAGCCACGACGACCTATTATCGTCGAGTCACCATTAGTACATTAAATGGTGTAGCTTGTGAGGAAGCGAGTACTTCAGCAATAGTTAATGTAACGCCTGCACCTATAGGAAACTTACAGGCTTCATCGATAGGGGGTAATGTAACTGCGCCAGGTGTATTAACGATTTGTCCAGGAGAGGAAGTCACCTTTAGTGCAAGTGGAGGAGCGAGTTATGCCTTTAGGGTTAACAATATAATATTACAAGCACGCGGCACGAGTAACACCTATACTTCTACAAGCTTACTTAACAATGAGTTTGTAACAGTAGATGTCTTTAACCAAGTGGCAGGTGGATGTTCAGCGATATCAGATTCTGTAACGATCACCTATGCAACCCCACCGACGATTTCTTTAAGTTCAGATGCATTAGCAGAGACAATTTGTACAGGAGATTCAGTCACCTTTAGTGCTACGTCTAATGTAGCTAGTTCTACTTTTGAGTTCTTTATCAATGGTTCTTCCCAAGGAGCTGCATCGACAGTACCAAGCTTTACTTCAGCTGCGAACGCTTTGGTAGAAGGGAGTGAAGTATCTGTAGTGGTAATTACCCCATCAGGATGTAGTGAGACTACAACCTTGACTATGGTAGAGAATGGTGTTACCGGGGGAACTGTAGCTACCACGAGTAGTACGATTTGTATTGGCGATATTCCATCGGCGATTACCATTAGTAGTGCTTCAGCCACAGGAACGATAAGTTACCGTTGGCAAGAATCTACGGATAATATCACCTTTGTTGATATAAGTGGAGCGATAGGTACCTCAGCGACTTATACACCTACCTCATCAGTAGCCACGACGACCTATTATCGTCGAGTCACCATTAGTACATTAAATGGTGTAGCTTGTGAGGAAGCGAGTACTTCAGCAATAGTTAATGTAACGCCTGTACCTGTAGGAAACTTACAGGCTTCATCGATAGGGGGTAATGTAACTGCGCCAGGTGTATTAACGATTTGTCCAGGAGAGGAAGTTACCTTTAGTGCAAGTGGAGGAGCGAGTTATGCCTTTAGGGTTAACAATATAATATTACAAGCACGCGGCACGAGTAACACCTATACTTCTACAAGCTTACTTAACAATGAGTTTGTAACAGTAGATGTCTTTAACCAAGTGGCAGGTGGATGTTCAGCGATATCAGATTCTGTAACGATCACCTATGCAACCCCACCGACGATTTCTTTATGTTCAGATGCATTAGCAGAAACTTTCTGTACTGATGATACAGTAATGTTCACTGCAACATCAAATGTGGCTAGTTCCACCTATGAATTTTATATCGATGGGACAAGTATGTTTGGCCCTTCTGCAGTGAATACTTACACTACAAATGTTGGTGATATAGACAACTTAGATGATGTCTCTGTTGTGGTAACCACCCCTGCGGGTTGTACAGAAACGACGCTTTTAACTATGTTTGAAAATGTTATTTCAACAGTAGGTACGTTAACAACCGTTTCTAATACCATTTGTTCTGGTGAAACTGCTTCAATTATTTCTGGAAGTACTTCATTAGCCTCTGGTACAATTACCTATGAATGGCAAAATTCATCTGATAACATTACATATAGTGCAATTACAGGAACAAATTCAACCTCTTATGAGCCCGGTCCGTTAGCAACAACTATGTTCTTTAAGCGTAAAACCATTAGTACACTTAACGGGGTCGTTTGTGAGCAATTATCCAATGCTTTACGTATAGATGTTACGGCTACTCCACCCGCTAATATTCTTGCCAACCCAGGAACAATATCAGGAAATAGTAGTATGACAATATGTGATGGAGATGAAGTTGTATTTACAGGTTCAGGAGGAGCTTCATACGAATTTACGGTTGATAATATAACACGGCAAGTTCGTTCAAATCAGTCTACATTTACAACGACTAGTCTATTGAATAATGAAGTTGTAAGAGTAATCGTATATGATCAATTAACTGGCACATCTGCATGTAATTCAACTTCAGATCCAATTACGGTTAATGTAACCCCAATTCCTACAGTTACTTTATCATCGGATGCTACAGGAGATACTTTTTGTGCTGGCGATGAAGTGAATTTTACTGCTACATCGAGTGTGGCTTCTGCAACCTATAGTTTCTCAATAGGAGGCACAGTTCGTCAGACAGGGGCTACACCTACATTTACTCCGACAGATTTTGTAGCCTTCTTAAATGATGGTGATCAAATTGCCGTTACGGTAACTTCCTTAGCAGGATGCTCTGCAAGTACATCAATTACATTATCACAAAACCTTGTTACTCCTGGAACTATCCAAACAGCCTCATTAACTATCTGTTCAGGGGGGACGCCTAGTGCGTTAACAAATTTGGTTACAGCAACGGGTTCAGGCGCAGTTACCTATGAGTGGGAAGCAGCCCTAGGAACAGCTTCATTTGTGATTATTTCAGGAGCGAACGGACCTAATTACTCACCTTCTGCAATAACTTCTACCACACGTTACCGCAGAAAGTCAATCAGTACATTTAATGGAGCTATATGTGAAGATTACTCTAATATTTTAACCATTAATGTAACTCCACCAATTGTTGGAGGTACCATCAGTCCTACGATAGAAACCATTTGTTCTGGAAATACACCTAGTTTAATAACAGTTACTGGAGGCTCTTCAGGTCCGTTGGTTACTTACCAATGGCAAATATCTACAGATGGAATTACCTATAATGATATAGTTACAGCGACTGCAGCAGATTATCAACCCGCTAGATTAAATGCAACCAGATATTATAAACGTATTACGAATGCAGTCGGAGGCTCACCTGCTTCTTGTACAGATGAGAGCTCCGTAATTCAAATTAATGTCATCGATGTAAATGCAGGTGCATTAGCCCCCACATTAGATGCCGATTATTGTTTTGGTACCACCCCTCCAACTCTAGTAAGCTCAATTACTGCAGGTATTCCAGCGGATGGCTCTAGTTCTTCAGGCACAGTGACTTACCGTTGGGAAATGTCAATAGATAACACCAATTGGAGTGTTATTCCTGGAGCAAATAGTAATTTCTATAACCCACCGTCATTAATTCAAACTACTTGGTTTAAACGTGTCATTACAGCGACTATAGGTGGAGACTTCTGTGAAGCAGAAACTACTCCAATCCGTATTGGTATTTTAGCAGAATTAGCCGATGGAACAATTTTAGACGACCAAACTATTTGTCAAGTTATTTTGGCCTCTGATCTACCTAGGCCTCTTGAATTACGTGGGGCAGAAGCCATTACGGCATCTTTAACTTATCAGTGGCAACGCTCTACTGATCAATTCACATGGCAGGATATTACAGGTCAGCAAACGGCAAATCTAAACTTTGCTTTAGGTGATGCATGGTTACCTACGATTCCAGCTACTTACTACCGCGCAGTTATCACCTCTGTGGGTGACCCAGTCCCTGCAGCCATCGAAAGTACGTCTGTAATCCTTAGAAACACAATAAATACCTTTGCTAACGGGCAAGAATATGCCATTGCGATCAATGGAACCAATTATGCTGTAACGGCATCTACCTCTAGTACCCTGAACAGTATAGGTACTGATTTAGCTGCACTAATTACAGCCAATAGTCTCTTTGTTAACGCATCGTTTAATACGATTAACGGAATAATTAGTATTATACCAGTGACCCCAGGCACCTATAATGTTGCCGCTTCTACTGGTTCTCCAGATCCAATTTTAGCTTCTATAATTCCATCAACAGCCTCTGCTCTTGAGATGAAGGTTTTAGTTTCTGGAAACAATGGCACAAGAACCCCTAATGCAGGACTTGCCACTTGTCAGGTTTATACTGATATAATAACCATTGAAGTGAATGAGCAACCAACGCTAACCCAAATCAATGGTGACCCTTCACCCCAAGAAGTTTGTATTGGTGATCCTATTGATCCAATTACATTTACCTTTACTGGGGCCACTAGTGTGGAAATACGTAACCTAGACACTAACTTAACTATTACCCCGTTAGGTGGAGGGGCAGTAAATGCCATAGCTGGGTTAAATGGTTGGTATACCATTTCTGGAACAAATACTTTTACGATTTCGGGTAATGCATCGACCACCACTAACTTTACTATAATTACTCAAGGGAGTAGTTGTACAACGATTCAAGAACAATATATGATTCGTACTACACAAGCCCCAATACGACCAGATTTCATCAGAAAAGATGTTAACCAAATGGGTTATGAGGTAATTGAAGCAGGAGGAGTATGGTACAATAATACAGTTTGTCAGGATCGTTTACCAGCACCAACTACAGCCCCAACAGAGTTCTTTACTTGCTTTTTTGATAATCAATTTAATTTACAGTTTGGTGATTATGACTGGGATGTTTCTCCATCAGGAGCAGGTAGTATCGTTGAAAACAACTTCTTCCAAAAACGTATCAGTGTAACGCGTGTTTCTGCACCTATTGCTGGACAGACTTATACGGCAACCCTAACGAATGCTACAGGAACCATTACTTCTTATACGGTTACCTCTACTGCAGCGATTCAGACGCCAGATGATATTGGATTAGCTTTAGCCAATGCCATAGATGCCAGTACAGATTATGATGCTATTTACAACAATGTTTTAAATGAGGTACGAATAGAATCTACCAGTGCTAATAACGACTACTCGGTTAATGTAGCACCAAATAACGCTACACAATCGACAAGATTAGGAAATCCGATTCCATTTAATTGGATTAGGAGTGCTACAATGAATTGGGACCCAACCTTTAGTGGTGAGGCAACCATACGTGTACGTACTGAGGGTTGTGGAATTTCTTCACCCTGGAGAGAAATTTCAATAGACGTCGTTCCTGAACAAATTCCAGTTGCTCCATTGTCTGATTTATCTAGTCCAATTGCCATAGATCAGTTAGTTTGTGGTGGTCAGCAAACCGGTGATATTCCGGAATGTCAGATTACTACTGGAACTCTCCCAACGCAGTTCTTCTCAGCAAGTGTGAATGCAGCCAATGATAACGATTATGCTTCATTAGAGTGGCAAATATCTAATCCGCAACCAGGGTCTGGTTCATCAGTGGGCAGCCCCGGTACCATTGCACAAGAAACAGGTATTTTATCATGGAATCCTGGCTGGTGGGGAAGTTTTGAATTGCAAGTAAGACCAATAAGTTGTACTGGAGTGATAGGAAATTGGACTTCAAGAACCATTGTTATTGGAGAGCAAAATGGCCCTATTGTCATTTCTAATTTTGGCAATCCGTTACCAGAATGTCCAATTCCTGCTGGTGGATTCTCAACTACTTTATCAACTGTAGGTAGCCAAGGAGCTCGTTGGTTTGTTAATAGTCCAGCTGGATTAGCTCTAACTACAAACTATATTGCCTCGGCGACCTTCTTTGAGTTGACGCCTACTGACGCTAGCAGTAGTAGTATCAATTTAGATTTCCGTCCGGGATTCTCTGGGAACATTATTATTACCGCAGAACCTGTCCCATGTCCAGGAGACCGAGTGAATTATGTGATTGCCGTTCCTGGTCCGCCGCAGATAATGTTGACTTCTGCAGGTAGTACTGCAAACCAAACTCTATGTAATAATACGGCATTAACGACGATAACTTATGATATAGAAGGCGCAGCCGACCGTGTACTTGTGCGTAATTTACCTGCGGGCGTTATACCCTCTTTATCACTTATATCTCAGGTAACTAGTATTACAGTTGCTACGGTAACAGACACTACTGTTGGACAAAACTATTCATTGTCTATCAATAACCAGCGATTTGACTTTACCACTACAGCAGCATTAGCTAATGCCGATGATCATATTGGTCAAGGATTAGCCACTGCAGTAAATTCTACTACCACGGATTTTGTAGCCACTTACACCTCGGGGAATATTGCTATAACCGTAGGTCCTACGGGTGCTCCAGGAAGTTCCTATATAATTTCTACTACACAACCAATTAATAGTTCGGTTAATTTTGGCACGCCAATTAGTCAACCATTAAGCAAGGTGTTTACTATTGCCGGTACCCCTTCTGACACAGGTTCATTTACTTTTGTTGTTGAGACTGAAGCCCCAGCTACAGGTTGTGAAACCGCCGTTTCTACAGGAACTATTATTTTAGAAGAAGACGCAAGTTTATCAATAGTAACAGGATTTGCTCCTTTAGCAGAATATTGTGGTGTAGAAGATGTTTCCGGTGCTAACGCAATTGTGATGACCTTTGATGGGGATGGAGTTAATGACATAAGATTAAGTCCTACATCGCCCAATCCACTACCTAATGGATTAACCCTTGGGTTACAACCAGGTTTTGCAGATCGTTATATTATTCAGGGTACAATGAATCAAATTGTAGCTGCTCCAATTGCTTGGGATGTTGATTTCATTACCAATGGTGCAAGTTGTAACGAAGATACCTTAAGGATTACATTCAACTTAGTACCTCAACCGGTTGCTACTTTAACCTCTTCTGGTACGGGAGATAGAACGGCTTGTTCTAGCACAACAATAACACCAATTCGATATGAAATTGCCAATCCAGCATTTGCATTACAAGAGACTGCCACAAGTACTTTCCCTCCAGGAATTTCAGGTCAAGTATATGCACAACAGCAAGAAGTTCAATTCTTAGTAGATGAACTAGTTCCTGGTGGAGTAACAAGCAATATGGATACCTTCACTGTAAACCTTAATGGTACAGTTTATTCTGCTGTTCCTGGAACGGAGATGCCGTCGAATACGCAAAACTTATCTCAATTAATTGACGAGTTTGTACCGTGGTTACAAGCCCAAGTTTCGCCTACCTACACCATCATAGATAATGATCCAAATATTACTATTAGATCAAATTTTGCCGGTGTTGCCTTTACAGCCTCTGTATTTTCTGCCTCTGCAGGCCTACGCTTTGACTCTGGAAGTTTAGTAACCACTCAATCTCCTGCTTATTATGAAATTTCTGGAACCATTGATCAATCTGCTGTAGTTTCTTCTTCGGCCACAGATTATATTTATGTGTTAGAAAGTGCGGGAGCAGGAACTTGTGTGGGATCGATTGCTGCTTCAGGGACCATTTCTGTAAATCCAAGTACTTTTGGAACTTATTTAAGTGGGGATCAAAACCCTGCCATGTGTGTTGGAGAAACATCCTCAGTTACATTTACTACCAATGCGGCTCTGGCGATTGCCGTTGTTACCCCAACAACACCAAGTTGGATTACGGCCTCATATAACCTAGGAACTGGTGAGATTAATGTAAGTATTAACCCACCGGCCTCATTGATAGTCACCAACACTCAGGTATTTAATTATGAGATTAATTTAATTGGTAATGCCTTTGGATGTACTACCACACCTAGCCCAATTTCTGGTTCAGTAACACTCTTTGCAGATGATACACTTACTTTCATAGGAGTACCTGGAGACGAGGCTCAGGTGATATGTGTCAACAATGATCCAGTTTCAAGTAGCTTTACACCCATTGAATATTCTTTAGATAACGGAGCGATTGGTCAATCTGTTACCGCAAGTTATAGTATGAATGGAGGTGCCTACCAGAGTGGTTTACCTCCTGGATTCACCATTATTACTACAAATAATAGTGTAACTATTGCGGGAGCAGCAATTCCTGCTTCTGCAGTCGCTACAGCTGCCTCTACTGTATATGAATATGTATTGACCACTGGCGGTGGTTGTAATCCTGCCACAGCATCTGGAACGATAGAGGTAGTATCTGACCCAACTTTAACACTTACATCTTCTACTACTACGAATAACCAAGTTATATGTGATGGTACACCTATTGCTAACATTGTTTATGAAAGAGGAGGAGGAGCTAACGGATTCTTATTCTCTTGGACAGGCGCTAATTCGTCTACTATACAAACTTCTGGGCTTACCTTTACGACGACTGGTACCAATGAATATATTGTTTTTGGAACCCCGACAGTAAATGTTACCCAGTCGACTATCTTTACCTATCAAATAGAAACAACCGGAAGTTTATGCGCTACTGAAGTTATCCGAACAGGAAGTATTCAGATAGATCCAATCGATTCTATTTCGCTAGTTTCTTCTCCAACCACTGACAGTCAAGAGGTTTGTTACATGGATCGTGATAATGCTGGAAATGCTTTGACAGAATTATTTATCCCTATCGAATATCAACTAGGAGGAGGTGCCATTGGTCAAAATATTATTTTGACTTATAATGTAAATGGTGGTGCAACTCAAAATGGTCTTCCAAGTGGATTAGGATACACGGTATACGCTTCTAATACCTTAATTATAAGTGGATCTATCACAGCCTCTACGACATTTACCACACCTACAGTAACCTACAATTATCAAGTGGCTACTTCAGGAACTTGTTCTACTTCTATAGCCAACGGAACCCTTACAGTTCGATCTATTCCAGTAATGAGTTTAGTGTCTACAACAACCAGTTCTAATCAGGTCATTTGTGATGCTACAGCTATGCAACCGATCATTTATGAAATAGCAGGTGGTGCAACAGCAATGAATTTTAGTTGGACTGGGGCGAACTCATCCACAATTGCTGCAGCTGGTTTAACCACTACTAACTCTGTAACAAATCAATATGTAATTTCTGGATCTCCAACAACCAACGTAACACAGACAACGATCTTTACCTATCAAATAGAAACTACAGGAAGTGCTTGTACATCAGAAGTTATTTTAACTGGAAGCCTTCAGGTAGAACCTACAGATATGATAAGTCTGATTTCTTCTCCTACATCAAATATGCAAAGTGTTTGTTTATTTGATAATGACAATCCATTAAATGCGATTGCAGAGAACTTCACTCCAATTGAATATCAATTATCGGGTGGTGCAGTTGGAGCACCTGTTAGCTTTATTTACAGAGTAAATGGAGGACCTATTCTTGGCGGATTACCAGCTGGATTAGGTTACACCAGAACATCTTCTGAAACTATTATTATTAATGGTACAGTCATTGCTTCTACAACTTTCACTTCTCCGACGGTTACCTACACCTATGAATTAACTACTGGGGGAGGTTGTTCTACGACAAGCTTGAGCGGTTCGATTACCGTACATTCTCCACCTATATTTACATTAACTAGCTCACTTACAACGACTAATCAAACAGGATTTGCGAGTGTGTGTGATCAGATAGATCCAATTCAAGACATAGTATACACCTTTGCAGGCGGAGCGACCAACGCTGTATTTAGTTGGACAGGTTCAAATTCATTAAATGGGGTGAATGGAAATATTGCTCCAGGAACACAAGATCTTATTATTTCGGGTACCCCTTCCGTGAACATTACTCAAACGACTCAATATCCTTATGAGGTCAGAACACTTTCTAGCGCTTGTGGTCCAGAGATTGTTTATACGGGTATTATAGAAGTAAAACCAAGGGAGTTATTAACACTTGTTTCGTCAGCAACGACTGTTAATCAGACCATTTGTGTAGGTACAATCTCTAATACTTTAGACCCCATCATCTATAACCTAGAGCAAGATGCTACTTCAGCTGTTGTTACCTTTACTCCTCCTTTACCAGGAGTAGGCTATACGGTAACAGCCTCACAAGTAATTATTAGTGGATTTGCATCTTCATCTGCCCAAGTTTCTAATACTTCAACCCCTTACATTTATGAAGTAAGAACAACAGGTGGTGGCCCTGCAGTAGATACAGGAACTATTATTGTTGATCCTATGCCAGAAATGATTCTTTATTCTGGTAGTCCAAACCAAGCACTTTGTAACAATACAGAGATAGCTTCGATTACCTATGTATTTAATCCAGCTTCTAACGCTACTTATAACTTAACATGGGATAGTGTACCACCAGGAATTAATGCGAGTTTATCTTCTGTATTAGGAGGAGTGAACAATGCTGTTATTATTTCGGGTACACCAAGTGCTGCAATTAGTGTAACAACGACTTATAATTACGATTTAACCCTAACAGGGTATTGTGCTCCACAAATTATCTATTCAGGATCATTTACCCTTGAGCCTTCGCCTATGCTCGACCCTGCAGTCAATGCACCAGGATCAATTTATGTAACCGATGTATCCTGTGCAGGTGGAGCAGATGGATCGATCCTGCTGGGTGACCCTTCAGATCCATCGTTCTTAAATATCATTCCTAATCTTAATCCAGGTATTGTTCAAGAATCCAACATTGTATTTACTGGGACAGTAACTGCGACAGATATTTTCAGGGTATTCATCAACGGATATACTTATGAGAAATACGCCTTAAGTAATAGTACGCCTACCTTATCTGCTTATACACGTGCGCAGATCATTGGTGATCTTGTGGCACAAATTAATAATGATCCGCTTCAAACAAACGTAAGTGCTTCTTCTTATGGGCCATTTGGTATTGGATTGTCAGGAATTGAAGCAGGCCTACCATTCATCTATAACGCGAATGCTTCTTCTTTATCAGCAATTACTACTACCGCTACAACGACACAAGCTGCAGTAGCTTACGGAGCTCAGCTCAATTGGACATATCCTAATGGAACCACCAATACTGGAGCAAATATTACCAACTTAGAGGCAGGAGTATACTTATTAGAAATTGCTAACGGTACATGTCCAAGTAGCACCTATAGCTTTACCCTTACAGAACCAGATCCAATAGATGCTAATTTAATTGTTTGTAGTGGAGAGATCTATGTGCAACCAGAAGGGGGAACTGGACCTTATACAGCAATTATCCGTGGTCGACAACTTACCTCTCCGTTTAATTATGTAGAATTATATAACCAACCGATTTTACCAGGAACAAGTTTTACTTGGGCAGATCCTTTAATTGAACGAGGTAGAGATTACAACGTGATCATACGTGATAGTCAAGGATGTGAAAGTATCAATTACACTACGGTACCATTGAATGGATTTAACTTAGCTGGTTCATTGATTCAGCAGGGTAGAAGCTATTGCAGTACAGGTACACTTGGTACAGGATATATAGAAACTTTATATCAGTCAGGTTTAAATCAGGTCAATGCAATCACTGGTGGGTCAGGTATTTATGAATATGCTTGGGTACAAGAACCATTCCCAGGGGTGATTTCTACCAGTCCAAATATTTACAACTTGGCACCAGGTGATTATACCTTAACAGTTACTGATACAAGTGCAAGTACTTGTTATGATAGCTTTACCATTACCGTGCAAGGGTACGATCCTTTAACTTTTGCAGCGGTTACTCAACCTCCATTCTTCTCTGCAGTTTCTAGTGGGACGGTAGATTATGTTTACGAGCTTCAATGTATTGGTGATACAGATGCATCGTTTAGAGTCTTTGCGACGGGTGCATCGGGGAATTATAATATTTCCTCTACAGGACCACCCATTACATTGAATAATGGATTGGTATCTAATGCAGGACCTGGTACTTACGTATTTACTGTTTCAGATGCAAATCCACCCATTAACCCAATCACAGGTTTAGCATATATTCCTTGTGAAGAGACAATTACAGTAGAGGTTTTAGAGCCCGACACAATCGAATTAACAGAAGATACTTCAGCGCGAATTCAGCCTAATTGTGTAGGTGACTTACCTACTGGAGGTAGATTGGTATTTACTATAGAAAACTTTGATTCTAACAGAGCACCCTACACTGTTCTATTAAACGGCGGAGTACTTACTCTTACTGCGGCTACCGCATCTGTTATTTTTGATAATATTGATGTAAACGATCCAAGACAGCAAATCATTACAGATGTAGAAGTTAGAGATATTTTTGGTTGTACTACGGATATGACTACTAGCCCACCAATCATGACAGGTTTACCACAACCATTTAGACGTGTAGATGAATTTACAGTTGATGTTGTAACCAATAACATAGAATGTAACGAGCCTAACAGTGGTTTAGTAGAATTTACCATGGGAGGTGACAGCAACGCATTAGCTAATTTATTAGCTAACCCAGTACAATTACAAGTATTTGGACAGTCAGTTAGTTATAATAACTATTATATACTTAGCGATTTCAATCCATTTGCTATAGCCACGATTACACAACAAGACACCTATGGATACATTGTTAGTACTACAGGAGGTTCCTCTGGAACGTGTATCATAGATCAAGGTACTTTTGACATCCAAGCAGTAGGGGGAGATACTCAGATCAGTATTGCAGTAACTACCACGCTTGCGGGTTGTGAAAATTCTGAGAGTGTTATTTCGTTAACTTCAAGTAATACGGTAGGTAATATATTTATTGATTGGTTTGAAAAAGATACTGGAGGTTTATGGAATATGAGAAGTGACCTATCTGGACAAGCCATTGTAGTCGTTCCACCAGGAGAATATTATGCTGTATTAACTGATAGTAGATTAGCGTCCTCTACGTGTTCTACAAACACGGTGTCTACAAGAGAAATTTTAATTCCAGAACAAGCACCAATAAGAATTATCGAGAACAGATTGCTTAGAGTTGAACCTAGGTGTGCCGCTGATTTAGCTACTGGAGCTACTTTGGTATTCACCATTGAGAATTATTTACCGGCTAAGTTACCTTACACCATAGAATTGAACGGAGGAGCAATTTCTGCATCCACCCCAGTTTCACCAACTTCTGGAGTGGTTTCTATCACCAATATAGATGTGAAACAGCACCCATCGATTACTTCGGCAAGTATTATTGATGCCGATGGTTGTACAACAACGGCTACTATAAATATTACCTTCCCTGTTATAGATACTTACACGGTTAGTATAACTACTAATCCTATTGATTGTGCTTCTATAGATTCAGGAAAAATATTAATTGACCCATTAGCAACTGCTACATCGACAGACTTTACTGCAGCAGCTCCTGGATTCCTTTACATTAAAAATGCAGCTACGAATCCATTTGGTTTCCGTTACATTACTACTTTAGAAAACATGAATACCGTTTCTGTAACAGTTACAGAGCCAGGTGACTATATATATGAATTATCAAGTGTAAGTTCAGCCACTTGCTTAGTCGCCACAGGAACCTTTACTATCGGAAGTATTACTTCTTCCAATGTAATTACAGTTTCAAGCCCAACAATTACCCTAGCAGGTTGCGAAAATTCAGAAAGTATTATTGACTTGGGTACAGTTTCTGGTATAGTACTTCCAGTTAATATAGCCTGGGAATATCTTTCAGACACGGTTACGACCTCTGGTGGAGTAACCCAAACAATTTCTAATTGGACGTCCTATGATAACGGTAGTTTAGATAATAATTTAGTAATTACTGTTCCTTCTGGTGTTTACCGTGCTGTAATAACAGATGATCGAGATACAACGAATACTACCTCCGATTGTGCTACAAATACATTAATTACAAGTCCATTTGTGGTTGATGAAGGACTCATCATAGATGTAGTCGAAACACCAAATTCTAGAATTACTCCACGTTGTCCTGCTGATTTAGTTGCAGGGGCCGAGCTAAGTTTTGATATTGTTAATTTTGATCCAGCTAATGCACCTTATACGGTATCCATATTAAACGGTATACTTACCCAAAATGCAGCAACTGCGTCCCCTGTTGTATTTGCTATTGACGTATTAGATCCAGATCAACGTACCATAGAGGAAATTGAAATCGTTGATGTGAATGGATGTTCGAAAACAGTTTCCTTAAGTATTACATTCCCAGAGGTAAATGAGTATACTGTAAATGTAGTGACCAATGACATTGATTGTTCAACAGGATCAACAGGTCAGGTTCTTTTTGATATTACCTCCGTTAATCCATTAGCTGAATTTGACAATATCAATGCTGGATTCCTAGAAATCAGAGGGAATACAACCTCATTTGAATATTTCAAGCGTATACCTGATATGAATACTGTTTCTATCACTTTTGCAGAACCAGATACGTACACCTATGCACTCTATTCTAATAATTCAATCTTATGTAGTGTGGCTACCGGTACCTTTACTGTTTCTGAAACACGAGATACCCAAATTGATGTGACTATTCAGGAAATGCTTCAAGGATGTGATAATGATCAGAGTACGATTAATCTTACGATCAATAATGCCATAGCACCTTTCACAATTCGTTGGTTTGTTAAATCAGAAACAGTTACCTTAATTGGTACAGCACCATTTAGAGTAGCAAGTAAAGTAATTAGTTATGATCCATATTTATGTTCAACTTGGGATGATAATGCAGATATCACTAATGTAACTCCAGGTACTTATAGAGCGATGATTGTAGATAATAGAGGAGTAACACCAGCAACGAGTGGTTGTTCTACCAATACATATATAACACGAGATATAGTAATTCCAGAAGTGAATCAATTAGATATTGTAGAGTATGAAGAGCTGAGGATTATGCCGATTTGTCCAAATGATCTTGCTGCTGGAGCAGAAATACATTTCGGAATTGAAGGTTATGAAGCTGCTAAAGCACCTTACACAGTCTTCTTAAACGGAGGGGTTTTACAAGAGCAAACGACAACCACATCACTCGTTATATTTGACCTAGACGTAACCGATGAAACTCAGCGAACCTTAAATTCTGCTACCATTGTAGATAATACTGGATGTGCACAAACGGTTACGCTTACTATTGAATTCCCTATTGTAAGTCAGTACGATGTAGATGTTACGGCCTCACCAATAGACTGTTCTTTGGAAGATTCGGGATCAATTAATTTTGATGTATTTGCCAGAGATGCAGGCGGAAGATTTACAATCAACAATCCTGCACAACTATATATAAGAGCTCGAAACAGGCCTTTTGAGTCTTATTTGACAATTACGAATAATAATAGTGTGACAATCAATGTTGAATATGCAGACACCTACGACTATGTATTAAGTGTTAATAGTTCTAATACCTGTGAAGTAGTATCTGGTTTCATTGAGGTTGAAGAAACAAACAATGCACAGCTAAATGTTAATATTGACGTGATTCAACCAGGTTGTGGTACCGCAGAAAGCCGTGTTACTTTAGATATTCCTAACTATGTAGCACCTTTAACCATCCAGTGGTATGAATATGTTAATGTGGTACAATCTGAAATAGTTTCGGTTACTACTCCTGCTGGAACCACGACTACTACTCGTGAAACTTCTGTGCCTTCATGGATATTATTATCTGGTCCAAAATATGATTACAACCCATCTATTGTAACAGGACTTGAGCCTGGTATTTACCGTGCAATTGTAACTGATGGAAGAGTCAGTGAATGTGGAGGAGGTCAATTTATTACGCGAAACATTAATATATCTGAAAGTAGCTTAGGAGTAACCAACTTTAGAACCGTTGAAAATCTCCCAGCAATCGGAGGGAATCAATGTGTCAACTATCCAAATAGTATAGAAAATATTACTTGGACAGATACCTCTGATCAGTACACAAGCGATGTCTTCTTTAGCGTAGCATTTAATGTGAGAAGAAATACTAATTTCAATGGAATTGATCTTGAACTGCAAGGGCCCGATGGTAGTTTTGTTGACTTGGCCAATAATCCAAATATATATGGTTTAGCTTTACCAACAACGGCTAGAAACTTCCGTTTCAGAAACCTTCCTGCAGGACCTTATATTTTAACGATCACAGAAGTGGCCAGTACAACGGAATTTGTGCCTTGTAGAGAAGATATCTTCTTTACCATAGAAACACCAAGGCCAATTGAATATACTGGGCAAACAGAATTCCAGACAGACATTTGTACAGGAGCTGTATTAGGTGGAATTCAAGCCTCTGCGATAGGAGGAGAGCCCTTTATAGTGGATGGAGCGCAAACCTATCAGTTTGAATGGACTTATACTTCAAATGATCCTGGTGCATCCCCCCAATTATTCTATGGAGATATTGTGGAACCAGCTTACCCAGGTGAATACTGCTTAAGGATTCTTGACAGTAATGCACATTCTTATTGTTCTTGTGAGGATAATGGTGCTTCCCTGACCATTACAGTAGAAGATGTGGTACAACCATTTAGAACCTCAGGTAATCTTACAGACCCTAACAATCCGGGTACGGTTGTTAAATCGCTACCACCAGATTGTAGTGGAGGAGGATTAAATGGTCAAATAAGTATTTTAGTCAATGGTGGCCAATTACCATACACTATTAATTGGTTCGCGGAGGACCCACGTTACCTTAACGCAAATAGTGCAATTGGATACAGACCCTTAGATGGAACGAACGGTAGTCAGAATTTCACAAATAGAACTTCATTAGATGGACTTCTTCCTGGAAATTATAAATTGATTATTACTTCAGATGTTGACTTGGGTTGTGCAAATGATAACCAGTATACTCGTTACGAAGAAATTATTCAGGTATCGCCTAATCGTGAACTTTATATCATGGATGGACCTTATGTGGACGAAGATTTATGTGGTGGCCAACAAGGGAGATTGATCGTGGATATCTTTGATAATAACAATGGAAATCTAAGCTTCTATTATAATGATATATTAATACCAAATTCTGATATTGTTCGTTTAAGTGATCGTTCTTGGTCGGTGGCTATTGTCAATGCAATTGACTCCGCAGACTTTAGAATTGTGAATGAAGAAGGCTGTTGGATTACTACAGAAATCAACCGAGGTATAGGGGAACCTAATTTCCGTTATAGTTCTCCTAACTTTAACGCATCTAGTGTAATTCTAGCGCGAGAAGAAATTACATTTGAAAATACTTCTACAGATCCTTATGTTACTTCAGAGTGGATATTTGGAGATAATACACCTGCCGAAATTGTTCCAACACTTGTGGATAGCATTATTCCTGTAAGACATGCTTATGGCGTTTCTGGAACTTATTTCACTACACTAAGAATTTACAATGATATAGGTTGTTCAGAAGAGATTACTTATCCAATTTCTGTCGGAAAAGGGTATAACCTAATGGTTCCTAATGTGTTTACTCCTAACAACGATTTAGTAAATGATAATTTCCGTCCGTTGTTCAGTGGATTTAGTAGTATGACCTTTACCGTATACGATTATAGAGGTAATGTAGTCTTTAATGAATATGTTGAAGAAGCAGACTTAAACAATATTCAAGGAATTTCAATTACAGGTTGGGATGGTAATTTGGCCCCATATTCTCCCTACTTTATTTATACCGCCTATGGTATATACTCGACGGAGAAACAGAAGTAGAAAAGAGTGGAACCTTTATTTTGATAAACTAATGAGAAACAAAAGAAGGACAAATAAGCTACTATTGGGGATCATTTTATTAATGACTATCTATCTCAATGCACAAGAAGAGTACATTGTTAATCACTCTAAGTTTATGCATAAGAGTAATCCAAGTTATTTTGGGTTTAATAACCTTAATAAAGTAGGCGTTCTATTTAATCAAATGAAATTAAATGAGTTTGATAAAATGGACAATAAATATGCCTATGGTGCACTAGCTTTTGAAAATCTTGATTTCAGTTTAGGAGCAGATATTAATTCATTTAAGATTCAAAACACAGGGCTTACGATTAATTTGGCCAACCTGTCATATGTATACAAATTACAGTTTGATAACGATTTATATTTTCTTCCTGCGGTTACTGTGGGTTTTGGAAGCTCGTCTGTAAATCCAGAAAATTTAATTTTTGAAGATCAATTGAATACCGCAACAGGATTTATTAATACAGAGTCTGTTGATCCTCTTGCCCCGGTAATTAGTAATGTAAATTATTTAGACTTAGGCGCCTCTTTTATCTTACATTCAGATAAATTTATGGCAGGTTTATCGCTAAAGCATTTAAATAAGCCCAATACTTCTTATAACAAAGAGGTTCCTATAGATAAGCCTATCCAGATTTCAGTTCAAGGAGCCTATGAGTTCGATTTAAATCCCTATGAAAGAAGGTATTTACCTAGGTACTCTTATTTGTTTACATATGGTTCATTTACTAAGTTTGGCGATGCTGTTTTAATTTATCTTTCTCAAGATTTTCAACTTGGAGAATTCTCTATTGGAATCAGTGAACAGGCAGCCTCTTTAAATAATTTTGCATTAAATAACGTGGGTGTTTCTATAGGCTTAGCAGTAGAAAATTTCGATTTCGGTATTCTATATAATTTCCCATTTCAGTCTCCTGGAGCTGTATATTCTCCTAGTATTTTTGAGTTATTCGTTACTTTTGATTTTAGTGTTTTTAGAAGAAATAGGAGAGGACAATACAATCGTCTTCAGATAGATAATTATTAACGAAAAACTTTGTTGGGGAATACAACTGGACTTTCTATACCGTTCTTTCCAACGGTAGCAATACCAAAGAAATAATTATCAATTACAATGCCGTCTAATCTAACCTCCGAAACATTACCGACGTATCTACTATGGTCCCAAGTGGGTGAGGTGGTTTCACGCCAATAGATTTTATATCCCGCAATAGATTCATCTTCAATTTTTTTCCACTTAAATCGAGCAGCGGCTTCGACGACCCCACCAATAGATAGTTCTTTAACTGCGGGAGGGGCCCATGCGAGAGATGCCAAATTTAAGGCATTAACTGCTGTTAATTTTTTAGCATAGTCAAAGTTAACGGCATAAATCACATCTCCGTAGGCTATTCCGTCTTCCAAGCGAATGTCTTGATGTTGTTGGGTGTAATTTTCGTGAGCTTCCATAATCCGTACTCCTGCAAAACCTACATCATTAAAAGGTCGGTGATGACCGCCCCTTCCAAAACGATCTAGCCTATAAATCATTTTAGGATTCATTTCTGGCATATACGTTAATACACTTTTATGAATGTAACGTGCTAATTGTCTAGAAATCCCATCTACTTCACCGCCGTAAAAACGTCTACTTCTTCTTGCTTTTTCTGATTCATTCGCAGGGGTTGGTTCTGAGAAAATTCTAAAAGTTCTATTATCAATTACACCATCGACACCTTTAATATTTCCAATCATATCATTGTTGAGAATTCCAATAATTTCCCAACCTTTATCTTTAGCGTACTTTGCAAGTCCTGCTCCTCCAAATAATCCTTGCTCTTCTCCAGATAGTCCAGCATAAATAATACTGTTTTCAAATTGATATTTAGACAATACACGGGCGGCCTCAATAGTACCTGCCATACCGCTAGCATTATCATTTGCTCCAGGAGAATCATCGGTAAAGTTATTTGGATCAGAAATTCGAGAATCAATATCTCCACTCATGATAATAAATCGATTAGGGTACTTAGCGCCTCGTTGGATAGCGACCACATTGTTAATCCATACCGGTTTTACAATGCGCCTGTTGTCTTTTTCTTGATAATTTTTTTGATAGGACACTTCTATACAGTTGTCACAAGCTTTTGAAATCTGTTTGAATTCATTAAAAATCCATCTTCTCGCCGCACCGATCCCTCTACTTTCAGATAGGGTGTCGCTCAAGGTATGTCGGGTCCCAAAATTGGCTAAAATTTGAATATCATTTTCTATTCTTTTTTCCGATATTTTTTCAATAATAGCATATAAATCTTTGGGTTGTTGTCCCTGTATTTGAAAGCTTATTAACCCGATGAGTAGAAATAAAGGATAGGAGAGTTTCATGTGTATGGTGTTTTAGAACATGAAGATAAAAAAAACTCCCAAAGTTTTACTTTGGGAGTCCTGAACAAAACATAACTAATTAAACTCAATTGTCATTAGAATGGATATTTATTTTCTTCAATTACTTTTGAAGCGATACTTTTTCTCAATTCAGATACGTTAGGATAGTCTGCATATTTGGTAAATTGCTTTACACCGGAAATCATTCCGGTGAGTTGAGCTCCTTCTGCGAAGGAAACTATGGCTTCTTTAGCTTTAGAGTTAATACGTTCTATGGCTTCAAAAAGGTACAGCTGGGTCATTTCAATCTGTGATTCTTGAGAAGCAATCCCGTAACGATCTGCATTTTTTTCTACTCTTAAGAGAGTAGATTCTGCAATGTAGGTTTCAATTAGTATATCAGATACAGCTAATAAGATTTGCTGTTCCGCATCTAGGTTGGGACCAAACTTTTGTACAGCAGATCCTACAATCATCATAAATACCTTTTTAAGATTAGCAATTAATTGCTTTTCTTGACCAAATAAAACATCAGATTTTTTAGCCTTACTCATGTTACCCGACATCAACTCTTGCCCTACAGCAGTGGCTGGAGTCATTAGATCTATATCACCTTTAAGTGCTTTCTTAAGCGTCATTCCTACCGAAAGCATACGGTTAATTTCATTGGTCCCTTCATATATTCTAGCAATACGTGAATCACGCCAGGCCATTTCCATGGGGGCATCTGCTGAGAATCCCATGCCGCCGTAGATTTGTAAGCCTTGATCTGTACAACTTTGTGCATGTTCAGAGCCTGCAACTTTTAGAATAGAACATTCTACAGCAAATTCTTCCACCCCTTTTAATTCTGCTTCCTGAAAACTTTTTCCTTCAGCTAATAATTCGTTTATTCTTTGTTCAATGTCGAAGGCTGCTCTATAAGAAGCAGATTCAGTAGCAAAACAGTTGGTTGCCATAGTAGCCAATTTACTTTGAATGGCACCAAACTTTGCAATTGGAGTTTTAAATTGCACACGTTCGTTCGCATATTGAACAGCTAGAGATGTGACATGTCTTTGACCTTCTAAACAAGCTGCAGCCAGTTTAATTCGTCCTACATTTAGTGCATTCATTGCTATTTTAAACCCTTCTCCACGACCAGAAAGCATGTTTTCTACGGGAACTTTGGTTTCGTTAAAAAACACTTGTCTTGTAGAAGAAGCTTTAATTCCTAACTTGTTCTCCTCATCTCCCAAGGTGATGCCGTTCTCTAAGTCAACTTCTACGATAAAACCAGTTATGTTTTTATCATCTTCAATACGTGCAAAAACAATAAATACGTCTGCGAAACCTGCATTAGAAATCCACATTTTTTGCCCTGTAATTAGATAATGGGTTCCATCTTCAGATAAAACAGCTTTTGTCTTACCAGAATTGGCATCTGAACCTGCTCCAGGTTCAGTTAAGCAGTAGGCACCAAACCATTCGCCTGTGGCTAATTTGGATACATATTTTTGTTTTTGAACTTCATTTCCATATAAGGTAATAGGCATAGTTCCAATACCAGTATGTGCACCAAAAGCAGTGGAGAAAGATCCATTAGCACCAGAAATGTAATCACATACTAACATGGTTGAAGTGAAAGGCATTCCTAAGCCATTATATTCTTCTGGAACGGCAACCCCTAAAAACCCGAGTTCCCCTGCCTTTTGCATGGTTTCATGAGTGAAAGCGTAATCCTTTTGCTCGAAACGTTCTCTGTGAGGAATAATTTCTCTTTGAACAAATTCCTGAACAGATTCCTTCATCATTAGCTGTTCCTCTGAAAAATCTTCAGGGGTAAAAATTGCATTGGCTGCGGTGTCACTTACAATAAAGCCAGCACCTTTGATTGATTTATTCTCCTTCGTTGCTTCCATAGGTATTCTATTTTTTTAATATTCTATCAATTGTTTTTTTTCCACTTGTGCTTTAATCGCATCAATGACTTCATAAAAGTGTTCTATTTTTTCTTTTTCTATATTGTCTAGTAAACCATTATTAAAATCCAAAACAGTTTTTTTAGAAAGTGCTCTTTTTTCTTTCCCTTTTTCTGTTAAAAATATCAATACACCTCGCCCGTCTTCAGGATTGGGTTTACGTTCTATGTATCCTCTTTCTTCCATTGTATTTAACAAGCGCGACAAACTAGTGCTTTCCATCCCCATCTTAGGTCCTAAGGCGGTAGAGGGGGTGCCCTCTGCATCAATACTTAAAAGCGTAAAGGCCATGGTCATGGTTGCATCATATTTCAAAGCTTTTTCATTGTACATGTTTGTAATCAATTGCCAGGTAGATCGCAATGCGTATTCAATGGTTTTTTGCTTCATAATTATTTATTGAATTCAAATATAATAAATAATAGTATGCATACATAATATTCATGCATAATTATTCATGCATAGCATTTAAATAAAGAAAACCCCCTCAGTAACGAGGGGGGTAATTTGACTAAGAACGAAAATATTTTTCTTTAGAGTTATGCATAGATTTTATCGCTAAGTGCTTTGTATTTTTCCTTGACCACTTTTCTTTTTACCTTCATGGTAGGAGTCAGGTGACCGTCATCAATGCTCCAAACATCGGGCGTTAATTCAAACTTTTTGATTTGCTCCCATTTCCCAAAGTTCTGGTTATGCTGGGTGATGTCAGCCTGAATGGCACCGATCAGTTGTTCATTCTGACATATTTCTTCCATCGAATTCCCAAGTTCAATCTTGTTCTCCTCAGCCCAAGTGGAGATGTATTCAAATGCAGGTTGTATTAATGCAGCTGGCATTTTTTGCCCCTCTCCAATAACCATTATTTGTTCAATAAAAAGCGATTGCTTCATTTGATTTTCAAGTAATTGTGGTGCAATATATTTTCCTCCAGAGGTTTTGAAGAGTTCCTTTTTACGATCGGTAATTTTAAGGAAACCTTCTTGATCAATTTCCCCAATATCTCCGGTATGTAAATAGCCGTCTACAATTGTCTCTGCTGTCTTTTCTGGGTCTTTATAATATCCTTGCATTACATTGGGTCCTTTGCAAAGAATCTCACCATCTTTAGCAATTTTTATTTCAACGCCATCAATTACTTTTCCAACGCAACCAAACTTAATTCCGTTATTAGCTTCTTCAGAAACAGTAATAACCGGAGAGGATTCCGTCATTCCGTATCCTTCTGCAATGGTCATCCCTGCGGCTGAAAAGACACGTGCAAGACGAGGTTGAAGTGCTGCACTCCCTGAACTGATTAGTTCTAATCTTCCCCCTAGGGCTTCTTTCCATTTAGAGAAGATGAGTTTCCTTGCAATTCCTAATTTCAGACCATAAATAAATCCATTTTGCCCATTAGGTTCATATTTTAATCCTAGTTCAACTGCCCAGTAAAATAATTTTTGTTTAATACCGCTTAACTCTGCTCCTCGCGCATAAATTTTATCGTATACTTTTTCAAGTAAACGCGGAACGGCTGTCATAAAATAGGGGTGAACCTCGTTGAGGTTGTCTGAGATTTTCTCAATAGATTCAGCAAAGTGAATTTCAATTCGGTTGTAATAATAGATGTAGAGAATTACACGTTCAAAAATATGACAGACAGGTAAAAAGCTAAGTGCAACATTCTTATCTTCTGTTAAAGGTAGTTTCTCTGAAGCAGCAAGAACGTTGGTGACCACATTAGCATGACTTAACATGACTCCTTTTGGTAAGCCTGTGGTTCCTGATGTGTAGATAATGGTTGCTAAATCTGAAGGTTTTACAGCCTTTTTTGCTTCCTCTACTTGAGCTTGAAGCGTGGTGTCATCGTTTTCAAAAAGATAATTCCATGATTTACATCTTTCTACATCTTCAAAAGAATAGATTTCTTCTAACAGTGTGTTTTTTTTGACAGCATTTAATTTTTCAAAAATCTCAGCATCTGAAATGAAGCAAAATCGACTCTCAGAATGTGTAAGAACATATTCATATTCTGGTCCTGTAATTGTTGGATAAATAGGTACTGTAGTGGCTCCTAACTGTAATATAGCTTGGTCCATAATGCACCACTCCGTTCTATTATTTGTTGAAATTAATGCTACTTTATCACCATGCTTCACGCCCATTTGAAGCAGCTTTCTAGAGGCTTGTTGTACTTTATTGTAAAATTCTTGTGTAGAAGTAGCCACCCATTGGCCATTATATTTGGTGTTGAGAGATTTTTCAAGGGGGTTGCTAGCTGAACTGCTAGAAAATCAAATAATCGTGTCGGTTTCATTATCGCTTTCGTTTTTATAATTTTTCGGAAAGCTCAAGATAATGAAATCTATTTTATTGTGCATTATTTTTTTGACAGCCAGGTGAAGGCATTTTCAAAAACTTGGGTCCAAGGTGTAACTTCATCTATTCTTCCTGCTGGGTAATGCCCCCAATTCCAGGGGAAAGTAGAGCGTTCTAGATGGGGCATCATCACTAAATGACGGCCATCATCACTTGCAAGCATTGCTGCATTGTAATCAGACCCATTAGGGTTTGATGGATAATCGCTATAGCTGTATTTACCCGGTATCTGGTATTGGTTTTCTGGTAAGGGTAACGAAAATTTTCCTTCACCGTGGGCTGCCCAAATACCCAAATTACTTCCTTCCATACCTTTTAACATAATGGCATTAGTCTTTTGTATTTCTACGGAAGTGAATATACATTCGAATTTTCCAGAATCATTATGCAACATTTTGGGGAGCTGACTATGATTAGGAGTTAATAACCCTAGTTCAATAAACAACTGGCATCCATTACATACTCCTAGAGAAAGTGTATTAGGTCGATTGAAAAAGTTTTCTAACGCAGCTTTAGCTTTTGGATTATATTTAAATGCACCTGCCCAACCTTTGGCTGAACCTAAAACATCCGAATTGGAAAATCCTCCTACGGCAACTAGTAATTGAATGTCTTCAAGAGTTTCTCTACCTTCTATTAAATCTGTCATGTGAACATCCCTAACCTCAAATCCACTTAAATCCATCATGTAGGCCATTTCTCTCTCCGAGTTACTTCCTTTTTCACGGATTACAGCTGCTTTAATTACCTCACTTTTAGGTTGCGGTTTTTTACCATCAAAAGTTTCGGGAAAACTAAATTCGAGGGGTTGTTTAACTACATTCTCGGCTCGTACCTTAGCTAGTGAAGGTAAAGTTTGCTTGGTTTCTAGTTGGGTAGAGGTTTGCGACCAAAAAGTGCGCATTTCTGAAATGGAGAATTCTAAACTCCCAATGGATAATTGGTTACTTTCAGTCGTATTTCCTATGGCAACTACTTCTACACCTACCTTACTAAATAATTCTTTTAGGTTTTGCTTAGATTGAAGGACAACACCTACCTTTTCTGAAAAAAGAATTTTGACTAAGTCAGCTTCTTTAAGGCCAGAGAAGTCTATATTCATTCCTACCGAAACAGAAGGAAAACACATTTCTAAAAGGGTAGTGATTAGTCCTCCAGATCCTACATCATGACCGGCCGTTATATGGCCTTGTTCTATTTGTTTTTGCAAGAAATTAAATGCCTTTTTAAAATAGGAAGCATTTTGTACCGAGGGAGCATGGTTGCCTATCTTATCTCTGCTTTGTGCAAAAGAAGAGCCTCCTAAATGAAACTCGTCTTGCGCAAAGTCTAAGTAGTATAAATCACCTCCATCTATTTTTGCTACGGGGTAACTATTTTTGTAATGTCTTTACATTGACCTGTTGCAGAGATAATTACTGTTCCAGGAGCTAATACATCACCCTCTGGGTATTTTTGTTTCATGGAGAGAGAATCTTTTCCTGTTGGAATGTTGATTCCAAGGGCTATAGCAAAATCAGAACATTCTTCTGCAGCTGCGAAAAGACGTGCATCTTCTCCTGGATTATTACAAGGCCACATCCAGTTGGCAGATAGGGAAATACTAGTAAGTCCATTTTCTAAAGGTGCCCAGACTATGTTTGTAAGCGCTTCTGCAATCGCTGTATTACTTCCTTTTTTAGGATCAATTAATGCGACAACAGGCGCGTGTCCTATAGAGGTGGCAATCCCTTTTTGTCCGGTATAATCTAAAGCCATTACCCCACAATTACTAAGGGGTAGTTGAAGTTCACCAACACATTGTTGCTGAGCGACACGTCCTGTTACACATCGATCAACTTTATTGGTAAGCCAATCTTTGTTTGCAACGGCTTCTAGCTGCAATACTTCTTCGATATAGCTTTTGATGTTTTTTTCAGAATAAACGATAGGTTCGTACTGTTGAATAATAGTACGGTCTTTCATGATTGTTTTTGGTGAACTTCCAAAAAAAGCAGAAAGAGCAAGATCAATGGGTTTTTCGTTATTTTTTTATGAATGAAAAGAAAAATGATGGTCGTCTGTTACTTCCCCAACAATATAAAACGGAGCTCGTTCTCTTTGGGCAATCTTTTCTAATAAAGAAGCATCGTTGGGTGAAAGAATCAGACCCATTCTTTCTTGTGATTCATTACCAATGATTTCTTTGGATGATAGGGTAGGGTCGCCAAGAGGTAAAGCATCAATCTGTATTGCTCCGCCGGTATCTTCAACAAGTTCAGATAAACAGTTCAAGTGTCCACCAGCTCCATGATCATGGATAGAAACAATAGGATTGTAATGATTTTCAACTAGTGCACGAATGGCATTGGCTACTCTTTTTTGCATTTCAGGATTAGAGCGTTGCACAGCATTAAGCTCAATAGTGCTTCCAAAGGCACCAGTATCAGCAGAGGAAACAGCTGCTCCACCCATGCCTATGCGATAATTATCTCCCCCAAGGATTATAATTTTATCTCCTTTTTTTGGCATTCCTTTTTGTGCCTGTTCTTTTTTTCCAAAACCAATACCTCCTGCTAACATAATGACTTTATCAAAGCCAAGACGTTGTTCTTTTTCTTGATGTTCAAAGGTTAAAACAGACCCTGCAATCAGAGGTTGTCCAAATTTATTTCCAAAGTCAGAAGCTCCATTAGAAGCTTTGATTAAGATATCTATCGGGGTTTGATACAGCCATTTTCGTTCTGGGAAAGAACTGTTTTTACGGTTTTCTTGCACCCTAGAATATGGTGTCATATAGACTGCCGTTCCTGCTAAAGGGAGGGAGCCTTTTCCTCCCGCGAGACGATCTCTTATTTCTCCTCCAGAACCCGTAGCAGCACCATTAAAAGGTTCAACAGTGGTGGGAAAGTTGTGTGTTTCAGCTTTTAAAGAAATTACACTTTCTATTTTTTCCTTTTTAAAGTTGCTTGGTAGATCTCCACGATCAGGAGAAAATTGTTCTATCTCTGGCCCTTCTATAAATGCTACGTTGTCTTTGTAGGCAGAAACAATAGAATTAGGATTTGCCTTAGAGGTTTTTTTAATTAATTGAAAAAGACTATCACCTTTGGTTTCTCCATCAATTATAAATTCTCCATTAAAAATTTTATGTCTACAATGTTCCGAGTTAACTTGAGAAAAACCAAAGACCTCAGAATCTGTCAATGGTCTTCCTAGAGACGCTGCTAATTGATTAAGGTAGTCAATTTCTTCTTCGTTAAGCGCTAAACCTTCTTGTTGATTGTAAGCCGAAATATTTTCGATTTTCAACATTTTTTCCGGCGCAATGTTTACTTTGAAAAGTTCTTGATCTAAACCTTCAAACTCAACCACTAGCATAGGATCAATCTCTTTGACTTGACTTTTAGGCCAATATTCTTCTATACGTTGGATGCCTTCAATCCCCATGTTTTGGGTAATTTCTACTGCATTGGTACTCCAAGGTGTAATCATGCTAGCTCTAGGCCCTATATATTTTCCTTCAATCTCGTTGGTGGTTATTTGTGGTGCATTCCCAAATAGCCATTGAAGTTTTGTGATATTTTCGGGAGACAAAGAAGAGGTAGTTTTAGTCACAAAAACTTTTTGTGAGACATCGCCAAAAAAGAGCAGCATAGGAGATAAATTTAAAGCTCAAAAATAATGCTTTTCTATAAGTTTTGAAGGTATTTTGTTGTGGAATAGTAGGAAGTTTTTATGGGAGTTATTCACATAACCAACTATTTGGGTTTCATTACAAAAAGACAATTGGTAAGAAAAATACTTTTTCTTGTGAAAAGAGATAGTGATTTAACTATTCTCTAGTCAGTCGGGCCATATAAAACCCATCAAATTTAGAGCTATAAGCAGAAATTTTAATTTCTTCTTCAAGTTTAAACTCGGGGTTCTCCTTAATAAACCAATCGATTTGGTTTTCATTTTCTGAAGGTAAAATAGAGCAAGTAGCGTAAATTAGTTTACCCTTGGGTTGAATCAGAGGAGCTGCTTTAGATAAAAGCTTCCGCTGTGTTTCTTGGTAAGCAATTAATTGACCTTCATCTAGGTTCCATTTTATTTCTGGGTTTCTTTTTAAAGTTCCCAAGCCACTGCAAGGTGCATCTACAAGTAATCTATCTGCCCATTTGGTGTGCTTTTCTAGGGTAGAGGTGCTAGTGATTAGTTCAGTTTTAATGATACTCACTTTCGCTCTTTTACTTCTTCGATGTAATTCACGAAGTTTATTCGCTTCTACATCAAATGCTTTTATTTCTCCTTGATTGCGCATTAAAGCTGCTAGATGTAATGTTTTTCCTCCTGCACCAGCGCATAGATCCATTACATACATTCCAGGTTCTACTTGGCAGAAGGGCGCGATAAGCTGAGAATTGGCATCTTGTATTTCGAAGTATCCTTTTTGAAACAATTGATTATTCCCTAATCTTCTCCCTTTAGAAAGCAATAAGGTGTCTGGGTTCAAATCACTTAAGGTGGTGTCAATATTGAAACGTTCTTTAAGTAGCTGCACTGTTTTCTTTGGAGAAGCAACTAGACGATTCACTCGTAATGCCACATCTGCTTGAAAATTTAACGCACTTGCTTCATTTCTCCATTCTTGTTTTAACTCTTTTTTACCAAGGTGATACAACCAATCTGGATAAGAATGGGCTATGGCTTCATCAGAGATTAAAAGATCATTTAACTCGGATTTACTTTGGTAAGGGGGCAATCCAATTCGTCCCAATCTGGAAGGGTGTAGTCGTGCAAGATACACCATGTTTTAATTAATGGCCACGGCGTAAAATCGCTGTTCTCTTGGGCAGCTATAAAGTAATATTTCCTTTTCCAACGTAAAATGTTAAAACAGGCTTCGTACAATATTTTTCTGTCTCTTGATCCCCATTTTGGATGTTCGTCGATACATTTTTCTAATACCCTAGAAGCTCTTTTCTTTTCTACTAAAATAGCATAAAGTGAATTGGCAATCGCTTCTGCTTGATTTGGAAAAATACGTTTCATATCCGCTGGAGTTTTACCAGGGTAGCATAGGCTTTCCCCTTTTCCATTAGGGATTGATGAGTTCCTTGTTCTAGTATACTTCCTTTGTCCATTACAACAATATTGTTTGCTTTTTGTATGGTAGAAAGGCGATGTGCGATAACTAAAGAGGTTCTGTGTTTCATTAACTTTTCTAGCGCTTCTTGAACCAGTTTTTCTGAGGTAGAATCTAATGCTGAGGTAGCTTCGTCAAGAACTAAAATGGGAGGGTTTTTTAAAATTGCACGGGCAATAGAAAGTCGTTGTTTCTGACCTCCAGAGAGTTTTCCCCCACGGTCGCCGATATTAGTTTGATATCCTTCTGGAAGGGACGTTATAAACTCGTGTGCATTGGCAATTTGAGCGGCTTGCTTCATTTCATCATCTGTGGCAGTGGGATTACCTAACTTTAAATTGTTTGCGACGGTGTCATTAAATAAAATAGGATCTTGCGTTACTATACCAATCAATTGTCTCAGGTTCCTTTTTTCAATAGATTTAATATTTATCCCATCTATCGTTAAACTTCCTTTATCTACATCATAAAAACGATTAAGTAAGTTGGCAAGGGTTGTTTTTCCACTTCCAGATTCTCCTACAAGAGCTACCATATGACCTTTTTTGACCTCTAAATTAAAGTGAGAGAGTAGAGGGGTTTTATTGTAAGAAAAATGCATATCAGTAAATCTAATCGCATCTTCAAATTGACGAATTTGTTTTGGATTAATAGGTTCTTTTATGGGGTTATGGGTCTCTAATAATTCAATGACTCGTTCTGCTGCAGCATCTCCTTTTTTTAAGCGTATAAATGGCTTTACTTATCGCTTTTGCGGGGGTGAGAATGTTATAGGCCAATAGCAAAAATGATAAAAAAACTGTCCCAGAAAGTGATTGATCAACTAAAACCATTTTTCCGCCGAACCAGAGTAATCCTCCTAACCCCCCAATACCTAAAAACTCACTCAGCGGAGAGGCTAAATTTTGCCGATTGATTAAACGATTGTTAAAGTGATAAAATCTTTGCGTTGAGGAAGCAAATTTTTTAAAAAAACTTTCTTCAGCAAAAAAGGCTTTTAAAATAGCTAATCCCCCTAAAGTTTCTTCAACTAGGGATAAAAAATCCCCTTGCTCTTTTTGTACATTATCTGATTCTTTCTTTAAAGCTTTTCCTATACGGGATATGATTAATCCAGAAATAGGGATGAAAAAGAGTACAAATAAACTTAAGTTAGCATCAATGTTAAACATTAATAATAAGGTGAAAACTATGGTAAGTGGTTCACGAACAATAACTTCAAGGATAGATAAAAAAGAGTGTTGTATTTCTAAGATATCTGCTGTAATTCTTGCAATGGTATCTCCTTTTTTCTTTTCACTATAAAATGAAATGGGTAGGGATATGATTTTTTTATACACATCATTTCGAAGGTCTCTCAAAATCCCATTTCGTAAGAAAGTAATAAAAAACAAGGCCAAATAGTTGAAGAGATTTTTCAGAAAAAACAAAATCAAAATTAAGCTAATTGAAAACATCAATGCTTGTAAAGGGTCTTGCTCTACTGCCTGAGAAATCTCATAGTTTAAACGATCCGTTACATAGTTTTTAAGATTTTTAATTCCTCGATAGGTGGGTGCAATGTCTACTTTAGGTGTTTTACCAAACAAGACATTCAGCATGGGTATCATGGCAATAAAGGAAAGTGCACTGAACAATGCATAAAAAATATTAAAAAAAATGTTTAGTCCAACGTAGGATTTGAATGGACTTGCATAGCGTATTATTTTTTTAAAATAGATCATAATTGATTCACGACTAGCATTAATTCTTCACATTGCTGGATTAATTTTTTTTGAAGACTTGGGTAATCTTCAATAGATGTTAAGGCAGCATTTACACTAAAGTAAAATTTAATTTTGGGTTCTGTTCCGCTAGGTCTTATTGCTACTGTCGCTCCATTGGATAGATGAAACTTTAGTACATTGGCTTTTGGTAATTCAATATTTCTTATTTCTCCAAGATGGTCTTTGGCGATCCCTTTTAAAAAGTCCTCGATCTTTACTACAGAATAATGGCCAATGGCTAAGGGCGTTTCTTCTCTCAAACGATGCATGAATTGGTTTATTTGCTCAGCACCTTTTCTTCCTTTTTTGGTTTCGGAAACCAATGTTTCTTGGAAACATCCATAACGTAGGTAGGTGTCTAATAAATAATCATAAATTGAACTGCCTTTAGCCTTCATATATGCTTGTAGGTCACAGGCCAAAAGTGCTGCACTAATTGCATCTTTATCTCTAACTTCATCACCCAATAGAAAACCATAACTTTCCTCTCCCCCGCATAGAAACTTTTGATCAGGAAAGTCTTCTATCATTTTACCAATCCATTTAAATCCAGTTAAGCCAAGCTTACATTCAATATTAAATGCTTCAGCAAGTTTTGTCATTAATGGGGTAGAAACGATAGTAGATGCAATAAAAGTATCTGGAGAAAGTTTGGATTGTTCTAATACAAAACGGGTGAGTACAACCATTAGCTGATTTCCATTTAACAAGATCCACTCGTGGTTGTTATCTTTAAGTCCAATTCCAATACGATCAGCGTCTGGATCTGTTCCAAGAACAATATCTGCATCTATTTCTTTTGCTTTCGCGAGTGCTATTGTGAATGCCTCTGGTTCTTCCGGATTAGGGGAAACCACGGTAGGGAAATTCCCGTTGGGTTGTTCCTGTTCTTTAATAATATGAATATGTTCATAGCCAGCCCCATCTAATACTGGTGGAAGACTTATGATTGAGGTTCCGTGTAATGGGGTAAATACAACGGATGTATTTTTTCTCTCCTTTGCAGTTAGAAAACTTTCCTTTATAATAGTGGTTGTATAAGCCTCATCAATTTCCTGATCAATAAGGTGAATTCTCTGCTTGTCTTTTTGCCATAGAATATCTGAAAAATCTACAGATTCTATTTCTTTCATTATCGCGGTGTCATCTGGGGGGACAATTTGGCCACCTTGCTGGTTATAAACCTTATAACCATTGTATTCTGGTGGATTGTGAGAGGCAGTAAGTACTATTCCAGCTTGTGCACCTAGGTGTCTTACCGCAAATGATAATAGGGGTGTAGGACGTAAACTACTAAAAAGATATGTGTCTATTTGATTTGCAGAGAACACTTCTGCCACCGAGTTGGCAAAAGAACGACTGTTATTTCTGCAGTCGTAGGCGATTACAATCTTTGGACGCTTATCTTTTGTTTGTTTATTGAGAAAATTAGCAAGTCCCTGACTAGCTTTACCCAGTGTGTATCGGTTAATTCGGTTAGTTCCAACACCCATAATTCCTCGCATTCCACCTGTGCCAAAGGCAATATCTTTGTAGAAAGCGTCTTCTAAATCTGCTGGAGATTTTTGTAATTCTTTAATCTCATTGATGGTATTATCATCAAATGGAGATGCTGTCCATTGATTAACTCTTTCTTCAATTGTCATCCTTGATCATGGTTTTTTCAATAATGGTATATCTTTCAAGTTTTTGTTGTCCAATCAAAAGTTCACCAATAAACCCAGCAACAAAAAATTGACTTCCAAGTATCATTGTGGTTAAGGACATGTAGAATTCTGGCCGTTGTGCAATAAGTCTGCTATCTGGAGAAAAATATATTTTATCAATGCCTAAATATGCGGCAAAGCAGAAACCAATAAGAAACATTAAAGAACCCCATAGGCCAAAAAAAAGCATCGGTCTTTTCCCAAAACGGTGCAAGAAACTAAGGGTGATTAAATCTAAAAACCCATTGATAAATCGACTCAATCCAAATTTTGTTGTGCCATACTTTCTGGCTTGATGTTGAACTACTTGTTCTGTGATTTTCGAAAATCCTTGCTGGGCGGCTAATACGGGAATGTAACGGTGCATTTCACCAGTTACTTCAATAGATTTAATCACTTCTTTTCGATATGCTTTTAAACCACAATTGAAATCATGTAAATAGATTCCAGAACTTTTTCTTGCTGCCCAATTAAATAATTTAGAGGGGATGTTTTTTAAAAGCACAGAGTCATATCTTTTCTTTTTCCATCCAGAAAGAATGTCTAATTTTTCGTTTAGGAGTCTATGATACAACACAGGAATCTCATCTGGAGAATCTTGTAAATCAGCATCCATAGTAATCACTACATTGCCTTCAGCCACCTTAAAACCAGCATGTAGGGCTTGGGATTTACCGAAATTCCTAGAAAAACGAATCCCTTTTGTAGGTGCGTTTTTTTGAGATAGCTTTGTAATAGTTGCCCATGAGTGATCCGTACTACCATCGTCAATAAAGAGTATTTCAAATGTTAAAGAATGCTTTGAAAGGACCCTAAGAATCCAACTGTGTAGTTCTGGAAGAGATTCCTCTTCATTCAGTAATGGGATGATTATTGATAAATCCATAGTTGCTTTGCAACTACAAACTTACAAAATAACCCCTTATTCTGGGCGATTGCGTTTAAGGATTAATCCAGTGATAAGAGAAATTATAAAACCTATAAATAAACTCCCAATTAACCCAAATGCAACCATCATACCCGGCGTAGTAAATTTTTCTTGCATGCCTATAATTTGCTCTAATTGCTCCTCAGACATTTCTGGATTATCGTCCATTAGTTTGTTCTTGGTGACTTCCATCATCTTAGAAATCGTATCTGGATCAATAAAATTGACAAGTAAATATTGATAAGTTAAACCAATTATACCGCTAACTAATGCAACTCCCAATCCTATTTTTAAGGCCTCTCCCAAAGATAAATATCCTTCATTTTCTTTACGAAAGTTATATTGAGCTAATACAATGACTCCTATAGAAATTAAAATACTGACAATGCCTATGCCTGTTTCTTGGGTATAATGCATGTCTAAAAAATAAATCATTAGCCCGAAAGCCACAGAAATTATACCGAGCATAGTCCCGAATTGTAAAATAGTAGATTTAATTGTAGACGTTTGGTTTTCCATAATTTGTAATAATTGATGTTTTTAGTTCATTTCGATTTCATAAAGTTATAAAAAACATTTACATTTGCACACGTTTTGAAATCAATATAACTATGAAAGCAGAGATTCATCCAGATAACTATAGACTTGTGGCCTTTAAGGATATGTCAAACGAAGATGTATTTATTACTAAGTCAACTGTAAATGCAAAAGAAACCCTTGAGATCGATGGAACAGAATATCCATTGGTTAAATTAGAAATCTCTCGCACTTCACACCCTTTTTATACTGGGAAGAGTAAATTGGTGGATACCGCAGGACGTATCGATAAGTTTAAAAACAAATACGCCAAGTTCAAAAAATAAATTGAGCTTAACCATACGAAGAGACTGCCTTTTAAGGCAGTTTTTTTTTTGCCTTGTTTTTCTTTAAAATTTTATCGCTAATTTTACCTTAAACAATTGAATCCTCATGCCTATTCTCCTTTTTGACGGCCCAGAACGTGCACATCTTTTGCCTTTTACTTATGTCAGACCCGTAGCCCATCTTCTTTTGGGTATAGATCGGTTAATTGACAAGTGGGAAGCAGCTGTGGGTGAGGAGTGTTCTGTTTATGCGGAATCCTATCTACAAAATAAGTTTCCACCTGTTTTTGGGGAGTTAAATAGGTTCGTTAATTCAAGTTTTTTACCTTCTTTGCCACTCAAGGATCAAATTCTTTCTTTAAAAGAGAACCAATGTTTGTTTATAGATGACCAACCCATTGCGTTAGTCACAAAGGAGAGAACATTACCAGAAGATTATACTGTTTTTGAAAGAATTGAGTTTAAAGAGAAAATACTTCATATTACTCATGTAGCCGATTTATTTTTACTTAATGCTGATGTTTTAGAAGAAGACTTTGTTAGGCTAACCGAGGGTAGGCATAGCGCTCCTCTTTCTGCAACTAATCGAGTAATAAACCACGATCGAATTTTTATTGAAGAAGGAGCAGTAGTAGAGCATGCTATTTTGAACGCTACAGAAGGTCCCATTTATATTGGAAAAAATGCAGAAGTAATGGAAGGCAGTATGTTGCGCGGAGGAATTGCTTTAGGAGAGCAGGCCGTTGTAAAAATGGGGGCTAAGATCTATGGAGGGACTACACTTGGGCCATTTTGTAAGGTTGGTGGAGAGCTTAGTAACGTAGTAATGCTTGGATATTCAAATAAGGGACATGATGGTTTCTTGGGTAATGCAGTAATTGGTGAATGGTGTAATATAGGCGCTGCAACAGATGCTTCTAATCTTAAAAACAGCTATGCTAAACTGCGAGTATGGAACTATGAAACAGAGAATTTTGCAAAAACAGAGTTGCAATTTTGCGGCTTATTAATGGGAGATTTTAGTCGCTGTAGTATACATACTATGTTTAATACAGCTACCGTTGTAGGTGTATGTTCAAATTTATTTGGTTCTGGATTTCCCAGAACTTTCCTGCCTAGTTTTAGCTATGGAGGTGCTCAAAAGTTAACTACCTTTCAGTTTGAAAAAGCTATGAATAGTAATATGGCTATGATGGATAGAAGAGGAAAGACCTTAACAGATGAAGATCGTAAAATTTTTTCTCATGTTTACGAATTATCCTCTAAGTGGAGAAAAGATAGCTAGTCCTTTTTTTCCATACTTTTTTTAGGTCTAACATATTTAAAGGATTCATGCTGAATCCTTCTACTTTTTTATGTGTAAATCGAACAGCTTGATCATAATATAAAGGAATAATGGGGTATTGTTCCATAGCTAGTTCGTCCATTTTTTTGTAAAGTTTTACGCGTTCTTTAAGATCACTAATTTCAAAAGCTCGATTGTAAAGACTATCAAATAAAGCAGACTTAAAATGAGTGTAATTAGGGCCTGATGGGGAGAAATTATTTCCGTAAAATAATGATAAATAATTCTCTGCATCTGGGTAATCCGCAATCCAACTTGCTCTAAAGGCTTCTAATTTTCCTGCTGATTTTGCCTGCCGAAGGGCTGCAGTCGGCATAAGATCTATAATAATCTCAATTCCTATTTTTTCCAATTCACGCTGTAAGAACTCACATATATCTATATAATTAACGTCTGTTGCAATCCTTAGTTTAGGTTTTTTATGGTGTCTGTTAGTGTAGTCATTAACTAATTTACGTGCTAAATTGGGTTGATAAGAATTTATTGATTTAGTTGTTTTTCCTACAAGACCGTGTGGAATCATTCCACCCAATGCAGGAAAACCAATGGTATTTCTTAGATAAGTAATCATTTTAGATCTGTCAAAACCTATGTTAATAGCTTTGCGTATATCTATTGAATTTAATGCAGGGTTATCACTTTCTAGATAAAGACCAATGTATTCAGTATTTAGATAAGGCCCTTTTTGCATGTTGATCTGGTCGCTATATTTTAACTGTAATTCTCCATTTGGGGTTAGCAACTCATCTTTGTAAGAAGGGTCAAGCGAATTCATAAAGTCTAGCTTGCCTTGAGAAAAAAGCATAAACTCACTCTGAATATCTGGCAAAAATTGGATAGAAATAGCCTCTAAATATGGAAGCGGATTACCCTCCTGATCTTTTTCAAAATAATTTTTATTTTTCCTAAGGACCAACTTTACATCCTCTTCCCAAGCTTTAAATTTAAATGGGCCTGTGCCAATAGGATTTTTTCTAAACTGATCTGGTGCATTTTCTACAACCTCTTTTGGAACAACAGCACAATATTTCATGCTTAATAAACTTAAAAATGCGGGAAAAGGTTGTTTAAGTTTTATTTGTAAAACATGAGGGCCTAAAGCGCTGATTTCATCAACCTGTTGAACGACCCACCCACCAGGGGATCCAACTTTTGGGTCGGTTAGTCTATTTAGGCTATAGATAAAGTCATCCGCAACAACCGTTCTAGTCTGTTGTTCGCCAAAAAATGGAGACGGATGATAATAAATGTCTTCTCTAAGAAAAAAAGTGTAGGTAGTTCCTAAAGAATCAATTTCCCAAGAATGAGCTATTTCAGGAACTACTAGAAGAGAATCGTTTAATTGAACTAGTCCATTAAATAATTGATTGATCGGCCAAATATTTTGAGGATTACGTGCAAAAGCAGGATCTAAAGAAGTGATATTTCTAAATTCATTGTATCTAAAAACATGAGCCTCATTAATAGAAATATTAGGTGAACATGCCTTAATTAAAAGAATGAGAACAGTTAAACGTGCCCCCTTATAAATTCGAAATATAATGTGTTTCAAAATTGTATCTTTGTCTCAAAATTACGCTATTTAATTTAGTCTTGGAGATCGTAAACACGCAAAATAAATTAGAAGTTACGGACAAAGTCCGTGTAGCATTTCATACCCTGGGATGCAAACTTAATTTTTCCGAAACTTCTGAGATCGCCAAAGGGTTTTCAGTAAGTCACTACGATCATGTAGATTTTGATCAGTCCGCAGATGTATACGTAATTAATACTTGCTCGGTAACAGAAAATGCCGACAAAAGATTTAAAGCGCTTGTGTCTAAAGTACTTCGTCAAAATAAAGATGCTTTTGTAGCAGCTATAGGATGTTATGCTCAATTACAACCCGAAGAACTTGCCGCAATAGATGGGGTGGATTTGGTTTTAGGTGCGAATGAAAAATTTAAGCTGACTCAATACCTTGGGGACCTCACCAAAAAACCTACCTCAGAAATTCATGCTTGTGAAATTAGCGAGGTGAATACTTACGAGAGTAGTTTTTCTGCTTCTGATCGTACACGTGCTTTTTTAAAAGTCCAGGATGGTTGTGATTATAAATGTAGCTATTGTACAATCCCTTTAGCGAGGGGTATTTCACGAAGTGACACTGTAGATAATGTGTTGCAAAAAGCACGAGAAATATCTGCTCAATCTATTAAGGAAATTGTCCTAACGGGGGTGAATATAGGTGATTTTGGAAAAGGAGAATATGGCTTAAAAAAGCACGACGATACTTTTTTGGATTTAGTTCAGGCGCTAGATAAAGTTGAGGGTCTTAATCGAATTCGTATATCTTCTATTGAGCCAAATCTACTCAAAAATGAAATTATTTCATTTGTGGGTAATAGTAAACGGTTTGTACCTCATTTTCATGTTCCTTTACAAAGTGGTAGTGATGTGATTTTGAAAAAAATGAGACGTTGTTATTTATCCAAGCTTTATATAGACCGCGTTCAAATGATAAAGCAGGCAATGCCTCACGCTTGTATAGGCGTTGATGTTATTGTTGGGTTTCCAGGAGAAACAGAAGAAGAGTTTTTAAAAACTTATCGTTTCCTTAGTGAGTTGCCGATTTCTTATTTACATGTGTTTAGCTATTCTGAAAGGTCCAATACCGAAGCAATTCATTATGAGGGAGTAGTTCCAAAAAAAGTGCGAAATAAGAGGTCCAAAATGTTAAGAGGACTTTCTGTTAAAAAGAGACATGCATTTTATCAGTCTCAATTAGGGACTAGACAAGAAGTGCTCTGGGAAGGAGAGAATAAAAAAGGATATATACATGGATTTACATCCAACTATGTAAAAATGCGAAAACCTTGGAATCCATCGGCCGTTAATACGCTAGAATCCTATAAGTTAGTTAAAATCGATGAAGAAGGGTTTGTTCGTGGAGAACTTATAACTTAATTCCCACGGGAAGTAATTCCTTGTAACGCTTATTTTTTCTTAAAAATCCTGCTATTTCTGGGCTGGTAGGTACTACTTTGAGATTTTTTTCGGCCACATGATCAAGAACCAACTTTATAAAATCATCCTTGAAATTACTAGTAGAAATATTTTCTGGAACAATTAATTTTGTAAGGAAAATTTTACGTTCTTGCTCGGCGTATTCAATTCGGGCCATTGAGTCATCGACCATAACTTCAAATTGTCTCAAAAAATCGTTGTTTTCTAAAATTAGCTGACTCATACAAGTGTTATTTTAATTTGATAGATTCTTGGTTTAAATCAACAAAAAAATGTTAATTTGAAAATATTTCCCTTTTAAACGGGGCACAAATATACAAAAAATAAAGCTTCTCTTAACTATAATTTAACACACAAGTTGAAAACCAAGGTTCCAATATCTGTTTACTTAATGCCTGGAATGGCCGCTAGCCCGAGAATTTTCGAATATATAGATTTAGGAAGTGACTTTGAGTTGATTAAGTTATCGTGGATGTCCCCTAAAAAGAAGGAGTCCCTTGCATCCTATGCAGGTCGAATGTGTGAAAGGGTTAAACACGATAACCCTGTATTAATAGGTGTTTCCTTTGGCGGAATTTTAGTTCAAGAAATGGCTAAGTTAATTCCTTGTAGATGTGTAATTATTGTCTCTAGTGTAAAATCCAACAAAGAGTTTTCTTTATCCATTAAGTTGGCCAGAAGGACAGGTGCCCATAAGTTACTTCCAACCCAATGGATTGAGAATTTAGAAAGTTTAGTGCTTTTTGTTTTTGGCCCATCGGTTCAGTCTAAAATAGAGGCCTATCAGATGTATCTGTCAGAAAGAGACCCTTATTATTTAGATTGGTCGATCGATCAAATCGTCCATTGGAACCAGGAAAAACCAGAAGATAAGTTAATTCACATTCATGGGGACAAAGACAAAGTTTTTCCGATGGATAATTTAAATACAAAAGGACGATTTTATCGATTAAAAAATGCATCCCATGCAATGATATTAACCCATCACAAATGGTTTAACAAAGAACTGCCTAGTATAATTTTAAATAATCAACCAATAAATTAATGAAAAACCAATTAGTTTTTTTATTCTCTCTAGTAGGAATTAGTTGTTTTACACTTCTAACCTTTTTTTCTTATAATAAGCTTTCAAAATCTGCCTTTATTGATTATGGTTTTGATTCTGACTATAAAGTGCAAGCAGTTAATATTCCACAACAAGCTAGTTTTGCTGGCGAGCTAGTAAGTTTAGAAGAAGTTGATTTGATTGAACGGATGGATAAAGAATTGTTGGTCAATACATATTGGCAGTCTAATACTTTATTGATGATCAAAAGGGCGAATAAATATTTTCCTCAAATAGAAAAAATTCTTGCAGAAGAAGGAGTGCCAGACGATTTTAAATACCTTGCTCTAATTGAAAGTGGTTTAGAACAGGTTCGTTCTCCTAAAGGTGCCAAAGGCTTTTGGCAACTAATGCGTAGCACGGGTAAGGAGCTAGGTCTCGAGGTAAACAATAATGTAGATGAACGATACAACATTGAACTTTCTACCAGAGCAGCATGTAAATACCTCAAAAAGGCGAAAGAAAAATTAGGATCGTGGACACTTGCTGCAGCTTCCTATAATAGAGGGATTTCAGGTATAAAAAGAATTTTATCCAATCAACAAGTAGATACTTATTACGACTTATTATTAGGGACAGAAACTAAGCGATATGTATTCAGAATTTTAGCAGTAAAGGAGATTCTAGAGGCTCCAAAAAAATATGGTTTTCATATAGAGGACTCACAAAAATATGCTCCTCTTGAATATAGAACAATTCAGGTAGATACAGCCATTTCAAATATTGCGCGATTCTCTCGACAAATGGGCGTCAATTACAAAGTGATGAAGCTGTATAATCCTTGGTTAATTCAAAACCATTTAAACAATAAATCCAGAAAAAAATATCATATCGCATTACCTCAATAGTCAAAAGAGGGCGCTTAAATTTTTTTCATTTGTTGTTGCATCATCTTAATCTGTTGACTTAAGACATTGTGCGTATCTGCTTTTTTAGCTTCGCTTAGTAAGGTAGTTGCCTCTCTTTTTCTTCTTTTTTGCATAAGGATACCTGCGAGGCTTAGTTTAGCCATAGCTAGATCTGTATTCATAGATAATCCTAGAGATAACGCTTTTCTAAATGATTTTTCAGCCTTGGTTAGGTTGGTTTGAGATTCAATTACCCCATGAAGGTAATGAAAGTATCCTTGTTGCTTTGTAACTAAGTTTAGCTGTGGATTGTTGATTCTGTTTAACCATTTTTGTGTTCCCTCAAAATCTTGTTTTCTTAATCTTAAAAAAGCCAAAAAGATGATTTCATTTTTAAAATACAATAAAATGAACATTCCACTAAGGAAAATAAAGAAGATTCCATTACCAATAAAGCTTTCGATAAATTGGTAAATAGCATAGGCAATACTCCCTGTAGCAAGAACGAGTTTAATAAACTTTGGAAACATGAATTAATTTTATTGCTAAAGTATGAAAAACATCCGAACAATTTTATGTTTCTGTTTGTCTAGAATAAAAGATATTGTATATTTGCCCTCGATAAAAAAAGCAGTTAAAAGCTTTTAATCTATTCCAAGAAAATATGAAAAGAACATTCCAACCCTCGAAGAGAAAAAGAAGAAACAAACATGGTTTCAGAGAGCGAATGGCTTCTGCCAATGGACGCAAAGTACTGGCTAGCCGAAGAGCAAAAGGAAGAAAGAAAATTTCAGTTTCTTCGGAACCAAGACATAAGAAATAATGATTGATAATCATCATATTAGAGTGTTACTTTATTTTAAGTAGCACTTTTTTTTTATATTTATTTTTGATACAACCACCATATGCCTAAGAGAGAAAATCTAAACAAAATCCTTATCATCGGATCAGGTCCTATTATTATTGGTCAAGCTAGCGAGTTTGATTATTCAGGAACACAAGCTTTAAGATCATTGAGAGAGGATGGAATCGAAACTGTATTAATCAACTCAAACCCTGCCACCATCATGACGGATCCGTCTATGGCAGACCATGTTTACTTAAAACCATTAACTACTAAATCGTTAATCCAAATTTTAAAAGAGCATGACGATATCGACGCTGTACTCCCTACCATGGGTGGACAGACTGCGCTTAATTTGTGTATAGAGGCGGACGAAAAAGGGATCTGGGAAGATTTTAATGTTGAAATTATTGGTGAAGATATAGACGCAATCAATATCACAGAAGATCGTCAGCAATTTAAAGACTTGATGCTAAAGCTAGATATTCCGGTTGCACCTGCAGAAACGGCAACTTCATTTTTGAAGGGGAAAGAAATAGCGCAAAAGTTCGGTTTTCCTTTAGTTATTAGGCCTTCCTTTACACTTGGGGGCACAGGGGCTTCTTTTGTTCATAAAGAAGAAGATTTCGATGAGTTATTAACTCGTGGATTAGAAGCATCACCTATTCACGAAGTTTTAATTGACAAAGCATTACTCGGTTGGAAAGAATATGAGCTAGAATTACTTAGAGATAAAAATGATAATGTAGTTATTATATGTACGATTGAAAATATGGATCCAATGGGAATTCATACAGGAGATTCAATCACTGTAGCTCCTGCAATGACACTCTCAGATTCTGCTTATCAGAGAATGCGTGACTTGGCGATTAAAATGATGCGTAGTATTGGAGATTTTGCTGGAGGCTGTAATGTTCAGTTTGCAGTGAGCCCAGATGAAAATGAGGACATTATTTCCATTGAAATAAACCCACGTGTTTCTCGTTCTTCTGCCTTGGCTTCTAAAGCATCGGGTTATCCGATTGCAAAAATAGCGGCTAAATTAGCTATTGGTTATTCTTTAGATGAACTTGACAATCAAATTACCCAATCTACTTCAGCTCTTTTTGAGCCCTCCGTTGATTATGTGATCGTAAAAATACCTCGATGGAACTTCGATAAATTTGAAGGTTCTGACCGCGTACTTGGTTTACAAATGAAATCTGTTGGAGAAGTGATGGGGATTGGAAGATCTTTTCAAGAAGCACTTCACAAAGCTACCCAATCACTAGAAATTAAACGAAATGGATTAGGAGCAGATGGTAAAGGCTATTCTGATTATGACACCATTATCAGTAAATTAACCCATGCAAGTTGGGATCGTGTCTTTGTTTTATATGATGCCATTCAAATGGGAATTCCTTTAAGTAGAATCCATGAAATCACCAAAATAGATAATTGGTTCCTTCGTCAGTTCGAAGAACTACATTTATTGGAAAAAGAAATTGGTCAATTTACAGTGGAGTCATTGGATAAATCACTTTTGTTAGAGGCTAAACAAAAAGGATTTGCCGACAGACAAATCGCTCATATGTTGGATTGTTTAGAAAGTGAAGTTTATAAACTCCGTGAGGATATGGGTATCCAAAGGGTTTATAAATTAGTAGACACATGTGCGGCAGAATTTGCTGCCAAGACCCCTTATTATTACTCTACTTTTGAAGAGCAAATGCAAATTAAAGGAGGAGAACCTTATAGTGATAATGAAAGCCCGGTTACTGATAAAAAGAAAATCATTGTATTAGGATCTGGTCCTAACCGAATTGGTCAAGGAATTGAATTTGACTATTGTTGTGTTCATGGTGTTTTGGCTGCATCTGAATGTGGTTACGAGACGATCATGATAAATTGTAATCCAGAAACTGTTTCTACAGATTTTGACATTGCTGATAAACTTTATTTTGAGCCTGTATTCTGGGAGCATATTTATGACATTATTCAGCATGAAAAGCCAGAAGGAGTTATTGTCCAACTCGGAGGTCAAACTGCACTCAAATTAGCAGAGAAACTAGATCGCTACGGAGTAAAAATAATTGGCACGAGTTTTAAGTCACTTGATCTTGCGGAAGATAGGGGGAGTTTCTCTACCTTACTTAAGGAAAATGATATTCCTTATCCGGAATTTGGAGTAGCTGAAAATGCCGATCAAGCACTTGCTCTTGCAGACGAATTGGATTTTCCAATCCTTGTACGACCTTCTTACGTACTCGGAGGTCAGGGAATGAAAATAGTTATAAATAAGCAAGAATTAGAGCATCATGTTGTTGATTTACTGCGTAAAATACCGAATAATAAACTGTTATTAGACCACTATTTGGATGGTGCAATAGAAGCAGAGGCAGATGCTATTTGCGATGGCGAAAATGTTTACATTATTGGAATAATGGAGCACATAGAACCCTGTGGTATCCATTCTGGGGATTCAAACGCGACCCTACCTGTGTTTAATTTAGGAGAGTATGTGTTACAGCAAATTAAAGATCATACCCATAAAATCGCTAAAGCGCTCAATACAGTAGGTTTAATTAATATTCAGTTTGCCGTTAAAAACGATAAAGTTTATATTATCGAAGCGAACCCAAGAGCCTCTAGAACAGTACCTTTTATCGCAAAAGCTTAAAAAGAACCATATGTAAACTATGCCACCAAGGTTATGCTAGGAGAGAAGAAAGTAACGGATTTTGACTTTAATCCTCAACTCGAAGGATACGCAATTAAGCAACCGGTGTTTTCTTTTAATAAGTTTCCTAACGTGAATAAACAACTCGGTCCAGAAATGAAAAGTACAGGCGAAAGTATCCTTTTCATAGACTCTTTAAAAGATGATGAGTTTTATGATTTGTATTCAAGACGTAAAATGTATCTTACTAAGTAAATAAAATAAGTTATTTTTATAACGTTTTGTAAGCTGAGGTATAGAGTAAAATGATAAACAAATGAAAGAGATGAAGAAAGATACGATGGTAATTTTGAGTTTAATTGTTTTGGCAGTAGCTTCTAGGTTACTTCCACACCCACCTAACTTTGCCCCTATTACGGGTATTGCTTTATTTGCTGCAGCAAAATTTAAAGATCGATATCTAGCCTTCCTTTTACCGCTAGTTTGTCTTTTTATAACGGATCTATTTTTGGGTTTAAGTTGGATTAATCTTTTTGTTTATGCTTCTTTTGCTATGATTACTTATTTAGGGATCCAGCGAAAGCGTATCAATTTACCTACTGTACTAGGTTCCTCAGTTCTATTTTTTGTAGTTTCTAATTTTGGAGTTTGGTTGCTTTATTACCCAAAAACCTTAGCTGGTTTTGTTAGCTGTTTTACGCTTGCTGTTCCATTTTTTACAAATACCTTGGCTGGGGATTTAGTGTATACTGCTGTACTGTTTTACAGTTTTTCTACGATTAAAAATACTTTTTTAAAAGCCGCTTAATTACTTTCTACTTTTGTAATTTAGCCAAGTAAACAGGTTCTTGTTTTACAAGATGAAAAGGGAAACTGGTTAAATTCCAGTACTGTACCCGCAACTGTATGCTTAGTCCTATTCTAGGATGTTTTCTAGTCTCTTATGCCACTGATTTTTAATTGGGAAGGTTGCTAGAAGAACGCAAGTCAGGAGACCTGCCTGTTTATAGTAATTGGCTTTCTCGGGGATAAGAGAGTGAATGACTAAGGATATGGTATCCCATAATATTAAAAAACATGAAATCAACGATTTACTCGTTGGTAATACTTTTTGGTGTAATCCATTTTGGAAATGCCCAAGAACAATCTATTGCCGACACATTAACCACTAAAACTAATTTTCTCGATGAAGTTGTACTTTCAGACGCTCGCATACCACTAAAGCGTTCGCAGTCAGGGAAAACAATAATTAGTTTAGATGAAAAAGATATTAGTCAATTTCAAGGCAGAAATCTTTCCGAATTACTTGCTTTGCAATCTGGTTTAGAGATCTTGGGGAACCGTTCTATTACTGGGCAGAATCTGCGTGTCGCTGTACGCGGTAGTGCGAATAATCAAGTGTTAATTATCGTGGATGGTGTTCGTGTTGCTGATCCATCTAGAATAGAAAATGATTTTGATATTAATTTTCTTAGTCTAAATGACATTAGTTCAATAGAGATTTTAAAAGGGGGCGCTAGTACATTGTACGGAAGTTCGGCTGCTGCGGGTGTTATCAATATAACAACTAAAAAACAAGTGAAAAAAAGATCCCTAGATTTAAGCCTTGCTTCTGGTTCAGAGCAAGCTCAAAACGAAGGAGTTGATGGTTTTTCTTATTACTCAACTAATTTTAATTATGGGGCTCGCTTAAATCAGTTTTCATACAAATTAGGTTTTTCATCATTAATAACCGATGGTATGAGTGCGGTTAAAAGTGGCCGTGAAGTAGACGAATTTAATCGATTAAACACTTCGTTACAGCTTGCAAATCAAGGAGATAGATTTTCTTGGAATTTTTCGATAAGGAGGTCAAAGATTGTAAATGACTATGATAACATTTTCCCAATTGAAGATGCTGATTTTTCAAGTACTAGCCTCATGGAAAGTTATTCATTGACGTCTAAGTATACCTATAATAAGGGTGAATTATCTTTAATTGCAGGGGGGCAAAATACAGAGCGTGAGTATCGCGATAATTATCCTTCTATGTATTCGGCGAAAAACACATCTTATGAATTGGTAAATAGATTTACGATTTCTAAAAATATTTACAGTGTGCAAGGTGTATTATATCAAATGGCTAGTTATGCAAATACCCCACAAATTAGTCAAAAAGATGTCTTTGTTAATTGGGTGTATTTGGCAGATAGTGGATTAAATATTAATGCAGGAGGGCGTTTAAATAACCACGATACTTATGGCAATTACTTTACCTATAGCGTGAATCCTTCTTACTCTATGGAGATAGGAAGTAAAGATGAATTAAAATTATTAGGGAGTATTAGCACGGCTTTTGTTGCGCCAAGCTTATATCAGTTATATGATACTTACTCTGGTAATGAGGAGTTAGAACCAGAAGAAACTTCCTCTATAGAATTTGGTTTCGAGTGGAGTAGAAACAAGTCTCAAGCATCACTGGTTTTCTTTCAAAGAAAGGAAGATCCTAAAATAATTTATGATTTTACAACCTATGCCTACGCTAATGCTCCCTCTAATGTTGTTTTCCAAGGAGCTGAATTTCAGTGGCAAAATAGACTTTCAGAATCGTTAGATTATCATTTAAACTATTCTTATACCTCCCTCAAAGAAGGGACAATGATTCGTTTACCTAAGCATGCAATAAATGGATTAATAAATTTTGAATTCAGAAAAAACACCTATCTTAATCTAAACTACACTTACCGGGGTAAAAGACAAGCCGTTGATCAGTCTACATTAGATGCCTATCAATTAGTTGACCTTAGATTTACACGTAGTTTGTTAGGAGATAAACTAAAAGTCTTTATGGGGTTAACTAACTTATTTGACGCAGATTATATAGAAATAGCCAATTTTACCACCAAGGGTCGGAATTTTCTCCTTGGAATCACTTATCGCTACTAGTGACTTCTCTTAATTTTAAAATTAGGAAACTCTTCAACAATCATTCGTTGTAGGTGAGAGTCATAGGGCACTTTAATTTCAGGTAATTTTATGCTTCCAGCTTCTTTATTTGCCTTGGCACTGTTGCCTTGGATATGACCTAACGCCAAAGATAAAAGTGGCTCAGACGGGTCACCTAAAGTTCCATAATTAAGTGGTGATTCTTCTTTTTCAATAAAAGATAGGTTGGGGATTAGGCTACCATCTTCAGGTGGAAGACCGTCAGCATAATCTGCAAACCCAACGCTGTTTGCAATTTTAAGTACAATGGGTTGCATGGCATAGCGGTGAGTTGTATCCCGGATTGAATTGGCTGAATCAATATAATCATAAAGTGTGATAGACCCCTCGTTTTTACCCACGGTTGTTGTTCCAACCTGAATGACTTCGATATGTGAAGCTAGTCCATTGATAAGTAATTCACTAGCAGAAGCGGTTCTGTTTGATGTTAGTACATAGACACGGGGTAAATTTAGTCCAGGTAATCCAACGCCATTTCTAGTTGAATTTAAAAAACGGTCTACAACGGAGATATCATTGTTTGGATCTCCATCACTATTTCTCGAATCAATGTATTGTCTGATTTTACTATTCCATATTTGTTGGGCAAAAATTTCTCCTGTAAATTGCCCTGTAATCATACTTGCTAAGTAGTTACAAGTGAGGGTGGAGCCTCCGCCGTTATAACGAAGATCCAAAACTAAATCCTGTATTTCAAAGTTTAAAAATCCAGAAAAAACATCAATCATTTCTTGGTTAAAATCGAATTCATTTTCACCATCACCATCATTATCTATTGCCCCTACAAAACGATTGTACATAAAATAACCAACGCGTCTTCCGCTAACTTCAAAAACCATGCTTTTGTGGATAGGTGTTTCTTGAAAGTTTTCAATTTTATTTAGGGTTATACTCTCATTTCTTGGAGTAATAACATTCGTGTTTCCATCAAAATTTACTAATTCAATGGTATAAGAAGTATTGTCGCCATATAATAGAGCTCGATAGTTGTCTACCGTTAATTCTTGTCCATCAACCGTGTTAAAAATATCTCCTCTTTGTACACCATTTGTTTCCGCATCCGAGCCAATCATCACATAGGTCACTACCGCAATGATTCCATTGCTGTCAGCACTGCGTAAATGAAGACTAAATCGCATACCGTTTGTGGAGGAGATACCCGCTAATTGGTTCTCTAAAACTCGATAATCAGATTCTATCCAACTAAAACGATCGTCCTCGTGGTTTAGACTTTCAAAAAAAGCTTCACTGTCTGTGTTTGAATTTAAAAAATCTATATAAGCAGTTTCATCATCTGTCATGGAGTCAGCTAAGTTGGGTACACTTTCTTGCCAATAATAATAAAGGTTAAGCCCCTCCCATATAAAATCATTTACTACTGTACTAATAGAAATTACTTGTTCTTGAGGTTCTTCAGTTCCTTCAACGGGGGTGGGGTTAATTTCATTGTCGTCCACATCACTTTTACTGCATGCAAAGACAATTAAAGAAGTAAATAAAAAGAAACTTAGCTTTTTCATGTAATCATTTATTTTTGTGAGTGCAAATTAGTGAAGAATTCGTTAATTTCTAAAGAATTAAATTTTAAGTTTAATAACTTAATCAAAAACCTTACCAAATATGAAATACCTAATTTTAGTTTTATTTTTAATGGGAGGAATTTCCCTAAACGCCCAAACTGTCTTTGAAGATTACGGTGGTAACCCTGCGGTTACTCATCTAAATATTAGTCCTCAAATGTTTCAGATGCTAAGTAAATTCAAAATCAATACAGAGGATGCCGACACGCAGGACCTAATTAATATGATTCAAAGTCTAAAACAGTTTCGAGTAATGACCACCCAAGAGATGCAGATCGCACAAGTAATGGAAACATGGATGCAGAAAGAGTTACAACGGACCGAGCTAACTTCTATTTTAAATATGACAGAGCAGGGGGTTAATGTACAGTTTGCAGCTGTTTATGGAGAAGGCGAAGCAGAAGTTCAACGTCTGGTCATGTTTGTAAAAGGCTTACAAGAGTTCATTGATAAACAAGACAACATTAACTTGGATACCAACACAAAATTTGATTATGTGCTGCTAGAGATTAAAGGAGACATTGATCTAAACCAGGTAGGAGCCCTAACGAAATTAATTGCCGTACCCGGTGGTGAGTACCTAGAAAGTTTACAAAATTAAATCCCAGTATAGTTAAACGGACTAATTGTTTTTAATTCCGCTTTGACTTTACTATCTATTTCTAACTGCTCTATAAAAGCATGAATAGAAACTTGATTGATTACATCATTGGTGCGTGTAAGATCTTTTAGCGCTTCGTATGGATTTGGATACCCCTCTCTCCTTAATATCGTTTGAATGGCTTCTGCAACAACTGCCCAATTTTGTTCTAGGTCAATGGCTATTTTTTCTTTGTTCAGTAGTAGTTTTGACAAGCCTTTTATTGTTGACTTAAATCCAATGATGCTGTGTCCAAAAGGGGTACCTATATTTCTCAGTACCGTACTGTCCGTAAGGTCTCTTTGTAAACGTGAGATGGGTAACTTTTCTGCTAAGTAACCAAACAAAGCATTAGCTATTCCTAAATTACCTTCAGAGTTTTCAAAATCAATGGGATTTACTTTATGAGGCATGGCGGAAGAACCCACTTCTCCTTCTTTAATTTTTTGCTTAAAGTAATCCATAGATATGTAGGTCCATAAGTCCCGATCTAGGTCAATTATAATGGTATTAATACGCTTCATTACATCGCAAAGTGCTGCAAAATAATCATAATGTTCTATCTGTGTGGTCGGAAATGAATGGTGTAGCCCTAACTGTTCTTCTACAAAATCAGTTCCAAATTTTTTCCAATCTACTTTTGGATAGGCAACTAAGTGAGCATTAAAATTTCCTGTTGCTCCTCCAAACTTAGCAGCGTTTGGAATAGATAACAATTGGCTCTTTTGCTGTTTTAGGCGCTCAATAAACACCTCAAATTCTTTTCCTAGACGAGTTGGTGAAGCGGGCTGACCGTGAGTTCTCGCTAATAAAGGGACTTCTTTGTATTCCTCAGCTAATCTAATAAGTTCAGCAATAAGTTTTTCTAACTGTGGTAAGTAGATTTGATCGATAGCCTCCTTAATAGAAAGCGGAATTGCAGTGTTGTTAATGTCTTGCGAGGTTAAACCAAAATGAATGAATTCTTTGTATTCATGAATTTCTAAACGATCAAACTCTTTTTTGATAAAATATTCCACAGCTTTCACATCATGATTTGTGGTTTTTTCTATCTCTTTTATTTCTTTAGCATCTTCTTCAGTAAAATGTTGGTAGATACTTCTTAGATCTTCAAATAAAGAAGGATTGAAACTTTCTAGTTGAGGGAGTGGTAACTCACAAAGTCCAATAAAATATTCTATTTCTACACGTACACGATAGTGTATTAAGGCCGCTTCAGAAAAAAATGGGGCTAATGATTTTGTTTTTGAACGGTAGCGACCGTCAATGGGAGAAATTGCATTTAATGCGGTAAGTTTCATAATAAAAAATAAAGGTACAAAGATACGGCTTCTGGTTGAAAAAGGGAATCAATCTATTGAAATTTGGCGAACTAATGAACGAAAACCATTGCTGCTATGGGGAAGCCTTTGATCAATGTATGCTTTAATCTCTTCGTTAATCCATGGAGCATGATTCCTGAAAAAATGAAGAGTTTTCATCGCAAAAGCAATGGCAGCTACTTTTTTAGCAGAAATCATATAATCAAAACAAAGGGTTACAATCAGGTCTTTTTGTTTTTTTGTGAGTAACTCTCGCCGTTGTTTTTGCCTACAATAATGGAATAATAGCTTAACCATAGGTCTTCGTTTACTCTCGTGTTCTTGTACAGCTACTCCTTTAATAAAAGGAGTAATAGTGTCGGTTAAAAGATCTAATTGGGGTAGGAGATATTTTTCTAAAATCCATGCAGCAACAATATGTTCCCTATCTTGTTCAGGGGAGCAAGCTAATTTAAAGAGATGGTCATATTGTTCTGGAAATTGACGAATATATGCTGCCCCTTTTTCTCGGTCGGCTACCGAGGCAAAAAATTGCTTAAGCATAGACTCAAGCGAATCCATAGTTATAATTGAAGGATTTTAAATTCTTCATAACATCCGCTAATGGCCTCTAAGATTTGAAGATCGTTGGCTTCTTTGATAAATGAATTTGAGTAATTACAATTGCGTAGAATCTCTTCAAGATTAACACGTTCAATCCCCAAAAGCTGTACCAAAACCTCACGGTCAAATTTGGTACTTAGTAGATTTTTAATAGCATCGTCCTCCCTCATTTTTTTCAATTTCCTCATTTGCACTGGGTTCTTACCAAACAAATTATAAAGAAAATCAGCAGGATTAAAAAGACTTCCAATTGCTTTTGATATGGCAGAACGATTTCTATTTCCTGCTTCGTAACCTGATTGTGGTAAGCCGGGAATACTGTAGCGACCAGCAGGGTTTAGTGGAACTTTTTTTGCATCGATATCCAAATAGCCTGTTAATTTGTAGGGACGAAGAATTACTTCTTCCAGTGCAAAAGAAAGTTGGGTTAATCGAAAAATGGGTGCGCCAAACTTGACCATATCATTACTTACAGGCACTTTAATGGATTTGTATCCAAGATAGGAGAAATAAAGGGTGTCTTTTGCACTTACTTCAATTTCAAACTCTCCCTTACTATTGGTAATTGCTCCCTCAACAGAACTTAGATTAAGTACATGAACACTTGGCATAAACTCATCTGTGATGTCATTTTTCACTTTCCCAATGAGCAAGGTTGACTCTTGCGCATAACTCCAAGTAATATGACAAAATAAAACTAATACAAAGCTAATCGGAACTCGCATAGACACAAAAATAACAAGAAAAAATTGAGTCTGCTTTTGGAATTGGTCACAAACATTAAATTAGCGTTTCGCTCGTCTTCCAAAACCAGAGGGTTTATTTCCCGATCCGCCTTTTTTTCTTTTCTTTTTGAAATCCCCGCCAAAATCGTTAGAGAATTTTTTTCGGTCTCCACGTCTTCCTCCAGTGTTTCCACCACCTTTACCTCTTTTATGACCACCGCCGCCGCCGCGAGGGGCTTTCTCTGAGACCTCTACATTGATAGATCTTCCATCTAATTGGAAATCATTAAAAGTTTCTAGTACTTTATCGCGTTTTTCATTAGGCGTATTAAAGAAGGAGAAGCTATCCATTACATCTACGTGAAAAACATCATCTTGGTCTAATGAAAGTGTCGATTTTAAAAAGTCTTTCAGATGCATCCAGTTATAGTCGTCTCTCGCACCAACATTAATAAAGAAGCGCGTACTGTCCTTTTTATTATGTTTCACTTTGTCTTGTCCACCTTCACGTAATTTCCCGCCAGAATTGAGATCTTTTGCGTTTTTGTAATAATCATGAAAACGTGCAAATTCTACAGAAACTAAACGCTGTATTAATTCTTCTTTACTTAAATCTGCCAGTACTTCTTCTACCTTAGGAAGGTATGTATGAATATCTGGATTGATTTCGGTAAGATGAATTTTCTGGGCCAAAGCATATAGTTGTGTTTCACAAATTTCAATACCCGTAGGGATCTTTTTGGAAGCAATCTTAGTTTGCATTATTTTTTCTATGCTTCGGATTTTTCGCGACTCACTTTGGGTGACAATAATCATTGAAACTCCTTTGTTTCCTGCACGTCCTGTTCGGCCAGAGCGGTGGGTATAGGTTTCAATTTCGTCGGGTAGTTGATAGTTAATTACGTGCGTAATATTATCCACATCAATTCCCCTTGCAGCCACATCTGTGGCCACTAACATTTGTATTTGTTTATTTCGGAACTGCTTCATTACTATGTCCCGTTGATTCTGACTGAGATCACCATGAAGAGCTCCAGCATTGTAACCATCTTCAATAAGTTTTTCAGCCACCCTTTGGGTATCGCGTTTTGTGCGACAAAAAATAACCGAAAATATATCAGGATGAGCATCGGCAAGTCTTTTTAATGCGGGATAGCGGTCTCGACCACTTACCATATAATACTCATGACTAACATTTTTAGTTCCTGCATTTTTAGATCCAACTGTAATTTCTTCTGGATTATGCATGAATTTCTTCGCAATCACCGAAACTTCTTTTGGCATAGTAGCAGAGAATAACCAAGTACTTTTGTCGTCTGGGGTGTTAGAAAGGATTGCCGTAATATCCTCATAGAATCCCATGTTAAGCATTTCGTCTGCCTCATCAAGTACACAATATTCTACATCTGAAAGATTAACCATTCTTCGACGGATCATATCTTGCATTCGACCTGGGGTAGCAACCAAAATCTGTGCTCCTTTTTTTACATTTTTTGCTTGGTCAGTAATACTAGCTCCTCCATAGATAGCTACTACGTTCACTCCTTTTATGTATTTAGCGTAGTTTTTAACCTCTTGGGTAATTTGTAAGCAGAGTTCTCTCGTTGGAGAAAGGATTAAACCTTGAGTCTTTCTGCTTTTTTCATCAATTTTCTGAAGCATAGGAAAACCAAAGGCTGCTGTTTTTCCTGTTCCTGTTTGAGCAAGTGAAACCACATCGGTTTCCTGTTCTAGAAGTAAAGGGATTGTTTTTTCTTGGACTTCAGAAGGTGTTTTAAAGCCCATGTCTTCAATGGCTTTCAGTAAAGCCTCGTTAAGGCCTAGGGATTGGAATGTGTTCATCGCTGCAAAGGTACGGTAGTTTAGTGGATTAAGTGTTGCCTACAGCTGTTTTTCAGTCTGTTCATCTCAGATCTTTTTGTTTTGATATACGTTAATAAAATGAAATAAAAATCATCACCGTAAATAAAGAGACAAAAAAAGCAAAATTTTAAATTTGAACACTAAGCTAAATGAGCTTACTTATTTACGATAAGAACTTTAAAAAGGCTTGTATCGCCCTAGCCCTGTGACTAATTTCATTTTTAACGAAATCTTCTAGTTCTGCAAAAGTCTCTGTGTACCCTTCTGGAATAAAGATAGGGTCATAACCAAAACCACCTTGTCCTCTTTTCTCATGAATCAATTTTCCGCGAACAATTCCTTCACAATCCCATTCTCTGCCTCCTATACAAGCCGCAATTACGGTTCTAAACTGAGCTTCTTTATTGGATTTATTTGTAAGATTTTTCCAGACTTTACGAATATTAGCTTCATTGTCTTTTTCAATTCCTGCATAGCGTGCAGAATAAACTCCTGGTTCTCCGTTGAGTGCATCAATTTCTAGGCCTGAGTCATCAGCAATACAATCATAACCATATTGGTTAATTACATAGTGCGCTTTAATATATGCATTTTCAATAAGTGTAGTGCCTGTTTCAGGAATGTCATCTGTACAACCAATATCAGTTAAACTAAGTAGTTCGATAGTAGAAGGCAAGATTTTTTTTACTTCTTCTAGTTTATGAATATTGTGGGTAGCAAAAACTAATTTCATTAGCGGTGATGATAAGGTTCGTTTTTTAATAAGGTATGTGCACGATAGAGTTGCTCTACAAAAAATAGACGAATCATTTGGTGAGAAAAGGTCATATTGGATAAGCTGATTTTTTGGTGTGCAAGCTCGTAAATAGGCTTAGAAAATCCATAAGGTCCTCCCACAATAAAAACAAGTCGTTTGTGGCCTGCCAATTGTTGTTTATTAATCCATTCTGAGAATTCAATAGAGTTAAAATGGCGTCCTTTTTCGTCTAATAGAATAATCCGGTCTCCCGCTTTTAATTGTTTAGAAATAAGTTGTCCTTCTGCTTCTTTCTGTTGCTCTTCACGTAGGGTTTTACGATGCTTTATGTCGTTAAGTAAGACCAAAGAAAACTTAGTGTAGTGTTGGAGTCGTTGCTCGTATATATGAATTAAATGATTTAATTCTGATTGATCGGTTTTTCCTACACAAAGCAATACACATTCCATGGGGTAAAAATACAAAGCACAAGAAGGATATCCCCATTAAATGCGTTATTTTTGATAAAATCTAACAAAAGCATATGTCTTGGACTTCATTTCCTGGAATTAAGCAAAGTATTCGTTTGTTACGTTATATACGTATTCCTGGTTTAAAGGGTTTTTCGATGTATGACCTTTTAAAACTCTACTTAGTTGGCATAGTTAAAGGAGCGCTTACCTCTCGTGCTGGAGCAATTTCATTCAGCTTTTTTATGGCTTTATTTCCTTTCTTACTCTTTGTACTTAACTTAATTCCATTTATTCCTACATTTTTTTCTATAGAAAACTTTGATGTAGTGCTCTTGGAATTTATAGAAGGGTTTTTGCCAGCCGATACACATACTTTTTTTACCGATATATTTAAAGATATACAGAGTAAACCTCGTGGAGGTTTATTATCTTCTGTATTTATACTTTCTGTATTGTTGACTGCCAATGGAGTGAATTCAATTTTCACCAGTTTTGAGGTTTCTTACCATATCAAAGAATTGAGAAACATATTTAAGCAATATCTCTATGCTGTTGGGGTAAGTGTATTATTGGCGGTTTTGCTTTTACTTGCCGTTATCTTTTTTATTTATTTTAAACTTGCCGTTCAAAATGTACTTCCAACTAGTTTAGATTGGATCATTTGGGGACAATATCTGTTTTTTATTCTATTGGCCTATTTTTCTATTTCTATCTTGTATTATTTTGGTACCATCCAAGGTAAGCTCATGCGATTTTTTTCTCCAGGTGCATTAATGACTTTGTTATTGTTTATTTTTAGTACTTATCTTTTTGGTATTTATATAGACCAGTTTTCGAATTATAATCAGTTGTATGGCTCAATAGGGGCGCTCCTTATTTTTATGCTTTACAGCTGGATTAATTCTATCGTGTTGTTATTAGGTTTTGAGTTAAACGCCACAATAGGCGCGCTTAAACAAGAAAAAAGTAATTAGGAGATGCAGTGTTTTATTGATGTCCTATTACCATTGCCCTTACCAAAGGCTTTTACCTATTGGGTAGAAGAAGAGGAGTATGCTTTTCTATTGCCAGGTTTTCGGGTGGGTGTTCCTTTTGGTCAAAGTAAGCTATACACGGGAATTGTTTACAAAAAACATCGTGTCGCCCCTCAAACGTATACTCCCAAAACGATTGAGGTGATTTTAGACAAACACCCTGTAGTCCTTCCAGAACAATTAAGATATTGGGAATGGATGAGTGATTATTATTGTTGTAGCATGGGAGATATAGTACGCGCCGCACTACCAAGTGCTCTACTGTTGGCGAGTGAGACTTTTGTGAGTAGAAACCAAGAAGTTCAAATAAACTGGGAAGCTCAATCAGACGATGCCTTTTTAGTTTTAGAGGCCTTAGAAAAAAGAGATTTATTGATCGAAGAAGTCCAGGCCATTGTCCAACGGAAAAAAGTTTTTCCTCTTATACAAAACCTTGTTGAGCAAGACTATGTGCAGACAGTACAGTCGCTTAAAGAAAAGTATCAACCCAAATATGTACGGTATATAAAGATTCACCCAACCTATTCTTCAGAAGAAAAATTAAGTGAATTGTTTGATCAATTAAAAAGAGCACCTAAACAAAGTTCTTTTATTTTAGGTATGTATCAGTTGCAGGCTGTTGAAGAATGGATCAAAGTAAGTTTTCTCAAAAAGCGGTTGGACGCATCTAGTGGTTTAATAAGAACTTTACTTGATAAAGAAATCTTAACGGAACAATTTATACGTGAAGATCGCCCATTACTTAAAACCACTTCTAACGAAGAGGCCCCAATATTGTCTTCAGCTCAACAATCGGCTTTAGCAAGTATTAGAGATCAATGGAAAGAAAAACCTGTGGTATTACTCGAGGGGGTAACTTCTTCTGGAAAAACGGAAGTTTACTTCTCTTTAATTGAAGAAAAATTAGCTGAAAATAAACAAGTGCTTTTTTTATTACCAGAGATTTCTCTTACCGCTCAGATGGTACAAAGGTTGCAAAAGCGTTTTGGTGAACAAGTAACTGTTTTTCATTCAAAGTTTTCACTGAATGAAAGGGTTGAGGTTTGGCATAATGTATTGCATAATAATTCAAAAGCTAGGGTTGTTTTGGGGGCTAGATCGGCTATTTTTCTTCCATTTAGTAATTTAGGCTTAATCGTCGTAGATGAAGAACACGAAACTTCGTTTAAACAATTTGATCCTGCTCCTCGTTACCAAGCTAGAGACGCTGCTATTGTACTCGCCCAACAGCAAAAAGCTAAAATCATTTTGGGTTCTGCAACCCCTTCGATTGAATCACGTTTTAATGTAGTGAAGGAAAAGTATGGATATGCACAATTATTTCAACGTTTTGGAGCGGCTCAGATGCCAAAGATTGAGGTGGTTGATTTAAAGGAGGCTCATAAACGGAAAGAAATGAAAGATTTGTTTTCTATGCGACTTTTTGAGGCCATGGAAAAAACTTTAGCAGAAGACAAGCAAATTATTCTGTTTCAAAATCGCCGTGGATACGCCCCTTTATTGGAATGTCATAGTTGCGGGCATATACCTCAATGCACCAATTGCGATGTTTCTTTGACTTTCCACCAATCTAATTATCAACTTTGTTGTCATTATTGCGGTTACCATATTGCTAAACCTGCTCAGTGTGCGGTATGTTCAAGCCCAAACATGGAACTTAAGGGTACAGGTACACAACAGATTGAAGAACTGGTTCAACGTCATTTTCCCTCAACAACAATAGAAAGAATGGACTGGGATTCTACCCGAGGTAAATGGGCTTTTGAACAAATTATTGAACGATTTACCTCTGGGGAAGTACAGGTGTTGGTAGGAACACAAATGGTCACGAAAGGCTTAGATTTTAAATCAGTGGGATTAGTGGGGGTAATTAATGCCGACCCACTATTGTTTTTTCCTGATTTCCGAGCCCACGAACGAGCCTTTCAGTTGCTTACACAGGTAGCAGGTAGGGCAGGGCGGTCTAAAGAGAAAGGACAAGTGCTTATTCAAAGTTTTTCACCACAGCACCCTGTATTGCAGCAAGTGCTAAATGCAGATTATAAAGCCTTGTATGAGCAACAAATAGAAGAGCGAAAGACATTTGATTATCCACCCTTTTACCGTTTGATCAGGGTTTCTCTTAAAGCCAGAGATTATCAACGTGTAGATCAGGCATCGCAATGGTTGGTTTCTTTACTTCAACAGCATATTAATACGCCCATTCTTGGCCCGGTAGATCCAGTAGTGGGTAGAGTTCGAAACCAGTATATTAAACAAGTACTTTTAAAATTCCCCGATAATCACAATCGTCAGTTTGTAAAAAGCACGCTTTCTAAATCTATTAGAAGTATGGAAAGTATTGGTCAGTTTAGATCTGTTCGCGTGAATCTAGATATCGATCCTGCTTAACTTATTTTTAAAATAAGTTCCTTAAACCCTTCTTTACGGAATCGACTAAGTGGAATTTTCTTGTGTTTTAGAATAATTTCCTTTCCTGTGTAATTAACTATTTTTTTGCTGTTGATAATAAATGATTTGTGACTGCGATAAAAAAGTTGATCAGGTAGTAGGGTATTTATTTTTTTCATTGACATAAGTACGATGTATTTCCGCTGTGCAGTCACGATTTTCACATAATCTCCCATTGCTTCGATATAATGAATGTCATCATGTAAAATCCGCTCAGTCATTAGGTTGCATCTAACTTCTAAGTAGGGCTTTGGAATTAGAATGGTTTGTTTTTCTTGTAGGTAATTATGATTCTTTAATCGTTGTATACTCTTATTAAACCGATCTATGTCAAAGGGTTTTGGGATAAAGTCGAAGACTCCTAAATCAAACCCTTTTACAGCGTCTTTAATTCTTGAGGAATGTAAAATAATACGATGTTTAGTAATATTCTTTTGAATGAATGCATACCCATTCTCACTCGAAAAATTAGGGTCAATAAGAATAAAATCTACGGAGTGCTTATCTAGGTAACGAGAGGCCGCTTTTATTGAGTTTAGCGGGGGTAACATCTCAGCTTCCTTATGGTTTGAAATAGATGTTTTTGTAGGTGACTGTAGGTTAACATTCTCGTCTATGTACAAAAATTGGAGGACCATATTTGGGTTTTAAACAAAAATAAGAAAAAAAAAAAGTCTTGATATTCAAATAAAAGATGAGGTATTATTTGGTCTGACTCAGTATTTGGGTTATTTTTGCAGCCTTAAATAATTAAATATATGAACCATTACGAAACTGTTTTCATTTTGAATCCCGTTTTATCTGATGATCAGATAAAGGAAGCAGTTAAGAAATTTGAGACCCTTTTGACACAAAAAGGTGCCAAGTTTGTTAACAAAGAAGACTGGGGGCTTAAAAAATTAGCTTACCCTATCCAAAATAAAAAAAGTGGTTTTTACCACCTTTTTGAATTTACTGTTGACGGAACAGCAATTAACCCACTAGAGGTAGAATTTAGACGTGATGAGCGCGTAATGCGATATCTCACCGTTAAACTCGACAAGCATGCTATTGCTTGGGCTGAGAAAAGAGTAAAGAAAATCAAAGCCAACGCTAAAGCCTAATTCAGATGTCAAAAATAGAAGAACAATCTAAAGGAAGAAAAGAAGGAGAAATCCGTTATTTGACTCCCCTAAATATTGAAACTAACAACAAAAAGAAGTACTGTCGTTTTAAGCGTTCTGGTATCAAGTATGTTGATTATAAAGATGCTAACTTTTTACTTGGTTTAGTAAACGAGCAAGGAAAGTTATTACCACGCCGTTTAACAGGAACTTCATTGAAATACCAACGTAAAGTTTCTGTAGCCGTTAAACGCGCTCGTCACCTTGCATTAATGCCTTATGTAGGCGATTTATTAAAATAATCCACTTTAGATCATGGAACTGATACTCAGAGAAGATGTACAAAACCTTGGATTTAAGGATGACATCGTTACAGTAAAAAATGGATACGGAAGAAATTTTCTTATCCCACAAGGTAAAGCAGTTTTAGCCACAGTTTCAGCTAGAAAAGTTTTAGCAGAGAACCTTAAGCAACGTGCTTTTAAGGAGCAAAAATTAATTGATGACGCCAATAAAATTAGTAAATCACTAATGGCTTTAGAGATTAAAATAGCTTCTAAAGTTGGTTCAGGAGATAAATTGTTTGGTTCAATTGGTGCTCAAGATGTATCTGACGCATTTGCCAAATCTGGTCAGGAAATTGATAAGAAATTTATCAACTTACCAGGAAAGACAATCAAGCGTTTAGGTAATTACGAGGCTTCGGTTCGTTTACACAGAGAAGTGGTTGCACAAGTACCCTTCGAAATTGTACCAGAGAAAAAGGCTTAACCTTTTTGACCTTAAAATAACAACCCCACTTCATGTGGGGTTTTTTGTATGAATTATCACCGTTTAAGTAAAGAACAGCTAGAAGAGCTTCATCATGAATTTGCTCAATATTTAGCCGCCCTATCTATTGATCGGAAGGAGTGGGAAACTATTAAAAATTCTAATTCAGAAGCCGTAGATAAGCATCTAGACCAATTTTCTGATTTGGTGTGGGAGGATGTACTTTCTAAAGACCTTTATTTAGAGCATTTAAGCCCGAATCATTTTTTTGTCTTTGAATGTTTACAAGACAAAATGAATTTAATAGCCGTTAAAATAACTGACATAGATAAAGATATCTCTAGTCCCGAAGGTTGGCAATGGTTATTACATCATATTAACGATGAAAAGGTTACTTTATATCGTTCTTCTAAAGCCTACGATCACGATCGGAAAGAAGAATTATATGGGATGATTTTAAAAGGTGCAGTAATCAGTAAGGACAGTCGTTATAAAAGTATCGCTGAATTTCTTTCATAAGCCCTTTAAAAATTTAGATATTTGCCTACTAACGTTTTTTAATCCTATATGAAGCCATCTATTCCTAAAGGGACTCGCGATTTTTCTTCCACAGAAGTAGCCAAACGAAATTATTTAAAAAACGTTCTTCAAAATGCTTTTGAATTAAGTGGTTTTCAGCCTATTGAAACCCCTTCTTTCGAAAAATCAGCTACTTTATTAGGAAAGTATGGGGAAGAAGGAGATCGATTAATTTTTAAGATATTGTCTAATGGCGAAAAGCTTAAAAAGGCAGATTTAAAGGCTTTATCAGAAAATAGACTTGGGGCTTTTTCAAGTTCTTTATCAGAAAAGGCACTGCGTTATGATTTAACGGTCCCTTTTGCGCGTTATGTGGTGCAACATCAAAACGAGATTGTTTTTCCATTTAAACGTTACCAAATTCAACCCGTTTGGAGAGCAGATAGACCACAACACGGAAGGTTTCAAGAGTTTTTCCAATGTGATGCCGATGTGGTGGGTAGTGATTCCCTTTGGCAAGAGGTAGAACTATGTCATTTATACGAGCGTGTTTTTTCTTCATTAGGGATTCAAGGGGTCACCTTGAAAATTAATAATCGTAAGATTTTAGCAGGTATTGCTGAAGTAATGGGCGTAGCCGATCAGTTGATTGATTTTACAGTAGCCCTAGATAAATTAGATAAAATTGGGTACGAGGGGGTTGTAAAAGAGTTACAGGATAAAAAGTTTCCGGCAACTGCCATTGATAAAATATCTATATTAATTTCTTTAATCGGAACTCCAAAGCAACGTTTAAGCCAATTAGCCAATTTTCTATCAGAATCTAGTATGGGTTTAGAGGGAGTTAAAGAAGTTAGTTTTGTTATTGATCAACTTACAGCTCTAGAAGTAAATAAAATAAACTTCTCCATTGATGTAACTCTAGCCAGAGGACTAAATTATTACACGGGTTGTATTTTTGAAGTCGCTCCTCCACAAGGGGTAAAAATGGGATCTATAGGGGGAGGAGGTCGTTATGACAATCTGACTGCAGGATTCGGAATGAAGAACATGAGTGGGGTGGGAATTTCCTTTGGTTTTGATCGTATTTATTTGGTCTTAGAGGAGCTAAACCTTTTTCCTGAATCTGTACAAAATCAGACCCAAGTTCTTTGTTTAAATTTAGACGAAGAAACCGCTTTTATTGGAAATCAATTCGTTATTCAGCTGAGGGCTTCTGGTATCCGTACAGAATTTTATCCAGATACTGTAAAGATCAAAAAGCAATTATCTTATGCCAATCAAAGGCAAATTCCTTGGGTAATATTAATTGGCCAAGAAGAACAAGAAACCAAGACCATTCTATTAAAAAATATGGCCAGTGGAGAGCAAGAGAAATTATCGATTTCTGAAGCCCTAGAAACTTTAGCTAGACGTTTAAGTTAGTGTCCTAGCGCGCCCAAGTATCTTTCGGCATCCAGTGCAGCCATACAACCCGTTCCAGCGGCAGTCACAGCCTGACGATATTCTTTGTCTTGAACATCACCAGAAGCGAAAACACCAGGTAGATTAGTTTTGGTTGATTTACCTTCTGTAATTAAATATCCCGCATCATCCATGGTGAGTTGTCCCTTAAATATATCTGTATTGGGTTTGTGACCAATGGCTATAAATAGTCCTGTAATAGGGATTTCGGTCTTTTCCTGGGTTTGGTTATTAACCATTCTTAACCCTTCTACGACTTGTTCTCCTAAAACTTCATCTACTTCAGTGTTGTAAAGGACTTCAATATTTTCTGTATTGTTTACACGGTGTTGCATTGCTTTGGAGGCTCTCATTACATCACGTCGAACCAACATAGTTACTTTTGTACAAATGTTTGCCAAGTAGGTGGCTTCCTCCGCAGCAGTATCTCCGGCCCCAACAATGGCTACTTCTTGGTTTTTGTAGAAAAACCCGTCACAAACAGCGCAGGCTGAAACTCCACCACCTCTTAGGCGTTGTTCACTTGGAATTCCTAAGTATTTTGCACTTGCTCCTGTGGAAATAATGATAGTTTCCGCTTCAATTTTAGTCGTACTATCAACTACAGCAGTGTGGATTCCTCCGACTTCTTTACTTAAGTTTACTTCTGTAATATGACCGATACGTACTTCTGTCCCAAAACGTTCAGCTTGCTGTTGCAACTCTATCATCATAGTGGGGCCGTCAATGCCCTTTGCGTATCCTGGAAAATTATCTACTTCAGTGGTTGTGGTTAATTGCCCACCGGGTTCCATTCCTGTGTAAACGACGGGTTTCAAATCAGCTCTAGCGGCATAAATTGCTGCGGTATAGCCTGCAGGTCCACTTCCAATGATTAAGCATTTAATTCTTTCCATTTTTTTAACTTAAGTGTTTAAGGATTCAAAGCTAAAAAAAATCGACTTATTAGCTAGGGACAAAACTTTCTTTTCCCCTCAATTTATTAACGTACTCTTGTAGATTGTTAATATCGTTTTTGAAATAAGCTATAAAGTAGTAAACAAATCATATTATCAATTGTACATTGTACAAAATATGAAGTAATGAACTTTTTTAACTTACCCAAAACAGGTCATTATAAGGCAGATATTATCTCAGGGATTACTGTGGGAATTATAACCATTCCTCAAGGAATGGCTTTTGCTCTTTTGGCAGGATTGCCCCCAATCTACGGTCTTTATGGTTCTTTGATTCCTTTGGTCATATATGCTTTTTTTGCCAGCTCAAATTTTTTGAATATTGGTCCAGTTTCCGTTATTTCAATTTTTATTTTTGAGTCCGTTACTCCTTATGAAGTTCCTTTCACTAACGACTATCTAAATGCAGTGATGCTTTTAGGGATAATGATTGGTTTAATTCAGCTGTTAGCAGGATTTTTAAAATTTGGTAAGTTTTTAGATTTTATACCAAAGAGTGTGATTTCTGGTTTTGTACAAGCAGCAGCCGTGGTAATTATTATTTCTCAATTACCCTTGGGAATTGGTTTCCAATACCCAATAGCAGCTAGTTCTGTAAATAAAATAATATACTTATTCAAGCAACCCGATCAAATACATGGGATAACAACTATATTGTTTACTTGCTCCTTATTGGTCTTGTTTTTTTTAGGCAAGTGGTTTCCTAAATTTCCGACAGCTATTTTACTCTTGTTTATTACTGGGGTTTCAGCCTATCTTTTTAAACTTGAAACTTATGGAATTGAACTTATTGGAGAGGTGCCACAAGGTCTGCCTGTATTGTTAATCCCAGCGTTTTCGTGGGAATCTATCAGACTACTCCCTAGCGCTTTTGGTATTGCTTTTGTGGCTACAATGGGTAGTTATGTAATGGCAAAAAATGTTGAAGACCAACAGGCTAATCCCTGGAACCCTAACCAGGATATGATTGCCCTTGGCATGGCTAAAATAGGGAGAGCTTTCTTTGGTTCTTTAATTCCCGCAGGTAGTTTTAATCGAAGTATTTTAAATATAAAAGCAGGAGCAAAAACACAATTTTCAAATTTAGTTGCTGCTGCAATTATTCTTTTCACACTTCTTTTTCTTACACCTATAGTCTATTATTTACCTCAAGCAGTTATAGCGGCAATTATCGTTTATTCTGTCTATTTTTTATTTGATATTCAACTTATTATTAATCTTTGGAAAACAGACAGAAAGGAAAGTTTATTCTTGTTAATTACGGCCCTAGTAACTTTACTGTTGGGTTTTGTTGAAGGAATTGTTTTTGGGTTAATTTGTTCCTTAGTATTTCGTTATTTATTCTTTAAAAAGGCTAGTTAGTTCGGAAGGAGTATACTCCAGAACTACTTTCATTACCTTGGGCATCTACTGCCACTATCTTCCAATAATAAATAGTGTTATTTTCTACTGTTACATCAACCGCAGTTGTAGAGGCCTCGTGGGCAACTGACTGGACTAAAGTAGTAGCATCTTCCGTATCTAAATATATTTGATAAGTGGCCAAATCATTATCTACATCAGAACAGATCCATTGAATTTGGATGTTACTATCAATTGGAGTAACCGTAGAACCAGAGACTGGTGTGGTCAATTCTGCTGGAAAAGGGGCATAATTATCTTCTGCAGGTCCTGCTAGATAAAATCTCCAGGTAGCAGATTCCGCAGGATTGCTACCTGTTTCACCTAAGGAAGTAACTTTCCATGAATAGGGCTCTGAATGAATTAAGGTTAGACTCAATTCAGTTCCAGAACTAGTGTATCTCTGTGAATTGTTTTCAGCTAAATTAGTTAAGGTTAACTCATAAGAAGAAACATGCTCTCCAGCATTCCATCTAAAGACCACTGTACTTTGATCTTCATTTACGGTCGTGGTATCTAAGCAGGGTTCATCATTCGTAGGAAAAGAAAGAACAGCAGCCGTAGGTTGTAGAATAACCACAGGTTCTGGCGTGGGAGTTGGTTCTGGTCTAGGTGCAGGAGAATCTTTTGAGCATTGATAAAATAAAACAATAGCTAGCAATAAAACGGTTTTGATTGAAGAATTGATTTTCATGTCTTATTGTTTAATAATTAATTCTGATTGTAAAGTAGTTTCACCGCAAGTTTTGATTATATAACTACCGGGACTTAAGTCGTAGGTAGGAATTCTAATCATACGATTACTTTCATTTAATTGGAGCTCTTGCCCTCTAATTAATCTTCCTTGATTTGTAAATAATTCAACACTAATGGTTTCATCTTTACCACCCACAAATACATTTACATAATCTTGAAAGGGGTTTGGTGAGAATGTCACCGAAGAAGAGTTAAAATAATTTTTTTCAAACACTCCTTGACATTCAATTCCAGTAGATATTCGGATGGTATTGATTCCTTGTTGTAACGCAATTTCAATTTGATCTTTATCTGTCTGGAAGCTCATTTCGTTATGTGTAATCGTATAGACATCTCCTCCTTTCAAATTGTATACAACCGTTTCACCCTCGTCAGAAAGAGAGCCATAAATGGTAAGAGGTTCAGGCTCTTGTACATTCACCGTTAAACAACGTTCAAATTCAGAAGCATCATACCCTTCAACTGTAATACATAGGGTATAATTTCCACCGGAAAGTTCATCTAAGTTCCAGCGATCCCCTTCCAATAGATAATTTTCGTTAACTGGACCAGTGACTGCTACGTTGTAGTTATAGCTGGTATCCTGAACAGTTAATTCAATACTACTTTGACCCACACATTTTTCACTCGTTTTAAGGCTGAAGTTAGAAGGAGGTAAGTAAAAGATTACACAACCTTCAATATTTACTTTTGAATTTAAAGGTGTATCTGAGCATCGGTCGTATGGATTCCAAACTCCATCGTGGTCTGCATCATCAGAAACATCACCTACACCGTCACCATCAGCATCTTCTTGATTTGGATTTGCTACAAAAGGACTATTGTCTACGATGTCATTAAATCCATCTCCATCCGTATCATCAGTAGCACTCACGGGAACCGCCTGAAGTTGTACTGCGGTTGCATCATTCTCTGGTACTACAAGATTAGTCTGTATTACGGATAGGGGTAAGGTAGACTCTCCATCATTGGTATTAATATTTACCACTTCGACCTCGTAGATATTATCTTGGTTATGATCTAATGGAGTTTCGAAATCAGGAGGATTAATAAAGTCTAAGTAATCTTCTCCTTCTTCGGTGGTTTTTCCATCTTTACTTTGGGTTTTTACAGATCTAACTTCAAATAAATTAGCATCAGCCCCACCAACAATTTTCTTTTTAATTTTCCATTTCCCAACACTTTTTCCTGCCTTGGGATTTAGATAACGTTTATAATCTACTTTAGCAGCTTGGCTTTCATCAGCCAAATCAAATACAGCTACCTCAAAATTGGAGATTGAGCTTGTATTGGGGATATCAAGAACTTTAAGCTCCATATTAGCAGTCGTGCTAAGTGCTTTGTTGTTGGTTGCTTTGATCTGGAAGAGATGTTTGTTTTTCTCTTCAAAATCAACTCTATCTACTAGAAATACTGAGTCTTGTACCAACTCAAATAATTCGCTATCGTCACCTTCTATGATCTCTAATTGAATATTTGCAACATCCCCTACAATATCGCTATTTGTGTCTTCAATCAAAACTTTACCTAGATAAATACGAATATCAGTTAGGTCTTCATCACGACTTATTTCTGTTTGCTCAAACGTAAGAGATTCAATTTTGGGTGGTAAGTACTGACAACCGTTTTCGTCAACTTCAGTGTTTACTGGTGTATCAGGACATTTATCAAAACTGTTTAGTACGCCGTCTTCATCATCATCACCGTCTATTTGTGCAAAGGAACAACCGTATTCATCTACCTTGTCTCCAAGTGCAGTATTGTAACAACGATCTAGTGCGTTTATCACCCCATCTTCATCTTCATCTTGTTGTTCAAAAGAACAGCCATTTTCATTGACCACTGCAAACGGATCTGTATCAGAACATTGGTCAATTTCATTAGGAACACCATCAAAATCAATATCAGTGTCTATTTCTTCTTCAGAACAACCATTTACATTAACCTCTGTATATGGAGGAGTATTTGGACAGTAATCTTTTTCATTCACAACACCGTCTAGATCCGTGTCATCTGCTTTTTGTTCCAGAGAGCATCCATATTGGTCAACTTCTACACCTAGCGGAGTATTTGGACATAAATCTAGATCATCAGTAATTTTATCAAAATCACTATCTATTTCATTTAGCGGACATCCAAATGAATTAACCACTAAACCAGTGGCTGTGTTTGGACAATAATCATCTTCATTCAATACCCCGTCATGATCGCTATCTGTTTCCTGTTGAACTTCTGCTTCTTGTGGTGTACATCCGTTATCATCTACTTCTGTTCCTGGCACAGTATCGTTACAACGATCAAGTACATTGATAACTCCATCTTCATCATCATCCCCATTTTCTTGAATTACTTTTTCTTGTTGTTGACTACATCCTCGGTCATTAACAGCTACTCCTCTTGGGGTTTCAGGACAATAGTCATTTTCATTAAGTACGCCGTCTAAATCAGCATCTATTTGTAGTTGTGTACATCCATTTTCATTTACCTTACTATTTTTTGGCGAATTTGGACAGCTGTCAATTTCATCGGGCACTCCGTCTAAGTCATTATCGGCATCTACATAGGCACAGCCTGTGTCATCAACTCGTTGTCCTTTTGGTGTATCAGGACAGAGATCATTTTGATTTTCTATACCATCATTATCTGAGTCAAAATTATTGATGTAACTACAATTGGTTGCATAAAATGAGGACTGATTAATTTTCCACACACTAGGTATTGCATTTAATTGTGCTTCCGATACATTAATACAATTCGAGGGTGTATTGATAGCTTCAAAAGTGATTAAATTTTCAAAATTCGAAATATCAACCTGTGTCATTTTAATGTTGTTCATTAATAAATGACTCATTGTAGCATTGTTTTCCAAGTTCAGATCATAGATCTCATTACTACTAATATCAAGGAACTCCAGTTCAACGTTATTCGAAATATCTAAATAGGTTAATCTATTTTTCTTAATCGATAAATGGCGTAAACCAGGATTAGATGATAAATTAATAAAGCTAAGGTTGTTATTACTTACATCAAGGATTTGCAAGGTTTGATTGTTCTCAATATCAATAAAGGATAATTCTTGATTAGCCACATAAAGTTCTCTAAGATTGCTAAAAGCTTCAAGACCAATTAGATTATTAATTTTTTCAGGAGCTGAACTGAGATTTATTACTTCCACGTTAGCTGCTTCTTCGGTATAGATAAATCCATTTAAAAGATTATCTAAACCTAAATTAATTAACGCTTGCTCAAAAGCAGGGTCTGGAATAAATGTAATTGACTGCCCTGAACCATTTTGTGAACAACCAAAGGCATCTACGGTTTGACCAGCTTCGGTTTCTGGACAGAAATCATAAGCATCGGGTACGCCATCTCCATCAGCATCTGTGTTAAACGTATCCGTTACAGTAGAAGATCCTCCTTGATCTTCACTACAACCAAAGGCATCTACGGTTTGACCAGCTTCGGTTTCTGGACAGAAATCATAAGCATCGGGTACGCCATCTCCATCAGAATCTGTGTTAAACGTATCCGTTACAGTAGAAGATCCTCCTTGATCTTCACTACAACCAAAGGCATCTACGGATTTCCCTTCTTCTGTTTCAGGACAGAAATCATACGCATCGGGTACACCATCTCCATCAGAATCTGTATTAAAAGTATCTGTTACGGTAGAAGATCCTCCTTGATCTTCACTACAACCAAAGGCATCTACGGATTTTCCTTCTTCGGTTTCAGGACAGAAATCATACGCATCGGGTACGCCATCTCCATCAGAATCTATGTTAAAAGTATCCGTTACGGTAGAAGATCCTCCTTGATCTTCACTACAACCAAAGGCATCTACGCTATTTCCTTCTTCGGTTTCAGGAAAGAAATCATACGCATCGGGTACGCCATCTCCATCAGCATCTTTGTTAAAAGTATCCGTTACGGTAGAAGATCCTCCTTGATCTTCACTACAGCCAAAGGTATCTACGGTTTTTCCTTCTTCGGTTTCAGGACAGAAATCATACGCATCGGGTACGCCATCTCCATCAGAATCTATGTTAAAAGTATCCGTTACGGTAGAAGATCCTCCTTGATCTTCACTACAACCAAAGGCATCTACGGTTTTTCCTGCTTCGGTTTCAGGACAGAAATCATACGCATCGGGTACGCCATCTCCATCAGCATCTGTGTTAAAAGTATCCGTTACGGTAGAAGATCCTCCTTGATCTTCACTACAGCCAAAGGTATCTACGGTTTTTCCTTCTTCGGTTTCAGGACAGAAATCATACGCATCGGGCACACCATCTCCATCAGAATCTGTGTTAAAGGTATCTGTAGTAGTAGAAGACCCTCCATTTTGTTCTTCACTACAGCCAAAGGTGTCTACGGTTTTTCCTTCTTCGGTTTCAGGACAGAAATCATACGCATCGGGCACACCATCTCCATCAGCATCTGTGTTAAAGGTATCTGTAGTGGTAGAAGACCCTCCATTTTGTTCTTCACTACAACCAAAGGCATCTACGGTTTTTCCTTCTTCGGTTTCAGGACAGAAATCGTACGCATCGGGTACTCCATCTCCATCAGCATCTGTGTTAAAGGTATCTGTAGTGGTAGAAGACCCTCCATTTTGTTCTTCACTACAACCAAAGGCATCTACGGTTTTTCCTTCTTCGGTTTCAGGACAGAAATCATACGCATCGGGCACACCATCTCCATCAGAATCTGTGTTAAAGGTATCTGTAGTGGTAGAAGACCCTCCATTTTGTTCTTCACTACAACCAAAGGCATCTACGGTTTTTCCTTCTTCGGTTTCAGGACAGAAATCATAAGCATCGGGTACTCCATCTCCATCAGCATCTGTGTTAAAGGTATCTGTAGTAGTAGAAGACCCTCCACTTTGTTCTACTTTACATCCAAAGGCGTCTACGGTTTCACCTTGCGCCGTATTTGGACAAAAATCAAACGCATTGTTTACTCCATCTTGGTCATCATCTTTTTGCGATTCTCCACAGCCGTTATCATCTACAGGTTCACCTATGTTGGTGTTGGGACATTGGTCTAAATCATCGGGAACTCCATCATTATCTTGGTCACTAGGTAGGGTAGTGGTAGAAGAAGAGGTGTCTGTTTGTTCTTCAGAAGAGGTGTCTTCAATTTTACACCCAAAGGCGTCTACGGTTTCACCTTGTGATGTATTTGGACAAAAATCAAACGCATTGTTTACCCCATCTTGGTCATCATCTTTTTGTGATTCTCCACAGCCGTTATCATCGACAGGTTCACCGAGATTGGTGTTGGGACATTGGTCTAAATCATCGGGAACTCCATCATTATCTTGGTCACTTGGTAGGGTAGTGGTAGAAGAAGAGGTGTCTGTTTGTTCTTCAGAAGAAGTATCTGTTTGTTCTTCAGAAGAGGTGTCTTCTATTTTACATCCAAAAGCGTCTACGGTTTCACCTTGTGCTGTATTTGGACAAAAATCAAACGCATTGTTTACCCCATCTTGGTCATCATCTTTTTGTGATTCTCCACAGCCGTTATCATCGACAGGTTCACCGAGATTGGTGTTGGGACATTGGTCTAAATCATCGGGAACTCCATCATTATCTTGGTCACTAGGTAGGGTAGTGGTAGAAGAAGAGGTGTCTGTTTGTTCTTCAGAAGAGGTGTCTTCAATTTTACATCCAAAGGCGTCTACGGTTTCACCTTGTGCTGTATTTGGACAAAAATCAAACGCATTGTTTACCCCATCTTGGTCATCATCTTTTTGCGATTCTCCACAGCCGTTATCATCTACAGGTTCACCTATGTTGGTGTTGGGACATTGGTCTAAATCATCGGGAACTCCATCATTATCTTGGTCACTTGGTAGGGTAGTGGTAGAAGAAGAGGTGTCTGTTTGTTCTTCAGAAGAGGTGTCTTCAATTTTACACCCAAAGGCGTCTACGGTTTCACCTTGTGCTGTATTTGGACAAAAATCAAACGCATTGTTTACCCCATCTTGGTCATCATCTTTTTGTGATTCTCCACAGCCGTTATCATCGACAGGTTCACCGAGATTGGTGTTGGGACATTGGTCTAAATCATCGGGAACTCCATCATTATCTTGGTCACTTGGTAGGGTAGTGGTAGAAGAAGAGGTGTCTGTTTGTTCTTCAGAAGAGGTGTCTTCTATTTTACATCCAAAAGCGTCTACGGTTTCACCTTGTGCTGTATTTGGACAAAAATCAAACGCATTGTTTACCCCATCTTGGTCATCATCTTTTTGCGATTCTCCACAACCGTTATCATCGACAGGTTCACCTATGTTGGTGTTGGGACATTGGTCTAAATTATTCGTTACACCATCTTGGTCATCATCTTTCTGTGATTCACTGCAACCATTTTCATCAACGCTCTCTGAAGCTGGGGTATTTGGACACGTATCAAATTCATCGTCTACGCCATCGTTATCCTGATCTACAACATCGAATAGGACAACAGGATTTTCTACAGTCTTAGAAGAGATAGCTCCATAGGTAAGGGTACTCGATATAAGGTATACAAAGAGAAAGGTGATGTTTTTATTCGAAAGAAAAGTTGGAGCTTCATTAAAGAAAATTTGCCTCATAGGTGAAATTAAAATGTCGTTTGAGATGATTTTTTTGCACTCTAAAACGTTCATAAATATAATAAATAAACAAACACATAAACCATGCCAAAATACCCTATCTAATTCTATCTGAATTCCTTATATTTTGATTAGTTTTAAGAGATAAATCATCAATTATGAAGAGCGCAATCCTATTCTTATCCCTATTTTTTTCTATTTTATTTTCTTCGTGTATCCAAGCACAAGTAGCCGAAGGACCCTTTGAACAATTAATCATCCGAGGGGTTACTTTAATTAATGGAAATGGTGCTCCTCCTATTGGTCCCGTAGATGTAGTGATCGAAGGGAATATAATAGCTCAAGTTGCTACTGTGGGTTATCCAGGAGTGAAAATTAATAGTCAAAGACGTCCAGCGTTAAAAGAAAATGGAAAAGAAATTAACGCGCAAGGAATGTATTTACTCCCAGGTTTTATAGATATGCATGGCCATATAGGAGGGAAGTCTCAGGGTGCAGATTATGACTATGTTTTTAAACTTTGGCTAGCACATGGAGTGACTACAGTACGCGAGCCAAGTGGACGAAGTAGAGACTGGACGTTAGATTTAAAGGCGAAAAGTAGACAAAACGAAATTATTGCTCCCCGAATTATTCAGTATACAGGTTTTGGTGCTGGAAGTAAATATGGGATAAATACGCCTGAAGAAGCTAGGAATTGGGTCCGTGAAAATGCCAAAGCTGGTTCAGATGGGATTAAGTTTTTTGGCGCAGCTCCAGAGATTATGGAAGCAGCTCTCGATGAAAACAATAAATTAGGACTAGGGTCAGCTTGTCATCATGCTCAGATGAGTGTAGCAAGGTGGAATGTTTTGCATTCTGCAAGAGCTGGATTAACAACTATGGAACATTGGTACGGGTTGCCAGAAGCTCTTTTTGATGATCGGACTATTCAAGATTACCCATTAGATTATAATTATCAAAATGAGCAACATCGTTTTGAGCAAGCAGGGAAATTATGGGCGCAAGCAGCAAAACCGTATTCTGATCATTGGAATAGAGTTATGGAAGAGTTGTTAGCACTTGATTTTACATTAGACCCTACCTTTAATATCTATGAAGCAAGTCGTGATTTGCAACGCGCCAGAAGAGCTGAATGGCATGAATCTTATACTTTACCAAGTCTTTGGCGTTTTTACCAGCCTTCTAAAATTTCTCATGGCTCCTACTGGCACTTTTGGGGAACTGAACAAGAAATTGCCTGGAAAAAGAATTATCAGCTTTGGATGACTTTTGTAAATGAATATAAAAATCGAGGAGGTAGGGTAACAACTGGATCGGATTCTGGATTCATATATCAACTCTATGGTTTTGCCTACATTCGAGAATTAGAATTACTGAGAGAAGCTGGTTTTCATCCTTTAGAAGTTATCAGATCTGCTACACTTAACGGAGCAGAGGCCTTAAAAATGGATGATTTAATCGGTTCTATTGAAGTCGGCAAGTTAGCGGATATGGTACTAGTAGAAGAAAATCCTTTAGAAAATCTAAAAGTACTCTACGGAACAGGGACAATTAAGTTAACAGATAGCAATGAGGTTGTTCGTGTAGGCGGAGTAAAGTATACCATTAGGGATGGGGTTATTTACGATTCCAAAGAATTATTAAACGAGGTTAAATTGATGGTAGACAAAGCCAAAGAAGAAGAACAATTTAAAATTATTCAGCCCGGTTTAAAAGAATAAAAGGATTGTTTTATTCAATAGAAGTCAACCGATCAATTGATCAGTTGACTGTCTCTGTTAATAGGAATTTAGCTTGGCATACTTATCTAAATGATAATTATAGTCTCCAAACAGTTGTTGAGCAACCCTTGCACGTTTAAAATAAAACCCAATATTTACATCATCAGTGACTCCGATTCCTCCATGCATTTGCATGGCTTCATTGGTGACCATCTTAAGGGTTTCCCCTAATTTTGCTTTAGCTAAACTAGCTAGCTCATCTAAGTTTTCAGCTTTTGTATCAATTCCTTGTAAGCCATTAATGACTACACTTTTACACAGTTCAATTTCACAAAAAAGTTTAGCTGCCCGATGTTGCAATGCTTGATAACTACCAATTCGCTTACCAAACTGCTGGCGTTCTCTAATATAATTTATGGTTTGCTCAAAAGCTTCTTTCATCATTCCTAACATCTCTGATGAAAGACCTATTGCCGCAATATTATTAACCAAGTTTATTAATTCATTTCCTTTTCCTTCCTCACTTATTCTTTGTTCCTTGGAAATAGTTACTTCTTTTAAGTTAAGGGTGGCATAGGTCCCAGCATCTAAGAATATATCTGTGTCTAAAGTAATTCCTGGATGGTTGGATGCTACAAGAAAAAGTTCTTTTTCATTATTTTCATTAGATGCTACAATTAGAAAAGCATCGGCACCTTTTCCGTCGATAACCATTCTTTTGGTGCCATTTATGACATAACCATCTGTTGTTTTTTTAGCTGTTGTAGCAACTTCATCTGGATTAAAATAACTTTTCTCATCCTGTGCGAATGCAATTCTTTTCTCTCCATTTATTAATGCTGGAATCCATTTGGATTTTAGCTCTTCATTGGTGGAGTGCATTAGAGAAGTACCTCCTAAAACTATAGAAGAAAAAAGAGGAGCTTTCGTAAGGTTCCTTCCCATTTCCTCTAATACTTGCCCAAGACCAACGTAACCAAAATCTAGTCCATTGTATTGCTCAGGAAATGTGAGTGCGGTCCAGCCCATCTCTACAATCTCTTTCCAAAGTTCGTGATCAAAAGGTTGGTAGTTGTTGTCTCGAAGGTTTCTAAATTGATCAACAGGTGCATTAATAGCTAAAAATTCTTTTGCAGAATCTTTGAGCATTTTTTGTTCTTCGCTTAATATTAGTGCCATGATATTTCTTTAAGAGGGGAGATTTAAGATTCGTTTAGCGATAATTCCTAGTTGAATTTCTGAGGTACCACCTTCTATTGTATTTCCTTTAGAACGGCAGAATTGTCGTGCTTGATTAACGGCTTCTTTGTCATTACCTTCCCATATAAGTCCCTGGCTCCCCGTAATGGCTGTCATTAACTCCATTCTAGAAACATTTTGTTCAGTTCCGTAATATTTAAAAAAGGACGATAAAGCCCCTGCATTTACTCCAGTTTTAGCTTCATCCATAATCCTTTGAATGGTCATTTCAAAAATGCGATCATTCATATCTTGAATACTTAATTCAGATCTTAAAATGGGATCAGCAATTTGCCCGTCTTTTATGGCAAGGTGATCTTTAGCGATATCGTGTAATTTTCTTCTTACATCCGTTTCTCCAACTCCACCAATCATTTGTCGTTCATGTGTGAGTAAATATTTTGCAATACTCCAACCTTCATTTAAATTTCCAATTAAATTTTCTTTGGGTACTTTGACATTGTCAAAGAATGTTTCACAAAATGGAGATTTACCACTGATCAGTTTTATAGGGCGAGTACTTACTCCTTTTGAGGCCATATCAATTAACAAGAAACTGATACCATTGTGTTTAGGTGCTTCAAAATCTGTACGAACCAAACAAAAAATCCAATCTGCTTTATTAGCATAAGAGGTCCAGACTTTAGAGCCATTGATGAGATAGTGGTCTCCTTTGTCTTCGGCTTTTGTTTGTAGACCTGCTAAATCACTACCTGCATTAGGTTCGCTATAACCTTGGCACCACCATGTCTTTCCCGCAGTAATGTCGGGTAAAAAGCGCATTTTTTGTTCTTCTGTAGCAAATTTATGGAGCGCAGGCCCCAACATAGAAATACCAAAACTAAATAGGGGCTTTCTACATCCGAGTCTAGTCATTTCTTGAGTAAGAACATTGTTTTCTTCATCTGACAGACCTCCACCACCGTATTGGGTATCCCAATGGGGTACGATCCATTTTTTCTCTAACATTTTTTCAAACCAAATTTTTTGGTCTTCATTATTAAAGGTCGCCTTTCTGCCTCCCCAAAAATAATCTGTTGATTCTTTAATGGGCTTTCGCATGCTGGCTGGACAATTTTCTTCTAGCCATTTTCGGGTTTCGAGTCTAAAATTATCTAGCTCTGTTTTCATCGTCGTTTCCATGTGTGCTAAATTTAAAATAAGTGATCTATTTTCTTTTTTTCTATGGCCTGTTGTGCAAGTAATCCGTAAAGCGCAACAATTTTATCTAGGTGTTTAAATCGAGGGTCTTGGGTGTGTCCCAGACTATATCTATAATAAATTTGCTGAACAATGACAGCAATTTTGAATACTCCAAACACAAAATAAAATACAATATTATCTACAGGTTTCCCTGTCCGTTTACTATACAAATCTACTAGCTCTCCTCTTGTAGGATTTCCCTTTTGTGTGGTGAGATTTAGTTGGTTTTGCGCTAGGAAATCAGGATCGGTGTGATGTATCCAGTATCCTAAAGAGGTCCCTAAGTCCATCAAAGGGTCACCTAAGGTAGTCATTTCCCAATCTAATACTGCTTTAACATTTAGGTGTGTATCGTTGGTCAATACGAGGTTATCATATTTAAAATCATTATGTACCAAGCTTGCTTTACTTTTATTGGGGACATTATTGGCTAGCCATGTGGCTGTTTTTTCGATGGCTTGGTGATCATGGGTTTTGGCTTTATGATAGCGTTTCCCCCAGCCAATAACTTGACGTTCAGCATATCCTTCTGGATTTCCAAGATCTCCCAGTCCTATCGCTTTATAGTCTAACTCATGTAGTTCAACAAGCGTATCTACCAAATTAGAAGATAGGGTGGCAAACTGTGCGGGACTCGGCATTTGGTCTTGGGGGTAGAAGCCCTTAAAATAGTTCCTTCTACACGTTCCATTAAATAGAAAGGAGCTTCTAAGATACTGAGATCCTCACAAAAAAGGATGGGTTTTGGGGCTTTATCATAGTGACCTTCTAGTGCAGATAAAATTTTATATTCTCGACCCATGTCATGGCCAGACTTGATGTTGGCACCAAAGGGAGGCCTACGCAATACATAGTTAATTTGATTATAATTAATTAAATAGGTAAGGTTAGAAAATCCCGATGGAAACTGCTTTACGGTTAATTCTTCCTCGGATTCTCCTAAGTTTTTCTTTAAGTAATCGGTTAAGGCAGTTTCGTTGAGGGTCTCTCCTTTACGAACTTCTTTTGCCTGATCTAGTTTTACATTCATTTAATCGATTTTAAATATGCGTTCAAAATAATCACTCAATTCATTAACGACTTCATCAGTGTCTTTTAAGGAAATTCCAGCTAAAACTTTGGCTAAGCGTTTTTTGTATTCTAATTGCATCATTCTCCCTATTTGTATTCTTTGCGCTTGTGGAGAGCCTGCTCCATGAACACTTTCGGTAAGGTAGCCTACCGCATTTCTTCCTAGGGTCATGTTCTCTATTAATCTTAAAATACGTATTCGTTCTTCTGCACTAAATTTTTTATTTCCTTGAAGGTACTTTTTAAGGAGATTCCCAATTTCTGGATGGTTTAAGTCTGCTTCTGAGGGTAGGGTAGAAACATATCCGCCCGCTAGGTCCTGAGCTAGCTGTGCTATTTCAAAGGGCATTTTAGTCACGTGATGCTTACAAACATTCGCTAACATATCATCACATTGATAATTTCCTGCTTTGGTGGGATAGCCCTGATAGGAAGAGGCTATTCCTGTTGCATAGACCGTTTCATTTAGATGAGACATCTGAACAAGTTTGTCTTTAATATGCGATGCTTTTTCGACACCGTTCATTTCGGCCACTGCAGCAGCAGCACCTATAAGTACATCGCCGACTCCAGATTTACACACATAGCTTCTTCGATGAAAAGTGGTAAAACGTTCCACTAGCATTCCTGCATAATCTGCTTCTCCATCCATATAAATATTTTCATTAGGAATAAAAACATTATCAAAGATGACCATGGCTTCTTGTCCTCCATAGGTGGCATTCCCCACATCTATATTCCCTTTTTCCATACTTCGGGTATCACAGGATTGCCGCCCATAGATGTAAGTAATTCCTTCTGCGGTTACTGGAAGAGAACCCACTATGGCATATTTTTGATCATCTTTTCCTAGTCGCATGGTTGGCATAACCATTAAATAATGGGAATTGATACATCCAGTCTGATGGGCTTTAGCTCCACTAACGTAAACTCCTTCTTTTGTTCGATTAGTAATGTGTAAAAACATATCTGGATCTGATTGCTGGTGGGGTGCTAGACTACGATCTCCTTTTACATCCGTCATAGCTCCTCCTAATACCCAGTTATTTTGATGCATTAATGTTAAAAACACGATAAGCTTTTGGTGATAATCCGTACCGAGGGCTTCATCCATTTCATGGGTAACCGAGTAAAGCGCATTAAAGGCATCCATACCCACACATCGTTGAAAGCAAGTTCCTGTCAACTGTCCGAGTTTACGTTGCATTTTATTTTGAAGAACCAAATCTTCTGCACTGGTACATACATGTAAAAATCGACTTACTTTTTCTCCAGTAAATGGAGAAATAACACTCCCTAGTTCTGGATTTTCTATGGCCAAATCATAGGTTTTGGCAATTGCATTAATAGAAGGACGAATCATAGGATGGTCTACAGGTTCTGAAACCTTTTCACCGAAAAGATAAACCTTAAGATTACGATTACGCAATGATTCAATATAAGAAGCACCCTCCGTGATTTTTTTCATTTCTTCTTACTATTAAGTGGGTGGGGTGTATGCCATGGCAATAAATTCGGCTACACAAGCTGGTTTTTCTTCTCCTTCTAATTCAAAAACAATTTTCATTTTATACTTGGCTCCCCCAGGAAATGAGTTGTACTCGTGCAGGGATACGCGTCCTCTAATAGAAGCACCTGATCGGGTGGCGTTAGGGAAACGAACTTTGTCTAGCCCATAGTTTACTCCCATTACTACATCTTCTATGGAAAATGCATCATAAGATATTTTAGAAGCCAAAGACAGAATCAAAAATCCATGGGCTACTGTTTTTTTATAGGGAGAAAAAGCAGCACTTTTCTCAGGATCCGTATGGATCCATTGTAAATCTTCGGTAGCCTTTGCAAAATCATTAATGCGATCTTGCTCAATAGTCATCCATTCGGTTAGACCTAGCTCTTTGCCTACATAGTTTTCAAGATCACTTAGTTGAGTAATTTTTGTTTTATAGGAAGTATTAGTGGATTGTTCCATGGTTGTTTTTTTTAAGTTAGCATATGGCCTCCGTCTGCATTAAGAACTGCGCCTGTGGTATAGGAGGAAGCCTCTGATGCTAAATACACAGCAAGTCCTGCCATTTCACTAGTTTCAGCAGCTCTGCGTAACGGAAGATGATTATTCACTTGTTTCATTAAGGTGTCATTGGTCCATAGTGCTTGACTAAATTTGGTTTTAATTAAACCAGGACAAATAGCATTTGATCGAATACCAAATTTCCCCCATTCACTGGCTTGTGATTGTGTGAGCATAATTAAAGCAGACTTACTTACACTATAAATAGAAAGTCCATTACTTGGTTTCATACCTTCGACTGAGGCAATATTGATAATGCTACCTCCTTTACGTTCTTTCATAGAGGAGAAACATAGCTTAGCTAGGTCATAACAGGCTTTGACATTAACATTCATGACCTTGTCAAAAATGTCATTCTCAATTGCCTCAATTGGAGCAAATACCGGATTAGTTGCAGCGTTGTTCACTAAGATATCTATTCCTCCATAGGTAGCTATTGTTTTATCAATAAGATCTTTCCTTTGGTCCTCTCGGCCAACATGACAAGCGATTCCAGTGGCTTCAAAACCCTTAGCTTTTATTTCGTTGGCGACTTCATCTACAGCCTCTTGGGCACGACTACTCACAACCACTTTGGCACCAAATTCTGCTAGGGCTTCTGCTATTGCTTTTCCTATTCCTTTGCTAGCACCTGTGACTACAGCTACTTTTCCTTCTAATTCAAATAATTTTCTTGTACTCATATATTTTTTTATGTGGGCATAGCTCCACCATTTGCGTGTAGCGTTGTCCCGTTAATAAATCCAGCTTCTTTGGAGGCCAAAAACAAATAAGCATTTCCCATATCTTCTGGAGTTCCAATTCGTCCTACAGGAATCATGGCTATTCCCGCTTTAACTACCTCTGGGGGCATAGAAGCTGTCATCTCAGATTCTATAAAACCAGGCGCTATGGCGTTAGCGGTGATACCAAATCGTCCCACTTCTCTTGCCAAAGCACGAGTGAATCCTGCTACACCAGCTTTTGTAGCTGAATAATTTGTTTGTCCAAAGGCTCCTGTAAATCCATTAACAGAGGAAGCAGAAATAATACGACCATATCCAGCTTCTCTCATGTGCGGTAATACCGCTTGTGTGGTAGTAAACAAGGAACTTAAGTTAACGTTAATTACAGTATCCCATTCCTCTTGTGTCATTTTTAAAAATGATCGATCTCTCAATACGCCTGCATTGTTGATTAATATTTCAATCTTTCCGTAGCCTTCAATAATTTCTGCTACAGCTTGGTCTACTTCGGCTCGGTTGGTAATATCTACTTTTTGAAAGAAAATTTTTCCGCCTTCAGCTTTTATTCTTTCTGCAGTTTCTGTTCCTGAATCACGAATATCCCATAGGGCAACTGTTGCTCCAGCTTTGCAGAAAACTTGACAGATCCCTTCTCCTATTCCTTGTGCGCCTCCGGTAATAATAGCGACTTGTCCTTCTAAATTTAGCATTCTATTTTTTTTTAAGTTTATTTCCTCGAACTTAGATGATTACAATATAAAGTTTGTTTTGTTATTATTAGAACCTGAATAATTATTCACATAAAAATCATTCATTAGTTTTATTGTTTAGGGTATAAATCCCAAGGTTGGGTTCCTTAAGGCTCCCTAAATATAGTTGGTCATCGACTTGTAAAACACTCGTGATATAATCAAATTTTCCATCTGGATCTTGTAAGTTATAGATTACTTTTCCAGCTTCATCAAAGCCTAATAGCATAGCATATCTATTGGGTATGACTGCATTTTTAATTTTTTCGGGTAATCGAAAAATAATAGACCTTACAAAGGGGTATTCATATAATTTTTCAAATTCAATAGGGCGCTGACTTGGAATGGCCACCCAGAAAAGTCCATTTTCATAGGTAATATTATCTGGGAATCCAGGTAAGCTATCCGTAAAAAGTTCCATGGTCCCTTTTTTTGGTCCTTTAACCCAGTACTTTTTTAATGTAATCCCAAGCGTTTCGCTAAATAGAAAGTACATTTCTGAATCATCTAAAGCAATTCCATTAGGAAAAAAGAGATCATCTTCTAGTAATTTTAATTTTTTTGTTTCTAATTGATAAGAAAATAGCGCACCCGAAGCACGTTGTTCCCAAGCTTCATTTTCAACAATGACAGGGTTTCTTTGTGTGGCATTACTAAAATAAATAGTACCATCTTTTGAGATATCTAAATCATCTACAAAAAGAAGTTGTTCACCTTCGAACTGATCTACGAGTAACTGAATATTATAAAGACTATCTAAACGAAGTAATCCTTTTTTTTGATCTGCAATAATTAAGTCTCCAGAGGGGGCTATTTTAATCCCTAGCGGTCTTCCTCCCGTATTGGCAATAATTTTTTGATCTTCGCCTTGGTATTTAAACCTTAGAATATCTCCATTCGCTAAACCAGTATAAAAATAGCCCATGGAATCTTGCGCGATAGATTCAGCTCCTGGAGAACTTAACTTAATCAATTTTGTTGCTGCTAATTTTGAATTCAGTGCAAAGTCACCTTTTAGCCCGGGAAATGGAGGCGCTTTTCGGGCAATGGGATCAATGGATATTGGGTAGAAACCTAGATAAAAAACACCTAGGATAATGACCAATAAAAAACTGTGATATATTCTTTTCATAAGCTGCTTTTATGCTATTAGCGGTTTTTTCTTTAGGATGACTAATTAAAAAACACTTTGAAACTAACATCAGTTAATTTAAACAGAATCTTAATATCCCTCCTGTAAGAAACAAAATACCTTATTACCTCAAGGTAGAAAAATAAATAGATTCTTCAGAAGATAGTTGATAATAAATGGAGAAAAAAAGGAAATTGACTAACCAGCTTCCATTCCTCCATCCATGACCAAAGAATGACCATTTACATAAGAGGATTTATCAGATAATAACCATAAAATGGTCTCAGCGGCTTCTTCCGCTTTTCCTAGTCTTTTTAGTGGGACACGGTATTGGGTTACAAAATCTAGGACTTTTTTAGGAACTGTCTGAATAATATCAGTTTCTAAGAAAGTGGGGCAAACCGCATTCACGCGGATATTGAGACTACCGTACTCAAGGGCTGCAGTTTTTGTTAACCCTAAAACGCCATGTTTGGCTGCTGAATAAGGAGAACCTGCAATGACCCCTTTTTTTCCAGCAAGTGAAGCTACATTTACAATGTTTCCTCCTCCTTGTGGAAGTAATATTTTTATTTGTGCTTGTAAGCAATAGAAAACACTATCTAGGTCCACTTTAAGTACTTTTTCCCAATCTTTTTTGGTGGTAAGATGCATAGGAGCTAAGGGACCACTTATTCCCGCATTATTGACAAAATAGTCTATGCGTTGATGATCACTAAGTGCCTTTTGGTGTATCGCATTGATTTGTTCATCATCAGAGACATCTAAATAATAGGTGGAAGCTTTTCCACCAGAACGCTCAATAGTCTCTTTCGTATTTTGAAGTTCAACTTCGTCAATATCTGTCAGGATTACTTGGCAACCAGAGGCCGAAAGAGCAACGGCTGTTGCTCTTCCGATTCCTTTGGCAGCACCAGTAATGAATGCTATTTTGTCTTTCATACTAGTTAAACCAGTAATCTATTATAAGTCAAATGTTATTTTCCCAATTACACGTCTTCCAATGATTGGCATGTTAGGAAATGCTCTATATTCTCTATTAAACAAGTTTGAGGCAGTTATATCAAATTTTAGTTTTTCATTTAACCTAACACCGAAGTTAGCATCGATTAAGTTTTTCTCTGGTACAGTACCTGCCCAAAGACCAGCATTTGATTCAAATTCACCATCATATTGATAGGTCACACTTCCATTGATTCTCTTTTCAGGATAACTAAACATTACACCAGCTCTATATTTGTTTTTTGGAGTGTTTAAAAATGAAGGGAATTCTAAACCATCATCATCGTCTTGTCCAGGTATCCAAACATTTTGGCTAACGTAACTTGCATTACCCCAGATCGAAATATTATCATTCATGAAGTATTCTAATCCAAAGTCAATCCCGTAATAGTCTCTCTTACTATCTTCAAATTGTCTATATCCAAATGAAGTGTATGAAACTCCGTCATTTTGAGGTACTCGTTCAGATTCGATTGTTCCAAATACTGGGAATAAAGCCCCAGCCGCAGCCTCATAGCCTTGCGCTCCTTGTTGAAATGCTCCACCAGCTAACTGGCCTAATCCACCTGCTACAGAAGCAATTGTAGATGATAAAGCAGGTAAGCCAAGGGATGGTACACCACCTGCTACCGCAGATAATGGTAATCCTTGTGTCGCAGCAATCGTTGTGTATGCATTAGTCAAAGCTGTCGTTACTGAGTTTACTACATCAGCTCCAACTTGTTGTCCAATTGTTTGAGCAAAAGCAGCATCATCATAACCACTTAAAGCAAATGTGGGTCCAATGGCAGTAAAGCGTGTACCACCAATTCTCTCAAAGGTGTAAACATCTAACATTACTTTTAATTTATCTCCAATAAATCCATTATATCCTACCTCAAAAGAATTTACAGTTACTAATTGTGCCGCTCCTGTATTCACAGGAGTTCCGCTCATAGGTTGGCTGTCACCAAGATTGTAAGGAGTAAGGGTTCCAAAAGAACCAGTAGGAGTTAAACCTGCAACAGAAGCCATCAATAAACTACTAAAATCAAGTGTCGCTGCACCTGGAACTTGCGAAAGAATACCATTCAATCCAGCCTCTAGATTTCTTAATGGTTCAAGTGCTGGAGTACCAGCGTATGCTGCTGGAATAGCTGGTGCAACAGCACCTGCAACAGCTCCATACAAGTAAGCATTTGGTATAGAGGTCGATCCTTGTGGTAAAGTTAATCCTCCTAGACCAGGTAGTTCAATAGGGGCGTTTGGTGCAAAGTTTTGTGCCTCAGTTTGCCCAGCTCCCCACACTTCGTAAGATCCTGGTATAATTGAATTTACAGGAAAATCTAGAAAAGTTTCAAGAGCTGTAGGTGCTGCCACCGTGCTGCTGTATGAAGCTCATAAGCTACTTCTATCGTTAATTTTATAAACTAAAGCTGCTGAAGGAGAAAAACCTGATTCTTCCGTAATATTAATTTCATCATAACGTGTAGAATAAGTAAGAGATAACTTTTCACCTAAATCAGATGTACCTTGAATATAAGCACCGGTAATAATGTAATCATCATCATCATCATTTCTTCCGTACAAAGTGTAATCTGAATTTCCGTAAATGGCTCTATGATCTACACCTACCGTGAAATTTGAGTTTAAAAAGCTAGGTAAGTCAAAGTTGTATTGAACCTGAGCATCTAGTGAAGAACGTTCTGCAATCGTACGCAATCCGGTTCCATATTGGAATGTAGGATTTTCTCTATCACCACCATCGTTATTGTTGTAAAATACTTGAGCAAAAAAGCCACCAGATTGAACACGAGCTTGTGCCCAAATATCAGTTCCATCTTGATATCCTACTCCAATGTTATTATGAAAGAGAGCTCCTCCCTTGGCATATCCTGCTGACAGAAAAGCATTGGTTTTATCATTTGGTCTGAATTCAAGGTGACCGTTCATCGAGAAGTTCTCATATTCAGTTGCTAATGGAATTCCATCCCCATTATCATCTAAATCATTCATAGATAAAAGTACTTCACCCGGTTGTGTGGTGTCAATTGTGTTATTACTACTGACAACAGGCTGACGGATTTCTGTGGCAAATGTTGTTACATAATTACGTCCGTCTGGAAGAATTTCATCACCTCTAATTTCAAAGTCACTACCCTTACTGTATTTAACATTTATTTTATAACCAAATTTTTCATTGTCAGATGCATAAGCATGACGAAGTGCTGCACCAACTGTATTTAATTCACCACCTAGTAATTCTACAGTTGTTCCCGGATGATCAATTGGGTTTTTAGACATAAAATGTACTACTCCTGAAACCACACCAGGTCCATATAGTGCAGATGCTGCCCCACGAACCACTTCAATTTTGGCTATGTCAATATTAGAAAGTCCTGATTGCTGAGTGAAAAAAGTTCCAGCAGCAGGAGTAGATAAAAATCGATAATCTAGAATAGGAAATGCACCTGTTCCAAAAACTCCAGCACCTCCACGCATTGAAAGATTTATGGTATTAGCCGATTGTTGTTGGATTTGTACTCCAGGTATATTCATTAAGTGGCGAACTGGATCAACAGCAACAGCAGAGTTTTCGATATCCTTAGCGGTAACAAGACTTACCGATGAAGGAGCTTCTTGAATTTTCTGTGGTCTACGAGAAGCTGATACAATAATTTCATCTAGGTTTTCACCAGGTTCTAACGATATATTTAAAACTTGATCTGTAGAAGTAACTTCTATATTTTTAGAACTAAATCCGACAGAGGTGATCACCAACGTAAATGGTGCGTTTAAATCGGTAGTTAAAGTAAAGTTCCCGTCGAAATCTGAATTTGTTCCCTCTGAGGATCCTTGGATTAGAATATTAACACCCGGAATAGGATCATTTGTTTCTGCATCTGTGACCTTACCACTAATAGTGGACTGGGCGAGCAGCAAATTGACACAAAACAGCCCAAGAACTGTGAGTGCAGTGGTTAGTTTGTTTTTTTTCATAATTGTTTGATTTATAATTATTACTGGTTAACAGAGTCATTGAATAGACTAAGCATTTGGTTAGAAATGGGGGGATATAAATCTCAGGAAGGTCATGTCCCATCCCTGAAAGATAGTAAGATTTTACGTTTTTAAAGCATCTGGTGTATTTTTTTGCATGCGAAATATCAATTAATTCATCTTCAACTCCATGAATAATCAATGTATTAGCCTTTATTTGAGTGAGTTTCTCTAGCATTGATCCAGATTTTTTTATAGCTGTAACATGTTGCTCAAAACTCTTTTTGTAGTATCCTTTTCTAAATTTTATTTCATAAGCTATTTCATTAAAAGCTTTCTTTAGATTAAGCGCATAACTTCCGTTCCCTACCCATAATTGTCGGATCGCTAAATGGATTTTTACGACCTTTCTAAAATCTTTTTTTGCTTTTAAAAACCCAAGGATCGTTGCACGGAATCTTCGTTTCATAGTATTATTAACAGCGGTTAACTTGGGATCGTAAAAATATCCAGAAGACATAACGGAACATAATGATAAAGTCATTTCTGGATACTGAAAGGCAAACCTTTGTGAAATCATTCCGCCCATTGAAGCCCCTACAATATGTGCTTTTTTAATAAAAAGGTGATCCAGTATTGCCTTTGCATCACCTGCCATATCCTCGAGGCTGTAAGCTTCTTTTTTAGACCAATTTTCTATCCAATCTGATAATCCTACTCCACGATGATCGAAACGGATAACTTGATAATTGTGATTTAAAAATGACTGGATTAGTTCTTGTGGCCAAAACAAAAGTGTATTTGCATTTCTGCTAATCAATAAGACTTGCCCTATGGGTTTCGATTTTGGTGATTGAACCTCATAAAACAAACGAATATCTCCATTATAGGCATAACCAGTTTCTCCTAGAATCAGCTCTTTTAAAGGAGAAAAACTGGCTTCCTTAATAAAGTCAGTTATGTAGTTTTCATATTCCTTAATCTGAAGCATTTTTTGACCTTATTCAAATACGACATCCGCTGAATCATTGTGCCAGTTTAAGTAATTTTCTCCGTATTTTTTATCTACCTGATTTCGCTTAATTTTTAAGGTTGGAGTGATTAACCCATTCTCAACGGTCCATGCTTCTTTACCCACGACTACGGAAGCGATTTTTTTGTAACCAGGTAGTTGCTCATTAACCTCCTTAAGTCGCGAAGAAAGAAGCGCAGTGAGTCCTTCCTTACCTAAGGTTTGTCCAATTTCAGAACTAACCCCTAAAAGTAAAGGTTGGGGCAGGCCAAGGCCCACGATACAGATTTGTTCAAATTCTACAATATCAGCAAAGTAGGCTTCTAGCACTAGGGGTTCAATGTACTTTCCTTTCGATGTTTTAAACAAATCTTTAACACGACCTGTAATAAACAAAAACCCTTCATCATCAATATGCCCTTGATCTCCTGTATGAAGCCAACCATTTTTAATGACCTCTGCAGTTAACTCAGGCTGCTTATAATATTCTTGCATAACAAAGGGTCCTCGCATCAAAATTTCTCCTGTTTCTTTATCGGTCATAATATCTACCTCGGGTTGAGAAACCCCAACAGAACCTGGTTTATTGGTGATGTCTGCGGCAAGTTGAGTAGTAATGGCGCAATTTTCTGTCATTCCATAACCATTGGTAATATAAATCCCAATTTTTCTATACCAAGCTCGTTGAGAGGGTAACATAGGTGCTGCTCCCGAAACAATCGCTCTTGCTCTGCTTAATCCTAAGGCTTTTTTGAATTTCCTTTTGATGATCCATGATAGAATAGGAATGCTTAACAGTTTATTTAATTTTTCCTGAGGTAATTTTGCTAAGATACCAGTTTGGAACTTGGTCCAAATTCTTGGTACCGCGAAGAAAACAGTAGGTTGGGTGTCTTGTAAGTTTTGGGCAAATGTATCGAGATTTTCGACAAAAGAAACCGTACCTCCAAATCTAAATACCGCGAATTCTACGACCACTCTTTCGGCAATATGATTGAGTGGGAGGTAAGAGAAAAAATCATTTTTACCATTAAAATCAACTTTTAATGGATTAGATTCTTCTACCAACACAGCAGTTTTAGAATTGGCTAAATAATCTAATACAACCCCTTTGGGGTTACCCGTTGTTCCAGAAGTAAATATAATCGTCCAAGTATCACTTAATTTTGGACGATGCGGTTCTTGTAATGCTTCGTGCTTTTTTATGAAATCATACCATTGGTAACCTTCAGTAATAGTTGAATGTCCGCTGTATGCAGGAAAACTAATGGTAGGCATTCCTTTTGGAACCCCTTTTTTCTGTTCATCCCAGTTTTCTACCTTTCCTGTAAAAAGAAGATCTACATCTCCAAATTCCAACAAAGTTTTTAGCTCTTTAGAAGTTAAGGTAGGATAGAAAGGGACGCTAATATAACCCGCCATATGAATGGCTAAATCTGCAATAAACCATTCTCTACAGTTTTTAGAAATTAAACCAATATGTGCATTTTCTCTTAACCCTAGTGATTTTAGTCCTGTGGCGAGTTTACGGGCATATTGTCCCACTTCACCCCAAGTATAAACTTCCCATGTATTTCCAAAGGGTTGTCTTAAAAATGGTTGGTCTTTAAGTTTTTCTTCCCATTCATAGAATTTAAAATCAAATAGTTGATCGTTAGTTGGCGTGCTCATAATTAATTTTTTATTATTGGTTGTATTAAACCAATGGCTTGTTCTCCAGCTGAGGCGTACATAAAACGAGTTTTTCCATTGAATTTCTCCTAAATATACGAATCTCTGGATTGTTTTATTGGATAAGTTATTTCTTCATCTATAGAAGTTTCATTCTTTTTTAAAAATCAGAAAGATTTTATGTGGTAATCCTTTAGCGATATTTTTCTTGTTATTTTTCTGAATTTCATGGTAGATCCTGGCCAAATAGAGGTGTTTTTTCCAGTGCTATTTTTTAGATAATAGCTGTTACAACCTCCTGTTGTCCATACCATTTGCTTTAATTCCTCATGAATTTTGTCATTAAAGGCTTTTTGCTTCTCTTCTTTTACATCAAAAAAAGCAGTAACGGAGGGTTGTTCCTTCAGTTTTTTGAGGTAATCAACGATATAATTAAACTGAGACTCCATCATATGGATAATGGAATTATGGCCTAATCCTGTATTAGGACCTACAACAAAAAGTAAATTTGGGAATCCTGCTACATTAGTTCCTTTAAAAGCTTCTGCACCTTCTTTATTCCACTCATCAAAAAGACTTCTATTGTTGAGCCCAGTAATTTTATAGATATGCGAAAAAGTAGTGGTCTTAAAACCTGTCCCATAAATAATAGCATCCACAGGGTATTTTTTTTGATCAGAAGTTTGAATTCCATTGGTGGTAAATGACGCGATACTTTCTGTGACTAATTCAACATGGGGTTGCGTTAGAGCCGGGTAGTATTCGTTGGAGATTAACACCCTTTTACAGCCAATCTCATAGGAAGGAGTTAGTTTTTGGCGCAAGTTTTGATCTGAAATTTGATCATAAAGATGTTTTGTTACTTTTTGTGTTCTCAGTGACCGCATAAAATTATTACGGTATTGACTTGTTCCCCTAAGCTCTAAAATCCAGTAAATTAATTCACGCCAGAATTTTTGATAAATAGGATATTTTCGAAATCTTTTTTTAGAGATATCTTCAATCTTTTTGTCTTCTTTTGGTTCAATCCAAGGAGCAGTTCTTTGAAATATGGTGAGTGATTTTACTTCTTTAGCTATTTCAGGGATAAATTGAATGGCACTGGCGCCAGTACCAATGACAGCTACGCTCTTGTTTTTTAGCTTAAAGGCATGATTCCAGTTTAAAGAATGAAATCGTTCGCCCTTAAAAGCTTCATTGTTTTTAAATTTAGGAATGACAGCTTCGTTTAAGGGGCCCGAACAAGAGATAACGGTTCTTGATTGGTAGGGACTTGATTGATCTGAAAATACTTTCCATTGTCCCAACTTTTTTTCAAACTTAATTTCTTTTACCTCAGAATTAAACACTAAGTGGGGGGCGATTTTATATTTTTCAATACAATGTTTTAAATAAGCTAAGATTTCGTTGTGAGGAGAAAATGATGCTGACCAATCTGGGTTGGGTTCAAAAGAATATGAATATAAAAAAGAGGGGATATCGCAAGTACATCCCGGGTAGGTGTTGTCTCTCCATGTACCCCCAACTTCATTTTTTCTTTCTAGTATGATAAAATTATCAATCCCAGATTCTTTAAGTCGAATTGCTGCACCAATCCCAGCTAATCCAGCACCAATAATTACACTATCTAACACTTTTGCCATAATATTTGGTCTTTATTTCAGATAACATATAAACGTTTAGTAGTTTCCATATAAAATAAAATTCAGCCTACTTTTCTATATTCCTCTTAATATCTTGGTGAGTTTCTCTCGTAATTGGGTATCGGATAATAAAAATTAGGGCAATTAGATAACAAACGAGTAATAAGGGGCCTCCAATAATTCCAAGCCCGTTAATCGCAGAATCATTAATCTTATTGATATCCGTAATCTGTTTTGGGAATTGAATTAAATCCAAAAGGATACCTGCAAAAAAGTATCCAAAACCAACCGTACATTTATAGGCAAAAGAAAGGGTAGAAAAAAAGAACCCCTCATTTCTATCTTGATGTATGGATTCGTATTCATCTACGACTTCTGCCATCATGGAGTTAGTCATGGAAATTGCAATCCACAAGAAACTATAGGCTAACCAGAGCGTGATAAAGTAAGTCGGAACTAATAAAACGGTTTTGTTTTCTGGGAAAAGATTTGATAGCCGAAGTAAATAGGGAGCTGCAAAAAAGAACGCAAAACCAAATGTGCTGATAATTACACTCTTTTTTTTATCGAAATGCCGCCCCATTTTAGGTGCTAAAAAAAGAGCGGTTATTCCTCCGATTGCACTTGTAATGGGTAACCCTGCTAATTCTTTTTCGGTCAATTCAAAAAAGTATGTAGTAAAGTAAGTGGTAAATACCATCCCAATTCCTAGTCCAATATAGACGACCATCATGTACTTTACTAGGCTGGTATAAGAGACTAGTTTCATAGCTTTGCTTAAGCTCAGAAGAGTACTGCGAAGACCCGTTGATTGATTTTCATTAGTTGTTTTAGGCAAGTTTTTAATAGTAGATTGTGTTCCGTAAGTACTAACAAAAATCACAAGCGCAGCTAAGACACCACACAAAAGAGCGAATTGCCCATAAGCAGCTTCATTAAATAGCCCATTGGTATGTTCTGTTGTTGGTTTAAAGAAAAAAAGCAACCCAAACATTAATAAAAATGGTCCTACTAATGAAGAAAACATAACACGATAGCTTGTAATAGAGGTTCTTTCTTCATAATCATCAGATAGCTCAGCACCTAATGACATACCAGGAACAATAAAAAATGTCAAGGCTACCCTTACCAGTGTAGAAAAAAATGTCAACCACAGAAATAGATTAAAATCATTAAAACCTGCAGGAGGAGAAAACAATAAAAAAAGAAATAACCCAAGTGGAATTGCAGAGAAATACATGAAGGGATGTCTCCTGCCTAAGGATTTAGACTTCCAGCGGTCAGAGAGTGTGCCTACCCATGGATCTGTAATTGCATCAAACAGCAATGCTATAATGGTAGCAAGTCCAGTATACGTGGCGTTTAATCCTAATATTTGACTAAAATAAAAAAACAGGAATAGTTGAAACAACGCATCTTTAATACCCATTGCAGAGAAGCCTAAACCATAAAAAACTTTAATACGTGTGGATATTTTCATGCGTTTTAAAATTAAATCTATCACTAAATCTAATTAAAAATAGAACAAGAAATATGATTATATAAGATAAATTTGTATTTCAAATACAATTATTGAACAGTGAAGATTAGTAAAGCAAAAGATAAGATTATTCAGAAAGCCATTGATTTATTTAATGAACACGGTCTTTATAATGTGCTAAATCAAGACATTGCAAAAGCTTCAGGTATGTCATTAAGTAATTTTAATTATCATTTCCCAAAAAAACAAGATCTAATCTATTATTTGTGTGGTCATCTTAATTATGTATTAGATCATCGAATTAAAGAAAACAAGGCACTTACCAATGATGGGATCATATTAGAGTTAACTAAAATTTATCTGGAGTTTGAAAACGACTTCAAGTTTTTTTACTTAGAAACGCAACATGTATTACGTTCACATCCTGACCTTAAGAACGAAATGCAAAAACGAATTAAAGAGGATATACAGATGATAAAAAATCTTAATTACATAGCTATTGGGAAAGGTTATATGCTTCAAGAACCCAATGATTTTTCTGGGGTATATGATATTGTTGCCAATCAAATATGGATGATGAGTCATTTTTGGTATGCACAAACTAATTTAAGAAAAGAGGAGAAAGAGAGTTCTGTGGCTACAGGTTTACGGTCTTGTTACGCTATTCTTGATCCATATTTGACGCCAAAGGGGAAAGAAGTTTATAGAAATTATTTAAATAATAATAGCATTGATTTATGAAAGTAGCTACATTTATAAGGGACAAGTTCCATAATTTAAAGAATCAAAATATTTAATAATAGACCCTAACGGTTTATTAACTGATAAAACAAGTAACATGAAAGAAGCACTAATTGTATCGACCGCAAGAACACCTATTGGGAAAGCCTATCGGGGAGCATATAACAACACTACTGCCCCTGCTTTAGCAGGGATTGCTGTAAAAGAAGCTGTGGCTCGTGCTGGTGTAGACCCTTCAAAAGTCGATGATGTGATTATGGGAGCTGCCCTTCAGCAAGGTACAACAGGAGGAAACATCGGTAGAATGGCTGCATTAGCAGGGGGATTACCTGTTACAGTAAGTGGTATGAGCATCGATCGACAGTGTTCTTCCGGAATGATGGCCATAGCCACCGCTGCCAAACAGATACTTCACGATGGAATGGATGTTGTAATTGGAGGTGGGGTAGAATCTATCAGTTTAGTTCAGAATGAACACATGAATACGCATAAGATGGTCGATAAAGCGCTCGTAGCCCATCACAAGCATATCTATATGCCTATGTTGCAAACTGCTGAAGTGGTGGCTAAGCGATATAACATCTCTAGGGAGGCGCAAGATGCCTATGCTTTACAAAGTCAGCAGCGTACGGCAAAAGCACAAGAAAGTGGAAAATTTGATCAAGAAATTATATCGACTACTACTAATATGGGGGTGATGGATAGAGAAACTAAAGAAGTTAGTTTTCATGACTTTACCCTAGAAAAAGATCAAGGCAATAGACCTAGCACTCAATTAGAAGGATTAAGGGCGCTTAATTCTGTAATTGAAAATGGATGTATTACGGCAGGGAATGCAAGTCAGCTATCCGATGGTGCTTCTGCTAGTGTATTAATGGAGGCCTCGGTTGCTGCTAAGCATAAGGTAACTCCATTGGGTATATATAGAGGAATATCCGTGGCAGGATGTCAGCCAGACGAGATGGGGATAGGACCCATTTACGCTATACCAAAATTATTGAAAGCCCATGGTTTAAAAATGGATGACATTGGTTTATGGGAATTGAATGAAGCTTTTGCTGTACAAGTGCTTTATTGTCAAGAGCACTTAGGAATCCCTAATGAATTAATGAATGTTAATGGAGGGGCAATCTCCATTGGACATCCTTACGGAATGTCTGGGGCTCGTATGGTGGCTCATGCCCTTATAGAAGGAAAAAGAAGAGGAGCAAAGTACGTAGTCTCTACCATGTGTGTTGGAGGCGGTATGGGAGCTGCAGGTTTGTTTGAAGTAATTTAAGTGACGCGTGGTTTCTTTTGGGAGTAGTTTAAGTACTCTTTATGCACGATTATTTCTTTAAGTCGATGGACGGTAACTAGAAGGTCTTCAAACCCAATGTATAAGGAAGCGATTCCCAAACGGATATAATTTTTGGGTCGAAAATCCGGAATAATTAGTGGTCGATCATCCTTTCCGTTCAGTAAACACTGGCAGATTCTCCATGATTCATCATGGGATAAAGTAATATGAGCACCTCTTTCTGAGACTGCCTTGGGGCTTTCTATGGCGTAGCCCAATGAGATGAGCTCGGATTCAACCTCTTGAAGTAAAAATTGCGTAAGTGCTTCATTTTTTTTGCGAATGGCTTTAATTCCTGCGCTTAAGGTAATATCCAGTCCAACTTCCAAGGCAGCAAGAGATAATACAGCAGGTGTACCCGCATAAAATTGTTGTATACCCTCCGCAGGGTGATAAGTGTCAGCAAAATCAAAGGGTTTTTGGTGTCCAAACCAACCTTTAATAGGACTTTTTATTTGGTCATGCAAGGTGTTATCTAAGTAGAGAAAAGCAGGAGAACCTGGCCCTCCGTTAAGATATTTATAGGTACATCCGATTGCTGCTAAAGTTTGTGTTTTTTTAACATCAATATTTACCGCCCCTACTGCATGGCTAAAATCCCAAATGATCACACTTTGATGTTTTTTAGCCCATTGGTTAATCTCTAACATGGGATAGTAATAGGCACTTTTATAGGTGACCAGACTTAGGCATAAAATGCCCGGATTTGATTTAAGTACTTTTTTTATTTCGTTGAGGTCTGCCCTTAAATCATTGGGGTACCGAATACACAGGGTGGGTGGGTAATTATAATTTTCACTCAGTCCTTCTAAAATATAATTATCTGTCGGAAAATTTAGCGCGTCGGTTAAAAGTTGTTTAGGATATAAATGGGTATGCATTAGGGCATGTGCCAATTTATAAAGATTTACTGAAGTAGATTCACCGATGATGACTTCATTGCTTTTAGCTCCTATTAAAGGAGCTAGTTTATTGGATAATCGATTAGGTAGATCAAGCCAATGTTCATTCCAACTTCTAATCAACTTATTTCCCCATTGATGATCAATGAGCGTTTGTATGGTTTCCTTGGTTTTTAGGGGTAATTTACCCAAAGAATTTCCATCTAAATAGATTTCATTTTCTGGATGATGAAATTCTTTTTTAAATGACGCCAAAGGGTCGTTCTGATCTTTTTCTTGAGCTTTTTTAAGCTTTATCATGGTAATAAATTAAAAAAGGGAAGAACAGTGTCTACCCACGCTTGATACATTTTGCCACTTGGGTGTAACCCATCTGAGGCAACTAATTCGGGAGTTATGGAGGCTCTCCTAGAAATTGGCGTAATATTAAAAAAGGCCACATTAAATCTTTGGCATGCTTCTTTTAGGGCATGATTATAATCGTCTATCTCCTTAGAAATTTGTTCGCGGTTTCTTCCTTCTGCAAAAGGCATAACTCCCCAATCTGGGATAGATAAAACAAATACACGATCGGGCTGATTCCCACTTAATTGAACGGCTTTTTCTAGTAAACAGTTAATTTCTGGGATAAAGCTGCTAACTCTCCTGCCTCTATACTGATTGTTAACTCCTATAAGGAGAGAAACATAATCATAGCTTGAAAGAAGAGATGCTTGCTGGATTTCGTTATACAATTCATCCGTAGTCCATCCTGTTTTTGCAATAATCCTAGGGGGCGCGAGGGTCATTCCTTTTTTATTTAATTGGGCAACTAGTTGTCTGGGCCACTGTTTTTCTTCAGCAACACTTTCACCAATTGTATAACTGTCTCCTAGCGCTCAATAAGTTTTAGTACTTAGCTGTGAATGACTATTTTCTGAGTAACAGCTTAAAAGGAGTCCGAAAAATAGAGATATAAATTTAAGTGTATTCATAGCGGTAATATAGTAATTTGCTAGAAGCTTATACTAAGTTAGCATCGCTTGTATAAAAATAAGAATAGTGAGCGTATATAATAGTAATTATTCCTTATATTGGTTAACCAATTTGGTAATCCAATATTTAATATGAAAAAGACCATTTTTTGTTTACTTTTTGTGTTGAGCGTAAGTGCACAGGAGCATCCCAATTTAATTTTAACCCAAAAAGGGGTAAAAGAAATTAGAGAAGGACTAGGGAAAACACCTTTTTTTGATGCCTATTTGGCTGAAGTGAAAGCGGAGGTCGAAATGGATATGGCGTCGGGAATACATGTACCCATTCCAAAGGATATGGCTGGTGGATATACGCATGAGCGACACAAAAAGAATTTCTTTATTCTTCAAAAAGCAGGAGCCCTTTATCAAATACTTCAAGATGATCGATATGCAGTCTACGTTAAGGAAGTGCTGATGGAGTATGCTAGAATTTACAAATCCTTACCAATACACCCCCAACCACGTTCTTATGCTAGAGGAAAGTTATTCTGGCAATGCCTTAATGACTCCAATTGGTTGGTTTATGTGAGTCAGGCTTATGATTGTGTATATGATTATTTAACTAAAAAAGAGCGTAAGTACCTCGAAAATGAGTTGTTTCGTCCATATGCAGATTATATTTCCGTAGAAAACCCACAATATTTTAACCGTATACATAACCACAGTACTTGGGGAAATGCCGCAGTAGGTATGATTGGTCTTGTGATGAATGATGAAGAACTTATCCAACGGGCACTTTATGGACTTGCCCAAGATGGGATAGATGAAAATCAAAAAGATAATGATGGTGGATTTATCAAGAGAAAAGGAGAGAAGGCCGGTTTTTTAGCAAATATCGAAGCTCCGTTTTCTCCAGACGGATATTATACAGAAGCCCCTTATTATCAGCGATATGCGATGTATCCATATTTACTATTCGCTGTAGGTTTAAACAATGTGCGACCCTCTGCCAAGATATTTGATTATAAAAATGGAGTGCTGTTAAATGCAGTGAATACACTATTAAACTTAACAGATACCCAAGGAGAATTTTACCCGTTAAACGATGCTCAGAAAGGGATGTCTTACTTTTCGCGCGAACTAGTTGCTGCTGTAGACATTGCTTATCATTACGGCGATCAAAATAATGGATTGTTGTCTATTGCAGCTAAGCAAGGTAAGATTACATTAGACGACGCAGGGTTTTCAGTGGCTAAAGCGATAGATAATGGAAAAGCCCAAGCTTTTGAAAAAGCTTCTTTTGAGGTCACAGACGGACCCCAAGGCCAACAAGGGGGGTAAGTATTCTACGTTCTGGTCCTGCGGAAGAAGAACTAAATTTGGTTGCGAAATATGCTGCGCAAGGAGATAGCCATGGACATTATGATAAGTTGTCCTATTCCGTATATTTCAAAGGTGAGGAAGTTTTACAGGACTATGGGCTTGCTCGTTTTGTGAATATAGATCAAAAGAACGGAGGAGGTTATCTCAAAGAAAATAAGACTTGGGCCAAACAAACCATTGCCCACAATGCCTTGGTCGTTAATGAAACATCACACTTCAAAGGTAAATACGCCCTAGGGAGTCAGTATCATTCCGAAAAATACTTTAGTCACTTATGTGATAATGGTCATCAAATTATAAGCGCAAAAGAAGAAAATGCTTATGCAGGTACAAGTATGCATAGAACATGGGTGATGTTAGAAGATGATCGTTTTCAGCAACCCCTAATTATCGATCTATTAAAGGTCGTTAGTGACCAAGAAAATCAATATGACTTGCCTTATCACTATTTTGGACAACTGATCTCAACGTCCTATCCAAAAGAAGCAAAAAAACAATTATCTCCTCTAGGCGATGGTTATGGTTATCAGCATTTATGGCATAGGGCTACAGGAAATATCAATGAATTGTTTAATCAGACTACATGGATGACTAACGGTTCACTAATCACTTTGTCTTCTGTGAATCAGAAGGGCGATCAATATTTATTTACCCAACTAGGAGCAAATGAGCCAGAATTTAATTTAAGAGACGATCCTTCTTTTTTAATTAGAAGAAAGGGAACAGCATCTACTTTATTCCTAAATGCACTTGAGATTCACGGGTCTTATAGTCCTGTAACAGAATTATCTCTCCATGCCACCTCTAAGATTAAAAGCCTAAGTGTGTTACATGATACAAAGGCGTATACGGCTTTTCAGATAGACTTGGTCGCAGGAGGTCCTTCCTGGATAGTGTGTTTATCTAATGAAAATAATGAGTCAACTCAATCACATAATTTAACCATAGGGGATCAAACGCTTAATTGGGAAGGTCCTTATTTAATCACCTTAAATACTAATAACAAATGAAAAGTTTCGGAACAAGTAAAGAATTTTTAATAACCAATGACATCGAATGGGAGACTGTAGGTGAAGGGGTCAAAAGAAAAATAATGGGCTATGATGATAAAATCATGTTGGTTCATGTAGCTTTTGATAAAGGAGGAATAGGTCCCATGCACCAACATCACCACTCACAGGTAACTTATGTTGCTTCTGGTGTTTTTGATGTAACAATTGACGGTAAAACACAAACCTTAAAAGCAGGGGATAGCTTTTACATCCCTACAAATGTGCTCCACGGAGCTATTTGTACCGAAGCTGGAGAGTTAATAGATGTCTTTAGTCCTATTCGCGAAGATTTTATGGAATAGTTAATTTTATGATTGATATTGGATAATCAGACATATCAATTCCTATTAAAAAGGCCCTCGATAGAGGGCCTTTTTAATTAGTTTTATAACACTTAGGTTCCATGTTAGCGTTATAATAATGCTCAAATGTTATTAACATTTACTTAAAATAACTAATTAAATTTTTGTTTATATGGATACAATAATTATCTTGGTCAACCAATTTGGATAACCAATTTGGTTAGCCAGATTGAAACAGCATAAAAAAGGAAATGTAAAAACTCTCCTTTTGACGTTATTTCACTTAATAAATGGAGTAACAAAGACACCGCCTAAGCATAGATTATATGAGTCTATGTTGAGGCGATCGCTTCGTTTGAAGCGAATATTTTAGTTAAACAAACAACAATCAATTAAACAACGTATGAAAATTAAATCGTATTTATCGTTTATGCTTTCGTTATGTGCTATTGCTTTTAGTTATGCACAAACAGGGGTAAGCGGAACAGTAGTAGGTTCAGATGGATTACCTATTCCTGGTGCCACTGTACTAGTACAAGGCACATCAAATGGTACAACCTCAGACTTTGATGGAAATTTTGTTATCCAAGCAGAAAATGGCCAAGTTTTAGAGGTTTCTTATGTAGGTTATGAAACAGCAGTTATTCAGTATGCAGGTGAAGACACCTTAAACGTAACTTTGTCTCAAGACCTTACTGAATTAGATGAAATCGTAATCACAGGTTACGGAACTAGAAAAAAATCTCACTTAACTGGAGCCATTTCTAAATTAGAAGGTGGTGACGTTGCAGCTGTTCAGGCTACTCGTGTAGATGATGCCTTAGCAGGTAAGCTTTCTGGGGTTTTGATTCAGAACCAAAATGGTGAACCAGGTGCAGATCCAAAAATTCAAATTCGTGCTGCTTCTTCCATTTCTGGAGATTCTACTCCATTGGTAGTTGTAGACGGTTATCCTATTTCTGGAAGCTTAGTTACTGTTAATCCAAGTGATATTGATAGTATAGAAATCCTTAAAGATGCAGCTTCTGCAGCAATTTATGGTTCTCGTGGAGCCAACGGGGTTATCTTAGTGACTACAAAAAAAGGTAAATCTGGAAAAGCACAATTTAGCTATAATGCTTATTTAAGCAGCTCTTCTAAGTATAGAAGTGATAACATTAGATCAACAGCTGGTGAATTTGCTTCTTACGCAAGAGCAAGTATTGCTGATGGTACTTTTAATGTGTCAAATTTAGATCCTGCAATTGTAGATTATCGTCTAAATGCCTATGCACAGTCGCCAGATGTGGTAAATGTGGAAGATTGGTTATTCACCAATGGATCTACAATGAATCATGATTTTAGTATGAGTGGTGGAACTGATGATGTTAATTATTATGCTTCTTTAGGATATCAAGATACAGAAGGTGTAGTGATTACTCAAGGTTTTGAACGTGTAAATGCAAGATTAAACATTGATGCTAAATTAAACGACAAATTTAAAGCTGGATTAAGTTTTAATGGTTTTGCAGCTACTCGTGATATTGTTGCACACGACATGCGTGATCTTTTAAGAGCCTATAGCGTTCATCCAATCTATCATACAGCAGAATCTATTGCTTTTGTTCAGCAATTAAGTAGCCAAGCAGTAGCTTTAGGTCTATCTTCTTTTGATTCTGGTTATAGAGGTGGTAGTTCTCCTTTTAATAACAGCATTGCTACATTAGTACCTGGTGATACAGCACAAGACTGGCACTATGGTAGATCAGGGAATGGTATTGGAGGATCAGGAGATGCAGGTCCAGCAACAAAACTTGATAATGCAGATCGTTACCAAAAGACTTATTTTGCTAATGCATCTTCTTATTTTCAGTATGACTTGATGGATGGTTTGAATATCAAAACTGTTTTTGGAGCTGATATCCGTGATACTCAAGATTATTACTACCAAGGTTTAGAGGCTGACTCAAGAGGTCGAACTACTCAAACAGATTTAGATCAATCTGATGTTAAGCGTGTTTCTGTTTTAAGTGAAACTACTTTAAACTACAATAAAGTAATTGGTAAGCATGATATTTCTGCAGTTGCAGGTATAGAATACCAAACATTAACGATTAAAGGAACTTCTCTAAATGCTACAAATGTTCCTTTTGGAGACATCATTAACTACAACTTGTTAGCACCAGAAGATATTACAGTTTCTGAGCGTGATGAGACCATCTCTAGACAAAGTGTTTTTGGACGTGTACAGTATGCTTATGATGACAAATATTTATTTTCTGCGTCACTTAGACGTGATGGAGACTCTCGTTTTGGAGCTAACAATAAATACAATGTATTCCCAGCTGTTTCTTTAGGATGGAATGTTCATAACGAATCTTTCTACAGTTCAGAAACTGTAAGCTTGTTGAAACTTAGAGTAAGTACAGGTTCTTTAGGAACAACTTCTTTCTTAGGATCGTATGATTCTTTAAGTCTATTAAATCCTGCAGCAACTATTTTCGGAAGTGGATTCTTAATCCCTTCAGAGGTTGCTAATCCAGATTTAACATGGCAGACCAACACAGAAACAAACTTTGGTATTGATTTAGGAATACTTAATAATCGTTTCCGTTTTGGAGTAGATTACTATACTTCAAATATTGAAGATATCCTTATCAGACAAAGTGTTTCTGAAGTTTTAGGTACTACAAGTATTGCTTTAAATTCAGGAGATGTAAAAAGCTCTGGCTTAGAATTTGAACTTTCTGCTGGATTAATTGAAACTCAAGACTTTACTTGGAATGTAAGTGCAAACTTATCTACAGTAAAAACTGAAATCACAGATTTAGGTGGTTTAGATGAGTTACCACAAACAGTATATGGACAAAGTGGTCGTGGACCGGTATTTAGAAACTATGTTGGTGGTGAGATTGGTGAAATGTGGGGAATTGAAACCACAGGTGCTGTTGAGATGGCACACCTTAATAATCCAATTGAATATCCAGACCAGCAAAGTGGATGGAGCTATGCAGTTGACCAAAATGGAGACGGTGTAATTGATCGCACAAGATCAGTAGAAGATGGTGGTGACTTAGTGAAAATTGGTCAGAATACACCTGATTTCTATTGGGGATTAAACAGTACGATGTCTTACAAGGACTTTGATTTATCTATGCAGTTCCAAGGATCTCAAGGTGCGGATGTTTATAATATTGATCCGCTCTACTTTGGATCTCAATGGGGAAGAAGTCTAAGATCTGATTTTGACGCTGATGGAGATGGCCTTGCAGATAACAACCAACAAAGATATGTTAGAAACAGAGATCAAACAGACGCTCAGATTCAAGATGCATCTTACATCGCATTACGTAACCTTACTATTGGTTATAACTTAGATGAAAGCTTTAATAGCAAGCTTGGATTAAGCTCTTCTAGAATCTATCTAGCTGCAACGAATCTTCTTTACTTATGGAGCGATGACTATACTTCATTTAACCCAGAAGGTATTGAAACCACTAATGGTGGGTATTTAGGCCCAACAACTTATGGTGTTCAAGTAGGAGCTAGTCCACTTGTAAGAAGTTTCACAGTTGGATTAAATGTTAATTTTTAAATAAGATAAAAATGAAAAAAATATATACACTCTTATTAGGTTCATTGTTACTTACAACAGCATGTGACAGTGATTTGGACCAAGTTCCACCAAATATTGCCAGTGCAGATTCTTTGACTGATTTCGAAGGAGTACTGAACGCTGCTTATTTTTATCAACTTGGATCTGTTACGCCAATGGCTGTAATGGGTGACTTTAGAGCTGATAATGCTTTTATGTTTGAAGCACCTTACACAGCTTTTGATCAGTTTAATGCTGATTTAACAACGATGGAAGATCAATTTTTTGGACCTTTTTATACGGCTTTATACAAGTCTATATTAAGTGCTAATAATGTGATTGAAAATTCTTCAAACCCAACGCATGTTGGAGAAGCTAAATTTTTAAGAGCTTTATCTTACTTTAAGTTAGTGACTGTATTTGGAGACGTTCCTGTAAATTTATCTGCTGCTCCTAGTACCAGCGATACTTCTATTTTGGCAAGACAATCAGTATCTTCTGTTTATAGTACTGTGATTATTCCAGATCTACAAGATGCCATTTCTGCTCTTGAAGTTGAAATTAATAATGGAAGAGCTTCTAGACTTGCAGCACAAGCTTTACTTGGTAAAGCTTATGTGTACCAAGGAGATTACGCTAGTGCTGAATCACAATTGGCAGCTGTCGTTAACGGAGCTTCTGCCGCAGGTATTAGCTTACAAGCTAATTTTGCTGATGTATTTGGCGGAGCTAATGATTTAAATTCTGAAATTATTTTTGCTTCACAGATTTCTGCTTCAATTAATGATGAGTATGGTTTCTCTGAGTTTTGGTCTTGGTCTGGAGGTTTAGATACTAAATCTTTAAACCCTTTGGATTCTGATTTAGTGGCTGCTTTTGATGCAAGTCCAGGTGATTTAAGACGTGCAGTTACTATTGACGAAACTGTAGATGCATCTCCAAAATTTCCTCAAGATGGTGGTCCTGACCACGATTGGATTGAAATTAGATTAGCTGACGTGATCTTGTTATATGCTGAAGCTTTAAATGCAAATGGCAATACAGCAGGAGCTGCAACAGAACTTAATAAAATCAGATCTAGAGCTGGTTTAGCAGGAACCTCTGCTAGTTCTCAATCTGCTTTAAGTCAAGCTATTCAAAATGAAAGAAGACTTGAGTTGGCTTTTGAAGGTCACAGATGGTTTGATTTAGTTAGAACAGGAACAGTTGATGCAGAAATGGGACAATCTGTTAATGCAAATTATCACCTTTTCCCTATTCCTATTTCAGAAATTCTTTCTAGTGATGGTGTAATCACTCAAAATGCTGGTTACTAGTTTATTTTTATAAATAATCATATATAGTTAGTTAATGATATTGTAACTAGATTCATCAACCAAGCATTAGAGTTAATTTTCTAATGCTTGGTTTTTTTAGTTCGATATTAGATAATTGTGAAGTTTTTTAAATCTACTTTGCATTTATTTTTTTGACATAATCATTTTCATGATTTGTCTTACAGTTGTGTTTAATAAACGATCGTTAAGTTTTTTAGTCACTTATTATTTATTTAAATTAACCCCTTAATTATGAAAATCAACGGCTTACGATGGTGGATAGTAGGGCTTATAGCACTTGCTACCATTATCAACTACATAGATCGTCAATCATTAACCGTATTATGGCCCCAGATAGCCTCTGATTTATACCCAGATAAGACAGCAGATGAGCGCAAGGAGATTTATGCCTTAATCTCTATTATTTTTGTTTTCTCTTATGCCTTTGGTCAAGCAATTTTTGGAAAGATATTTGACTGGGTAGGTACCCGTATGGGCTTTGCTTTGTCGATTGGTTTTTGGTCTATTGCTACAGCTTTACATGCTTTGGCCAAGGGATTCACAAGTTTTGCTATTTTCCGTTCAATCTTAGGAATCGCCGAAGCAGGTAACTGGCCAGGTGCTACCAAGGGTAATGCGGAATGGTTTCCGACCAAAGAGCGTGCCTTTGCCCAAGGTTTGTTTAATTCTGGCGCTTCTATAGGCGGTATAATATCTATTCCACTTATTGCTTTTATAACGATTTACTTTAGCTGGCAAATGATTTTTGTGATTATAGGATTAATGGGTTTACTGTGGTTATTGCCCTGGCTTTACTTAGTAAAAGCCCCACCAAAGGATCACCCATGGATTACAGATGAGGAACGTGCTTATATCCTTTCAGGACAAAGTAATCCATCTACAGAAGATGGTTCTACAGCATCAACGACTTATGCTCCCGATACCAAACAATTACTTTCACACAAACAGAGTTGGGGAGTTATTATCTCTTCAGCTGCGATAGATCCGATCTGGTGGTTATTTGTTTTTTGGATTCCTATTTACCTATCCGAGGTTTATGGTATGGATGTAAAGTCTATAGGTATCTATGGTTGGGTTCCTTACGTAGGCGCTATGCTAGGTGCTTGGTTTGGAGGTCTCTTGGCACAGAATCTAATAAAGAAAGAATGGAGTATAGACAAGACACGTAAATTTGTTATAGCCTTGGGTTGCTTTATTATGCTCCCAGGTCTACTGGCTTTATCTAGTCCAGGTAGCCCTGTAATGGCTGTATTAATTATGGCGATGATTTTGTTTGGTTTCCAAACAGCAATCGGTAATGTGCAAACACTACCAAGTGATTTATTCAGTGGAAAGAGTGTGGGTACCCTAGCAGGATTTGCTGGTATGGGTGCCAAATTAGCTGCTGCAGGATTAACGTATTTGGTTCCTATATTGACCAAAGGCGGTAATTATGCGCCAGCCTTTATTATTGGTGCAGTATTGGCAGTAACTACCATAGCAAGTATATGGTTTTTATGTCCAAATATTGCTCCAATATCAGAGAAGAAATAAGATATATTAAATAAAAAAAGAAAATAGAAAGTATGAGTAATACAACAAATCGCGTAGCCCTAGTTACAGGAGCTACAAGTGGAATCGGTTATGAAGTAGCCAAGCGTCTAGGTCAAGACGGATTCACAGTGATATTAAACGGTATAGAAGATGCCGAAGGAGCGGCCAAAGCTTCAGCGCTACAAAGCGAAGGAATTACAGCGGAGTATGTTGGATTCGACGTAACAAACGAAGATGCTGTAAACAGCAGTATTCAGTCCATAGGGGAGAAGTATGGAAAGATAGATGTATTGGTTAACAATGCAGGTGGTTTAGGCGGAAGACAGCGATTCGAGGAGATGACCACAGACTTCTACCGCAAGGTGATGGCATTAAACTTAGATTCTACGTTTTTTGCATCTCGTGCAGCGATCCCATATTTAAAGAAAGGTGAACACCCTACGATCATCAACTATACTTCCAATGCAGGATGGAATGCAGGTGGACCAGGAGCAGGGATCTATGGGACTTCAAAAGCAGGAGTACATGCCATTACCCGAGCGTTGGCTAAAGATTTAGCAGAATATAATATTCGTGTTAATGCAGTATCGCCAGGAACAATAGATACCCCTTTCCACGCACAGATTAAATCTACTAAGCCAGAGGTTTTTGCTTCATGGAAGAACAATATTATGTTGGGTAGATTAGGTCAGCCAGAAGAAGTAGCCAATGTGGTTTCTTTCTTAGCGAGCAGCGATGCATCATTTATCACAGCAGAAACCATCCAAATCGGAGGGGGCAAGCATTAGGTATTTAAATAAACCAATTATTAACAGTTTTAGACATAGGAGCAACTTCCTTTATTTAAAATCAAAAGAGAATTAAATTATGAAAAAAGTTGTCACATTTGGAGAGATCATGCTAAGATTAGCACCTCCCGGTTTTTTACGATTTTCCCAGGCGAATAGTTTTGATGTAGTTTATGGTGGAGGAGAGTCTAATGTAGCAGTATCCCTAGCCAACTATGGACTGCCAGTTGAGTTTGTAACGCGTTTGCCAAAAAATGATATTGGTCAGTGTGCCTTAATGGAAATGCGTAAACGAAATGTGGGCACACAGCATATTGTAGAAGGAGGAGACCGTTTAGGAATCTATTTCTTAGAAACAGGTGCTGTAAGTAGAGGAAGTAAAGTTGTTTATGACCGAGCCTATTCAGCGATGTCCGAAATTGAACCAGGAATGGTTGATTGGAGCGAGGTATTTAAAGATGCTCAGTGGTTCCACTGGACAGGAATAACCCCTGCAATTTCTCAATCTGCTGCAGATGCTTGTTTAGAAGCCGTTCGTGTAGCAAGTTCTATGGGAATTACGATTTCCACTGACCTTAATTACCGCGCTAAATTATGGAAGTATGACGGGGATAGAGAAAGCATTATGACAGAGCTTACTTCTTATTGTGATATCATCCTAGGAAATGAGGAAGATGCTGAGATGCATTTCGGTATAAAACCTGAGGGATTAGACATTACCACTCAAGGAGAGCACGTTAAAGCAGAAGCCTTTTTATCTGTATGCGAGCAAATGCAAGCTAAGTTTCCACGTGCAAAGAAAATTATCACTACCTTAAGAGGTTCTATTTCAGCTTCCCACAATACTTGGGCTGGTGTATTATACGACGGATCAACTATGTTTAAGAGTTCAGAATATCAGATCACTCATATTGTAGACCGAGTAGGTGGAGGAGATTCATTTATGGGAGCACTTATTTATGGATTAATCCATTATCCAGAAGATGATCAGCGTGCATTGGATTATGCAGTAGCCGCTTCTTGCTTAAAGCACACTATTAAAGGAGATGCTAACTTGGTAACTATTCCAGAAATTGAAAAACTAATGAGTGGAGACGCCTCTGGGCGTGTAGCTCGCTAAACTATTGTTATGGCACAATTTACAAGAATAGAGGTTGTAAAACAGATGGAAGATTCCGGAATGGTTCCATTATTTTATCATTCAGATATCAATGTGGCTAAGTTAGTATTAAAAGCCTGTTACGATGGAGGAGCTCGTTTAATGGAGTTTACAAGTCGTGGTGACTTTGCTATAGAGATTTTTACGGATCTCATTAAATATGCAATAGCTGAACTTCCTGGTATGATTTTAGGAGTGGGATCTATTACAGATGCAGCAGCAGCTTCACAATATATGTTGGCGGGTGCAAATTTTATAGTAACACCTGTGTACCGAGAGGATATTGCTATAGCTTGTAATCGTCGCAAAGTTTTATGGTCTCCTGGCTGTGGATCCCTTACAGAAATTGCCACTGCAGAACAAATGGGCTGTGAGGTAGTTAAGTTATTCCCCGGTAGTACATACGGACCTGGTTTTGTAAAGGCAATTAAAGGCCCGCAACCTTGGACTTTAATTATGCCCACCGGAGGTGTATCTACAGAAGAGAGCAACCTAAGAGGTTGGTTTGACGCTGGAGTAACTTGCGTGGGAATGGGATCGAAGCTAATTTCGAAAGAAATCTTAGCGAATAAGGATTATGCTGGTTTGGAAAGAGAAGTAAGATCTACGCTTGCCCTTATTAAAGAAATCAGATAAATACTTAATTGAATTAAATTTAAAAAGCCCTTCCTTGGAAGGGCTTTTTTTGCCTTTTAAACAACAACTATTTGCTAACTTGAAAAAAATACTGCAATTTTTTTAACATCTTCTCAATTTTTAAAGGATAAAAATTTGATATTCTATTTAAGATAATTATCTTGGTTGACCAGTTTGGATTACCAGTTCAGGTCGTTCAAATTTTGAAAGCATAAGTAAAGGATATGTTTTTTCCTTTATAAATTTATCTTACTGTTATACAGTAAGATAATAAAGATACCGCCTTTATCTAGTTTATAGTGATACTAGTTAAGGGCGAACGTTTCTTTTAGAAGCGTATTATTAAGTAATTATTGAAAACTAACTAAACAACGTATGAAAATTAAATCTCATTTAACTTTACTATTTTCGTTTTGTGCTTTGGCTTTTAGCTTTGCACAGACGGTAGTAAATGGAACGGTAGTTGGGGAAGACGGGGTACCCATCCCAGGAGCTTCAATTATTGTCCAAGGAACAAACAACGGTGTCTCCACTGATTTTGATGGAAACTATTCTATTGAAGTCGAAGCTGGTCAAAGTGTGGAGATATCCTATGTAGGTTATATCAGTCAGGTAATCCCTTACTTAGGACAAGACGCTATCAATGTGATGCTTCTTCAAGACATCGATGAACTAGACGAAATTATTGTCACTGGATATAGCACCCAAAAGAAAAGCCTTGTCACAGGGGCCATTTCTAAAATTGTCAATGAAAATCTAGATCAAATTGCTGTTTCACGTGTAGATGATGCTTTAATTGGGCAAGTCTCTGGGGTGAACATCCAGGCGACGAATCCAGAAGCTGGAGGGGCACCAACCATCACGATTCGTGGTTTTGGTTCCATTACAGCTGACTCTGGACCTGCCGTTGTTGTAGACGGGGTAGTTGTTGATGCTGAGTTTTTAGGAAATCTAGACATGAATGATGTTGAATCCTTTGAAGTATTAAAAGATGCTGCTTCTGCTGCTATTTATGGTAGTGAAGGATCTAACGGTGTTATTTTAATTACAACTAAAACAGGTAAAGAAGGAGAAACAAAGTTTTCTTATGAAACCTATACAGGTTACAAAAGTGCCTTTGGGAGCGATGATTACAGAAAAAGTACGGCTGATTGGGCTGCCAAAGAATTAGCAGCCACGGGTACACTCTCTGAGCAAACGGCTTATGCACTTAAAATTATTGATGTAACGGGGATAGATAGAGATTGGCAAGATGTATTCTTTGACGGTGGATTTATCACAAGCCACTCTTTGGCTGCACGTGGTGGTTCTAAAACATCTAAGTTTTCTGCTTCCTTACGTTATGTTCATGACGAAGGTGTGGTGATCACAGATGATTATAAGCTATACTCTGCAAAGCTTAAATTAGATAATCAGGTTACTGATAAAATAAAATTTGGATTAAGTGCTACGCCATCTTTTTCTAAACAAAGAAGATTGCCTACCTCTATACACAATCCGATTAGACAGTCACCTTGGTTACCGATCTACCACACGCCAGAAACCATGCAGTTTGTAAATACTAGTGCCTATCCAAATGTTGGACCTGGGGATTATTTTTACGAAAACCACTTGGTTGAATTAGATTTAGACGGAAATGGATCGGACAACCGTCCACGTACTTCTGGAGATGCAAACCCATATGCTCAATATATAGAAAGAGAGCACTATGAGTTTAACACAAAATTATTGACAAGTGCTTACTTACAGTACAAAATCGCAGATGGCTTAGTTGCTAAATCATCTCTAGGTATTACTGTTGAGCAACGTAAAAGAACGCGTTGGGATGGAACAAAGCATCACCAATCCGGAACAAGTAGAGCGCAATATTTATTGAACAATAGATTCAGAACACGTCTTATTTCTGATAATACTATTTCTTACAAGAAGCAAATAGGTAGTCATGATATTAGCGCATTAGGAGGGATAACTTTACAACAGAGAAGAGCTGAAACCAGCCAAATTGTTGGAACAGGTTATTCTAACGACCTTTTAAAGAATTTACAAGGGGCGACAACAATCGTTAACGAAGGTGAGATAAATGTAGAGACCAATAAAATTGGATATTTTGCAAGCTTTGGCTACGCTTATGACAATAAGTACCTTTTAAATGCATCCTTTAGACGAGATGGTAGTTCTGTATTTGGAGTAGAGTCTAAATGGGGTAATTTCCCTGCTTTATCTTTAGGGTGGAATATTGCCAACGAGGATTTTCTTTCTGGATCTGATCTCTTTACAACGCTTAAACTTAGAGCGAGTTATGGTCGTACAGGATCTGAGCGATTTAATGTAGGTGATGACTTAGTAAATGCATGGCCTTATCTAGCGCAATTAAATACTTCTAATGCCATTGTAGATGGGAACATTACTGCAGGTGTCTCTCCAAAGAACATTGCGAACCTATTATTACAATGGGAAGCTTCTGAAGAGATTAACCCAGGTTTAGACTTTAGTCTATTCTACAATAGAATTTCTGGATCTATCGATTATTACGAAAGAACAAGTGATCAATTATTGTTAAACAATCCAGTTTCATATGTCACAGGATTTAGTAATGGTATTGTTAACTTAGGGAAAGTGAAAAACTCAGGTTGGGAACTTGAATTGAGAACTAAAAATATAACCGGAGAGGATCTTTCGTGGAATACGACTTTGATTGCTTCCACCAATGAAAATGAATTATTGGATTATGGAGAATCAAATGGTGCCTTAACTGAGGATGGATTCGGAAGAAATTCTCAGTGGATTAACCTTGTGGGTAACCCTATTTCTTCTTTCTACGGTTATGTAGTGGATAAAGAACTAGATAATGCCTATTGGGATTCCCCTTGGATTCCAATTAATGGTATGTCAGAAGATGTAATTGTTAAAGATTTAAATGGTGATGGTTTAATTACCGATGACGACAAAACAATTTTAGGAAATCCTTATCCAGAAATTATTTGGAGTTTAACCAATGAATTTAAGTATAGAAACTTTGATTTCTCTTTTATGATCCAAGGAAGTCAAGGTGCTGAAGTAAGAAATATTGGAGATCAACACTTCTTCTCTCAGTGGAACGGGGCTACCTCTGACGAACAAGCTGTAGTAGCTGCTGGTATTATTTCTGATGCTTCATTTATTAAGCCAAGAACAGCCACGAATGATATGGTCATGAGTGCCGGATATTTTTCTCTAAGAAATGTTAATCTAGGGTATACCTTCCCGGAAGATTTAATCTCTTCCGTAGGAATTTCCTCTTTAAGAGTTTATGCGACTGGGCAAAACTTACTTTACATTACTTCAGATGATTATCATGGATTTAATCCAGAGTATATTGATTCCAATAATACTCCACAGTCTTATGGTGCCCAGCGTGCTGGTACACCTATATTTAGTACAATGTCACTTGGATTAAATATTAACTTCTAAACATGTTAACGATGAAACATATAAAATTTTTATTATTAGCAATTACTGGAGCTGTATTTGTCTCTTGTGATTCAGATGAGTTTTTAAACCCATTACCAGACTCTGCGATTGTTGCAGATACTTTTTACGAAACTGATGCAGATGTTTTTGCCGGGATTATCGGTATTTATGATGCGCTTCAGGGAGTAAATGAGAATACTGAATCTAGTTCTATTCGTTTTAATAGAGGAGTTCAATTCGAATATCTTTTAACGGAGCATAGATCTGATAATACAAGAAGTAAACCCCTTGAAGGATCGAGAGCTGATTTTCATAGATATATTGTTGAACCAGAAAATATTCAGTCCGAGGATTATTACCAATCCATGTACGAAATTATTTTTAGAGCAAACAGTGTACTTTTTTATATTGATAATGCAGATGATTCCAATGTAGCGGCTTATTCTGCAGAGGCTAAGTTTTTAAGAGCTTATGCGTATTTTAACTTGGTTCGTTTATATGGCGAAGTTCCCTTAGTAACTTCTGTGGTTGTAGCAGACGATAAAGAAACTCTTTTCACAAGAAGATCTTTAGAGGATGTGTATGCACAAATTGTGGCTGATTTACAAGACGGTGTTTCTAATTTGAGTAACGGAAGTAAATCCAGAGCATCAAAGGCTGCAGCACAAGGGCTTTTGGCAAAAGTTTATTTAACTCAGCCAACGCCAGATTATGCTACTGCAGCTCAATTATGCAAAACAATTATTGATAGTGGGGAGTTTTCTTTGCAACAGAACTTTAGTGATGTTTTCTACAATGAATTAAACGATGAAATTCTATTTGCTATTCAGTATGTGGCTGGTAACCCAGAAGAAAGTCAAGGCTTTTCATCAGAGTTTACTTCTTATAAAAGACAAGGAAGACAAGATGGTCTTAATATTGTAAACCCAAACTTGATAGAAGACTTTAATTCACACGGAGGAAACAGAACTGCTGCATCTTTTGCTGCTTTTGGAACAGATGCTCAGCTTCCAATTCCAGAAAATGCGGAAGTAATTAAGTTTTTACCAGCAGGATCAGATATTTCTAATATCGAGAATCCTTCTTATGGTCCTTCTCCTGCGAACGCAGGAAATGATTGGATTGTATTACGCTATTCAGATGTTTTATTAATGCACGCTGAGGCATTAATGGCTGGAGGTGATACAACCAATAATTCTGCCATAGATTCTTACATGCAAGTTAGAGTTAGAGCTGGTTTTGATGCCACAACAGATCGTCCGTCTGTTTTAACAAAAAGTGATCTTTTACTAGAACGAAGAGTAGAGTTAGCTTTTGAAAACCACAGATTCTTCGACTTATTAAGATTGGGTGTTGCGCACGAAGTATTGGGTAATCATGCCACAGCAAAAGGTTATTCTAGCTATAACATTCGTCGTTTATTATTACCCATTCCTGCAAGGGAAATTAATTTGAGTGATGGACTTTTGACGCAAAATCCACAATAATCTATAAACATATTAATCATGAAAAAACAATTATCTATTTTCAATAAAACCGTAAGGTTGGTACTGTGTTTATCAGTAATGGTCTTTACAGTGAGTTGTGAAGAAGCTTTTGAATTTGAACTTCCAGAAGCAGGTTCAATTGCAGATTTAACACCTCCAAATGCTGCGTTTGACTATATTCCAGATGCAGTAAATTTTAGAACAATTAATTTTAATAATTTATCGACTGAATCGACCAATTATATGTGGGATTTTGGAGGTGGAAACACTTCTACCGATAAAGATCCTACCTTTACATTCTCTGCGGGAGAAGGAACGTACCCAGTTACACTTACAGCCCTAGATGCAAACAACGCATCTACTTCAATTACTGTTGATGTGGTTGTACAGGATGTATTTGTTCCACTTCCTGTAGAAATATTAAATGGGGATTTTAACGGTGGCTCTAGTGATTGGAAATTCTCCACATTTACGGGTGGAACTACCAATCCTTTTAACTCCAGTAGTGATGGATCGTTTACTAATTATGACGGTTCTGATAATGGAGCAAAAACTAAAGGTGCCAAATGGACTAAAGCTACATCCGCGGGTGTTTATTTAAGCGCCAATACACGTTATGCATACCAAGCTATTCTTGTATCTCCTACCATTCCTGGTGAGCGAACAGTGAGGTATATTTTAGAATATGAGTATGCCATTAAGACTCCGGCAGAACAAGCAGGTGTTGCCCAAGGTGGAAATCGTATTTACTCGGAAGTTTTAGGTGGACATTTTGCAGATGGTGCAGATGCTGTGGCTAGTTCACCGATCTCCCAGTTTGTAGCTGATCAAGCTAACGGGAAAACATCTCATACCCTAGTAGAGCAAGAATTTGTTGCCAATGAGAGTGGTCAAATGGCCATTATGTTCTATGCTGTAACTGATGTTGATGTTTACATAGACAATGTTAAGGTGTATGCCGCTGACTAATTTTAATAAAAATTAAAATAAAAGATATGAATTTATTTAAAAAAGGAATACTAGCTCTAGGCGTATCGTTACTTGTTGTATCGTGTACGGACGACTTTGAGCCTTTACAGCCATTGTCCAATTCTACTGGACCAGGGCTTAACGAAATATCATTTTCAAGCTTTTCAGTTTCTGTTGGAGCTGATGAGGATGGGGTAAATGACGGTACTTATGTATCTGTTACTCCTCTTGCCTTTGGCGCAACATCTTATGTAGTTGATTTTGGAAATGGCGGAACGGTAACCATAGATGAAAACGGAGGAACTGCTTCTTACGATTATCCTAATACGGTTACTCAGTCAACTTATGTAATTACGGTTACTGCAAAATCTGATCGTGGTTTAGCAGATGTATCACAATCACAGAATTTTACCGTTACTCATTCCCCTGGTAACCCAACCTCAGCACCAAACTCACCTTCGGTACTTAATGAAAATGTATATTCTGTTTTCAGTAATGGTACTTTTAGTGAAGGGGCTTTTAGCGCTTACACGAATGTTATTTCTGCCAATTTAGGAGGGAGTAATTCTTCTGAGGTTAATGAAAGAGAAGTAGGAGACACTGGAAACGATATCCTTCAGTATTCTAGACTTCAAAGCCCAAATACGGCGACCATTGCTTTTGCTTCACCTGTGGTTGTTGCAGATGTATTTGGTTCTGGTTCTTCAGCAGATTATCTTCATTTAGATATACACTCTATTTTTAATAAAGGAATAAACTATGTGAAAATTACTGTAGCAGGACAAGAGTTTCTTCAATTACTAGAGGACAATGTTTGGACAAGTATTATTATAGACCTTGCAGAAGAGGGTATCACACAAATTGATGATATTACTTTTGAACTAGCTACAGGCGGGAGTGCATATGGAGAAGCAACCCTTAATGTGGATAATGTGATTTTTTATAGAGAGCCTCTTTCTGTACCTGAATTCACATTTGATGACGTAGCTAGTGATTTTGATGTTACTTTTGCTAATGAGTCTGAACGCGCTACGAGTTACCATTGGGATTTTGGTGATGGAAACAGTTCCACAGATGAAAACCCTACCCATAGTTACACCAACGATGGTGTTGAGAGAGTTTACATGGTTACACTAACAACCACTAACTTTATTGATAAGACAACATCTATAACTAAAGAAGTAACGGTTGGTGGACCTGCTGGAGCTATAAACCCTGAAATTATTTGGGGGAGCTTTAATGGTGGATCTAGTGATACTTACGTGCCTTGGAAGATAGCCAATACTCCAGGTAGTTCAAATCCTTTTAGTGGTTCTAGTGATGGGTCTTGTACAAATTATGATGGATCTGATAATGGATCTAAAACAAGGGGTGCAAAATGGTCTTCATCTCAACGCGCAAATCCAGATGGTTCTGCTCGACCTGGTTCTACAAGATATGCTTATCAAGCAGTTACCTTAAGTCCAAATACAGATTACATATTTGAATATGAATATGCAATTAGAACAGGAGGATCTGATACTAATAGTGTTATCGCATCCATTTTAAATGGTCATTTCAGTGACAGTACCGTTGCACTCGCTTCTAATCCGTTAGTGAAGCACGTTGGAACTGTGGCGCAAGGAAAGTTTGCTGATAACGGTTGTTCTGGTGGAACAACAGTTTTAGAAAGATTTAGATCTAATGCTGTAGGTGAAGTATCTATCTTCATTTATACAGTAAATGACAAAGATGCTTATGTGGATAATGTGAAAATTTATCCAGCTGAGTAATTAATATATATGGTCAATGTAGTCATCGGTTGAGTAATCAACCGATGCTACTATGACGTATAAAAGTGACAGCTGACTACTAGTTACACTAGGTTTTAAATCAAATTGAGAATTTTTTGATTTTAAATGCCTAATTTTAATCCTCATTTATTTAAGGTTTTTCAGATAGTAATGACTAGTGAAAACAATAAACAGAATACTCATATCCTACATGGGGTGTGAATTAAGGAATTTAACTTTTTAAGTATAAATCATCGAAATTGCTTAAATTGCGACCTTGGAAAAAAATTGAATACGCTCAAAAATTATGTTGATAGATAATGAAATACAAGAAGTTCAAAAGCAAATTATTGCTAACCTCAAGGAACTTATAAATTTTAAAAATCTGGAACCTGGGGATAAACTCCCTTCTGAGCGAATGTTAGCAGAAAAGTTTGAAGTATCTAGATCGAATTTAAGAGAAGCTTTACAAACTTTAGAATCCTATGGCTTAGTAAAATCTATACCTCAGAGCGGTACTTTTGTAGCCGATATTGGCATAACCGCACTGAACGGAATGATCGATGACATTTTGGGACTAAATGTACCTAATTTTAAAGATTTGGTAGAAGCCAGAATTTTTTTAGAACTCAAAGGTGTGAAGCTAGCTGCATTAAGAAGATCAGCCGATGACATTATTAATATTGAAAATGCTTTAACAGCTTATTCAGACAAAGTCATTAGAGGGGAAGATTCTGTGCAAGAAGATTTATTATTTCATTTGGCTATTGCTAAAGCAAGCTGTAACCCAACACTAAACACTTTCATGCTTAAAATTACACCAGAAATCATCAATAATTTTGAGCAACATCATGTATGTGATAAAAACACTGCATTTAAAGGAATTGAAGAACATAAGAGTATTTTAGATGCTATTAAAGTTCAAGATCCTGTGGCCGCTAAAGATGCCATGAAAACTCACTTCAAGGATTTGTATCAGTATTGTTACAACATTGAATAAACCAATTGAATAAACCTCAAGTAAACGATTATTTACTCATTCTCTTACTTGATAACATCCTCGTTTTATTATGAAAATTAACGGCTTACGATGGTGGATAGTAGGACTTATAGCTCTTGCTACCATTATCAATTACATAGATCGTCAATCATTAACCGTATTATGGCCCCAGATAGCCTCTGATCTATACCCAGATAAGACAGCAGACGAGCGCAAGGAGATTTATGCCTTAATCTCTATTATTTTTGTTTTCTCTTATGCCTTTGGTCAAGCAATTTTTGGAAAGATATTTGACTGGGTAGGTACCCGTATGGGCTTTGCTTTGTCGATTGGTTTTTGGTCTATTGCTACAGCTTTACATGCTTTGGCCAAGGGATTCACAAGTTTTGCTATTTTCCGTTCAATCTTAGGAATCGCCGAAGCAGGTAACTGGCCAGGTGCTACCAAGGGTAATGCGGAATGGTTTCCGACCAAAGAGCGTGCCTTTGCCCAAGGTTTGTTTAATTCTGGCGCTTCTATAGGCGGTATAATATCTATTCCACTTATTGCTTTTTTAACGATTTACTTTAGCTGGCAAATGATTTTTGTGATTATAGGATTAATGGGTTTACTGTGGTTATTGCCCTGGCTTTACTTAGTAAAAGCCCCACCAAAGGATCACCCATGGATTACAGATGAGGAACGTGCTTATATCCTTTCAGGACAAAGTAATCCATCTACAGAAGATGGTTCTACAGCATCAACGACTTATGCTCCCGATACCAAACAATTACTTTCACACAAACAGAGTTGGGGAGTTATTATCTCTTCAGCTGCGATAGATCCGATCTGGTGGTTATTTGTTTTTTGGATTCCTATTTACCTATCCGAGGTTTATGGTATGGATGTAAAGTCTATAGGTATCTATGGTTGGGTTCCTTACGTAGGCGCTATGCTAGGTGCTTGGTTTGGAGGTCTCTTGGCACAGAATCTAATAAAGAAAGAATGGAGTATAGACAAGACACGTAAATTTGTTATAGCCTTGGGTTGCTTTATTATTATGCTCCCAGGTCTACTGGCTTTATCTAGTCCAGGTAGCCCTGTAATGGCTGTATTAATTATGGCGATGATTTTGTTTGGTTTCCAAACAGCAATCGGTAATGTGCAAACACTACCAAGTGATTTATTCAGTGGAAAGAGTGTGGGTACCCTAGCAGGATTTGCTGGTATGGGTGCCAAATTAGCTGCTGCAGGATTAACGTATTTGGTTCCTATATTGACCAAAGGCGGTAATTATGCGCCAGCCTTTATTATTGGTGCAGTATTGGCAGTAACTACCATAGCAAGTATATGGTTTTTATGTCCAAATATTGCTCCAATATCAGAGAAGAAATAAGATATATTAAATAAAAAAAGAAAATAGAAAGTATGAGTAATACAACAAATCGCGTAGCCCTAGTTACAGGAGCTACAAGTGGAATCGGTTATGAAGTAGCCAAGCGTCTAGGTCAAGACGGATTCACAGTGATATTAAACGGTATAGAAGATGCCGAAGGAGCGGCCAAAGCTTCAGCGCTACAAAGCGAAGGAATTACAGCGGAGTATGTTGGATTCGACGTAACAAACGAAGATGCTGTAAACAGCAGTATTCAGTCCATAGGGGAGAAGTATGGAAAGATAGATGTATTGGTTAACAATGCAGGTGGTTTAGGCGGAAGACAGCGATTCGAGGAGATGACCACAGACTTCTACCGCAAGGTGATGGCATTAAACTTAGATTCTACGTTTTTTGCATCTCGTGCAGCGATCCCATATTTAAAGAAAGGTGAACACCCTACGATCATCAACTATACTTCCAATGCAGGATGGAATGCAGGTGGACCAGGAGCAGGGATCTATGGGACTTCAAAAGCAGGAGTACATGCCATTACCCGAGCGTTGGCTAAAGATTTAGCAGAATATAATATTCGTGTTAATGCAGTATCGCCAGGAACAATAGATACCCCTTTTCACGCACAGATTAAATCTACTAAGCCAGAGGTTTTTGCTTCATGGAAGAACAATATTATGTTGGGTAGATTAGGTCAGCCAGAAGAAGTAGCCAATGTGGTTTCTTTCTTAGCGAGCAGCGATGCATCATTTATCACAGCAGAAACCATCCAAATCGGAGGGGGACAAGCATTAGGTATTTAGTGTATTCTTTTAGAAATACATATGATCATAAAAAAAGCCCTTCATTTGAAGGGCTTTTTTTAAAAAATAAACGAAAAGATAATTAGTGTTCATAAATATTAAAATCCGCAAAAAGAATTTCTTCATCTCTAAGGTCATCACTGTAAATTAGACTTCTATAAATGCCCCATTTTGGTCGAACAAAATCCCCACCTTCACGCCAATTAACAATACTCTCATTGGTATAACTAAATAAAACTTCCTGACTGTTTACTTCTGTAATTTCAATCTGATAATATCCCTGATGGCCATATTCTATGGTCTCGGTTACTTCTAGCCATCGATTTATTAATGGAGCTAACTCCGTTTGATCAAGTGTAATTTGGTTATCAATTTCTGCATATCTTAATTCTAACCTATCTGGGGAAGATTTTCTTGTTGTAAGCGTATACATTGGCATTCTTTCATAATCTCCACCAACTGATTTTAGCTGATGAATATGAGTGAATTTGGAAGAGGATTGGAAACCCTCTGAAAGTTTAAACTTCCAACGATAAGTCACCCTTTCATTACGTCTTCCTAATAAATTCTCGGGAGACTGATCATAGGACTTTATCTCGTTTCTTTGTCGATCAAAGTTGATACATCTATCGTTGTCTGGAGTCACATGTATAAAAAATCTAAAGGCGTATCGATCTATTTCTTCTGCATAGATTTGATCTATATGATCTCCAAAATCTGGGTGATTACAATCTGGGACTTCTATGGGATTATACCCTGGTGCAAGTACAGATGTAATTAAACCATAAGTGTCTGTTGTTCCATCTGCAGTTAGGTTTACGCCCTCTATTGTTGGAGTAACTATTGTATTTTCTTCAAAATTGGCAATGATTGTCTTTGTAGAATTCACCGTAATTTCTATGGGATTATCGGTTGAAGAAATATTTCCCGACCAACGTGTAAATTGCCAGTGGATTTCTGGAACAGCAAGAAGGTTTAGTAAAGACCCGGCAGTATATTCGGTACTGGGCTTAGCCGAATAAAGGATTGATTTTTCTACATTTCCAGCACCCATAGTGGATACAGTAACAGGGTACCTTTTTTTACTAAAATTAGCCGTGATTATAATGTTACTATTTACCGTAATTAAAAGAGGATTGTTTTGAGATCCATTGGACCAACCTGAAAAAATATAGTCGCTTCCTGGAAGAGCTTCAATCGAAATGATTGAGCCCTCTGTGTAGCTCCCTCCAGAAGAACTTACGTTTCCGCCCTGACTAGAGTTGATTTGTACTGTAAGCAACTTAACATCAGGAGTTTCTTTACCACAGTTAAGCGTGATAAGAGTAAATAGAAATATAAAAACATTAGAAAATTTCATTGATGATACTTTGATGCAATATAAAAAGAATTAGCTCTTATATAAGTTTAAAAAGCCTATCACAGAAGTACGCTTAATTAAAAATCATCTTGGAAGTTAGAAAAAAATTAATCACCGCTTTTAATTTTATTCTAGTAAAGAGATTCCCAGTGTTTAACCTCCATTTCATCTATTTTTAAATCATCTAATCCTTCTTGGTCAAATGGATTTTCTATATAGTCTTGTACGTTGTATAAAGCCATTAAAACAAAACTTACAACCAAAGAGAATAATAATGAGATAAACGTTTCTAAGTTGATTCCTAACTCATTGTGTACAAGAATTAGTTGTGAGTTATAGAGGAATGGAGATAAATAAATAAAAACTAGACAGTACTTTCTTAATGATTTAGGGGTGCCATGTATTTTAATTCCTCTAATTTTTTCTGCTGCTAAAAAGAGTTCGTTTTTTACCCGTATTAAACTGTCCTTCTCTCTTTCGTTAAAAAGATTTTTATGGGTATCAATAAGTACGAGAATATCTTTTCTTTTTTCCCTAAGTTCATTGTATTCAATCGGTGTACTCGATTCTTTTAAATAGCGGACAAGGATTTCTTGGGCTTCTATTAGGCTGTGGTATAATTTTTTATAGTCCTCTTTTTTTATGTTCTCAACCGCATAAAAAATATTTGTTAAGTCAATAATCTTATTTCTGAATTCCGCAAAAACATTTATAGCTTCTTGTCTACGATGATAGGCACTTGTGATAGAGAAGACCAAAGGAAAAACAATGGCTATACTCATTATGGTAAAATCAATTTTTAAATTAATTTGATAATAATCATACAGAAAGTAAATTATAATGGTCTCAATAGTTATAAGAAGAACTCTGTAATTAAAGACAGAGGAAAAAGCATTGTCATTCATAATCGATGTTTTAAAATGATGTTAAGCTAAAGAGATAACCAATTAGTATACCTAATAGAAGAATAACAAGGTTTTTTAATTTAAAAAGAAGGACATATTTTTCCCAGGAATCGGGAATATTATTATTGTTATCGTCTTTTGCAAATCCCGATTGTGTACTATAGTTAGCATACCAAAACAAGAATAACACAGCAATACCCACTCCTACAGCAATGAAAAAGAGAATGTCAATCATTTTTACAATTTAAGGTTCATCTTATTTAACGTAAAAGGTGGCGTTTTATTGAGTAAATATAAAAATATTAACAAATCTGTTTATTTCTTTTTATTCACATGGTTTTTAGTTATTTATAATCACTTGAGTCATTTTAAATCTATCCGTATTTATCATAAAAAAAATAAATTGGTTAACCAGTTTATTTTTCCTAATTTTAGTGAGTTACTTTAATAAAAGTAAATCCAAAAATGAATCACCAATTTAGTTTAGACAATAAAATTGCTCTAGTGACAGGTTGTAACAGAGGAATTGGAAAAGCGATGGCTATTTCGTTAGCAAAAGCAGGTGCTAAGATATTAGGTGTAAGCGCTACGCTATCAGATTTTGGAAGTGATGTAGAAAAAGAGATTAAAGCCTTTGGAGGAGATTTTAAATCATATCCCTGTGATTTTAGTAAACGATCTGAACTATATAAACTGGTTGATAGAATCAAAGAGGAGCAAGGTGTTTTAGATATCTTGATCAATAACGCTGGTACTATACAACGGTCAGCTGCAGCAATACATTCTGACACGATTTGGGATGAAGTCGTTGAAGTCAACCAAACTGCACCATTTATTTTGACAAGAGAGTTTGGAAAAGAGATGGTGAAAAAAGGGACTGGAAAGATTGTATTTACAGCCTCTATTCTCAGTTTTCAGGGAGGGATAACTGTTCCAAGCTATGCGGCAAGTAAGGGGGCAATTACACAAATTACCAAAGCTTTTTCTAATGAATGGGCTTCAAAAGGTGTTAATGTAAACGCCATAGCCCCCGGCTATGTTGAAACTGATATAACTGCAGCTTTAAGAAATGATCTAGATAGATCTCAAGAAATTTTAAATAGAATACCTGCAGGACGATGGGGAAAACCCAGTGATTTTGGGGGACCTGTTGTTTTTTTATGTTCTTCAGCAGCAGATTATGTTCACGGTAGTGTACTTACTGTAGACGGAGGATGGATGGGTAGATAAATAGAAAACTGTATTAAATTAAATATATAAATTATGAGACAAACCCTAGGAGTGATTATGTTACTATTCATGTGTATATCATGTGTTAATAGTAAAAACACCAATATCCAGTTAGTGAAGGATTTACCCTCGCTCAAGGCAGCCATTGCTTCTGCTCAAGCAGGATCAGAAATAGTAATGGCAGATGGAATTTGGACCAATGCAGACATAGAACTATATGGAATAGGAACGGATAGCCAACCGATTACCCTTCGGGCAGAAACTCCTGGAAAAGTTTTTTTAGAGGGACAATCTTATCTCCATCTTGGTGGAGAATATTTGGTTGTCGAAGGCTTATTTTTTAGAAATGGTTATTCCCCAGGGAGTGGAGTTATTCGCTTTAAAATTGGAAAAGACAGTACCGCTTTTCATTCAAGGGTTTCTCAAACTGTGATTAAGGATTACACACAACCTAACCGATGGGAAAAAGACAGATGGGTAGAAATGTATGGACAACACAATACGTTTGATCATAATTATTTATCTGGTAAGTCTAATGATGGTGCCACTTTTTTGGTCTATCATAACGGTAATGAAAACACGAATAGTTACCATCAAATTGTAAATAATTACTTTGGACCCCGACCAAGAAAAGGTGGGCCCAGGGGAGAAACCATGAGACTTGGAGGGAGTGAAACATCTATGACACCAGGAAAAGTAATGGTTGCGAATAACTTTTTTGACCGCTGTAATGGTGAAGTTGAAATTATATCCGATAAAACGAATTTTAATCATTACGTAAACAATATTTTTTATAAGTGCGAAGGCTCGTTAGTCATGCGACATAGTGACTACACCACCGTTGATGGTAATATGTTTATCGGTGACGATGATTCTGATTTTTATGGAGGAATTAGAGTAATTAATTCAGGTCATTGGATTACCAATAATTACTTTTATAAGATTAAAGGAGAGGAGTTTAGAAGTCCTTTGGCTGTGATGAATGGTATTCCTAAGTCTTCGTTAAATAGATATAAGCAGGTTACCGATGTTGTGGTGGCCCATAATACTTGGGTAGATTGTACTGCTCCCTGGCAAATCGGAGTAGGGCAAAATATAGCCAGTGCTTCTGTATTACCAAAAAGTGAAATTCGATCAGCTCCTCCAATAAGGACAGTGTTAGCGAATAATATTATTTATAATACGAAAACAGACCCTTCACCGATTGTTAATCATGATGATATTAATGGGGTTAAATTTGAAAATAATATTATCTCAAATGCAGGAAATACTTCTGATGAATTCGATGCATTTCAAAATGAAGATTTAGTAATGAACCAAATAAATGATTGGCTTTTTGTTCCAGAATCAAAGGGTAATGAATTTCTTTCTACCCTTTATAATGGTTTTGGATTTGATCGAATTAAAAAAGATTTACTTGGGAATAGTCGTGCTAGCCTCAATCGTGTTGGTGCACTTGCAGATGTCAATTCAGCGGCAGGTTTTACCATAGATAAACAAAATTATGGGCCAGATTGGTTTTCTCCAGATCCAGCTCCACGTAAAGCAGTTGTCCATCAAGTTAGCGCTACACCAGGCGCCCTTCAAGAAGCTATAGATAAGGCCGAGGCAGGAGATATTATTTCTTTAATGGATCAAAGCTATACCCAAACAACTCCTTTGGCAATTAATAAATCGATTATTATTCGTGCTTCTGAAGAGGAGAAAACAACGATTACCTATGAGGGGAAAGCGGGAACAGCTGCTTTTGAAATGCATCCAAAAGGTAGTTTAGAATTAACGGGAGTAACTTTACAGGGTAATGGATCTCAGATGGCTTTTGCCCCCCTAAAAGAAAACATGGCCTCTTCCTATAAACTAAAGGTTAAAGAAAGTGTAGTTCAAAATTTTGATCATATTTTGTTAGCAAGTAGAGGTTCATTTGCTGATTCAATAAGTATTGATAATACATCGTTTAAGAATAGCAAAAATGGATTTGTTTTGGCTGCTGATGTGAAAGGAGATTATAATGCTGAGATGTTTACAATAACCAATTCTTCTTTTGAAAACATTGATCAAAATGTAATTCATTTTTATCGTGGAGGATATGATGAGTCTACCATTGGAGGAGTACTAACCTTGCAGAACAACGAATTTACAAGAAGCGGAGGAAAAGAGAAGAGTGGTATTTTAATTAAAACTCGTGGAATTATTAATGTAAGCTTAGAAGATAACAACTTTAGTAATAATAAAGTAAAACGAGTAGCTATCCTATGGGGAGCAAAAAACAATCATCATAAAGGGAATACAATTTCTCGTTCAGGAAAAATTGAAGTGCAGGAGCAACAAGCCCTAGAGTTATTATATTAATTCAATATTAACGACATTTTTTTTACTAAAGTAAAACCTTGTTCATTATTTGAACAGGGTTTCTTTTTAAAGGTTAATTCGAACATTGGGTAATCAGAGAGGGGTGCGTTTTCATTATAAATGAAAAACAAACAAACAATTAGTTAACTCTAAATCCATTTATTCCAGAATCACTTCGATTACCATTGGCATCTTCGGCTACTACACGCCAATAATATGTACTCCCTGAATCGATTGGAAGGTTATAGTTCATATTTCCTGAAGTATAATTTAGGGTAGTGATTAGTGATCATACTATTCTTAAATCAGATATTTTTATTTATTCCAAAAACATTGAGGATAAAAGAATTAAAGAAATTAAAATTCGATCAAAATTTTAGCCATATAATTCGCCTTTGCTCATTATTTACATATTATAAACCCCTCCATTTATATCCAATGTTGCTCCACTTATAAATCCATCGTATTCAGATGCGAGATACAAAACAGCTCTAGCTACGTCACTAGCATCTCCAGCTCTTTGGATGGGAATTCCAGCGATAGTTTCGGCTGCAGACTCTTTTGTAGTATGGGTGTTATGAAAAGAAGTACCAAGAATTAGACCTGGAGCTACAGCATTTACCCTTATCCCTAGTGGTCCTAATTCTGAAGATAAAGCCCTTGTAAAAGTTAAAATTGCCCCCTTGCTGGTTGCGTAAACCAAAGATCCAGGATGTCCCCCTTTTCTTCCCGCTAGGGAAGCTAAGTTGACGATACTACTATTTTTGTTTTTTGAAAGATAGGGCGAAGCAGCTCTTGTCACAAACATCATAGAAGTAAGGTTTATATCCATAACTTTGTGCCAGAATTCAGTGTCCATTTCTCCCAAAAGTCTACGAGCTACTAAAGAACCTGCATTATTAATCAGAATGTCTATTCCACCCAGTGTCTCTACCGTTTTTTCTACCACTGCATTGGCTTCGCTTTCTTTAGTAAGATCAGCTTTAATAACCACGGCTTTTTGTCCTTTGTTTTCTGCATAATCTGCTAAACCTTGTGCGGTATCTTTACTTGAAAAATAATGAATGGCCACATGGGCTCCATGATCTATGAAATGTTTGGTGATTGATTCTCCAATCCCTTGAGCACCTGCTGTAATGAGTACATTCTTATTTTTGAGTTTATTCAAATCCATGCGCTATATTTTAATTTCTATGAATAATTATCTTCAATTAAGAGATTTAAAAATGTCTATTTGACCAAGCAAAAGTAATCAAATAAATCACCTTTTAGAACCATTTTTTTCACCTTTCTATCTTGATTTATTATTGTATGATCTTATGTAATGAGTAGTAAAAAATTTACTTTCATGTATGCATATATCTATTGCAATATAAATTACGTATTAATCAATAAAAAAAAGCCCTCTGAATAAGAGAGCTTTTTTTAGATGACTGTATCAAGTATTTATTCTTTATTAATGGTAGCGGGTTTTCCTACCACGCCCATTATGCTTCCGATTAAAATGGTCGTTTCTTTACTTTGATTACTAGCTGTATGCCAAACATTGGGTTGTCCGATATAGGTTTCTCCTGCTTTTTTGATAATCTTATTTCCGTTTTCATCTTCTACTGTAAATTCACCTTGTAAAATTGTTCCTACGTTAAAACCAGTGTGTTTGTGGGTAGGAAAACTCTGACCTGGCTCTAATACAACAATAGCATTGGTAATAGAAGCTTTTCCTTTGGGGTAAGAGATGGTTCCTCCGAAAGAATTCACCGTCTCATCCTGATCAATAAATTGTGTGGCATCAGTCACGGAGGGTACAATATCTGCGTAATTATACCACTCTGACTGGGAAATTATTTTTCCTTCATCATTAAAAAACAGTACTGAATAATAGTCTAATTCAGTTGGTTGACCTGTTAAGGTGTAAATTGACTTCCATGTCCCATATACTCTTACATCTCCGTTAGGTTTCATTTCCTCGTCAAGACCTGCGTAGTATTGGGCATTTGTAAATTCAATATTGTCATATAGATCATTGAATAATTTCATCTGGGATTCCCAAGCAGATTTTGGAAGAGAATCTAAATTAGACATGGGTGGGGTCCAGACAAAGTTTTCATCTACATAACCTTTCATCTGATCAATTTCATTATTAGAAAAAGCTTCAAAAAAATTGGCTACGGTTTCACTGTTTTTTTCAAACTTTTTTAATTCAGCTTCATGGGTGTCGCAGAAACTGAAAAGTAGCGGTAATAGATAGATTAATTTTCTCATTTTTTTTTGATTTATGGTTAAATGCTTCCCTAAGATACAGATAATCAATTGAAAAGAAAAAAATGAGTATAGACGAACTTCAGTTAAATAGGTTGTTAATTGATCTAACTACTTATTTTGGGTATTAATTTTTTAGCATTTGCGACTTTATTCTTAACTAAACAATCATTGTTTTAATGGTGAAAGAAATGTATCTATTCATCGGGTTAATTTAGGATTGACAGCCCTCATAATAAATGATTAAATTATAGGAGGATTTAATCTATCGTCAAATTCTGTATGTTAAGATCTAGAAAGAAAATTTGATGAAGTTGGGGTAAAAAGACTCCTTGAGTAGTTTTCGTCCATTTTTCCCAACTAGCTTCTAGTCCCCCGATGGGTGATAAACTTACCCACATGTTAAAAGCCTTTGGTTTAAAATCCTTATCTAAAAGCCACAAATATGAATCTCCAGGCGTATTTCCTCCACTTTTATAAGTAACAAGTAGCGCATCTGATCCGTCTTCTAGTATAACTCGTCTTCTTTCTACTCCTTTATCAAATAATTTGAAAGGCGCCACTAGCCAAAAGCTATCATTGTTAAATTTTGATTCAGCTGTGTATATTAACTCCTTTTCTTTCTCCCCTTTGTACGCTATGTTATTAATTTTAACATTTGATTTTTTTAAGTTTTTTAAATCTAAATCTACAGAGATACTATCCCAGGCTACCGTACATAATCCTTTCTTTTTTTGCCATTTAAAATGACGCTCTCTCCCTAGACTTGAAAAAGTCCACGATAACTCACGAATTTCTTTGTAATCCTCGTAATTTAAAGCTTGGAGCATTTTACCCGCTAGCTGATCTGCTTCTTCTCCTTGCTGCCCATAAGGAAGTTCCTTGTGGTAATTTGCGTAAAAAAGCCCCAAAAAAAGGGCGATTATCAAATTAAATGCTAAAATAAATTTTAGGGTAATTTTAAGATACTTCACGGACTTGAGGAACGGTTATTAGATTATAATTTTCTATCCGAATGTATAAAAAATGAAGTAAACAAAGACTAAATAAATCAATTATTACTTTTTTATCTTAGAGTAAAATATACCATAAGCCCGTTGGGTTAACTCTAAGCTAATTTATATGATTTAGTTCTATTTAATCAAATCCATTTACCCCCTGAACCGTGGTATACTTCAGTGTAAATCGTTTATCTGGATGAATAATTTTATAGGCCGTTTGTACCGCCAAGGTTGCTTCATGAAAGCCACATAAAATAAGTTTTAACTTGCCAGGATAGGTATTCACATCTCCAATAGCAAAGACCCCAGGAATATTAGTTTGATAATCAAGGGTATTATCGACTTTAATGGCGTTTTTTTCAATTTCTAACCCCCAATTAGCAATAGGGCCTAATTTTGGTGAAAGACCAAAAAGAGGTAACCATGCGTCAACTTTCACCAACTTGTTTTCTTTTCCTTTTTGCTTTATTTCTATGGCATCTAATGACTTGTTGCCTTTAAGATCCACAACCTCTGCATGGGTATAAAACGCTATTTTACCCTCTTTTTCTAATTGATAAGCTTTTTCAACAGAGTCTTTGTGTGCCCTAAACGAGTCCGATCTGTGAACTAACCCAACGGGGCTATCATTTTTTTCTGCAAAATAGATGGCCCAATCTAAAGCAGAGTCTCCACCACCAGAGATAAAGATTTTTTTACCTAAAAACTGTTCAGGTTCTCTGACCATAAATTCAACTCCATTTTTTTCGAAACTTGGAAGAGCTTCTATTTTCGGCTTCCTAGGTTCAAAACTACCTAATCCCCCTGCTATCATAACGACTGGTGCATGGTGAGCTGTTCCTTCACTGGTTGTTACAATAAAGCTACCATCTTCTTGTTGGTCGATAGTCTCTGCTCTTTCACCCAAAGTAAATCCAGGTTTGAAAGGCGCCGCTTGTTCCATTAAGCGATCTATTAATTCACCCGCTAAAACAGAAGGATATCCTGGAATATCATAAATGGGTTTTTTTGGATATATTTCTGTTAATTGTCCACCAGCCTGAGGAATGGCATCAATTAGATGGCATTTTAACTTCATTAATCCAGCTTCAAAAATGGCAAAGAGCCCTACAGGACCAGCCCCTATAATAATAATATCCGTTTTTATCATTTTTTTTCTTCTAATAATAATTTTGTTCGTTTATTCATTTCAATGACTTTCTCTTCGAAATCAGTTTTTAGTGTGGTTCTGTATTCTCTTAGTGTATGGAGAAGGTCATCAACCTCTTCGGGTAATAATTCTTCTAAAAACTGTCGAATTCTTTTAGCCATGGTAGGGGATTTCCCGTTGGTGGAAATTCCTATTTTAAGATTTCCTTTAGTCACAATGCCTCCCATGTAAAAGTCACATAGCTCTGGAGTATCGGCAACATTGACTAATATTCCTCTTCGATTACACGCTTTTTGTACGCGCTTGTTAATACTTGGTACATCTGTGGTGGCAATAACTATGTTTTTTTTTCGTAAATCCCACAAACGAAATTTCCGTTTAATTACTTTTACCTCTTTATTTTCAATGAATTTTGTAGTCTCTGGTCTTAAAAAAGGAGCCACAAGGGTGACCTTTGCATTGGGGCTAGATTTGAAAAGAAATTCCATTTTTTCGAGTGCTACATAACCCCCGCCGACAATTAGAATCTCCAATTGATTGACCTTTAGAAAAACAGGATAAAGTTCATTTAATTCACGCATTCGGCAGATTTTAGATGTTTAAAGGCCACAATATTATCGGTGACAGCGTGGCCAAAGATGATATTGGCTGGATTTCCAATTTGTTGTTCTTTAACCTGATTAATAATGTTTTCTAGTGTACCCACGACTACTTTTTCAGCTGCTGTTGTGCCATTTTGAATTATCGCAACAGGATAATTAGCTGGTTTATAGCGGAGGAATTCAGTAATTATATCTGTTAAAAAGCGCATGCCCATTAGAACAATAACAGTAGCTTTTGACTGAGCAGCTATAGCGATGTCAGAAGAGATTTTACCATCATGTGTATGGCCTGTAGTAATCCAAACACTCTCATAAGTTGCTCTTTTTGTAATAGGAATTTGGTGCTGAGCGGCTATCCCAACATAAGAAGATATTCCAGGAATAACCTGGGTAGGTATGTCAAATAATTGTGCAATGGAGAGTTCTTCTGCTGCACGACCAAAAATTAAAGGATCTCCTCCTTTTAGTCGAACGACTGTTTTTCCCTTTATGGCAAATTCAATCAATAGTTGATTGATTTCCTCCTGATTCTTCCTAGCGAAACCATAACGTTTTCCAACAAATACCTTTTCCGCATGATTATTGTGTTTTAATAGTACAGGATTAATTAGTGCATCATATAGAATAACATCTGCGCCTTTTATTGCATTAAGCCCCTTTATGGTCAGTAATTCTGGATCACCAGGTCCTGCACCCACCAAAGTAATCTTTCCTTTATTGAAGTTGTTCATTCCTTTTATTTTTAATCCAAGCAATATTACTTTGGGTAGTTTGAATAAATTCTTTGGCGAATTTTTGTGTAGCTTTTTGGGAAGTAAACTGCTGAATGCCCATTTTAAAACTTTCTTTTAGTTCTACTGCAAACTGAGGAAAATGAATATCAAATCCTTCAATAATGGAGGCATGACTGTTTGTTTTTGCTTGTACCGAAGTTAGTAATGCTTTTGCAGCTCTTACTCTTCCATTATAGGCATGATAAACAGAATCACTAAATCGGTTTTGTTCTAGCGCAGATAACGCCCAACCATAAGCTTCTTCTGCTTCAAATAACAGTGTTTGCACAAGGTCAATGGTTACCCCTGCACATTCTCCTATACCAATAGCCTTTTCGTATTTTATTTCATTACCCCAATCAATAAAGTCTTCTGGACTGAGGTTTTCCGTATCGCTGAAATGCTTTAAATTTTGATAAAAATAATCTTTTGTTTTTCTGTCATAGTAGTCAAAAAAGCTTTCACTAGTTGTTTTGTTATTTTCAAAATCTGACAAAATCCAGCGAAGTACACTAGGGGTTTTTTTGGCGGGAACTTTTAATACTTTATCGGCAAATCTTCCCGCTCCATTTCCTAATACACCTCCACCTAAAAGTATCTGTGTGGCAGGCGCAATTTTCCCATCGGCTTTTAGTGTCATTCCTTGAAAACCTATGTGTGCTAATGTATGTTGTCCGCAGGCATTCATGCATCCGCTAATCCTAATTTTTAACTCATGTTTTGAGATAAACTGACTATATTCCTCCTCTATGACCTTTTGTAATTCGTTAGCTAATCCGTAGCTACTTGCAATTCCTAGATTACAAGTGTCAGTTCCAGGGCAGGCCACAATATCGTTTGTTTTCTGAAATCCTATCCTGTCAAATACTAACTCTTTTAGAGCGAGATATAGAAAGGGAAGATGCGCTTCTTTTACATCACGTAACAATACACTTTGTGTAATGGTAAAACGATTATCATTTGCCGTAAATTGCTCAATGATATCGGCTAGTAGGCGCGCTTTATCAGAAGAAATATCTCCTTTTTTTATCGGTATACCCACACTGTAATAACCCGATTGTTTTTGGGGAATAACATTTATTTTTTTCCATTGTTCAAAAGAATCCTCCGTAATAGTAGTTCCTTCTTGTTTAGTGAATAATGGCGTATCTAAGCTACGATCGGTCACTTCAATTGGATGGGTTTGATTTAGAAGCGATTTTTTTTCCTTTTCAACGAGTTCAAGAAATGCTTCTAAACCAATATCTTTCACTAAAAATTTTAATCTTGCTTTGTTTCGTTTATTGCGTTCCCCCAGACGATCAAAAAGGCGAATAATGGCTTCACTATACGGAATGATTTTATCCGTTGGTATAAATGAAAACAGTTTTTGAGAGGGCATAGGCTGTGATCCAATTCCGCCCCCGAGCATAAGTTGGAATCCTCTTTCTTGATTTTTTATTTTAGGGATAAATCCAAGATCATGAATAAAAGTTAAAGCATCATCTTCTTCACTACTGGAGAAAGCCACTTTGATTTTACGTCCCATATCTTGACAAATTGGGTTTCTTAGAAAATAGCTAAAAAATGCTTCTGCGTAAGGAGTTACATCAAAAGCCTCGTTGGTGTCTACCCCTGCCATGGCAGATGCTGTTACGTTTCTTACCGTGTTCCCACAGGCTTCTCTAAGTGTAATACTGTCTTTTTCTAACTCAGCCCACAATGCTGGAGTTCGATCTAATTCTACATAATGTAACTGAATATCTTGGCGGGTAGTAATATGTAAGTTACTACTTCCATATTCGTCAGAAACACTCGCAATTCGACGTAGTTGGTTAGCGGTGAACCGTCCCATAGGTATTTTTATACGGACCATTTGTACCCCTTGCTGGCGTTGGCCATATACCCCCCTTGCTAAGCGAAGACTCCGAAATTTTTCTTCATCGATGGTATCGTTATTAAATGCGTATATTTTTTTCTCTAAGTCAAGAATGTCTTGTTCTACAATAGGATCTTCTATTTCTGTTCTAAAACTTTTCATGTGTTTTGTATAAAGCCTACTCCGGCTGTGTTATTGGTTAATGGATCAATAATTATAAACGTACCTAACGGTTTATTTTGCTCGAATGTAAGTTCCAAAATAGGTTGAGCAAGTTGAATTTCTACTGTTCCAATGTCGTTTAATGCTAAGGTATCGGTTGAAATATTGTCTTTTTCTGCGCGCTTATTTTTTTCAATGATCTGTCTAATTTTACATTGTATTTTTTGAGCTCCAATTTGTAACCAATATTTATTTCCAGCTAAGAGCGTATTAGATTGCATCCAGCAAACCGTTGCTCTTATTCCTTTGGTTTGTGGAATTGGTGTATTTATACCAATAATAGAATTTCCCCTTGAAATATCTATTTCCTTATCAAGCAGTATCGTAGCATTCTCTCCTTGACTAATGGAGTTGACCTCATTTCCGTATTTTTCAATTTTTTTAATAGTGGCTTTTAAACCTGTTGGAAAGACTTCAATTTGATCTCCAGGAATGAATTGTCCACTCCGCATTTTTCCTGCAAAGCCACGATAATCATGGTAAGCTTCTAATTGAGGCCTTATAACATATTGAACCTGTAAAATATTTTCATCATCTATCCTGTCATTCACAGGAAATTGATGTATCAATTCAATTAATGAAGGACCTTTGTAGAAAGGAGTGTTCTCACTTGTATCCACAATATTGTCACCATTTAGTGCAGATAGCGGGATATAGTGAATATTTTTTGAGGCCACATTACTTTGCTCAATTAAGGATTTGATAGAAGAAATGATTTCATCAAATCTATCTTCATCATAGTTAATCAAATCCATTTTATTAATGGCAAAAATAATTTTTTCAATTCCCATTAATTGTGTGATAGCGTAGTGCCTTTGGGTTTGTTCTATCACCCCTTTTCTGGCATCCAGAAGAATGATAGCAACCTCTGCGTTAGAAGCCCCTGTAACCATATTCCGAGTGTATTCAACATGTCCTGGAGAGTCCGCAATGATGAATCGTCGTTTAGGCGTATTAAAATAAATATGCGAAACGTCTATGGTAATCCCTTGTTCTCTCTCTGTAAGTAATCCATCGGTTGCTAAGGAAAAGTCAGTATATGTCAGTCCTTTTGCTTTACTTTTTTCAATAATATGATCGAGTTGATCATCCTTTAAAGATTTTGTTTCGTAGAGTAAACGGCCAATAAGCGTGCTTTTTCCGTCGTCTACACTTCCTGCTGTAGCAATGCGTAATAATTCCATCCTAATCGTTAAAAATAACCTACTTTTTTACGTTCTTCCATAGCTCCTTCAGAGCGTTTATCGTCCATTCGAGCTCCCCTTTCTGAGTAGGTTGAAGCTGCAATTTCATTGATAATAACGTCTAAATTAGATGCTGTTGAAGTGACGGCTGCCGTACAGCTCATGTCACCAACTGTTCTAAATCGAACACTTTTAATTTCAATTTCTTCTTCCGGAACTGTGTGAAATTCACACACGGGCATCCATTGTCCTTCTCGTTTATAAACAGGACGAGTATGGGCATAGTAGATAGAGGGGATTTCTAAATCTTCTTGTCTAATATATTCCCAAACATCCAATTCAGTCCAATTACTTAGTGGAAATACACGTACATTTTCTCCTGCATTAATGGCGCCATTAAGAATGTCATAAAGCTCTGGGCGTTGCATTTTTTCATTCCATTGCCCAAAGTCATCTCGTACAGAAAAAATACGTTCTTTGGCTCTGGCTTTTTCTTCATCTCGACGAGCCCCCCCAATACAGGCATCTAGTTTTAATTCTTCTATAGTGTCTAGCAAGGTGACTGTTTGTAGACTGTTTCTACTGTGGAATTTTCCTGTTTCTTCTTTTGCTTTTCCCTGATCAATACTCTCTTGTACATAACCTATGTGTAGTTGAACACCATAACGTTTGACAAGGGTGTCTCTTAACGAAAGTGTTTCTGGGAAATTATGCCCAGTATCTACATGCACCAAAGGAAAAGGAATTTTGGCAGGTAAAAATGCTTTGGCACAGAGGTGAAGCAAAACAATGGAGTCTTTTCCTCCAGAAAATAAAAGGGCAGGCCGATCAAATTGACCAGCAACTTCCCTAATAATGTAAATGGCTTCCTCTTCTAATGTTTTTAAAATATTCATGCTATTGTAAAGTGTTATTTAAATGAAGACCACATTCTTTTTTGCTGTGTTCCCACCACCATCTTCCTGCCCGGTCATCTTCCCCGCTTTTTATTGCTCTTGTGCATGGCGCACATCCGATACTTGGAAAGTTTTTTTTATGTAAACTATTCTGAGGAATCTTTTTGCTTTCTAAATACCGTTCAACTTCTTCTTTGCTCCAATGAATTAGAGGGTTGAATTTGATAAGGCCAAATGAATTATCAAATTCAAAAAGATCTAATTCTTTTCGAAAGTGACTCTGTTCTCCTCTCAATCCTGTAATCCAAATATCCACTCCCTGTAGTGCTCTCTGCAGCGGATCTACTTTTCTAATTTTACAGCATTCTTTTCTGTTTTCGACCGATTCGTAAAAGCTGTAAGGTCCCTTCGAAGATAAAAGCGCTTCTACCTTTTCTTGGTTTGGGAAATAGGGGGTAATGGTTTTATGGTACTTGTTAAGTGTATCGTGATAAACCTGGTAGGTTTCTTCAAAAAGACGCCCCGTATCTAATGTGAAAACTTTTATGGTGTGATTATTACTGAATATTTCATCAGTGATTACCTGGTCTTCTAAACCAAAGGAAGTTGAAAATGCTAGTGTGCCTAAGTTTAATTTTAACAAGGTATTGAATGCCTCATTTAAAGTTTTATTGGCAAATTTTTCGTTAAGATGTGCGATGTAATCATTTCTCATATGCTTAGTTTTTCCCCCATTTAATTTTATTCCAACTACGTTCGTGAAAAAAATATAAAATCATTTTACTTACTAATTCTATACTACCAATAGATAGGGCATGATTCATTGTACCCGTAATGATGTAGGCAATGAAAATTGTATCTAATGTTCCTATGATGCGCCATGAGAATGTTTTTGCTAGGCTTCGTTTGATCCCATTATTTTTGGGTAGTGCATTCATTTTTTTAAAAACTAAGTTGATTATCATTAAATATAAAACCTATAGATTAAGTATGTTTATGTGTAAACTAATTCTCATTTTTACTTTAAATAAAGCACAAAAATAAATCAAAATTCCACTAATCCAAATAAAACATATCAAGTTTATAGGGAAATAATAAAAAACTTATCTTCATAAAAATCAATCGCTATAAAAAAGGGGGGTATTCACTCATACTGTTGGGCTTTTTTTTGCTAGCCCATTTAGGTTTATCTTTAAAAAAAAAATAATACATACTCGTTTGAAAAATTACATCTTATTCTTTCTTTTTATCCTTTTTTCGTGCGCTAAAAGTTCTCCAGAAGCATTAACAGTGATCGAGCCAGGTCTCCCTCTTCAGGGTTCTTGGGGAGTAAGATTATATGTAAGAGGGGGAGAGACATTGGATGACTATGTCGGTTTAGAGTCAGCGGGTGGTAGAGGATATAATTATGTTGCTGGCGCACAAGAAATTTTGGAAAGCTATCCAACTATTGGGCATGTTTTTACCAATGCTACAAACAATGCTAAATCTTATTTATGGACACTGAGAACCAACGAAAATGTAGCTGCAGTATTGGGATCTGCTGACGCCATTATAGATGAAGAATTTGTTCCAAGTCTAGAAAATGAGCAGGTGGTAATTGAGGTGATTAACACCTTTAAAAGAGCAAATAAGAAGGTGATTTTATATTTAAACGGTTTAAGTCCAGCACAGCGGGCTTCTTCCGAAGGGGCTGAGGCTTGGAACCAATATGTAGCCACCTACTTTGAAGGGAATGAACATCGGGCTTGGATGAATTTTTGTGAAGGTTATATAAAGCGTTTTGCCCAAATGGGGGTAGATGGCTATTGGATAGATGCTTTTGCTAGCTACCCTGGAACGGATGAAGATCGCACAGAGTTTATAGAAATGATGCGCAGGGTAGATCCAGAATTAATTATTGCAGCGAACTACGACAAAGATTACTTTGTAGATGATAATGGAGATAGAATTATGGTAGACACTGATGGATTGGAAGATTCCGATCAAACAGACTATAATATTATTAAACTAAATGCGATGGACCCCTGGTCCGATTTTACAGCAGGTCACATAACTCCCTTAGCACAAGGTGCTCCTCCTAACTCTTGGGCATATGAAGAATTTACGGTATCTGATATCGAATCTAATCCAATCTCTTCTTACGATGGATCTAAGGAAACTACAAAACATCTATTCTTACCTATACGATCTACCTGGTCCAGTGAACACTCTGAGTTGATGTTTGAAAGCCAACAGGCTTACCGTTTTGTTAAAAGAATTACAGATGCGGGGGGAGCGGTTACTTTTTCAACTACCACTGATACGGATGGGACCACTATGGAAGATGAAGAATTGGTGTTGAAATTTGTAAATCAACAACTCCAAATTAATGCCCCAGCTTCTGAATATGTTCGGCCAATAGGTGCTTTTCTTGTGGGGGAGCAATAAATATAAGTTTTAATAATCAATCCTCTTATAATTCGGAGTGACCCAGCCATCTTTTCATTGGTGCAAATCAGACATAATACGAAAGATCATTACACTTATGTTAGATGACGGTATAGGGGTGGGTTTAGTCTATGTAAAAAGTAATAGTTAAAATAACTATATGACTAACCTCTTGCCAAAAGCTTTTTGTAGTCGATGCGACTTTGTTCAATGATTTCTTTGGCTTTAGCTGCATCCTGAAAATCTTCTACTTCTACCGTTTTATTTTCTAATTTTTTATAGTCTTCAAAGAAATTTCTTAATTCTTTAATAAAATGGTGAGGCAGCTCTGAAATATCATTAATATGGTTAACACTCATATCTCCGTCGCATACAGCCACAATCTTATCATCCTTTTCTCCTCCGTCAAGCATGCGCATAACCCCAATAACTTTAGCGGGTACAATACACATAGGGACAACATCAATTTGTGATAAAATAAGAATATCTAGCGGGTCATTATCATCGCAATAAGTCTGCGGAATAAATCCATAATTGGCAGGGTAATACATCGAAGAATAGATTACTCTATCTAAGAGCAACATTCCACTTTCTTTGTCCAATTCGTATTTGGCACGGGTATTTTTTGGAATTTCGATAATGCCGTTAACTAGTTCAGGAGCATTTTTTCCAATCGCTACATTATGCCAAGGATTTGCTGGATCTATCTTCATGTTTTTGGTAATCTATTAGATGATTTTTAATCCTGCAAATGTATATCTTTGTTTTTATCTACCCGTAAAATTTTCTCCATTTTTCGTCCATTTGTTAGCTCCTTGAATCTATAAACAGCAAAGCAGTTGCTAACTATAAAATCAAAGGCAAATACTATTTATTGCTGGGAGAATCTAATGAAACATCCCAATTTATCCCATCGCTAATTAATTGTTAGTCTGAGTATAATAAAGATTCTTAGTTCATTTCAATTGATGGCAATATGACTTAGTATATTCACATTTTAGGCAACCACTTGGGCAACCAGAAATAAAAAAGCCCGTAAACATATAGTTTACGGGCTAATATAGTGGAGTCGTAGGTTCCACGGGAAGGGAAAAACCTCAAACCTATGAAAACAACAAAATAGAAGTATCAATAAACCCAATACAACTAAGAAGATTAGAGAAGGCAATACGCAGAGAAGTATTAAAGCCTCGATTTAAGAGAAAAGAGGATGAAAAATAAACGATTACTATAAATCATCAAGAAAAATCTAATGAGTAAAAACAAGACTAAGGCTGTTCATTTGAAGGCTTCAAAAAAATAATCAAAAGAAAAATATATACTATTTTAGTTTTATGGAAACAAGAGTTTATAGACAAAATCATTACATGTAGATTATGAGTAGGGATAAGAATGTTATTTACATAGCCAGTAACAAATATGCAATGTCAGACGGCTGGCAAAAAGTTGGTATTTCCGATAGAGGTGCTGAAGAAAGAGTCAGGGATACACCACAAACAACTCATAAAGAAAAATATACGCTCCAATATTATCGATCTACTCCGCTTTATAAAAAACTTGAAAAACATATTCATGATCATTTTCAAAATGATCTACGAATTTTAGAATTAAGTTAATTCCTTTAATATCACATATATTTTAATGAAAACCTTCTACTCTTCGACAATTAAATTACTGTTTACAACAACATTTTTTCTGCAGTTTTCTTTTTCTATATATTCTCAAACCACCTATAACATTTCTGATCCTGAGGATTTAGAGAATCAGACTTATGAAGCTGGAGATGAAATTATTTTAGCAAATGGTGTTTACGATTCTGATGAACGCATAGACTTTGTTGGAAATGGAACAGCAGGCAATCCAATTATTTTTAGAGCAGAAAGTCCTGGCGGGGTAAAATTTATTGGAGGCTTAAAAATGAATATTGGTGGAGATTATGTTGTTGTTGATGGTTTTCATTGGGAAGGAGGTTATGGAGCTAGTAATTTTATTCAATTCAGAAATGGTACTGATTATGCAAATTATAGTACTATTCAAAATTGTGTTATTGATGGTTTAGCTATACACCCAGATGATATTATTGATGATATGAATGATAATTCGATAACCAAACACAGATGGGTTGTATTGTATGGCAATTACAATAATGTAATTAACTGTTCCTTCATGAATAAAGCTAGTGCGGGAGCTTTAATTTTGGCAGAATATCAATATAATGCCGAGGCTGATCCATGTGCAACAGTTGGTCATACTATTAGTAATAATTATTTCTACAATTATGAAAAAATTGACAACACATTAAGTAATTCTGGTGATAGTGAAACGATACGTATAGGTACTAGTGAATATCAAAACATAAATAGTAATGTAACTATAAGTAACAATTATTTTGTTGAAGCTGATGGTGAAAATGAAATCATCACTAATAAAAGTAAAGGCAACATATATACAAATAACACTTTTAGAAGATGTAGAGGATCATTAGTACTCCGTCATGGTTCGAATGCTTTAGTGGACGGCAATTACTTTTTAGGTGAAGGTGTGGATGGTACGGGAGGTATTAGAATTACAGATAGTGATCACACCATTACTAATAATTATATTCAAGACTGTATTACAGTTGTCGATCAAGCTAAATGGAATAATGGTGTTACGTTTTTAGGAGGTAGTGAAAACAATGATGTCCCTTGCACTTCTACAAATGTTTCAAATGGATATCAAAGATCTGAAAACATTAATCTTTCTAATAATTCAATTGTAAATACCAATGCTCCTTTGTTTTATAATACAGATAAAGGATCCACCGATCCAACAGGAACAGTTAATAATAACTTAATTTATTTTACCACTAACAACGCAAATATTTCTGATGTTATTTCGGGGAATACGTCTACTTCTTATGCTAATCTAGGTACAACATTATCTTATTCTGGAAATGTTTATACTGGAACGGATTTAGGTGAAACGAATGCGGGTTTTTCTTTAGAAGCTGGAATTACGGCTACTTCTGATGGTGAAATTTTCACTTTTTCAGGAACTGGTTCTGCAGGTAAAGGTGCTGATATGGGTGGTTATACACCCATAACCGATGATATGGTTGGTTATGGAATTGGAGCATGTTTTTTAAATAGTTTAGGTACGCGTATTTCTGATGGAGAATGTGTTATTGATGTAGGTGATCAATTAACTGTTAGCAGCTTGCCAATATTTACCGCTGCTACGTCAAGTAACGATGTTTCCGTTAATGCAAATGTAAGCTGGACTGCCGCTACAAATGATGCTTGGATAAGTATTGATAGGGATTCAGGTAATGGTAGTGCAACAGTTTCGGTTACGGTAACTGAAAATACAGAAACAAGAAGCAGAGTAGGAACGGTAATATTTACACAAGATCCTGGAGGTGAAGATATTGTAAGAACATTAACGGTGACGCAAGAAGGTGCAGATATAACAGATTTGTATGACCTGATTAATGTAGGTACCGGCATGCCTGGTGATAAAGTTACGGTACATTCATTTTCAAAAGAAGAAGTAAATGGTGTGGATAAATTTAACTATGCATCCAACTCTTTAGATAAAGATAATGATTCTGTTTGGGCTGCAGATGATGCTGCAATTGTAGCAGGAGATTACAAAGGTGATGGAGAATATATTATTTATGATTTAAGCAGTATTGATACGATTGAATTTATTCAGTTTACAACTACTAATAAGTCAGACCCTTTTGGATTTCAAATTTGGGTGTCAACTACAGGAACTGATATTTCTGATTTTTCCATGGTACTACCAACTTCTGGAGACTTAATATTAACAGCAACCAATACAAAAGATTTTAATCAGTACGAAGTGAATCCTGTTGAGGCGCGTTATGTGAAAATAATTGGCTTTGGAAGATATAATAGTGATGGAGATACTCGCACAAGTGTTTGGAGCGCTGTAGGGGAAATAGAGTTTTATGGTAGCGCAACAGTTGTCCTGGATCAAATAGATTCAGATCAAGATGGTGTAAATGATAGTCAAGATCAATGTCTTGATACCCCATCATCTGTTCCAGTGGACATTAATGGTTGTGAGATTTTTAACCTTCCGAATAACAACTACACTATATCCTTGGAGAGTCTTTCCTGTATTGGAGAGAATGACGGATCTATTTCAATCTCTGTTGAAGATGAAAGTTTGAATTATACCCTTCGAGTAAATGGAGAAAATTCTATTGATCTTAATTCCACTAATGGATACCAACAAACCTTTTCAAATCTTTCTCCTGGAACCTATCAACTGTGTTTTACCGTAGAAGGTGAGAGTGGATATATCCAGTGTTTTGATATCAATATTACAGAACCTGCTCCATTATCCGCTTCTTCGAAAGTTGACAAAGCCAGAAAATCCATGTCTTTCTCTCTAGATGGATCCGATCGATATGCAATTGTTCATAACGGAGTAGAAAGAGTATATGATATTTCAAACCCAGAGATACAACTCAAAAGGGGTGTAAACTTTATTGAAGTAAAGACTGATAAGTTATGTCAAGGAACATACACCGAAGAAGTTTTTATCAGTGAAAAAGTAGAATTCTATCCCAATCCGACAACCGATGTAGTGAACTTATATATTCATGGAAAAGATAAAACTGTTGATTTAAAAATTGTTGATCGAGATGGAAACATCATTGAAACAAGTTGTAGAGATGTTCAATCCAATAGAAAGATTCAAGTCAACTTAGAACAATACCCCAAGGGTATATATTTAATTCAAACAAGAGGAAAAACAGTTCAGAAAACAATTAAAATCATAAGAGAATGAAAAAAGTGATCTTCATAACGATATTAATGACATCTATCGTAATGTTATCCTGTGGAGGTGGAAGTGATCCTGGAGATGATGACATCATTACTCCACCTGTTCAAACAGTAGATCCACCCACCCAAGCAAACTTGAATAGTCCTACGAACAATGAGGTGTGTGAAGAAGGAACCTCTGTTTCAGAAACACAAAGTAGTGTCAATTTTCAATGGACAACGGGGAGTAATACCGATAGTTATGATCTAAGGATCACTAACTTGAATTCCAATCAAATCAAAAACCAAACCAATATATCTCAAACCAATAAGTCTGTAACCCTCAACAAGGGAACACCCTATTCTTGGAAAGTCACCTCAAAGAGAAGTGGAACTTCACAGACATCAGATTCTTCCACATGGAAGTTTTACCTATCGAATGAAGGAGTGAGTAGTTACCCACCCTATCCATCAACACTTGTCTCTCCAATATCGGGATATAGTTTTCCATCCAATACAACAGAGATAGAACTTCGATGGGAAGGATCACATCCGGAGAATCTGTCCCTTACTTATGATTTATATATTGATACTACTGATGGAATACAGGATCCAAACTCTTCCAATCAAAACCTTACAACAACCTCTAAAAGGGTAGAAGTAAGTTCAGGGAATAGTTATTATTGGAGAGTAAAATCAACAGACTCAAACAACAACAGTTCGTACTCGATTATCTATTCATTTAGGGTTGATTAAAAGAAACACTTCAAATCACATCACACAAATATACTAACAAGGCGTGTATTTCTGGTCTATAGCACAAAGTGGAGAATGGCCCAATCCAATAAAAAAGGAAAGAAAATCTACTACAGATTAATGGATCTAAAAGAAAACTTAAGAACTAAAGATAGAAGCTTAGATAAGTTAGTTAACTATTTAGGTTAGGATCAGAAAAAGGAGGTGTTATAGGAGGTGATAAGTAGATTAAAAAAACAAAAACCCCTTAAAAACAGAGGTTTGTTAAAATAATAGTGGAGTCGGAGGCTCCATTACTATCTTCCGTTAGTTTTCGGTGTTTATGTCCAATAAGCTGATATTCTGAATCTTAAAGATTAGGGTGTACGCTATTATCCGCTGTTAGTGGGTAATCTTGTGCAATAGTTTAGGCAACTATCTAGGCAACCGGGTAGTTGTAAGTCTAATTTTTAATACAAGATACTCATGAAAATGAAATTGAAGCACCCCAATCAACCCAAACCCAGTTTTACTCCATCGTGAATTGTGTCTTGACTCAATCACAGCAAAGGTTTACAGCTGATTTCAATTGTGGTCAAACCAGCGAAAATATTTCATGATTAATGGTGCATTTTTAAGTCTAATTATTTGCTTTAAAAAACCCTCCGCTTGGGAGGGCTTTTACTTTTATGAAGGAGACTTAATTTATCTGCTATAGCCAGCAATTACTGGTACATATTTAGTTTTAGTATTGAGTGGTTATTAGTTTATCCAACCTCCTATCTGAGGTCTTAATTCTGCACCGTAAGCCTTAGCTTTATCTTTAAGTTCATTAGATGCATCTCCAGCTATTATGACTTTGTCAAGAGTAAATAATGTCATAAACTCTTTTGAATAGTCACTTTTCTCAAAGTTATTTAAGTGGTGTACAAAGTCTGAAGAAGTGTGATATTTTTCAACCAGATTAACCCGTTTCCCATCAGGGGAAATAAAGTATCCAAAATCATATGTTCCTGGTTCTGTCTCTCTTACAAACTTGCTGAATTTTATTAAAAATTCCTCTACGTCAGATGATGAAAATCCTTTATTCACTTTTAGTTCTGCCAAGCCTAAAACTCTTTTTGAGGTTTTATTAATTGCCTCTGCAGCCTTTATTTCACGATCCAGAAGCGTTGGATCAAAAAAGTGGTATGCTGAAACTATTTTTTCATTCTCAAAACGGAAGCCATGATGAACAATAATTTTCACATCATCACCTGTGAATCTACCCTTGCCAGTCCATTGAAACCATGCCATTGACCAAGTAGTTCCATTGTTGTACTTTGCAGAAGTAAGATTTATGCCCTCAGTATCATTTTGGATGTTTTCAAATAAGTCATGATGCCCATCTGCTGCCGAAAGCCATCCCTCTTTATCTACCTTCACATTGTTAAAATAATATTCACCTGATTCATCTGAAATCATACCGGCAATTTCACGAAAATTACCTTCAGAATATTTTTCCATCAATTCTTTAGTCATTAGAGCTTCAGTGCTATTATCATTCAATAGCCCGCTTAAATCACCACTTGGAGTTTGATTGCAACTAAAAAAGACTGCTGTGAGTAAAATTAAATACTTTCTCATTTTAAATTGGTTTATGGTTAATAATACTTCTAAGTTACATATAATGAATAACATATAAAATATTTATCCCTTCATACCCCTAACAAAACACCTCGTTTTACTCCATCGTGAATTGCGTCTAATGACAATCATAGCATTGGTTTTCAGCTGATTTCAATTGTGGCCAAACCTGCGAAAATGATTAATAACAAAAGGATGCAGTTTTAAGTTAATTATTTGCTTGTTGGCTATAAAAAAAAACCCTCCACTTAGGAGGGTCATTTTTAGAATAATCAGAAAAAGTTATTATCGTCTTACAAACCCCCCTATTGATTCACGATATTCAATATCGAATCCATTTTCTAGAGCAAATTCCTTAAACTCTTTGGTTGCTTTTCCAATTGTGATGAAAGATTCTATCTCAAACAGTTCAAAAAACTTAGTAAAATTAGGACCATTTATAAAATCTATTCCGTGTTGAATACCATCCTGACTATTCTTATATCTTTCAATAAGAGTGATTTTTTTCCCATCTTCTGATAAATAGTATCCGTACACAATAGATGGTTCCCTTTGAACTATAAAGTCTGAAAGATACTGAGTAAACTCCTCAACTTTCTTTTTTGAATTTCCCTTTGTGTTTAATTCTAAAATGAATGTAAGTTCAGCTGAGTTTTCATTTTCAACTGTTAATGCATTTTTTTTTCCTATATTATTCATCAAGCCTGTTGCGTCGAAAAAATCTCCTTGAGCAATTATTTCACCTTTTTCATTAAAGTTAAAGAAGTGATAGCTTCTTAGAGGAGTAGTTTGCTCACCTGTTTTCGCATTTTTAGAGTTCCATGTTCCATAAGTCCTAACACTACCGTCAAGTTTACCGTTTTCATCTGTTCCTGGCAACCATACTTGAGGTGTATAAACTATTTGGTCAAAAGCTACATGATACATCTGAAGCATTGATTTAAATTCTTCTTTAGACATATCTTTAGTTCCATATGTAGGAGGCGTGTAAACAAGTTCATCTGAAAATAGAGCCATTTGAGTCTCTATATCTTCAACCTGAAAAAGTTCAAATGTTTTTTTAGCTTTTGCTAAGTTAGATTCATAGTTTGGATTGGAATCACAACTAATAAAACTAAGAGAAAATAAGAGTAGTAATAAAATAGATTTCTTCATTTTAATTGGTTTATGGTTAATGTTATTTAATTAATAGAGAAAGAATAATTGAAAAAGTGGCCTGATAGTGAGATAGTTTACATTTTCTGCCTTATGAGTTCACAAATAACGTGGACTTTATTAAAAACCTACTCACTGACTTGTTAGCCTTTGTTCCTTTTACTAAAATAAAGAATGATAAATAAAAGGTTCAATGCTAGATTAATTAAAGGTGTTGGCCCTTCTGCTTGTCCATTCATTAGATGGACACCTATCAATATTACAAAAGTTAAATGTCCAAGAATTACAGTGTCAATAGCTTCTCTCATTTTTCCCACAAATGAAGGTATTCTAAATACAGTAATCCCCGTTGTTATTAAAGCTGCTCCAAATGCTTGTGCTGTGGTTAAGCCATCTGCATCCAGAGTCATCCCAGCTCCCTCTAAAAATAGTTTTGATGTAAAAGCAGCTGCAAAGCCGTTAATAAGTAAAATAATACCGTCTATACGGAAAAGTAATTTTGGATTCATTTTAATTGATTTATGGTTAATAACACCTCTAAGGTACAGATAATGAATAACATATAAAATCTCTACCCTCTATACCCATCATACCCCTACAAAACACTCCAATTTACTCCTACGCGAATTGTGCCTTAGCCCAACCACAGTAAAGGTTTTAAGCTGATTTCAATTGTAGGCAAACCTGCGAAAATATCAGAAGTCTATGAATGCTGTATAACATACTATTCTAAGTGTATAATTCCTTAAAGAAAATCATTTTTGAAAACCCACCCCACTACGTACATTCACTCAGATGGGCAAAACTTTTAGGATTGTACTTTAACTCCTGCTATGTACTATCCTCTTTGAATAACAAATCGTAGTCAACATCATATACTCCGAAGTATTTGGTTACATAACTCGCGACTTCTTTAGGATCTTTAATCAAATCGTAGTCTCCAACTGCTACTCCTCCTAAACCACTTCTAAACTCTTCATAGCTTAGAACCGTGATTCAATGGCTAACGGGTTTTGATCATGCAACATTGCAAAATCTTATCGACGAAAAAGTCTCCTTTAAAACCTTTTTTGAAAAAGCCACTATGCACCCCAATGCTCACTTGATAAAAGGTGTGGTTTGTGGATATCGCATAGAAGAAATCCCCGATGAATTCACCCTTTACCGCCAATGTCGAACCATGCAAAAACTCATAGATGAACTGGCCTAAGGTCGAAAAATGGAAAAGATTCTCCGCAAGGCGTAAAGCAAAGGGATGAAATTTAACTATTTTTAGAATACAAATTCTATTCGCTGTTTCATGCAACTCTCTAAAACGCAATACCGCAAAGCCCGTGATTTTATTTTAACCAATGCACGTATGATCGAACGGCGCTTGTTTCATTATCATTTTGAACAAGGTGATGCTAACGGAGTTTTTCATGCCGTTTATGCCTATCGCAACCTAGACGGGGGTTTTGGTCATGGAATGGAACCAGATACCGCTTCGCCAGAAAGTCAACCCCTTTTTACCCTTATGGCATTAGAAAGCCTGGAAGAAGCTGGCTTACTAAACAAAGACCTGCTACTGCAAGATTTTATGCCCTATATCGAAAGTATCACTACTGCAAAGGGAGGCATTCCCTGGATGTTTCGCCCCAAAGGTGATTATCCTTGTGAAGAACATTTTACGACAGTAAAAGAATGGGCTGCCTTAAGTACCACTGCCCCTTTTTTGGGATTACTAGAAAAATATAAGATCCATCACCCGTGGATGGAAAAAGCAGAAGCTTTTGTCTGGGAAGAGATCGATCGCATGAAAGAAAAACACGTCTTTTGTCACCTTTGCACTCCCCGGCGACTGACCTTTTTACAACACACCAAAAGTCGTGTAAAAGCGACTAAAGCCTTAGCAGATTTAAAACACTGGATACTCGCTGAAGGAGTGCTCTGCCTAGACCCAAAAGAAGAAGGCTGGGGACTCTATGGAAAACCGCACAGCTTGATGTATGCTCCTGCCACAGACAGCTTACTCTCCCCTATTTTTTCGCCCGTACAAATAGAAAAAGATCTCAATGCGTTAGTGACTAAGCAAGAAGAAGACGGCCGCTGGGATACCTGGTATGGAATAAGTGAGGGGATGAAATTGGAGTGGGCTGGGATACAAACCCTTTGGACCCTCAAGGTCCTTAAAAATTACGGGCGAATAGATCTTTAAGCAAAGGGCTAAGCTATAGTCTCTTTTTTCTAGAGATGATTTGACCCTTTCAGTTGCTGATCGACAGGCTGCAAATGAGGAGCTTGGGATTGTATTACAAAAGCAACTGGAGCTCCAGGAGGCAAATGCAAAAAAACAACTGGAACAGGCTGAGTTTGAACTTTCATTAAACAAAGAAAATATTGAACTCAAAGAGCAGGTTTTGATTGCTGAGAAAAATCTGGCTGATGTCATGATCACTACGATTCGATCCAGATGTCAAATGCTGCCTTTACCGCCTCTCCAACCCACTATAATTGAAGCTGCTCTAATAAAAGAAGGGGCTACGGCCAATGAAGCAAAAAACTTTGCCATTGAAGCACAAGGAAATTGGGCTATTGCAAAATCATTACTTTCCTCTTCCGATAGATCCTGTTCATCGGTGGAAATGATATTTTGCACACTGATAATGCAAAAAGGACAACAACATCTGGAACAAGCCAGGACACTGATGGCATGTGGTACGAAAATTATTTGACAGCAAAGGATGTGATGATCCAGGTTCTGGAGAAACTGATCACTGTTGCTGACGTTCATTTCCTTTTTTACCCTTCAAATCATGACTACACTCAAGGTTTTTTCCTGGCAGATGTGATCAAAACCTGGTTCCATAAAAATGAAAACATCACCTTTGACTGTTCAATTGCCCATCGAAAGTATTTTCGTTATGGCAAAAACCTCATCGGTGCAACTCATGGAGATGGTGCAAAGCAGAATGATTTGCCTCTTTTAATGGCTGAGGAGGCTGCTGAGGACTGGGCAAAAACAAAGCATCGACACATTTACACTCACCATGTTCATCACAAAACATCCAAAGACATCGGGAAAGTTAATATTGAATCGCTGAGGTCTGCATCTGGGACAGATTCCTGGCATGATCGGAATGGATATCGTTCAATCAAAGCAATTGAGGGATTTTTGCATGATCCAGAGCATGGACAGATCGCTCGAATCAGTCACATCTTTTAAGCTAAAAAAGCACGTTCAACCCCCCTGGAGACCCCGCAAAAAAACAAAACCCCGAAAACATTGAGCTTTCGGGGATAAAAAGTGGAGTCGGAGGGAATCGAACCCTCGTCCAAACAAGCAATAGAAGAGCTTTCTACACGTTTAGTTTTTACTTGGTTTTCGAGTGTAAGCTGACTAAAAACGGCCTATTTACACCTTATTACCTTTATTGAAAAATGCAGTCGGTATTCCCGCATTTCGATGTTGACCTTTCTGGTGCCTCTGGTTTAACCGCCGTCAACAAGAGCTGTTAAGAGACATCCGGCTTCTCAACCTAGTTGAGACTGGGCAATGACTTACTATAATTCAGTCGATTATGCAGCTAGAGCGTAGTTATTTTCGCCAATTAAGGTTTGAATCCATGATTTACGAGCTGTGAATCAATGCTCGACGTGCTTACTGTTCGATTGATCTCGCTGTCAAAACCAGTCGACCCCATAATGTCAAAGAAATGCTTTTACAAAGCGATGCGTAAAATTACAAAGTTTTTAAGGATTAAAACCGATTAATTTGATGCTTAATTTTCAGCCTTTTTCTTTTCTAGGTAGCCGCTCATTTAATCACCGTAAATTAACTTAATAGCTAGTTAAAGCCCTTTATGTTTTTTTATAATAGCATCTACACAATTTATTCCATCTATGGCGGCAGACATAATTCCGCCTGCATATCCAGCCCCCTCTCCACAAGGATATAAGCCCTGCACTTCTACATGAGAAAGATTATTAGGGTCTCTAGGGATAAGTACAGGAGAGGAGGTTCTCGATTCAGGAGCATGAATTACGGCCTCGTTAGAGGTATAGCCTTTCATCCGTTTTCCAAAGAGGATAAACGCTTTTTTAAGTCGTTTGCTGATTATGGAGGGTAGGACCTCATTTAAATTAACACTGGTAATTCCAGGATGATAAGAGGTTTTTGGGAAATTTTCAGACACTTTTCCTTCAATAAAGTCTATTAGTCTTTGTGCTGGTACCCTTTGTGTCTTTCCAGCTGCTTCCCAACAGGATTTTTCTACAGCTTTTTGAAAGTCAAGTGAAACAAAAGGATCATTTTTGGTATAATTAGGCAAATCTTTGGGGGCTACACTTACCACTATTCCAGCATTTGAATAGGGATTGTTTCGCTTACTAGGGCTCCATCCATTGGTTACCACTTCATTAGGTTTAGTAGCGCAAGGCGCAATGATTCCCCCTGGACACATACAAAAAGAATAAACCCCCATTCCGTCTACTTGTTCTACAAGACTGTACGAGGCAGGAGGTAGGTAAGGGTTATCTACTTCTCCGTGATATTGAATCTTATCGATCAGTTCTTGCTGGTGTTCTACACGAACGCCTATAGCAAACGGTTTTGATTCGATTTTTATTTTTTTTGCATGCAGTAGGTAATAAATATCTCTAGCGGAATGACCAGTAGCCAATATTACTTCTTCAAAATTGTACCACACCTTATGGTTTATTTGAATTGAATCAATTTGACCCTCTTCAATTTTCAAGTCGGTGAGTTTCGAATCGAAATGAACTTCCCCTCCAGCTGCGATAATGGCTTCTCGCATCGTTGTGATGATTTTTGGAAGCTTGTTGGTGCCAATATGTGGATGAGCATCTACCAGAATGTTTTCATCTGCACCAAAATAAACTAACCATTCCATTGCCTTCAACACATTTCCTCGTTTTTTTGATCGGGTGTACAATTTCCCATCAGAATAGGTGCCTGCTCCTCCTTCACCAAAACAATAATTAGATTCTGGATTCACGGTTTGTTCCTTGGTTATTTTAGCCAAGTCTCTTCTCCTAGCGCGAACATCTTTTCCGCGTTCAAAAATAATGGGTTTAAACCCTCCCTCAATCGCCCTAAGCGCAGCATATATTCCTGCAGGTCCGAAGCCGATAATCGCCATTTTTTTATTCTTCGATATCTTTTTGGGTATAAATGGGGTGAGAGATTGCCTTACATCATTAGATAACCAAAGCTCTATTTGAAGATTTATTTTTACTGGGGACCTTCTGGCATCAATAGATTTTTTTCTGATTCGCCATTCTCTTACTTCTTTTTTTTCAATTTTAGCTTTATCCAACGCTAATTGAAGTAATGTAGCTTTATCTTCTTGTTGATGCGGTAAAATAGAAATTTGTATAAGCGTACTCATATCTAAATTGGTAAAGAAGAATTCATTATGGCTTTTTGGCTCGTCCCCCGAAAAACCCTTTAATTATGTATTTATTTTATGTGGTAAAGGAAACTTAAAAATGATTAACAAGTTGCCTTATTTCCACTAAGCGTGTGAGTAAACCTTCTAATTGATCTAATGGCAGCATATTAGCCCCATCACTTTTGGCTTGGGCCGGGTTGGGGTGTGTCTCTATAAATAAACCATCGATGTGGTTAACGATTCCTGCGCGGGCGATGGTTTCAATTAATTGTGGTCGCCCTCCTGTTACCCCACTATGCTGATTAGGCTGCTGTAGGGAGTGTGTGACATCGAGTATCGATGGAGCCAATTCGCGCATGGCTGGGATTCCTCTAAAGTCGACAATGAGATCGGTATAACCAAACTGTGTACCTCTATCAGTAATCCAAGCATGAGGATTTCCACTATCTTTTACTTTTTGAACAGCAAACTGCATACTCTCAGGACTCATAAACTGCCCTTTTTTTAGGTTAACTACTTTACCCGTTTTGGCTGCGGCTACGACAAGATCAGTTTGGCGAACCAAAAAAGCGGGTATTTGAAGAACATCTACATAGGATGCTGCTTTAGCTGCATCTTTTGCCTCATGAATATCGGTTAAAGTAGGCACATTTAAAGTGTCGCCAACCTTTTTTAGAATTTCTAAGGCTTTGTCATCACCAATTCCTGTAAAACTATCAATTCGACTGCGGTTAGCTTTTTTAAAACTTCCTTTGAAAATAAAAGGGATTCCTAAATTTTCTGTAATAGCTAGTATTTTTTCTGCAATGGCAAACGCCATTTCTTCCCCTTCAATTGCACAAGGGCCAGCGATTAAAAAGAAATTATTTTTATGGGTATGAGATAGCTTGGGTAAGGCAGCGTAGTCCATTGATGTTTTTTTACAAAAGTACCTTATTTTTCTATGAAAATCGACAAGTGAATAAAAAGAGCTATTTGATGCGTAAGTCCATTATATACCGTTATCTTTGCGGCATTAAAAAATAAAGCATGACCGCTATTAAAAACATTGCTATTATCGCACACGTTGATCACGGAAAAACGACCTTGGTAGATAAGATAATGCACCATTGTGAATTGTTCAGAACCAATGAGAACAAAGGAGATCTTATTCTTGATAATAACGATTTAGAGCGCGAACGCGGAATAACTATTTTATCAAAAAATATATCTGTCCACTATAAAGACACCAAAATCAATATTATTGATACTCCAGGTCACGCAGATTTTGGAGGTGAAGTAGAACGTGTATTGAACATGGCCGATGGAGTTTTATTACTAGTTGATGCTTTTGAAGGTCCAATGCCACAAACACGTTTTGTGCTTCAAAAAGCAATTGATCTTAAGTTAAAGCCTATTGTAGTTGTTAATAAGGTAGATAAGGAAAATTGTACCCCAGACGAAGTTCATGAATCTGTATTTGATTTAATGTTTGAGCTAGGAGCAGAGGAGTGGCAATTAGATTTCCCTACTGTTTATGGTTCTGCTAAGAACAGTTGGATGAGTGAAGATTGGAAAGTACAGACCGAAAATGTAGAGCCACTACTAGACATGGTTCTAGCACATGTGCCTAGTCCTAAAGTAGAAGAAGGAACTCCTCAAATGCTAATTACTTCCCTAGATTTTTCTTCTTACACCGGGAGAATTGCCATAGGAAGACTCCAGCGTGGGGTGCTAAAGGCGAATATGCCCGTTAGTTTAGTTAATAGGGATGGGAATATCTCCAAGTCGCGTATTAAGGAACTTAATTTATTCGATGGCTTGGGAAGAAAGCAAGTAGAAGAAGTTCAGGCAGGTGACATTTGTGCAGTGGTAGGCTTAGAAAATTTTGAGATTGGTGATACGATTGCCGATGCTCTTGAACCTGAAGCCCTTCCAACCATTGCCATCGATGAGCCAACCATGAGTATGATGTTTACCATCAATGACTCTCCCTTTTTTGGTAAAGAAGGAAAATATGTTACCTCTAGACACATCAAAGATCGTTTAGAAAAGGAGTTAGAACGCAATTTAGCGATGCGATTAGAAGATACAGGTTCGGCCGATAAGTTTCTAGTTTTTGGAAGAGGTGTATTACACCTTTCTGTACTAATCGAAACTATGAGAAGAGAGGGTTATGAACTGCAGATAGGTCAACCCCAGGTAATAATCAAAGAAATCGATGGGGTTAAGCATGAACCTATTGAAGAATTAACAATTGATTTACCGGAAAATGTTTCGGGAAAAGCCATAGAAATGGTGACCCTAAGAAAAGGCGAAATGTTAAGTATGACTCCCAAAGGAGAACGTATGGTTTGCGAATTCTTAATGCCTTCTAGAGGGATTATTGGCTTAAGAAACCAATTGCTTACCGCTACTGCAGGGGAGGCAATTATGAATCATAGATTTAAGGAATTTCAACCCTACCGTGGTGAAATTCCAGGTAGAAACAATGGTTCACTTATTTCTATGGAAAAAGGGAATGCCATTCCTTATTCACTAGATAAACTTCAAGAACGAGGAAAATTCTTTGTTAGTCCAAACGAAGAAATTTATACAGGTCAAGTAATCGGAGAAAACTCTAGATCAGACGATATGGTTGTTAATGTAACTAAAACCAAAAAACTATCGAATGTGCGGTCTGCAGGTGCTGATGACAAAGTGCGTTTAGCTCCCCCGATTAAGTTTTCTTTAGAAGAGGCTTTAGAATATATCCAAGGTGACGAGTATGTGGAAGTGACTCCTAAAAGTTTGCGTTTGCGAAAAGTTCATTTAGATGAAAACGTTCGTAAACGAGAAGCTTCTAAAGTAGGGAACTAACACGATCGTATAAATCATAAAAAAAGGCAGGCTTATTTTTACTAAGCTTGCCTTTTTTTTGGGGAAATAGGAGCAAAGGAGTATTTAGGTAAAAGGGTTGACCAATTTTCAATATCTTTGAGTGACTCTCTTGGTCAGTAGTAAAGTAAACGCGAATCATAGAGAGATAAACCCTTTCTTATGAGACTAAAAATACTAAGTGCTATTCCTCTTTTTTTTATAATGTTTAGTGCAGCATCCTTTGGACAAAACATTCCCTCCACTTCCGTTATCCCTATCGATGAATTAACCAATTATATAAATGCGTCTGCCTTAGCAGAAATAGATAAAAAAGATCAAGCGGGTTTAGCGGCTTACTTTCGCCAAAAATTCTCTGATCGTTTTTTTTATGATTATAAAAAATTCGAGGAAAGATTACCGCATTACAACGCTCTTTATCAAAACCAAGCGAAGCACAAAAAAAGAGCCCTAGATCATCTGGGGAAATATAATGGATCTACACAATGGAAATTACCTTTTGATTATTTAAACGGAGCTCCTGTAAATGCCTACGCATTAAGGCACTTGGCTCGGCAACATAAGATGGTGGATATTGCTTTAAATTATTTTAACGGTGAAAGGGACTCAGGGTATATTCGTTATTTTGAAAATCAAATAAGTTCTTTAAATGCAGCTCTCCATGCAAATAATTATGAAAAAATTGAAGATGGTAATGGTGTATATGAAGCATTTAGATCGGGTTATCGTGTATTGAACTGGTTATGGATCCATAATATGTTTTTAAATGAATCAGAATATGGAGATGAAGATCAATTAATCACCTTGGCAACTTTGCTGCAGCACGGACAACATCTTTATGAGCGGAATGCTGATTTTAAATCGGGGAATCATCAAACAAGGGGCGTGTCGGCATTGGCTATGCTGGCCATCTTACTCAGAGATTTCAAAGGCACAGAACTTTGGTTAGCGCGTGCTATGCTCCGTTTAGGTGAACATCTAGATAAAGAAATTAATCCAGATGGGTTTCAGTTTGAGCGATCGGTTCATTATCATATGAGTGATATAAATAACTACTTCTATGTTTATCAATTGGCTCAGATTAATGGTATTAATGTAGATCCAGCGTGGGATGAAAAGTTAAAGGGTTTATTTAAAACTTTAGTGAAAATTGCTTATCCAGATCGTAGTGCGCCAGTACTGCAAGACGATACAGATAACCCTTGGGGAGAAACTAATGATATTTCTGGGGCAATGACATTAGGGTATTTACTTTTTGAAGATCCGATTTTTGGATATTTTGCCTCGGATAAAGTAGAGGATAGGGTCTATTGGTTTTTGAATAACAAACAGATTAAGTTATTAGAAAATATAAACCAGCAAAAGCCTTCTTATGGGTCGCTGGCATTCGAAGATACGGGTTATTATATCATGCGCCAGGGGTGGGAGCCTAACGATAAAATGATGATTATTAGCGCTGGTCTTGATGAAGAAAAACCAGATCATCAGCATGGTGATATGTTGGGAATTCAAGCAATGGCGAACGGGCATGCGATTTTACCCAACTACCAAGTGAGGTACTCATTGACTGATTTTGACTTGTTCAAAAACTCTATGGTTAAAAATGTAGCTTTAGTGGATGATGAATTACTGGGTAAAAAATGGACATCGAATAAAGGGGGGAGTGGATTTGGTAAGTTCAAACAATTACCGCAACCCAATGTAATTATATGGGAAAGCAATGAAGCTTATGATTACTTTGCGGGTAGCCATGATGGGTTTAATCAGCTAGGGGTAGATTATACGCGCAAGCTAATCTACGTGAAAGATGCGTTTTGGATCGTTAAGGACCAATTTAGATCTGATCAAGTCCATGATTACAAGCAAGTATGGCAGGGCCACTATACCCACGAGAATGGTTCAAATCTCTTAAGGGCAGTTGCAGCAGACGCTACTGGACATGATATTTGGCAATTAAATCCTACGGATAAAGTATTGCAAAATGGAGCACGAGGAAAACAATGGAGTATGGTGTCTGCCTCTAATAAAAAGGAATATGAATTTTTAACGATTATCTACCCTTACCGCCAATACAATAATCGAATAGATGAAACAGCTCAAACAAAAAAAATTGATGATTGGGTAGTACATTCTGTTCAAGATGAAGAAGGGAGTCATTCGGGAATTAGCCTGCAAAAAGGAGATCATACCTACGCTTTCCAGACCAATTTATGGGAAAACCAACATTGGCGGATCGAGGCTATCGAAAAAGCCGATTTATATTTAGCGCATCAAGCTGATCAATTGATCATTCATTCCTTAAGCCTGCAAGAAAAGAACCTTAGGGTGGTAGACAAAAGAAATGGAAAAAAAATATCTAAGCGCTTGGAAATAGGGGAGAAGTGGTTTTTTCCATTATAGTTTATAAAGGTGTTTAAGATTTTAGAGCAACTTTTTTTCTACACGTAAAATTTTCTCCATATTACGTCCTTTGGCGAGTTCGTCAATCAACTTTTCCATTTGTCTAGTTTGTTTGTAGATGAAAAATTCATCATCAATTTCTTCAATTCTGTAACCGCAAACCACCCCTTTGATGAGGTGAGCATTTGGGTGAATCGTTGCCTGCTCAAAAATGTTCTAAAACTAACTTGCTGCTGAATAAGTTTTTGTAATTCTGCTTCATCATAACCCGTAAACCAGGTGATTACCTGATGAAATTCTTTTTTTGTCCTTCCTTTTTTTTCTAGTCTATTCCAATAGAGCGGGTAAATAGACGCGAAGATCATCCTAGCAACTTTTTCGTTTTTTTCTGAAGTGACTTTCATTTCTACAATTTAAGCATTTAATAAAAAAGTGAATTGATTAACTAAGATATTGTTTTTAGCAAATTGAATAAGTTTAAATGAGTTAAATATAGGAAGCTTCTAAAAAATCAACGGGTGCATTTAGTTCAATAAATATTCCAGTTAATAGTGGGTAATTTAATGGAATAGGGGAAGTAGGCAACTTGTATTTTTAGGCTGCTTTGCTATTCTGATGGATTAAAGTGTTTAAGATTTTTTTGAACCACCTCGTAAACAGTTCCTTCATCGCAGCGAAGTATTTTACCAGGAAATTTCACAATCATATTGTAGTCGTGAGTGGCCATAAGAACGGTCATTCCTTCTTTGTGAAGTTTTTGAAAGACTTCCATAACCTCTAAGCTAGTTTGTGGGTCTAGGTTTCCAGTGGGTTCATCGGCAATAATAATTTCTGGCATGTTTAGTAGGGCTCGGGCAATGGCTACTCTTTGCTGTTCACCTCCAGAAAGTTGAAAAGGAAATTTGGGTTGTACATTCTCCATTCCTACCTCAGTAAGAACTTCTTCTATGCGGTCTCTAATTTTTTTTTTGTCTTTCCATCCAGTGGCTTTTAGAACAAATTTTAGGTTTTCAAAAACTGAACGGTCAGGCAGAAGTTTAAAATCTTGAAAAACAACGCCTAGTTTTCTTCTTAAAAAAGGGATGTCTTTTTGACGAATGCTGGTCAAATCAAAATCTACAATCGATCCCTCTCCTTGTTGCAAGGGTAGGTCTGCATAAAGGGTTTTAATTAAGCTGCTTTTTCCAGTTCCTGTTTTTCCAATTAAAAACACAAAGTCTCCAGAAGAAACCTCAACACTTACTTTACTGAGGATCAATTGCTTGTTTTGGAAAATAGAAACGTCCTTTAAATGGACTATGGAATGACCCATCTACACGATTGATTTTTAGTTTTGCAATAAAGGTACTACTTCTTCTATCAGTAGAAAAAAAAGGAGAATTTAATTGTTGATAATTTTATACGTAAATCAAAATTTCAACGTTGATATATAGACGAGTTGCCTTAAATTTATTATATGCTGACACAAAAATCATCCCTTTATTTTTTATGGTTTGTAGGATTTATTTTTTTGGGAACCCCTACAGCGAAGGCACAGCAATCTTGGGAGACTAGCTCTTTGCTTTCTTTCGAATATTTTTTTGCTTCAAACAACTATGGTTCTGCCTCCCAATGGTATCAAATCCAACCTTATTTTCCAAATCTTGGAGATTATCATGTAGAAGCGAATTTTTATACACTTGCTGCTGGATTACGGTCAAACACCGCCGGGGCTGAAAAGATGCTTACTGCATTTATGATTGATCACCCCACAAGCTATTTAACAGAAACCGCTTTTTTTGATGCAGCAAATTTTTATTTTAACAAAGGAAAATATTCTTATGCATTAAAGTGGTACAACAAGATTAGTGAAAAAGAAGTTGCAAAGGTCCAACGTTCTCAATATAACTTTAATAAAGGCTATGCTTACTTTGCCTCTAAGCGCTATAAGAATGCTAAGCCGCTATTCGAAAAAATTAAAGACATTCCAGCTTATCAAGGCGATGCCAATTATTACCTAGGCTATATTGCATATCAGTTAGAAGATTTTGATGAGGCTAATCGTAACTTTGACAAGCTTAATCAGAGGAACGACGACAATACAATTGGTTATTTTCAGGCAGATATGAATTTCAAATTGGGTCGCTTTCAGGAGGCTATTTTGTTAGCTAGAAAAAGTTTAAAAGGCGCAGATGACAAGGAAACATCAGAGTTGTCTAAAATTATAGGTGAAAGTTATTTCAATCTTAAAGACTATCGATCCTCGATTCCTTATTTGTTAGAATATGACGGAAAAAAACGAAAATGGAATAATACCGATTACTACCAGTTGGGATATGCTTATTATCGGATAAAAGAGTATCAAAAGGCAATTGATCAGTTTAACCGTATCATAACCACTGATAATGCCGTAGCACAGAATGCTTATTATCACCTAGCAGATAGCTACCTAAAAACGGATCAGAAAACGGCAGCACTCAATGCATTTAAAAGAGCTTCCGAAATGAATTTCGATGCAGTAATTAAAGAAGATGCCTTGTTTAATTATGCTAAGTTAAGCTATGAGATAGGTAATTCTTATGAAAGTCCTTCGGCTGCTTTACGTCGTTTTATCGATGCCTATCCCAAAAATGAACAGGTTAATAAGCTAGAGGCTTTGTTGTTAGATTCTTATGTGACTTCTAAAAATTTTGATGCTGCTTTGATATTACTCGATAAGTTTTCTTCTAATATCTATGATGATGCCCGTCAGAAGGTGACCTACATGAAAGCCACCTCATTGTATAAAAGCGGTCAATACCTGGAAGCCATAGATTTTTATACCCAATCAATAAAGGCTGCAGACAATAGTGAAATCATATTTTTGGCGCTTTATTGGAAAGGACAGGCGCAGTATGAGTTGAATCAATTCGAAAATGCCTTGGAAACTTTTTTGGCGCTCCAGAAAAGACCCACCTCTCTTAATACCTACCAGCTATTAAAAGCATTAGATTACCCTATTGGTTATTGCTATTTTCAATTAAAAAATTACCCTTTGGCCATTCAGTCCTTTAAAAATTTTATTAGACAAAATCCCGATGAGGTAAATTATGAAAGAGATGCCCGCCTTAGAATGGGAGATAGTCATTTTATTTTAAAGACCTATTGGCCAGCTATGGATGAGTACGAAAAAGCCACAGCACTCAACCCACAAAGAGGAGGTTACGCTATGTACCAACAAGCATTGAGCTACGGTTTTGTAGACCGTGTACCCCAAAAAATAGAGTTACTCCAAAAGATTAATCGTCGCTTTCCAAGTTCTCCCTTAAAGGATGATTGTGTGTTTGAGTTGGCTTTGTCTTATGCTAAGCAAAACCAAAACGTGCAAGCAATAGCGATGTATGACCAGATTATTTCAAATCCAGAACGTAGTCCATATCGTTCTAAATCACTTTTAAATAAAGGGCTTATTCAGTATAATTTGGGGCAAACTGCCGAAGCTAATACCACGCTAAAGTCTTTGGTTGAGAATTTCCCCTCCTTATCCCTGTCTCAACAAGCCTTGCAAACTGTAAAGGAAATTGCAGTTGAAGAAAATACGGTAGATGAACTTTCGGAATGGTTAAATGGATTGAATTTAGCCTCTGTGCCTGACCTAAAATTAGAAAAAGCTGCCTTTGATGCTATAGAACGTTTGTTAGACGATGGTAAGAAAAAAGCTTTGCAAAAAGCTTTGGTGAATTATGTGGAAAATTATCCAGGGAGTAGTCAGGCTATTAGAGCCCACTTTTTATTAGCTGAACTTGCTTTTGAGAAAAGTGAACTAGATGCAGCCGTAGCTAATTACTCTATTGTGGTTTCTGCTACATTTAACACCTACACAGAGCAATCTCTGGTTAGACTCACCCAATCATTAAATCAATTGGGGGAAACCGAAAAAGCTTTTGCTGTATTATTGCGAATTGAAAATGAAGCAGAAAACGACGAGAACAAACGCTATGCCCTAGCAAATATCATGCAGTATTATGCTCAAAAAGAGAACCACCGTGAAGCAATCAAATACGCAGAAAAGGTGATCACCTATCCTGAGGTGGAAGAACAGCTTAAATGGGATGCCTATTACATTACGGCCAAATCTGCAGAAGCAATTAAGGATTTACCAAGAGCAGCCAAAGCTTTTGAAGTGTTGGAAAAAGCTCCTCAGGGAGAGAGAGCTGTAGAAGCCTTGTATTTTAGCGCTAATCAAAAGCACCAAAATAGAGCTTATGCAAAGTCGAATAAAGTAATAGAAAAAATAGCGGAAGATTATGGTGGGTATCCAGAATGGGGAGCAAAAAGTCTCTTATTAATGGCGATGAATTTTTATCAGTTAGACGATGCCTTTCAGGCTACTTTTATTTTGACTTCTATTCTAGAAAATTTCACTCAGTTTCCTGAGGTGGTTAATGAAGCTCAAAAGAATTTAGATAATATTAAAATGGTTGAGGCAAAAAATAATTCCTCTGTTAACTTAGAAGAGAAGTCCAATGAATAAGGTTTTTTATTTTGCGATACTGGGACTTTTTTGTATTTCACTACACGCCCAAAAAAGGAGAAAGAGATTGATGTACAGGAAGTCACAATCATTAAGTCTTATACCCCTAGTCTAAAAGAGGTGTTTAAGATTCGTGAAACCCCAACGGAGTTAGATTCCATTATTGGTCCAAAAAAAGAAGTTGATTATGCTATTTTTTCGGTACCTGTAGTATCTACTTTTATTCCATCTAAAGGGGTGGCCAGAAAGCTCGTTCCTAAAAAACCTGATCCACAATTTAATTCAAGTGCCGCTTTAGGATTTGGTAATTTTAATCAGTTGCTGGTGGATTATGCGACGAATTACAGTATAGACAGAAGACAGAAAATAGACTGGTTAGTTTATTACAATGGTTTTCTCAAAAGGATTCCAGATACACAGCTAGATAGTAGGCAGGCCAATATGATGCTTAATGTAGCGCATCAATATGCAACGAATAAACGAAACAACTATTCTCAAATCAATTATCGACAACACCAGCAGTTTTTTTATGGTCTACGCGAGCCTATTACGGATCTTTTTATCAAAGAAAATCTATTGCCAAAACAGCAATTAAACTACCTATCTGTTACCACCCAATGGCAATGGTACGATCCGTGGGTGAAAAACTTATCTTTAAATACTTTTATAACCACAGATTCTTTTTCTACTTCTGAGGCTGAGGTAGACCTCTCTTCCAAAATTCAAACTGTTTTTGTAGGTATTGCAGTTACTTTGTTGCCAGAATTTACATATTTAAACACATCGTTTAGTGAGGATTTTTATACCCGAAGCGAGTCTAATTACACGGCAGGAAAAGGAAGTTTAAATCTGTTTGCTAGTAAAATAAGAGGAAGTTTTAGGTTTAAGGCGGGTGCTAAAGCAGTGATTGGAATAGGGGATGAATTTGTAGATCAGGAAATTTTCATCTATCCCCGTGTGGCTTTTTCTTATCAACCTCTTAAAGGAAATTTTGCTCCATTTCTAAACGTAGATGGAGATTTATCTATGAATAGTTTTCGATCGCTTACCCATGAAAATCCATACTTAGCTCCGTCAATTAGATTAAATACGTCTTCGACCCCTTACCGAGTTCATTTGGGAACACGTTCTAAGTTTTTTACAGGCTGGGAGTTTGAATGGAACTTGTTATTGGAGAAGAATGATCAGCAACCATTATTTAGAAGTCTAGCCAAAGAGATAGATCGTGCTAATGTCATTGGTTATCGATATGCTAATGCGTACGAAGTAATCTATGGTTCTTTAACCAAAACAGGTGTACAAGCAAAGCTATCTGCTGCATTTAAGAATGGCGGAAGACTTTTGTTTAAAGCCAGTTATGCCGATTTTAGTTTTGATAATGAGGAGGATACAACGCCTCTCTACGAGAAAACAGCTTTAAATGTACCAGAGTTAAGTCTTTTGTTTAGTGGAACATTAAAATTGGGTCAAAAAATACAATTGCAATGGTATGTCAATCATTTTGGTGAAAGGAAAAATGCATTCAGGGATTCCTTCTTAGGACAGGATTTACAAGATGCACCTGTCTTATTAGAAGATTTACCTGCATTTACACAAGTGGATATGAATATTCATTATAAAATTAATGAGCGATGGGGGTGTATCTTAAAGGAAATAATTTGTTAAATGAATCTATGTATCGTTGGAGTAAATATCCTGTTTACGGTACGCAATTACTGTTAGGTATGCGATATAATTTTGATCTTTCTTTTTAATCTAATCGTTTATTTTATTTTTGCCTAAAATTTGGTCCATGAAATCTATAATCACTGTTTTAACTATTGCTTTTTTATTGGGGTCTTGTGGTCGCAATAATGTTGATTTAATTATCCATAACGCTTCTATTTATACCGTTAATGAAGACTTTGAAATTGCATCCGCTATAGCAATTAAAGACGGGAAGTTCGTAGCAGTAGGAGAAGAGGATATACTAGAAAGATATACTGCTAACGCAACGCTTGACGTAAAGGGTGTTCCAATTTATCCTGGATTTATAGACGCACATTGTCATTTTTATGCGTTAGGAATGGGGCTAGATCAGGCCGATTTACGTGGGGCTAAAAGTGTAGATGAAATCATTACACGTCTTCAAAAACTAGCGAGTAGTAGCCAAGGAGATGTTCTTTTGGGAAGAGGATGGGATCAAAATCTTTGGGAGAAAAAAGAGTTTCCGACTAAGGAGGCCCTAGATGATGCATTTCCAGATAAAATGGTCATATTAGAGCGGGTGGACGGACATGCTACCTATGTAAACTCCAAGGTTCTGAATGCTGCAGGGATTACTGCTGATACAGCAATAGCGGGAGGAGAAGTCATTCTTGTAAATGGCGAACCTTCTGGGGTTTTAATTGATAATGCCTCTACATTAGCTTATAATGTATTACCTAAAAGTCCCAGATCAAAAGAAATACGGGCACTTAAAAAGGCAGAAGAAATTGCTTTTTCTTATGGTTTAACCACAGTAGATGATGCGGGCTTAAATCAAGCCGAGCTTTCTCTTATCGATAGTCTTCATCAAACAAAGGACTTAAAAATTAGGGTATACGGAATGATATCCAATACGCCAGAGAATTTAGCCTATTATCTAGAAAAAGGAATTTATCAATCAGATCGTTTAACTATACGTTCTGTAAAAGTATATGCAGATGGCGCTTTAGGAAGCAGAGGTGCTGCACTTTTGGAGCCTTACGCAGATGATAAATCTAACAAAGGATTATTTATTACCCCAGCAGATCAAATTCAAAGCCTCGCTATAAAATTAGCCGATAAAGGATTTCAAATGAATACCCATGCTATTGGCGATGCTGCAAACCAGGTGGTACTGCAGGCCTATGCCAACGCATTGGGAGATAAAAAAGACCCGCGTTGGAGAGTAGAGCATGCGCAAGTTGTTACCAGGAAAGATATTGAGTTATTTGGAAGCAAAGTAATTCCTTCTGTGCAGCCTACTCATGCTACAAGTGATATGGAGTGGGCAGATGAGCGTCTTGGTGATAATCGAGTTAAGACAGCCTATACCTATAAAGATTTGCTAGATTGGTCCGGTAAACTTGCTTTAGGTACAGATTTTCCTGTAGAAGAAGTCGACCCATTAAATACGTTCTATGCAGCGGTGGCAAGAAAAAATAAAATTGGAGATCCATCTGGTGGATATCAAATGAAAAATGCGCTTTCTCGTTCTGAGGCATTAAAAGGAATGACGATTTGGGCAGCTTATGCTAATTTTGAAGAAGATCAAAAGGGAAGTATAGAAGTGGGAAAGGTAGCAGATTTTGTCTTAATGTCTAAAGATATCATGGCCATTAGTGAAACTAAAATCCTTGACTCACAAGTTTTAGCAACTTTCCTAGAGGGAGAAATGGTTTTTCAGATGAAGAAATAACTGAATATTTTTAACCAGTCACCCTAAATATTCCGGTTAATATTTAAATATTATTCTATTTATCTATTTTTACTTAAAATAATTCACTAATAATCAGATAAGAGTTAAATATATATTGCGTTGTCTTATATTTGTCTCAAATTTATTTATTATGTGTGGAATTGTATGCGCTTTTGATTTAAAGCAACCATCTTCAGAATTAAGACCTCAGGTACTAGAGATGTCTAAAAACATAAGACACCGCGGTCCAGACTGGAGCGGAATTTACTCTACTGATAAGGTAATTATGGGTCACGAGCGTTTGGCAATTGTAGATCCAACTTCAGGGAACCAGCCTTTATTGAGCGAGGAAGGTCGTTATATACTTGCTGCCAATGGGGAAATCTATAATCATCAGGAGTTAAGGAAGCAATTTGAGGGTAAATACAATTTTAAAACGCAGTCCGACTGTGAAGTAATTCTGGCTTTATATAAAGAAAAAGGCCCTGCTTTTGTCGATGAAATGAATGGTATATTCGGCTTTGCTATTTATGATACGCAAGAAGATGTGTATTTCATTGCACGCGATCACATGGGGATTATTCCATTGTATATGGGTTGGGATCAAGAAGGAACCTTTTACGTGGCTTCTGAACTAAAGGCTCTAGAAGGGGTTTGTACCAAAATTGAGTTATTTCCTCCGGTCAATTATAATCAAAGTTCAGACGAAGCGCCTGTTCAGTGGTACCAAAGAGACTGGATGGAATTTGATAAGGTAAAAAATAATGAAACAAGTATAGATGATTTACACGATGCACTTTCTGCCGCAGTACGCAGACAGTTAATGAGTGATGTACCTTACGGGGTTTTGCTATCGGGAGGTTTAGATTCATCAGTCACATCTGCTTTAGCTAAACAATATGCAGCTATGCGAGTAGAGTCTGGCGATCAGCAGGCTGCTTGGTGGCCACAATTACATTCTTTCTCTGTTGGTTTAGAAGGATCTCCTGATTTAGCAGCAGCTCAAAAAGTCGCTGAACATATTGGTACTGTACATCATGAAATAAAATTTACCATACAAGAGGGTTTAGATGCGATTCGCGATGTGGTTTATCATCTAGAGACCTATGATATAACAACCATTAGAGCCTCTACGCCCATGTATCTTATGGCAAGAGCTATAAAAGCTTTGGGGATTAAAATTGTACTGTCTGGCGAAGGTGCAGATGAACTTTTTGGTGGGTATTTGTATTTTCATAAAGCACCTACTGCCAAAGATTTCCATGAGGAAACAGTACGTAAACTTGATAAGCTTCACCAGTATGACTGTTTAAGGGCAAATAAATCTTTAGCAGCCTGGGGAATTGAAGGACGTGTTCCTTTCTTAGATAAAGAGTTTATGGATGTAGCCATGCGTATCAATCCTAAAGACAAAATGATTAACAAAGAGCGCATGGAAAAATGGGTCATTCGTAAAGCTTTCGAAGACTATCTACCAGAAAGTGTTGCTTGGAGGCAAAAAGAGCAATTTTCAGATGGTGTAGGTTACAGCTGGATAGACACACTGAAAGAGGTTGTTGAGAAAGAAGTGACCGACGAGCAAATGGCCAATGCGCACTACCGTTTTCCTGCCCAAACACCGCAAAACAAAGAAGAGTTTTATTATAGAAGTATTTTTGAAGATCACTTCCCAAGCGAAACAGCTGCCTTATGTGTACCTTCGGTACCTTCTGTAGCGTGCAGTACACCCATTGCCTTAGAGTGGGACGAGGCATTTAAAAACATGAATGATCCAAGTGGAAGAGCAGTGGCTAAAGTACATGAAGATGCCTATGATGAATAGACATAAGTCTACTTTTTCAGGGGTAATTTTTTAACTAAAAACCCTGCTACTTTTCCAATAAAATTAAAAGGGGTCATAGACCCCTTTTTTTAGTGGTTTTATCCACAGAAAATGTTGATAACTTAAACGATTCAAGCTAGTAAAATCAGGGAATTACGAGGGCTTTTTCGTATTTTTGGAAGACGTCCAAAAAAGACGTAAATAAAACCGAATAAATATGAGTGAAACACCGCAAAATCCGCAGTATTCTGCCGATAGTATTCAGGCCCTAGAGGGTATGGAGCACGTTCGTATGCGTCCATCAATGTATATTGGAGATGTAGGCGTTAGGGGATTGCACCATTTGGTGTATGAAGTAGTCGATAATTCTATTGATGAAGCCCTTGCAGGTCACTGTGATGCCATTACTGTAATCATTAATGAAGATAACTCCATAACTACGCAAGACAATGGTCGTGGAATTCCTGTTGGGATACACAAAAAAGAAGGAGTTTCAGCATTAGAGGTTGTAATGACTAAGATCGGTGCCGGTGGAAAATTTGATAAAGATTCTTATAAAGTATCTGGTGGTCTCCATGGAGTTGGTGTTTCTTGTGTTAACGCACTTTCGGAAAGTCTTAAAGCGACTGTTTATCGTGAAGGTGTCATTTGGGAGCAAGAATATGAGCGTGGAAAACCACTCTACCCAGTTAGAGAAGCTGGTAAAACAGACCAGAGAGGAACTACAGTCACTTTTAAGCCCGATCCTCAGATATTCCAACAAACATTAGAATATATCTATGACACCCTAGCTAATCGAATGCGAGAGCTAGCTTATTTGAATAAAGGGATTACTATTCATCTTAAAGATTTACGTAATAAAGATGAAAAAGGTGAACATATAGCAGAAACCTTCCACTCTAAAGAAGGTCTGAAAGAATTTATCACATTTTTGGATGAATCTAGAGAAGCCATTATCAAAGATGTCATTTCTATTGAAGGAGAGAAAAACGGTATTCCTGTTGAGGTTGCTATGATCTACAATACTTCTTATTCAGAAAACTTACACTCTTATGTGAATAACATTAATACCCATGAAGGGGGGACACACCTCTCTGGTTTTCGTCGTGGATTAACTTCTACACTTAAAAAGTATGCAGACGGGTCAGGTTTATTAGATAAACTAAAGTTCGAAATTAGTGGAGATGATTTCCGTGAGGGACTCACTGCCATTGTCTCGGTCAAAGTGGCTGAGCCTCAATTTGAAGGACAGACCAAAACAAAATTAGGGAATAGAGAAGTTACTTCTGCTGTTTCTCAGGCGGTTTCCGAAATGCTTGAAAACTACCTAGAGGAAAATCCCAATGATGCCAAAACCATTGTGCAGAAAGTGATATTGGCTGCCCAGGCAAGACATGCTGCTCGTAAAGCTCGGGAGATGGTACAGCGAAAAACGGTAATGAGTGGAGGAGGACTTCCTGGTAAGTTATCAGACTGCTCTGAGCAAGACCCTAACTTATGTGAGGTTTTTCTTGTTGAGGGAGATTCAGCAGGGGGAACAGCCAAACAAGGACGTGACCGAAATTTCCAAGCTATCTTGCCGCTGAGAGGAAAGATTTTGAATGTGGAGAAAGCCATGCAGCATAAGGTTTTTGAAAATGAAGAAATTAGAAATATATACACAGCATTAGGGGTAACCATTGGTACCGAGGAAGATAGTAAAGCACTCAACTTAGAAAAATTGCGTTACCATAAAGTAGTAATTATGTGTGATGCAGATGTAGATGGGAGTCACATATCCACTTTGATTTTAACGTTCTTCTTCCGTTATATGAGAGAACTGGTAGAGTCTGGATATGTCTATATCGCTACTCCACCGCTTTACTTAGTTAAAAAAGGAGCAAAAAAGGCCTACGCTTGGGATGATGATCAAAGAGATCGCTTGATGCAAGAATATGGACAAGGCGCTTCAATTCAGCGTTATAAAGGACTTGGTGAAATGAACGCTGAACAATTGTGGGATACCACAATGAATCCTGAATATAGAACTTTACGACAAGTGACTATTGATAATGGAAGTGAAGCTGACCGTGTGTTTTCCATGCTAATGGGAGATGAGGTTCCCCCAAGAAGAGATTTTATCGAAAGGAATGCTATTTATGCTAATATTGATGCGTAAATTTGCAAATAATCAAATAATTAAACGTTTATAAATATGAAAGTTACAATAGTAGGAGCAGTAAATGTAGGGGCTTCTTGTGCAGAATATATTGCGATCAAAAGAATCGCAAGTGAGGTTGTTTTACTAGATATTAAAGAAGGATTCGCAGAGGGTAAAGCCTTGGATTTAACTCAAACAGCGACCACTTTAGGTTTTAATACAAGAATTACTGGAGTTACGAGTGACTACTCGGCTACTGCGGGTAGTGATGTCGTTGTAATTACCTCAGGTATTCCAAGAAAGCCAGGGATGACTAGAGAGGAGTTAATCGGAATTAATGCTGGAATTGTACAATCTGTAGCAGAGAGCATTTTAGCGCATTCTCCTGAAGCAATCATTGTGGTTGTTTCTAATCCAATGGATACAATGACCTATTTAGCCCTAAAGGCTACTGGGCTTCCGAAAAATAGAATCATTGGAATGGGTGGTGCACTCGACAGTTCTCGATTTAAGACCTATTTATCTAAAGCTTTAGATAAACCTGCCAATGATATACAAGGTATGGTGATAGGAGGACATGGCGATACGACAATGATTCCATTGACTCGTTTGGCAAGTTACAATGGAACACCTGTAAGTCAGCATTTGTCTGATAAAGAATTAGAAGATGTAGCTGCTGCCACCATGGTAGGAGGAGCAACTTTAACCAAGTTATTAGGTACTTCTGCTTGGTACGCACCAGGTGCCTCGGTAGCTTATTTGGTAGATAGTATCATTAATGATCAAAAGAGAATGATCCCATGTTCGGTTCTTCTTGAGGGAGAGTACGGTCAAAAGGATCTTTGTATTGGGGTGCCATGTATTATCGGAAAAGATGGAGTAGAAGCGATTGTAGATGTTCAATTAGATGCTTCAGAACAAGATAAATTTCAAAAAAGTGCCGATGCTGTTCGTAAAATGAACGATGCATTAGGTAGTATTTTAAACTAATCATTACTAAAGAACCGCCTCTTCAGCGGTTAAATCGTTGAATAAAGTTGCTTAATGAGAAGGTAAACTTTATATTTGCGAGCCTTTAAAACGCTTAAAATTATTCGCATGCAAAATAATGGACTAATAAAACTTTTTGGTTTCCTTTTTGGAATCGTAAGTATTTATCAACTTTCTTTTACGTTTATTGCAAGCAACCAAGAATCTAAATCAAAAGTCTATGCTGAGCAAAAAGTTGCTGATGATCAAACTGATTTTATTGCAGAAAGAGAAAAAGTTGAAACTGAATATCTAGACTCCATAGGGAGTTTACCGTTATACGGATTCACCTCTTACAACGATGCCAAAGGGAAAGAACTCAATAAGGGACTAGATTTAAAAGGAGGAATTAATGTGATTCTTCAAATTTCTGTTCGTGATATACTTAAGGGTCTAGCAGATTATAGTAAAGATCCTGTATTTAACAAAGCTTTAGATGAAGCTGATGTTCTTCAGAAAAATTCTGATGATCCCTATGTTGAATCTTTCTTTATTGCCTTTGAGCAAATCAAAGGAGGGGCAAAATTAGCCGACCCAGATATCTTTGCTAATCGAACACTCAGCGATCAAATTAATTTTGAGATGAGTGACGAGGAAGTCAGACCTATTATTAGAAGAAAAATAGACGAGTCAATTATTTCAGCTTTTGAAGTACTTCGTAAACGTATTGATAAATTTGGAGTGACCCAGCCTAATATTCAGCGATTAGGATCCTCTGGAAGAATATTAGTAGAGTTACCTGGAGCCAAAGATGTAGAGCGTGTTAAAAACTTACTTCAAAGTACAGCTCAACTAGAGTTCTGGGAGACTTTTAAGAATGACCAATTCTTTTCTTTCTTATCAGAGGCTAATGAAGTTGTAAAAACGTTAGACCTTTCAAAAGAAGAATCTGCCGAAGATAAAACTTCTTCTGCTATCGATGATTTATTAGCAGATGTGGAAACCCAAGATTCTATCTCTCCTTCAGCTGCCAATCCAATTCTAGATTTAGTACGTGGATATGGTTATCAAGGAGGTCCAGTTTTAGCGCAGTTTGCCAAAAAGGACATGGACAAAATTATGGGGTATCTAAACCTTCCTCAGGTTAGAAGAATACTTCCTAATAATTTGCGATATGTTGAGTTTGCTTGGGGTAAACCGAATCCGAATGCAGACATAGTAGATCTTTATGTAATTAGATCTAATAGAGAGGGTGTTCCTCCTCTAAGTGGAGGTGTAATTGTAGATGCAGTACAAACTTATAGCCAAATGGGGCAACCTGCTGTATCTATGCAGATGGATTCTAAAGGAGCTCGTGTTTGGGAAAACATGACAGGTAAAGCATTTAAAGAAACAAGTAATATAGCCATTGTTTTAGATGATGTTGTTTACTCTGCACCTGGGGTTAATAATGGGGCTATTGCTGGAGGTCGTTCTGAAATCACTGGAGCATTTACTTTAAATGAGGCCATTGACTTAGCTAATGTACTCCGTGCCGGTAAATTACCAGCCTCTGCAGAAATAATTCAATCCGAAATAGTAGGACCCTCCTTAGGAAAAGAAGCTATACAAAGTGGTGTTTACTCATTCTTAATCGCTTTACTTATTGTATTAGGTTGGATGATCTTCTATTATGGTTCGTCAGGAATTTTTGCAGATATTGCACTTGCCCTAAATATTCTTTTGATCTTTGGTATACTAGCAGGACTTGGGGCAGTATTAACACTTCCTGGGATTGCAGGTATAGTTTTGACCATAGGTATTTCTGTAGATGCTAACGTTCTTATTTTTGAAAGAATTCGAGAAGAATTACGCAAAGGGAAAGGGCCGCAAAAAGCCGTTGCAGATGGATTTAACAATGCGTTATCTTCCATTCTAGATGCTAATATCACCACAGGTTTAACTGCATTAATATTATTTGTATTCGGTACGGGTCCAATTAAAGGCTTTGCGACTACCTTACTGATTGGTATTGGAACTTCTCTTTTTACCGCCATCTTCATCACACGTTTATTTGTAGATGGACGATTGTTTAGTGGTAAAAAAGTTAATTTCTCTACAAAAGCGACCAAAGGATTATTTTCTAATTTGAGCATTGCTTTCCTAGGAAAACGTAAAGTTGCTTATGTTATTTCGGGAATTTTAGTATTGGTTAGTTTAGTTTCTCTTACTACGAAAGGACTTAATCAAGGTGTTGACTTTGTTGGAGGACGGTCATATACCGTTCGCTTTGATCAAGTAATGAATCCTTCTGAAATTGAAGGTAGTTTAGTAGATGCTTTTGGAAGTGCAGAGGTAAAGACCTTTGGCGATGACAATCAATTAAAGATCACTACAAAATATAAAATTGATCAAGAGGGGTCAGAAATAGACCAAGAGATTTACGCAAAATTATATGCTTCTCTACAAAACTTCTTACCAGATGGTTTTAGTTACGACGAGTTTGTCAATGGGGCAGAAGATAAAACAGTAGGAATTATGTCCTCAATTAAAGTAGGACCGACCATTGCTGATGATATTAAAAAGAATTCATATCTCGCCGTGATAGGATCACTTATTGTCGTATTCCTATACATCTTATTAAGATTTAGAAAATGGCAGTTCTCTCTAGGAGCCGTAGCTGCAGTATTCCATGATGTTCTTATTGTATTAGGAATATTCTCATTAACTTATAGTGTTATGCCATTTAATATGGAGATTAATCAAGCCTTTATTGCAGCTATATTAACGGTAATTGGTTATTCTTTAAATGATACTGTAGTTGTATTTGACCGTATTCGTGAATACACCAACGATCATCCAAAATGGCAGCTAGGAGAAACGGTTAATGGTGCATTGAATTCTACATTAAGTAGAACCCTTAACACCTCTTTAACTACCCTATTGGTATTATTAGCCATCTTTATTTTCGGTGGAGAATCAATCAGAGGGTTTATGTTTGCTTTAATTATAGGTGTTCTTGTAGGAACTTACTCTTCTGTATTTATTGCGACCCCGGTTATGTTTGATACCCAGGCTAATAAACAAGAAGAAACAAAATAGCCAGCAAGGTTTATTGTATTATAAAAAAATCCCGGTTTAACCGGGATTTTTTATGCTGTATAGTTTAAAAATGTTTGAATATGGGCAAGGTGATGTTGGGCATGCCATGCATAAAAGCAGGCTACTTCAGCTAATGGAAATTCTGCTGTCCGATCGGGATGTACATACGTTCTATTCAATTCTTCTGCATTAAGTGATGTTAAAAAAAACACCCACCGTTCGTGCACCCCTTGAATAATATTAAGACTCGCCTCTACACTTGCGTTACAAGCATCGGGACTTTTTCAGCCCAATCTTGTTCCTGATAATTTTTAATTAAAGGGCGGTCTTCTAAATAAGCAAATTTACAGCGTATATAGGCATGCATATGTGAATCAGCTATGTGGTGTGTTAATTGCCTTATTGTCCACCCGCCTTCTCTATAAGGGGTGTTCAAATCCTTTGGAGAGCACAAACTAATCTCCTTCGAAAGTTTTTCAGGAAAGGAAGCTAATACCTTAATTGCCTCTTCAATCTCTTGAGAAGTAAAATCTTGCTTAGGAAGATATCTCCCAATTGGGTATTGCCATTTTTCAATAGATTTAAACATAGTTTATGCTTTGTTTTTTGTGCGAATCATAACGATAGCACAAGCAATAATTAGAGGTAGACTAAGCCATTGACCTGTAGACAAGGCAGGTAAGAATGTTTCAAATCCACCTTGACTTTCTTTTACAAACTCAATAAGGAATCTAATACTAAATAGTAAGGTCATAAAAACACCCAACAAGAATCCATCCCTACGATTTTTTTGATTTCGGTAGATAGTTCTTAAAATAAAAAACAAAGCAAAATAGGCCATTGCCTCATACAATTGTGCAGGATGTCGAGGTAATATCTCTCCACGATTAACAAAGACAACCCCAAAATTGTTACCAGTATAATTCCCTACAATTTCTGAATTAAAGAAATTACCAACACGCACAAATCCTGCTCCAAGTGTTGTGGGTATGATAATACGATCTAGAATCCACGTGAGTGGTTTATAATTGTATTTTCTCTGATATAAAATAATCCCTATAAGAATACTAATGGCTGCCCCATGACTAGCGAGGCCACTAAACCCTACAAATGAATAGCCTCCATTTGGGTCAATAGCAATAGGAAGTAAAATTTCTATCAAATTATTCTTGTAATATCCCCAATCATAAAAAAATACATGACCTAAACGGGCTCCTAAAAGGGTAGAAATGACAATATAATTTAGAAGTGGGTCTAGGGTATCTGTAGCGACCTTTTCTTTTTCATAGATACGTTTCATGATCATATATCCAAGTGAAAACGCAAGGACAAACATTAGGCTATAATAATGGATGCCAAAACTTCCCAATTTAAATAAGGTCGTGCTTGGTTCCCATGGAATTTTTAGAAAGTTCATGTAGTTTTGTTTTGTTATAAATGTATCAAAAATAAGTGAAAAATAAGCCGCTAAGGAACAGGATCATGACCTCCTTGTGACCAAGGATGGCATCGCATTATTCGCAGCGTAGTTAAATAGATTCCTCTAATCACACCGTACTTATTTAAAGCTTCTATGCCGTAATGGGAACAAGTAGGAGTAAACCTACAACTTGGAGGTTTAAGGGGAGAGAGGTATTTTTGATATCCTCTGATTAATGTAATTAACAAAGATTTTAGCGGGGTTTTCATGAAACTTTAGATTGAAAAGGTTGTCCCGTCTTTTCCGTCTTTTAGTTGCACGCCTAAGGCTAGTAATTGATCTCGGATTTGATCTGAGGTTGCAAAATCTTTATTGTCTCTAGCTTGCTTGCGGATATCAATAAGCATGTTTACTGTCCCTTCTAAAGCGCTGGAAGTTTGGTCATCTGTTTCAACAGAAAAGAGCTCTAATCCTAGTACATCTGATGCAAAAGTATTCATTTTACTTTTTAAGCGTTCCTTATCACTAGTGGTAACAGTGGCTTTTTCATTTGCTACAGAATTAATGAACTTAACTGCTTCAAATAATTGAGCAATAAGTAAAGGACTATTAAAGTCATCATTCATGGCTGAATAACAGCTATCTTCCCATTGATCGAGGTCTATTCCTACTGTTTTTCCTGATACATTAAGTTGATCTATCTGTGAGATTCCCTCTATTAACCGCTTAAATCCTTTTTCGGAAGCTAGTAGGGCTTCTTCACTTAAGTCTACGATACTTCTATAATGTGCTTGTAAAAGAAAAAAACGAGTAACAGCAGGGCTAAAGGGTTTAGAGAATAGATTATTTTCACCACTAAACATTTCGTCAGGTAAAATATTATTTCCTGTAGATTTTGCCATTTTCTTCCCATTAAGGGTAAGCATATTAGCATGAAGCCAATAATTTACGGGAGAAGTACCATTAATGGCTTCTGCTTGAGCAATCTCACATTCATGATGAGGAAATTTTAAATCCATTCCTCCGCCATGAATATCAAAGTTTTCTCCTAAGTATTTTGTGCTCATTGCTGTACATTCCAGGTGCCACCCAGGAAAACCATCACTCCAAGGTGAAGGCCAACGCATAATATGTTGTGGCTCGGCTTTTTTCCATAAGGCAAAATCCTGAGGATTCTTTTTGTCGCTTTGCCCATCTAAGGATCGTGTGTTGTGGATAAGATCTTCTATTTTTCTTCCACTTAACTTGCCATAGACTTTCTTTTCGTTAAATTTAATTACATCAAAATAAACAGAGCCATTTACTTCATAGGCATAGCCTGCTTCAATAATTCCTTTAATTATTTCAATTTGTTCAATAATATGCCCTGTAGCAGTAGGCTCAATACTTGGAGGTAGGGTATTGAGTTTATGTAGGGTTTGATGAAAATCTACCGTGTAACGCTGCACAACCTCCATGGGCTCTATTTGCTCAATACGTGCCTTTTTAGCGATTCTGTCTTCTCCTTCATCAGCATCATTTTCTAAATGACCTGCATCGGTAATATTTCTAACATACCGTACTTTATATCCCAAGTGTTTTAAATATCGATAGATTAAATCAAACGAAATAAAGGTTCTACAATTTCCAAGGTGAACATTGCTGTATACAGTAGGTCCACAGACATACATACCTACATAATTATCGGTGATAGATTTAAAAATTTCTTTTTTACCACTTAAGGAATTATAGAGAGAAAGGGAAGACATTAAAATTCAGTTTCAAGTTTGATGTAATCAAGGAATTCTTGCTTTTTATCTTGCTGCTTAAATTGTCCGCCAAATTCAGCAGTTACGGTACTACTGGTGATATCATTTATCCCCCGTGCATTAACACATAGGTGTTTCGCGTCGATTACACACGCTACATCTTGGGTATTTAGTACTTTCTGAAGTTCTTCAACCACCTGTAGAGTAAGACGTTCTTGCACTTGAGGTCTTTGTGCGTAATATTGTACAATACGATTCATCTTGGAGAGCCCTACAACCGTTCCATTAGAGATATAAGCCACATGTGCTTTTCCTACAATGGGTAGTAAGTGATGTTCGCAAGTAGAATATAGGGTGATGTTTTTTTCTACTAAAATTTCACCATACTTGTATTTATTATCGAAGGTAGATGCTTTAGGTTTTTTATCAGGATGCAGACCGCTGAAAATTTCCTTCACAAACATTTTGGCTACACGTTTTGGTGTGCCTTTTAGACTATCGTCTGTTAAATCCATTCCTAGAGTGTGGAGGATATCTCCTACTTTTTCTTGAATGCGATCAATTTTTTCATCATCCGAAAGATCAAATGCATCGGAGCGAAGAGGGGTTTGTGCGCTACCTCCTAAATGATCTTCTCCATTAAGATCTTCTTCAGATTGTATTATTTTATCAATTTCCATAAGCAAAAATGTCCTGCAAAGATAAAGAAAACATTACGAAAACAGAAGAAATAGAATGGCCCTTTAAAGTTTTAATCGATAGGATAAAATGAATCGATACTGTGCTTGTTCTAATTCAATCCTATCTGTAAGTCCTTGATCAAATAGAGGATCAAATGAAAGATTGGTACCAGAGATAAAACTAAGGTCTAAAAGACTGGCTCCAAAATTGTATCCTAATCCAAAGGTTCTAATTTTTCTGCTATTGTCTAAAGATTGAAATGAACTATTTTCCTTTAAATAGCCATAACGGAGATTTATCTGCGGGTTAAGACGATATTCCATTCCTACTTGTAGAATTCTATTTGCTTGGTAGTCACCTGCAATTTGTTCATTAAGGTATCTTAAGTAGCTGTCTTGCTCTGGACCGAATTGGGTTTGTGCAAAATCTCTTCTTGTATAATCTATGCTAATAAGGCCTTTGTCTTTATAGACATAAGCAAAACTTGTTTTTAAACTAGCTGGTGTTTGAAGATCGTAAGCAGGAAATAGGGTTTCTATTTCTGGGGAAAGACGAATTCTAACTGTTGACTCGCTTCTATCGGTAACTAAAGTTTGGCGTACACGATCTGTTAGACTATAGTAAGTAGGACTCTCCAAAGTCAGCCCTAAACGATAGGATTTTGATAATTTATAGATCATGCCAAGTTGAAACGATGTTCCAGTTCCTGTAGTAGTTAATTTATTATTAAAATTAATTTGCGTTACACCAGATCCGTTGCCATAATCACTCTCTGTAAAGTGGTTAATTTTAGTGTAGGTGAGGTTATAGGTGTTGATGTTAAAACCAATATGCAATTTATTTTTATACACACTACTTAGGTTAATGGTATATCTGTTTATTTGACCTTGAGTTGTTGTATTTAAACGGTGTTTATACCCATTATTTCCAATAACTGTATTGGATTGATAGTTAGTAATATTGGGATCGGTAAGATCATCGGACCCTTCGAATGGAATGGGATTAATTATAAATCCTTCATATCCAAAAAGGGCTTGCTGACCACCATATCCTAATCCATCTGTTTCTCCAATGGCTGAATAGGCATCGAAAAAATTTTCATCTTCGAGTATGGAAATATCCCCCAATAAATTTCCTGCTGCATAGGCTAAAAAATATTGATCTATTCCTCTTAGTGAATTAAACCCACTTAGAGTAAAACTATCGTCAAAATCATGTGTTTTTTGATAGTTAAGCCCAATACTTAACTTTGTCCAGTCACCCTGAGCATCGTTATTTAAAACAAACACATAGCCGGCCTGAGATAAATTTAGGGAGGTGTTTTCTAGTATTGAATTCTCACCATAGTAATTTACTTGGTTCTCTCTAGAAGTAAAATCTACGCTAAAACCAATTTCTGAAAATGAAAATACTGAGGAGCTGGCAGGGTTTATACCCATAGCGCTTAATTCACCCCCTACAGCTCCGAAGGCGCCTCCCATACTGGTGAATCTTGCACTACCAATTAAGTTTGTTTGGCCAAATCGAATGGCCTCTGCAATAGATTGTGCGTTCACTTGAAAGCATAACAAGATGCCTAATAAAAAGATGTTTTTATTCATTGATGAATACCTTAATGTTTGTTGGATTATTGTCTTCTTCCAGTTCCTCTACTTGAACTCCCACTGCTAGATGATCGACTAGAAGAGGATGTTGCACGTGGGGGGGTAGGAGTACTCCTAGTAGAACTTCTAGAAACATTATTTCGGCTAAAGCTAGAACTACTATTGGAATAATTATTCGTTGATCTCCTTGCACTTGGCTCTTTCTTCGAAGAAGTATTTGTGCCTCTTCCAAGATTACTTCGTCCATTATTATTATTTCCATTAGTAGAATAGGAATTATTGTTTGCGTTGTTATTCCTTTCCTCACGAGAAAGTACATTTACGTTGTATCCATTAGATTGTAAATCTCTAATCAATCTTTCAATTGTTGAACGATTTTGTCGATCTTGGTGTTGGGATAAACGGTTATTAGTAGTTCTTTGGGTTTGCTGGCGTCTTCCTTCTCGTACTAAATTAGGTACAATCATTGCTCGATCTTCTCTACGAACAGTTCGCCCTACAACATTGGATTCGCTTTGTCTTGCTTGTACAGTGCTCTGTGGGGTAGAGGATACGGCTGCTCTTGTGTTTTGTGTAACAACTTTCCCTCGGTAGGAGCTACTGCGAACATTGTTGCTGCGTTGATCCCTAGAACGAACTCTGTTATTAAAACGATTATTAAATCTATTATCATATATATGGTTATTGTAGGCATAGCCAAAGCCATTACCGAACCCATTAAAAAAGGGTGTTCCATAATAATATCCATTTAAATAAAAGGGTGTAAATGGAGAATAAAAGGGTCTGTAGAAATTGCCATAAGCAAATCTATTCCAATAGCCCCCTCTGTTGAATGGAGAATTCCAATAGCCCCAATAAGGATTTACAAAATCATTATAATTCCAGAATCCTGCATAAGGTACAATTCCTAAATTCCAAGGGTTGGCCTGAACGATGATCTGAGTATTTTTTGATCCTCCTCCCCAGTTTGCATTGGTCTGATAATTTTTGACATTACCTTGATTTAAGGAGTCGCTGTGGGTCATTACAATAGTTTCATCATTTTCTTCCCATTGATAGCGTTTAGCCTCCTCATCAAAATAGCTAGAATAGGGATTGTTTATAGCAGCCTTTTTTTTCTGTTTTAACACCACCACATCTTGGTCACTGTAAATACCGTCACTGTAATAAGCGTTGTTTCTGAAACTGCCACATTGAATTGTTAATAAAATAGTCAAAGATAAAATACTAATTCGATAGAAGGAAATTGTAATTAACGGCATAACTCTATATTTTTTATGTGGAAGCGGTTGAAATTGTCTAATTTTGCCCGCAAACCTATTCTTTCATCAATATAGTCAAAATTTGTGCCAAACATATGTCAAAGAAATTAACAAAACGGACAGAAGATTATTCAAAGTGGTATAACGAACTCGTTGTAAAAGCTGATTTAGCCGAAAACTCTGCAGTTCGCGGTTGTATGATCATCAAACCTTATGGCTTTGCCATATGGGAAAAAATGAAAGAAGAATTAGATAAAAAGTTTAAAGCTACGGGCCATCAAAACGCCTATTTTCCTTTGTTTGTTCCCAAGAGTTTGTTTGAAGCAGAGGAGAAAAATGCAGAGGGATTTGCTAAAGAATGTGCGGTAGTTACCCATTATAGGCTTAAAAACAATCCGGAAGAACCGGGTAAATTAATGGTTGACCCAGCAGCAAAATTAGAAGAGGAGTTAGTGGTTAGGCCGACCAGTGAAGCAATTATCTGGAATACCTACAAGAACTGGATACAATCTTATAGGGACCTACCTATTTTAATTAACCAATGGGCTAATGTCGTTCGTTGGGAAATGCGCACAAGATTATTTTTACGTACAGCAGAGTTTCTTTGGCAAGAAGGACATACGGCTCATGCTACAAAACAAGAAGCTTTAGACGAAACATTATTAATTAATAATCTTTATGCAGATTTTGTAGAAAAATTTATGGCCATTCCAGTAATTAAAGGGGTCAAAACAGAGAGTGAGCGTTTTGCTGGGGCAGTAGACACACATTGTATAGAAGCACTTATGCAAGATGGGAAAGCACTACAAGCAGGAACTTCTCATTTCTTGGGTCAGAATTTTGCTCAAGCATTTGATGTTAAATATGCTACTCCAGAAGGAGGACTAGAGCATGTTTGGGCTACATCATGGGGGGTGTCTACGCGTTTGATGGGGGCATTAATTATGACCCATAGTGACGATAATGGGCTAGTATTACCTCCAAGCTTAGCGCCCATACAAGTTGTAATTGTTCCCATTTACAAGGGGGAAGAGCAACTCAATGAAATTTCAGTAGTCGCAAAAAAAATTAAGCAAGCGCTAGAAGAAGCCGGGGTTACTGTCAAGTATGATGATAGAGACAATATAAAACCTGGTTTTAAATTTAATGACTACGAATTCAAAGGTGTACCGCTAAGAATTGCCATTGGACCTAAGGATCTTGAGAAAAATCAAGTAGAATTAGCACGTAGAGATACGCTAGAAAAGTCATTCGTTCCTCAGACTGAGTTAGTGCAGATGATTCCTGAATTATTAAATACCATTCAGGAGCGTTTGTATAACAATGCATTGACTTTTAGAGATGAACATATTACAGAGGTCAATTCTTATGCAGAATTCAAAGAAGTGCTTAATAACAAAGGAGGATTTATCTCTGCCCATTGGGATGGAACTGCAGCTACCGAAGATCAAATAAAAAAAGAAACAAAAGCTACGATTCGCTGTATTCCTTACGGTGTTCAAGAGGAAACTGGAAAGTGTATAATCTCTGGAAATCCTTCTGAACAAAGGGTTTTATTCGCCAAAGCCTATTAATGATTTTGACAAAGAAGATTCACCAATAAAAAAATAAATATTTTATTGTGAAATGCGTTGCAGGTTTGAGGATAAAGTTTTAGATTTGCAACCATAAATTTTGGCCCGTTCGTCTATCGGTTAGGACGCCAGGTTTTCATCCTGGAAAGAGGGGTTCGATTCCCCTACGGGCTACTAAAAAATAATTTAGATGGCAAATCATAAATCGGCACTAAAAAGAATTCGTTCTAACGACAAAAAGCGTTTAAGAAATCGTTTTCAACACAAAACAACGCGTAACGCAATTAAACGTTTAAAAGAGTTAACAGATAAAAAAGAAGCTACTGCAGCTTTACCTTCTGTCATCTCAATGGTAGATAAACTTGCCAAGAAAAATATTATTCATGCTAACAAAGCAGCTAATCTTAAGTCAAAATTGACAAAACAAGTAGCGGCTTTATAAGATGAATTCATTTTAGACCAAGAAAAGCGCTCTTCTGAGCGCTTTTTTTTTGTCTATGATTAAGGGAAATTGTTTTCGTTTGTTTTTTAAATAAATGAAGAAATGTGGGGACTTTTAATTCTATTTACAGCAGGATATTGTATTTGATTTAAATAAAAAAAGCGCTCAGAAGAGCGCTTTTTTTATCAAGTGTAAAGTTTCTTTATGAGTTCATAGAGATCAAAAACTCTTCATTGTTTTCAGTTCTTTTAAAACGATCATTAATAAATTCCATTGCCTCTACTGGATTCATATCGGCTAGATACTTTCTCATGATCCACATTCGTTGAACGGTCTGCTCATCTAAAAGTATATCATCTCTACGTGTACTTGACGAAATAAGGTCTATTGCTGGGAAAATACGACGGTTAGATATTTTACGATCTAGTTGAAGTTCCATATTACCGGTTCCTTTAAATTCTTCAAAAATAACTTCATCCATTTTTGAACCTGTTTCTGTAAGGGCAGTAGCAATGATGGATAGTGAGCCACCGTTTTCAATATTTCTGGCTGCTCCAAAAAAGCGTTTAGGTTTGTGTAAAGCGTTTGCGTCTACACCACCACTAAGAATTTTACCAGAGGCAGGTTGTACAGTATTGTATGCTCGCGCCAAACGGGTGATAGAATCTAATAAGATAACTACATCGTGTCCACATTCAACCAATCGTTTTGCCTTTTCTAAAACAATATTGGCTACTTTAACATGTCGATCTGCAGGTTCATCAAAGGTTGAGGCAACTACCTCACCTTTTACATTTCTTTGCATGTCGGTCACCTCTTCTGGACGTTCATCAATTAATAAGATGATCTGATATACTTCAGGATGGTTAGCTGCTATGGCATTAGCGATGTCTTTAAGAAGCATTGTTTTTCCTGTCTTAGGCTGAGAAACAATCATTCCTCTTTGTCCCTTTCCTAAAGGTGAAAATAAATCAATAATTCTTGTAGAAATAGTACTTTGTTTTTCGGCTAGTTTAAACTTCTCTTGGGGGAAGAGGGGAGTTAAATGTTCAAAAGCAACCCGATCTCGAACCACTTTAGGGTCTTGACCGTTGATTCGGTTTACCTTAATTAGTGGAAAATATTTTTCACCCTCCTTAGGTGGGCGAACAGTTCCCAGTACGGTATCTCCTGTTTTTAATCCAAATAAACGAATTTGAGATTGTGATACATAAACATCATCTGGAGAGGATAGGTAATGATAATCGGAAGAACGTAGAAAACCATATCCTTCTTGCATAATGTCTAAAACGCCCTCAGAATCTATAATTCCATCAAACTCATAATCGGGCTCGCGGTAACGATTCCTATTATCTCTATTGTGGTTCCCGTCATTGCGTTGATTGTGGTGATTATGACGATTGTTTTTATTGTTCTTGTGCTGGTTTTTGTGGTGTGGTCTCTCTTTATGATTGTCCCCTTCTTTCTTGTCTGTTCCTTTTTTATCTAAAGGTTTTTTATCAATAGCTTTTTTTTCAGCACTTTTAGGGGCTCCTTTGGGAGATTCCTGTTTTTTAGCTACTTTATCTTTAGGTTCCCTCTTTTCTGGACGTGCTTTCGCTTGTTTTGGGGATTTTTCTGTCTTTTTAGTCTCTTCCGTTGGGGGATTGGTAGAGATGTGGTCAATGATTTGATAAATCAAATCTTGTTTTTTTAAGGCTGATGTGCGCTTTAAACCTAGTTGTTTAGCAATTTCTTGTAAATCAGCTAATTTTTTTTCTTTTAGCGTGGAAATTTCGTACATGTGTAAGGGATCTCAGAGAGAATTTCGTAATTTTTTTTGAATTGGTAGGGCACGTTTTGAAGTGTTGTGCAGTACAATATTACAAAAAAATCAACTAGCACTTGTCTAAAACCATTATTTTTGAAAAAAAAAGATGATACAACGCATTCAGTCTCTCTACATGTTACTCTTTATTGTTTTGGGTGTAGTCAATTTTTTCTACTTCCCTTCTGAAAAGATTCTATTTGAATCTCTTTTAGCGACTAATGGAAAATGGGCGCCTTATGTATCTCTTATTCTTTCTGCTGGGGTTTTTGTTAATCTATTTTTTTATTCAAAACGCAGTTTACAGTTGATTATAAATCAGCTTGTATGGGTATTGTATGTGTTATTTTGGGAAGCATTATATCTCTAATCACTCAAGAAGCTGAGTTCCATCTAGGTAATCATTCAATAGAATTACTTTTGGTATTCGCTGGCGCAATCAGTTTATTATTATCTAATCGGTCAATTAAAAAAGATGAAGCATTAATCCGTTCAATCGATAGATTGCGATAATGCTTTTCCACGAAGACCGAGTTCAATCACTTCCATTTCTTTTAAGTGCCCCTGGTCTATGGTAAATCTGATCATGGTTCTTATCTGATGAAACCCATGAATACCCGCAGCTCCTGGGTTGATATGCATCATTTTATACTGTTTAATGTATTGAACTTTTAAAATATGCGAATGTCCACAAATAAATACTTGTGGTCGGTAATGTGCTAACAAATCTCTTACCCTATGGGTGTATTTTCCTGCAGGACCTCCAATGTGGGTCATTAAAAAGGATACGCCTTCTATTTCAAAAAAGTTGTTTTCGGGGAAGCTAAGCCGTGCTTTGGCATCATCGATATTTCCAAATACCGCACGCAGTGGTTTTGTTTTTTCTATTTCATCTGTAACGGCTAAACGACCAATGTCCCCAGCATGCCAAATTTCGTCAGCAGCCTGGATATAGGACATGATCCGCTCATCTATATGGCTATGTGTATCTGATAATAGGAGTATTTTTTTCAATTGTTGTATCTTTAAGAAACCCAAAATTTATGCCATGCAATATACCGCAAATAAACCCTTCAATTCCGTATTAATTATACACCAAGATGGTATTCGTTATCGTTTAAAAGAAGATCACCTTTTTAAAAACATTCGTTATGCACAAATTACAACCATTACGCTCAAGGCTGATCTAATATTTTTTTATCGATTGATTTTGATACCCTTAGGTATATTATCTCATTCAATGATATTGTATTTAGAGGGATATTCGATCATTGTCCTTCTAAATTTAATTTTCTGGCTTGTTTGGGGAGGAAGGAGCCTTTTTCAAAAACGCGATTATAAGCTAGAAATTCATAAAGGTCCTTTGATTTCTTAGGTCTTTATCACCAAGCATAAAAAGGAAGCCCAACAGATTACAAAAGAAATTGAATCTAGGCTCTAAACTATGGGTTCACTTGATAAGATTCTAATATATTTGCAGGGTGCGGTATTTTTTAACCTTAGCGTATAACGGAACTCCTTTTCACGGGTGGCAACGTCAGCCCAATGCTAAAAGTGTACAACAAACCTTAGAGGAGGCTTTGTCCACTTTATTGCGAAAGCCTATCACTATTTTGGGGGCGGGTCGAACAGACACTGGGGTACACGCCAAACAAATGATGGCCCATTTTGATGCAGAATTACCTTTAGCAACAGAAACCAACTTACCACATTTGTTGAATCGCTACTTAGATGATAATATTTGTATACACCAATTAAGTCGAGTAAAACCCTCGGCACATGCTCGTTTTGATGCCATTTCTAGGACCTATGAATATCATCTCAGCACCCTTTCTAATCCATTTAAACAACATCTTCAATATACCGTCCATACTCCATTGGACTTTGAACGCATGAATAAGGCTGCTGCAGTATTATTGACATATAATGACTTTGAATGCTTTTCTAAAAGTAATACAGATGTGAAAACCTTTTTATGTGAGATCACCCAAGCGATTTGGGAGCAAAAAGGAGAGGAAGCTAGGTTTACCATTACAGCTAATCGTTTTTTAAGAAACATGGTAAGGGCCATAGTGGGGACTTTAATAGAAGTAGGGCAACACAAGTTAAGTATCAACGACATGCACCAAATTATAGCAAGTAAAAATAGAGGAGAAGCGGGGTTTTCTGTTCCAGCCTGTGGCCTCTTTTTAACATCTATTAATTATCCTTCGGAAATATATTTGTAAATGAAGAAACAAAAAGCTGCTTTATTTGACCGTGCCCTCTTTCGGGAAATCATGGCTTATTCTTCTCCTTACCGAGTCTATTATTATTTGGTAATGATTTCTGCGATTTTACTATCTGCCTTCTCTACGCTAACTCCTTATTTACTTAAGGTAGCTGTAGATGATTATATCACACCACGTTTATATGAAGGGCTATTGTTTTTTGTATTGTTAATGCTAGCTACCTTACTTTTAGAGGTGCTCTTTCAATACGTATTTGTTTATTATGCCAACTGGCTAGGGCAAATGATTGTAAAGGATCTTAGAGCTACACTTTTTAAAAAATTGATCCACTTTAAGATGGCTTATTTTGATACTTCCGCAGTTGGAAGACTCGTCACAAGATCAGTAAATGACATAGAAACCATAGCTAGTATATTTAGTCAAGGTCTTTTCATGATTATCGCAGATTTTCTTAAAATGGGGTTGGTGATTGTGGTAATGTTGTCGATCAACTGGGAGCTATCTCTGATTGTTTTCTCCGTCTTACCCGTAATTGTGTATGCTACGAGGCAGTTTCAGAAATCTATGAAGAAAGCATTTCAGGAGGTACGATTAGAAATTGCAAACCTAAATACGTTTGTCCAAGAAAGAATTTCTGGTATGAAAATAGTGCAGCTTTTTGGTCGAGAATTGATTGAGTATAAAACCTTTAAGGACATCAATTATAGACACAAAAAGGCTTGGTTAAAAACAGTTTGGTTCAATTCTATTTTCTTTCCTGTGGCAGAAATATCAACTTCAGTCACCATTGGTCTTTTGGTTTGGTATGGAGGGTTTAGATCTTTAGCAGGCTATGATATTTCTTTGGGAACCTTGTTTTTATTTATTCAACTTTCTCAAATGTTGTTTCGACCTCTAAGGCAAATTGCTGATAAATTTAATACGCTGCAAATGGGGATGGTTGCTGCAGACAGGGTATTTAAAATCATAGCGACTGACAGTAGTATTCCAAATATTTCAACCTTTACAAAAGATAAAATTCAAGGAAAAATTGAGATAGAAAATTTACATTTCTCTTACGTGCCAAATGAACCTATCTTTAATGGGATGAGTTTAAGTGTAGCACCCGGTGAGACCATCGCCATTGTAGGAGCCACTGGTGCTGGGAAATCGACTTTGATAAATCTGATTACTCGTTTTTATGCATTTAATTCTGGGGATATAAAGATTGACGGCAGATCAATTGTAGATTATGAGCTCACCAACCTAAGAAGTCATGTGGCCCTTGTAATGCAAGATGTATTTCTATTTGCAGACTCTATTTTAAATAATATCACTCTATTTAATGATAACATCAGTAAAGAAGAGGTGATAGAGGCTGCCAAAAAAATAGGGGTTCATCGTTTTATAGAATCCCTCCCTAATGGATATGAATATAATGTACAAGAAAGAGGAGTCATGCTTTCTGCTGGTCAGAGACAGCTTATCGCCTTTTTAAGAGCTTATTTAGCTTCACCAGCCATATTGGTATTGGACGAGGCCACATCATCTGTGGACTCATTTTCCGAGGAGTTAATTCAAAATGCGACAGACGTAATTACTAAGGGTAAAACCTCCATTGTTATTGCTCACCGCTTAGCAACCATAAAAAAATCCGATAGGATAGTGGTTCTAGAAAAAGGTGAAATTGTGGAAACAGGGACGCACAGGGAGTTGTTAGAAATACAAGAGGGTGCTTACAGAAAGCTTCACCAACTTCAGTTTAATGATAAAGAATCTAATTCTTAGAGAGATAAATCTTCAGATAATACACGCTTAAGTTTTTCTCCAGAGTTATATTTTTTAAACGCACCATCTTTTACATAAACGATTTCTCCTCGCTGTTCAGAAATGACAATAACCAAAGCATCTGTTTTCTCAGAAATACCTAGTCCTGCTTTGTGGCGTAACCCATATTTAGATCCAATTGTATTAGATTCGGAAACAGGTAAAACAACCCTGGTTGCTTTGATTGTATTTCCCTTAAGGATGATTGCTCCATCGTGTAGGGGACTGTTTTTATAAAAAATACTTTCCAAAATTTGAGAACTAAGACGAATATTGGTCTCGTCTCCAGAGTTTTTTATGAAATCTAGATTATTGCTTCGTTCTATTACAATGATGGCCCCCATACGTTCTTTAGCCATATTTTCACAAGCATTAACAAAAAGGGAGAGGTCGAGCTGTATATTCTTCGCTTCTTCCTGATTTAAAAAATTAAAGTATCGAATTAAGCTTTTCCTTGTGGTATAATTAGTAGACCCCAGTAAGAGTAAGAATTTTCTAATTTCTTGTTGAAACACAACAATTAGAGCAAAAAATCCAACACTTATAAAGTTCCCCAAAAGATTACTTAGTACATTCATTTTAAGGGTGACCGTTAGTTGGTACATAAGGTAAATAATTACGATTCCTAGAAAAATATTGATGGCTACTGTACCTTTTACAAGTTTGTATAGGTAGAATAAAAGTACGGCCACCAAAACAATATCGAGTAAATCGACGAAACTAAAATCAAGAAAATTATAATTATTCAAAGGTCTGTTTTTGTAAAATTAGGAAAAACTATTGTAGTCGCTGAAGAAGTGTGATACATTCTTTAGCTTCTTTTACATCGTGAACCCTTAAAAATTGTGCTTTTTTAATTAAAGCATAAGTGTTTAAAACCGTTGTTCCATTTAAAGCTTCCTCTGTAGAGACATCTAAAGTCTTATATATCATAGATTTTCTAGATACACCGGCTAAAACAGGTACATTAAACTGTTGAAATCTTTCAAAGCGCTGGAGTATCTCGTAATTGTTTTCCATTGTTTTCCCAAACCCGAACCCTGGATCAATAATTACATCATTTATCCCAGCGGCATAGCACTCATCAATTTTTTTAGAAAAAAAGTGAATTAGTTCAGCGAAAATGTCCACGTAGGAGGGGTTATTTTGCATTGTATTTGGGGTTCCTTGCATATGCATGGCAATGTAAGGAACAGGATATTTCGCTACAGTACGGATCATATTCGGGTCCAATTTTCCTGCTGAAATGTCATTAATCATGGAGGCACCTCTATCAAGGGCTTCTTGTGCTACTTTTGAACGAAAAGTATCAATTGAAAAAAGTGTATTTGGGAATCGATTTTTGAGTTGTTCTAAAACAGGGAGCAATCGACTGAGCTCTTCATTTTCAGTAATCTCTTTTGCTCCTGGTCGAGAACTGTACGCGCCTAGGTCAACAATATCTACTCCCTCCTTAATCATTTTCTCGGATTGTTGAATAGCCGCGTTAATATTAAGATAGGCACCTCCATCGTAAAAAGAATCGGGGGTAATATTAAGCACCCCTAAAATCCGAGGGGTATCTAGAGTTAATAGTTGTCCGTTGCAGTTAAGAGTCATTGGCGTTAATTTCTATGGATAACTTTATTGGAGTGAATTTGATTGAATTAAATAATTCAACGAAATTTACACAAAAATTACGGCTAAAATGATTTCAACAGCAACCCATTATCAACAAATTACAGAACAATGTAGAGTATTGTTTTTAAAGAAAATGAAAGACTATGGGGTGGCCTGGCGAATATTGCGTTTACCTTCACTTACGGATCAGATTTTTATAAAAGCCCAGCGTATTCGTAGTATTCAGGAACTCGATGAACAAAAGATAGCAGAGGGGCAGCAAAGTGAATTTATTGGGATCATTAATTATTGTATTATGGCCCTAATTCAACTAGAAAAGGGAATTGCTGATCAACCAGATTTAAACGCTAAAGAAACAACAGAACTTTATGACAAGCACCTTCTTATAACTAAGGAGTTAATGCTTGCCAAGAACCACGATTATGGTGAAGCTTGGCGGGAAATGCGGGTGAGTTCACTCACAGACTTGATCTTGCAAAAACTTTTAAGGGTAAAACAGATAGAAGATAACCAAGGTAAAACCTTAGTAAGTGAGGGAATTGATGCTAATTATCAAGATATGATCAACTATGCAGTCTTTGCACTCATACATCTAGACCAGTAAGATGTTTTTACTTTTGTTAGATAAAATATTCAATGGCGTTATCACCTTAATTGGGGTGATAAGCTTAGTGTTTTTTTTATTTAATGTCTTGGGAGATCCTGCACAAATGATGTTAGATCAGAATGCATCTGAAAAGCAACTCATAAAGATTAACCAGAAGTACGGTTTTGACCTACCGGTTTACCAACAGTTTTTGTATTATCTCAATGACCTATCTCCATTATCGATACACAGTAATTCTAAGGAGGCATTCAATTATTTCTCTTCGGATAAATACACGGGGTATTCGATAAAATTAACTTCATTTTCACTAGCAATTAAGTGGCCTTATCTAAGAACTTCTTATCAAAGGCAAGGTAAAAAAGTGAGTACAATTATTCTAGAAACCTTGCCTAATACCTTTATTTTGGCTGTTACATCTATAGGTGTGGCTATTTTTTTCGGAATGATTTTAGGTGTATTTGCTGGATATTTTAAGGGCTCTTATTTAGATGGTACGCTGGTTTTTCTTAGCACCTTAGGGATGAGCGTTCCTTCTTTTTTCAGTGCCATTCTTTTCTCATGGATTTTTGGGCATTTATTGGCAGATTACACGGGCCTGAATATGACAGGTAGCTTAATAGAACTGGATGATTTTGGAGAAGAGAAAACACTTCAATTGAAAAATCTTTTTCTACCGGCAGTGGTTTTGGGTATTCGCCCAATTGCAGTGATTGTCCAACTGGTTCGCACCGGAATTATTGATGTACTTAATGAGGAATATATAAAAACAGCTTACGCCAAAGGGCTAAGCTCATTTCAAGTAGTATATAAACATGCAATTAAAAATATATTAAACCCGGTCATCACCGCTGTTTCAGGCTGGTTCGCCTCTATGTTGGCTGGAGCTGTTTTTGTTGAATATATTTTTGGGTGGAGAGGACTAGGAAAAGAAATTGTTAATGCGCTTAATAACTTAGATATTCCTGTGGTTATGGGAGCTGTTTTGGTTATTTCATGTTTATTTGTACTTATAAATATAATGGTTGATTTACTTTATATGTATATCGACCCAAAAGCTAAACTATTTTAATTTGAACTTATGAGAAAAAAGATTGTTGCAGGAAATTGGAAAATGAATAATAACAAAGCTGAAACTGCTTTGTTAATCAATGCTTTAAGATCAAAAACTAATTTCAATGGGGTGGAGGTAATGGTGGCACCCACAGCTATTCATCTAGCTCAGGCGGTAGAATTATCCAGTGATTCTCCGATAGAGGTGATTGCTCAAAACATGCATCAAGCTAGTCATGGTGCTTTTACGGGGGAGATTTCTTCATCTATGCTTCAAAGTATTGGTGTGCATACAGTTATTCTTGGTCATTCAGAGCGACGTGCTTACTTTAACGAAACCGACGAATTGTTAGCCCAAAAAGTAACTACTGCTGTGGAGCAAGATATGCAGGTAGTTTTTTGTTTTGGTGAAGAGTTACAGGACCGTCAAAATAACAACCATTTTTCTGTAGTAGAAGCACAATTAAGAAAAGCACTATTTGATTTGCCTACTTCAGCATGGTCAAAAATTATATTGGCCTATGAGCCTGTATGGGCAATAGGAACAGGAGAAACTGCTACACCAGCTCAAGCTCAAGAGATGCATGCTTATATTAGAAATCTTATTACAGAGGAGGTAAATTCAGAAGTTGCTGAAAATATTTCTATTTTATACGGCGGAAGTGTAAAGCCTGCCAATGCACAAGAGATTTTTTCTAACCCAGATGTCGATGGAGGATTAATCGGCGGTGCAGCTTTACAAGCCGAAGATTTTTTAGCAATTGTTAAATCTATTTAAATGTCAATTACATATTTACAACTTAATTTGGCTATTCACCCATTAAAAGAAGGGAGGGATATTGTATTAGCTGTTTTAAGTGATTTAGGCTTTGAAAGTTTTGTAGAAAATGAAAGAGGAATTGAGGCCTACATAAAGGCGAATGATTGGAGGAATGATTTTCTCGATGCTTTTTATCCATTGGAGCAGAATGGTATGCATATTCAGTGGAGTATAAGCGCAATTCCTCCAGAAAACTGGAATGCTGTCTGGGAATCCGATTTTCAACCCATTATTATTGAAAACCAATGTGCAGTAAGAGCTCATTTTCATGAGACAATCCCTGTTCCTTATGAGCTAGTTATCACGCCTAAAATGAGCTTTGGTACTGGCCATCACCAGACAACCTATCTCATGTTAAGTAATTTACTGCAGTACCCCCCAATGGATCATATTGTCTTAGACATGGGTTGTGGAACAGGTGTTTTAGCCATTTTATCAGAGAAACTCGGTGCGAAAAGTATCGATGCAATTGATGTTGAACCTTGGTGTTATCAAAACACACTAGAAAACATAGCGTCTAATCATTGCGAAAAGATAAATGCTCTGGAAGGTGATAGAGAAGTAATTCCATCAAAAACATACGACACTATTCTGGCTAACATTAATATGAATACACTGTTACTAGATATTCCATTGTACGCTAGACAAATAAAACCAGAAGGGCATTTATTTTTAAGCGGATTTTATAGTCAAGATATTCCTGCAATTGAGTCAAAAGCGAATCAAAATGGATTTTTATTAGAAGAGTTTAAGGAGAAAGACAATTGGGTTGCTGCTCACTTTATAAAAAAAGCATGACAGATTTTCCAGAAGTTAAGCAGGAGGAAAAGTTATCCGCTTCAACAGACAACGAACACGAAATTATTCTTCATAATGATGATGTAAATACTTTTGATCATGTTATTCGATGTTTGGTTCGCATTTGCGATCAAACGGCCGAACAAGCTGAACAGTGTGCATATATTGTTCATTATAATGGAAAGTGTGTAGTTAAAACGGGTTCCTTTGAAGATCTTAAACCCCGATGTCTATTGCTGTTAGAGCAAGGATTATCCGCAGAATTAGTATAATTAGCAGGTTAAATTTGCCTAACTGTCTTGCATAGCTTAATTTCGTTTACCACGTTTTACGTGGATTAAAAAGCTATGAAAAAAATAATATTATTCCTAGGACTAATTACGTCCTCACTTTACGCACAAAAACTATGGAAAATTCAATACATCAATTTACTGTTGAAGCCTTAGAAGGCGAGCACTTTAATTTTTCTGATTTAAAAGGTAAAAAGATAATGGTGGTCAATACTGCCTCAAAATGCGGATTGACTCCCCAATATAAAGCGCTACAATCTCTCTATGAAACTTATGAGAATGAAGGATTTGTAATCGTGGGTTTTCCTGCTAATAACTTTATGTATCAAGAACCGGGCGCAAATGAAGAAATTGCTGCTTTTTGTGAGCGAAATTTTGGGGTTACCTTTCCTATGATGGCTAAAATAGATGTAAAAGGGAAAGAGATCCATCCTGTATACAACTTTTTAACCCACAAAGATCAAAATGGGGTGATGGATTCTAAAGTAACTTGGAACTTTCAAAAATACCTAATCAATGAGGAAGGTATAGTAGAAAAAGTAATTTCACCAAGAACCTCTCCAGACGATCAAGAAATTATCGATTGGATTACTAAATAAAGCAATGAAATCAAATCAATTTGAAACCCAATGTGTTCATGAAGGTCAAGTAGCTGATCCTATTTATAAAGGGGCTATTTCTCCCTTATATATGGCTACTGCTTATTCCTATGAGGACGCCGATCGCTATCCCCGTTACCTGAATACTCCCAACCAAGTTGGGTTAGCTAAAAAGATTGCGGCGCTAGAATGTGCTGAAGCTGGAATGATTTTTAGTTCTGGTATGGCAGCCATATCAACAGCATTACTTGCTTTTTTAAAACAAGGGGACCACGTGGTTTTACAAAATGATTTATATGGGGGAACGACCAATTTAGTGGTAGAGCACTTTAATAACTATGGAATTGAATATTCCTTTGCAGCTGGGTTAAGCGCAGAAGATTTTGCACAAAAAATCACTTCTAAAACCAAGGTTATTTATATAGAAACTCCAAGTAACCCATTAATGAAATTAGTAGATTTATCTGCAATAGCCATGTTAGCAAAAGAGCATCATCTTGTAAGTATGATCGATAATACTTTTGCTTCACCAGTCAACCAAAACCCCATCACATTTGGAATAGATATCGTTTTGCATTCTGCGACAAAATATTTAGGAGGTCATAGCGATCTTTTAGCAGGTGCTTTAGCTTGTTCTTCTCAGCATATGGAACAGGTTTTTAAGGTAGCTAAAAGCTTAGGGGGAAGCCTAAGTGATTTATCTGTTTGGTTATTAGAAAGAAGTATAAAAACCTTATCGGTTAGGGTTAAACAACAAAATGATAATGCACTCGCTTTAGCACGTTTTTTAGAAGGTCATTCTGCTATTTCAAAAGTCTATTATCCTGGATTAGCTAGTCATCCGGATCATGATTTAGCCAAGGCACAAATGAAAGGTTTTTCCGGTATGATGTCTTTTGAGTTAAATAAAGAAATAGACAGAACGACTTTTGAAAAGTCTTTAAATATCATTCAACCTGTGGTTAGTCTAGCAGGGGTGGAGAGTACTATTACAGTACCCTTAATAACCTCGCATAAGTTATTAACAGAAGAAGAGAGATTAAAGCAGGGAATTACAGATCGTCTTATTCGTTTTTCGGTGGGTATCGAACATATATCTGATCTTCAGAAAGATCTTGATCAAGCATTAAATCTAGCGCGTTATGAAAGTTGATATACTTGCTTTTGGTGCACATCCAGATGATATAGAATTAGGATGTGGAGGGAGCATTGCTTTAGCAACTTCCCAAGGAAAAAAAGTTGGATTAATTGATTTGACCAGAGGGGAATTGGGTACTCGAGGTTCAGCCGAAATTAGAGAGAAGGAGTCCAAAGAAGCTGCCGATATATTAGGGGTTAGTTTCCGAAAAAATCTTGGGTTTAGGGATGGCTTTTTTGTTAATGATGAAGTACATCAGATTAAAGTGATTGAAACCATAAGAAAATATCAACCAACTTTGATTCTTTGTAATGCAATTGACGATCGACACATTGATCATGCAAAAGGGAGTCAACTGGTTAGTGATGCTTGTTTTTTGTCAGGTTTGAAAAAAATTAAAACCAAAGACAAACAAGGAAATTACCAAGATCCTTGGCGTCCAAACAAGGTGTATCATTACATTCAATGGAAAGAGTTATCTCCTGATTTTGTTATCGATATTACTTCAACTCTAGAAGATAAAATTAAAGCGATTAATGCCTATAGAAGCCAGTTCTATGACCAAAACAGTAAAGAACCTCAAACACCCATTAGTAGTAAAAACTTTCATGATAGTGTACGCTATCGTGCGAAGAACTTAGGCCGTTTAACAGGGGTGGAAGCAGCCGAAGGATTTACGGTAGAACGACCATTGTTAATTAGTGATTTTGAAAATATTAAATAAAAAAAACCGCTCTAATTAGAGCGGTTTTGTATGTTATCAATGGCTAATTTTTAGTACTCGCAAGCCCAATGTGTATCGGTCTATCTTCAAAACCATCCGGATTATAAATGGCCATTTTAGACGCTTCTACAGGGTAGGTTAATCCTTCTACACCAATTCGGTATTGATATAAATCTGCTAGATTTTTAAATATATCCCAAGTAACTACACTTGACCAATCATGTCCTTGTGGATGAATTTTTGTAGCTATCCCCCAACCAATCATTTTAAGTTTAGCTTTGTTTTCTTGGAAATAGGGTCCCCAAAGACTTTTATTTTCTGCAATAAATCCATCTAGATTTTTAGGGCTTGCAAAATTGAATTGAAAGGCAATGGCTCCATCATACTCATCCCAAAAGGAAGTCTCTGTATGATAAAGAACACGCACATCTTTTTTCCAGGTAAACTTTTTACTCAACTCAGCAACTTCTTTCTGTTCATCGGTAGAAAGTATTGCCGCTGTGTTCGTCCACCAATTTGATTTTTCGCTCAACAACATTTCTATGTTGGGACTCATTTGAATAAAGGTGTAATTGTAATTTTCCTCGTCATTAATATTGTCTAAATGGACAGTTTTGTTAAACGACCAACCCATTATATCTCCATTATCTACAGCTGCTTGAGCTACTTTTTGCATATATAGTGATTCCACTTTTTCAAATGCTTCAAGGTCTCCTTCTATTTGCACCGCATGGATAGAAAATATGAAATTTTCTTGGGCATAAGAGACACTAAATAAAAGAGTTAACGCTAAAAAAAGGATGTTGTTTTTCATTTTAAATTGATTTATGGTTGATTAAATTTACTTTTTTTTGAGAAATATAGATAAGTTCAGCTCTTTTTTATTTTGAACGATTGGTTTTTGATGGGATTCTTTTAAGGAAAATAAAAAGTAAACTAGGTTTGAAAAGGAATAAAAAATAGTTTAAATTTGCCATCCAAATGGTGGTTGTAGCTCAGTTGGTTAGAGCGCCTGATTGTGGTTCAGGAGGTCGTCGGTTCGAGACCGATCTTCCACCCTTATTAAGGGAGTCGAAAGACTCCTTTTTTTTATGGGTTCTATCATGAAGTTCCCTTAAAAGTTAAATAATCCAAACTGAAAACTTATTGAAACAATAGGACATCAATATAAAATAAATGATCGATTAGGGAGATACCATAACAATATTTGTAATAGATCACTTATAATATGTAGGTCTTATGTTACTTTAAAAAAGAGACCTACTTTCCATTCTGCATGGGTGTCGATTCTGGCATTATTTTGTTAAGCAGCGTGTAAACTGGACAAAATTTAGTAAAAGGACTTAAGATTTGTAAAATTGCTGTGGCAACAGCTACCCAAAGAAAACTCATTCCAAATTGATTCGCCAAGGCCACCGAGCCTAAATAAATGAGTCCAACAATACCATCGTGTACCCTAACTTTAATAATATCTTGTTGATTTTGCATATTTAATTGGTTTATGGTTAGTCTAAAATTACTAAAACATCATTTTGCATAAAAGTTTTCTGCATTTTTTTTTTGTTCGGAATTATAATTAATAAGTTTATATCTAAATGATTGGAATTATTGATTTATTCATAGTTAGTTGATTTAAGTGAGGAGCTTCCTCTATATTTAGATTTTATGAAGGGCTTTAAAGAAAAAAATATTTTTATTTGTTATAGTTTTATTCTTAATCCAAGGTTTATTGGTTGTTTAAAAAAACATACAATTTCTTAGATAAATGAAAATCAATAAAAACATCATTTATACAATTTTCAGGAGTATCCTAACTTTTATAGGCGGTTCTTTTGTTGTTATTGGAGAGATAGACGATGCACCAGGATTAATCCTTATTGGCTTTATTTTCTTTTATGGCACAACATACTTGAATAATAAAAATAGGAAGTAGACTGAAATTTTTAGCTTCTCCTCAATTTGTTTCAATAGGGTATGGGCACGCTCTTAACCTTTAAGCTTTTGTGTTTTCCAGGTAAATAAAAATTATTTGAAAAAACTTATTGATTTACAGTATGTTATCAGTAAAATTAAGCGTACTTTTGTCGAATAATTATAAATATAACAATTATGAGTTCATTTAACGGAACTGTGAAATTTTTTAATGACGCAAAAGGCTTTGGTTTTATTACACCTAATGACGGTGGAAAAGACGTATTTGTTCATGCAAACAACTTAAACGATCAAATCTCCGAAGGAGATAACGTAAACTATGATATTGAAGATACTCCTAGAGGATCTAGCGCTATTAACGTTAATGTTGAATAATTAACTAATCTCCTAAAAAACCCGCTTTAAATGCGGGTTTTTTTATGTCCTAAATTTACGTCATAGCTTCTTATATTTAAATTTATAAGGTTCTTGTTTAGTTTCGTGTTAAAATTAATAGGAGCACATACCCCATTTTGTGTGAATAAAAATTGTATTTTGGTCTTATGTATAGAAGCGGATGCCCATTATCTAGTGCCTTGGATATAGTTGGAGACAAATGGTCTTTGATTATTATTAGGGACCTTTTTATAGAAAGATCCACGTTTAAGGAATTTTTGGCTGGTCCAGAAGGTATTGCTTCTAATATACTCTCACACAGATTGAAGTGGTTGTGTGAAAACCACTTAATTGATTATGTTCACAAAAAAGGAAATAAAAAGGTTAAATATTATTATCTAACCGATAAGGGAATCGATCTTTACCCAGGTATGTTTGAAATAATGGCTTGGAGCCAAAAGCATCTTGATAAAGAGTTGGATCCCTTAACCATTGAGTGGAATGAAAAAAACAAACATAAATCCGATAAGGTTAAAATCACAGAAATGATTGATAACTATCGTGTTGTCCGGGAAGATATTTTAAGTAGGGCATAGCTTACCTTATGCTTACTTTCTTAAAGTAATAGAAACAAAAAAAAGGGCTGAAGCCCTTTTTTATTTTTGTGTATTGTGAAAGGATTAGAATGAAATTCCAAAGCCGAAGTTACCAATGAGTGTTCCGTTTGTTCCAACTCCTGGGATAGCGGGGAACTCTTCTGTTTCTGTTCCGCTAATAGCATTTGTTTGGCCTTCAGGGATAAATGATCCACTGACCTCTACTTCTTGTGGAATATCTCCAAATCCATATCCAAGTTCAAGTCTAAAGTAAATTCTACCTCCCGTTTTTACACCTAATTTAATATTTGTTGTACTTAAATCTTGTGACACGCTAGCAGCACCTACACCACGGAGCCCGTTTTCTTCAAAGGAGACGTTTTGAAATTCTAAATCAGTACTTAAATTGGCAAAACCAATTCCTACATAAGCTCCTTTACCTTTATTTTTAAAATAGATATTTGCTCCAAATTCAGAATAGGACAAGCCTACTTTAACATCTGTTGGGTTGATATCAAAACTACTAAAATCATAAAAAACAGCTACTCTATTATCTAAAAGAGGAGTGATGATTTCTGCGGATAGTCCAGCAATATTTGGGATACCTACTTTAGCGCCTATAGACAATCTTTTCACTTTAATGTCTTCTATTTCAAGGGTGGGAGTTGAAGTATCAGCATCCTGAGCCAGTAGTAAGCCTGTAACAAATAAGGATAAGAATAATAGTATTTTTTTCATTTAGTAAGTTGTTTTTTGGTTATTATTTTGCTTTATCTACAATGATTCTTTCAGCGCGGTTAGCAATCTCCCATGCTGTATAAAAAACGAGTTTAGTTCTTTCTTGGAGTAAATCAAACTCAATTTTTTCTACCGTATCTGTTACTTTGTGATAATCTGCGTGGGTTCCGTTAAAATAGAATATCACTGGAATATTGTTTTTAGCGAAATTATAGTGATCGCTTCTAAAGTAAAATCTGTTAGGGTCATCTTCTGCGTTATAGGTATAATCTAATTCAATTTGGGTAGTCGCTTTATTTGCTGCTTCAGAAATTTCATGTAGTTGGGTGCTTAATCGATCACTACCAATTAAGTAGATGTAGTTCCTGTTTTCACTTTCACGTTTTGGATCTGTTCTACCCACCATATCAATGTTTAGATTTGCTACTGTATTTGCAAGAGGATATAAAGGATTATTAGTATAATATTTAGATCCTAGCAGCCCTTTTTCTTCCCCAGAAACATGAAGGAAAATAATAGAACGTTCTGGTCCTTCTCCCGCTTCAACAGCGGTTTTAAATGCTTCGGCAATTTCTAACAAAGCCACAGATCCTGATCCATCATCATCTGCACCATTGTATACTTTTCCGTCATTCATGCCTACATGATCAAGATGAGACGAGATAACCACATACTCATTAGGTTTAGACTTACCTTCAATAATAGCCACTACATTTTCGGTAGACACTTTCTTTCCTTTGATGGTTAATTCCATAGGTTGAAAATAATCTTCTGTTCCAGAAGCTGCTGTTATAGAACGCTGCTGATAAAATTCTTTTAAAAAATTAACTGCTCTTTTTTGACCTAAGGTTCCAGTCTCTCTTCCCTGAAAAAAGTCCGATGCGTAAACATAAAGTAATTCTTTTAGGTCTTGTTGCGTAATTGTTTCTGCATAGGGTGTGGCTTTTTCAAATTGTGAAAAACCAACAAAAGTCCATGCTAATAAAACATAGGAAAATAAATATTTCATTGATAAAAAGTTAAATTAATATAGAGGAAGTTAGTTGTGATAAAATACCGTCCCAAAGTGAAATTCTTAATTCTAACGCTTTTTTTGAGGCAACGATAGCCTCTTCAATTTTTTTAGCATCGTTTTCGCAAAGTTGTTCCATCATTTTTAATGCCATTGGGCCGTGTTCGTCACCGTCTAACTCAATATGTCGCTCAAGATAGTAAATAAGATGTTGAAGTGAACCTTTTTCATTGCGAAGATTTTTCACCATTTCTATGAACATATCAGGAATTAAATCTTCTCTTCCGAAAGTAAAAACAGCTGCGATTACATGAGTTTTATCTGCAGCGATGGTCGAAAAAGTGAAAGAGAGAAAATCTTTTACATAAATAGGTAAATTGGATTCTGATATGCAATGCTCAATAGATTTTCCGTGATTTAGCTGTGAAATGAACTCCTTAATTGGAGTTGTATCTGCATTTACTTCTCCCATGGCCTGCAGGTACATTTCAAAATGACTCATCACCTCACCATTTTTATTGATATCAGTTTCTTCCCCCCAAACAATTTCATTGATTAAGCGCCCAGCGATAGGGTATTTACTGGGGGTCCATGGTAAATGAGTGCTTGTTAAGCTAAGCTGTAGCTTTTTAACTAGTGACATAAAATCCCAAACAGCAAAGACGTGTTTTTCCATAAATGATTGTACATCATTTATGTTATTAATTTGCTTGTAGAGTGGATGTTCAACTAATTTTTTTTTGAGGGGTAGTAATTCTTTCTCAATACGATGCATAGTCATTTTCATTTTATGCAAATATAACTTGAAACCTGAGATTCAAAAAAATAATGTACCTATATTCACAGGTGTATGGAAATACTTATTTCTTTTTTTATATCGAGTGTTTTATTAACGCTTGCGCCAGGACCAGATTTGTTTATGGTGATAGGACAAAGTATCGAAAAAGGGTTTCGCCAAACATTTACTTTTATTTTAGGTTTGATAAGTGGACTTTGTTTTCATACCCTGCTATTGGTTTTTGGATGGGCGCAATTCATTGGAGATCGTCCAGAAGTGATTACAATGATTAAAGTCATAGGAGCTATTTACTTTTTTGTAATGGGTGGAAAAGTATTTTTTAAGTCAAATCAAACGGAAAGGTTTTCTGCTAGGAGTTACAAAACATCTCATGGTTATTTTAAAGGAATGATTATGAGTAGTATAAACCCAAAAGTAAGTCTTTTTTTTTGGCTTTTCTTTCCAGGGTTTTTATTTAATAGTAATTGGTCAATTTCTTACCAGTACCTAATTTTAGGTGGACTATTTTTATTTCAAGCACTTATTGTTTTTTCTACAGTAGCCTATTTTACTTCTTATTTTTCAAGCTTCATCTATTCAAGAAAAATGGAAAAATATAATGGTTGTTTATTTTTGATGATTGGCCTTTATTTACTTGTGAGTTAAAGAATGTATCTTTGACTATGCAGCCAGTTGAAGTTATAGAGTGTTCGCGTGACGCTATGCAAGGGTTTAAAACTTGGATTCCTACGGAAAAGAAAATAGCTTATGCACAATCTCTTTTAAAGGTTGGCTTCTCGGTGTTAGATGTGGGAAGTTTTGTATCTCCTAAAGCAATCCCTCAAATGCGAGATACAGAAGAAGTGCTTTACAGTTTAGATAGAACAGGTAGTTCCACGGAACTTTTAACCATAGTGGCGAATAGTCGAGGTGCAATGCAGGCGTGTAATCACTCACAGGTGGATTGGTTGGGGTATCCTTTTTCTATTTCTGAAAATTTTCAGATGCGAAACACCCATAAGACCCTGGCTGAATCTCTCCATCTTCTAGATGAAATAATAGAATTAACTTCACAGAGAAATAAAAAATTAGTGGTCTACCTTTCTATGGGGTTTGGTAATCCCTACGGGGATCCTTGGTCTACGGAGTTGGTTGGGGAGTGGCTACAGTTATTATCCAGTAAAGGGATTACTACACTATCCCTTTCAGATACTGTTGGAACAGCTTCTCCTTTCTTAATTCATCAATTATTTTCAGAAATTATTCCCCTCTATCCAAACATGAATATTGGAGCTCATTTACATGCAAACCCCAAAGAAGTCATGAAAAAAATAGATGCAGCTTATGGCGCAGGATGTCGTCGTTTTGATGGTGCAATTAGCGGTTTTGGTGGTTGTCCTATGGCAAAAGATGAATTAGTGGGTAACCTCCCCACAGAAAAAATATTATCCTATTTATCTACCCAGAAGATTCCCCATTCGATCAACCCATTACATTTTGAATCTGCTTATAATCAATGTTTAAAGACATTTAATTAGATAGGTAATGACATAAAATCTTCTTTAGAATAGAAAAATAATTAAGGTTTCTAAGAGGTCATAAAAGGATAACTTTAGATTGAATCAATAAAAAGAGGAAAGCTGCTCAGGAATATGGCTTAAATGTTGTAAATTTGGTCGCAACTAATTCTTAAGTAGTTGCCATGGACAATCACAACAACAAATTCAAGGAACAAGGACTCACCTATGATGATGTATTACTCGTTCCTGCCTACTCGGAAACTTTACCCCGAGAAGTAAATATAACCACTCGATTCTCAAGGAATATTAGCTTAAACGTTCCAATTGTCTCCGCAGCAATGGATACAGTAACAGAGAGTAAAATGGCCATTGCTATGGCTAGAGAAGGGGGATAGGCGTATTGCATAAAAACATGACGATTGAGGAGCAAGCTAAGAAAGTTAGAATGGTTAAGCGTGCGGAGTCTGGTATGATACTCGATCCCGTTACCCTAACTAAAGAGGCTACGGTAAAGGATGCTAAGCAGAATATGTCTACCTACAAAATAGGAGGTATTCCTATTGTTGATCAGGCAGGTCAATTGGTTGGTATTGTAACCAATAGGGATCTCAGGTTTGAACACGATTTAGCTAGACCTATTTATGAGGTGATGACTTCTAAAAATCTAATTACAGTAAAAGAGGGCACTTCCTTAGCAGAAGCAGAAGGGATTTTGCAGAAGCATAAAATTGAAAAATTACCTGTAGTAGATAAGCATAACACCTTGGTTGGCTTAATTACCTTTAGAGATATAACTAAACACACCACTAAACCCATTGCTAATAAAGACGGCTTTGGACGACTTAGGGTTGCTGCGGCTGTAGGTGTAACAGGAGATGTACTTGATAGAACTGCAGCACTTGTTAAGGCGGGTGTAGATGCGATTGTTATCGATACGGCTCATGGACATACCAAGGGAGTGGTAGATGTTTTAAAATCAGTAAAACAGCAACATAAAGATTTGGATGTGGTTGTGGGCAATATTGCTACAGCAGAGGCCGCCAAATATCTAGTAGAGAACGGGGCAGATGCAGTTAAAGTTGGAATTGGTCCTGGCTCTATTTGTACTACAAGAATTATTGCAGGTGTGGGCTATCCTCAATTATCTGCGGTTTTAGCAGTAGCTAATGCCATTGAAGGTAGTGGGGTTCCTGTAATTGCAGATGGTGGAATACGATATACAGGCGATATTCCTAAGGCAATCGCTGCAGGAGCGGAATGTGTCATGTTAGGATCATTGTTGGCTGGAACTAAAGAATCTCCCGGAGAAACAATTATCTATGAGGGGCGTAAATTTAAGTCTTACAGAGGTATGGGTTCTGTTGAAGCCATGAAAAAAGGAAGTAAAGATCGTTACTTCCAAGATGTAGAAGATGATATAAAGAAATTAGTGCCTGAAGGTATTGTAGGAAGAGTTCCTTACAAAGGAGAACTTTATGAAAGTATTCATCAGTTTATTGGCGGCATCCGCGCAGGAATGGGATATTGTGGTACAGCATCTATAGAAGATTTGAAAAACAATGCACAATTTGTTCAGATTACTGCTGCTGGGATACGAGAGAGTCATCCACATAACATTCAGATAACCAAAGAGGCACCTAATTACAGTCGATAAAATAAAAAGAATTATCGGGTCACTAATTTATAGGTTTTCACCTCTAGTGATTTTTCAATACGAATGATAAACATGGTCTTGGGAGACAAAACGATTTTCTGTTGGAAATCGGATAGCTCAACGTTATTAAAAGTTCTAATTTCGTTACCTATGATGCTGTAAATTCGAATAGTTCCTACACCCGTGAGCCCTTTAATGTTTAGTGTACCGTTTTTGTAGATTAAATTGACTACCGTAGTGCTTTCATAAGTGTTTAAGGAAGGAGAAGAAACTGTATAACCATGGAGTTTAGTTGAACCTAAAAAGGTTAACATTAATCCCAAAACGATTACTTTAAGTTTCATCTTTAAATATAATACTGCAATTTAGGATTATTATTGTTAATAAAAAAATATTTATTAACATTTAAATATCTTAAAATCAGTTACTTATGTATTTTATTAAAAGTATTGCTCTTACTTTTGTTAATAACACACAATAATTTGCAAAAAAACCGTTGTGAGTTGAGTAAAGGATTCCTCATCTTTGGTGTATAAAGCAAAATTATATGTTTCGTTTCGTTTTAATATCTATAATAATCATTTCTCTTCTCGGCTGCAATAAATTCTCCAGCGCAGAACAAGATCAAGTCATTGCTCGAGTGGGGACTGATTATTTGTACTTATCTGATATTCTTCCTTTGGTCCCTGAGGGGCTTTCAAAAACAGATAGTATTGTCTTCGTCCAAAACAATATCAATAAATGGGCCAAAGCACAACTTTTATTTGCGCAAGCCCAAATTAATTTAGATCAAACCTCACAGCAAGCCTTGGAGGATTTGGTTAAAAATTATGAATATGATTTATGGACAAGAACCTACAAAGAATATATGGTCAAATCAACGATTGATACTGTAATTGATGATCAAATCCTGGTCAATTATTATCAGAAAAATCAAAATAACTTCAAATTAAAAGAGCCCATAGTCCAATTGCGTTTTATTGCTCTTCCAAAGGATAATATTGACTTGGACATAATTAAAGAAAAATTTGTTCAAAATACGACAGCTGATAAAGCTTTTTTAGATTCCTTAGGATTTCAGTTTAATGTGTATGATAATCGTGATTCAATTTGGTACACCAAACACGATTTATCGTTAAAGTTACCTGTAATTGGGCCCTCAGATTTCGATAAATATTTAAAAAAATCACAATTTTTCTTCTTTGAAGATGCAATCGAGGTATATTTGCTCTACGTGGCTGATGTAAGGTTACAAAATGAAAATGTACCTTTTTCAATGGTTAAAAAAACCATTGAAAAAATTGTCTTTAACCGAAGAAAGTTGTCTTTTATAAAACAATTTGACCAAGAAATATTGAATGATGCAATACAGACCAATAAGTTTGAAATTTATCCTTAATGGCTTGATGTTAAGCCTGTTTTTTTGTGGGTTTGCTCAAGGGCCGCTATCCAATACCTCTAGTAGAATTAAACTCGATGGAGTTGTTTCGGTAGTAGGGGATTATGTGATCCTAGATTCTGATATTGACAAAACGATTGCCGATATGGAATCTCAAGGAATTCCAACAAAAGGAGTAACACGTTGCGAATTGTTGGGAAAATTAATGGAAGATAAGCTTTATGCACACCATGCAGTCCAAGATAGTCTTGTGGTGACAGATGCAGAAATTTATTCTTACGTAGATCAAAGTATTTCATATTTCACTGAACAGTTAGGAAGTATTGAGAAGGTATTGGAATTTTATAATAAATCCGATGAGTTGTCTTTTCGTGATGAGCTTTTTGCAATTAATAAAACCCAGAAACTATCACAACTGATGCAATCGGATATTGTGGAAAAGGTTGAGGTAACCCCAGAGGAGGTCAGGTCTTTTTTTGAGTCTATTCCAAAGGAAGATTTACCAACTTTTGGGACAGAGATAGAAATTGCCCAAATTGTCATTGAGCCTCAGGTTAATGAAGAAGAGAAAAAACGAATAATTAATCAACTGAATGGGTTTAAAAATGATGTAGAGGAAAAAGGGTTGAGTTTTGCTTCCAAAGCAATATTATATTCTCAAGATCCAGGATCTCGATCAAGTGGAGGAAAATATACCCTTCATAGAAAGCGTCCAAGAATGGTAAAAGAATTTAGAGACGTCGCTTTTAGTTTAGAAGAGGGAGAAGTTTCTGATCCGTTTAAATCAGAATTTGGATGGCATATTCTAACCGTTGACAAAATAAGAGGACAACAAGTAGATATACGTCATATCTTGCTCACACCAAATATTGATAATGTGACTTTATCCGCGAGTAAAAGTCTATTAGATTCTTTAAGGAAGCGCATTCTTAACAAGGAGATCTCCTTTGAAGATGCTGCTTTTAACTTTTCATTTGAAAAGGAGACACGTAATAATAAAGGAAGAATTATTAATCCTGTTACTGGGGACACGAAATTTGAGCTAACTAAAATGGATCCAGAATTGTATAATCAAGTAAAAGATCTTAAGGATGGTGAGATTTCTCAGCCAATACTTGAGGTGGATCGATCAGGCTCAAAAAATATAAAATAATACAGATTGTTAATCGGTATGATGAACACCTAGCAGATTACTCCAAGGATTATTCGAAAATTAAGGAACTTGCTTTAAAAGATAAACAGGTTAGAACAGTCACTAAGTGGATGAAAGAAAAAATTGAAGAAACTTATGTGAGTCTAGGGAAAGACTTTAGAGGTTGCAAGTTTTCTAATAATTGGAGTAAAAAGTAATTAACTAAAATACTTTTTGGGGACCCAAAGCATACCAAAACATTCACCACCCTCTTTATGTATACTTTTGTGGTGTATTTTATGCGCTCTTCTTAAGCCTTTAGCGTAACGATTGTCTATTTTTCTAAATAGCTTAAAACGTTGATGAATAAATATATCATGAACGATAAAATAAGTCATGCCATAGGTAAAAATACCTAGCGCTATGGGTAGGCCAGGCCAAAACCCGAATTCTCCCCATAAAACCACAAAACCAAAACTTTTTAATGCATACATTACAAAAAATAAGTCATTGCGTTCAAACCAAGATTTATGGTCTTTTTTATGATGATCTTTATGCCAGGTCCATAGAAATCCATGCATAATATACTTATGTGAAAACCAAGCAACAAACTCCATGATAAAAAAAGTGGCAAAATAAACCAGTATCCAAAGTATTATTTCCATTTGAGATTAAAGTAAATTGAATCGATAATTAACATAGGAACGGGCCAGTACACTCATCTTTTGGTAATTAGGGACCCTAATTCTATTTTCTCGGATTTTGTCCGAGGAAGTTGCTTTAAGTTTTTTTAATAATTTTAAATAGTATTTGTAGGCGGTATAGACACCAAAACGTGCTGTAGTAGGGAGTTGAAAAATTCCCTCTAAACCTTCCTTAAAATCCAATTCAATTTCTTGAATGATCTTCATTTTGTCTTGTTCTGAAAAAACTCTTAAATCTACATTAGGGAAATAAGAACGACTAAGCCCCTCATAATCATCCTTAAGATCTCTTAAAAAATTAACTTTCTGAAAGGCAGATCCAAGTGCCATAGCCGACGATTTAAGACGTAAATACTCTTGATGATTTCCATTTACAAAAACTTTTAGACACATGAGTCCTACTACATCAGCAGATCCATAGATATAGGCTTTATAGTCTTGATTGGATAGATATTCTTTTTTGTGTAAATCCCAACGCATGGATCTCATAAAAGCATTCACAAGCTCTATATCAATTTCATATTTATGAAATGTGTATTGAAAAGAATTTAGAATGGGATTCAGGCTGATTTTATCTTTTAACGAAAGATGTATATCTTCCTCGAATCGATTAAATAAATCTTCCTTTGAATAATTATGAAAGCTATCTACAATTTCATCTGCGAACCGAACAAATCCATAAATGTTGTAAATATCCCCACGAATAGAAGGATCTAACATTTTCGAAGCCAAAGAAAACGAAGTACTGTAAGCTTCTGTGACCCCTTTACTGCATTTAAAGGAGACCTCGTCAAATAACTTTTTCATAGATTATAGTGCTATATATTGTTCATACACCACGGGTGCACCAAGCAATAATTTTTAATAAATATACAAAAAAGTTAAACAAAAATACGGCTATCGACCTGTTCCTCTATAAAAGTTTCAATGGAGTGGTATATATTAATTCCAGGTAAAGACAAATCTTTATCAATATGAGTTACTTGTGGTCCAAAAATTGAGAGCTGGTTATCATAATCGACAATAATTTCTTCGTGAAAGGTTTGAAAGTAATTATTGATTTCCTCTTTGTTGGGTTCTACCGTAATATAAGAGACAAAATGCAAAGAAGTACTATAGCTTAATAGTGTTTTTAGGCTTTCTGTTGTAATAGATTGTCCAAGAAATATGGTTTTATGTCCCTTGCTAAGGATGTAGAAATTGATAAACAGTATGCTTAATTCATGAATTTCATTTTCAGGAAGAAACAACACGAATTTTGAAGTGTTGAACTTAGGCATATCACTTCGCTGAATGATCTCAGTTTGAATATGAATTTTTTGTTTAATTAAGTTGGTGATAAAATGTTCATGGGAGGGAGAAATGGCTCCAGTCTGCCATAAGATCCCTAACTCATTCATTAAGGGGATAAAAATGTTAATGTAAATGAACGAAAAATCGTTTTTAGAAATAAGTTCATCAAAAGTTGCGTCAAACAAAACGGTATCAAAGTTCACCATCGAAAGTTTAAACGCATTGATAGATACTTGTTCAGAATTAGACTTTAATGCAATTTCTCGTACGATAATTGGTACCTCTTCTTCGGGTAAGTTAGCTATTTTAGAAATTTTAAAGCCGTGGTTGTAGAGGAGGGTTATGTTTAAAAGCTTTCTAAGACTATCTAATGAATATCTTCGGATATTGGTGTCAGTCCTCTCCGGGTAAAGCAGATTATATCTTTTCTCCCAAATTCTGATTGTGTGTGCTTTAATTCCAGAAATATTTTCTAGATTCTTAATACTAAAGCTATTCTTTATCCTTTTCATTTGTCTAACATTTTTAATAGAAAGCTTAAACGAAAGTACGAAAAAAAAATTAGAATCTGAGAAGTGCGCACGAGAAGAGTCGAACTTCCACGGGATTTAACTCCCACTAGGCCCTCAACCTAGCGCGTCTACCAATTCCGCCACGTGCGCGGGAGTATAGTGACTTGGCTGGGGCTCGAACCCAGGACCCTCTCCTTAAAAGGGAGATGCTCTACCAACTGAGCTACCAAGTCTTCAAAAAAGTGACTTGGCTGGGGCTCGAACCCAGGACCCTCTCCTTAAAAGGGAGATGCTCTACCAACTGAGCTACCAAGTCGTTACTTTTTGAGGCTGCAAATATACATTCAAATATTAATAATTCATCATGTAAATGCCTAAATTTGAATCGAACTAAAAAAAAAAATTCTTGAAAAATCGAATTTTTCTGTTGGGTTACATGGGTTGTGGTAAATCTACCATTGGAATTGAGTTAGCCAAACAACTCAAAATCAGTTTCATCGATTTAGATAGCTATCTAGAAAAAAAGCACAAAGCTTCCATATCATCTATTTTCCAAGATAAGGGTGAATTTTATTTTAGAAAAGCGGAGAAGGAGGCTTTAAATGATTTGTTAGAAGATAAAGCGCCTGCCATTATTGGATTAGGAGGGGGACCCCTGTTATTATGACAATATGGATCGAATAGTAGCCTCTGGTCATACAAGTATTTATTGTAGCGCTTCTATTTCCACACTAGCATCGCGATTAATCAAAGAAAAAGAACAACGACCAATGATTGCGCATATTCCAGATCTAGCTGCCATGCAAGAATTTATTGGTAAGCATTTATTTGAAAGAGCATTTTTCTACAGAAAAGCTTCTCAGATTATACAAGTAGACGAAAAATCTGTTCAAGAAATCATTCGTGAAATAGTTGGGCAGTTTTAAATTAAGTAGACCCCTTGTTCTTCTTGATTAAAAGAAACCTCTATGTGTTCATTTAACGAAGTAGATAGAGAAATCCCTTTAAAGTCTGCTTTAACAGGATATTTTTTATGACTTCGATTAACCAAAACAGCTGTATTTAGTTGAGCTAACGGAACATCTAAAAGATGTTTTACTGCATACATTAACGTACTTCCAGTGTTGAGCACATCGTCTACTAAAACCACAGATTGATCCTTCATTTCTGTTAAGGGAATAGAGGTTTTAATTGGATTATAAGGGGCTTTTTTATTTATTTTAACTTGTACTAAATGAATCGTTAAAGGGGATATTTTTTCTAAATAGTTCTTTATTTTTTCCGCATAGATTTCCCCATTAGAAGCAATTCCGGCAAGATAGATAGTGGAACGATTGCTGTTTGCTTCATATATTTGATAGGCAATCCTTTGGGTGCAATGATCAATCTTTTGAGCATCAAAAATAAGGGCACTCTGTTTAGACATAACTGGTGTATGTAAACAAAGTTAAAAATAATTGTTGTTTAACTCACTTATTTATTAAGTTTACTCATGCTAATCCCGTCTAAATTAAAATGTTCAGACTCACCTATATCTTTGTGTTTAGTTGTCTTGCTGCTTTTGGACAAGAAGTGAATAAATCCAAAAATAATTTAGCGGTAGAAGGGTATGATCTTGTGACTTATTTTACGGAGGAATCTCCTGCCATGGGTAAAAAAGAATTTCAAGTAACCTATAAGGAGGTAATTTATTGGTTTTCCTCTTTTGCTAACCAAGAAAAATTTGTAGCATCGCCTAGTAAATATTTACCCAAATATGGAGGATGGTGTGCTTATGCCATGGCTAGGGGCCAGCAAGTAAACATCAATCCAACTGCCTATTTAATTACTGAGGGAGAGCTTTATCTTTTTTATAAAACCTTGTGGGTTAACACCCAGCCTAAGTGGGTTAATAACAGTAAGTCTTTACAGTCCAAAGCGAATATGAATTGGGAACGTATTCTATCTGAAAATTAATGAGTAAGTGGAAGCGTTTAGTATATTTTGAATTTTGGCCCTTTTGGTTACTATACTTTCCCGCCTATTTTAATTGGGCGCTCCTTGCCTTACGTGCTCGTTACACTACCTATTTTACTGTAGTTAATCCATTAATGAATAATAGCGGTGCTTTAAATACATCTAAATACGCTTATCTATCCAAATTACCTAAGTCATGGATCCCAAAAACCTTACTCATTAAAAAGACTTTCTCTATCCATCAAATTAGAATCCAATCATCTTCTATAGGACTTGCCTTTCCAATGGTGGTTAAACCAGATAGAGGAGAGCGAGGTAAAGGCGTAAAAGTCGTACACTCATTTAAAGAAATAAGTGATTATTGTTCTAAAAGTTCTTATTCCGATCTAATTTTACAGTCCTATTGTAACTTACCCAACGAAGCCGCTTTTTTATATTATAGATTTCCACATGAGCAACAAGGAACAATTAGTTCAATTACGGTTAAATCCTTTTGTAAAGTTGTTGGAGATGGCGTCTCAACTTGGGGTGAGCTGATTCAACAGAAATCTCGGGTAAATCATCGATTAAATGAACTTAGAGAAACGTATACTGATTTCTGGAAGAACTTATCCGAAGTTGACGAAGTAAAGATTGTAGAACCGATAGGTAGCCATAATCTAGGGACCAAATTTTTAGATGGAAGAGATCTATTTTCAGAAGAATTAATGCAACAAGTCAGTCATTGGGCAAATCAATTACCGGGATTTTACTATGGCCGCTTTGATGTAAAGTACGGGCATTGGAATGATTTAACTAAAGGGGAACATTTTAAATTGATGGAAGTGAACGGAGTAAATGCAGAACCCACACATATTTATGATCCAAATCAAAACTTAGGAAAGGCCTACAAAGATATTTTTTCGCATATGAAAATAATTCATCAAATTAGTACGCTAAACCAACGACTTGGAATTAGACCAAAACGTTTATTTCCTTTTTTAACCGAATTAATACAAACGGCCACAAAATAAACCCTATGAATCTTCATTTTCAATTATGGAAGGATTTAATTGCACTTTGTGAATCTTTAGAAGAATCACAGTTTTCTTACCACAGTGATTTATTGTATGGCGCTTCTATTGGTCAGCACCTTCGGCATTCTTTTGAGTTTTATGATTGTTTGTTAAAAGGAAGAAAAAATGGGGTAATTAATTATGATTTACGTAAAAGGGACCCAAAGCTTGAGACGAACAAAGACTACGCAATTGAAAAGATCAAAGAATTAATGGTTGCGTTAAATCAGCCTATGGAGGAAATGGAATTAAAGCTCCAGTCGCATGAAACAGTTTCTAATTTAATCTCGTCTACATTTAGCAGAGAATTGATTTATTGCTTAGATCATGCTATTCATCACCAGGCGCTCATTAAAATTGGTTTAAAGGAACTTGGTAGTGCTCATTTGGTTGGTAAAGATTTTGGTGTAGCCTATTCTACTATTCGCTTTCGTGCGACATCCCAGAGAAGTTAATCTTCTTCTGTAAAATCATCTAGACTCCTCCTGTCTTTTTTAGTTGGTCGTCCCTCACCCTTTTGACGATAATATTCTTGAGATAATTGTTGTAGTTCTTGGTTTTCAAAAGCTTCTCTTGGGGTGGTGTCCATTCTGTAGATATCAATTAATTTCGCTCCTACGCGTGATTTAGGTAAATCTAAAACGGTACATCGATAATTTATTTGTTTCTTTCTGATCTCTATTTTATCGGTTGGAACAACTTCACGCGATGGTTTTACCACTTGGTCATTTATTTTAACCTGCCCTTTTTTACAAGCATTACTTGCTATAGTCCTAGATTTAAAATAGCGAACACTCCATAGATATTGATCAATTCTCATTTAAAATAGCGTTAAATTTTTCCCCTAAAATAAAGTAAAATTGTATCTTGCGCCACAAATTTTCTATATGAAATTCTCAATATATTCATTTGGTTTAACACTTATATTTTCATTTGTCTTCATAGCCTGTAGTTCTAACGATACAGAAGTAGAAGTTCCAATTGCAGACTTTAATGAACAAGCCTTAGCAGATGATTTATTGATTCAAGAATTTTTACAGACACACACGTACAATTACGAAGATTTTTCTTCTTCAAATCAAGAAAATATAACAGTTCAAATTGATACTTTGGCAGGAGAAAATGCTTCAAAGATACCGCTATCTGAGTTGGTTTCTTTTATAGAGGTTCCTATAGTAACTGATGAAAGCACCATTAACCATAAGCTCTATCATTTAGTGGCTAATCAAGGAATTAGGGAGACTCATAAACCTTCCGTAGCAGACTCTGTTTATTTGGCTTATAAAGGTTTATTGTTAGACGGTAGTGTGTTTGACGAAAACAGTTATCCTATATGGTTCGACCTTGCTTCTGTCATCAGAGGTTTTCGTTATGGTTTACAGAATTATGCCCCTGGGAATTTTGCAGAAGATTCTTTTGGGTCGGTTACTTTTTCGGATTATGGACAAGGACTAATCATACTGCCTTCTGGCTTGGGTTACTATAGCCAAGCTCAGGTAGGTATTCCTGCGTATTCACCATTAATTTTTGATGTATCTGTGTATACTACGAATCAAGCGGATCATGACGCTGATAATATCTTGTCGATTAATGAAGATGTAGACGGAGATGGAGATCCATATAATGATGATACAGATGGTGATGGTGTCTTCAATATGTTCGATTCCGATGATGATGGTGACGGAATTCCCACGCTAAACGAATACGATGAAGACCAAGATGGTATTCCTGATGATTCAGATAATGATGGAATTCCCGATTATTTAGATAATGATAACGCTTAGAAGTAGCTAATAAAGATTAATCTTTACTAAAATCTAAGGCATAAGAAGCACTTAGAATCCATTGCTTAGCTCGGGTATCAATTCTTCCACTAATATCAATATTGTTAGCGCCAAGTAAAACAGCTTCGTTACTTGTGAATCCTCTTTCAAAACGAACTCCGACTCCAAATCGACCTAATTTAAATCTAGTCCCTACCTGTAATCCTACAGTTAGGTTTTTATCAATTTCTCCTAAAGTAAGACGATCTGTTTTTTCTGATATTATATATTGAAAAGAGGGACCAGCGAATACACTTAAGGGACCAAAGATTTTATATCCCAACAAGATAGGGGCTTCAATCTTGTTAATAGAAATATTCCCGTTTTCTCCAAAGCTACTATTGCTTTTACTGAATTGTAACTCCGGACGAACATAAAATAATAACAGGTTAACATTAGCGTATAATCCTACATGAAAACCTGTATTTGCATTCGCTTCTAAGTTGGTTGATAATTCTGTATTGGTTAGCTCACCAAGTGAATCATAATTTAATCCTCCTTTAATTCCATAGCTAAACTGAGAAAAGGCCCATTGAGTAAATAATACGATAAAAAAGGTAAGGGTGTATTTTTGGGGTGACATAAGTTGTTATTTTCGTTGAATTACTTTTTCAGATGCTTTAACTATAGCAGCGGCGTTTAATCCATATTTATCCATTAACTGAGCAGGTGTTCCCGATTCTCCAAAGGTATCTTGTGTAGCGATAAACTCTTGTGGAGTCGGGTTGTTTTCAGCCAGCACTCTGGCCACACTTTCACCAAGACCTCCCAAATAATTGTGTTCTTCTGCAGTGACAATGGCCTTTGTTTTTTCAACAGATTTAAGAATGATATTTTGATCTAAAGGTTTGATTGTGTGAATATTAATCACTTCTGCAGAAATACCTTTATCAGCTAGTGATTTAGCAGCTTCTAATGCTTCCCAAACCAAATGTCCTGTGGCTACAATGGTTACATCCGTTCCTTCTTGTAAAAGAATTCCTTTACCAATATTGAATGTCTGGTCAACAGGAGTAAAATTAGCCACTTTAGGACGGCCAAAACGGAGATACACTGGTCCTTCATAATCTGCAATGGCCAAGGTAGCTGCTTTGGTTTGGTTGAAATCACATGGATTAATAACCACCATTCCAGGAAGCATTTTCATTAAACCAATATCTTCTAAAATTTGATGCGTAGCACCATCCTCTCCTAGGGTAACTCCCGCGTGTGAAGCACATATTTTTACGTTTTTACCAGAATAAGCAATAGACTGTCTAATCTGGTCGTAAACCCTACCTGTAGAAAAGTTTGCAAAAGTTCCTGTAAATGGAATTTTCCCTCCTATCGTTAGTCCTGCAGCAATTCCCATCATATTGGCTTCTGCAATACCAATTTGGAAAAATCGTTCTGGATTTTCTGCAATAAATTGATCCATTTTAAGTGAACCTATAAGGTCTGCACATAAGGCAACAACATTAGGATTAGTTCTTCCTAATTCAGTAAGTCCTGCTCCAAAGCCAGAGCGTGTATCTTGGGATCCTTGATTGATATATTCGTTCATTTTTTTCGTCTTAATCGGTTAATAATCCCCTAAGGTTTCTGGATTTTGGGCTAGTGCATCCGCTAATTGATCATCATTTGGCGCTTTTCCATGCCAAGCATGTGTGTTCATCATAAAATCAACGCCATTGCCCATTTCTGTTTTCATTAAGATGCAAATGGGTTTTCCTTGCCCACTCTTACCTTTGGCTTTTTTGAGTGTGCTAGAAATTTCATCAAGGTTATTGCCATTTTCTATGGTCAATACTTCCCATCCAAATGCCACAAACTTCTGTTCTACACTTCCCATGGGCAGTACATCATCTGTAGATCCATCGATTTGTTTTCCATTCAAGTCAACTGTAGCAATAAGGTTATCCACTTTTTTTGCAGCAGCGTACATAATTGCTTCCCAGTTTTGCCCTTCTTGCAATTCGCCATCACCCATTAGAGCATAAACAAGTTTATCGTCGTGGTTTAATTTTTTCGCTTGAGCGGCACCGATAGCGACCGATAAACCCTGGCCCAAAGATCCAGAGGCTATTCGAATACCAGGTAAGCCTTCATGGGTGGTTGGGTGCCCTTGCAAACGAGAATTAATTAGTCTAAAGGTGTTCAATTCTTCTACAGGGAAATATCCTCTACGGGCTAAAACACTATAATAAACGGGAGAAATATGCCCGTTTGATAAGAAAAAAGATCTTCCTTGTTACCGTCCATAGAAAAACCATCTGCTAATTCCATGATTTCGTTATAAAGGGTAACAAAAAATTCGGCACATCCTAAAGAACCTCCAGGATGTCCTGAATTTACTTTGTGTACCATACGAAGAATATCACGTCTTACTTGTGTAACGATATCTTGCGATGAATGTGTTAATGACATTAGATTAATTTTATACCACAAAAGTAGAATTTCAAAGTGTTTTTTGGCAACAAAGTTTCATCTATTTATGAAAGATTACCAACAATTATATTTAACAAGCCATTTTCTTTTCCTACTGAGCCTGTTTTTAGTTCGTGGGTACTTCCTTATCTTTACGACTTAATTTTCTAAATGGAATTTACACTTTTACAGACAGATCAAACAACCAAGGCGAGGGCAGGGGAGATTAGCACTGCTCACGGTAAAATTCAAACACCGATTTTTATGCCTGTAGGGACAGCTGCAACGGTCAAAGGGGTCCATCAACGAGAATTAAAAAAGGACATTAATCCAGATATTATTCTGGGGAATACTTATCACTTATACCTTCGTCCAGGAACGTCTATTTTAGAACAAGCAGGAGGGTTGCATCAATTTATGGGTTGGGATAAACCTATACTCACAGATTCAGGGGGATATCAAGTCTATTCTCTGTCTGCGAATCGTAAAATAAAAGAAGAAGGCGTAAAATTTAAATCCCATATCGATGGTTCTTACCATTTCTTTACTCCAGAAAGAGCCATTGATATTCAAAGGCAAATTGGCGCTGATATAATCATGGCATTTGATGAATGTACGCCTTATCCATGCGATTATTCTTACGCTAAGTCTTCTATGAAGATGACTCACCGCTGGTTAGATCGATGTTTGGCACAAGACAAAAAGGCTCCTTTTCTGTACTGTTATGAACAAACTCTTTTCCCAATAGTTCAAGGAAGTACCTACAAAGACTTACGTCGTGAGTCTGCAGAGTTTATTGCTTCAAGAGAAGCTCCCGGTAATGCGATTGGGGGCTGTCTGTGGGAGAACCTGCCGAGGAAATGTATGGAATGACAGAGGTGGTCTGTGATATATTGCCCACAGACAAACCACGATACTTGATGGGAGTTGGAACACCAATTAATCTATTAGAAAACATCGCTTTGGGTGTAGATATGTTCGATTGTGTTTTACCCACCAGAAACGCGAGAAATGGGATGCTCTACACTTTTGAAGGATCTATTAATATTAAAAATAAAAAATGGGAAAATGACTTTTCAGTAATAGACCCAGAGGGGCATACCTATGTAGATACAGATTATACAAAAGCCTATCTAAGACATTTGTTTACCGTAAATGAATTGCTAGGTAAGCAGATAGCTACGGTTCACAATTTGGGTTTTTATATGGCCCTAGTTAGGCAAGCCAGGGAACATATCATTAAGGGTACATTTCCCGAGTGGAAGAATAAAATGGTTAGGCAAATGGATAAACGCTTATAGCTATGTTCAAAAAATTAGATCTTTATATAATTCAACGTTATTTAAGCACTTTTTTTGTGATGCTTTTGCTGTTTATTCCCATAGGAATTATGGTAGATGTGGCCGAAAAGATTGATAAGTTTAAAGAAAACGAAGTTCCTTTTGACGAAATTTTTAGTTACTACATCAACTTCATGTGGTATTTTGGTAACTTATTATTTCCCATTTTTCTCTTTCTAGCTGTTATTTGGTTTACCTCTAAGTTAGCCAATAATACAGAGGTCATTGCGATTTTAAGTTCTGGCATATCTTTTAATCGATTTTTAAGACCTTACTTATTAGCTGCTACATTTATTGCGGGTTTTGCCTTTTTAGCGGGAATGTTCATTGTCCCCGGGGCAAGTGAAGGTTTTAACGAATTTTCCTTTAAGTACCTAAACAAGAAAAAGGAAGATAGAAATACAGCCAATCTGTTTAAACAGATTAATGAGAAAGAATATATTTATGTAAGTAGCTACAATCCCAACAGGTTACGCGGTATGGATTTTACCTTAGAACATTTTGAGGGTGATACCTTAACTTTTAAAATTATGGCACAATCTATTCGTTGGGTAGAAAAAGACTCTGTTTTTAGAATGATTAATGTACAAAAACGAGTCATTGATGGTGATAATGAACGGATGTATCAACATAATTTTAAAGATACTATTTTTGACTTTGAAATTCAAGATCTGGCCCCCGTAAATTATAAGGCAGAGACGCTTACCATGTTTCCATTAAACCAGTTTATAGCGCAGGAGGAACGAAGTGGCTCGGTATTAATTAATCAACATTTATTGGTTAGACATAAGCGGTATAGTATTCCAATTTCTGCATTTATTCTCACCATTATCGCAGTAGCTGTTTCTTCATTTAAACGAAGGGGTGGAATGGGTGTTAATTTAGCCTTTGGAATAGCGCTAGGTTTTATTTTCATTTTTTTTGATAAAATCTTTGGAGTAATGGTGGCGAAATCTAATTTTCCTCCAGCGCTAGCAGCTTGGTTACCTCTTCTTATTTTCGGCCTATTGGCCGTCAGCCTATTAAATTATGCGAAACGATAGAGCCAAAAGTTTAATCCACCTTCATTTTTTAATTTTTCTATGGGGATTTACCTCTATTCTAGGGGCATTAATCAATTTAGATTCTACACCATTGGTTTGGTATAGAATGACCATTGCAAGTGTTTTAATAGCGATATATTTTGCCTTGTTTTCTCGTTCGTCTTTTAAAATTCATTTAGGAGCATTAAAATATTATTTAGCGGGAGGTTTACTTATTTCTATGCATTGGATTTTATTTTTTTATGCCATCAAAATCTCTTCTATCTCCTTAACACTTTCCATACTTTCTTCTGCTTCACTAATGACCTCTGTTTTAGAACCCGTCTTTTATAAGCGACCTTTTCGTAGGTATGAAATTTTCTTTGGCCTTTTTGTCATCTTTGGCTTGTATTTAATTTTCGGTGTTCAAAAAGAAAATTTTCTGGGGATTATTGCGGCATTGTTATGTACGCTTTTATCTGTGCTTTTTTCCTTGCTCAACGGAAAATTGATTCAACACTACCCAGCCAATAATATATCTTTTTATCAACTTCTGACCGGTGCATTGGTTCTGAGTTTAGTTTTATTTTTTACCATGGATTCCTCTAGGGTTCTTTTTACCCTTAGTGCTGAAGATTGGTTGTGGCTTTTTGTGCTCTCCTCTGTCTGCACCGCTTATGCCACAATAGCGGCTGTGGTAATCTTAAAACATGTGACGCCCTTTACCATGATGATTTCCTTAAACCTAGAACCTATATACGCCCTTCTTTTCTCTTTGCTCATCTTTGGAGAAAAAGAACTTATGAGTACTCAGTTTTACATAGGGGTATTGATTATTTTAAGTGGTGTAATAGGGAATGGAATTTATAAACGACTCGCACAAAAAAAATAGAGGTTCAGAAGTAAAAATTTTTACCTTTGTCTATTCATAGACGAACCAAATGGAATATTTAGATTTTGAATTACCGATTAAAGATATTTACGATCAACTCGATAAATGTAAAGTGATAGGAAATGAGAGTGACGTTGACGTTACGGAAACCTGCTCACAACTGGAAGAAAAATTACTGAGAACTAAACAAGAAATCTATGCAAATTTAACACCTTGGCAGAGAGTACAGTTATCTCGCCATCCCTCACGCCCATACACCTTAGATTACATAAATGCCTTATCAAAAGACACCTTTCTAGAGCTTCATGGAGATAGGAATGTACGCGATGATAAAGCCATGATCGGTGGTTTGGGTAAAATTAAGAACCAATCATTTATGTTTATTGGCACCCAAAAGGGGTACAATACGGCCACTCGAAAATATCGCAATTTTGGTATGGCCAATCCAGAAGGCTATCGAAAAGCCCTTAGGTTAATGAAATCTGCAGAGAAATTTGGTCTTCCCATTGTTTCATTTGTAGACACCCCAGGTGCTTATCCTGGCCTAGAGGCAGAAGAAAGAGGTCAAGGAGAAGCCATTGCTAGGAATATTTTCGAAATGTTGTCTGTTAAAGTTCCCGTTATTGTTGTCATCATTGGGGAAGGTGCTTCTGGAGGTGCGCTTGGTATAGGTGCAGGAGACAGGATCTTTATGATGGAAAACACTTGGTATTCAGTAATCTCTCCGGAGTCTTGTTCGTCAATTCTATGGAGAAGTTGGGAATATAAAGAGCAAGCGGCAGCGGCGCTTAAGTTAACTGCAGCTGATATGAAAAAAGCCAAGCTAATCGATAAAATTATAAAAGAGCCATTAGGTGGGGCCCATTTTAATCGTGAAGGTGCGTTCCAGTCGGTAGAAACAGAAATACTAAAAGCTTACAGAGAGCTAAGTAAACTTTCTCCAGAAGAGCTTATTGATCAACGTAGAGAAAAATTTGATCAAATGGGTGTCTTTAACGGATAATTTCGCTTATTAACATTTTTATTGATTTATAAACAAGGGTTGTTTATTCTTTAACTAATTACTTCATCCCTTAAATAATTTATCTGCCGTTCATTTTTCTAATTTTAAGTCATGGAAGATAGGAAACCAATCATTGCACCTGCAATAAATAATGGAGGGATAGTTAACCTCGAAAAAGGGAAAATTCCCCCACAAGCAGTTGATTTAGAAGAAGCTGTTCTTGGGGCTATGCTTATTGATAAAAAGGGGGTTGATGAGGTGATTGATATCCTCCAGGTTGATGCATTTTATAAAGAATCACATCAGCATATTTTTTCTGCAATACACCACTTGTTTGAAACTTCAGAGCCCATTGACCTATTGACTGTTTCTGCCCAATTAAGAAAAATGGGCACCCTAGAGAAAGTAGGAGGGGACTTTTACTTGGTTCAATTATCTAAAAAGGTCTCTACCTCAGCTCACATTGAATTTCACGCCCGAATTATACTTCAAAAATTTATTCAACGGAGTCTAATTAAAATCTCCAATGAGATTATCGAAAGTTCCTTTAAGGATTCTATCGATGTATTTGATTTATTAGACGAGGCAGAATCTAAGCTATATGACGTAACCCAAGGGAATATTAAAAAGTCTTCAGAATCTGCACAAAATCTTGTCATTCAGGCAAAAAAAAGGATTGAAGATATTGCCAAAAAAGAAGGGTTAAGTGGGGTAGCTACTGGTTTCGATAAATTAGATGCCCTAACCTCGGGTTGGCAGCCAAGTGATTTGATTATTATTGCTGCAAGGCCAGGTATGGGAAAAACAGCTTTAACTCTTTCTATGGCTAGAAATATAGCCGTAATGAAACAAGCTCCCGTGGCTTTCTTTTCTTTGGAGATGTCATCGGTGCAATTAATTACCCGATTAATTTCTTCAGAGACAGGCCTATCCTCAGAGAAGTTGCGAACAGGTAAGTTAGAGAGTCATGAGTGGGAACAATTAAACGTAAAAGTGGGGGATTTAGAGAAAGCACCCCTTTATATCGATGATACCCCCTCTTTATCTATATTTGATTTAAGGGCGAAAGCTCGCCGATTATCTTCCCAACATGGCATTAAATTGATTATTGTGGATTATTTGCAATTGATGACTGCAGGTTCCTCTAATAAGACAGGAAATAGGGAGCAAGAAATATCCACTATTTCTAGAAATTTAAAAGCTTTAGCCAAGGAGTTAGATGTACCTGTTATTGCCTTATCACAGCTGTCTCGTGCCGTAGAAACAAGGGGAGGCACAAAACGTCCGATACTCTCTGACCTTAGGGAGTCGGGAGCCATAGAACAAGACGCAGATATAGTTTCCTTTATATACCGCCCGGAATATTATGGAATAGATGAATGGGATGATGAGGAGCGAACTTCTTCCATTGGCCAGGCAGAGTTTATTGTCGCCAAGCACCGAAATGGTGGTTTAGACAATATTCGATTAAAGTTTATTGGTAACCTAGGAAAATTTGATAACCTAGAGAGCTTTGACTCCCCCTACGAGTTTCCGTCAAAAATGAATGAAAATATTGCGCCAGAAAGGTTCCCATCTGCAGGAGAAGCTTTTGGTTCGTCGTTTAATGACGAGGAAGACGACAATGTCCCCTTTTAGTTGAGCCTATAGACAAAAAAAAATCAGCCAATTGGCTGATTTTTTTTATGAGTACAATGTGTAAATTATTTTATTTTTTCGACGATTGTTTTAAATGCGTCTGGATGATTCATCGCTAAGTCTGCAAGTACTTTACGATTTAATTCAATGTTATTCGCATGAATTTTACCCATAAATTGGCTGTAGGACATTCCATGAAGGCGTGCTGCAGCATTAATACGTGTAATCCACAAAGAACGGAAATTACGTTTCTTGGTTTTGCGGTCACGGTAGGCATATTGCATTGCCTTATCTGCGGCGTTTTTAGCAACAGTCCATACGTTTTTACGACGTCCAAAGTAACCTTTGGCTTGTTTTAAAACTTTTTTTCTACGTGCTCTTGAAGCAACTGAGTTTACTGATCTTGGCATTTGTTTTTTTGTTTTTTGTTACAGGGCGGTAGTAATACTACACTTTAAAGGCCCGAAACAGGGTTAATAATTGATTAAAACCTGAACAACGTTTATTTTAAACGTAATTGTTCTTTGATGTTGTCGGAATCACTTTCATGAACCAATCCTGAATGAGTCAATTTAAGCTTACGCTTTTTTGATTTTTTAGTTAGGATGTGACTCTTAAAAGCATGCTTCCGCTTAATTTTACCGCTACCTGTAAGCTTAAAACGCTTTTTGGCAGAGGATTTAGTTTTCATTTTTGGCATTGCTCTTTATTTAAATTATTGTACTCTTTTATTTTTTCTTTGGGCTAATGAACATGGTCATTCTTTTCCCTTCTAGCTTAGGTAACTGTTCTACTTTACCTAATTCTTCTAAGTCTTGTGCTAAACGAAGCAGTAAGATTTGTCCTTGTTCTTTGAATACGATAGAACGCCCTTTAAAGAAAACAAACGCCTTTAATTTAGCTCCCTCTTTTAAGAATTTCTCAGCGTGTTTCTTTTTGAACTCATAATCGTGTTCATCGGTATTGGGTCCAAAGCGTATTTCTTTGATGGTTACCTTAGTTGCTTTAGATTTAAGTGATTTTTCTCTTTTCTTCTGCTCGTATAAGAATTTTTTATATTCAAGAATCTTACAAACAGGCGGAGAAGCTTTAGGAGAAATTTCTACTAAATCTAATTCCTGCTCACGTGCCAGAGATAGTGCTTTGTTCAATGGGTATACACCCACCTCAACATTGTTACCAACCAAACGAATTTCGTGTGCGGTAATTTTCTCATTGATCCTGTGCGGATCTTGTTTGATCACTCGGCCTGGACGGTTAGTCCTTCTTCTACGTATAGCTATAACAATCTATTTTAATTAAACATCAAATTTTGCACTACTAGCTTCAATTTCCTTTTTTAGCTTGTCTACAAAAGCGTCTAAAGGCAATGAACCTGTATCGCCTTCTACGCGGTTTCTTACAGAAACAGTGTTTTCAGCGGCTTCTTTCTCACCGATAATAAGCATATAAGGGAATTTGTTTAGCTGTGCTTCACGTATTTTTTTCCCAATCGTCTCATTTCTATTATCGATCAGAGCGCGAATTTCGTTATTTTTCAGCTGATTTGAAACTTTTTCAGCGTATTTTTCATACTTCTCACTCACACAAAGAATGATTACCTGTTCTGGGGTTAACCAAAGCGGGAAATTTCCACCCGTATGTTCTAGTAAAATAGCGACAAAACGTTCTAAGCTCCCAAAAGGTGCACGGTGAATCATTACGGGTCTATGTAACTCATTATCACTTCCTTTATACGTTAATTCAAAGCGTTCTGGCAAATTATAATCTACCTGAATGGTACCCAATTGCCATTGTCTTCCTAGCGCATCTTTGACCATAAAATCTAACTTTGGTCCATAAAAGGCTGCTTCACCGTATTCAATTACATAATTGAGGTCTTTCTCTTTAGCCGCATTGATAATGGCTTGTTCTGCCAATTCCCAATTTTCGGAACTCCCAATATATTTTTCTGGTTTTTCAGGATCTCTTAGGGAGACTTGCGCCGTAAAATTTTCAAATCCTAAAGATCCAAAAACATAGAGTACCAAATCGATTACCTTTTTAAATTCTTCATCTAGTTGATTGGGCATACAGAATATGTGGGCATCATCTTGTGTAAATCCACGTACACGAGTAAGGCCGTGTAATTCACCGCTTTGCTCATATCTATAGACGGTTCCAAATTCGGCATAACGCTTAGGAAGGTCTTTGTAACTCCATTGCCTTGCGTTGTAAATTTCACAATGGTGCGGGCAGTTCATCGGTTTTAATAAAAACTCTTCTCCCTCGGCAGGTGTGTTTATCGGTTGAAAACTATCTGCTCCATATTTTTCATAATGACCAGAGGTCATGTACAATTCTTTATTACCAATATGGGGGAAATTACTTGTTCATAACCCGCTTTCTTTTGGGCTTCTTTTAAAAAGTTTTCTAGGCGTTCTCTTAATGCGGTTCCTTTGGGTAACCAGAGGGGTAAGCCTTGCCCTACTTTTTTAGAAAAAGTAAAGAGATCTAACTCTTTTCCAAGTTTGCGATGATCTCTTTTTTTGGCCTCTTCTAGTAAGGCCAAGTATTCGGTTAATTCTTTTTGCTTTGGAAAGGAGATGCCATAAATCCTTGTTAATTGGGGTTTGGTTTCATCTCCGCGCCAGTAGGCACCAGCCACGCTAAGAAGTTTAATGGCTTTTACAAAACCTGTGTGAGGAATGTGTCCTCCTCGGCAAAGGTCAGTAAAGTCCGCATGGTCACAAAAGCTAATCGTACCGTCTTCTAAGTTTTCAATCAATTCTACTTTGAAGGGATTGTTGTCTTTTTGATAAAAATCTAAAGCTTCGGCCTTAGAACTCATCCGCATTTTAAATGGAAATTTCTCTCTAGCAAAGCTTAAAAATTGTTTTTCTAAGGCCGGTAAATCTTTTTCAGAAAAAGCAGTTCCCCCAAAGTCAACGTCATAATAAAATCCATTTTCAATCGCAGGCCCAATCGTTAGTTTAACAGCTGGGTAAAGCGCTAAGATACTTTGGGCTAAGATATGTGCAGAAGAGTGCCAAAAGGCGGTCTTCCCTTCTTGGTCGTTCCAAGTAAATAATCGTAAATCTCCATCATTTTCAATAAGTGTAGAGGTTTCAACGATGGTTCCATTGAACTGTGCAGAGAGGACATTACGAGCTAAGCCTTCACTAATATCTTTCGCGATATCGCGTACGGTTAGTGTATTTTCATATTGACGGACAGATCCGTCTGGGAGCGTAATTGCGATCATGAATGTATCAATAAGGGGCAAAGATAATGGGAATCCCTAAGGCAGACAATAGCTAAAGTCATTTATCCTTTTCTTTTTTTACCTAAAAAAGCAGCCGCTAAGGTGCGTATCCCCCAAAATCCATAACCTATGGTTACCCCACATAGGGCGATCCCAATCGCTAAAACAGGCCAAAAAAGAGGATGCCCCTCGTTCTTAAACGCTTGCATAATAATTACTGGGCCTATAAAGGCAGCTAATATTGCGTAAGAAATTCTTTTTAAGCCTTGTTGTAGTGCAATTTTATCCATGGGTAAATATAGCTATTTCAGGACTGATAGGCCTCAATGGCTTCTCTAACCCCTCCCGCTTGGTGGAGGAGCGCTTGGGCACGTGTGGGTGAGGCTCCTGTTTTTTCGATGATTATCTCTAGTGCGCGTTGTCGTAGTTTGGCATTACTTAGCTGTAAATCAACCATTTTATTGCCTTGTATATGCCCCAAACGTATCATTGTAGCAGTCGTAATCATATTTAAAATCATTTTTTGAGCGGTCCCTGCTTTCATTCGGGAACTACCCGTAACAAATTCTGGCCCCACAACCACGGCAATAGGAAAATCAGCCACTTTAGTTAGGGGCGCATTGGGATTACAACAAATACAACCCGTGGGAATATGGTGATCTTGACAAGCTTTTAGTGCACTAACTACGTATGGGGTGGTTCCAGATGCAGCGATACCTAAGACAATATCATTCGAGTTGATTCCATAAGCTTGTAAATCTTTCCATCCAAGGGTAGTTGAATCTTCTGCATTTTCTACCGCTTTATAAACGGCTGTTTTTCCCCCAGCAATAATTCCAATCACCTGCTCAGGATCAGTACCAAAGGTGGGTGGACATTCAGAAGCATCTAAAATACCAAGCCTTCCACTGGTTCCTGCCCCCATATAAAACAAACGTCCCCCTTTACTTAATTGGGTTTCTACTTTTTTTATGAGTGCGGTAATCTCCGAGAGTACTAAACCCACGGCCTTGGCTACCTTTTGGTCTTCGGTATGTATCCCCGCTACTAAATCTTCTACCGTATAAGTTTCTAAGTCATTGTAGAGAGAATCTTGCTCGGTTATTTTTTTAAAAGTCATAGGCTAAAGATACAAAATAGAGGAGGGTATTCACATTATTCTATCGAATCCCTAAATAGCTTAAATAAAAAAACCCTGACCGTAGGGGCCAGGGTTTTATCTGTAAGATGACTTGTGCTTAGCTTAACTTAGCCTCTAAGTTTTCTTTTAATGCATTTAAGAATTGTTGGGTCGTAAGATAGTGCTCACTGGTCAACTTGTCTTTATGGATTAGCAAAGCCAAATCTTTGGTCATTTTTCCACTTTCTACCGTTTCGATACATACGTCTTCTAGCGTTTGGCAGAAATTGATAAGGTCTTGGTTATCGTCTAACTTCCCACGGTGCTGAAGACCACGTGTCCATGCAAATATGGAGGCTATAGGGTTAGTAGACGTTTCTTTTCCTTGTTGATGCTGGCGGTAGTGACGTGTCACTGTTCCGTGTGCAGCTTCTGCTTCCATGGTTTTTCCATCTGGCGTTACTAAGGTTGAAGTCATTAGTCCTAAAGAACCAAATCCTTGGGCAACCGTATCAGATTGTACATCTCCATCATAGTTTTTACAAGCCCAAACGAATCCTCCATTCCACTTCATTGCAGCGGCAACCATATCATCAATTAAACGATGCTCATACGTAATACCAGCCGCTTCGAATTGGTCTTTAAATTCGTTGTCAAATACTTCTTGGAAAACATCTTTAAATCGACCATCATAAGCTTTCATAATGGTGTTTTTGGTCGATAAATAAAGCGGCCATCCTTTCTTCAATGCTTGGTTCATACAAGAACGAGCAAATCCATAAATAGAAGAGTCAATGTTATACATACACATGGCTACACCATTTTCTTGGAAGTTATATACGTCCCAAGTTTGCGGTGTACCTCCGTCTTCTGGTGTAAAGGTCATGGTTAACTTTCCTTTTCCTGTCGTAACGGTATCAGCTGCTTTGTATTGATCTCCAAAGGCGTGTCGTCCAATACAAATAGGTTTGGTCCATCCTTGTACATAACGAGGTACATTCCCCATAATAATTGGCTCACGGAAAACAGTTCCCCCTACAATATTTCGTATAGTTCCATTGGGAGAACGCCACATGTTAGAAAGGTTAAATTCTTCTACACGCTGCTCATCTGGTGTGATGGTGGCGCATTTAATTCCTACATTGTGTTTTTTAATTGCGTTGGCAGCTTTGACGGTAATTTCGTCATTGGTGGCATCTCTAGAGGTTACTGAAAGATCGTAATATTCGATATCAAGGTCTAGGTAAGGTAAAATCAATTGTTCTTTAATAAACGACCATATAATTCTAGTCATTTCGTCCCCATCCATTTCTACGACTGGGTTTTGTACTTTAATCTTTGCCATATTGTTTAATTACTGATTAGTTTGAATAATGGATATAAAAAAGGTCGCTACTTAGCGACCTTTAAATATTAACGTTGACGCTCTTTGATGCGTGCTTTCTTACCGCGTAACTCTCTAAAGTAGTAGATACGTGCACGACGTACTTTTCCGCGTTTGTTGACTTCGATTTTCTGTAATGCAGGAAGGTTGACTGGGAAGATTCTTTCAACACCAACGGTTCCAGACATTTTTCTAATGGTAAAAGTTTTAGCTAAACCTTGACCTTTGATTTGGATAACTACACCACGGAAAAACTGCGTACGCACTTTTTCGCCCTCACGAATTTCGTAATAAATGGTAATGGTGTCACCCGCAGCAAATTCAGGAAAATCCTTCTTTGCTATGAATTCGTTCTGAATAAAATTAATTTGAGATTCCATATTTTAATTTTTGGATTCATTACAGTCAACATACACGATTTTCGTCAGCGGTTAATTGCGCGAGCAAAAGTACAATTAATTTTATTTTTAACAAGATACCAAACAAAATAATTTTATTCCCTCTATATTTTGCTAACCATTGAATTAATTGCTTTGATCATCTAATAAATCTGGACGTAACCTTTTTGTACGCTCAAGGGCTTGTTCCTCTCGCCATTCCTCTACTTTTGGAGTGTTTCCAGAAATTAGAATGTCGGGTACTTTCCACCCTTTGTAGTCCGCTGGGCGGGTGTAAATAGGGGGAGCCAGTAATTGATCTTGGAAGCTATCACTTAACGCAGAAGATTCATCTCCTAGCACACCAGGGATTAAGCGTATGATACTGTCACAAAATACTGCAGCGGCGAGTTCGCCACCAGAAAGCACAAAATCACCTATAGAAATTTCTTTGGTAATATAGTGTTCTCTAATCCTGTGATCTACTCCTTTATAATGGCCACAAAGGATCATAATGTTATCCATAAGCGAGCAGGTGTTGGCAATGGATTGATTTAGAGTAAGCCCGTCTGGGGTCATGTAAATTATTTCATCATAAGATCGTTCGCTTTTTAGCTGGCTAATGCACCGATCAATAGGTTCAATCATCATCACCATTCCCGCGCCCCCACCAAAAGGGTAGTCATCTACTTTACGGTGTTTATTAGTGCTATAATCGCGTAAATCATGAAAGTGGATGCTTGCTTTTTTTCTTCTATGGCGCGTTTAACAATCGACACTTCAAAAGGACTTTTAAGAAGTTCAGGAAAAAGGGTGATGATATCTATACGCATAAAGACTTTTTACAAAATTGAGGATTCTTGGGTCAAAAAAAAAGCTTTCTCGATGGAAAGCTCTTTTTTATTTATAGACGGAGTCTAATTTTTTCACCTTCGGTGTTGATATAGGTGATCCATGCGACCTCACGAATATCTATTTGTTGTAAATCGTCTACACTGTAAATCCGTTCTCCATTAATTTCAATAAGAAGAGAACCTTTTTCTATTACATCTTCAAAAACACCTGCATCTTCAATTTTAACTCCTTTTTCTATACCATATTCTGCTTTTTCTTTATCGGAAAGGTTACGCAGGTTCATCCGCATAAATTGTACTGCCGTACTTTTTTTAAGTAATACGCGTATGTTTTTTTCTTTTCCATTTCTGTTTAAACGGACATTCACTTCATCTCCGGGTCGTTTACTTTCTAAATAGCCCGTTAAATCAGAAAAAGTTTTGATTTTTACTTCATCGACTTGAACTAGGATATCGCCTTTTTTGATTCCTGCGCTCGCAGCACCCATTCCTTCCACGACATCTGCCACGTAGAACCCTTCGTTTTCAAGGATATTTAATTCGTTAAAACGTTCTTTAAACTCCGGCGTAATTGCATTTCCCTGTACCCCTAGTAAACCTTTTTGTGTACTTCCATATTCAACAATATCCTCAAAAACTTTTCGTGCTATATTACTGGGTACAGCAAAAGAATACCCCTCAAAACCTCCAGACATAGAAGTAATGGCTGTATTAATTCCAATAAGTTCCCCACGGGTATTAACCAATGCACCCCCGCTGTTTCCTCGATTTACAGCGGCATCGGTTTGTATAAAGGATTGGTTTTTTTGGTCTTGGGTATTAAGATCCCTCGATTTAGCACTTATTATTCCTGCGGTGACTGTAGAATTTAAATTAAAAGGATTACCAATGGCTAATACCCATTCTCCAATTTGTGTTTGATCGGAATTACCAAATGACATATAGGGTAAGGGTTGATCTACATCTATTTTTAGTACAGCAATATCTGTGTAGGCATCCGTTCCGACTAATCTTGCAGTATATCTTACATTATCGTTGGTCGTTACTTCAATTTTAGTTGCATCCTCAATCACATGGTTATTGGTAATGATTAGTCCGTCTGGGGAAATAATTACACCAGAACCTGTGCCTACCCTGTTTTCTGAACCTCTACGTCCGTAAAAATATTCCAAAGGGGAAATTCGTTCATTCGTAGACGCTGTATTTTTTACATGTACCACAGCATGAATACTTTTGTTGGCCGCCTCTATAAAATCTGTAGGAGCTGCTGTCTTTTCACTGGCGTGATAGGTGTAGCTTGCTGGAGTTAAGGTTGGAAACTGCGCTACCTTGGTTGGTGTCTTTTCCTTTTGGAAAAGTAAGAAAAGGGATAGGGTTACAAGAGAGCTAAAAACGGCTACAGTGCCAAGTTTAAATAGTGTTTTCATAGATCTTAGTATATTTTTGCTACAAATTTAAATAAACCAAGAATTGAGTTGGATAAGCTTTAACGTGTTTTTAACAGCCAAAAAAACCTTAAAATTATCCTTAACTTTGCCTTATGAATTTTAATTTTCACAAATACCAAGGCACAGGAAATGATTTTATAATGATTGATGATCGTGCACATTTTTTTCCCACGCTAGATCATGCATTTATTGCCCTTTGTTGTCATCGACGTTTTGGAATTGGTGCTGATGGATTAATTCTCGTTCAACCTAGTGATATCGCCGACTTTAAAATGGTGTATTTTAATTCAGATGGGCGTGAAAGCACCTTGTGTGGTAATGGGGCAAGATGTACTGTTGCTTTTGCCAATGCTTTAGGGATCATTAAAGAAGCGACCACGTTCGAAGCCATAGACGGCTTGCACACCGCGCAAATAAAAGCAAATAAAGATGTGGCGCTAAGAATGCACGATGTGAAGCACATTCGAAATACCGACACCTATGCTTTTCTGGATACGGGTTCTCCACATCATGTAGAGATGGTCACTGACTTAGCAACTTATCCTGTGGTAGACCAAGGGGCAGCCATTCGTTATGGTGATCCCTATTTTCAGGAAGGGAGTAATGTGAATTTTGTAGAGCAAAAGACCTCAAACACTTTTGCTATTCGAACTTATGAGCGGGGGTAGAAAACGAAACACTTTCTTGTGGAACAGGGGCCACGGCTGTAGCCATAGCTATGCATTATAAAAAAATGACCACTGCCCAACAAATAAATATTTTGGTAGAAGGAGGGGAGCTTAGTGTTTCTTTTTTACCCAAAGAAAACGAATACACAGCAATCGATTTGATGGGTCCAGCTCAATTTGTATACTCAGGAAAATGGAAGTAGACCTTAGGACTTTACATTTACGTGCTTTAGAACCCGCAGACATCGATTTTCTATATCATTTAGAAAATGATCAATCATTGTGGAGGGTTTCTAACACCTTATTGCCTTTTTCAAAACATACCCTAGAAAATTATATTTCGAATGCCCATCTAGATATATTTTCGGTGAAACAACAACGTTTTGTTCTATCTGACCATCAAAATACCCCGCTCGGTTTGGTTGATTTATATGATTTTGATCCCATACATCATCGTGCTGGTGTGGGGATTGTCATCGATGCTAAATACAGAGAACAAGGTATGGCTAAAAGTGGGCTAAAGTTGATTGAAAAAATAGCTTTTGTTAATTTACAAATGCATCAGCTTTATGTAGGAGTAGGAGAGGAAAATGAAATCAGTCTTCAATTGTTCTTAGCAAGTGGATACAGACAAGTAGGAGTCAAAGAAGACTGGATTTATTACAATAACCAATACCACAACGAGGTGGTTTTACAAAAAATTGCACATGTATAGAAAGAAGCTGGGACTAGCCATTATTTTGATTATTGCATTGATCGGGGTTTATTTTACCTACTTTTTTTATCGTGTTTTTTTTCTTCCTAATACCACTTTTTTAAATTCTACGTCTTACGTATTCATCTCATCGAAAGCTACCATAGATGATCTTGTAACCGAATTAACACCGCTTTTAAAAAACGTTCAGGATTTTAAACTAGCTGCAGAAAAGAAAGGTTATGCCACCCGAATTCGAGGGGGCAAATATGCGATTGAACAAGGCATGAGTAATCATGAGATTATCAATAGATTAAGGGGGCAATCTATGCCTGTGCGGGTTACTTTTAATAATCAAGAGCGGATTGAAAATTTAGCGGGCCGTTTGGCTGCTCAGTTAGAGGTAGATAGTTTATCCTTGGTCCAACAATTTTTAGATCCTGAGTTTTTAGAAGCGAATGAATTTACATTAGAAAATGCCTTAGGCATGTACATTCCTAATTCCTATGAATTATTTTGGAATTCCACTCCTGCACAGATTCAAAATAGAATGTGGAAAGAATATCAGCGTTTTTGGTCAAATGATCGTCTTGCTGCAGCGGAAAGACAAGGTTTGTCTCCTTCAGAAGTCGTTTCCCTCGCTGCAATTGTCCAAAAAGAAACCCTCAAAGTGGAGGAGCGTCCCCTTATTGCAGGGGTTTATCTAAACATGTTACATAAACGTATGCGTTTACAGGCAGACCCTACCGTGGTTTATGCAATGAAAAAATCCCAAAATAATTTTAACCTTATCATTAGGAGGGTGTTAAAGAAAGACCTTAAATAAGTTCCCCTTATAACACCTACCAAGTGAGCGGTTTACCTCCAGGGCCAATTGTTATGCCAGATATATCCTCTATAGAAGCTGTACTTTACCCTAAAAAACATAAATACCTTTATTTTGTCGCAGATCCTTCACGTTTAGGTTATCATGATTTTTCAACCAATTTAAAAGAACATAACCGAAAAGCTAAAAAATATTATCGTTGGCTAAATAAGCAAAAGTTATATCGATAACTCTTTGTGAAACAAGAAAATAGCAGGCCTTTTTTGAAAGGATAAATTAATTTTTTTCCACTGATTTACAGGCGCTGTTTTAATCCATTCCGTAGGAAGCGTTAAATCACAAGCCACACTTAAAAGTGTATTCGATGACAGATTTTTAATTAAATCCCCTAATAAATCATCGTTACGATAGGGGGTTTCTATAAAAATTTGGGTTTGATCAAAATCTCCAGAATGTTTTTCTAAGCGTTTAATCGCTCTTTTACGCTCTTTATTGTCTATAGGTAAATATCCATTAAATGCAAAGGCTTGGCCATTCATACCAGAAGCCATCATTGCCAAAAGAATAGAGGAAGGTCCTACCAAAGGTTTTACATTGTAAGATAAGCGATGGGCTCTTTTCACCATAACAGCACCTGGATCAGCGACCCCAGGGCATCCTGCATCTGATAGCAACCCCATTGCATAACCCTCTTCCATGGGTTTGAGATAATTTTGAAGTTCCATGGGATCAGTAAACTTGTTTAATGGAAAGAGAACCAATTCGCTTTGATCTTTTTGGGGAATTAATCGTTTTATAAATCGACGCGCATCTTTTTCATCCTCCACAATAAAATGGGTGAGCGGTTCAATTACTTTTCTTATCGTCAAAGGAAGAACTTCCATAGGAGCATTCTCCCCTAGGTGACATGGAATAAGATAAAGTGTTGGTTTTTTTGGGCTCAGTTGTTCCATTGTTCGATCATGGTTTTACAGGCAGTATATATTTTCTTATAGACTATTTCAAAGCCTTCAGGACCTCCGTAATAGGGATCTTCAACTTCTTGGTCTCCAAGGAGGAGTTGTACCTTTTGTCTTTGGCTAGTTGTTTTGGCTAAACGTAACACATTTTTGAAGTTTTCTCTATCCATCACAAATATATAATCAAAACGATCGAAATCCTCTGCGATAAATTGTCTGGCCTTTTGCTTGCTAATATCGATATGGTGTCTTTTGGCAGTTTCAATACTTCTTATATCTGGGGAAGCGCCGGTGTGGTAATTTGCTGTACCTGCCGAATCCACCAAAATGGTAGCATCGTTAAGAAGATGTTGAAATATACCATGAGCTAATGGGGATCGGCAAATGTTACCGAGGCAAACCATTAACACATTCCCGGATCTCATCTGGGATTATTTATAGGGTTAGTTTTTTGTTGAGGTCTTCCACGTATTTACGGAATTGTTTATCTGTAAAGGATAAATTATCTACCGTTTTACAAGCGTGTAGAACAGTAGCGTGGTCTCTTTTACCAATTTGACTTCCAATACTCGCTAAAGAAGCTTTGGTGAATTTTTTCGCGAAATACATAGCCAATTGACGGGCTTGAACAATATGGCGTTTACGGGTTTTAGATTGAAGCGTTTCTACATCCATTTGGAAATAATCTGAAACTACCTTTTGTATGTAATCGATACTTACTTCTCGCTTGGTGTTTTTAACAAACTTATCTACAATTTCCTTAGCTAACTCTATGGTAACGTCCATTTTATTAAAGGAAGATTGTGCGATTAAGGAAATAATAGCTCCCTCTAATTCACGAATATTACTCTTGATATTTTTGGCTACGTATTCTGTGATTTCATCATCTATAACCACCCCGTCTCTATAAAGCTTATTTTTAAGGATAGAAATACGGGTTTCAAAATTCGGTTGTTGTAACTCAGCAGATAGTCCCCATTTAAATCGTGAAAGAAGACGTTGTTCTATGTCTTGCATATCTACAGGTGCTTTATCCGAAGTTAAAATCACTTGTTTACCATTTTGATGTAAATGGTTGAATATGTGGAAGAAGACATCTTGTGTTCCAGATTTCCCAGAGAAAAACTGAACATCATCTATGATTAAAATATCTATAATCTGATAAAAATGAATAAAGTCATTTCGTGTATTTTTCTTTACGGACTCTATGTATTGCTGAGTGAATTTTTCAGCAGAAATATATAAAACAGTTTTATCGGGAAATTTATCTTTAATCTGAACACCGATAGCGTGAGCTAGGTGAGTTTTTCCTAGACCTACATTTCCAAATATGAGTAATGGATTAAATGAGGTGCCTCCAGGTTTATTAGCCACAGCTAATCCTGCAGAACGAGCTAAGCGGTTGGAGTCACCTTCTAGGAAGTTTTGGAAGTTGTAATTAGGGTTAAGCTGAGATTCTATCTGTAGGTTTCGAATCCCCGGAATCACGAATGGATTCTTTAGTTGGGTATTCATACTGCTCAGAGGAGCATCTACTTGTTGGGCTCTTAGGGCTGCTTGTTGACTACTGGGAATACTTTCTGTAAAAGGTTGCTTATTACCATAAGTGTTTTCCATCTTAATAACGTACACAAGTCTGGCAGATTCTCCAAGTTCTTTTGTTAACGCAATCTTGAGTAGTTTAACATAATGCTCTTCTAGCCATTCATAGAAAAATTTACTCGGCACTTGTATACTTAGTGCATTTTCAGATATTTTAAGCGGAACTATTGGCTCGAACCAGGTTTTGTAAGCTTGTGGTTGAATATTATCCTTAATAAAGGAGAGACAATTATTCCAAGATGTTTCTGCGTTTAGTGACATCAAAAAGTGCTAAAAAGCTGATTTAAAGTAGATTTTGTTTATGGTATTTGCTTACAACAAATATTGGTTAAAAAAATTGAAAAAAAAATAGCATTCGCTATTGATTTTAAAGTTTTTTTATTGCAAATTATGGATCACCTAAATGATGTATAAATTTACTAAAAAACTTGGAAATACACTTTCACTCTACCCCAATTATAGTTAGATATGGTGAAACAGACCAAATGGGGGTTGTTCATCATAGTAATTACCTTCGTTATTTTGAGGTTGCACGTCTTGAGTGGCTCACCCAGTTAGGTATTTCTTATAACAAAATGGAGGCCGAAGGGGTGATGATGCCGGTGATTTCTGCCACAATTGATTATAAACAGCCAGCTAAATTTGAAGATAAGCTCCTTGTGCAGATTAATTTGGAAGAGGTTCCTCTAGTAAAAATGATTTTCAATTACAAAGTGATCAATCAACATAATGATTTAATTTGTACAGCGGCGACTACTTTAGCCTTTATGAACGCATCTTCTAGACGCCCTATGCGTTGTCCAGAATCATTTAAAGCTGTTTTTTCGGCGGTTGTACAATAATTAAGTTCTTTTGTTTTGAGAATTTTAATGATATTCCTTCAGGTGCAGGAATCCCTTCCGTTAGTTTAATGGGAGATTTAAAGACCCTAGCTTCATCCCATAAAGAGGCTTTTATAAAGAAATCTATTGTTTTTTTCCCTCCTTCAATAAGAACAGAATTAATATTTTGATGGTATAGATATTCTAGGGAACGCAACAGGAATTCCTCAGGACTTTCATTGCCTCTCATACCTAAGGTAGGGTAGGTTAAATGATGAGTAGGGGAATCGCTTGAGAAAACTTGAGCATCTTGTGGGATTCTTCCCCTAGGATCTAAGATTACTCTGACGGGGTGACGACCACTTACCCAACGCGTAGTGAGTCGAGGATTATCGTCAATGATCGTTTGTGCACCTACAAGAATTGCTTCCTCTTCTTTTCTCCATTGATGAACAAGAACCTGATCTTCTTTTGAAGATAAAAAAACAGGTGACTTTGATTTTCGATTTTTAGTAAGAGGGGCAATAAAACCATCGATACTTTGTGCCCATTTTAGAACAATATAAGGGCGCTTTTTTTGATGAAATGTAAAAAAACGTTGATTGATTTGTTTGGCTTCTTTTCCTAGTGAACTCATCATTACCTCAATTCCAGCCTGCTCAAGTGTGGTTATGCCACTTCCATTAACCTCTTTAAATGGATCTATGGTCCCAATGACTACCCTAGGAATTTTATGTTTGACAATAAGTTGAGCACACGGAGGGGTTTTTCCATAATGGTTACAGGGCTCTAGATTTACATTTAATGTACTTTCTTTTAATAATTTTTTTTGGGTAACATTATTAATAGCATTGACTTCTGCATGAGCTTCCCCCGCCTTATGATGCCAACCTTCTCCAATAATGGTTCCTTGATGGACAATGACACTTCCCACCAAGGGGTTCGGGTAGGTTGCTCCAAGGCCTTTTAGAGCGAGTTCAAAGCATCTAAGCATGAATTTGTTGTGATCTATATTTGTATCTTTCAAAAGTCTTGGCTTAGTGTAATTTTAGGCTAAATTTACATCAAATATAATTACCAGATTATGATAGTTATTCGCGAAGTGATTGTAAAAGATAATCCTTCTTTGGCAGATTTAATCCGAAAGACCTTAATGGAACTTGGTGTACCAAAAGTAGGAACTGCATTTGAAGATCCTGAGTTAGATAATATGTCTGCAGCTTACGATTACCCCCGCGCAGCCTATTTTGTTGTTGAAGAAGAAGGTGTGGTTATAGGTGGTGCTGGGATAGCACCTTTGGCTGGGGAAGACAAGCGATTTTGTGAGCTTCAAAAAATGTACTTTTTACCACAAGCAAGAGGAAAAGGCTTAGGAAAAAAAATGATTAAACGCTGTCTTAGTTTCGCAAAAGCCAACAAATTTAATTTGTGCTATATAGAGACTTTACCCACTATGGAGGCGGCACAAAAGCTCTATGTAAAAACGGGATTTACCTATTTAGACGCACCCATGGGAAATACAGGACATACCTCTTGTAATGTATGGTTAAAAAAGGAATTATGAGTTCGCTAATTACCTACAGAGATTATTATAGATCTACGTTATCATCGCTTTATGAGCAAGGAGAAATAGATGATTTTTTTAAACGAGGAATCGCCTTTTTTTTTGATTGGAATAGTTTAAAAATTGGATTAGAACCCCATTATGAATTATCCGAAGATGAGAAATCTCAATTAGACCATTTATTAGCTGAACTAAAAACGGGAAAGCCCCTTCAATATATTTTTGGAGTAACTTATTTTATGGAACTTACTTTAGAGGTTAATAAGGGAGTCCTTATTCCAAGGCCAGAAACGGAGGAGTTAATTGAATGGGTTTTAAATGAAAATACACAAAATAAACTTCATTTATGGGATCTGTGTTCGGGGTCAGGCTGTATTGCTTTAGCCATACAATCTGCACAGAAATCGTGGGAAGTTAAAGGTTTTGAATTGAGTGAAGAAGCGTTGATAATCGCCAAAAAAAATGCACTAAAGCACCATTTATCTTCGAATTTTTATCGTGCCGACGTTTTAAATTGGGTAACCATAAATGAGTCTTGTGATATTATTGTATCTAACCCTCCCTATGTGTTTCCCTCAGAGAAAGTTCAGATGCATAAAAATGTGTTAGATCACGAGCCTCATTTGGCTTTATTTGCTCCAGAAGATGATCCCCTTTGCTTTTACAGAGCCATATTAAAAATTGCCCAAGAAAATCTCCAGCTAAAAGGGAAGGTATATTTTGAAATTAATCCAAAATGCGTAGAAGATTTAATTCTGCTTGGAAAGTCTTATAATTTTAACAATGCCGTGGTGAAAAAAGATATCTTTGGGAAAGAACGTTTTATTAAATTTAGTAACGTCTAAGGATGAAAACTGAACAAAGAATTACGCAATTACGTGCACAATTACATAGGTATAATCACGCTTATTATGTGCTTGATCAAAGTGAAGTTACAGATTTTGAATTTGATCAACTTTTAAAAGAATTACAACACTTAGAAGAACAACATCCAGAATTTAAGGATCCAAATTCACCTACCATGCGAGTGGGTGGCGACATAACCAAGAATTTTCCAACAGTAGTTCATCAGCAGAGGATGTATTCTCTAGACAATACTTATTCTCCCGAAGAATTGGGAGAATGGTTAGCGAAAATAGAAAGAATGTATGGAGGTCCTATTTCGGATTTTACTTGCGAATTAAAATATGATGGTGCTTCAATTAATATGACCTACATTAATGGCGTATTAGTCAAGGCAGTAACTAGAGGAGATGGGTCGCAAGGGGATGAGGTTACAGCCAATGTTAAAACCATTAAAAATGTACCCTTAGTCCTAGCGGGTGATTATCCCGAACAGTTTGATATTAGAGGTGAAATAATCCTACCATTCAAAGGTTTTGACGCTTTAAATAAAAAGCGTTTAGCCGCCGGAGAAGAGCCTTACAGGAACCCTAGAAATACAGCATCTGGATCATTGAAGTTGCAAGATAGTGGGGAAACTGCTCAACGCCCATTGGCTTGCTTTTTTTATGCGCTTGCAGGGGAATTGACCTATGCCACCCATTGGGAATCGCTCCTAGAGGCAAGATCTTGGGGATTTAGTGTTCCCGATAGTATGCAAAGAGTTTCTTCGTTAGAAGAAATGTTAACTTATATTGATTACTGGGGCAAACAACGCGATACTCTTCCTTTCGAAATAGATGGCATTGTAATTAAAGTAAATCAGATTGCTCTACAAGAGCAATTAGGCTTTACTTCAAAATCTCCCCGTTGGGCCATTTCTTATAAATTTAAGGCAGAGCAGGTGAGTACAAGATTAAATTCGGTTACTTATCAAGTGGGTAGGACAGGAGCTATTACTCCTGTAGCTAATTTAGATCCTGTATTGTTATCGGGAACGATTGTAAAACGAGCATCCTTGCATAACGCAGATCAAATTGAGAAATTAAACCTTAGGATAGGAGATTATGTTTACGTAGAAAAAGGAGGGGAGATCATTCCTAAAATAGTGGGTTTTGATCCTGCAGAAAGAGGTGATCTATCTGCAGTAATCACTTACATAAAGCAATGCCCTGATTGTGCTTCGCCGTTGGAACGTGTGACTGGGGAAGCCCAGCATTACTGTACAAATTATACCGGATGTCCTACTCAGATTATTGGAAAAATCCAGCACTTTGTCAGCCGAAAGGCAATGGATATAGAAGGTATTGGTGGGGAAACAGTAGGTTTATTGTTTCAACATGATCTCATTCAGAATATTGCTGATCTTTACGCTTTAAAAAGAGAAGCGTTACTTCCTCTGGAGCGAATGGCTGAAAAGTCTGTAGAAAACCTGCTAGAGGGTGTAGAAGCTTCTAAAAAGAAACCATTCCACAAGGTATTATTTGGTTTAGGTATTCGGCATGTTGGAGAAACGGTGGCCAAACGATTATCGCAGCATTTTGGCTCATTAGCTGCAATAAGAGCTGCTTCAGAAGCAGAGCTTTTGGCTGTGGATGATATTGGAGATAAGATTGTAGAAAGTTTAATAAGCTATTTTCAAGATCCAAAGCAAATTGAAATGTTGGACCGCTTGTCCAAAGCCGGACTGTGCTTCGAAGCCGAAAAAACAAACCTTAACTCTACAATTCTTGTCAACAAAACAATCGTTATTTCTGGTGTTTTTGATCAGTTTAGCAGAAATGAATTAAAGAAAATGATTGAGGATAACGGCGGGAAAGTAGGAAGCTCAATTTCCTCAAAGACGAGTTTTGTATTAGCGGGTGAATCAATGGGGCCTGCCAAAAAGGCCAAAGCTGAAAAATTAGGAATTCAATTGATTTCGGAGCATGACTTTCTTGAAATGTTATAAATAAAACATTTCCTGTATGTATGAAACAACCTACATTTTTTTATAACTAAAAAGGTTTGTTAAATTTGCAAAAAAATCGACCAGGTGTTTAAACAATTTTGGCATAAAAGAGCTTACCGAAAAGATTTGCAAAAATCTCTTGAAAGTAAAGACCTTGGCCAAAAGTTCAAAATCAAAAATATTAATGTGATTCTTGATGCTAGTCTACCGGTTGATTTTCATTTTTTTGATGAAATAGCCAAGATTTTAACCGTAAAAAAAAAGGCGATAAATGTAATGACTTTTACGAGTACAGAACATACTCAAGAAGAATATTCTCTTGTTTTCGACCCTAAAGAAGTTTCCTTTTTTGGAACATTTAAGGGAAGTTTACAAACCTATTGCGCCCAAGAGGTAGATTTACAAATTAATTATTTTGATACGGAAAATCTATACATGAATTGGGTCGCTAGTAGAACCTCTTCAAAATTAAGTGTCGGTTTTGCATCGGTGGATAGAAAAATTAATGACATTGTTTTTGATTTCTCCCCAACAGATAAAGAACTATTCAAAAATGAACTTATTAAGTATTTAAAAATACTTAAAAGAATATAATATGAAAGAATTTAGAGGTACTGGAGTAGCCATGATTACCCCATTTACAAAAGAAGGAGAAATTGATTTTACTGTGATTAGTAATTTGATGGAAGAATATGTAGCTGCGCAAGTAGATTATTTAGTCATCATGGGAACTACAGCAGAAACAGTAACATTAACTAAGGAGGAAAAGAATTCTTTGGCAGAATTTGTCGTATCAAAAAACCAAGGTCGTCTCCCTTTAGTAATTGGATTGGGTGGAAATAACACCACCGCATTGGTAGCGGAAATAAAGTCTACAGCACTCACTGGTTTTCATGCTATTTTATCCGTTTGCCCTTACTATAATCGACCCAATCAAGAAGGGATTTATCAACATTTTGCCGCGATTGCAGCAGTTTCTCCCCTCCCAATAATTTTGTATAATGTACCTGCTAGAACAGGGAGTTCTATAGAAAATTCAACCACGCTGCGTTTATCCAAAGACTTTTCAAACATTATAGGTATCAAAGATGCCCGCGGAGACTTAGAATTAGCAGGTGAGCTCATTGCCCAGCACAAGGAAGACTTTTTGGTTATTTCTGGAGATGATGCCTCTGCTTTAGGGTTAATAGAGAGAGGAGGAGCAGGAGTTATTTCTGTCCTTGCGGGTGGCTTACCAGAGCAGTTTGTAAGGATGATTCAGCTGGGGTTAGACAATCAATTTAATGAAGCCAAAGCTATTTTACATGATTTGTTACCTTTTATTGAACTAATTTTCCAAGAGGGTAATCCCACAGGACTAAAGGCTTTAATGCACCTAATGCAGAAGTGCCAGAATACGCTTCGCCTACCCTTAGTCCCCGCTTCAGCCGAATTAGAAAGTCTACTACAAGAAAGTCTTAATCATTTGCAAACCCCTGTTAAAAGAGGTTAAAATTTCTTGTTTCACATACGGTTTATAATAATTTCGTATTCGTTTTATTTTAACTAAATTTGCAGCATGTTAAAAATCACACGTATACTGTTATCCTCAGTTGTTTTAGTAAGCCTACTCTCTTCTTGTAGTGCTTATCAAAAAGTATTGAATAACCCCAATGTATCAGAAAAGTATACGGCTGCTCAAGACTACTATAACACTGGAGATTACCGACGTGCCAATAGACTTTTTGAACAAATTCTCCCTTCCTACAGAGGGAAACCCCAAGCCCAAAGAGTTATTTTCTTTTATGCCAATTCTTACTTTCAAATAAAAGATTACTATCTGGCAGCTTATCAGTTTGAGAGTTTTATAAAATCATATCCAAAAAGTGATCGTATTGATCAGGCTAACTTTATGGAGGCAAAATGTTATTATATGCTTTCTCCTAAGTTTAGTTTGGATCAAAAGAATACAAATCAAGCAATCGATAAACTACAGATTTTTATAGATAATTATCCTAACTCTGAATATACGGCAGAAGCCAATAACTACATTCAAGAGTTACAAAGAAAAATTGAGAAAAAAGACTATGAAATCTCTAAGCAATATTACACAATTAGAGATTACAAGGCAGCCATCAAAGCCTTTGATAATTTTATCATCTCTTATCCAGGGACACCCTTTAGAGAAGATGCCTTGTATTATAAATTTTTATCTTCTTACGAAATAGCAACCAATAGTGTTTTTACAAAAAAATTAGAACGTCTTAAGGGCCTTAATTCAATTTATAAAACGATACTACGTTATTATCCAGAAACCCTTTATTTAGAGGATATAGATGATAAAATGAAACGTGTTGACAAAGAAATTAATTTACTCGATACCACACCAATAGCAACAACAAAATAGAACACATGACCAAGTACAGAGAATCAAAAGCACCCGCATCAACTACTACTTATGACAAAAACAAAGTAGAAGGAGAAACGCAAAACATCTATGAAGCAATTTCAATTATTGCTAAAAGATCTACTCAGATTAATCTTGATATCAAGAAAGAGTTACACGAAAAACTAGAGGAATTTGCTACACACAACGATAGTTTAGAAGAAATCTTCGAAAACAAAGAGCAAATTGAGGTGTCTAAATTTTATGAAAGCCTACCAAAGCCTCACGCTTTAGCAGTGGAGGAATGGTTAAACGATCGTGTATACCATAGTAATACAGACGAATAGTCGACATGTCAATTCTTAGTGGAAAAAAGGTTCTTTTAGGAATCACAGGAGGGATTGCAGCTTATAAAACTCCTTTTTTAGTTCGTGCATTAGTTGCTAGAGGCGCGGACGTAAAAGTTGTTATGACTCCGGCCGCTAAAGATTTTGTTACCCCACTTACTTTATCTACGGTATCTAATCATCCGGTTTTTTCTTCATTTACTGCAGAAGGAAATCATGATCATCCTATATGGAATAACCATGTGGATCTAGCCCTGTGGGCGGATTTAATGCTCATTGCTCCTGCCACTTCCAATACACTTTCGGCTATGGCACAGGCGCGGTGTAATAATTTGTTGCTTGCCTGTTATCTTTCTGCACAATGTCCTGTTTTTATTGCTCCTGCAATGGATTTAGATATGTATGCACATCCTGCTAATCAAAAAAACATGCAAAAATTAGCAGACTATGGGAATATTGTACTTCCTGCAGAGGAAGGTTTTTTAGCAAGTGGTTTATCGGGTAAAGGAAGAATGATGGAGCCAGATCATATTGTATCGGCCATTGAAGACGAATGGGTAAAAAAATCGCCCTTGTATGGTAAAAAGGTATTGATAACTGCTGGTCCAACCTATGAGGCTATTGACCCTGTTCGATTCATTGGAAATCATTCATCAGGAAAAATGGGATTCGCCCTTGCTCAACACGCTGCAGACCTAGGTGCTGAGGTGGTCTTAATTTCAGGTCCAACAGCCTTAACAATAAATAACGATAGGGTAAAAGTAGTGCATGTGGTTTCTGCTGAAGAAATGTATAACAGTGTATTTACGTATTACGCACAGACCGATATTGCCATTGCCGCAGCTGCGGTAGCCGATTTTAGACCAGCAAATTTATCTTCCAATAAAATCAAAAAGCAAGCGGGTTTAGATGCCATTAAGCTTACGCCTACAAAGGATATTCTTGCCGCTATGGGACAGGCTAAAAAAGGACAATATCTAGTTGGTTTTGCACTAGAAACTGAAAATGAAATCAAGAATGCTCAAGGGAAATGTAGTAACAAAAACCTAGATGCCATCGTATTGAATTCTTAAAATGATAAGGATGCTGGTTTTGGTGGAGATCATAATAAAATTACCTTCCTAAAAAGTTCTGGTGAAATTATTCCATTTGAATTAAAACTCAAACAAGCCGTGGCGAAAGATATTTTCACTCATATAATTGCTTCAGCCCTATGAAAAATCTGCCTCTAATTGTTTTATTTATTTCTACCTCTTTAACCGCCCAAATTATGGATTGTCGGTTTGTGGTTAATGCAGAATTTGTTAATCAAACAAATCAGCAGGTATTCGAAACACTAGAACAATCTCTCAATGAATTTATTAATGCAAAAGCATGGACCGATGTTAATGTAGCAAATAAAGAAAAAGTTCGTTGTAGTATGATTTTAAATCTAACCGGTTATAACGGAGCTCAGTTTGAGGGCACCCTTCAGGTTCAGGTGGAACGTCCGGTCTATTTAACAGATTATTATACCCCTTTATTTAATTTCTTAGATAAAGACATTGTCTTTAGCTATCAGGAATACCAGCCTCTTTTCTATAACCCGGCCACTTATGAGTCTAATCTTGTGTCTTTAATCAGTTTTTATGTCTTTGTAGCCTTAGGACTAGAGGCAGATAGTTTCTCCCTAAATGGAGGGACCGAATATTTTAAACAAGCCCAACAAATATTAACCTTAGCCCAGCAAAATAGAGCAAAAGGGTGGAACCAAGCAGACAGTAATAGGAATAGATTTTGGTTAATAGATACCTTACTTTCTAATACGTTTAAGGAATACCGCACCATACAGTATGAATACCATAGAAAGGGTTTAGATCTAATGACTGAAGATAATTTAGTGGGTAAAAAAGGGGTGATGGCTTCCTTAGGAAAATTTAATGGATTGTATAATAGACGCCCCAATGCATTACTGATTCAAACTTTTTTTGATGCAAAATCTGATGAAATTGTAGATTTATTTTCAGATGGCCCCCAAGTAGATTTTACAAAAACAGCGCAAACCTTAAATAAGGTGGCTCCCTTCTTTGGTCCAAAATGGAAAAGAATCAAATACTAATTCTTTTTTTGTGATTGCTTTATAGTCTAGTATATTTGATTAATAATCTAAACGACTTCGGTGCTTACAGAGTTAACTATTTCCAATTTCGCTTTAATCGACCATTTAGAGGTCAATTTCTCTAATGGAATGTCTAGCATAACTGGAGAAACAGGTGCGGGGAAATCAATACTTTTAGGAGGTTTAGCATTGGTTCTTGGAAAGAGAGCCGACTTATCCACTTTAAAGGATAAGTCTAAAAAATGTTTTATAGACGCAACTTTCTCGATTGGCGCCTATAATTTGGCACCATTTTTTGCAGAAATGGATATTGATTATGAGTCCATCACAACCATTAGAAGAGAAATTATTCCTTCAGGAAAATCACGTGCTTTTATCAATGATACTCCCGTTAGTATAGCCATCCTTCAACAACTCGGCGATCAGCTGATAGATATTCATTCGCAAGATCAGACCTTGTCACTTACAGAGGAGGAGTATCAATTAGAAGTATTAGATGCATTGGCAGATAATTCAGACACCTTAAAGGAATATAAGGGACATTTAGTTGATTTTAAGGAAACAACCCGTGCCCACGAAGAATTATTAGCGCAAAAGCAAAGCCTTGAGGAAGAAAGTGATTATCATCGCTTTCTTTTGGAAGAACTCTCTTCAATAAAGATGGAAGAAGGAATGATGGAGGAGTTAGAAGAAGAAATTCGATCCCTGAGTAATGTGGAAGAAATAGAGACTCTTTTTTCAAAATCACTTCAAATTATAGAAGAAGAACAAATGGGGGTTCAGGTACAATTGAATGAGGTTCGTTCCGCACTTCAAAAACTTTCCGGAATGAAGGGTCGTTATGAAGAACTCTATAATCGACTCGAAAGTTTATTGATAGAATTAAACGACCTTACTTCAGAAATAAATCTAGAAAACGAGCAATTAGTGGCCAACCCTCAACGCTTAGAGGAGTTGAATGCACAATACCAAACTTTAAATAATTTATTGAGTAAGCATCAAGTAAGAACGTTGACCGAACTAATTCAAAAGCGCGATTGCTTAGATCAAAAAGTTATTCAAACTGCAAGCCTAGATGAACAACTTCAAAGGCTTAGCGAAAAAAGAGATACGTTGTCCTCTTCTTTAGAAAAATTAGCACAAACTTTGAGTGATCATAGGAAGGAAGCTATTCCCACTTTTATCAATCAAATGACGCAATTATTGGGATTATTGGGAATGCCCAATGCACGTTTTCAGATCAACCTAGTACCTACCTCTCAATTCTTGTCCTCTGGTAAAGAAAAATTAGATTTCACTTTTTCTGCCAATCAAGGAAGTGATTTTGGTTCTTTAAAGAAAGTAGCTTCTGGTGGAGAGTTATCGCGTATTATGTTAAGCGTAAAAGCCATCTTATCTGAGTTTAAAACATTACCGACAATTATATTTGATGAAATTGATACGGGAGTCTCTGGTGAAGTGGGATATAAGATCGCAGATATTATGCATCATATGGCTAAATATATGCAAGTAATTACCATTACTCACCTGCCTCAAGTAGCTTCAAAAGGCGCACATCACTTTAAAGTTTTTAAAGAAACCAAGGGAGAAAGTACTTTCACCCAATTAAATAAATTGAATCCAGAAGAACGAATTACTGAAGTAGCTCAAATGCTTTCTGGCGATTCTCTTTCTAATACGGCATTACAGCACGCAAGAGAGTTATTGAATTAGACTATATTTGCAATTATAATTATAAAACAAAATCATATGTCCCACAATTTACTTCAGGGAAAAAAAGGAATTATTTTCGGTGCTCTAGATGATCAATCTATTGCTTGGAAAACTGCTGAGAGTGTTCATGCGCAAAGCGGTCAAATCGTATTAACAAATGCACCCGTGGCCCTGCGAATGGGGACCATAAATACATTGGGAGATAAAGTAAACGCCCCCGTTATTCCTGCTGATGCTACCTCTTTAACTGATCTAGAAAATTTAGTTGATCAAGCTATGGAGCATTTCGGCGGTAAACTAGATTTTGTCCTTCACTCTATAGGGATGTCTGTAAATGTAAGAAAGGGCAAACACTACACCTCGCTTAATCACGATTGGATGACTAAAGGATGGGATGTTTCTGCAGTTTCTTTTCACAAATTAATGCAAACTCTTTACGCTAAAGATGCTATGAACGAGTGGGGAAGTATTGTCGCTTTATCCTACATTGCAGCCCAACGTACGTTCCCAAATTATAATGACATGGCCGACAACAAGGCTTATTTGGAGTCTATTGCACGAAGTTTTGGATATTATATGGGGAAAGATAAAAAAGTTCGCGTTAATACCATTTCACAGTCACCAACCCTTACAACGGCTGGTCAAGGAGTAAAAGGTTTAGACGGATTTTTGACCTATGCAGAAAAAACTTCTCCTTTAGGGAACGCCACAGCGGCCGAGTGTGCAGATTATACCGTAATGATGTTTTCTGATTTTACTAAGAAAGTAACCATGCAGAATTTATTTCACGATGGAGGTTTCTCTAACACAGGGGTTAGTCAAGAGGTGATTGATGCGCTTCAATAAATAATTATTCATGGAGAAAGAGCCGGCATTTGTTAAATCGTTGCAACAAGTTTCGATGGATAAAGGCCGAAACAGATTTTTCATTGTCTTTTTACTTGTTTCCTCTGTACTGTGGTTTTTTACTAAATTTTCGAAGGAATATACCGAAGTTTTACAAGTTAATGTTTCACTAGAGAAAATCCCCTCTACTGTAATACCTATTTTAAATAGACCCCTGCAGCTAGAGATGACCTTAAAAGCTTCTGGATTTCAGTTTTTGTATTATCAATTTTTTGATCAGAAAGTTAGGATACACCTAAACGAAACTTCATTTGAAGGCGGAATGGCCACAGTGCCTTTAGCAGCACAATTTCAAGATATACAAGATCAATTGCTAGGGAACACGGAGATTATCAATTATTTCCCCACCGAATTAGAATTTGATTACCAAGAACAATATTCAAAAAAAGTACCAATTCGTCAACCAAAATTAATAATGGCGCTAGGGTTCACGGCCACCAGAATTGATTTTGAACCAGATAGTATTTTGATTATTGGTCCCCAAGATGTGATCAAGTCTAAGCGGTCAATTTCCCCCATCTATACATCAGAAGAGCCTATTCGTAAGAACCTAATTCAATATTTGGCCTTGCCAGAACAAGAAAAATATATTTCTGTAGACCACAATCAAGTTTTGATGTCCGTGGAGGTTGATCGGTTTTCAGAAAAAAAATTCTTATTACCCCTGGTCACACAAAACTTCCCTAAAGGGAAGGTCTATAAATGGTTTCCCAGTCAGATTTCGGTATCGTTTACAGCTCCTTTAAATCAATTAAAAGAAATTTCTGAGCAGGATTTTTCTATTGGAATAGATTATAATAAGGTGGATTTTTCTGGATCAACAATTGATTTAGAGGTATTTAAACAACCCTCTGCTATTAAAAATTTCCGATGGGAGCCTAAAACCGTAGCTTACTTAATTCGCCAATAATATGTCTAAAATTATAGGACTTACTGGAGGTATTGGAAGTGGAAAATCAAAGGTGGTGACTTTATTTCGCTCCTTAGGGGTTCCTTGTTATGTTGCTGATGAAGCAGCCAAAAGATTAATGACCAGCTCCAATAAACTACAAAAGCAATTAATTGAATTGCTGGGAGAAGATGTTTACAAAGAAGGAGCGTTGAATAGACCTTATATCGCAAAAATTGTTTTTTCAGATCCAGAAAAATTAAAATCACTCAATCAGCTGGTACACCCCATGGTGGGAGAAGATTTTCAACAATGGGTTCAGCTTCAAAAAGCACCCTATGTGGTAAAAGAAGTGGCTATTTTATTTGAGAATAACGGTCACTTGGCGGTAGATAAAAGCTTATTGATAACCGCTCCCAATCAATTAAAAATAAAACGGGTGATGGCACGAGATGGATCCTCGGAAAATGAAGTACTCGCCAGGATGAAAAATCAATGGGAGGATAAACAACGAATTCCATTAGCCGATTATCACATTGAAAATGTAGAATGGGAGGTGACCCATCAAAAAGTATTGGCATTACACCAACACTTTTTTAAGCTTTAAACCATTAACATAGCCTTAGGATAATCACTTAATTAATTTTATCACCTTTGTAAGGCTATATGATAGATCAATGAAAAAGTCCTACTTTTTAGCACTCATGATTTTTATGATAATCTCTGTAGGGGGGATTATCTTAATTCAATGGTATTTTATTTATACGGCTGTAGACAATAGGGAAGAAGAGTTTTCTATGGCTGTCAAAGCATCTCTAAGTGCTGTAGCTAGGGATATTGAAGAAGATGAATTACTTCACTACATAGAAACTTTTGAAAGCCTAACCGATACAATTGATAAGGCGGATAGTGCGATGTTAGGAAACTTTATCTTTTACGATAGTGACGATGAAAAGAATTTATCCTCCTTATTCACCTTCGGAATCCTTCAAGAAGATTTCAATATTCCAATCCCAGGGGCTAAAAACGGGGAATTAACATCGGTTTCTGATTTTAAAGGAGTAGAAACCACTCGTATTTTTAAAGAAGCTTTTGACCGTGAAAATAGACGTACATTTTCTACCCAAAATTTCGAAAGAATTCAGAGAATTAACGCCATTGAGAAAGCTACTTTCACTTCTTTTTTCTCCAATATTGCCAATACCTTCCCTATACATAAACGATTAGATTCTTATGTATTAGAGGATATGCTAAAAGATCAATTTAAACAACGAAATATTGACACCCCTTTTGAGTATGTTGTTTTTAGTGAAGGATTAGCGACTAAAGTGACTTCAAATAACTTTATAGAAACACAATCTGGCCCTCAATATGCTATTCCTATTTTTGTCAACAACGAAGGGGCTAGTACCTATGATTTAATTGTTTCCTTTCCCAAAAAAAACAGCTACGTACTTTCTTCTATTATTGGCGTAGCTAGTTTATCTTTTTTATTAACCCTACTCATTGTTATTTTATGCGGAATTTCTTTGTATCAAATTCTTCAACAGAAGAAGATTTCAGAGATTAAATCTGATTTCATCAATAATATGTCGCATGAATTTAAAACGCCCATTGCGACGATAAATCTAGCGATTGATGCCATTGAAAATCCAGTAAATATTCAAGATAAAAATAAAATTAGTCGCTACTTAAAAATGATGCGAGAGGAAAATAAGCGCATGCAGAATCAGGTAGATACGGTTTTAATGATTGCACAATTAGAAAAAGGGAGCACGCCCATTGATCTATCCCCCACAGAGGTCCATGTGGTTATTGAAAATGCCATTAGCCATGTATCCCTAATTGTCCAAAATAGATCTGGAATGATTCTTAAGCATTTAGATGCAGTAGCGCCCGTTATTTTGGCCAACACCAATCATTTAACGAATATCTTTACGAATTTATTAGACAACTCAATTAAATATTCTGAGGGATCCCCGATTATCGAAGTGCGAACCTGGACCGAAGAAAATAAAGTAGCCATAGAAATTAAGGATCAGGGAATTGGTATGGATCCAGAGACCCTTCAATTAATTTTTGATAAATTTTACCGTGAGCAAGGAGGTAATGTGCACAATATAAAAGGACATGGATTGGGACTTTCTTATGTAAAAAAAATCCTTAATTTATTAAATGGCACAATTCATGTTACAAGTAAAAAAGGGAAGGGATCAACATTTTTGATTTACTTACCCTTATTGAATAGTAAAAAGAACACCTAGAAGATGAAAACAAATAACAGAAGAATATTATTAGTAGAAGACGATCCCAACTTTGGAAGTATTCTAAAGGAATATCTAATGATTAATGGATACACGGTGACCTTGGCTAAAAATGGTATAGAAGGCTTCGAAAAGTTCAAAAAAGAGGAATATGATTTATGTTTACTAGATGTCATGATGCCTTATAAAGATGGTTTTACCTTAGCCAAAGAGATTCGAGAGAAAAATGAAACGATTCCTCTAATCTTCCTTACGGCAAAAACCATGAAAGAAGATGTATTAAAGGGCTTTAAACTAGGGGCAGACGACTACTTATCTAAACCTTTTGATTCTGAGGTATTATTGGCAAAAATAAAATCTATTTTAAGCCGACGAACTTTAATTGCTACGCCAGAATCTGATGAAATGGAGTTTACGATTGGTCAATTTAGATTGAATACAAAATTGAGGTTACTTACATTTAATGAGGAGGTTCCCGTAAAACTTTCACCAAAAGAGAACCAACTATTACGCCTACTTGCCATTCATATTAATGATTTATTACCCAGAGAAAAAGCATTAAATAAAATTTGGAGAGATGACAACTATTTTACCTCTCGTTCAATGGACGTGTACATCGCTAAATTGCGCAAGTATTTAAAACAAGATAAAAAGGTTGAAATCCTCAATATTCATGGAGAAGGTTTTCGTTTAGTGGTAGCTGCTTAACTTTTATTTCTAGGGTGATAAGCATGTAACGACTTAGATAAATGTAGGGTATCTACATGCATGTATACCTCAGTTGTGGGAATGTTTTCGTGTCCCATCATCAATTGTATGGACCTTAGGTCTGCACCGTTTTCTAATAAATGAGTCGCAAAAGAATGTCTAAAAGTATGTGGGCTAATTTTTTTGTTAATCGTTGTGTTTTCGGCTGTTTTGCGAACCATTGTAAAAATCATGGCCCGGGTTAATTGTTTTCCATGTTGATTTAGAAAAACAAAATCACTAAACTCTTTTAAGATAGGAAAATGTATTCTAGACTCATTCAGATAGGTGGTTAATTGCTTTTTACAAACCCCACCCAGTGGAACCAGTCTTTGTTTGTTTCCTTTTCCGGTAATTAGCATTAAATTCTCCTCTAATAATAAATCAGAAATACGCAAATTAACCAGCTCACTCACACGTAAGCCACTGCCGTAAAGGGTTTCTAATATAGCAAGGTTCCGATGTCCCAAGGGGTGACTTAAATCAATGTTTTTTAATAAGAGATCAATTTCTTTGGTACTTAAAACGTCGGGTAGTTTACGGCCTATTTTTGGTGATTCAATTAAGTCAATAGGGGAGTCTTCTCTGTATCCTTCAAAAATTAAAAAATTGAAAAAACTTTTTAATCCAGAGATTTGTCTTGCTTGTGATCGCGCATTTACTGTTTGACTTAGTTGATAGATATAAGCTTGTGCATCCTCTTTTTGACAATTGACTGGAGTTACCCGATTCGCATATTTTTCAATAAAGTCAATAAAACTCTGAATATCATAACAATAACTAGCAATGGTGTTTTCCGATAACCCACGCTCTAGACGAAGGTAGGTTTGATAATCCTTAAGTGCATTGTCCCAACGCATTTATAAAACTAATTTTAGTCCTGTTCTCGCTATATTATAACCTTGTTTAATTACTTCCTTTGTTGCTTCACTATCTTCCTTAAGCAACGGATTGGTGTGATTAAAATGAATAAAATAAACTTTCTTCTTTTCGGCTACCGGCAGTTTCTTTAGTAGTTCCATACTTTCTATAACAAAGGGGTGCGGAATTTTACTCATATCACGGTTAGGAAGCTCTTCTCCGTTAAAAAAGGTAGCATCAATTAAGGCGTAATCTACTTGGGAGATCCTATCTATGAGCGAAAATTTCCACTTTTCCCATTTATCTATATCGGGGATGAATAAGGCTATTTTATTAGGTCCTTCTATCTGATACCCTGCTGTTTCGGAATACTCGTCTCTATGGGGAACGACGAGCGGAGTAACTTTTAATTGTGGCGTAGCTTGCATGGGTATCGATCCAACTAAAGGAAAAAGAACAATATTCTTTTCTTCGACAAGTTGTTCCCATGGGCCATTGTTTTTTAGGTAATTAGCCATCCTGGCAAGGGTATAAACAGGGATATGGTCACCCCCTAAGGCTTCCTTCCCTAAAAACATTAACCCACCGTAATGCCCCATATGTGCATGAGTCAAGAAAACGCCTCCTAAGTGAGAGGTAGGGCCTACTTCTGTTTTTAAACTTTGAAGTTGTTGGGTAATATCCGGGGTGGCTTCGAATAAAAAATGGGTTTGATTCATGGAATCAATTAAGCCTAGTGATACAACCCCTTCTTTTTTACCACTTTCCCATAGGGATTTACAACATGATTTTTGACAGGCAATCTGTGGAGAGCCTGCATCTTGTGCTGTGCCAAGAATAACCAAAGAAGTTTCTTGTCCTAAGACAAAAAAAGAACAAAAACTTAGTAGTAAAGTGAGTTTAAAATTGCTCATTCATTGGGGATTTCTGCAGGAAATGAAATGGCAAGCGCAGTATCTGTTAATTCCTCTAGTCTTCGCTTTTTTAACGGGGCATATTCGTCTGAAGCATAAAAGTCAAATGCATCTTTCCCATTTTCAAATTCAATGAGAACGGTCCAATTTCCCTCTTCTTTTCCTTCAACAACCACCCCTTTTTTGGTAGCAGCCAGGACTTTGCCATTATATTTTTTAAGAATTTTTTGAAAAGGCATACCATATTGATTTAGATAAGCCGCATAATCTTTAATTTTCATTCTTCCAAAAGAATAAACTTTGCTCATAAATAGATGATTAGTTCTTACTGGGTTAAGATAGCCAATATTTCGTTTTTTTATAGGCTAGGGGATTGTCAATTTTTTAAGGTATTTTTACCCTATGAAACTTAGTATAATTAATGGTCCCAATTTAAATCTTCTAGGTCAACGTGAACCTGGAGTATATGGGCACAAAACTTTTGAAGAATATTTTAAAGAGCTTCAAGCACAATTTCCACAGATTGAGTTAACTTATTTTCAGTCTAATATTGAGGGAGAGTTAATTGATTATATCCAAAAAGTAGGATTTACCTCGGCGGGTATTATTTTAAATGCTGCTGCCTACACCCATACTTCTGTGGGGATAGGCGATGCCATTAAAGCCATCGATGCACCCGTTATTGAAGTTCATATTTCTAATACTTTTGCCCGGGAAGATTTTAGACATACTTCTTACATCACTCCTAATGCCAAAGGTCTCATTTTAGGATTTGGTTTAGATTCCTATCGCTTAGCGATCAACAGTTTTTTATCAGAATAATTTTTTAATTATTTGACGAAATAGGAGGAGGGTTACTCCTATCAAAAATGCCAAGCATCCAAAGATTAAGGGCATACCCCACAAGGCATTTAAGGCCAAATAACTCCCTGTATTTATTTCAACATATAGATAGTCATATACAAATCCACCTATGCTATAAAGGAAGCCACATAGGAATCCAAGGATTAATCCAAGGGTGATGATTATTTTTAGGATTAGGTAATTGGGTGTGTTCATTTTCTAAGCAGCTTTAATCGTCCCTGATTGCCGAGGCATATCCTATATCATTTATTTCCCTAAAAAATCCCCCATAGATTTAGCAACTTCCTCGGGTTGCTCATCACATATAAAATGTCCCCCTTTTAAATAAGTGATCTTAATTGGGTGTTCAAAAGCAGTGTCTACTTTATAAAGAAATTCTTTTATTACCACAGGATCTAGTTCCCCATGGATTATGTGGGTGGGGACTGAAATTTTTTTCCCTATATAACCACGCCATCTTTCTCTATCTTTTGGAATAGACCGGTAAAAATTTGCTCCAGTTGTTATGGTATGAGGAATTTTATAGCAGCGTGTGTACTCTGCAATGGCCTCTTCAGGAATGGGTCGACTAATTCCTTTGCTAAAAAACCGTATCCAAACCTCTTCTTTCCCAGAAATCAAAGCCTCTGGGAAATCGGGTATACTTTGAAAAAATTGATACCAAGAGGATTTAAACATTCCTTTTACTAATTTTTCTGAAGCCTTTTGTTTTCCTTCAATATTATTAATAATCATCATATTGATGAGGATTAATTTGCGAATCCTTTGGGGTTGAGAAATGGCCATTTCCTGAACAACAGCGGATCCCCAATCATGTCCACCAAGATAAAAACGATCGATGTTTAGGGTATCAGCCAAAGCAAATATATCTTTTCCTAATTCGTCTTTGGTATATGAACTAATTTCAATTGTTCTCTCACTATCTCCTAGTCCTCTTAGGTCGGGAGCAATGATGTAATAATCTTTTAGGTGCTGCGCTACTTCATGCCAGCAATAGCTAGATTGTGGCCATCCATGCACCAAAATTAAAACAGGATGGCTTGGGTCACCATAAGTGCGGTAGGCGAGTTTAGCTCGTGGGGTTTGAATATGATATTGCATGTTTTTATCTTTTAAAAACGTAGGGGCTTTATTTAGTTCGTAGAATGCCCCAATTTATTGGCGATGCTATTATAGTATTCCTGGGTAACCACTTTTGTCCAAATTGTGGGTTGTTCACCATCATATAGCGCTAAATAGGTAACATCACTATTTTTCGTAGAGGAGTGCCAATGTTCTTTTCCTTTCTCACATTTAATCACATCTCCTTGTTTTAAGATAAGTGGTTCTTTGCCTTTTTCCTGATAGTAGGCCTCTCCATCTACAATGATCAAAACTTGTGCACTGTTGTGCTTATGCCAATCCAAGGTGGAATTAGCGCTAAAAGTGGCTTTTGTAATATGATAGCTCAATTCTTGATCGTTATAAATCAGTGGATTGAGCCATGCTTCTCCAATATAATGGGTGTTGGGTGCTTTTGTGCCTAGGTCTAAATAGGACGTTAAATGATAGGTGTCCTTTTGAGAGAACACAAACAAACTAACAAAGAGTAGGGGAATCAAAATACTTTTCTTCATGGGTAAATATGTTAAGTTGTACTTCTAAAGACTTCAAAATTCATTTTGACAAAAGGTTTGGTTAGGAGACTTACATTCGAATAATAATGCCTTCTTTAGGGTCTCTTGTTCCATTACATACCGCTGGATGTATTTTAGCTAAGGCCTCTAAACCATTTATTTCATTAAAGACCAACCAAGAACGTGTTTTCTTGGCTGCATTGATTAAGAATTCGTTTGTTTTTTGATCAAAAATAGCGGGTCCCCAGTCTTTAAATCTTTTTTCAATATGAGCAGGGGCAAAGAAAAATTTACTTCTTTCATTAATGATTCCTTCTGTAGGGTTGGTTTTTGACCAATGAGTTAAACCCACTTTAAGTGTAAACTTCATTTTATCCCCCAATAATTCATGTAGCTTTCCCAAAACTTCATTATTACCCGACATATCTACAATTACCGTGGGTTGAGAAAAATCAATCCCTTCTAGCTGATCATAATCCGCTACTTTATCCCATATATCGAGTGCTTTAACAGTGGCTGTATTTCTAGTAGAAGTAACGCCAATAGAAGTTGGGGCGTTTTCATCTGCTTGCAATGCATAGCCAAGGCCGATACTGGTCTTACTAGAGGCGCTTAATACAACGACCTGTTTGGCTTCATACCAATGGTTGTCTTGTAAATTATCCCACAAACAAAAAGAGGTTAGGTAAAGCGGGAAGAGGAGGGAGCGTTCCCTATCTAAGGCTTTGGTGTAATCAGGTTCGTTATTTACTCTTCTATATAAATTATATCCCATTGGGAGGCTAGCCCTGTGGGCAGATCCTTCAAAAAACCGTTGCTCTTGCACTTTTATTGGGGTCATTTTTAAGTGGGTAGTAGGCGGGAAATAACCATAAATTCGATCTCCAACCGGAACACCCTCTGCATTTGACTTTACCACATCTGCAAATCCCCAAACAGGAATAACCCCTTGTTGGTCTTTATCTTCTCCTAAGGCAGGAAAAAATTCCCAATACCTTATAATATCCCCCGTCGCGGCATAGGTAATATTATTTGCTGTATAGGCAAATTGGTCAATTTTGACCAAGATTTCTCCTTCTTTAACTGTGCTGTTTATGGTAGGATTCTCCACAAGCTGGTGTTTAAAAAAAGCCTTTTTGTTTACCTGGAATTGTGGATTAGCTATGGTTTTACTATTCATTTGATCTATTTCTTGTAAAAGCTGTTGTAATTTCATCATGGCCGGAAGACCATTACTTTTCATCCGCTGAAGGATCTCCATTTTTATGGGGTCGTTCTTGTCAACCGAACGAACTAATTTACTAAAACCATCTAGGCGGTTAGCGGTCATCCACTGGCGTAACGGTTTTTCACTAGACCAGTTTAACTGATTAAGCATGGTTGCGGCTAACCCACGTAGCCAGTCTGTGTCCTTGTCGGGTAACGGGACTAAACCACATAATTTATTTTTCTCTTTGTCATCCTTATAGTTCAATTCCACATAAGCCACAAAAGAAGCACTAAATGCTGGTTGGTAAGAGCGCACTGTTTGGGGAACAATCACGCCATCCTGAAAAATAGGAATGTTTTGTAAGTCTTTTGGAATTGGTGTAGCAGAGCAGTCTATAAACAGGGTGTGGTCAGGGCATTGATGTTTTCCTTGGTCTAAGGTCAATAAATTTCCATCAATATGGGATACCCGACCCAAACGAATGACATGAGTTATTTTTTGTAGTAGGGCTAGTTCCCCTTTACTAACGGTAGCTCCATGAAATTGTGTTGGTTTTACATGTTTATCGATACGCATTAACACCCCTTTATCCTCTAAGCGATTAAATAGATCAGTTAAAGAGTTGGCTTTGGCGAGTGCCTCAAATTGATTGGCTTGGTTGCCTATGGTGGTTTCAAAAAAGTCTTCGGTATTTTGGGTAGTGGCCCGGTCAATCACCCAGCTATCTCTAGAAATCACCCAGCTAATTTTTTCTGGAGTAATATTGTTTTCGAGCAAATAGACAATGGCATCCATTCCTGTTTTACCTCCGCCGATGATACAATAATGATTGGGTTTTTCTAATTCCTCGGGTAGGGAATTAATCGGTTTAAAATTCGTCTGTTCACTTATTGTAAAATTAGGCGTGTGTGTAGCGGGTACTTTCGTAGTTAAGTGGGAGGCATTAACGAGTTTCTTCTTTACGGTAACCGTATGCTCTTCACCAGTTACCAAGGATCTAAAACGATGGTCTCCTAGATATTCACAGTTAGGAAAGTATTGAACTCTCCCACTAGGTAGGAATTGTTCTTCCATCACCGCTTTGTAATAAGATTGAATTTCAGCCAATGAAGAAAGACTTCCATATCCTTTGTTTACACCAGAGGTGGCTACTTTTCCATTGCTTAGTTCTCTAGATTTCACCCCATAAAAAGCTGCGGGTTGATGTAAGGCTACAAAGGGATAGGCATGATTCCAGTGCCCTCCTGGCGCTGGATATTTATCTACAATTATTAGGCTAGCTTCAGATTCTTCTACTAGGACATCTGCAAAAGCCATACCCATGGCCCCACTGCCAATAATTAAATAATCGGTTGTTAAATTCATGTCCTTAAGATAGAAAAATCATAGGGAGTGATTAATTATTTTAGGGTCATTTTTTTGAATTTTATAGCGGTTAGTGCACCCACAATAGCAAATAGGGCTAATAAGCCAAAAACCTGCTGATGACCGGTTATTCCTGGACTGCTATCTAATAAGTATCCCATTAAAGGCCCCATGAATATATCTGGCGTATAACCGACGACAGAAATAATGCCCACTGCAGTTCCTGTGACGGCATAAGGGATGTGTCCTTCTTTCACGGCCGCATAATAAAGTGTGCGAAGCGCGTAGGTGCCTATGCCGGTAACGATTACCGTAAAAATAAACAAACCACTTAGGGGAGCATTCACCCAGCCAGAAGCAAAGAGCGCTGCCCCAAAAAACAAAACAACAAACCCTCTGATAAGCCATAGCGCACTGGAAGTTTTATCTGCAAAAAAACCAACAGCCACGCAAACCAGGGGACGTAAATACATTTGATAGGACCCTACTTTAGCGGCGTCAACTTCATCAAATAACATCACATCAGTGGCGTATAGCGATAATATATCGGTCACTTTGTATCCGCAATAAGCACACAGAACAATTACAATTAGTAGACCAACACTAGGCATTTTGGCAACCTTTACAAGTGTAGAGAAAGAACGATCCGTTTTGGGGAGTAAATCCTCTTCTTGGGAGGTGTTTTCTTTTAAATAAAATAACACAAGAATTCCAATTAGGGTGGCCAAGCCTACCGCAAAAAGAATTACATATCTGAAGGCAACAACACGTTCTTCAAAGCTTGCAGCACTAATATCTTTAGGCAGAAGATAAGAGAATATAAGTACCCCTAATACACCTATAGAAGCAGCTACCAGTCCACGCCCAGCTTCTAGGTACCCAAAGGCACGACCTTGTTGGTTTCCACCACCCCAGTTTCGCGTTGCCTTAATCATTGCAGACCAGAAAAGAAAAATAGTTGAAAAACCCCAGTAGCCATAAAGCCATTGTAGACCGATATAAGAAGGGAATTCGGCAAGGTATAACCCTCCCGCAGCGGTCATAAAGAGGGAGGTAGCCATAAGTTTTCTTGGTGGATAACGATCGGCTAAAGTTCCTCCATATACATAAGATAATAAGGCAATAATCCCATAAATAGAATAGAGGGAGCCTAACTCAAAGTTATTGAGTTGGAATACATCTAAAAAAGTTGGACGAAAAATCCGGGCGATAACAAAAGGAAGAAGAAAAATGGATTCTGCTGCAAAAACAATGAGAACAATTCTTGAAAAATAAGCAAGAGAGCTTTTAGAGGATTGGATAATAGTGTGGTATTGGTTTCCCCCTCAATATAAGCATTCTTTCACCAATACGAATTATTGATTTTCTGGGGGGATATTATCTAGTCGCATGGTCAGCATTTCTGGAACCAGTCCAACCTTGGTATACGCCTTAATCACACTTTTATTTTCAGCATAAACTTCTAACTGAAATTCGGTATGGCCTTGCTCTTTTCCCCAATGGATTAAATCCTTCATAACCCGCTCGTTTATTCCTTGTCCACGAAATTCGGGAAGGACAAACATAAAACCAAGGTAAACATAGTGAGCAGGCGCTTTATAGCTTTTATTTTTTCTAATAAGCGCATAGCCCGAACCGACTACTTGTCCTTCGATTTCGGCAACAATTACACGAATATCATTCGAAATAATGTATTTTCTTAAGTCGTAATAACTAATTTCTCCTTTTTTAAGGTTAGGCGCAAAAGGACGTTCAAAAGCAATGAGCCTTTGTTCGAACTGCAAGAGTAGTGGCAAGTCGTTTAGGGTAGCTTCTCTGATGACTGTTTGGGAGGTATTCATGAAGATGGCGTTAAAATCATTTCTGCCGCTTTTTCTGCAATCATAAAAACGGGTGCATTGGTATTTCCAGAAACGATAGTGGGCATAATAGATGCATCTACCACCCTGAGGTTTTCAATTCCATGGACTCTTAACTGATCGTCTACCACAGCCCCTTTATCATTTCCCATTTTACAGGTTCCCACCGGGTGGTATACTGTTTCTAGGGTTTGTTTTATATGAGTTAGGAGGGCTTCCTTTGTTTCGCGATTATGGGGTAGCCCCTTGGCTTTTATATGCTGCTGTAAGATCGGTTGTTGTAAGACCTCTAGCGCTTTTTCTCCTCCTTTAATCAAGCGGTCTATGTCTTCTTGTTCGGAGAGGAAATTAGGTTGAATAATCGGTGCGTCTGATATTTTTGAAGAAGCTAAGGAGATTGTCCCACGGCTTTTTGGATGTAAAAGGGTGGGTAAAATAGTAAACCCATCTACCTTAGGGTAGGAACTAAGATCATACGCATCATAACCGTATTTATCACCCATCCAAATTGGGGTGAAATGAAATTGAAAATTTGCAGCACCCTTGTTGTTGTCTACATTAAAAAAGGCCATGGCTTCCAAAGGGCCATTACAGAAAACTCCCTTTTTATTTACAAAGTAGTTCCAAGCCGCTTTGAGCTGTTGCAATGGCGGGATATAATGATTGATTCCCGCTTGTTCTTTGGTTATACTCCCCATAGGGTAAAAGACATGGTCTTGTAGGTTTTTTCCTACCCCTGGGAGGGCATGCACACAAGCAATACCTTGTTTTTGTAATTCTTCTTTATCTCCAATACCAGAAACCATAAGGAGCTGAGGAGATTGAAACGCCCCAGCGGAAACAATAATTTCTAGATGGGCCGTAGCCGTATAAGATTTATTTCCTCTTACATAGCTTACGCTAATGGCCTTTTTACCCTCAAAATTGATTTTAGTTACCTGCGCTTTGGTCAACGCTTTCAGATTTTTACGTCCTAGAACAGGCTTTAAAAAAGCGGCTGCACCACTTGCACGTTTCCCGTCTTTGATGGTGCTTTGAATTATGCCAGCTCCTTCTTGCTGTTGGCCGTTATAATCCTTGTTTGCAGGAATGCCCGCTGCATCACAAGCCGCAACGAAAGCCGCTGCATAAGGGGTTTTAAATCGGGTAGGGAGGGTAACGGTCAACTCTCCTTTTGTGCTGTGATAATCGGCGTCTAATGTTTCGGCCTGAATATGGTTTTCGGAGCGTTTAAAGTAGGGGAGTATGGTCTCAAAATCCCAGCCTTTATTCCCTAGAGAAGCCCAATGGTCGTAATCCGCTCGGTTTCCTCTTACATAGGCCATTGCATTGGTTGAACTGCTTCCCCCGAGCGTTTTTCCACGCGGAAGGTAAATTTTTCTATGGTTGACATGTTTTTGCTCTTCGGTCCAAAAACCCCAGTCTTGTTTACTTTTATGCACTTTGGTATAGGCCCCTGGGATATGAATGTTTGGGTTGTTGTCTGGGCCCCCAGCTTCTAAGACCAATACTTTGTTTTGCGGATCAGCAGAAAGTCGGTTGGCTAAAACACAACCGGCAGATCCAGCGCCAATAATAATATAATCATACTTCATAATCACTTCATTATATTGGGGCAATGATAATTGTATTAAATGTAGGATTTTTTTTTGATGTTATTCTTCCCCTACAAGGGCTAGTAATTGTCCGTTTGGGCTTACCGCTAATCGCGTAATGTTTTTTATTCCCTCTAATTTCTTCCATTCCTCTACACCATTAGAGGTTTTAGAATTCCATTGATACAATGTATTTCCTTGACCAAAGACCAAAATTCCCGATGGGAGCCAAGCGATGTCTTGTACGCCTTTTGGGAGGGTGAGCAACTTTGTAATCTCCTTAGAAATAGGATCATAGCCATGAACAATCGCTTGCCCTTCTGTCTGTTGTATAAAGCTGAATAAGTGGGTTTTTGGAATAGCATGAATACTTCTTCCTACTTGTTTCTCTATGATTTTTGGAGATTTAGCGGAATCCGCTAACACCAGATCCATACGATTTTCGACCAAAACAGTGCAGAGGGCGCTGCTAGGAGATACCCAACGGTGATAGCCAATTTTTAGCGGTGAAAAAAGCAGTTGACTTTTGCCTTCAAGGTCATAGCGATACAGACGCTGAAGCCCGGTAGTATCTAAGCGAATGGCAGAAAAATCCTCGCTACCTGGGATCCTTAAAGGGGAGTATTCACTGCCATAGGAAGTATTGGTCAGTCTTTCTAACCTTGGGTTGTTGAGGTGGTAACGAACAATATCTGTTTGATCGGCCATGGTGCTAGAAAAGAGCAAATGGTCTTTGTCCCAAAAGGAGGGTTGATTGTCATAGCCAGGGTTTTTAGAAATATTGAGTGGGTTCACACCCAGCGAGGCTAAGTCTAATACATAAACATCGGTATCGGTTTGTGCAAGAAGAAAACTTCCACACAAGAATAGGAAAAGGAATCTATTTTTCATTACTGAAAACTAAGCATAATATTTTAAAAGGAATTTTAACAAATAATGAGCTGACTAATCCCTGTTAAAAGGGTTACCCAGGGAAGCTAGTTTTATCCTAATTACGCACTCAATGGATAGCTTTTATAATTTTTGAGATCGTGTATAATTAAAATAAATTTTTTTATTACACACATTTACAGTAACTTAGAGATATAACCATAAATTAATTAAACATGAATGAATTTGAAATTTTACAAAACGCACAAAGTTCTTTCCAACAGAATGCTGTGTATCTTCTAGTTGTTACTATTTTAGTTTGCTTAAACTTTTATTTAATTAGAAGAGCCAGGGAAGTCAATATGCCCGCTTACGGTAAAGCATTGACGACCATCTTTGGACTAATGACAGTCAATTTTGGCTGGACAGTGGGTTCTTTTCTTTTGGGAACCCAAAATGATATGGCTTTTCGTTTGAATGAGCTAAAAGATAAGGGAGTAGAAATCTCTGCTGCCAGTGAAAACTGGATAGAGTTTATGGGCAGCCCAACCACGCCCTATGTAGCTAATGCACCAGATATGCCAACCATGATTTTTTGGGGACTGATTGCATTGATGTTTATCTTAGGTATGTGGGCCCCAGCTCCAGAGGGAGCTTATAAAAACTAATCCTATATTAAATCTAAAAGAAAGGGGTCAATTCGACCTCTTTCTTTATTTACAATAAAATAAATAATTGCATTGCGTAGCGTTGATTCCTGAGTCATGCCAGTTTTATCTTCCTTTTTTTAATGGGAATTAAAGGATGAGGTACCATTTTAGGCTAACCCAATAGGTTGGGTGAGGATCATCGCTTAAGAAGTCATTACGGCGATAATCTACTCCAGTCTCCAGTTTACTTTTTTCCGAAAACTTATAACCGACTAAAGGAACCACGCGCATTTCTAAAGATTGTTCCTTGTTTTGAAAAGAGTTGAGGTATTCATTATTGATTTTTAAATACCATTCTTTAGGGTCAATAGAAGTCCCGCTTAAAGGTAATTCTAAGGTAGCCCTGTAGCGAATACGGAATTTGGTGGGTGCATTTTGGCTTTCGGTCTGATCTAGGGCAAAACGATGGGCCATTCTAAAGCTGTTATATTTTTTAATTAGGACGAACTGTTGCAGGTACCTTAGAATAAGTTGATTCTCTTTATAGCGCCACATCACTCCGGCAGCTAATAGTTTGTTAAAACCGACCCTTTTCGCTGCAATTAGCGTATAATCGGTATGTATATATTCCTGATTATTTCCCTGACTACATTCAAATTGTTCTTTCAGCAAGCTATTTCGCCCTTCGATAGTAAGATTTAAACGCCAATCGTTTTTTAATGATTTATTGAGGTTTAAACTGGGTAACATCCCCAAACGAACCTCTTGTGCAAGGCTGTGACTTGCCAATAAGATCATTATCCATATGAACACATTATTCCTAGTACGCAAGATGATCGGTATTTTTTGGATAATGTTTGAGGAACGTTCTAGGTCACCATTTTCAGCAAATAAATATTCCATTAATTTACTTTTATTGGTCACTCGTCCATTTAAGACCAACTCGTATTTGGCAACTATGGCAGGTGTAACTACCCCCTCTCTCATGTACTCAATTAAGGCAGAAGCAGTGCCTATTAGGTGTACCTGTGTCTTATTGATTTTCCATTTTTGAAAAGTAAGGTTAAAATACGCTTCCATCTTATGCCTCGTTTCAGTAGGTATCTCAGCAAAGGAAATTTTATATTCTATATCTTCAATCCTTCCAAGCGAATCAAACTCAATACTATATTTTATTCCTTGGTGATATGTCTTGGCTTCATAGCTATAGCTAGTCATGCTTTCTTCTTTATACCATTTAACTTTATTAGCAAAGTTTAGGGTACGTATAAAGCCTACCGCATCTTTTGGAACAGTTTCTTTTTTAATGCGGTATTCTTTTTCGAATTTATCTTGGGCGAAGCATTGATTAAAGCCACAAATAACAAGTAGAAGAATGGGTAAATACACTTTCATACGCCACAAGATAATGAATATTCCATGATTTGATTTTTCATAAAGTGCCTAGTCCAACGGATAAGAAAAACTATCTTAGTGTCGTAATTAATGACAAAGATTTATGCCTATTCTATCGACTGACTATTCCCCATCTTCCTTATTTAAAAATGGGCATATAAACACGATGTATAGTTCTTTGTTTCGAAGGGTAAACCCCTTAACCTTTCAGCGCCAACGGATTGAGACTCCAGACGACGATTTTTTGGACCTCGATTTACATCAACAGGGGCGCGACAAAATAGTTGTTCTGTGCCATGGCTTAGAAGGGAGTAGTGCTTCTAAATACATACAAGGTACCGCACGTTTATGCATAGAAAAGGGTTACGATGTGGCCGCCATGAATTACCGCTTTTGCAGTGGAGAAATCAATAGGCAATTGATCACTTACCACAGTGGACGAACAGAAGACCTACATGCGGTTATCCAGCACCTTTTACCCGATTATAAAGCGATTTATTTGGTGGGATTTAGTTTGGGTGGCAACCTGGTATTGAAATACAACGGGGATGGAATTTATCCGCTAGACCCTAAGATTAAGGCCAGTGTAGCGGTCTCAGTCCCCATAGATTTACATAGCTCCTCCATTAAGCTACAAGCCCTAGAGAATCGATTATATACTTGGCGTTTTCTGCGAACTTTATCCAAAAAAGTACGGCTAAAGCATCAGCAATTCCCAGATCAAGTGCCCATAGAAAAACTAAAAGAGGTAAAAAAGCTGATTGATTTTGATGAGTATTTCACGGCAGGACTCAACGGTTTTAAAAACGCACAAGATTATTATTCCCAGGCCAGTAGTCAACCATTTCTTCCGTTTATTTCTCGGCCAACCCTGTTAATTAACGCGCTAGATGATCCTTTTTTAACCCCGGCTTGTTTTCCTTATCAGGCAGCCGAACAAAACCCTCAGTTTAGTTTAATGACTCCTCAATATGGGGGTCATGTAGGTTTTGTCTCCCAAGGACCTAATTATTGGTCAGAACAGCAGATTTTAACGTATTTAGAGGATTATTAATCCCTTTGCATGCGGTCTATAGGTTAAATTGTTTTTTCCACCGTGGCTTATGTTTTTTAAAAACCGCGGTAGCAATGAACATGACTATAAAAATACTCACCCCGGTGAGAATAGAAAAAAACCTCCAGCTATTTTGAATTGCTAAAAAGGCGGGTATTCTGGTCAAGACCTCTGCACAAAACGCACAATATAGGCCCACCACACTCCAATACATAAAGTTGAAATGTCTAAAGATGTCGTTTTTTCCTTTTCTGCGTATGATTGGGTACATTCCTGCAACTAACGTAAGTAAACTGACTATCGCAAAAAAATGAAATATTCCAAAACCCCCAAAAAGGCGGTAGATCATAAACGCAGTTAGGTTAACTAGTAACATAGACACGGCATAGAGATAACCCAGCTGTCGATGTCTTCGGGTACCTTTTCGCATACCTAAGACCATGATCCCAGTGATCATAGCCAGGATAGAAACAATTAAATGGAAGGAGCCAGTAAATCCGCTTGTAAGTTGGTTCATAGGAGGGGGATAATTAGGGGTTGTGTTTATCGTTGATCCGTATCAAATAAATGTACATTTTTTTGAGTGAAATTTAGCTTTCGATGGTTTTTTCTACAAAATCTTTCGATCATTTCTGGGTTAGGTTCATCGATTAGTCAATACACGTACCCCAAGATGATGGGGAAATACCCCCGTAATTTCCATGATATAGATGGGTGACGAATTGCTTACCTCAATCCGTTTATATCGTAGCGCGAAACAAAGTTCCAAACTAATTCCGCTGTGCTCTGCCCTTCATAGGTGGCGTTAAACCACACATGTTCTCCTCCAAGATATTTGTAATGCTCTACGGCCACAGCGTTATCCCCTTGGGCATACACATTGTGCTCAATGGTCATCCCTCCACGGGTATCGCTGCTAACCGTTGGGGTGGTTGAGGTATGATTAAAATTAATCCAATGGTCTAAAGTGGCCTGCACAGCATTCCAGTCACTGTTGCCGGAATAGGGGAGTACAGCATCGTTAGTACCGTGTAGGTGAACAACTGGCATAGGATGAGTGGTTGCTCCTGTGCAGTTTAGCATAGCGCCAGAAACCGAGGCTACCGCAGCAATTAAATCACTTTTATAATTGGCCAGCCCATAAGCCATCATTCCCCCGTTGGAATATCCAGCGGCATAAATCCTTTCGCTATCCACCCTATATTCTGAGGAAAGCTCGTTAATTATAGCCGTAATAAAACCTAGATCATCAGCCTCACTTTTATTCTCCCCTCCGGGAGGGCAAGCATTCCAGTGAGAAGAACCCGCTAAACAACTTCCCTGCGGGTAGACCAAAATAAAAGTTTCCGATTCCGCCAAAGCGCGCATGTCCGCCGTTTTCATAAAGTCATTTGCACGGCCTCCAAACCCATGAAAATTAAACAATAATGGGACCGCACGGTTACCCGTATAGGAATTGGGTACATACAACACATAGACCCTTTCTACCCCCTCATGGATAAGCGTTTGGGCGTTTGTGATGGAGTCACAAGCTGTCGTGGATCCTTTGTCTTCATTTTTTTTACAGCTGCCTAGTAGGGTCAGTAAAAGGACAAAAAGTAAGCGGCTTTTTTTCATAGTAGGGGGTGTTAAGACGATTCTTTTGGGTGATTGGTTTTTTCTTTCGCTTCCTCATGATTTCAGCTTTTTTTGAAAAGACCTACGGCTCAATGAATACCCATTGAAACAAAACTACCTATAAACAAACATAAATAAAAGTCGCGGTTTATTGGGGATAAAAGCTTCTGATATTAAAAGAAGCCCAATCAATAAAATAATCCAACCTTAGTGATGGCACCTATTTTTTCATTCCTAATTAAGCACAGTATTTTTCTCTGCTTTATTTCATTTTTTGTCTTTCTTTAGTTAAAAAGTCAATAATATTTCTAATCTGTTTATCAATGTCTTTTAGCTTTACGAAGCTATAAATCAAACTTCTTTTTTTTCCGTCTGTTAGCTTATTGAAAATTGCTTTTGAATCTGCATCTTGTTCTAGAAAAACAGTCAAAACTTCTGGGATATCAACGCCTAATTGGTCTGGATCTTCATCAATTCGGTAATTAACTTCTTCTCCTAATTCTTTATTTAGTTGCTCAAGATATTTTCCTGCTACAATCACGTAAAAATTTCCGTCTCCCAAATGGTTCAATCCACAGCGATAAGAAACTTGATCATCGAGGGTACAAATCATTCTCGTAGCTCTTTTTTTACTGAAATTATTGATTATTCCCGAATCGAGTTTTAAGTAATAATATCCGCCTTTTCTTTTTTCGAGCTGTCTTAGGGTCTCTATTCCCTGATACGTTTTCATTTCTAATCTGTGTATTTACCGATCAGTCCAATTTATGCAATTTTATTTTTCCGAACTTATTTTCTTTTGTTTCGTGTAGGTTTTTTAGTTAAATGCAACGGTCTCGTATAACCGTCAGTTACGAGTTAATATGCATTAATTTTCGGTTTGGCACAGACTTTAGCAATTCCGAGTGGTTTCGGACGTAGTCAAATCCGCCGTAATTGCGGTTATACATTGTTGTAAAACGTTTTTTAATTCCATTCCACATTCAGTTTTTTCAATTCAGTATTTAATTTAGTGAGTGATTTCGGGTCAATAATCTGCGTGTTTATTGTCAATTCGCTTTTATCCGTTTTTAGGATATAATCTCCAGCAAACTTTTTAATTCGTTTTATTTCAGTCAGATTTAGTTTTTTTCCGAATGGTCCATTTACGTTTATAATTCCGTTTTCAATGGTCAAATATTTGTAATTCTTTTGGTGAAGATATAGTCCCAAATACATAAGAGGAATGAAAATCCAACCATAGTCAGTCCAATTCAGTTCTTCTTTTCCAAATACTCCAACAAAGAACCAAACCAACCAAATAAGTCCAAAAATCAAATTCACATTTAGGTGTCCTTTTTTATATCCTATTTTCATTTTTCAAATGTTTTACAACTTCTATGTATCCGCACTATTGGGTTTAATTCTTTTATCTATTTTTAGATGTTTATTGGTGTAACTGTTTCATCATTAGTGCTTTGATTCTCAATAAGCTGATCTAAAGGACTTTTGCTATTTGCAAGAGATTTTTTACTAATGTACGCGTAAATCTCTTTAGTTTTAAAGTTCCCGTGCCCTAAAAGTGTTTGAATAAGTCTGGTACTAGCCTCTGTTTCTAAAAGATGAGTTGCAAAACTGTGTTGAATCAGGGAAGGGGTTCCTTTTTTGAGATCCCTATAAAGATCAATTAAGGAGTGAAGTAGTGTAGTCGTTTTATTCTTTTTTGGAATAAATGGCCCAGGGAATGCAAATAGTGCATTACCAAAGCTGATAGTATCTAAGAAAATAGGGTGTGGGTGTATACGAGGTATACGCTGTAGATTAATTATAGGTGTAGAACAGATTGGGGTTTGTTGATTATAAATGTAGCATAAAAACCATTATAAACAAATAAAACCCGCTAAAAGCGGGTTTTATTTGTTTATAAACAGTGGTTTTATTTAGATGTGTATCACTTCGTCATAAGCAGCGGCTACCGCCTCCATCATCGCCTCACTCATGGTGGGGTGGGGGTGTACGGCTTTTAAGACTTCGTGTCCGGTAGTTTCTAGCTTTCGGCCTAACACGGCTTCTGCGATCATATCGGTTACTCCGGCACCAATCATGTGGCAGCCTAACCACTCACCGTATTTGGCATCGAAGATCACTTTTACAAAACCGTCGGAGTTTCCACCTGCTTGTGCCTTACCAGAGGCAGAGAAAGGGAATTTTCCCACTTTAATGTCATATCCTTGTTCTTTGGCTTGGGCTTCGGTTAGTCCCACAGAAGCTACTTCTGGGTAGCAATAGGTACAACCGGGGATATTGCCATAGTCTAAAGGCTCTACGTGGTGACCCGCAATTTTTTCTACACAAAGGATACCTTCTGCCGACGCGACGTGGGCTAGGGCTTGTCCTTTGGTTACATCTCCAATGGCGTAATAACCTGGTAGATTGGTTTGGTAAAAGTCATTCTCTAATATTTTATCTCGGTCTACCGCGATACCTACGTCTTGTAGTCCTAGATTTTCGATATTGGTTTTAATCCCAACGGCAGAAAGTACGATATCTGCTTTAAGTTGCTCTTCCCCTTTGGCGGTTTTAATCGTTGCTGTAACCCCCTTGCCTTGGGTGTCTACTTGGGTCACCTCGGCAGAAGTGAGGATGTTGATCCCCGCTTTCTTAAAGGAGCGTTCTAGTTGCTTAGAAACTTCTTCGTCTTCGACAGGAACGATACGGTCTAAGTATTCTACTACGGTGACCTCAGTCCCCATGGCGTTGTAGAAATAAGCAAATTCAATACCAATCGCCCCAGAACCGACAACAATTAGTTTCTTAGGTTGCTTAGGTAGGGTCATGGCTTCTCTATAGCCAATCACTTTCTTTCCGTCTTGCGGAAGCGCTGGTAGCTCTCTAGAGCGTGCCCCTGTTGCCAAAATGATATGATCAGCTTGGTAAATATCTTCTTTTCCGTCTAGGGTAACACTGACTTGTTTTTTGGGTAATATTTTTCCGAATCCATTGATTACATCAATTTTATTCTTTTTCATTAAGAACTGAACCCCTTTGCTCATACCAGCAGCTACATTACGACTACGGTTAACGACAGCGTCAAAATCCTTGTCGTATTCCTTAACCACTAGGCCGTAATCTTCGGCATGTTTTAAATAGTCAAAAACTTGCGCAGATTTAATGAGCGCTTTCGTAGGGATACATCCCCAGTTTAAGCACACCCCTCCAAGGCTTTCTTTTTCTACTACGGCGGTTTTCAATCCAAGTTGAGAAGCGCGGATAGCTGTTACATAGCCTCCAGGTCCACTTCCAATAACGATTACATCGTATTTTGTCATGTCTTATCAGTTATAATTCTGTGCAAAGGTACGAAATCGTGGGAATTAGTCTTCCTCTGGAATAAAATCTATGCTAGCTGAGTTTACACAATAGCGTTGACCGGTTTCGGTGGGGCCATCTTCAAATACATGCCCTTGGTGTCCACCACATTGCGAACAGAGAATTTCTACGCGTAACATGCCCAAGGAGTGGTCTTTGCGGTATTCAATAGCTCCTTGAATGCTTTTATCATAGGAGGGCCACCCACATCCACTGTAAAATTTAGCCTGCGAGGTATAAAGGGGCTGACCGCAGCCTTTACAGGTATAGGTACCCCGCTCGTGGTGATCGTTAAATTTTCCGGTAAATGGATATTCGGTTCCTGCTTCTCTTAAAACGCGGTATTCCTCTGGGGAAAGACTTTGTTTCCATTCCTCCTCACTCTTTTGGATCGGGTATTTACTCATTTTCATCGGGAATAAAGGCTAGTGCAGCCGAATTAATACAATGTCTGTTTCCTGTGGTGTTCCGGGGTCCGTCGTTAAACATATGTCCTAAATGGCCTCCGCAGACTGCACACTTAAGTTCTGTTCGCGCATAGCCAATTTTATAATCTACATCGTAGGCTAGGTTGTCATCGTTACCGCGATCAAAAGATGGCCAACCCGATCCAGAATCGTACTTATGCGCAGAGGAGTAGAGGGGAGATTGGCAACCCGCGCATACATAAGTCCCTTTTCTTTTGTTGTCGTTAAGGGGACCCGTGAAGGCTCTTTCTGTCGCTGCTTTGCGCAATACGCGATAGGCGAGAGGGGATAAAATTTTCTGCCATTCCGCATCGGATTTTACCACCTGATAAATGACTTTTTTCTCGACTTTATCTTCTGCTTGTTTTTTGTCTTGACAACTCCCTAGGAAGGGAATTAATAGGAGGGTTATTAAAATCTTTTTCATTATGCTATCTTCTTTTTTTGTGTAAGATACGTTAGTTTCTCTTAAGATAATAATCTTATTAATGACCTCTATTTAGACTTATTATATCATTTAGATGAAGTAGAAAATACTTAAAGTAAAGCTTTAATCAATAAATATTAAAGAGTCAAAATAAATTAAATCATGGCTTTATGTAGACTTTATATATTATTCATTTATAGTAAATTAATATTTACAATAAGTTTTACTTATATCGCAAAATCACATTGTTTTTCGGGATTTTTTTCTAACTGTTTTCTTGTCTCCCAATAAAAAGATTGTATATTCCCCCTTATTGAATATATATCATAATAATGTTAGAAAGTAAGAAAGTTCTTCCCAAGGGAAGTAAGAAATTAATTAATGCTTGGGCTTTTTATGATTGGGCAAATTCGGTGTATTCTTTGGTTATTTCCTCCGCTATTTTTCCCATCTATTATGCAGCCTTATTTTCCGATAATAACCTCATAGATTTCTTTGGATATGAGGTAAAAAATACGGCCATGATTAGCTTTGTGACCGGGGCTGCTTTTTTGGTGGTGGCATTCATTTCTCCGCTTCTTTCTGGTATTGCTGACTTTGTTGGAAATAAGAAAAAATTCATGCAGTTTTTTGTCTATTTAGGGTCTATTTCTTGTGTGGGTCTATATTGGTTTGACTTAAATAACCTTTACCTAGGTTTGTTGTTTTATTTTTTAGCGATGATCGGTATTTGGGCGAGTTTGGTTTTCTATAATTCTTATTTACCCGATGTGGCTTATCCGGAACAGCAAGACCGAGCCAGTGCCCGTGGTTTTTCTATGGGATATATTGGCAGTATACTTTTATTGCTCTTTAATCTTTCTATGGTAATGATGCCAGATGTATATGGTATTGAGGGGTCTGCAGGAGAAGCAGCCATGCAAGCCATGCGTTATTCATTTGTTTCTGTAGGGATTTGGTGGCTAGGATTTAGTCAGGTGTCTTTTTACTTTTTACCCAAAGGAAATAGGAACAACGAGAAAGTAACCCGAGCTATTTTTTGGAATGGATTCCGAGAATTGCGTTCTGTTTATCACCAGATGTCTGGGAACTTCCCACTAAAGCGCTATTTAACAGCTTTCTTTATATTTTCTCTAGCCGTACAAACTGTTATGCTGGTCGCTGCGTATTTTGGGGAGGAAGAAATTGCTTGGAAATCTAACGACGAAAAAACCATGGGGTTAATTGTAAGTATTCTTTTAATTCAGGTGATTGCTATTTTCGGGGCGATTCTTGCTGCGCGTTCTTCTCAGCGTTTTGGAAATATACCTACCTTAATTGCTATTAATGTGATATGGGTGGTTATTTGTACCTATGCGTATTTTATTGAAACGCCAGAGCAGTTTTATGCAGTTGCTGGTTTTGTGGGCTTGGTGATGGGGGGGATTCAGGCCACTGCACGTGCGGCCTATTCTAAATATTTACCCGAGACCGAAGACACCACCTCTTATTTTAGTTTTTATGATGTATCTGAAAAAATAGGTATTATTATAGGAATGTTCCTCTTTGGGGCCATAGATCAAATCACAGGGAGTATGCGTTATTCCATCATCTTTTTTACTTTATTTTTTGTCTTGGGAGCAATAATGCTGACCCGTGTTAATAAAAAGCCAGCTATTTTATTGCCAACTGAATAAGGCCAGACCCAGACACCTTGGTATTGATTACTTCTTTGGGTTCTCCGTGGTAGAAGATTTTTCCCGATCCAGACACTTTGGCGCTTAGCTTATGGGTGCAAAGGGTTTGTACGCTTCCAGAACCCGAAACATTAAATACCCCTTCTTTAGCGGTTAATGTTTTTAGTTTAAGTTGCCCAGAGCCCGATAAATTAGCTTCGAGTTTCTGGCTTTCACCGCTGAGCTGAATTAGGCCACTCCCCGAATTTTTAATCGTAGTCTTATGGGTTTTTATACGTAGGGATACTCTTCCAGAGCCCGACTGGTTAAGGTTCAGGGATTTTGACCTTAGAAGGTCCTGGCTGTACACTTCTCCGGAACCCATTTGACTGATTGAGGTTAGTGCTACCAAGGGAATAATGATTTTTACTTCTTCCCAACGCAAATTTTTTAAATAAGCAGTTCTCTTCGGTTGAATAACTAAGGTGCCATTTCTAACCTCTGTTATCATATAGGGTAGCAGCTTTTCTGGAGCGGAAAGGACTAAGTGGTCTGTCATTGTTTGACTGAGTTCTACTTTGAAAGCGCCCTTAATCTCAAGTTCCAAAAAGGAAGAAAGAGGCCTTTTTTCATCCACTATTTTTTCTTGACTGTGGAGCGGATTAAGAACAAATAGAAGGAGTAGACTGGTGAAGGGAAGATAAAAATGGAAAGTTTTCATGGGCTTGATTTTAGTAGGTTAAAATGAAAATAGATAGGTTTAGTTTTGATAGAGTTTTTAGCATGTTAAACCGTTATTAATTAGGAGCGGAAAACATTAAAATGTTACACTTTTTTAAGGAAAATTTGCCTTGGCATAACTATTGAACAATAACAAGAATAAATAGTTAAAACCCATCAGGGCGTCAATATATGACAAACTGACGTATATAAAAACACATGTCAAAACCAATTTTTAGTTCTTTAGACAACTTGTCATTACAAGATATTGATGCAGAAGGAGAGTTAATTCCGCTATTAACCACAGAAGACGAAGAAGCACTTGAAAAGGAAGAGTTACCGAATGAAGTGCCTATTTTACCTTTAAAAAACACAGTCTTATTCCCGGGGGTAGTTATTCCAATTACCGTAGGGAGAGACAAATCTATACAGTTAATTAAAGAGGCGAATAAAGGAGATAAAGTAATTGGGGTGGTAGCACAAATAGACCAATTGATTGAAAATCCAGGTATTGCCGATGTTTTTTCTCTAGGGACTGTAGCTCAAATACTCCGGGTCTTAACCATGCCCGATGGGAATACCACCATCATTATTCAGGGGAAGAAGCGTTTCGAAATTGAGCAAGTTATTACAGAAGACCCTTATATAAAAGCGAGAATTAAAAAAGTAGAAGAGGAAAAGTCTATTCAAGATACTTCTGAATTTACTGCGATTGTTGAGTCCATTAAGGAATTGGCCCTAAAGATTATCCAAGAAAGCCAAAGTATTCCAACGGAAGCCTCTTTTGCCATTAAGAATATTCAGAGTCATTCTTTCCTAATCAACTTTGTGTCTTCTAATATGAGCTTAACCGTGAAGGAGAAACAGGGAATTTTGTCTACAGCTAATATTAAGGAGCGAGCCCTTTTGTGTTTAAAATACATGAATGTAGAGTATCAAAAGCTGGCACTTAAGAACGATATTCAGTCTAGGGTTCGCAACGACTTAGATCAACAACAACGCGAGTATTACCTGCACCAGCAAATGAAAACCATTCAGGAAGAATTGGGTGGGGTTTCTTATGAAGAGGAAGTTGAAGAAATGCGTGCTCGTGCCAAAGATAAAAAGTGGACCGAAGAAGTTGGGAAGCATTTTGATAAAGAACTCATGAAGTTGCAAAGAATGAACCCTCAAGTAGCGGAGTATTCTGTGCAGCGGAACTATTTAGATCTTTTTTTGGACCTTCCTTGGAATGAGTTTTCTGAGGATTTATTTGATCTAAAACGTGCTGAAGAAATATTAGATCGCGATCATTACGGTTTGGAGGAGGTTAAAAAACGAATCATCGAGTACTTGGCAGTACTTAAGTTGAGAAATGATATGAAATCTCCGATCTTGTGTTTATATGGCCCTCCTGGCGTAGGTAAAACTTCTTTAGGTAAATCTGTAGCCGAAGCACTAGGGCGTGAGTATGTGCGTATTTCTTTGGGTGGAATGCGCGACGAAGCAGAAATCCGCGGTCACCGTAAAACCTATATAGGGGCATTACCTGGTCGAATTATTCAGAGTCTTAAGAAAGCAGGAACTTCCAATCCTGTGTTTGTTTTGGATGAAATCGACAAGTTAAGCCAAAGTTCACAAGGGGATCCTTCCTCCGCTTTATTGGAGGTGCTAGATCCAGAACAAAACACTAGTTTTTACGATAACTTTTTAGAAATGGGTTATGACCTGTCTAAGGTCATGTTTATTGCTACCGCAAATAACTTAGGGACTATTCAACCTGCCTTAAGAGATCGGATGGAAGTGATACAGGTAAGTGGTTACACCATCGAAGAAAAAGCCATGATTGCCAAGCAGCATTTACTTCCTAAACAGCTAAAAGAACACGGATTAAACAAAAAAGATTTAAACCTATCTAAAACAGTTTTAGAAGCGATTGTAGAGGGTTATACCAGAGAGTCTGGGGTCAGAGGGCTAGAAAAACAAGTTGCAAAGGCAGTCCGTTATGTGGCTAAATCGATCGCCATGGAAGAGTCCTATCTTAACGCACCAAAAATAGGTGATTTAAACACCCTACTGGGTCCTGTAAAAGTTACCCGCGACCTCTATGAAAATAATGATACTGCTGGGGTAGTCATTGGATTGGCATGGACCGCTGTGGGTGGAGACATCCTTTTTATTGAATCGGCGCTCTCTCCAGGTAAAGGTCAAATGTCCGTAACAGGTAATCTAGGGAAAATAATGAAGGAGTCTTCTACCATAGCCCTAGAATATATCAAAGCCAATGCGGATGTTTTGGGATTATCGGACTTTAAATTTGATCAATATAATATCCATATCCATGTTCCAGAGGGGGCTACTCCAAAAGATGGTCCTAGTGCAGGAATTACCATGTTAACTTCTTTGGTTTCTTTATTTACCCAGAAGCGAGTTAAAAAACATCTTTCTATGACTGGTGAGATTACTTTACGTGGAAAAGTACTTCCCGTAGGTGGAATCAAAGAAAAGATTCTTGCGGCAAAGCGCTCTAAGATAAAAGAGATTATTTTATGTGAAAGCAACCGTAAAGACATAGAAGAGATTAAGGAAGATTATTTAAAAGGTCTTACTTTCCATTTTGTGAAGGAAATGCATGAAGTACTCGCCTTGGCCATTACGGATAAGAAGGTGAAAAATGCTAAAAGCTTGTAAAGATGTGTACGGTCACCTATGTTCCAGTAGAAGGGGGATTTGTGTTTACCTCGAATAGGGATGAGGATCCCAAGCGAAGTGCTCATAAAATTATTGAAGATACTAGGGAGAGGTTACAATTAGTTTCCCAAAAGACGAAGGGGCACAAGGGACCTGGTTTGCGTTCTCGAATAAAGATCAGTTTGCATGCATCCTCAATGGCGCCTTTGAACCTCATATTCGAAAAGAAAATTACAGCATGAGCAGAGGTCTTATGGCTTTAGCTTTTTTTGACTACGAAAACATAGATGGTTTTTTAGATAATTTTGCTTTTGAAGGAATGGAGCCCTTCACCTTAATCCTTTATCAACAAGGAGACTTTAGGGAATTGAAATGGGATGAAATTGATTTACACTGCAGAGTGCTTTCTAAAGACGAAATCTATGTATGGTCGTCTTGCACTTTATACACACAAGATTGGTGGGTAGATAGAACAATTGCATTTAAGGAGTTTGTGGCACGTCGACAACCCAACCAAGAAGAAATTATGGCCTACCACAAGACCACCTTACCTTTTGTTTCTGAAGCTTTACAGGCACGATTAAATTCCCCCAAGCCGCTAACTAATCTTCCTTTAGAAACAACTAGTGTGTCATCGATTTTGAAAAGTGATCTAGGGTATGATTTTCATTTTTATCGGATGGATGAACGATACAATTATCATAAAACCACCTACTAATCTTATCTTTACCCTATGGAAACAGCTATCATTGCTATGGACGGTTTTGCTTCTACCGGAAAAAGCACGTTGTCTAAACGACTTGCAGCCCATATGGGCTACACCTATGTAGATACGGGTTATATGTTTCGTGCTATCTGTTGGTACGGAATCCATCATCAACTTATAGAGGGTGATGTTTTAGATGTTGAGGCTTTGGAGCAAGTCCTCCCTTCTCTGAAATTTAGCTGGAAGAAAACCGAAGATGGTTCTTCCTTAATGGCATTTAACGGACAGGTGCATGGAGAAGAGTTGCGAACCGTTAAGGTCTCCCAATGGGTGAGTAAGATGGCCACTCTGGGAAGTGTAAGAAAACATTTATTACACCAACAAAGGGAACTCGCAGCAGCTACTTCGGTAGTGATGGATGGACGTGATATTGGAACGGTTGTTTTTCCAGCGGCTAAGCATAAGTTTTTCTTGACTGCTCACGCAGAAGTCCGCGCCCAAAGAAGGTTTGACGAGATGCAAAAGAAACAAATTCCTGGAACTTATAAAGAAGTTTTGGAAAATGTTATCGCAAGAGATCATATGGATAGCAATAGAGACATTGCACCCATGAAACCTGCAGAGGATGCTATCATTATAGATACTTCTGACAAAAACTTGGAAGAGGTTTTTTTGCTATTGTGTAGTTACTTGAGATAGTTGCAGTACGACCTTATGTAGCGCTTCCGGATTTTGTGTACCAATTAAGAAATTTTCTTTCCCCTTAAGTTGTACATATAAGCCCCTACCACCTTTTACATTGTACACAGTTCCGTACTGGGTCCATAACCGGACTCCCCAGCCCCCTACAAAACCATATTTGATTACTTCGGCTTGGGAAATTTCTTCCCAAGAATGAAAGCGTTTGGTGTAAGGGAAGAACTGAACATACACCCCTTTGTCTGTAATCTTTGTGGTTAATTTATTGATATAAAAGAATAGCATAAAGGCCACCCCAAAAAGGGTAGTGAATACAAGACCTAGGTTAGACATGGGCTTGTTACCAAAATTTTCTGCTAAGATCAGCTGTTTATAGCACCCAAAAACACCAATGATAAACGGGATAGCAATAAATAACCACATCCACCATTGGGTAAATCTTTGCTCTTCTGTAAAGTGTATGACTGATTTAGAATTCATTCCTTAAAATTAGCAATTATCCATTTTACACAGCTCCTAAAGTTGTAAAAATTGGATGCTCAAGAATAATTTGAAGTTGTTGTAGAGAGATAACGTAAAATACACTAACGGTAGACTTTATATGGTCATGTGATTAGTAAGTTTAATCTGTTTTAGGATAGATTATTGTATCAAAATTATTTATAGCGTTATTTTCTAATAAAAGAGAAAAGACATTGAATTAATAGTATTACTATTATATTTGCAACTTAATGGAAAACCAACAAGTAAATATTGTTATTAGTCCGGAGTTATATTTAAAGAACCCCGAATCATCTGAGCTAGGACACAAAATTGTTTCAAAAAGTATTGAAATGATTGACCATCTTGGTTTTGAAGATTTTACTTTCAAGAAGTTAGGTAGTTCCATAGGTTCAAACGAAAGTTCAGTATATCGATACTTTGAAAGTAAACATGCCTTACTGGTGTATCTTACCGATTGGTATTGGAGTTGGGTAGACGACAAACTGGTTTTTTCTACTTTGAATATTCACTCTCCAGAAGAAAAGCTAGAGAAAGCCATTACCATATTGACGCAGGAAGTAATAGAGGACAATTCTGTTTCTTATATCAACGAAGTTTTACTCAACAAAATAATTGTTTCTGAATCGTCAAAGGCTTACCATACTAAAGCAATAGATAAAGAAAATGAGAAAGGGTATTACACAACCTATAAGCGTGTTGTTCAACGGGTGAGTGATTTTGTATTGGAGATAAATCCAACCTACCTATTTCCACATATGCTGATTTCAACAGCCATAGAAGGAGCTCACCAGCAGCGCTATTTTTCGGAACATTTACCTTCGCTGACTGATTTTGAAAAAGGGAAGGACAATATTGTTTCTTTTTATACGGACTTAGTTTTTAAAACAATTGCATGCTAAATCATTAGAGATACAATGGTTTTGGTTTTTCGTTTATTTGTATTTGTTACGATCTTAGGCTCTATTGTACTACACCCCATTTTGCAAACCCAAGCACTACTCGAAAAGCAAGAATTTGTTGTCATTGATTTCGGACTAGATAGCGATGTAGGCGATAATGAAAGTCAGGAAGAAGATGAGAATAAAGACAATAAAATAGAGTCTTTATTGAGCTTAGTGGATCAAAATAAAATGGATTCTACCAAAAAAGATTTCATTTTTGGGAAACAATACTTACTAAAAGATTTTACCTTAGAAATTTTTATCCCCCCACCGAAAAAAGAGCGACCCATCTTTGTTTAAATGAGTCCTTATTAAAATCAACAAGGACTTGTTCTTCTTTTTTACAACAAAATTTATTTTTTCATTTTCAATCGTTAGTGATTGATTTAAACTATTTCAACTATTTATAATGAATAATTCAAATCTATTTAAAAATTTAAAGACCGATATCCCGGCGAGTATTGTTGTCTTTTTTGTTGCTATCCCCTTATGTTTGGGAATAGCCTTGGCCAGTGGAGCGCCATTATTTTCCGGGCTGATCGCAGGGATTATAGGAGGAGTCGTTGTAGGAGCCATTAGTGGTTCTCAAGTTGGAGTGAGTGGTCCAGCTGCAGGTTTGGCAGCCATAGTCCTCACATCCATTGAAACTCTTGGAGGTTTTGAAAATTTTCTATTGGCCGTTGTACTCGGTGGATTAATTCAGTTCCTTTTTGGTGTTCTTAGGGCAGGAATAATTGGTTACTATTTTCCTTCTTCTGTTATTAAAGGAATGCTAACAGGAATCGGTATTATCATTATCCTTAAACAAATCCCGCATTTTTTTGGATATAATTCATCTACAGAGGGAAGCCTAGGTTTTTTCCAGATCGATGGTGAAAATACCTTTTCAGAAATCATTAATTCAATAAACTTTATAAGTCCTGGTGCAACTTTAATAGCCTTTATTGGTTTATTTATTTTGCTGTTATGGAGTAATGTTTTGTCCTCGAAAGGGAAGATTTTTCAGTTAATTCAAGGTCCCTTGGTAGCTGTTTTAGCCGGGATAATTTATTTTATTGCGATTGATGAAAATTCCTTCTGGGGAATCTCAAACAATCTTTTGGTAAGTGTACCAGTTCCAGAAGACACAGCCTCTTTCTTGGCTCAATTTAGTTTCCCAAACTTTGGTGTAATTGGCAACCCACAAATTTGGATAACCGCCTTTACTATTGCATTGGTAGCTAGTCTAGAAACCCTGCTTTGTGTTGAAGCAACAGATAAAATTGATCCGCTAAAAAGAGTAACTCCTACCAATAGAGAATTACTAGCGCAAGGTATTGGAAATATATTTTCAGGGCTGATTGGAGGACTTCCAGTAACGCAAGTGATTGTTAGAAGCTCAGCCAATATCCAGTCGGGAGGTAAAACAAAAATGTCTGCTATTATTCATGGGCTTTTACTACTCATTTCTATCATTTTAATCCCCAATTTATTGAATAAAATTCCGCTGTCTGTTTTGGCCTCAATCTTGTTCATTGTGGGTTATAAATTGGCAAAACCAGCCTTGTTCAAAGAAATGTACTTATTAGGATGGAAACAATTTACTCCCTTTATGGTAACCGTAATTGGGATTATTTTTACCGACTTATTGATTGGGATTGCCCTAGGTTTAATGGTCGGTATTGTGGTGATTTTAATCAAGAGTTTCCAGAACTCTCACTTCTTGCACATTGAAGATGTAAGTGATGGAAAGCACAAAATTAAAATGACTTTGGCGGAAGAAGTAACTTTTTTTAACAAAGGAGCAATTTTGAAAGAGTTGGATAGTCTACCACCAGAAAGTTATTTGGAATTGGATGTTCGAAAAACCCGTTACCTGGATAACGATATCATCGAAATATTAGAAGATTTTTCTGAAAAAGCACGTAACAGAAATATTCAAATTAATTTAATTTCTGAAAGAGGAACACAAGAGAATCCGGAGAGTTTTATTCAGTTTTTTCAATTGAACTCTAAAAATTAAACAATAAATAGTAATAATAAAAAAATGTATATGAAAGCACATACAAAAGAAACGCAGGCTTTAATGACACCACAAACTTCATTAACCGCCTTAAAAGAAGGGAACGAACGCTTTTTAAATGGAACTCAAGTTTCACGAAATCTTAACGAACAAGTAGCTGACACAAGCGCAGGTCAGTATCCTTTTGGAACGGTATTACACTGTATTGATTCAAGAGTCTCTGCCGAACATATATTTGATCAGGGTATAGGTGATTTGTTCAGCATCCGAATTGCAGGTAACTTCGTCAATGAAGACATTCTTGGGAGTATGGAATTTGCATGTAAACTAGCAGGAACAAAAATCCTTGTTGTGCTAGGACACACCGCTTGTGGTGCTGTAAAAGGCGCCTGTGATCATGCTAGATTAGGTAATTTAACAACCTTAATCAATAAACTAGAACCTGCTGTTGAAGCGGTTACTTCTCCAGCAGAACATAGCGAACGAACTTCTGCGAATAGCCAATTTGTTGATGCCGTTGCTGCAAAAAATGTTGAAATGACGATAGCAGATATTCGTGAAAAAAGTCCAATTCTCAAAGAAATGGAAGACAATGGAGAGATTCTAATTGTGGGTGGAATGTATGACATTTCAACAGGAAAAGTTTCTTTCTCGGTTTAGGTAAATTAATTAATTGATTGACGATAGCATTGACCGTATTGTTAATGCTATCGTCTTTTTTTTTGCTTAATTTAATACTATTGCCAGCGGAGCCCTAGATCGCAAGCATTAAGTGATTTAAAAAGAATCATGAATTACACTACGGATGAAGCCGAAGTATGATGATCTTCCTTAAAGGAATATTCTCCCTAAAATATGTCCTTTTTAGGCTTGTCTATCAGTGAATTACCCTTATATTTGCGCACTCTTACAATGAATTAGGACAAGGGTAAGTAAATAAAACGTAAAATAACTTCTATTGTTTTTTGTTTAAAGTCCTATAAAACAATAGAATACAAAAAATTTTTTTAGCCATGGCTGAAGAAAAAACACCAGAAGCAACACCCGAGCAAGAAGCTCCACAAAGTGTTGAAACTCCACAAGCACAAGAAGAAACCCAAGAAGTAGTTGCAGAAGCACCTACAGCTAATACAGCTGAAGATTTCTTGGAAAACTTTAACTGGCACCACTACGAAGAGGGAATTGATGTAATCGAAGACAAGCAATTGGAAGAATTCGAGGCGCTAGTTCGTGAAAACTTTGTAGACACCTCTGATGAAGACGTAATAGAAGGAGAAGTTGTTTATATGACTGATCGTGAAGCGATCATTGATATCAATGCTAAATCTGAAGGCGTAATTTCATTGAACGAATTCCGTTACAATCCTAACCTTAAAGTAGGTGACAAAGTTGAGGTAATTGTTGATACACGTGAAGATAGAACTGGACAACTTGTATTGTCTCACCGTAAAGCACGTGTGATTAAAGCTTGGGACCGTGTAAACAATGCTCATGATAGCGGCGAAATCGTAAATGGTTTTGTTAAATGTCGTACCAAAGGAGGTATGATCGTTGATGTATTTGGAATTGAGGCCTTTTTACCAGGTTCACAAATTGATGTTAAGCCAATTCGTGACTACGATCAGTATGTGAATAAAACAATGGAATTTAAAGTGGTTAAAATCAACCATGAATTCAAAAACGTTGTTGTGTCTCACAAAGCATTGATCGAAGCAGATATCGAAGAACAGAAAAAAGAAATTATTGGTCAGCTTGAAAAAGGACAAGTACTTGAAGGAACTGTTAAAAACATCACTTCTTACGGAGTATTTATTGACCTTGGAGGAGTAGATGGATTAATCCATATTACAGACCTCTCTTGGAGCCGTATCAACCACCCAAGTGAAATCTTAGAATTAGATCAGAAGTTGAACGTGGTTATCCTCGATTTTGATGACAATAAATCTCGTATCCAACTAGGATTAAAACAATTGAGCGATCACCCATGGGAGAAATTGGGAGAAACAATCAAAGAAGGAGAGAAAGTAAAAGGAAAAGTAGTTGTTATTGCTGATTACGGAGCTTTTGTTGAAATCGAAGATGGTGTGGAAGGTTTAATCCATGTATCTGAAATGTCTTGGTCTACTCACTTACGTTCAGCACAAGACTTTGTGAGCGTAGGAGACGAGGTAGAGGCACAAATTTTAACCATTGATAGAGAGAGTCGCAAAATGTCATTAGGTATTAAGCAATTATCTCAGGACCCTTGGACAGATATTACCACAAAATATCCTGTAGGTTCTAAGCACCAAGGAATCGTTCGTAACTTCACTAACTTTGGCGTATTTATTGAGTTAGAAGAAGGAATTGATGGATTGGTCTATATCTCTGATTTATCTTGGACTAAGAAAGTTAAGCATCCGTCTGAAATGTTAACCGTTGGGGAGACCATAGATGTTGTTGTTCTTGAATTAGATGTAGATGGACGTAAATTAAGTTTAGGTCATAAGCAAACGCAAGATAATCCTTGGGATAAGTATGCTACTGAATTCGCTGAAGGAACCGTTCACAATGCTGAGTTAACAGAGATTGTTGACAAAGGTGCAACGATCACATTCAACGATCATATTGTAGCATTTGTTCCAGCACGTCACCTTGAAAAAGAAGACGGTACTAAGATTGGCCTAAAAGAAGCTGCTGACTTTAAAGTAATTGAATTTAACAAAGACTTTAAACGAGTTGTTGCTTCTCATACAGCAATTTTCAGAGAGGAAGAGCGTAAGAATTTACGAAGAGCCACGAAGAAAATGCAATCGGAAAATGCAGAAAAAACCACTTTAGGGGATTTAGATGCATTGGCTAACTTAAGAGATCAAATGGATAAAGAATAATCCTATTCTTCATTTATAATCATAACCCGCTGTTTACAGCGGGTTTTTTTTGCAATCCATTCATCTTCCAATTGAAAAAACCTTATTTTTGTATAAAGTTCCACTATGCAGCCAAGGCTTTTACTCAATGCTCAACAAATCGATATTCTTTTGCATCGCTTGGCTTGTCAGTTAATTGAAAACCATTTTGATTTTACCAACTGTGTCCTGATCGGTTTACAGCCTAGGGGGTAAAAGTACTAGATCGATTAAATGACTTGTTAACCACTCGATATAATATAAGTAGTCTTTCTTCAGGTAAAATGGATATTACCTTTTTCCGTGATGATTTTCGTAGATCGGAGAAACCCCACTTGGCTAGCTCCACAGAAATGAATATACCCATAGAAGGCAAAGACGTGGTGTTTATTGATGATGTGCTTTATACAGGTAGGAGCATTAGAGCAGCCCTAACGGCCATAGAGTCTTATGGGCGTCCAAATAGCATAGAATTATTGACCTTAATAGACAGGCGTTTTAGTCGCGATTTACCAATACAACCAGACTATGTAGGTCGACAAGTAGACGCCCTCCAAAATGATAAGGTAGCGGTGGCCTGGAAAACAACAGACCAAGAAGATGCGGTTTATTTATTGAAAGATCACCTATGAAAACATTAAGTGTAAACCATTTATTGGGCATAAAATACCTCAAAGAAGAGGACCTTCACTTGATATTTGAAACGGCAGATCATTTTAAAGAAGTGATCAATCGGCCAATCAAAAAAGTTCCTAGCCTAAGGGATGTGACGATTGCTAATTTATTTTTTGAAAACTCCACGCGAACTAAGTTGTCTTTCGAATTAGCAGAAAAGCGTTTAAGTGCCGATATCATAAACTTTTCAGCAGCACAATCCTCTGTAAAAAAAGGAGAAACCCTAGTAGACACAGTCAACAATATTTTGGCCATGAAAGTTGATATGGTCGTTATGCGACACCCTAATCCGGGAGCGGCAGAATATCTTTCCAAAAAGGTAGATGCCTGTATTGTAAATGCGGGAGATGGGACACATGAGCATCCAACACAGGCCTTACTCGATGCCTATTCCATTAGAGAAAAATTTGGAGAGGTGGCCGGTAAACGAATTGTTATCGTAGGAGATATCTTGCATTCTAGGGTGGCTTTATCTAATATTTTCTGCCTTACAATGTTGGGAGCCGAAGTAAAAGTATGTGGACCAAAAAGCCTCCTTCCTAAACACATAGCCTCTTTGGGTGTAACGGTTGAGCCTGATTTAAAAAAAGCACTTAGGTGGTGCGATGCAGCCAATATGCTCCGTGTTCAAAACGAGCGCATGGGGCAGAGTTATTTTCCTTCTATAAGAGAATACACCCAGTTATACGGACTAACCTCTTCCTTGCTAGATAGCCTCAGCAAAGAAATTACCATCTTACATCCTGGACCCATGAACAGGGGAGTAGAAATTAGTTCAGATGTAGCAGATTCGGATCGGGCAATTATTTTAGATCAAGTAGAAAATGGTGTAGCTATACGTATGGCGGTTATTTATTTATTAGCCTCAAAATTAATTAAACCAGAAAGCTAATGGATCCTTTTGCTCAGCCCATAAAAATATTGGTTATTGAGAATGATTTCGCATTCACTGATTTTGAAGACGAATCGCACCAAGACCTTATTTTAGACGCTTCTAAAGTATCTATTGATCAAGCTTGGGCTAATCAGTATGTTAATTTCTTAGCAGGAATAGCTGCGGAAAATTATTCTCGTGTTTTAGTCACTCCTACAGATTTTTTATCACTTTTTCCAGAAGAATGTATTGTGGTACCTACCCTTGGAGAGGCGCAAGATCTTATTGAAATGGAACGAATAGAACGTGACTTAGGATTTTAGGATGGAGCTAACTATTTTAGGTTGTAATGCCGCTACTCCAAGAAAAGATGCTCAAACCACAGCGCAACTGCTAGAGATAAAAGGTCAATTGATTTTAATTGATTGTGGTGAAGGGACGCAAATTCAATTGCGTAGACTAGGCATTAAATTTGCTCGTATACAGCATATATTTATATCTCATCTTCATGGCGATCATTTTTACGGTCTAATCGGTTTAATTAGTACGTTTCGTTTATTGGGTCGCTCTGCGGATCTTCATATTTATGGCCCAAAAGGGATTAAGGAAATCATTACACTTCAACTTAAACTAGCTAAGTCTTGGACAGACTATGCGCTTTATTTTCATGAGTTAGATAGCGACGAGTCTGAATTGATCTTAGATCACGAAAAATTTACAGTTGAAACCCTGCCATTAGATCACCGTGTTTATACCAACGGATATCTCTTTCGCGAAAAAATAGGCGTTAGAAAAATTAATAAATCTGCTGTTGTGGAGTATGGTGTGAGCATCGCAGATATGGAAAATTTAAAAAAAGGTAAAGATGTCACCCTAGACGATGGTAGCCGTATTTCCAATGAATTATTGACTTGGGATCCAGAGCAACCGAAATCTTATGCCTTTTGTAGTGACACAGCCTATAAGCCAGAAATAACTCCATTAATCCAAAACGTAAGCTGTCTTTATCACGAGGCAACCTTTCTAGATGCTCATCAAGATTTGGCTGTTAAAACAAGACATAGTACAGCTGCGGAGGCTGCTATGATTGCATCAGCAGCACAAGTAAAACAGTTGATCCTAGGGCATTTTTCTTCGCGCTATCCAGACCTAAATGAGTTTTTGGTTCAAGCCCAACGGCACTTTGATTATGTTCATTTAGCCGAAGATGGAAAAGCTTTCAGCATAGATTAATTTTTTTATTAGATTCATTTAAATCCATAGAATAAACTAACGGGTTAACATTCCATCTTTTTGTAACTTGCTCGTATGAGTACAAATAAAGATTTAGGCCACCTAAGAAAGTCCTATGAGAAGGGGGAATTATCTGATAATTTTAAGCAACGTGATCCCTTAAGCTTGTTTAAAGATTGGTTTTCAGCCGCAGACAATCATCCAGAGATAGAAGAAGCCAATGCTATGTCCATTGTGACCTTAGGGAAAGATCAGTTTCCTAAAGCGCGTGTGGTTTTGTTAAAACAGTTTACGGAAGAGGGGTTTGTTTTTTATACCAACTATGAAAGTGAAAAGGGGCAAGCGATTATCGCTTATCCAAAAGTTGGAATTAGTTTCTTTTGGCCTGCCCTTGAACGCCAAGTGATTATAAAGGGAGTGGCAGAAAAAGTAGCTCCAGCAGTCTCTGATGCTTACTTTTCCTCTAGACCGCTTGGGAGTCAGCTTGGTGCCATGGCTTCTAATCAAAGCAAAGAAATACAAAGTCGGTCTGAACTCGAAGAACGTTTAGCTAACCTAGAAGACACCTATCGGGATACTTTGCCCAAAAGACCACCAAATTGGGGTGGTTTTATTGTTCGTCCCAAAGAAATAGAATTCTGGCAGGGTCGACCTAATCGTCTTCACGACCGTTTGTTGTTTTCAATAACTACCGATCAACAATGGGAAGCCAAACGATTATCACCCTAATGAAAGAGTTAATTTTTTTGCGTCATGCAAAATCTTCTTGGGAAATACCTGTAGAGGATCGTAATCGCCCTCTCCTAGAAAAAGGTATGCATGCGGTGATTGCTGTAGCCAATCATTGGGAGTCAACGTTTAGTTCTGCCGATGCCTTGTTAACTAGCCCAGCGAATCGTGCTTTTCATACTGCGGCAATTTTGGCCCATACCATCGCCTTTCCATTTGAACGGTTTCATGTTCAAGAAGAACTATACACCTTTGCTACACCTCCTATACTAGAAGTGGTAAAATCATTACCTAAAGATTGGAATAAAGTAATTATTGTTGGGCATAACCCAGCACTTAGCGATGCAGCAGATTATTTTTCCGTTAAACCTACTCCCGAGTTAAAGACTGCTGATTGGATTTCTCTTACCTTTGCAACAAATAATTGGGGTGAGATTTCTCACGGCGACCCACAATTTGGAACCAAAAAAGAAGCATTAAAAGGCTAATGAAAAAGGATCAATTTATTAATAGAGAGTTAAGCTGGCTAGATTTTAATGCCCGTGTTTTACAAGAAGCAGCAGATCCTACTGTTCCTTTAATTGAGCGTTGTCGTTTTTTAGGTATTTACTCAAATAATTTAGACGAATTTTTTAAAGTACGCTTTGCAACCGTTAAAAGAATTGCCCAATCTGAGAAAACAGGAAAAAAGGTATTGGGTGGTATCACTGCAGCCGATTTATTAGAAAAAATCACACAAAAGGTCATTGCGCTTCAGCACGAAAGTGCCAAAATCCTCGAAGAAATTGAACAACAATTAGAAGAAGAGAACATCCATTTTCTAAGGCAAGATGAAGTAACTCCAAGTCAGGCTATTTTTCTTAAGGATTATTTCTTGCAAAAGATAAGCCCAACTTTGGTAACGGTTATTTTAAAAGAAGAAGAGCAAGATTTTTCCAATAGTGAAGCTTTTTTAGCCATTAAGATGGTTATGGCCAATAAGGCTGCAGAAAAAATGTACGCCTTTATAGAAATGCCCAAATCTGTTGACCGCTTTGTGGTGCTCCCAAAAGAGGGAGATAAGCAGTGTTTGATGATGTTAGATGATCTAATTCGTTACCATTTTCATTTGATTTTTAGCCTTTTTAATTATGAACATATTGAGGCTCATATGGTTAAAATTACCCGAGATGCCGAGTTGGATATTGAAGAAGATGTAGGAAAAAGTTATATAGAGAAAATAATTAATAGTGTAAAAGATCGTCTTGTAGGAGATCCGGTTCGTTTGGTATACGATAAGTCCATCGATGAAACTACACTAGCGATTGTTATGAAGAATTTAGGTGTTTCATCTACTGATAGTCTTATACCAGGAGGGCGTTATCATCACCGTAGAGATTATATGAATTTCCCCAGTTTAAAACGTAAGGATTTGTTATATGATCGTCCACCTGCATTACCCATAAAAGACCTTTCTCTAGAGCAAAATATACTAGAAGCTTTAGCGAAGAAGGATTATATGATTTATACCCCTTACCAGAACTTTGGTTATGTCATTAAGTTTCTTCGAGAGGCCGCACTAGACCCGCAAGTAAAAACGATAAAAATCACCATTTATCGTTTAGCCAAATTGTCTCAGGTATCAAGTTCATTAATCAATGCTGCTAAAAACGGAAAGAGGGTAACAGTTCAAATAGAGCTTCAAGCTCGTTTTGATGATGAAAATAATATTCAGGCTGCAGAACAATTAGAAGCCGCAGGAGTACAATTGGTTTTCGGTGTTCCGGGTTTAAAAGTACATACTAAAATCTGTGTCATAGAACGTTTAGAAGGGGGTAAACTTAAGCGTTATGGTTTTGTGAGTACGGGAAATTTTAATGAGTCTACAGCACGTATTTACACAGATTATACCTTATTTACTTCTCATCAAAAGATATTAAAAGATGTATCGAAGGTGTTTAATTTTTTAGAAGTTAATTACAAAATCAAAAAATATAAGCATTTAATTGTATCTCCTCATTATACTTTCACTTCTTTGATTAGGTTGATTGAAAATGAAATTCAAAATGCCCAAAAAGGGAAAAAAGCCCGTATACGTTTTAAATTAAACAACATCACAAACTATAAAATCATTAGTAAGCTGTATGAAGCCAGCAGAGCGGGTGTTAAAATAGATATGATTGTCCGGGGAGTCTGTTGTTTGATCCCTGGTGTAGAAGGCATGAGTGAAAATATTCGGGTTAGAAGTATTGTCGATAAATTTCTTGAACATCCACGAGTTTATATTTTTGAAAATGAGGGTAACCCGATGATGTATATTTCTTCTGCAGATTTAATGACTCGAAATATAGAAAATCGGGTAGAAGTAGCTTGCCCTATTCTTGACAAAGGTCTCCAGAAAGAGTTACTAAACACCTTTATGATTAGTTGGAATGATAATGTAAAAGCCCGATTAGTCAATACACAAAAACAAAATATTTTGGTTGAGTCTACACAAGTACCTCAAAGGTCTCAATGGGCAACTTATGATTATTACAAAGAACAATTAAATAAATCTTAGCTGTGAAAATTGAAAGATATGCTGCTATCGATATTGGTTCTAATGCTGTAAGAGTATTGATTTCTAATGTGATTTCTGACAAGAATTTACCTCCAAAATTCATGAAAAGTTCCATGATTCGTGTACCCATACGTTTAGGAGAAGATTCTTTTACGGTTGGAGAGATCTCTAACAAGAACAAGAAACGCATGGTGAAAGCGATGAAGTCGTTTAAACACATTATGAAAATTAATAATGTAAAATCTTACATGGCCTGTGCGACTTCTGCATTAAGAGAGGCTAACAATGCCGACGAGGTGGTACAAGAAGTAAAGCGTAAAACAGGGATCGACATTCAAATTATCGATGGGAAAAAAGAAGCTGAAATTATTTCGACCACCAATATTTTTAAGAGTATCAATAAGAATAGGACTTTCTTATTTATCGATGTCGGTGGCGGAAGTACAGAGTTTTCTATTTTATTTAAAGGGGAGAGAATCATTTCAAAATCCTTTAAAGTGGGTACGGTACGAATGATTAATAATATGGTCAGTGAGAAAATTTGGGACGAAATAGCTCAATGGATTAAGTCAAACACAAAGCAGTATTCTAAATTAGCCCTTTTGGGATCAGGTGGAAATATTAACAAACTCTTTAAGATTGCAGGAATCAAAGAGGGGCGTCCACTTAGTTTTATTAAACTGAATACCCTCTATAAAGCATTAAGCGAGTTGAGTTATGAGGAGCGAATACTTCAATGGGAACTCAATCCAGACCGATCGGATGTTATTATCCCCGCAACGCAAATTTATCTTAAAGCTTTGTCATGGAGTGGGGCTTCAGAAATTTATGTTCCTAAAATTGGATTGTCAGACGGAATGATTAAAGTTCTGTATGCGGAAAACCAAAAGAAGGCCAAAAAGTTATAGGTCTAAATCTAATTCTTTTCTTAATTGATCGATCGCTGGATTTATTTCTCTTAATCTATTGTATTTTTCCTCTGGGGTATAGATAAAGTTTTTTTCTTCAGATTCATTAACAAAAATTGTAATGGTAAAGTAATGGTTGTTTAAAGCTTTACGTAAATAGGGGAGGAAGTAAACAAATTCTCGTTCTAATTCAACTTTATTGAGTGGCGAGGGTACAGTATATTCGATTTCATTAGCTGCAGTGATTTTTGGGGTATTCAATTGAAATAATGAAGCTAAATTACGTTCTCTAAGTTGGTCTTTTTTTTCTTTATAATCGTTCCAGTGCTTCTCAAGTGCTTCTTGTGTAAACGGATCAGCGGGTAATTCTTCAGTATGGGTTACAGGTTTGTTTTGACTTTCCCATTCCTTTTTCTTTCGAATACTAGCCAGAGATAGAGAAGAAACCTGTTTTCCGTCTTTGGGTTTTATCGTAATTTTTGGTTTTGGTATCTCCTTTTTTGGTAGACTAGGGCTTACTTTTTTTGTATACTTGACTTTAGGGTCATTGAGTTGATTAGCGCTCTTATTTTCTTTCAGAGGGGGATTAGTTATAGTGTTCTCTTTTTTAGCTAATGGTTTATGCTGAAGAAAGAAGGAGGTCGGAATTAGCTTTCCTTTTTTTTTTCTCCATTGAAATGGAGGGAGGCTAATTGCATGAGGCAGAGCTCTACATGGAGTCGTTTATTTTGCGCATTTTTATAGTTCAATTCACATTGATTCACAAGTTCTAATGCGTCTGCAATCCAAGGCGTTGATACTTTTTCTACTTGGGTTTTGTAGTGTTCTTGTGTACGCTCTCCCATTTCTAGTAAAGTCACTGTTCTAAGGTCTTTGCAGAGATATAAGTTACGCAAGTGTACACTTAGACCACTAATAAATTGTAAACCATCGAATCCTTTTTGAACGATTTCGTTATAACTAAGCAATAGTTCTGGAATCGCATGGGTAATAAACAGCTCTGTGAGGTTTAAATAAGCAGTATGATCAAGAACATTTAAGTTTTCTGATACAGCTGCTAAGGTCAGGTTGCTGTTACAAAAGCTACACATTCGGTCAAAGATAGAAAGGGCGTCGCGCATAGCACCATCTGCTTTCTGGCCAATTAAATAGAGTGCTTCTTCCTCGTACTGTATTTCCTTTTGTTTTGCTAGATCGATCAGATAATGCTGGATGTCTAAAGGAGTAATCCGTTTAAATTCAAAAATCTGACAACGCGATAAGATGGTTGGGATGATTTTATGTTTCTCAGTTGTTGCCAAGATGAAAATTACATGTTTGGGGGTTCTTCTAATGTTTTTAGAAAGGCATTAAAAGCGGCTGTAGACAGCATATGCACCTCATCTATGATATATACTTTATGGGTTCCTGTTTGAGGAGGAATACGAACTTGGTCGTTAAGGCTGCGAATATCTTCTACAGAGTTATTAGAGGCAGCATCTAGCTCAAATATATTAAAGGCAAAATCTTGTTCTTCTGTATTTTCTCCTTGGCTGTTAATACGTTTGGCTAATATTCTAGCACAAGTTGTTTTCCCTACCCCACGAGGACCACAAAATAATAAAGCCTGTGGCAATTGTTCTTTGGCAATTGCATTTTCTAGGGTATGGGTTATGGCCTGTTGCCCAACAACATCTTTAAATTGCTGGGGACGATATTTTAAGGCCGAAACCACAAATGCTTCCATAATCAAATTTAAAAAAAGAGATCGGGATAACCTTGAAATGAAGGCCCTTCCATTGAAAAATTATTAACAATAAGCGTACCTTTGTTCTTAAGCAGGTCACTTATCGCTGTCCAATTAATTGGGGGGAGGAAAGTCCGGACACCATAGAGCAGTATAGCGGGTAACGCCCGTCGTTCGTTTCGGCGAATAGGACAAGTGCAACAGAAAGGATGTACAGGTAAGGCTGTAGTGAAATCAGGTAAACTCTATACGGTGCAACGCCAAGTAAATCTGCGCTTAAGAGCGGCTCGTTCAAGCAGAAGGGTAGGCGGTTAGAGCGTATGAGTAATTATGCGCCTAGATAAATGATAAGTCAAGACAGAATCCGGCTTATGGCCTGCTTTTTTATATTCTTAAGAAAATCCAAAGAAACTAAATCGACTACTTCCGTAGATACGCTCTTCAAAAAAGAAAGGATGGGTAGATAAATCTAAATGTTTATCGTGTTCAATAATAAGGCACCCCTCTTTGGTTAGCCATTCTTTTTGTACCAATTGATCGACTAAAGTGATTAATTTTTCTTCTGTATATATATAGGGGGGTCAGCAAATATTAAACTAAAGGGTGTAGGTCTAGGCGATGCAATGAATTTTTCGACCCTATTTTTTATTACATGACTAGGCAGGTCTAGTGCCTCGGCTGTTTTAATAATAAAATAGACGCAATGTTTATTTTGGTCTACTGCAGTAAGTTGGTTTACTCCCCTAGAGGCCAGTTCATAGGAGATATTTCCCGTACCAGCAAAAAGATCAAGGCTAGTAACTTCTTCCCATTCAAAACGATTATTTAGAATATTAAAAAGGGCTTCTTTTGCTCTATCGGTCGTAGGTCTAACGGGTAATTGCTTTGGGGCAACCAGGCGCCTGCCTTTATGGATTCCAGAGATAATTCTCATTCTGCAGAAAAGGTTTGGAAAAAAGGTACAGGATGCTGGTGATCGATGATTGAAAATTGGGGATCAAAAAAATCAATGGAATCATGAAATTCTTTTACGCCAGCATAGTAATCATCATATTGATTGTATTTACCTAAAAAAAAGAGATTGAATTGCTCTGGCTTCAAATAGAATTGCTCTGTTACATAAAACAAATAATATAAGAAATCATCTGCGTGGAGATGAGGAAAGCTATTTTGAAGAAGCAACTGACCTCCTTGATATAAAAACAAATCAAAAGCTCCTTTCCGTAAATGAATAAATAAATTTCTTTTGGCTTTTCCTGTAGAATATTTAGATAAAGCAGGAAGAAGTTCGCTGACTAAGTGTGAATGTTTTGCGTTGGGTAAAACCTTTTCAAACAATTCACTCCATTGGGTGTTTACGTTAAAAACTATAGCTTGTTCTAGGTCAACCAACTTATTAAAGGTAGCGCGCAATTCATTGTTTTTTAATTGAGCACTATTTAAGTATTGATGGGCAAGCGATTCTTCGAATAAGGGAAGAGGAACGGTGAGTGCAGGCTGGTCTAGAAAAATCAGTTTTTGATTAGGCTGATTAAGATGATGATATTTTAACCAACTGTTAAGTGACTCTTCTGTTGGAGGAGTATCCTCTAGTTTAAACAAATGATGTTGTTCACTTGTACAAAAAGAAAATCCATCCTTATGAATAAGGATGGATAGATCATCTTGTTTTTGTTTTTTACTGCTTAACTGCATCGAATATGGTTGGCCAATTCCCGTTGGTACTTACATCAGTTAAAGAACCTAGTACAAGTGCTGGGCCATTTACGCCGTCCACAGAAACGGTTTCGTTTTCTTGTTTTACCAAGTCTTCATTTTGATCATAAAGGACAATGTTCTTCGCTACTTTTACTTCAAAGACCGGTACTTTATATCCGTTTTTATCAATGATTTCTGCTTTAATGTGGAAGGTAGAATCTTCTACCCCTTCAATAGGTACGAAAGCCATTTGTTTGTAGTCATCTGAAGAGCCAAATAAAGAATCTTTTACAGACACCGTACCCAATGTATCAATTACAATGATTTCACGGAGCATATCAATTCGATATACTTTATCGTATTCTAAGTAAGAAGAATCTCTCTTTTGAACGAGAGTAAAAATTCCAGTATCAACAAAAGCCACTAAACTATCAAAGTTATTAGCGAAAACACCTTTGACATCTTTATGCGCAATCTGCGCTTTACGAATATCTTTTAAACGTTCAATAACTTGAGCGTAACGCTCATTTTTGGTTTTATTAAAATTGATAGGTCCATTGATAGAATCATAAATTTTAAAACTAAAAAAAACGATTAAAACCCAAAGGACAGCTTGAATGGCAATCTTCATGTTAAATATTTTTGTGTGAAACAAAACTACAATTTTTTTTATTCAGAAAAGGTTTTAATAAATGATTTATCTTTCCAGCAAATTCTATTATGCAGCCCAGCGACTTTACTGCTTTATTAATAAAAAAATTTCCTTTTGAACCAACAACTTCTCAGCGGCAATGGATGGAAGAAATCGTTGATTTCTTAGTTTATGGTAATCCAGACACTGTTTTCATCCTTAAGGGCTATGCAGGTACAGGTAAATCGACGTCTATTGGTCATTTGGTTAAGAACCTAGTGAAAATTGCTTATCAATCTGTGTTAATCGCTCCCACAGGTCGTGCGGCTAAGGTTATGGGATCATATGCTGGTAAGAAGGCCTTTACGATTCATAAACAAATTTATTACACCAAAAATGAAGGAGGCTCGGGTATGCAATTTACCCTTAAGCCTAACAAGCATAAAAATACCCTTTTTGTGGTGGACGAAGCTTCTATGATAGGCGATGATCGACAAAATGCTAAATTATTTGAAAACGGTTCTCTCTTGGGAGATTTAATGCAATATGTAGATTCGGGTAAAAATTGTAAACTCCTTTTGGTGGGTGATCCTGCACAGCTACCTCCTGTACATTTAGAAATAAGTCCAGCGCTAGATGATCAGTACCTCAATCGAGCATTTAATAAGGAAGCCATCGAATGTATTCTAGAGGAAGTAGTTCGTCAACAATCTGATTCCGGAATTCTTTTGAATGCTACAGCATTACGCTATCAAATGGAAGATCAATCCGCCTCTAATTTTCAGTTTGATTTAACTGGAAATATAGATGTAAAGCGTTTGGTCGAAGGGAATGAAATTTTAGAAACCTTAGAAAACGCGATTCAGCAACAGGGACTAGAGGAAACCGTTTTTATTGTTCGTTCTAACAAACGCGCCAATCTCTACAACCAACAAATAAGACAGCGAATATTGTTTTTAGAAGCAGAACTTTCGGTAGGTGATCAGTTAATGGTGGTTAAAAACAATTATTTTTGGTTAGACCCCTCTTCTGATCCAGGATTTATTGCCAATGGTGACCTAGTTAAAATACTAAGGATCATGGAACACAAGCATATCCATGGCTTTCACTTTGCAAAAGTTGAGGTGACCATGGTTGACTACCCAGATGAAAAACCTTTTGAAACGGTTTTATTGCTTGACACCCTTACCTCAGAAACCCCTTCTTTGAGTTATGAACAAGGGAATCAACTATACCAAGCTGTTAATGAAGATTATCAGCATTTATCTACAAAATATAAACGTTTTATGGCGGTTAAAAATGATCCCTATTTTAATGCATTACAGGTTAAATATTCCTACGCGATTACTTGTCATAAATCTCAAGGGGGGCAATGGAAAAAAGTATTTATTGAGCAACCTTATTTGCCAGACGGTCCCTCTTTATCCTATTATCGTTGGTTATATACCGCCATGACTAGGGCAAAGGAAAGTTTATTTCTTATTGGCTTTCCGAAGGAATACTTTCCAGAGGACTCATCGACGCAGGCCTAAAAATTCCTCTTATATTTGTAACTACTATGAAGATTATTGCCGTTATACCTGCTCGTTATGAAGCGAGTAGATTTCCAGGAAAATTATTAGCTCCCCTTGGAGGAGTCCCTGTAATTTTGCAGACCTATAGAACAGTGGTTGCCACCCAATTATTTGATGATGTGATGATAGCAACCGATGATGAACGTATTGCAGAAGTCATTGAAACAGCAGGAGGGAAGGTCTTTATGAGTCAGCAAATTCATGACTGTGGTAGTGATCGAATTGCCGAGGCTGTAGCGAACTACCCAGCAGATATTGTGGTGAATGTACAAGGAGACGAACCTTTTATTCATGAGCAAAGCCTGAGGGATTTACTTTCGGTTTTTGAGCAAGATAAACAGAATGAAATCTCCTTAGCATCTCTTATGGTAGCCATTTCGGACCCTGCAGCAATAAAGAATCCAAACAATGTAAAAGTTATTGTTGACCAAGCAGATCTAGCTCTGTATTTTTCACGTAATCCTATTCCTTATTATCGAGAGGAGACGATTAGTCCAGTTTATTACAAACATATTGGCATTTATGCTTTTCGTAAACGTGCCTTACTCGAATTTAGTCAAAGTGAAATGACACCGCTAGAGAAAGCTGAGAAAATTGAATGTATTCGATACTTAGAGCAAGGAAAGAAAATGAAAATGGTACGTACAATGCATGAATCTATTGGGATTGATACCCCAGAAGATCTTGCACAAGCGAATCATCAACTTAATAAAGATTAGTCTATGTTCCGACTATTTGCCCAGTGGATGGCTTTTAAAGTATTTAAATTTAGCTTAAAAGGAAGTTTTCCAAAAGACCCGAAGTACGTAATTGCGGTTGCACCCCATACAAGTAATTGGGATTTTATCGTTGCGATTGGTGTACGTACCTATCTTAAAGAGCCCATTCACTTTGTCGGCAAGAAAGAATTGTTTACGCCCTTTACTTCATGGTTTTTTAAGGGTCTAGGGGGCATGCCCTTAAATCGTAAGAAGAACGAAAAAGTAGTAGATGCAATTACCCGTATGTATTCAGAAGAAGAGGTCTTTAGAATGGCGATTGCCCCAGAGGGAACACGTAAAAAAGTTGCGGAATGGAAAACAGGGTTTTATTATATCGCTTTAAACGCGGGGGTACCTATTTTACCAATCGCTTTTGATTGGGAAAACAGGGTAATGACTTTTCATCCTTTGTTTATCCCAACAGGAGATGTACAAGGGGATATTGTCGCCCTTCAGAAATTGTTTAAAGGGGTAGTAGGAAAGGTGCCAGCTTACAGTTAGTTAGCTAACTTTAAGCTTTAGTATCCATGTTATGGTATACATTTTGGACATCATCATCCTCTTCTAGCTTTTCTATTAATTTTTCTACCTCTTCTACTTGTTCTCCCTTAAGATGGGTTAAGGTCTGTGGAATTCTTTCAAATCCAGAAGATAGAATTTCAAAAGAACGATTTTCAAGCTCTTTTTGAATATTACCAAACTGCTCAAAAGGGCCATATAATAAAATACCATCGTCGTCAGCAAAGACTTCTTCCACACCAAAATCAATAAATTCTAGCTCCAGCTCTTCAGGGTCAATACCTTCGGGATTTATTCTAAAATTACATGTACGGTCAAACATAAACTCCACCGATCCAGAGGTGCCTAAATTCCCATTGGATTTATTAAAATAACTACGAACGTTGGCTACAGTTCGGTTATTATTATCTGTAGCTGTTTCTACTAAAATAGCAATTCCGAAAGGGGCATAACCTTCAAACAATACTTCTTTGTAGTTCTCGGTGTTTTTATCCGATGCCTTTTTTATAGCGCGCTCCACATTATCTTTGGGCATATTTGCCGCTTTAGCATTTTGGATGACCGCCCGTAATCGAGCATTGTTATCAGGATCTGGACCACCTTCCTTAACGGCCATCACAATATCTTTCCCAATTCTGGTAAAGGTTTTGGCCATGGCTGACCAGCGTTTCATTTTTCTAGCTTTCCTAAATTCAAATGCTCTTCCCATTGGAGTTGTATTTTTATGCAGAGCAAATATAAAAAAATGACCTTTTGTTATGGGGTAGTTGATGGGGGTTTTTCAATAAAAAACGATGTAACCTACCTTGTTCTTGATGAAGTGGTCGATTAAACGAGCCTTTATTTTATTCTATAAACAAGATGAATTCGTTTAGTATAGGATTAAAAGGTTCACAGGGTATTTAAACTCCTTTGAGTTAAAAAGAGTAATTAGTACGAGCGATATTTAACTATTGCGTAGGATAAAATCCTCCACCTTAGCAGGTGGATGTTTGTAGTCAAGTAATGGGTTTCTTATTTAATTAATGGGGAGGTAGAATCTATGAGTATTTCATCACAGCTAGGGTGTAGGTGGTCTGGAAGTTTATTTTCTTTCGGTAGGACAGCGATATATCGCATGTCATTGGTTGTGTATACTTGCTTAAATATCAAATCTTTCCAGCCTTGTTTAGCCGCTAAGCGTTTATGAAAGTCGTAATGAGTAATGAGATCTGTACTCCCTAGATGAAAAATTCCAGTCAGCTGTTGGTTAATAATGTAATGAATTTGTTGACTTAGTTTTCTTGCACTATTAATGTTTACAATTGTATTTGGAAACACCTCAAAGGGTTTTCCAGCATCTTTAATTTCTTGCATTTCTCTGATTCGTGGTGCATGCAATCCAAAGACCATAGGTAAACGCGCAATGACATATTGTGTTGGAGGAAGACGCATGATGGCATTTTCTATTTTAATTTTTAGTCTGCCATACACACTTTCGGAGAGTGTTTTATCGAACTCGTAAGACGGGTAGTGATGAAAAGCATCAAAGACATTAGATGACGATAGAAAAAGTAAACGACAATTAAATAATTTAATATGTTCAATTAAATCTTGGTGTAGTTGTATCTGTGATTCAAATGGGCCCCGAACAGCTGAAATGATAAGTTTTGGTTGAATTTTTTTTAAAAGGTTGTGTATTTCCCCTTGGGTAAAATCAAAATGAATAAACTGTTGATTCTCTTCAAATCTTTTGTTTGAATTATAGGTGGCATAGGTATTGAAGTAAGGACTAAGTTCCTTGTACAAGGAATATCCAATGAAGCCACTTCCTCCGATAATCAATAGGCGTTTCATGGCTTAATTATTTATAAAAGGGAGGGCCACTACCTTTGCGGAGATAATTTTATTTCTAATCTCAATCCCAATGGTAGAACCTGGGGTAGTTTTACTAAGCGGAACATAACCTAAGCCGATGGGTTTGTTTAGGGTAGGAGACTGTGTACCAGAAGTCACCTTTCCTATGGGTGCTCCTTCTTCATTACAAATGATATGTCCAGTTCTAGGAATACCACGTTCAATTAATTCAAATCCTACTAATCGCATAGGAACACCTTCGGTTTTTTCTTTTCCAATATTATTTGAATTTACAAAACCTGTTTTAGGGGAGGTTACCCATCCTAAACCTGCAGCAATTGGAGAAGTAGTATCATTAATTTCATTACCGTATAAGCAGTAACCCATTTCAAGTCGAAGGGTGTCTCTTGCCGCCAAACCTATCGGTTGAATTCCATGGGATTTTCCTGCTTCAAAAACACTTTCCCAAATCTGGGCAGTCACCTCATTTGGACAATAGATTTCTACCCCCCCTGCACCCGTATATCCTGTGGTGGCAATTAGTATATCTGAAATACCTGCCAGTTCAGTGGTACAGTGCCCATAAAAAGGAAGTGAAGATAAATCGTAGTCGGTTAATTTTTGAATAACGTCTATCGCTTTGGGTCCTTGAACTGCTAGCAATGAAAAAAGATCAGACTCATTGCTAATTTCGGCATTGAATTCTTGATTGAGTTGGCTTAACCAAGCCCAGTCTTTATTAATATTTGAAGCATTGACAACCAGTAGATATTTTTCTTCTTCCAACTGATAAACAATTAAATCATCAACAATTCCACCTTCTTTGTTCGGAAAATAATTATACTGGGCTTTACCGGGAACAAGTTTTGTAATATCATTACTACACGCATACTGTAATAGGGACAGAGCTTTTGGACCTTTCACAAAAAATTCCCCCATATGAGAAACATCAAAAACACCTACACCATTTCTTACTCCATGATGCTCTTCTCTAATGCTAGAATAACTTACGGGCATTTCAAAGCCACCAAATTCAACCATTTTTGCACCTAACTGGTGATGAAGTTCATTTAAAATTGTTTTTTTCAAAGCGTTTATTTTGTGTTAATCTTTAATATTTTTTTTAATGTTAATTATCGCCTAGACGTATTATAGCAATTTACTCTTCTCATTTTTCTGAAAAATATTAAATTGGGGGTAAATTTAACGGAAATATTTGGCTAGCTAAATCCCACAAACAATTTCTTATGCACAAATTGACAACACTATTTTTCTCGTGTTTTATTTTTATTACAATGACTATACAAGGGCAAGCCACCTTACCTTCAGAAGATGCCTTAATGTTTCATAAAAGCCGACGCGAAGCGTTGCGTTCTAAATTAGCCCCCAATACAGTAGCTGTTATTTTTGCTAATCCAATTAGGAATAGGGCCAATGACGTGGACTATGTATATCACCAAGACCCTAATTTCTATTATCTCACGGGTTGGAAAGAGCCTCATGCTGTCCTTTTGTTATTTGCCAATCCACAAACCGATAAAGAAGGGTCTTACACCGAAATAATATATATCCAGAATAGGGATCCGAGGGCTGAGCAATGGAACGGTTATCGATTAGGCAAAGAAGGTGCATTAGCTATGGGACTCGAAAGGGTTGAATTGAAAGAAAAATTTGTGAATAATACGCCAGACTTTACTGGTTTTGATGAGGTATTAATGGTCGATTTTAAGAACGATGAGCGAGACTTATCAAATGACCCTTATGATCTTTATGCACTTAAGCGCTCATTTAAGCAAGCCCTTAATTTTCCAGAAAACTTTAATCGGACGAGTTATCGTATTAAGCAAGAAATTAGAACAGCTAGTTCAGATAATTTCGAGAAATTAAAGGAAATGGTCGCCTGGTATATAAAAAGAGATTCAACACTTTTAGCAGATCCTATTATTAATGATTTCAACCGTTTAGAAAGTCTAGAAGTCCCAACAGATTTAAAGATGAAGTCTGCATTTGTATTAAAAGATTATAATTTTGATGTAGAAAAATTACCCCGTATCATGGGTGATTTAAGAGAGGTGAAAACACCCTATGAACTAACACAATTAAAACGTGCCATAGAGATCTCTGCCATTGGTCAGATAGAGGTAATGAAAGCTTTGCAACCGGGTATGTCTGAGCGTGAGGTCCAGGGAATACACGAATATGTATTTAAGAAATACGGAGCAGCTTATGAAGGATATCCTTCTATTGTAGGCGCAGGAAATAATGCCTGTGTTTTACATTATATAGAAAATAGTAGTCTGCCGGCGGAGACCGATTTACTTCTAATGGATTTAGGAGCCGAGTTTGAAGGTTATACCGCAGATGTTACTCGTACCCTACCAGTAAGAGGAACTTTTTCCAAAGAACAAAGGCTTATATATGAAATTGTATATGAGGCTCAAGAAGCCGGAATTGCACAATCTTTAATCGGAGCAAGTGCAGGAGCCATTACTCGTGCCACGCAAGAAGTAGTTAAAACGGGACTTCTAAAATTAGGGATAATTGATCAAGCGAAAGATTTTCGTCAATATTTCCCCCATGGAGCGGTACATCATATTGGTTTAGATGTACATGATTTAAGTAACTATGGTCCATTACCTGAGAATTCAATAATCACCGTTGAACCAGGGATATATATTCCTAAAGGTAGTCCTTGTGACGAAAAATGGTGGGGAATAGGTATTCGTATTGAAGATGATATACTTATCACAAAAGAGGGACCCGTTAATTTATCTGGAAAAGCACCAAGAAAATGGCAAGCCATAGAAGCCCTCATGAAACAACCTAGTCCTTTAGACCAATTTCAGCTGCCATCACTCTCCAATTAAGCCATTAAATAATGCTTAAGGTCTGCATAATCACTTATGGGTGTACTTTGCTTTTCTTTATTCAATAAGGATTTAATCCGCTCTGGTGTAGGTATTTCTATCTCCAAAGTAGATTCTACCGTATCTAAAAATTTGACAGGATGAGCAGTTTCTAAAAACACACCATAAGCCTCTGGGTGTTTAGTGAGATATTCTTTTAGCCCTAAATAACCTACCGCACCATGTGGATCAGCTACATAGTTATAGTTCTCATATAACTCTTTCATGCCTTTCCTGGTGGAATCATCAGTATATCGGAATCCAGAAAGATGATTTTTTAGATTCTCGAAGTTGTTATGATAAATTTTTTGGATACGCACAAAATTACTTGGATCTCCAACATCCATGGCATTAGAAATGGTTGGTGTAGTTTTTACAGCCTCATAGTTTCCTGTTTCTAAATAGGAGGGTACACTGTCATTTACATTTGTACAAGCGATAAAGTGGTGAATGGGTAATCCCATTTGTTGCCCAATCATGGCAGAACATATATTACCAAAGTTACCACTAGGAACAGAAAAAACTAGGGGTTGTTTTTTATCGGCTAATTGCCTATAAGCGATAAAATAGTATAGCATTTGGGGTAACCACCGGGCTACATTAATCGAATTGGCTGAGGTTAATTTTCTTACCGCGGTGATCTCTTGATCTAAAAAAGCAGTTTTCACCATATCCTGGCAGTCATCAAAAACCCCATCTACTTCAAGTGCAGTGATATTTTGACCTAGGGTCGTAAGCTGTTGTTCCTGTACCCGACTGACTTTTCCTTTAGGGTAGAGGATTACTACTTCAATTCCTTCGACCCCTAAAAAACCATTAGCCACTGCACCACCCGTATCTCCAGAAGTAGCGACAAGTACAGTTACTTTTTTGGTGTTTTCTTGTCTATTGAAATAGCCTAAACACTGTGCCATAAAACGAGCTCCTACATCTTTAAAAGCTAGCGTAGGACCATGAAATAACTCTAAACATCCTATGTTTTGGGTAATTGGCACCACAGGAAAGTCAAAATCAAGGGTATTTTTAATGATGTTTTCCAGCTCAGCAAGCGGGATTTCTCCTTCAACAAAAGGCGACATTATTTGGGTTGCCATGCTAACGATATCAATTTGATTGATATCCTCTATAAACCCTTTAGGAAGTTGAGGGATCTCTTTAGGAAAATAAAGACCTCTATCGGGTGCAATTCCATTGACAACAGCATTAGCAAATGAGGCGGTTTCAGAAGGATTGGTTAGGCTATAATATTGCATTAAAAGTTAATCTTTTTTATTCCTTGAGGATTAATTTTGGAAACGTAAGTATTAAAATCTATGGGGTAGGGTTCGTATACGGCACTTACTGCTTTTCTAACTATTTCTGCAGCGGCTTCTCCTTTAGAAAGCATAAATATGGAAGGACCAGAACCAGAAATACCACTACCCAGTGCACCTGCTTTTATGGCAGCCTGTTTCACTTCATCAAAATGAGGAATGAGAACAGATCTTTCAGGCTCAATAATTACATCTACAAGAGAACGTCCAATTAATTCGTAGTCTTCTGTATATAATCCACTAACGAGGGCTGCTAAATTTCCCCATTGTTGAATTCCTTTATCTAGGGCAATGGTTTTTTTGAGTACAGATCGTGCATCTGAAGTTTTTAGCTCAATTTTTGGGTGAATAATGGTTGCAAACAAATCTTTTGGAGCAGGTAAAGAAATGATATCTGGAGTATGATTGCAACGGACTAATGTAAATCCACCTAAAATAGCCGGAGAAACATTATCTGCATGAGCAGCACCACTAGCCAATTCCTCTCCTTTCATGGCAAAAGGGATAAGTTCTTTTCTAGAGAAGGGTTGTCCTAATAATTCATTTATAGCATATACCGCACCAGCAGAGCTTGCTGCACTACTTCCAATACCGCTTCCGGCTTTAATCCCTTTGTGAATTTCAATATCAAAACCATAGGGAGTATCAACTTTTTCAAGTAAAGCTAAGGCAGCAACTCCAGCAACGTTTTGATCGGTTTCTAACGGAAGATTTTGCCCTTCAATTTTAGTAATTCTAACTCCAGGTTGAGATGATTTATGTACAATAATTTCATCTCCTACATGGTCCAGACAAAAGCCCAGCACATCAAAACCACAAGAAACGTTGGCTACGGTGGCTGGTGCAAAAACTTTAATTTTATCCATTAGCGTCTACCTATTCTAATTATATCCCCAAAAATTCCAGAGGCAGTAACTTCTGCTCCAGCACCAGCTCCTTTTACAATCAATGGTTGTTCTTGATAGCGGTCGGTATAAAACAGTATAATATTATCACTCCCTTCTAGATTATAAAAATCATGTCCCTCTGGGATTTGTTGAAGTCCTACACTGGCTTTTCCATTGGCTAATTGCGCAACATATTTTAATCTCGCCTTATTAGACTTAGCTTCATTAAGTATTTTATTAAAATCAGCTTGGTGTTCCTCTAATGAGGCGAAAAAAGTTTCATTATCTTTTGTTTCAAGGCAAGCTTTTGGTAAAAATGGATCATTTTCAATATCCTCAAGTTCAATTGATAAACCACTTTCCCTAGCAAGGATTAAGATTTTTCTTGCCACATCTATACCACTTAAATCAATCTTAGGATCAGGCTCTGTATATCCTTCTTTTTGCGCCTGAATTACGGTGTCTTTGAAGGTGTTTTCTTCTAAAAAATTATTAAAAACAAAGTTTAAACTTCCAGATAACACAGCTTGAATCTTATGGATTCTGTCTCCAGAAGCAATTAGATTACTTAAAGTATCAATTACAGGTAAACCTGCACCTACATTGGTTTCAAACAAAAACGGACTACTGAATTTTCTAGAGGTTTTTTTCAGTGTTTGGTAATTAATCAATTGATCAGCACAAGCAATTTTATTACAGGTAACTACACCAATATTATTCTCTAAGTAACGTTTATATTCACCTGCTATAGATCCGTTAGCAGTGTTATCAACGAAAATGCTATTTCGTAAATTTAGATTTTTGGCATGTTTAAAAAATTCATCGACATTACTTACGGTTCCCTCATTTAATTCTTCTTGCCAAGAGGATAGGTCAATTCCTCCTTCACTAAGAAGCATTTTAGTTGAATTTGCTAAAGCTATAACACGGATTCGAAGTTGAAGATTGTCTTGGAGATAGACTTGTTGTTTTTTAATTTGTTCAATTAGTTTTTTACCAACATTTCCTACCCCTATAATGAATAAGTTTAACTCTTTAATGTTGGCTTCAAAAAATGCTTCATGCAATGAATTAAGTGCTTTATGGGTGTCCTTTTTAGCGATGATGATAGAGATATTTCTCTCAGATGCCCCTTGTGCTATGGCCCTTATATTAACATTATTTGCTCCTAGGGTGCTAAACATTTTTCCGCTAATTCCTTGATGGTTCTTCATGTGGTCTCCCACCATGGCAACATTAACCATGTTATTTTCTACAAGTGCAGGGTTTAATTTATTTAGTGAGATTTCAAACGCAAATTCTTGATCGATTATTTCTTTAGCGTTTTTTGCATCATCTGCACGTAATCCGATGCAAATAGAATGTTCAGATGAAGCTTGGGTAATCATTATAACATTGATATTCGCTATAGATAGTGCTTCAAATAATCGCTTAGAAAATCCAGGAATACCTACCATACCACTTCCTTCCAGACTTACTAACGATACCCCATCGATGTGGCTAATTCCTTTGACAACTTCACCATTTTTAATGTTTTCTTCACCAGAAATTAATGTCCCTGGATGGTCAGCTTCAAAAGTATTTTTAATGTAAGCAGGAATATTTTTTTCTACTAGGGGCTGAAGGGTAGGGGGATAGATAACTTTTGCTCCAAAATGTGAAAGCTCCATCGCCTCTAAATAAGTTAGCTTTTTTATAGGAGTAGCTTGGGAGACTATGTTGGGGTGTGCCGTGTACATGCCACTCACATCTGTCCAGATCTCTAAGGAGGAAGCTTCTAGGATATTGGCTAAAATGGAAGCTGTAAAGTCTGAACCCCCTCTACCAAGAGTCGTGTTTTCTCTTTTGTCGTTTTTAGCAATATAACCAGACACTAATTTGATGGCCGATTTATTCGCTGAAAAATGTTCATTAACATTTACCTTTGTGGCTTCCCAATTAATGTTAATTCGATTATTATGATTATTTGTTTGAATCAAATCTCTTCCGTCTAAAACGGTAACATCTAGATTATTTTCTTTAAATATTTCCCCAATGATCTTACTAGACAAGAGCTCTCCGAAACTCGTTACTTTATCAGATGCTTTTGGGGTAATTTCTTGAAGCATATAAATCCCATCTAAAAGCGTTTCTAGTTGATTTATTTCTACTTTCAAAAAGCTAATAAGACCACTTTGTTTGTTCGCAGGAATAAAAGATTTGATGATTGAAATATGACGTTCCTCTAATAGTTGAAATATTTCTGTGTAACTTTTGTTAGATTGAGCCGCTTCATTCATTGCTTTTACTAGCAAATTTGTCACGCCACCTAAGGCAGAGACGACAACGGTACATTCTTCTTGTTGTTTAACTATGGTTAAAACTTTTTCTAAACTTGAGGAGGTGGCGACAGATGTTCCGCCAAATTTTAAAACTTTCATGTTTTAAGGTTTATTTATCCTTTTGGATGATCTATTTAAGTTAATGAGCCAGTGAAATATGCGTAATATGATTTTACCCCCAAGGGGTGAACGTGGTGGCAGGTGAAAAAGTTAGTTTGTTCATTGACAGCTTTGTATTAATTCAAAACGAATACAAAAATAGGCTAAAAGCATTAGTTGGTAAAGTGTTTTCAAAAAAAACTCCTTAGTTTTCTAAGGAGTTATGTTAATGCTATGATTTGTTGATGGAAAGTTGATCTGATTTGCCATCCCAATCAATTTTGAGTTGATCACCCTCTTTGATTGTATTAGAAACTATTTCCTCTGCAATTAGGTCTTCTAGATAGTTCTGGATGGCCCTTGATAATGGACGTGCTCCATATTTTTTATCATAACCTTTATCTCCTAAAAAGTTTTTCGCTTTTTTGCTTAGCTTAATATCATAACCAAGTTTAACGATACGTTTGCGAAGCTTATCCAACTCAATATCTACGATTTTCATTAAATCTTCCTTCTCAAGTGCATTGAAAATAACAATATCATCTACTCGATTTAGAAACTCTGGGGCAAATGTTTTTTTGAGTGCACTTTCAATTACTCCTTTTCTATTTCACTTTTTTGAGCACTTTGAGCAGAAGTAGCAAATCCAACACCTGTTCCAAAATCCTTCAATTGTCTGGCCCCAATGTTGGAGGTCATTATGATAATTGTATTTTGAAAGTTTATTTTCCTTCCTAAGCTATCCGTTAAGAATCCGTCATCCAAAACTTGTAAAAGCATATTAAATACATCTGGATGTGCTTTTTCAACTTCATCTAAGAGGATAACTGAATAAGGTTTTCTTCGAACTTTTTCACTTAATTGTCCGCCTTCTTCATAACCTACATAGCCTGGAGGTGCACCAATTAGTCTAGAAATCGCAAATTTCTCCATGTATTCACTCATGTCAATTCGAATGAGGTTATCCTCGGAATCAAACATTTCTCTAGCCAGTATTTTAGCCAATTGTGTTTTTCCAACCCCTGTTTGACCAAGAAAAATAAAAGATCCAATAGGTTTGTCTGGAGCCTTAAGTCCAGCTCGGTTTCTCTGTATTGATTTAACGACTTTCTCTACAGCCTCTCTTTGTCCAATTAAATTTTCACTAATGATTGACGTTAGATTAGCTAACTTATTTTTTTCGGTACTCACTATTTTTTGAACCGGAATACCTGTCATCATTGCAACTACATCTGCTATATGTGTTTCTGTAACTTCGACACGATTAAGTTTGGATTCTTCCTCCCATTTTTCTTGCGCTGAAATTAAATTTCTCTCAATTCGTTTTTCATCATCCCTTAGTTTCGCCGCTTCTTCATATTTCTGCTTTTTAACCACGTTGTTTTTGTGGATGCGAATTTGATCAAGTTCTTCCTCGAGGTCAACGACTTCTTGCGGTACATTCATGTTTTTGATATGAACCCTGGAACCAGCTTCATCTAATGCATCAATTGCTTTATCGGGTAAAAATCGGTCAGACACATAACGACTTGTTAGCTCTACGCAAGCAACAAGTGCCTCGTCTGTAAAACTAACATTATGATGATTTTCATATTTTTCTTTTATATTCTGCAGGATCTCTATGGTCTCTTCCTCTGTAGTTTGCTCAATAAGCACTTTTTGGAACCTTCTTTCTAGGGCACCATCTTTTTCAATATTTTGTCGATACTCATCTAGTGTAGTTGCACCAATACATTGAATTTCTCCTCTTGCGAGCGCAGGCTTAAACATGTTAGATGCGTCTAAACTACCCGCGGCTCCACCAGCTCCTACTATTGTATGAATCTCATCGATAAATAATATGATATCATCATTTTTTTCAAGCTCGTTCATTACGGCTTTCATTCTTTCTTCAAACTGACCTCTGTATTTTGTTCCAGCCACAAGGCTAGCGAGGTCTAAAGAAATTACACGCTTGCCATATAAAACCCGAGATACTTTTTTCTGTACTATCCGCAATGCCAAGCCTTCGGCTATTGCAGATTTACCAACTCCAGGCTCTCCGATTAGCAAGGGGTTGTTTTTTTTACGTCTACTTAAAATTTGTGAGACCCTTTCTATCTCTTTTTCGCGCCCAACCACAGGGTCTAATTTATCTTGGACAGCCATTGCTGTGATATCCTTACCAAAATTATCTAAAACGGGTGTTTTTGACTTTTTCGTTTGCGCAGGTTCAGCAGTTGGGGTAAAGGGATTTTGTTTGTTATCACCTTCATCATTATCTTTTTCTTCCGAAAAAGAAGAATCAGAAATTTCTAAGTAATCTGAATCATTGGTCAGCATAATTTTAAACTGCTCTTTGACCAAGTCATAGTTGACATTTAGTTTTTCTAAAAGTTTGGTGGTCGGATCATTTTCGTTTCTCAATATGCAGAGAAGTAAATGTACCGTATCAATTAAGTCACTTTGGAAAAGCTTGGCTTCTAAAAAAGTCGTTTTTAAAGCACGTTCGGCTTGTCTTGTTAAGTGTAAGTTTCTTTTGGTGTTCTCTAATCCGCTGTTGTCTAGTAATGCAGGATTAAGAATTTCAACTTTTCTGCGAAGATTATCTAAATCTACTTCAATGGAATTTAATATTGAAATAGCTTTACCGCCACCATCTCTTAGAATACCAAGCATTAAGTGCTCTGTACCGATATGATCATGTCCTAGCCTTAGGGCCTCTTCTTTGCTAAAAGAAATTACGTCTTTTACCCTGGGGGAGAAGTTATCATCCATTTTTCTTTCTTTTTTTCAATTAGCGATTAGCAAGCATCGTTCCTTTTCATTTATACCTATTGCTAATAGACAAAAAAATCTTTTAAAATCAAAGCCTATGAATCGGAAATTTGAGCTTTTTTTTAAAGAAATAACTGTTGATAAATCTCAAAGAAATAATCCATCTTATGAATGTGCATGCTGGATAAATCGTTATTTTAGCAAAGAATACATTAAGACCAAATTTTAGTTATGGCAGATGGAGAAAAGTTAATCCCTATAAACATAGAGGAGGAAATGAAATCAGCATACATTGATTATTCAATGTCTGTAATTGTATCAAGAGCTTTACCCGATGTTCGCGATGGTTTAAAGCCTGTTCATCGTCGTGTATTATACGGGATGCATGAACTAGGAATTCGTTCTAGAACCGCTTATAAGAAATCTGACCGTATTGTGGGGGAGGTTTTAGGAAAATATCACCCTCATGGGGATACTTCAGTATATGACACCATGGTTCGTATGGCGCAAGAATGGAGTTTGCGATATCTTTTAGTGGATGGACAGGGTAATTTTGGATCTGTAGATGGGGATAGCCCAGCAGCAATGAGATATACGGAAGCCCGGATGCGTAAGATGTCCGAAGACTTATTGGCTGATATTGATAAAGAAACTGTTGAACATAAACTTAACTTTGACGACACGCTTAAAGAGCCAACCGTACTCCCAACACGTGTGCCAAATTTGCTTATTAACGGAACTTCGGGAATAGCCGTTGGGATGGCGACCAATATGCCACCTCATAACTTAACCGAAGTAATCGAAGGAATTCTTGGTTATATTGACAATAGCGAGATAACGATTGACGAATTGATGCAGCATATAAAAGCTCCCGATTTTCCAACTGGAGGAACAATTTATGGGTACGACGGCGTTAAAGAAGCTTTTCATACTGGACGAGGTAAAGTAGTTATCCGAGCCAAAGCGGTTATTGAAGAAGTTAATGGAAGAGAATGTATTATTGTAGATGAAATACCTTATCAGGTAAATAAGGCGGAGATGATCAGGAAAACCGCTGAATTAATCAACGATAAAAAAATAGAAGGAATATCTAATATTCGAGATGAATCGGATAGAAAAGGTATGCGTATTGTTTATATTTTAAAGCGTGACGCTATTCCTAACATTGTACTCAATAAATTATACAAATACACTGCGCTCCAATCTTCATTTAGCGTAAATAACATCGCGTTGGTTAATGGCCGACCCCAACTCCTTAATTTAAAGGAGTTAATTCACCATTTTGTTGAGCACCGTCATGAGGTTGTGGTTAAGCGTACCCAATATGAATTACGCAAAGCTGAAGAACGTGCGCATATTTTAGAAGGATTGATCATTGCTTCCGATAATATTGATGAAGTAATTGCTTTAATTAGAGCTTCTTCTAATACTGAAGAAGCGCGAGAAAAATTGATTGCTAAGTTTGAATTAACCGAAATTCAAGCCAAAGCGATTGTAGAGATGAGATTGCGTCAACTAACCGGTTTAGAACAAGATAAACTTAGAGGTGAGTACGACGAATTATTAAAAACCATTGCTGATTTAAAAGACATTCTTGATAAAAAAGATCGTAGAATGTCAATTATTAAAGAGGAATTAGCAGAAATTAAGAAAAAATATGGTGATAATCGCCGCTCTGTGATTGAGTATGCGGGTGGAAACTTTAGCATTGAAGACATGATACCCAATGAAAAGGTAGTCATCACAATTTCTCACGCAGGATATATTAAGCGAACTCCTCTTGCAGAGTATAAAACACAAAACAGAGGGGGAGTGGGTCAAAAAGCTACAACCACTAGAAATGAAGATTTCTTGGAGCATCTTTTTGTGGGTACCAATCATCAGTATATGTTGTTTTTTACTCAGAAGGGGAAATGCTTCTGGATGCGTGTCTATGAAATTCCAGAGGGATCTAAAACTTCCAAAGGAAGAGCGATTCAAAACCTGATTAATATTGAGCAAGATGATAAAGTAAAAGCATTTATCAACACGCAAGATTTAAAAGACGAAGATTATATTAATCAACACTGCGTTATCATGGCCACTAAGCAAGGCCAAGTTAAAAAAACACCTTTAGAACAATATTCACGTCCACGTGCTAATGGAATAAATGCCATTACGATTAAAGAAGGAGATGAATTATTAGAAGCTAAGCTAACCAACGGAGAAAGTGAAATTCTTCTTGCCCTTAAATCAGGTAAAGCAATTCGATTTGAAGAAAGTAAAACTCGCCCTATGGGAAGAAATGCTTCTGGAGTTCGTGGAATAACCCTGAATGGGCCTAAGGATGAAGTGATAGGAATGGTTTCAGTTAATGATACTTCTTCCGATATACTAGTTGTTTCGGCAAATGGATATGGAAAGCGCTCTAGTTTAGAAGATTACAGGGTTACAAACCGAGGAGGAAAAGGAGTGAAAACAATTTCTATTACGGATAAAACAGGGGAACTTGTTGCCATCAAAAATGTGAGTGATGAAAATGATCTGATGATTATAAACAAATCAGGTATTGCTATTCGCATGAGCGTAGATGATCTTAGGGTAATGGGAAGAGCTACGCAAGGGGTTAAACTGATTAACTTAAAAGGAGACGATCAAATAGCGGCTGTTGCTAAAGTAATGAAAGAAGAAGATCCAACAGAAGTTAATGGAAGCTTACAAGACGGGTCTGTTGAAAATCACTCTGAAAGTGAAGGAGAAACAAATGTTGAATAAAAACCTTACAATTATAATTTAAATACAATGAAACAATTATTTACCCTACTAATGGGGCTTTTATTAACCGTGAGCTACGGTCAAAAAAAGGAGCTAAAATTAGCTAAAAAACAATTTAAAGCTGCGAACTATGAGGAGGCGAGTGCTACGCTGACTGCCAACCAAGCCTTATTTGAAGGGTCTGATGATCCAAAGATCACCACACAATATCACTTTTTAAAAGGACAAATTGCCCGTATTAATAAAGAATTTCAAGATTCTTACGATAACTTGTTGTTAGCCAAAGGTAATAAATCGCTAAAGGCTTTGTTAGATACAGAGATACAACAATTAACTGCAGATATAGTAAACACCTCTATTGAGCAATCAGAAAATAAAGAATTTGTTGTTTCCTCAAACAATTTGTACCTGGCTTACCAAATTAATAAGGATAATACAGACTACTTGTATTATTCTGCCACAAATGCCGTAAATGCGTCTGAATATGAACTAGCTCTAACACGTTATATCGAGCTAAAAGACATTCAATACACAGGTATAGTTACCAAGTATTACGCAACAGCAATAGATACAGGAGAAGAATCAGAGGTTAGTGCTACAGAATATGAAATTTATAAAAAATCAAAAGATTTCATGAACGTACGCAAAGAAGATACAGAGTCTAAATATCCAGAGATTGTTAAGAATATTGCTTTGATTTATAATCAACTAGGGGATAAAGAGAAAGCAATCCAAGCGGTTAAAGATGCCCGTGAGGCTAATCCAGGAGATATTGGTCTAATATTAACAGAAGCCAATATTTACATTCAGCTAGGGGAAAAGAAACGTTACCAAGAATTAATTATCGAGGCTTTGGAGCAAGATCCTAATAATGCAGTCTTATATTATAACCTAGGGGTCGTTAATGCTGAACAAGGTGAAAAAGTAAAAGCTAGAGAATATTATGAGAAAGCTATTTCTATCGATCCTAGCATGGAAAAAGTTTACTTAAACTTAGTCGCTTTAATCTTAGAAGATGAAGCTGAGATTGTAGAGACTATGAATTCGTTAAGTAATTCTCGTGCTGATAATCTAAAGTACGATGAACTAAAAGCGAAAAGAGAATCTCTTTACAAGGAGTGCGTACCAATTTTAAAGAAGTTAATTGCAATAGATGAATCAAATCTTGAAGCAGTAAAAACGCTTAAAAACATCTATGGAACAATTGGAGATAACGACGGTTTTATGGAAATGAAAGCAATTCTAACAAAATACGAAGAGTAAAGCTTCTTTAGAATAAATAAATTAAATGCCCTTTATCCTCACGATAAAGGGTTTTTTTATAGCATAGATTTTATAAGCCGTAGTTTGTGCGAATGCGTATTTAGTTCTTTGTTAAAAATACCCGTCTGATCGATTCTATCGATACGTACTTTACCATGGGCGTGGATGATAAAGTGATCTAGTAATAAAATACCCACATGTATTATTTTACCCTCTTGATCATCAAAAAAAGCTAAATCTCCAGGTTCGCTTTCCTCTATGAAGCTTAATGTTGTTCCTTGTTCAGCTTGTTGATAAGCATCTCTTAGCAGCGGAATTCCATGAATTTTATAAACCATTTGAGTAAATCCAGAGCAGTCAATACCCATGGGTGTTTTTCCTCCCCATAGATAAGGGCTGTGTAAATACTGATAGGCAGTTTGTACCAAAGCAGATTTACTTTTATTTATGGGTGAACTGTCAATTTCAAGGGAATGATTTAAAATACTTAAAGACCTAAGATCACTACCAAGGGGGATAGGAAATATTTCTTTATTTGCTAAGTGAATAAAATCAATTAGGTGATTAGAGGTAACTAATGGGGTATGTTCAATTGATTTATATTCTTTTTCGGTGATTTCAATGGCTTGATTTTTAGCTATCCATCCCTCATATTTATCCCATTGTAAACGTATTTTAAACCAATCCTTTCTTTGGTCAATAATTTTAAATATTTCTCCATAAAGCAACTGCGAAGTCTGTTCGCTTTGGTGGGAATTTTCTTTGCGTAAAGGAACAATCCCTAAATAACAAATTCCATATTTCAAATTACGATGTGTTTACAATATTAGTCAGGTTCAAAAATAGCGAAAATCAATTAACATCTCCTTAAGGAGTTTAAATTTTAAATTAGTAAGCGAACATTTATTACATTAGTATATCTTTAGTTTTACACGAAAAAACAACCACCGTTAATGAAAAAAATACTTGCTTTTCTTTACAATTACCAATCCTTGCTTTATAAAGGGTTTCTTTATGTGGTAAGTTGTTTTTTTGTAATCTATTTATTTCCAGTAAAGAGTCAATTTGCCTATGAGTTTTCCGAGGGAGAGTTATGGGCATATGAAACACTTTATGCTCCTTTTGATTTTGCCATTATAAAAACAGCAGAAGAGATACAGCTAGAAAAGGAGGAACTTCGGAACGAGGTCATTACCTTTTTTGATGTAGATCAAACAATAGAAACTAAAGTGATTGATAATTATTCATTAAAGTTTTCTAAATATTTTCCGTTTAGTAAATCATCAAGTAGATACAAAGTTCATTACCAATATGGGATTTCTTTATTGACAAATATTTATCAGAAAGGAGTACTACCTATAAATTATCAGCACAAGGGAGGAGAGAGTGCAGCTTTGATTATTGACCGTTCAGAAATAGATTTACCCTTTGTGTCGCTCCTTAATCTGAATGAGTTGTCAAACTTTTTAGAAATAAACATGGCCGCTAAATTCAAGAGCTATGAAAAATCATATTACAATCTTTTCTTTGAGATTTTAGAGCCTAATTTATCCTATAACGCTTCTTACAGTGACAGATCATTCAATGCATTATATGAAACTATATCTCCAACGCGTGGACTAGTTCGTAAAGGAGAAGTTATTATTTCTACAAATGAAACCATTGAAAATAAAAAATGGATCATTTTAGATTCACTTCGACAGCAATTTTCATCTGAAAGTTTATCCCCAACAAATTATAGATTAACCCTTTTAGGGTACGGATTAATGGTGGGTTTATTGATGTTAATTTTATTTATATTTATTTATAAGTACAGGATGCCCATTTTTGAGAACAACACAAAAATGACTTTCATTTTTTTTAATGTTCTTATCATGGTTTTATTAAGTACAACCGTCATTAAGTTTAATGCGACCTACTTATATGCCCTTCCCATATGCATTTTTCCTTTAATCATTAAAACTTTCTTTGATGCCCGTTTAGGACTATTTATCCATGTTTTGACTGTAATTATGATTGGATTTATTGCTCCAAATAGTTATGAATATGTCGTGCTACAAATATTAGCTGGAATCGTTACTATTTTAGGCGCTTCAGAATTATATAAGAGAGCTAATCTGTTTATAACGGTCTTTCAAATTACACTTGTCTATTTATTAAGTTATTCATCATTTATTCTAATTAGAGTTGTCGATTTAGAAAGTCTAGATTATTTGGTGTTCGGATTATTTTTAATTAATGGGCTTTTAACTCTTTTTGTTCAACCACTTATATATCTCTATGAAAAAATATTTAAGTTGGTTTCCGATGTTTCTCTTTTAGAGCTTTCTGATATGAATTCAGTAGTTTTTAAGGAATTATCTAATAAAGCACCAGGTACATTCCACCATTCATTACAAGTAGCTAACTTAGCTGAAGCTGCTGCCAACGCTATTAATGCGAATGCACTGCTTACTCGTGTAGGGGCGCTATACCATGATATTGGTAAAATGAATCGCCCAACGTTTTTTTCAGAAAATCAGAGAGGTAGTATTTCTCCTCACGATGATTTATCTCCAGTAGAAAGCGCTGGGATAATTATTGGTCATGTCCTAGAAGGAATAGAGATGGCACGTAAGTACAATTTACCCGATAGGGTTATTGACTTTATTAGAACCCACCATGGGACGTCTAAAGTGTATTATTTTTATAAAAAACAACAAGAAATAAGTGATGAAGTTAACGAGAAAATGTTCACTTACTTGGGACCAAAGCCTTTTTCCAAAGAAACTGCCATTGTGATGATGGCTGATGCGGTAGAAGCTGCATCTAAAAGTCTTAAGGAACCGACCATTGAACGCTTGGAATCTTTTGTAACACGTATCATCAATCAACAGATGGAGGATAAACAATTTGTGCAATCAGATATTACTTTTGCTGAAATTGAAACGGTTAAAAAAGTATTGACCAGTAAGTTGATTAACGTCTATCATCTAAGGATTGAATACCCAGATTAATTGTAGAAGAAAACTTCGGTAAATTATTGTATAATTTACTTCTTAAGTTTACATTTGCAGCCTAATATTAATTAGAAAGGAGAGGTGCCAGAGTGGTAATGGAGCAGATTGCTAATCTGTCAACGCGTAAGCGTTGCCAGGGTTCGAATCCCTGTCTCTCCGCAAATTAGAAAATCTATTTTTTGATTTTCTTTTCGGGGTGTAGCGTAGCCCGGTCATCGCGCCTGCTTTGGGAGCAGGAGGTCGCAGGTTCGAATCCTGCCACCCCGACATTTTTGAGTACAACATGCCATTATCATGTACCTTGTAAACCACCTATTCATAGGTGGTTTTTTGGTTTTTTCTGGTTTTTTAAACTGAGTTTTCTATAGTATTTCTTTACAAGGATCTCTTTCAGCGGTCGTATTCATTTTTTAGCTTTTAGATAGGACTAAAATTTGGATAATCAATAATTTTTTATGAATACAAAAGGCTCAATTATTTTTCTCAGTGATTAAATACATAGGAATGAATGGTATAGTTGCCAACTCTAATTCAAATAAAACTATATAGTATAGATTGTCAAAAGTATTGCTGCATTGTAAAATTAGATTATCTTTGCCAGCATAATTAATGAACCAAAATTTAGGTTTGTTTAGTTGTACTAAAAACTGTTCTTAATTTAGCAAAGCCTTGTTTGTTTGCTAAAACATATTGGTCGCGTAGCTCAGCTGGATAGAGCATCTGCCTTCTAAGCAGACGGTCATAGGTTCGAATCCTATCGCGATCACGCTAAATGCTGTAACAAGTTGTTTTCTGTAACTTGTTGCAGCTTTTTTTGTATAAATATATTTCGGTTAAATTTGTAAATAAATGTATTTACTTATAACAGGTTTGTTATATTGCAATAAGAACTACTATATTAATATACGTGTAAAAAATAATGAATAAATTATTTTTTCTTTTGCTCATCTTCACCCTTCCTATCTTCGCTCAATCTGCTAGGAACAGTACTTTTGGTGATTATACGATTAAATCTACAGAACCGAGTATACAGGTAAAAATGCATTTGGATTCTGTAACAAAAAACTGGATGATTAGTTATGAAGAGAATCGTTTTGCTAGGAAGCCTGTTAACAGTATTTCTATTGTTGGGGTTGGTTATTTTGGAGAACATGAATATGCAGGTTATAAACCTTCAACCTATCCTAGAGTAATCATTGAAAACGAACCCTTAAGCGGAAACATTAGGGCTTACTTTCCAAACATGTTTTGGCGTATTCAAAGCTATAAAGAAGACATCCCCGTCCAGGTTAGAATCCGTTTAGATGATAATTATATTTTTCAGTACGAGGCCACTATTGTAAAAAAAACAGGTAAGGTTGTGATCAATCCGGGGCAAGATCTTAAGTCCATGATCGAAAAATTAGAATTGGCAGAACGTTTTTATCTACAAATGCTCGATACTGAAAATAAAGTAAATTCTTTTGAGCACACGCAGTGGAAGTTTGAAACTAGTAACGCCGCCAGTGTGATTAGAGATTTCCAAAAAGTTGCTAATATTCAATGGATCCCAGATGATCAAGAGTAAGGCCGTTTAAAGTTTTAGTTGATTTTTTTCTTTGCAGTTTTGTTCTTCCGTTAGCTGTAGAATGCTTAAAATAATTTTATATTTAAACGATAATTTAATTTGGATGAAATATTTTAAATACACTTTGTTTACACTATTTAAGCTTCCAGCAGCTTGGATTACCGGGGTTAGACTTACACATTTAGATGATCAGGGGGCTACAGCATCAATCAGACATCGATGGATTAATCAAAATCCATATAATTCTATGTTCTGGGCTGTGCAAGGGATGGCTGCTGAATTTCCAACAGGGATTCTCCTAACGCAGGAAATTAATCGAAGTAAACGATCTATTTCAATGTTAGTTTTAAATAATAAAGCGAGTTTTACAAAAAAGGCCACTGGCAGAATTAATTTTACCTGTACACAAGGCCAAGAGGCACGTGATGTTATTTCTACCTTGATTAATACGGGAGAGCCCCAAACGGTATGGCTAGATGCTGTGGGCGTCAATGAAAAAGGTCAACAAGTCTCAAAATTTTCTTTTGAATGGACTCTTTTATTAAAAAAGTAGCACCTAATTTTTGCTTGTTAATAAGGAGATAGTCCATTAATATACCGCATATAACTTATGAAAGCACCATTTATTACTCAATTACATTTACCCATAGTTGCGGCTCCTATGTTTTTAATATCTGGTCCAGAATTGGTTATAGAATGCTGCAAAAATGGTATTGTCGGAAGTTTTCCTTCGTTAAACCAAAGAACTACAGAAGGGTTTGAGTCTTGGATTATTCAGATTAAAGAAGCTTTGGCAACCTATGAGGCTAAAACTGGGAAGACAGCAGCTCCCTTTGGAGTGAATTTAATTGTTCACCCAACCAATCCTAGGGTAGAAGCTGATCTAGCTATTTGTGTAAAACATGAGGTTCCTTTAGTCATTACTTCCCTTGGTGCGGTTGCCGAGTTGGTAGATACCGTACATTCTTATGGAGGGTTGGTTTTTCATGATGTGATTAAGAAGCGACATGCTCAAAAGGCAGCCGCTGCTGGTGTTGATGGCTTAATTTTAGTTTCAGCAGGTGCGGGGGGGCATGCTGGAAATACCAACCCAATGTCGCTGATTGCCGAGATTAGTTCTTTCTTTGATAAAACTATTTTACTTTCAGGTTGTATCTCTACAGGTAGAGATGTTGCTAGTGCGCTTCAAATGGGTGCTGACTTAGCCTATATGGGAACTCGTTTTATTAACGTGACAGAATCGAATGCATCGGATGAATATAGAGATATGATAATCCATAGCTCTGCAAGCGACATTGTGTATACCGCAGCTGTTTCGGGTGTTAATGCTAATTTCCTTCGACCAAGCCTAGAAGCTATGGGGATCACAGAAGAAATGTGGGGGAATCATAAAAAAATTGATTTCGGGAACGAATTAGATGCGGCTAAGGCAGAAGCTAAAGCATGGAAAACAATATGGTCTGCTGGACAAGGAGTTACTTCTATTCAAGATGTTTTGTCTACCAGTGAATTAATTCAACGTTTAAAGAAAGAAATGATAGCATCAATAGAGTCGCAGCAAGAATTGTTAAAAACCTACCGATAAAGCACCTATTTTACACCTAATAATCCTGCTGAATTTAAACCTGATGAACAGTTTATAGATCTTTAGTCAAAGATTGAACGATCTTATTTTGGGAGAAAAACTCTTTAAAAATTACTTTTAAGGCAGTGTAACATGGTATGGCTATAATTAAACCAATTGTTCCAAATAGAATACCTGCCATAAGAATTACAATAAAAATTTCAAGAGGGTGACTTTTAACAGAGGTTGAAAAAATTAATGGTTGACTGAAAAAATTATCGATTAACTGACCCATAATAAACCCTATCATTACATAAATACTTTTAGGTAAAATGATGGTACTGAAATCTGCTTCTAAATTAGTAGTCATTGTAAGTAGTAACATGAGTAAACCACCTATTATAGGACCTACATATGGAATGAGATTTAGAAGAGAGCAAATGAATGCAATAATAAATGTGTTTTTAATGCCAAAAACACCTAGTACAATACTATAAATAATAAAGAGAATAGAAATTTGTAAGACTAGACCAATAAAATAACGCGATAAAAGATTTTTAATTTTCTCAAAAGAAGATAGTAAGCGTTGGTGGTTTTTTCGGTCAAAGAAAACTAACACACTTCGCTCTAATAATTTGGCATCTTTTAATAAAAAAAAGGAAATAAAGAGAATAGAGAAAAGGGCAATTGTAAATCCACTAAGCCAACTGAGTAAAGTGTTTAAAAACTCTGGAAGCATTTCTAAATTTAGTGTATTCATCCAGTCTTTTTGCAGAAGCCAATTTTTCCAATTCGTTTCTTGCCAATTGAAATATAAAGCAATTTGTTCAAATAGAAGGTTGATTTTTCTTTCTAAGCTCTCTACATCTAGCAGGGATAAATTTTCACCTTGCTGAATAATCAAGGGAATAAAAAGGGAGAGAATACTTAAAAGAATGGTTAGTAAAAATAGCATAGTTGCTACTACGGCAATAGAGTTTCTAAATTTTAGTTTTTCTTTTAAAAACACAGTAATTGGACGACCAACCAATGAGGTAACTGCCGCAATAATAATATAAGTGACCAGAGATTGAAGTAGGTAAATGGCATAAATACCCAACGAAATTAGAATTAAATAGGCAACTGCACGAACAATACCAAGGGCTAAATTATTTGGATTCATATCTAAATATAAGCATAAATTTAAAGTTGTTTGAGGGCTATTGTATGACAGGCTATAATTCCTGCAGTTTCTGTTCTTAATCTTTGATTACCTAAACTAATTTCTTTAAAGTTTTGTTGCCTTGCTAAGGCTATTTCATTTGGACTAAAATCACCTTCTGGTCCAATAAGAATGAGTTGATTATTAGTTGAAATTGTAAATAAAGCTTCTTTATTTCCTGGGGCACAATGTGCGATCATACCCTTTGTATTTTCCTTTAAAAAGGAAGCAAGAGGTATGATTGGATTTAACTTGGGTAGATAAAATTGTTGCGATTGTTTTAGTGCAGAGATGATGATTTTGTTTAATCGTTCTAATTTAATGGTTTTTCTTTCTGAGTGTTCACAAAGTATAGGGGTGATCTGATGAATCCCTATTTCTGTCGCTTTTTCAAGAAACCATTCAAATCTATTTATATTTTTAGTTGGAGCGATTGCTATATGTAATTGATTAGGACTTGGCGAGTGAAGCTTAGTGTTTGTGATTTTTCCAATAACCTTATTACCCGCTAGATTTGTTAATTCTATATGAATCTCTAATCCATTTCCGTCTGTACCTGCAATTTGATCTCCGACTTTTTTTCTAAGCACCTTAGTTAGATGCCTACTTTCGTCTTTACTAAATGTAATAAAAGTATCTCTTTCCTTTATTTCGGGCAGATAAAATAGATCCATATTATACAGCTAATCGTGCGGTTGCACTTTGATCGAGTTGTCCAAACATTCTTTTCTGAAACTTTAAATAACCCACAATTCCAATCATTGCTGCATTATCAGTAGTATAACCAAAATCTGGAATATGGATTTTCCATCCCTTTAAATTGGCTATTTCCATGAGTTTGTTTCTTAATCCAGAATTTGCAGAAACACCGCCACCTATGGCCAATTCATTAATTTCTGTATGATTTACCGCTAAAATTATCTTCTCTAGAATAATTTCTATTAAAGTGTATTGAATAGAAGCACATAGATCTTCAAGATTATCTTTAATGAAGTCAACATTTTTTTGTTGGTTTTTATGAAGAAAATTGATAACGGCAGTTTTAAACCCACTAAAACTTACATTAAGTCCTTCAACCTTTGGGATTGGGAAAGTAAAAGCCTTGTAATTTCCTTTCTTAGCCAATTTATCAATTACAGGCCCTGCAGGATACCCTAAGCCTATCACTTTACCGCATTTATCAAAAGCCTCTCCAATAGCATCATCTAACGTGCAACCAATTTCTTCCATGGTGAAATAGTCGTCCACTTTAACGATTTGGGTATGACCCCCTGAAACAGTTATCCCTAAAAAAGGGAATTGTGGATCAGGTTTTTCATCCTCAATAAAATGGCTTAAAAGATGCCCTTGTAAATGATTTACTTCTATTAATGGGATATTTAAAGCCATACTTAAAGATTTAGCAAAAGAGGTTCCAACGAGAAGAGATCCTAATAATCCTGGACCTCTAGTATAGGCCACGGCACTAAGATCATTTTTAGTGATCCCAGCTTTTTTAAGGGCTTGGTCTATAACAGGTACAATATTTTGTTGGTGAGCCCTAGAGGCAAGTTCGGGTACAACACCCCCGTAAGCAGCATGAATACTTTGATTAGCAATCACATTAGATAAAACAACACGGTGATTTAAGACCGCAGCAGCAGTATCGTCACATGAAGATTCAATAGCTAAAATATAGCATGGTTTTTGTTCCATCATTTAGTAACTTTATCCAAATGTAAATTTACAGTTTTCTTATCAAAAATATTCGTAAAATATTTATTGTTGCAGCCCTAATTATTTTGTTCATAATTGGAGGCATTGGTTTGTTTTTCTCCTCCATTAAAATACAAACAGAATTGGCTAATAAATTCACTCAGCGTATAAATAGATCATTTGATTCAAACATACAATTGACTGACGCTTATATAGATTATGGTGGTAACATAGGAATTAGTGGTCTAATTATACGGGACCATAAAGGAGACACATTGTTTTATTCACCAAGGATATATATAGATAGGGAAGGTATAAATCGGTATTTTCAAGGTGATTTTAATTTTTCATCAGTTGATATTGAATCCCCAATTCTTAAAATCATACATTATGAAAATGAAAAGGAAACTAATCTTTCTCAATTACTAAAGAAAATTAGTCAACCGAAGGAAAATAAATTGACCAAAGGAAGTTTATCAACTTTTCAACTTTCAAAGGGAGAACTAGTTTACTATAATACAGAAAAAGACATTACCTCCCGTTTCTCAGACATCTCCCTAAGTTTATCAGATCTTTTTTTGATCAAGGTATATTTGAAACCCAAATTAAAGATTTTAATTTTTCTTCTCAAGCATATGAAAATCTAAGTAAACTAAATGCCACGCTGCGTGTTACCTCTGAGGAGTTTCTATTAGCTGATTTATTAATACGCACACCACGGATAAATTTGGAGGGAGATTTGTCCATTAAAAACCCAAAAACAAATCTAAATGATCTGTTTGAACATTCTTCACTATCTTTTAATGTAAGTAACGGCAAGTTTTCTTCAACCATTTTTCCTGATTTCAACTATATTAAAAAAGGAACTGAATTTAGTTTCTCTGGAGATTTTTATGGTGATTTAAAGGATATTAACGGAGATATTGAGCTAGGTTATTTAAGCCACTCAATCCTTAAAGCAAAAACACAACTATCTATAAAAAACCAAAAGTTAAATCAGGTAATTGTGAGAGAATTAAATGCTTTGCTATGGAAGAGTGATCTAAAAGGGTTGTTATCTACAGATGTATACACCCATAATATTTTTTCGACATTAAACTGGAAAAACCTTAGACTAGAAGGTAAAGGTGCTTACTTAAAAGGAAAAGAAATAGAAAGTGACTTAACGTTTATCGTAGATAAGAGTCAATTAAATTTGAAAACGATATTAGATTTAGAATCAAGTCAATGGCGCTTAAATCAGGAATATGTCTATTCTAATTTGGATGTAGGAAAATGGTTAAATAATCCAAATTTAAATTCTATTTCTGGTCAAGGAGTATTGGAGGGTACCCTGGATGAAAATCAATTAAACACACTTGAATTAAACACACAAATCAATTCTCTTGGATGGAATAATATAAGTGTTAATAATGCACTTTTAAAAGGATTGTTTTCGGAGAATTCATTAAAATTGGATCTAGCAGTTGCAGACGAGAGGTTAAAAACCAAGATGGGTTTTTATATGCCTAATATTAAGGAGAATAATTTTATACTTAATGGTCAGCTAGAGGAGCTAAATTTATCTTCTTTTGGTTGGACTCCCGCAGAATCGGAAGTGAGATTAATGTCAGAAATAAAGTTAGTCAATGAATCTGGGGTTAAAATGAATATTGACTTTTCTAACTTTTCATTAATTAATTCCAAAGAACAAAATCAATTTAGTGATTTTTCTTTGGTGTATAAACAAGTGAATGGACTTAAAGAAGTCTTTCAAGAGGGGTCAGATTTTTTTGATTTTTTTGCCTCAGGTGATTTTAAATTCAAAGAAGTTTCAGGTTTAATTCAAAATAGTATTGAAGAAGCTTTATTAATTCCAGCCACTCATAAAATTGATAATAACCAATATTTTCAATTTGATCTTGTTTTACGTGAAAATTTATTGCGATCACTTTACCCCAACGTGAGTTCACCTAATGATGTTTTGCTGGAGGGATATTTAAGTTCTGAAAAAGACAAATCCACTTTTCGTTTTGACTTACCCTATATTAAGTATAAAGGGGTTACGTTCGAGTCTATTTCGCTTTCAACCAATACAAGTAGCAGTGAATATTTATCTCAGTTTAGTGCAAAGAATATTACAGGGAGCAAATTCTCTTTTTCCTCTATATTCTTAACAACCAAGGAGGTTGAAAAAAAGCTTTTTGGCGAGATAAGTGGAGATTTAGGTAGTGGCTTTAATGATACTTTTACTTTAGGTTTTATTTATGATAAAAGAGATAACGGTTCATTTTTTCATATAAATACCACAAATGTTTTATTAGGGGGTGTACAGTGGGATTTTTCTAGTTTTAGTAGACCGACAGTATTTGTTGCTAATGATGCTCGACAGATTAAATTGACAGATTTAAAAATTGAATCAGACCAACAGCAAGTAGAATTAGACCTTGATTTCTTTTCCCAGGATCTATTTAGTTTTAGACTACTAACAGAAAATTTAGATTTAAACAAGGCATTACCTAAAGGAGAAAAATTTGTTTTTGGGGGTAATTTAACCACCAACATTAATGTGATTAGATCCAATGAGGGCCAATCAGCAACAGCAAGTATAGCCATTGCTCACCTTGAAATTAATCAAGTAAATATGGGTGACTTTTCTCTTAATATATCGGGTAATCCACAGTTTAACACGTATAATCTTTCTTCACTTCTAATGAAAGATAAGGTAAAAAGTATGGTTGGGGAAGGCACTATTTTTGTGCCAAAACTGGAGCCAAATTTAAATATTGATCTTACTTTAAATCAGTTTGATTTATCCTTTTTAGCCCCTTTAGGTAAAGATAAAGTGACCCATTCTAAAGGGAAAATGTTTGCTACTTTAAATCTCTGGGGAGTGACTTCCGATTTAAAATTGAATGGTCTTGGCTACATCAATGACGGAAGTATACAAATCCCTAGTACGAATACTGTATATGCATTTAAGGATAATACAAGGGTTTTATTTAGAGACAGAAAAATAGATTTTACAAATGCGAAGGTTGTTGAAATAAACTCTAACACTGAAGCTGATCTAGGTGGTTCATTATCTCATTTTAATTTTTCGGGGTGGGAGATGGATGTAGAAATGCGCAGTGATCATTTTTTGGTATACAATCGCCCTAAAGACTTGAATGCTCTTTTTTATGGGAAAGGCTATTTAGCTGGGAAGGCCGCATTTACTGGGCCAACAAAATCATTAACCCTTCGTGTAGAAGGAAGTTCATCTAAGGGAACTACTCTGGTTATTCCTTGGCAAGAAGATAAGGGATTATCAGACACGTCTTTTATTGATTTCCTCAGTAAACAAGATGAAAAAGAAGAAGTTGTTACTGCAAATATTTCTAGTATTGACGAAGAATTTAGGGGATTTGAAATGATTTTTGATTTAGATATTAACAGGAATGCAGAAGTAGAAATAGTAGTGGATCAATCCTCAGGTAGTACACTTTCTGGAAGAGGGTCAGGGAATATACTAGTAGAATCTAATATCGATGGTAAATTTAATATTTGGGGAGATTTTATTGCATATGATGGTGTTTACAATTTTAAAAATCTAAGCTTAGTAGATAAAAAGTTTTCTGTAAAAGAAGGCGGGACAATTGTATGGGAGGGAGACCCATTAGAGGCACAATTGAACATTGAAGCAACTTATCAAGTTCCAGGAGGTGCTAACCCTGCTTTATTGGTAGACAACCCAAATTTTAATAGAAAAATCCCCACAAATGTAACCATACAATTGGTAGGGAATCTCTTAAGGCCAGATGACCCTGTGTTTGATATATCCTTTCCAAATACCACAGGTATTTTAATCTCCGAAATAAATTATCGTCTTGCAGATCAGCAAAGAAGACAATTGCAAGCGATTTCTTTACTTTCACAAGGTATATTTATTAGTGATGTGTCAGTTTCTCTTCAAGGAATAACCAATAATCTATATGAAAAAGCATCAGATATGTTTAGCAGTATTTTGGGAACAAATGAAAATAAGCTAAACGTAGGACTAAATTATCTGCAAGGAGAGGAAAATGCTACTTTCAATCTAAGGACTGAGGATAGGATTGGTTTGACATTAAGCACCCAGATAAGTGATAGAATTCTATTAAATGGGAAAATTGGTGTACCGATAGATGGCTTAGAAGAGACCGTGATTGTCGGTGATGTTCAGATTGATTTTATTTTAAATGAAAGTGGCTCATTACGTGCTAAAGTATTTAATCGAGAAAACGATTTTAGGTATTTGGGAGATGAGTTTGGATACACACAAGGAATGGGTATGTCTTATCAGGTTGATTTTAATTCATTTAAAGATTTAATTTTAAAAATTTCTAAAGAGAGACAAAATCCCAGTCAAACAACTATAAATCAACTAAATACAACTTCAATCGAATTTTTAGATAAAAACAACTAAAACGTTGTAGTTTTTTAAAACACTTTTTTTCAGAAAGAGTGAATATCATCTTTTGAATAATGTTTAAATTCGTGGCAGATTATGAACAAAACTATAAAAAGAGTAGCTGTTTTGACTTCTGGGGGAGATTCTCCAGGTATGAATGCCGCTGTAAGAGCAGTTGTAAGAACCTGTGTTTTTTATAAACTTGAATGTTATGTTGTTTACCAAGGATATCAGGGTTTAATAGAGGGTAATCTTAAGCAATTCACGGCGAGAAGTGTCAATAATATTGTCAATAAGGGCGGTACGATACTTAAGTCTGCTCGTTCTCTCGAATTTAGAACAAAAGAAGGCAGAAAAAAGGCCTATGATAATTTAATTAAATTTGAGATTGACTCCCTCGTTGTTATTGGAGGTGATGGTTCATTCACAGGAGCAATGATTTTCCAAAATGAGCATGATTTTCCTGTTATTGGAATACCCGGGACCATTGATAATGATATTTTTGGAACACAATATACCCTAGGTTACGATACTGCCATTAACACCGTTGTTGAAGTAATCGATAAAATACGTGACACAGCAAGTTCTCATAACCGTCTTTTCTTTGTAGAAGTAATGGGTAGAGATGCAGGTCACATTGCGCTTAACTCGGGAATTGGGGCAGGCGCCGAAGAAATATTAATCCCAGAAGATAATAGAGGACTTGAACAATTATTAGATTCACTTAAGAGAAGTGAGAAATCTGGTAAATCTTCTAGTATCGTAGTTGTTGCCGAAGGGGATAAGACCGGGAAAAATGTTTTTGAGCTAGCGCAATATGTAGAGCAAAACATGCCTTACTATGAAGTAAGGGTTTCTGTATTAGGTCATATGCAACGTGGGGGTGCACCTGGTTGTTTTGACCGAGTCCTCGCGTCTAGAATGGGTGTTCATGCGGTTGAATCTCTACAAAAAGGGATTTCTAATGTAATGGTTGGGGTCATCAACGATAAAATGGAATTAACTCCCTTAGAAAAAGCAATCAAAGGAAAATCAGAAATAAATAAAGATCTATTACGTGTAACGGACATATTGTCCATATAAAATCAAAATTAAATTAATCTAAGAAAACATGTCAATTAAATTAGGAATAAACGGATTTGGAAGAATTGGACGAATGGTTTTTCGTTCTGCAATGAAACAAGAAGATGTAACGATTGTAGGGGTAAACGACTTATTGGAGGTTAAGCATCTTGCTTATTTATTAAAGTATGATTCTGTCCATGGTAAATATAATGGAACTGTTGAAGTTGACGGTGGAGATCTAGTTGTTGACGGACATCGCATTAAAATCTCTGCAGAGCGCGATCCAGCAGCCATTGGTTGGGGGGATTTAGGAACAGATGTTGTAGCTGAATGTACAGGGATTTTTACCACTTTAGAAAAAGCACAAGCTCATATAGACGGCGGTGCAAAGAAAGTAGTAATCTCTGCTCCTTCAGCAGACGCTCCAATGTATGTGATGGGGGTTAACCACGAAGAAGTAACTTCTGATCAGACCATTGTGTCTAATGCTTCTTGTACAACCAACTGTTTAGCTCCAATAGCTAAAGTGTTGAATGATAATTTTGGAATCGTAGAAGGTTTAATGACAACTGTTCATGCGACTACCGCTACACAATTTACTGTAGATGGGCCTTCTAAGAAAGACTATAGAGGTGGACGAAGTGCCCTTGTAAATATTATGCCAGCATCTACGGGTGCAGCTAAGGCAGTGACCAAGGTAATCCCTTCTTTATTAGGGAAACTTACCGGAATGGCATTTCGTGTTCCTACCGCTAACGTATCAGTTGTAGATTTAACAGTACGTCTAGAAAAAGGAACCAGCTACGAGGAAATTAAAAAAGTAATGCATAAGTATGCTAATGAAGAAATGAATGGTGTTCTAGGATACACAGATGAGGCTGTGGTTTCACAAGACTTTATAGGAGATGCTAGAACTTCAATCTTTGATGCTGAAGCTGGGATGGAGCTAAGCCCTAATTTCTTCAAAATTATTAGCTGGTATGACAATGAATGTGGTTACTCTAATAAATTAATTGATTTAGCTAAACACGTTAACTCAATCTAAATTATGTATTTAATTGTAGATAGCGGATCGACCAAAACCGACTGGTTTGCAGTAAGCCATAGTGGAGAAGTTTTATTCTCAACACAAACATTGGGGTTAAATCCTCAGGTTTTATCTTCTGCCATTCTCAATCAACGAATAATTAATAATTATGAAATCTATCAAAATAGAGATGAGGGCACTCATCTCTATTTTTATGGAGCTGGATGTGGTATTCAATCTACCGTAGATAGAATATTAAAAGTGTTTAAAGATATATTTACCCAGTGTGAATTTATTATCAAAGAGGACACTTATGCGGCAGTTTACTCAACTGCAACTCCTAATAAGGATGCTATTGTATGTATACTTGGTACTGGTTCAAATTGTTCCTATTATGATGGAAAAAATGTACATCAACATGTAATTTCTTTAGGATATATTTTAATGGATGAAGCAAGTGGGAATTTCTTTGGTAAGCAGCTTCTGAGAGGATATTATTTTAATGAAATGCCAAAGCATTTAGTCACTCAATTTGAGGCTGACTACAAGTTAGATGCTGATACGATTAAAGAAAATTTATACAGAAGGGAAAATCCGAATACTTATTTAGCCCAATTTGCTCAATTCCTAATCAAGAATAGAGAAGAAGCTTATATGCAGGAAATTATTATGAATGGGCTAGATCGATTTATCAGACATCAAATTCTACAATTTAATAACGCAACCGAAATTCCAATTCACTTTGTTGGATCAATTGCTCACTTTCTTCAAGAAGAAATAAAGAATTCATTGGCTAACTATAACTTAACGATTGGGAACGTTATCAAACGTCCGATAGATGGTTTAGTTGCTTATCATGTATCTTAACTTAACTTAGATAAATAAGGCTAGAATACTTTATACAACAGCAATCATAGAAATTTCTACCCTCACAAATTTTGGCAAGTTGGCAACTTCTACTGTTTCTCTAGCTGGAGCAGTTTCGTTATCAAAATAACGACCATATACCTCATTTACAATAGTAAAATTATTCATATCACTTAAAAAAATAGAACTTTTAACGACATGGTTAAAGTTCATATCAGCAGCAGCTAAAACTGCTTTTAAGTTTTCCATTACTTGTTGAGTCTCTGCAATTAAATCATTTTCAACTAATTCCATACTTTCTGGAATCAGTGGGATTTGTCCAGACAGATACAGTGTATTATTAACTAAAACAGCTTGGTTATAAGGTCCTATTGGGGCCGGTGCTAGGGGAGTGGTTATGATTTTTTTCATAAGTTTTTTTATAAAAAATGAAGTATTAAAAACGAGATAGCTTATTAAAGCAATTAAAATCTTCGATCAGGTTCTCGTCGTTTCTCGTATTTTAGGTCACTTAATAGACCAGACTTTATTCCAATAAAGAAATACCAAGAGGATCTATTACTAAAGGGAACCCAACTAAAGTCTAATTTCCAACTTCCCAAGTCTCGATTAAACCTAAATTGAGTATAAGTTATTCCTTTACCTTTAAAGTCATAACCAGAAGATCCTCCAATTTGCCATTTTGGTGTGAGGTCTATATCTCCAGAAACCATGAGTGAATTATTAGAAAATGTTTTCTGACCTACCGAATTATTATAGGTTAGCGAATAAGCAAAGTTTACATTCCAACCTACTTTAGTTCGATAGAACTCGCTATTAACAGCTTTATTTTCTCTTTTTTTTCTTCTAAGCCCATTAGAAAAATCATCAGCTTCACCGAATAAATTATCATCTCTTCCTCCTCCGGATAGTCGTTCAAAATTATTTAGATCATACAAATCTTCCTCTTCTTCCTCTTCCTCTTCCTCTTCCTTTTCTTCAGATTTATTAAAGGTTTCATTGTCTAAGCTAAATCTTAAATTAGCATTTGCACTAGTTAGGCGCATAAGCCCCTTACCGGCTTTAATTAACAAGGTGTTAATTCTCCTTTGTTCTTCATCTAAAGTATAAGGATCAAAGGTTGCGTTTAGGTTGAGTGTTAGCGCGTTTTCAAAAAAGTTAAACCCAGTGGTCATCCTAACAGGTGCTAGGTTAAACTCATCGGCAGCAAAATTATAACTTGTACTGATATTTAAATTATTGATAAGAGAGATTTTCTCTGGTTCGGTGCTACTCGAGTCTTTAGGGTTCACCTTAGCTTCTAATGCATTATTAATATTAATCCCCATAGAATTAGAATATCCTCTTGTAGGTTGTCCAAAAAGGGCATTTTCGAACCGAGTATACTCTGCGGTATTTCCATCTGCATCGATGATATAACTATCGTAATATTTTTCAAAACTTGGTTGAATACCGTAGCTAATTGAGGGACGTACTGTATGTCTAATTGATTGGAACTTTTTCCCTTCCTTAAAATTAAATGTACCGTAGATAGTTGTACCTATACTGGTACTGAAGTTGTAGGTTCTAAAAGCATCAAATCCGTTAATGGTGTCTTTGACAACACCTGTTCCCTCCTGGAAATCATTGTATTGAATAGTATTAGGTGTCCAAACCTCTTTTAGTGTACCACCGGCACTAACACTTAGGTATTTCGCGATCTTAAAGTTTGTGTTAATAGGTATTGTATGAGTAACCCCAGAAACTGCATTTTCATACATTTCTTTGGTAAATAGTTTTTCTTCGGTCGTTCTTATTCTACTCTCCGCAAGCGTGCTAACTTGAAAATTGATATTTTGTATAATTCCTTTTTTGGCTCCGTTTCTTTTTGCAAAAGGATAAATACGTTCCATGTTACCCTGAAAGGTAGGAAGGGTTAAGTTCGCTTGTTTAGTGTTTTTGTTTTGAGACAAACTTGTGGTAAGTGATATATTAACTCTAGGGTATTTTGGAAAAGTTTTTGAGTAGGAAATGGAAGAACTTAAGTTGTTGTTAAGAAAATTCGCGGTGTTTAATTGATTAATAGATTGTTGAAAATAATCACTGCTTCCATAGTTAACAGAAGCAGAAAAATTAGAATAAGGATTTGCTTTTGAATCTTGTCTGTGTGCCCACCGAAGATTGTATATAATTGATTTAGAGTAATCATCAAATCCTCTTTCTCCATTTACTAGTTTCTCATACCTGAAACTGAAGTTTCCCGAATACTTATAGTTTTTTTTATAGGTGGTGTTCCAACGAACACCATAGCTAGAGTTGGTATAGTAATCCCCGGTTAAGGTAATATCAAAATATTCAGAAGCAGGTAGGTAATACCCCATATTTTGTAAATAATAACCTCTTTGGTTGCTTTCACCAACGGTAGGAAAAATAAAGCCGGAGGTCTTTTTATCACCCGTAGGAAAGTAAGCAAAAGGAACAAAGACAGGGGTAGGGACATTCATTATATAAAGGTTGCTCAACCCAGCAACAATTTTACCTCCTGGAATTAATTTACCTTTCCTAATCCTAATAAAATAATCAGGATTATCTGCATCTGCTGCAGTAGTAACTTTAGCATCTTTGATGTAATAAAGCGAATCGTTTTGTTTTTTGGTAAAGCTAGAGAACACGCTCATTCCTCCCTGTGCGGTTTTGGAATTCCATATAAGGGCTTTCTTTGTATCAAAATTAAATCGAATAGAATCGGGATTAACTTCATCATATCCCTGTACAAACACTGGTTTTTGGGATAATTGACCTTCAGAATCTGCAATTCTACCCGCATAAACCTCATTTTTTGTGTAGTCTAAGACAATAATACCTGAATTAAGCTTCATGTCTTGGTAGGTTAACTCTGCTTGGTTGTACAATCGGATTTTGTTCTGTTTTTTATTGATTACCACAGAGTCTTTTGCGGTATACTTTATTAAATCTAAAATAAATGGTTGTTTGGTCTTTACACTGTCTTTCGCTTTTACGGTAACACTGTCTAATTTAATTTCTTCAATGTTTTGCGTAATACTAGGTACGCTGTCTAAGGCAAAAACAGGAGGTTTTTTTTGCGCATGCAAGAGAAGTATACTGCCGTAAAACGCCAAGAAGGTTGAAAAATAAAAAGACTTTGTTCGCAAGGTGATAATGGCTAAATTTGTATCGATCGACCTAGGTTCAAAATTACACATATTTTTAATGACTATTGTCGATTTAAGCTTTTATTAGGAATGAAAAAAAAATCGTTTAATTTCCCTTTGAAAACCCTTTTGGTTTTTTTTGTTTTATCATGGAGTACGTTAAGTTCACAAACAGACAAAAAACCATTTATGGTCGTGTTAGATGCTGGTCATGGAGGGAAAGACTCTGGGAATAGGGGAAATGGTTTCTATGAAAAAAAGATTGCATTAAAGGTCACCTTAGCTATTGGAGAAATCTTAGAGAAGCAAGAAGGAATGAAGGTGATTTATACAAGAGAGGATGATCGTTTTATAGCATTAAAGAACAGGGCAAAAGTAGCAAATCAAAATGATGCTAATTTATTTATATCCATTCATTGCGATTCATTTAATTCTCCGAAAGCCTATGGTGCCGGAACCTTCGTTCTAGGTTTACATCGTACAGATGATAATTTTAGAATTGCCAAAAAGGAGAATTCGGTTATTTTTCTTGAAGACAATTATGAAAGCACTTATGATGGTTTTGACCCCAATAATCCAGAGTCAGTGATTAGTCTTGTTTTAATGCAAGAAACCTATCTAGGACAAAGTATTGAAGCAGCTGACTATATACAGAAGAGTTTTGTAAAAAACTTAAAAAGGAAAGATCGGACTGTAAAGCAGGCAGGGTTTTTAGTTCTTAGGGAGACTTATATGCCATCCGTATTGGTTGAGTTAGGTTTTTTAACCTATAAAAAGGAAGGAAATTATTTGAATTCTCCTAAAGGGCAAAAAGAAATGGCTAAAACCATCGCAAAGGCAATTCTTGATTATAGTAATTTTCTTAAAGCCTCGACTGCAATTTCTGTTTCAGAAGATAGAAAAATAGAAGAAAAAAAATCTACTACACCGACCAAGACGGATAGTAAAAAAGTTAGAAATAATAAATTGGTTTATAAGGTGCAGATTGCTGCAGGTTCAAGACTTATTGAGCTAAGTCCAAGGAATTTTAAAGGGCTCGGTGATATTAGCTCAACTAAAGAAGGGAAGTTATATAGGTATTTTTACGGGGAGGTTGAAAAGTACGATCATGCACAAAAATTAAAATCTAAGGCAATTAAAAGCGGATATAATCATGCTTTTGTCGTTGCTTTTTTTGAGGGCAAAAAAATCACTGTTAAAGAAGCAATAACCCGAGAATAGTTAAGGATAAAACATAAATAATGCTTAGTTTTGATTTAAACTAAAATCTCACTTTTGAAGCTATCAAACGAAATAAAAGCCACTTTAATTGTAGTCGGTGGAATTTTCCTTTTTTTAATTGGATACAACTTTCTAAATGGAACTTCCTTGTTTAAGAGTGAGCATAATCACTACGCCTTTTATGACAATGTTGAGGGTCTTCAAATTGGCACAAAAGTTACTGTAAATGGTTTGACAGTAGGAAAGGTTTCGACCATTGATTTTGCAGCTAATTCAAATAAAATTAAAGTTTCGTTTACCTTACGTAACGATGTAAGTTTTTCTAGCAATAGTGTAGCTGAATTATATGAAGCTGGTTTAATTGGGGGTAAGTCAATTGCCATAATACCCGCTTATGATCAAGCTGAATTATTGAAGGATGGAGACACCTTAAAAGGGACTATTAAACCTGGACTGACAGATGTTGTTAATCAACAAATTGCCCCACTGCAACAGAAGCTAGAAAACGTGCTTACCAATGCTGACTCTCTTTTTACTGTAGTCAACAAAGTGCTTAATGAAGAAGGACAAAATAACCTTTCATCTACCTTAGCCGAATTGGCAGAAACGGTTAAAAATGTTAATTCTGTGGCCTCCTCTTTTGATCAATTGCTCAATAAACAAAAACAGAATTTATCAAGTTCAATTGCTAATACAGCGAAAATAACAGCTAATCTTAGTCAAATCACAGATTCTATTGCACAATTAAACCTAAAAAAATCTCTAGTTGAATTTGATCGAACTGTTCTTCAGTTAAATAATATTTTAACTTCGCTCGATCAAGGTCAAGGAACTGCTGGGAAGCTCTTAAAAGATGAAGGGCTTTATCAAAATCTAGAAGCGAGTACTAAGCAAATCGAAATGCTGATTAGAGATCTTAAAATGCATCCCAAGCGCTATGTTCACTTCTCTTTATTTGGAAAGAAAGAAGAACCTTACAATAATGAAAATAACTAATTATTAATGACGCTTTTACCTAACATAATTTTCTTCTTACTCTTATTTGTAGCGATTTATTTTTTCGCTAAGAATGTATCTAAGATTAATCAGAATATTAATCTAGGAAGAAATGTTAATAGAACTGATCAATCAGCAAAAAGATGGGCAAATATGTCCAGGATAGCCTTAGGGCAATCAAAAATGGTCAAAAGACCTATTGCTGGTTTTTTACACGTAATTGTTTATGTCGGCTTTATTTTAATTAACATAGAATTATTAGAAATTATAGTCGATGGTCTATTAGGCACCCATAGAATTTTTGCTCCTTTTCTTGGTAACTTTTATAACTTTCTTATTGCCAGTTTTGAGATCTTGGCTTTTCTTGTTCTAATTAGTGTTGTTGTTTTTTGGATAAGACGAAATATTCTTCATATCCAGCGTTTTAGGAAAAGCGAAATGAAAGGATGGCCAAAACTTGATGCTGACCTTATCCTTTATTTTGAAGTTGTTTTAATGAGTCTTTTTTTACTTATGAATGGGGCAGATTATACGATTCAAGAGAATTTTCCAGAAGCGGTACATTACGCACAAGCAGGGAGTTTTCCAATTAGCCAATATATTTCTGCTGCTTTAGAAGGAATGAGTTTAGAACATCTAATTTTAGTAGAACGTTCTGCTTGGTGGTTACATATAGTAGGTATTTTATGTTTTCTCAATTATCTATACTATTCAAAGCATTTACATATTTTATTAGCTTTTCCCAACACCTACTATGCAAATCTGAATCCTAAAGGTCAGTTTGTAAACAATGCTAACGTAACGGCAGAAGTAAAATTAATGATGGATCCTAGTGCGGATCCATATGCAACGGATACTGATACGACTGAAGAAATACTTAAATTTGGTGCTTCTGAAGTAACAGATTTAACAAAAATTCAACTTTTAAACGCCTATACATGTACAGAATGCGGTCGTTGTACAAGTGAATGTCCGGCGAATCAAACAGGGAAAAAGTTATCACCTAGAAAAATCATGATGGATACACGTGATCGCTTAACCGAGGTAGGTGATAATGTCCGTTTAAATGGGGGCGAATTTAAACCTGATGGAAAGCAATTATTAGGAGATTTTATTTCTCATGAAGAATTGTGGGCTTGTACCTCTTGTAATGCTTGCGTAGAAGCATGTCCAATCGATATTGACCCACTTTCTATCATAATGAGTATGCGACAATATCTAGTCATGGAAGAATCTGCAGCTCCATCAGATCTAAATAATATGATGAGTAATATTGAAAACAATGGTGCCCCATGGCCATTTAATCAACAAGACAGAGCCAATTGGGCAAAAGAATTATAAACCGATAATAAATCAATTATGCATAAAGAAGAAGCTGAAAGCTATTTACACAAAAAAGTTGAAGACGGGGAAGAAGTAAGCCCGGTTTTACCAGAAGGGATTAAGAACTATCTCATAGATATTGATGGTACCGTTTGTGATGATATTCCCAACGAAGAACCAGAAAGAATGGCCACTGCAAATCATTTTCCCGATGCGTTAGACACCTTAAATGGTTGGTATGAAGAAGGTCATCTTATTTGCTTTTTTACCTCTCGTGTAGAGAGCCATAGAGAAGTGACTGAAACCTGGTTAAAAGAAAAAGGGTTTAAATATCACAGTCTTTTAATGGGTAAACCACGTGGAGGTAACTACCATTGGATTGATAATCATTTGGTTAAGGCAACCCGCTATAATGGCAAGTTTACCAATCTTATTGAAAAAGACGTAACCATCGAAGTTTTTGATGATGGACAACATGATTAATTCAAGTATCAATGATTAAAGTATCAACTCTTGCCGAGTGTATGTCAGAAGGTCGCTCCCCTGAATTTTTATTTTGGGTAGGCTGTGCAGGAAGTTTCGATGAACGTGCAAAAAAAATAACCAAAGCATTTGTGAAAATTTTACACAACGCTAAAGTTGATTTTGCTGTTTTGGGCGCCGAGGAAAGTTGTAGCGGGGATCCAGCAAAACGTTCAGGAAATGAATTTTTATTTCAAATGCAAGCAATGACTAACATAGAAGTTATGAATGCTTACGAAGTAAAAAAAATAGTAACTACCTGTCCGCACTGCTTTAATACTTTAAAAAATGAATACCCAGAACTGGGGGGTAATTATGAAGTCATTCACCACACCCAATTACTAAGGGATCTTTTAGATGAAGGTAAAATGACTATCGCTTCTGGTTCATTTAAGGGAAAAAGAATTACTTATCATGACCCTTGCTATTTGGGAAGAGCAAATAATATTTATGAGGCTCCGCGTGAATTAATTCAAAAATTAGATGCCGAATTAGTAGAAATGAAAAGTTGTCGTTCTAAAGGACTTTGTTGTGGAGCAGGTGGAGCCCAAATGTTTAAAGAACCAGAAGAGGGAAATAAAGACATTAATATAGAGCGCACTGAACAAGCCCTTGAAGTTCAACCCGATGTGATTGCCGCAGGATGCCCATTCTGTAATACCATGTTATCTGACGGGGTGAAAAATAAAGAGAAAGAAGATACGCTACCTGTTTTGGATTTAGCCGAAATGATTGCAACAGCTCAAGACCTTTAGTGTGTTAGTTCCATTTAGTCAATTAGAAGATCGCGCTCGTATTTGGATTTATCCTGCCTCTAGGAAATTCTCCGCAGCAGAAAAGATAAAATTAGTGTCTTCTATAGAGTCTTTTTTAAGTAATTGGTCAGCCCATGGTACGCCATTGAAAGCCTCCTATGAGATTCCTTATGATCAATTTATTGTCATTGCTGTAGACGAAAATATACAACCTGCTTCGGGTTGTTCAATAGACGCCTCAGTTCATTTTATTCAACAGTTAGAGAAAGAATTCACACTTCAGTTGTTAGATAAGATGAATGTTTGTTATAAACAACTAGATAAAATTGAGTACTTGCCGTTAAAAGATTTTAGGAAGCTAGCTAAGACTCCTAAGATAAACTTAGACACGATTGTCTTTAACAATTTAGTTGTTGATAAATCTGAATATCAACAACTTTGGGAAGTACCAGCGTATGACAGTTGGCACGCTCGTTTTATAAAATAAACAATCATGCGTTTATTACTACTCACTTTAATGTCTTCTATCCTAGGCTATACACAACAGCCTATTGACCCATTGTTGACTGAAGATTGGGAAGCACAAGAAAAATGGGTAGACAGCATTTATGATCAAATGTCCATTGACGAAAAAATTGGACAACTATTTATGGTCATGGCATTTAGCAAAGATGGCGAAGAGCATTTTACCAAAATAAATAGTGAAATTAAAGAACTTCATTTAGGAGGGATTATATTTTCTTCAGGGGGGCCTGTTCGACAGAGTAAATGGAACAATAAGTTTCAAGAATCTTCTAACATACCCCTTTTAATGGGGATGGATGCTGAGTGGGGAGTGGCTATGCGTTTAGATTCTGTAAAACCTTTTCCTTGGAATATGACCCTTGGGGCAATTAAGGATAATCATTTAGTTGAACAAGTTGGATTTAGAATAGGAGAACAAGCGCAAAGACTTGGTATACATATAAATTTTGCCCCTGATGTTGATATCAATACAAATCCCAAAAATCCTATTATTGGTAATCGATCTTTTGGTGAAAATAAATATAATGTTGCCGATAAAGGAGTTGCTTTCATTCGGGGAATGCATCGGGCAGGTGTTTTGTCTTCCGCGAAGCACTTTCCTGGACATGGCGATACGGCCAAAGATTCTCATTTAGATTTGCCTCTAATTAATTTTAATGAAGAAAGATTGTTAGAGACGGAATTATATCCCTTCGATCGTCTAATAGAAGAGGGAGTATCTTCTGTGATGATAGGTCATTTAAATGTTCCAGCATTAGATAAAGGAATTCCATCTTCACTTTCAAAGAAAATTATTGATCAGTATTTAATTCAGCGAATGAATTACAAAGGGTTGATCATTACAGATGCATTGAATATGGGGGAGCTTCAGAAGTGTCTAAAATTAATAGTGTAGATGTAGCAGCTTTTTTAGCAGGCAATGACATCCTTTTGATTCCTGCAGATGTTCGCAAAGCGATAAAAAAGATGAAGCGTGCATTTAAGCAAAAGAAGTTTTCTGAAGCGAGATTAGCCCATTCTGTAAAAAAGATTTTAAAAGCAAAATATAAAGTAGGATTATCGAATTGGATACCTGTAGACACCAATAGCCTTCAAGCAGATTTAAATTCTCCATTAGATGATTATCTAATTTTTAAGTCTATGTCAGAAGCTATTACACTTGATCATAAAAATGCTACGCTTCCTACAGAAGAAGAGATTGGGTTAATTTCTTTAGGTGATGCAGACGGAGAGGTCTTTTATCAACACCTTGCCAATACAAGAAAGATTAGACGTTATAAGTTTAATGGTGATTTGAAAGAAGCAAAATCGGTATTTAAGAAAAATCAACCCATTGTTATTGGATTTCATCGTTCCAATGCCTCCCCATGGAAAGCAAGTAGCTTCTCTAAAAAACAAATAGAATTAATTAAGTCCCTTGCAGAAGATCACCCCATTTTTCTGGTTGCTTTTGTTAAGCCCTATGCTTTAAGCGCATTGGGTGATCTATCTAATTTATCATTGGTGATGATGAGTTATCAGAATAATGAGTCCGCTCAACGGGTATCTGCAAAAATGCTTTTAGGGGAAATGGACATAAGAGGTACATTACCTGTTTCAATAAACGATCAAATAAAGGAGGGGAGTGGTTGGCAAATCTCATCGGATAAAACTTTAGATGAAGTAGATCCTTTTTTAGTTGGAATAGATGCTAAAAAATTACAACGTATAGATGATTTGGCAAAGATTACTTTAGACTCTTTGATGACCCCAGGTTTTCAAATTCTTGCGGCAAGAAATGGAAAAGTATTTTATCATAAAGCCTTTGGTCATCATACTTATGAAAATAAACGAATCGTTCAATTATCAGATTTATATGATGTGGCATCACTGACAAAGGTGTTGGTAACTCTTCCATTGCTTATTCAAGAAGTAGATCAGGGAAAGATGAGTATGGAGTCTACCTTAGGTGAAATGTCTCATTTATTTAGAGGTACGAATAAGGATACCTTAACATTTAAAGAAATATTATCCCATCAATCTGGTATAATTCCTTGGGTTCCTTTTTATAAATCTACCTTGCGTAAGCGAGATGGAAAACGGCTTCGCAAATATTACAGAAAGAAAAGTTCTAAACGATTTAATATTCAGGTCGCAGATAATATTTATGGACATACTACATTGTCTACTAGACAACTGAATGCGCTTATAGAATCAAAATTGATTGAAAAGGGTTATCATTACTCTGATTTACCTTTTATATTTTTTCAACACATCTTAGAACAAAAACACCAAAAAGGAATTGAAGACCTCGTCCAAGATCGACTCTTTTCTCCTCTGGGACTAACTGCTACACAGTATCTACCCTTATTAGAGGTAGATAAACATCGGATTGTTCCCTCCGAAGATGATAACTACTTTAGAAATCAGCGACTTCAAGGAGAGGTACATGATATGACTGCGGCACTTCAAGGAGGGATTAGTGGTCATGCAGGACTTTTTTCAAATGCAAAAGAAGTAGCTACCCTTATGCAGATGTACTTGCAAAAAGGATATTATGGTGGTCAACAATTCTTTTCTCCCGCTACATTTGATCAGTTTAACAATTGTTATTATTGTGAAGATAAAAACAGAAGAGGAGTAGGGCTAGATAAGCCTCAGTTGTGGGGTGTAGGAATGACTTTTCAGGGAATTTCACCAGAGAGCTTCGGTCATGCAGGTTTCACTGGCACCTTTGCTTGGGCAGACCCCGATAAACAAGTCGTTTTTGTGTTTCTATCTAACCGAACCTTTCCAACCATGGAAAACAGAAAATTAATAGATCATAATATAAGAACAAGAATGTTAAAATTAATTTATGACGCTATTCTCTATTAATTCGATTAATCTAATGCGCTAATTCATTAAATGGTTTAAATTACAAGAAATGAATATTGTGCTTTTAAATGATGAATGAAAAATTCTATAAATAGATGAAAATTGCTATTGTATGTTATCCAACTTTTGGGGGGAGTGGTGTGGTCGCTACTGAATTAGGATTAGCACTTTCAGAACGAGGTCATGAAGTACACTTTATTACCTATAAACAACCTGTAAGACTAGAAATATTAAACAGTAAACTTCACTTCCATGAGGTCAACGTCCCAGACTATCCATTATTTCATTATCAGCCTTATCAATTAGCATTATCGAGTAAGTTAGTAGATACAGTAAAGAACTATGGAATAGAATTATTGCATGTACATTATGCTATCCCCCATGCCTATGCGGGTTACATGGCTAAGCAAATGCTATTAGACGAAGGAATTTCTTTACCTATGGTGACTACGCTTCATGGTACAGATGTAACTTTAGTAGGGAAGCATCCATTTTACAAACCCGCTGTAACATTTAGTATTAATCATTCTGATTGTGTAACTTCTGTTTCAGAAAGTTTGAAAAAAGATACCCTAGATGTATTCGATGTAAAGAAGGATATTCATGTAATCCCCAATTTTGTTGATTTTTCTAAGCATCAAAATCACAATCAAGAGTGCCAAAGAAGTTTAATCGCTCCCGATGATCAAAAAATAATTACCCACATTAGTAACTTTAGAAAGGTAAAACGCATTCATGATGTCATTCAAGCGTTTTATGGAATACAGAAAGAGATCGATGCTATAATTGTTATGGTAGGTGATGGTCCAGAAAGACTAGATGCCATGCAGGTTTGCGAAGAATTAGGGATAGCGCATAAAGTGAAATTTTTAGGGAAGAGTAATCAAGTTTATGAGATTCTGTGTTACTCTGATTTATTCCTATTACCCTCTGCTAGCGAAAGTTTTGGTCTAGCTGCTTTAGAAGCTATGATGATGCGTGTACCAGTGATTTCCTCCAACATTGGGGGCTTACCAGAAGTGAATATAGAAGGGGAATCTGGCTACCTATTCGATGTTGGTGATGTAGAGGGTATGTCGGAGCAAGCTATTAAATTATTGAAGGATGATAGCAAGCTCAATTCGATGAAGGATAAAGCCTATGAATTAGCTAAAAGGTTTGACATAAATAATATAGTCAATCTGTATGTAGATATTTATCAAAAAGCATTAGATATTTAATATTTACTTTGGATGATAGATGCTTTTTGCCTCGGCGTAAATCACGTCCTTATCAAAGGTCATTTTCTTGGTTTTAAACTGTGAGTAAAGCTCCATTTGATCTCCATAGTGAGGTGAATTTGCATGGTCTGATGATCCATAAGAAATAACAGATTCTATCTCTGGTCCCTCGGGTGTAAATTTAACGAGTTCAATATAAGATTCTCCCGCAACTACTTTTACTTTCCCATCTTTATATGGAATAGAAGACATAGCTGTGATTACATCATTCATTCCAAAAATAGGAAGCTCTTTGTTTCCACGTACTAACTTTTGATAGTCCCCAAGGGCTACATCTAAAGTGCCAAAATGTTTTAGCATATATTGTTTTGCATTTTTAAATGCTTGCACTAAAACAGAAGGAGGGATAATCTTGGGATTGGGTAATTGATTATAAAAGGGATACAGTTGATGGTACAATATTAGATAAGTACCCGCGCCTAAGGAAGAGGCTGTGGCTTTTCTGTCCCAGTTTTGAACACGTCTAATAAGGTTTTCAATATCTGGGTATTTCTCAGATTCTAATCGCTCTAAGTGATTGATATCCATCCAAGAATAAACAAATGGTTTAGGGAGCTGATGGTCATACTTAATTTCCTTAAAATCTTCGTACGACATTTTTTCTTTACTGCTAATTAAATCTTTTAATCGAGTGGATCTATTGTTATGATATGTTTCAAAATTAGCATGGGCAGCATAATTAGATGGATTTGGGTTATTTATACTATCTGATGAATAAAATGGACTGTGATTGGCATTGTAAAAATATCCAGAGGATGGTTGAATAACTTGAGGGAGTTCTTCTATATCATAGGTCTCTGTCCATAGGGTTTTTTAGTATTTCCAGGCACGACGTCCTTCCAATTATAACCTTCAGCTCTTTTGGGAATTAGTCCGTTGGAGATATAAAAAATAGTATCGTTTTTATCTGCATATCCGATATTATAGCCAGGGAGTGCTTTCATTTTAAGAACATCATAAAACTCTTTAAATGAGGTGGCTTTATTCATTCTCCACCATTGTTCTAGTGCTCTTATCTCGAAAAGAGCTGGGGTTCTAACGGCGTAATAACCAGATTTATTTTTTAATGTAGGTCCAAATATACTTTCATAATATTTTCTGGATACTTGAATACGGAGCCCCAATATTTTTAAGGTGATCTTTGCTTTTTTCTCCTCAAGAACTAGATATTCATCATCGACTCTGTATAGTCCCTTCTTACTAGGATGCATCTCCAGTTTAAATACATCTGTTTTATCTGGATAGTTAACAGTATGTGCCCATCCTAGGTATTGGTTAGCTCCAATTAAAATGGAGGGTGTGCCAGCAAACAATGCACCAATAATATTAGTACCTTCTTCGCTACATAAATGTGCTTCATACCAAGATACCGGCCCATCTAAAGGTTGATGAGTGTTTATAGCTAGATAAGTATTTCCGTCGGTTGTTTTAGCGCTATTAAAGGCAAAGGTGTTAGACCCTGTAATTTCTTCTCTAGGTGCTTCAAGTTTGACTTGATTAGCAAGTATTCGCTGTACCCAATAATCTCCTCTAGAAGAAACAAACAGTTGTAATTGTGCATAGCGAAGCATCATTTTTGTATCGATTGGGAAAAGGGCTTCCTCAAGAACTTCCTCTGGGTGCAATTCGGCATAACGATTTAGACTCTGAGCATAGGCTTCAGCAATTTTTTTATATGCTGGACTAATCTGGGATTCATAGTTTTGTTCAACGACTTCTTTGGAATTAATGAACTGTGCAATGAAATCTGCTCCAGCTCCTTTAAGTCCAATATGCTTACTTAGCAAAGCATTACCTGCTAGATATCCCTGTTGTATTGTTTTAAAATCATCTTCAGCATGCGCCCAAGCTAATCCATAGGCTACATCAGCATCTGTTTTACCAAAAATATGAGGAACCCCATATTCATCCCTAACAATCTCTACATCCGAAGGATTTATCTGACCATAAAGGGTAATAGATAGACAAGAACAGAAAACTGCAGCAATAAACTTTTTCATAAAAGTTGAGATTGATTTAAAAAATGACAGAAAGATAAATTCTGTAAATCACGTATACGGCGGTTATAGACCATATCCACCATCTGTTTTTCATATACCATTCCATAACTTATTTTTTTAGTAAGTTATCAATTTCCTTTGCTAGAACAAAATCTTTTTCTGTAATCCCACCAGCATCGTGTGTAGATAGAGAAATCTGTACATCGGTGAAATGGATGATAATATGTGGATGATGGTTTCTTTCTTCGGCAAGCTTAGCTATCTGATTAATAAAATCAATAGACAACAGAAAAGAGGGAAATGAGAAGTTACGATGGATCTCTTTATCTCGGAAGGACCAACAGGGGATTTCTTCTGATACTAGTTTAATTATGTGTTCATTGGAAAAAACTGGGATCATAAGAAATAGTAAGGTGTAATAACTAAATGCAATTTAAAGCTTTAACAAGCTATCCTCTTTAGTTTAGACACTACAAGACATGTCCTCACCGCAACAAAGAGGCGATTTGATTTTACCTTCACAACTTGGACATTTAGATATCTGAACTTGTTGTCCATTTACATCCAAATAATCATTGACTAAGGGTTCATTGCACTTTGCGCAAGTAGCGTTAACCGCCATTTCACATTTTTTACATTCGTATGTAGCCATTTTTATTTATTTTAAGTAGCGTTCGTTTACTTCTGCAATTAATAAAAATGCAATACATAAAACAACTGTTGCAACGACAATATTTCCTACGCCCATGATGAGTATTTTGTTATAAAATTAATAAGCCTAAATATAAACAATTAATCTTACTTTTTCCAAGTGCCGCCGTATTGATATAGGGGATTGATTAACTTTTCTTTTTCAACACAGCCCTTGCACAGAAATTGCCATTTTTTATCTGTTTGATATCTTACACGATAAAGGGTTTGTTCTTCTCGATCACATAGGTGACAATATTTTGTTCGCATACTATTTTCTTTTTTTTGAAGCTCTTCTAATTACACTAAAAAATATAAATTTGCGCTCTTAAAGTTAATTAATTGGTTCCATATAAAAATCTCTTTTTTTTAAGCGCGTTTGTATTATCTGCCTATTTATCTGCTCAAAATCATCCAGATCCATTTACTTTATCCTCTAGATTACCAGATATTTCGATAGGATTAGGGGGAATGATAAATAGTGAGAATCAATTTGAAGTATTAGGTACATCCGTGGTATTAAGTGGAGATTATTATGATTTTGTCAGTAATTATTCGATTGGTTTAGAGCTTTCTAGAAATCTAAATCGCCTTGGACAACACGAATCGAGTATAACTAACCCAACAAGGCTAGAACTTGCTAGAGACCTAGAAGGGCTTACTTACGACCATACCGTACTTGCACTAAGAGGGGGTAGGGTCTTCGATAATAACTTGATATTTGTTTTAGGTTTAGGTTTTGAATTTCTTAAACAATTCAGGTTTTATGAGCGAAACATGGATGATGGTTCTAATGAAAAATATTTTATCCCCACAGGTGCTAACGAAACTTTGTTTTATTACAAATTAGCTATAGCCTATAAATTAAGGAGATTTAGTGTAGAAGGGTTTTACTCCAGAAGGGGAATAGGGGCGAGTTTAAATTTCTTTATCAATCAATCTGGAACTTGATAAAAGCCCTCTTTTTTAATTTAATAACCGCTGAGTAATTTATATTAATAGCAGTGGTAAGTCTTAATAGATAATCCCTACAAAATTTCCTGCTTCAATAAAAGTTCTGTTTGTTTATATGTTTTTAATATATCACTTAGCTGACGTTTATACATATTGGAGTATAATTTTGCCTGAGATAATAGACCATAAAAATGGTCTGATAAATAGAATTCGCGGTTAAATGTGTATTGGGTAAGTTGCCTTTTCCCATAGAATTCACCATTTAGCAAATTATAATCAAATCGAATTCTAAAATTTTGATAGGGAACACTTCTAAACATTAAATTAAAATTATCTATTTCTAATGAAGTTGCGTAATTTCTCGCTTTTTGGTGGTTATACATCTCCAATAAATTATTTTTAAGGTCATTATTTTCGATAAGCTCAAACGAGCCTGTAGAGATCATTTGATTGTAGACCCCATCTTTCGGGAAAAATGAAAACCCAACTTCAATTCCAATAAGTTGTTTAATGACCTCTTTGTCTTTTAAAAGCTGATGTTGTTGATCAATATCATTTTGTAGGGATGAAATTTTCTCTTCCGATTGATATAACGTCTCTAATAGGGATTCTATTTGATGAATATCATCATTAATTGTTTTTATAAGATCTTCGATATAACTATTTTTCTTATCGATATTGGAAGCCAATTGATTTAAGTTCCCCATATATAGGGATAAGAGGACACTGCTAAAAATGACAATTCCTTCAAATAGATACTTTTTCATAGTATAAAAATTTTTATCGAGGTTAATGAAAAGGTAAAACAGGGAACGACCGTAAATGAAAGGTTTCTTTTAAATATTTTTACTAGATTAATTGAATTTACAAAATATTTATTTAGGCTTTATTATCTTAGAAATAACTTTAAACTATTTCAATATGAAAAAATTAGTCATTGTAATTGTAAGTGTATTCAACTTTCAAATTTACGCTCAGGAGGCACCCATTTATCATAATGGCAAAGAACATTTGAATAGAAATCCCCCTTATTCAGAAGCTGTAAGTATGGATAACACAATCTATGTTTCTGGGCAGGTGGGTTTAACAAAAGAGGGGGAACTAATAAAAGGGGGAATTGAACAAGAAACAAAATTATCATTAACCCGAATCAAAAATATCTTAGAGAAGTATGGTAGTTCAATGGATAGGGTTGTAAAATGCACTTGTATATTAAGTGATATTAAGGATTTTAAGAAAATGTCAGCTATTTACAGAACGTTTTTCCCTAAAGATAGATTACCCGCTAGAACAACTTTTGCTGGTCAAGTTGCTATCGGAGCAAAGATTGAAATTGATTGTATAGCTAAAATAAATTGAGAATTAATCATATAAATCATTTATAAGTTTCTGTTGTTTTTACATTATTAGTTGTGTACAGTTAATGGAACAACACTTCGTTTTTTAAAATAGAAATAAAATGATGTTTTCATTTTAAGCAGTTAGTTCGACTTACTAATATCTTTCCGGTTATTCCACATTCATAAATGTTTTGAAGATTAGGCTTGAAGAACCAATAAATTCCATCGATAAAATCCTGATAATTTGAAGCATCCCCATATCCCATGATATCAATACAAAATGTTAATTGTATTAATAACATATCAGATTAAATACCAAATATGTACAAACAAAGGCAGAACCTAATTGCTTAAAACCCTATAATTACATTTAGTTAAGATTATACAATTAAAGGAAGTGGTGTTTATTTACCAATACAGAAATTAGCAAAAATATTACCTAGTAGTTCGTCATTAGTGACCTCTCCTGTGATTTCTCCCAGATGATATAATGCCTGTCTAAGGTCTATGGCTAAAAGATCGCTGCTCAATCCATTTGATAATCCCTCTTGTACTTTTCCAATTTCAATATGCGCAGATCTTAGTGCTGCAAAGTGTCTTGCATTGGTGATCATGCTTTCATCCTGGTAATTACTTTTTTGAATTTCCTCTACGAGTCGAGATTTTAGTTGATCGATTCCTAGATGGTTTTTTGCACTCATTGCTAAGCAAGGGGTTCCAAAAAAATCATTGGGTATTTCTCTATCATAGAGATCACTTTTATTCAAAAGTACCCATAGGGTTTTTTCTGGATATTGTTGTTTTAAAGAAATAAGATCAGCTTTTATGATTTCTTTTTTGTCAACAAGGGTGGAGGCATCTACTAAATAAAGCAACAATCGGGCTAAGCCTGCTTTTTCATAGGTTTTTCTAATTCCAATTTTCTCTACCTCATCAATGGTTTCTCTAATTCCCGCTGTATCTATAAATCGAAAACCAATGCCTTCGATAGTAATCTCATCTTCAATACTATCTCGGGTGGTGCCTGCTATAGATGAAATGATGGCTTTTTCTTCTTGTAATAAGGCGTTGAGAAGTGTAGACTTTCCTGCGTTAGGAGGACCTATAATTGCAATAGGAATTCCTTTTTTAATTACATTCCCCATAGCAAATGAGTCAATAAGGTTTTTGAGTAAAGTATTAATTCGAACCAATAAAGCGGCAAAAGCCTCTGTATCGGCAAAATTAACATCTTCTTCTGCAAAATCAAGCTCCAATTCAATGAGGCTAGCAAAATCTAAGAGTTCTTGTCTAAGTATTTTTATTTCATGGCTAATTCCACCACGCATTTGTCTTAAAGCAATTTGGTGACTAGCTTCGTTTTCAGAAGCGATAACATCGGCAACTGCTTCTGCCTGAGCCAAATCCATTTTACCATTAACAAACGCACGGAGCGTAAATTCTCCAGGTTGTGCCGGACGAACTCCTTTTTTAATGAAACATTGTATAATCCTTTCTTGAATGTAAGTGGATCCGTGACAAGAGATTTCAATCACATCTTCGCCTGTGTAGGAAGAGGGGTTTTTAAAAACACTAACTAATACTTCATCTAATAATTGATCTCCGTCATAGAGATCACCAAGATGGATGGTGTGGCTTCTTTGTTGACTTAATAATTTTCCAGATTTTGCCTTAAAAACTTGATCGCATAGTCCAATAGATTCTGACCCGGATAGACGAATAAGCGCAACAGCTCCTGCTCCCGAAGCACTTGATAATGCAATAATTGTTCCTTCGTTAATCATAGCTAAAGTTCTGTAGTATACGTAGCTCTTTTTTTGTGTAGACGATGTTCATAGTTTTTCCACATATTTTGTATGGAGTCATTTTCTTCTAGTTCGGGATTTGTTTCAACTTCCGTGATTCCCTTTTGTTAAATAGCTTTTGAATCTCATTAAAAATGATGGCGGTAACCCCTTTGTTTTGATACTCTGGATGAACCCCTATAAGATAGAAGGAAGCCCTGTGATTAAAAAACTGTGCCTTTAGAATATGGAAAATACCCCAAGGAAACATTTTTCCATTGGCTTTTTTCAATGCTTTTGTAAAGGAGGGCATGATGATCACAAAAGCGATTAATTTTCCATTTTTATCAGCTACACATTTAATGAATTCTGGATGGATATAGCGAAAATATTTTTCCTTATAATGTTTAATTTGGTAGGGCTGAACCGGGACAAAAGTTTGTAATTTATTATAGGTTTCTTCTAGTAACACAAACATTTCATCTACATAAGGAAGAATATCTATGGTTTTCTTAAAATGAAGTACATTCAATTCATATTTTTTTAGCATCAAGTCACCAAAACGACGCACTTTTTCTGGGGAATCTTCAAAAGAGGTTATTTTAATTTCATACTCTACCCACTGGGCTAACTTTTTCATTTTTAACGCCTCCATGTGGTCTGGATAGTAAGGATAATTATAATGGGTAATCATTGTATTCATCTCCTCGAAACCTTCAATCAGCATTCCTGCTTTGTCTAAGTTGGAGAATCCTACAGGACCTTCCATAAATTCCATTTGCTTCGCTTTGCCCCATTTTTTTACGGAGGAGAGTAGCGCCTCGGTCACCTTAATATTATCAACTGTATCAAACCACCCAAAGCGTACTTTTTTCTTTTTGAGTGTATCTACTTCAATCCAGTTAATCATCGCTGCAATTCTTCCTACTATACGACCATTTTCATAGGCTAAAAAAAAGGAGGCATCAGCATTTTTAAATACGGGATTTAAATCCTTATCTATAACTTCTAATTCTTCCGCTTTTATAGGTGGAACCCAAAAGGGATGGTTTTTATACAATTCAAATGGGAATTCTACAAAGTCTTTAAATTCATCTTTAGAGTGAATTTCAATTATTTCAATCATAAGGTTTTAATTTCTTCTTGCACGACGATCTCTTTTCTTACTTTGTTTAGCCGCTTTTTTTGCTCCTTTTTTCATGCTTTTTTCTTCTTTACGAAGTGCTTTTTCTTCTGCTTTTTTCCTAGGGTCGATGTCTTTGTGAAAATCTAAACGATAGGAAGCTCCAAAATTTATAAAGAATAATGAAGGTGTATCTTTGGTATTGGCTCCTACCGTAGCTTCAAGTTGTATGTCATCGGTTAATAGGTAAGCTCCTCCTAAACGGAATAATTGGTCTACGTAACGCTCGCTCGAATATCCTTGGGTTTCCACATAAACTGACCATAGCGGATTTATAGTGTGGGTCAGCGTTAAGATGTAATTTAACTCTGGATATAGGCTTAGAATGCGGTTGTAGCTAAAGTTAGTTACAAATACCCAAGTTCCAAAAAATGAGATTGGGTAGCTAGGGTTGCACGTCCACTAGCAATAGGTTCTTTATCTGGTTTTTCATTTAGGTTACCATAGAATATGGGACGATAAAGGTTGGTGAATACATCTCCAAATGCATAGGGAGCCTTTTCCTTAATTGATAAATTTGCACCTAGTGTAATAGATATGGCTGGAAGAAGATCTCTTAATTTAAATCTGTTATTGTCTCTCCAGCTATAGACATTTGTTTCTATTTCTCTTTTAAATGGATCATAGATCAAGTATTTAAACCCGATAAATTGATTTAAGAAGCCCTCTCGGTTATATTTTAGTGCAGGGAAACTCAATTTATTTTCAAGTTCATCTAGTTGGTAAGCGACTTCATAGGTCATTTCTAATTGCTCTTTTAAGAACCCATAACGAAGCGAGAAGAAACCTACTTGACCATTGATTTTTGAATTGTTATAGCCTTTGTGTTTGTAAGTGCGATATTCTGCACCTGCTTCAAATTGAATGACTCTAGTTCCAACCGAAAATGCACCGATAGAGGCACCAGGTCGATTAGAGTTTATTTGATCGGTGTATTGTGAAAACACCCCAAAAGAAATTAAAAACAAAAGATAGAAAAGGGAGGAACGGACCATGTTTGGTTAATTTAAAGCAAGATAGTTGTATTTCCAAAAATATGCTAACTAATTAACCGGCTGAAGTTCTTTTTTTGTGGGTAATTATTTTTACTTTTATAAAGATAACTAGCGCTATCTTATGCTTGGTACCCTACTGTTTATTTCATTAATGATTATACTTGTTTTTAGGAGGAAAATTTTCTCCTGGTTACTCTTGTTTATTGTTCATCGACTAATGAAAAAAATACAAGAAGGGACCCATCAAACTAAGCCATCAAAACAGGAGGAATCCAATAAAAACACTTATAACAAAATGGGGGAATATATAGACTATGAAGAAATTGATTGAAATGATCTACGCACACATAGATCTTAAGCATTTTGCTATCATTTTTGGATTTATTGCCCTTTCCTTAGGAGTTAATTACCCTGTATTACAAAATAAAATCCTTCTCCAATCAGATGCTATTCAATATAGTGGTATGTCTCGGCAGCTTCAAGAGCATCGCCAAGAAAAAGGGGAGGAGACCTACTGGGTTGATAATGCTTTTGGCGGAATGCCCACCTATCAAATAGGTGCAAAATATCCCTATGATATACTAACACCTATTCACAAAGTCTTTCGACTATTACCCCATCCAACGTATCTTCTTTTCTTATATTTATTAGGGGCCTATGTTTTTCTGAGTGTCTTAGGACTTAGAAAACGTTATGCTGTTTTGGGAGCACTTGCTTATGGATTATCCACTTATTTATTAATTATTATTCAAGTGGGTCACAATACCAAAGCACAAGCACTAGGCTATCTTCCTTTTGTATTTGCAGGTATACATTATTTATTTAGGACAGGCACTTTTTGGGGCATTGTATTGACTTCTTTAGCTATGGCAATGCAGATACGGGCCATCCATTATCATATGACCTACTATATGCTCTATCTATTAACCATATATGTAGGATTTTATGCATGGGAAAACTATAAATTAAAAAAGACAACCAGGCTAATTAAAAGCCTGATTCGTTTAGGAGTAGCAGGGATATTAGCCATCGCACTAAATGCTACAAGTTTATTGGCTACCTCCGAGTACACAAAATTTAGTACCCGTGGACAAAGTGAGTTGACTTTAGACGTTCAAGGAGCTCCTATGACACCTCGCACAGGTTTACCTTATGATTACATTACACAGTTTAGTTATGGTCTATTCGAGAGTTTTAATTTAATTATTCCTAGAATACAAGGGGGAGCTTCTACGGAGGACTTAGGGACGGATTCGTCGCTGTATGAAAACCTGATTCAAAGGGGAGCATCTCCCGTACAAGCTTCACAGTTTACCTCGAATGTCCCTACTTATTGGGGAGATCAACCCATCCTTGAAGCGCCGGCTTATATTGGCTTAGTCGTTGTTTTTTTGGCTCTACTTGCATTGTTTTTTCCATGGAGTAATACAAAGCAATGGTTGTTGGGAGGTATCCTTCTTTCTTTGCTTCTATCTTGGGGTAAAAACTTCCCGTTACTAACTCAGTTTTTTATCGATTATGTCCCTCTATACACAAAATTTAGAGCGGTTTCTTCTATACAGGTAATCCTTGAGTTTTGTTTTCCAGTACTCGCAATGATCGGATTACATGAGTTTTATAAAACATCAGATTCTTTAGCAAAAAAGTCTTTAAAAAAGTGTAGCCTCTTTTTTTTAGGCCTGCTTACGATACTTTCTCTTCTTCCTAGTTTTCTCTCTTTTATTGGGGGTAATGATGCATATTATACGTCTGTTTTTGGAACAGATTTGATGCAAAAAATAGTTGAAGCTAGAGCAGAAATCTACTGGGAAGATTTGGCACGTGCCTGGTTTTTAACTTTGATGGTGATTGCTCTATTATTTGCTTTTTTATTTAAAAAGATGAAAGAGACCACTTCATTTATTGCCATAGCGCTGTTGTTAGTTTTTGACTTACTTCAAATTTCCAACAGATATTTAGACCAAGATTTATATGTGAGTCCGCTTAGGGCGAAAGATTCTTTCATAGCTACCCCTATCGACCTTTCTATTCAGCAAGATAATTCTTATTATAGAGTTTATGAGCCAAGCCTCGGTTTACAAGGAGCTCGAACAGCCTATTTTCATAATACTGTAGGAGGGTATCATGGGGCCAAACCTAGAAGGTTAGAAGAGTTTATGAACTTGTTTCAAGCTCAACAAAAAGAAGCATTACTCAATATATTGAATATTAAGTATGTCATTTATGAAGATGAAGAAGGACAATCAAAAGCCTATAGGAATCCATCAAATTTAGGAGCTGCTTGGTTTGTAGGGAATTTGATTCCTAAATCTTCTCCAGACGATATATACCAAAGCTTAACAGGCATTGATTTTAAAAAATCTGCTCTTATCCCAGCAGATTATTCAGCATTGAAAAAGGATTATGTCATAGATTCGCTCGCTACTGTTGAATTAAATCAATCATCACCAAATGTAAAGACGTATAATGTCACAACTGATGAGGATGGTTTTGTGGTTTTTTCAGAAATGTACTATGAATCTGGTTGGCGCGCCTACATAGGTGAAAAAGAAACCCCTATTTATCCTGTGAATTACTTACTGAGAGGAATTCAAGTGCCGAAAGGCAACCACATAGTTAAGTTTGAGTTTCAGCCTATGGTAATTAAAACAGGAGGTAGAATTCAGCTGATGGCCATTATTTTTCTTCTTGGCCTTGTTGCTATGGGATCAAGGGAAGAATATAGTCGAATAAAAGAATAAAGCAATGGGAGTAGTTGTTAAGCAATCTTTTTACAATGTACTTAGTGTCATCTTTGCTTTTGCAATTGGAGCTTTAAATACCGTGGTTTTTTATACCCGGTTTATGGGAGAAGCTCAGTATGGAATAGTTCTTATTTTAATGGCACAGTCCAATATCTTACAGCCAATTTTTTCTTACGGAGTGCAACACACGGTCATCAAATATTTTTCTGCCTTAAAAAGCCCTAAAGAGAAGTATAAGCTCTTAATTTTTTCTTTGTTTATCCCTTTATTAATTATTTTGCCGAGTTGTGCTTTATTTTTTTGTTTTTACAATGAAATAGCGGCTTTTCTTTCAACAAAGAACCCGGCTATTGCTTCATTTATTTACTTAATTTTTCTCATAGCAATTTCTACCGCCTACTTTGAAATTTTTTACAGTTGGTCTAGGGTTCAAAAAAAGACCATCATCGGTAACTTTTTAAAAGAAGTATATCAGCGTGTATTAATGACATTATTGTTGTTAGCTTATTTTTTTAATTGGTTAGATTTTCAAGGATTTATATGGAGCCTCATTATTGGCTATTATCTAAGATTGCTTATTATCATGGGGTATAGTCTTTGGCTATATCGACCAAAAATTTATTTTGAACTCCCCACAAATAGTCGCCAAATTTTCATCTATAGTTCCTTAATTTTTCTATCTGCTTTTGGTGCTAGTGTTATCATTGATATAGATGCAAGTATGCTGGGCAAATTAGTTGAAGACCGCTATGTGGCTTATTATAAGGTAGCCATTTTTGTTGCTGCTATCATTGATGCTCCTGGTAGAGCACTATTTCAGATAGTTAGCCCGTTGGTGGCTGAAGCTTTAAATCAAGACAATAAAAAAGAACTGAATAGCCTTTTAAAAAAGAGTGGAATTAACCTCTTTTTGGTATCTGGGTTATTTTTTGTTTTGATCAATGCCAACATTAAAGATTTATATGATTTTATTTATTTTTTAAATGGAAAAGAAGGATTCGTATTAGCAGCTCCAGTTGTTCTGTATATTTCATTGACTAAATTATTTTCGGCGTCAATGGGATGCTTAAATAACATTATCTCTAATTCTGTTTATTATTATGTAGTCCCATTTTTCTCTATAGGGTCAGCAATAGCTGTGGTATTTTTAAATATATATTTTATTGAGTTATACGGGTTTATAGGTGCTGCTTTTGCTACAATGTTGGTGATTTCAATTTTTAATCTACTCAAGATTATTTTCATTGCTAAGGTATTTAGCATCACCCCCTATAATAAGAAAACATTGTATTTGATCGGTGTAATTCTTGGAACATATATAGTGTTTCACTCTATTTCACTACCCTTTAATTCCTTTATTAACTTAGTAGTCAAATGTAGTTTTATTTTTATCACCTATCTGTTTTTATGTTTTAAATTGAATATATCGGAAACAGTTAAAAGCACATTAATAAGAACCTTTAAAAAATTAAGGTCTGCTTTGAGGAAAACAGACCTTAACTAAACAAAATCATAGAAACCAATAATTCAATTATGAAATTAAATCATAACTAGAGAATCAAGTTTCGTGCCAATTCTAATTTTGAGTTAATTTCTTTTTTAAATATGCTCCAGTAAACGAGCCTTTAATTTTTGAAATTTCTTCTGGAGTCCCTTGTCCTACCAGAGTTCCACCATGGTCACCACCTTCTGGACCTAAGTCAATGATATGATCTGCGCACTGAATTAAATCTAGGTTGTGTTCAACAACAACGAGAGAATGTCCTTTCTCTATTAGCGCATTAAATGAAGTAAGTAACTTTTTTATATCGTGAAAGTGCAAACCTGTTGTAGGTTCATCAAAAATAAAAAGGATTTTATCGCGACTTTCTCCTTTACCGATAAACGAAGCCAGTTTAATTCGTTGAGCCTCCCCACCAGATAATGTGGCTGATGATTGTCCAAGGGATACATATCCTAACCCTACACGCTGAAGCGCACCTAGTTTTTTGGATAATTTAGTTTGTTTATGTTGATCAAAAAACATGATGGCATCATCTACCGTCATTTCTAATAATTGATCAATTGATTTTTCATTAAAAAGGACTTCTCTAACTTCTTTTTTAAATCGCTTCCCTTTACAATGTTCACACTCTAGAATAACATCCGCCATAAATTGCATTTCTATGGTAACCGTTCCTTCTCCTTTGCATGCATCACAACGTCCACCATCTACATTAAATGAAAAATGTTTAGGTTGAAAATTACGTGCTTTACTTAACGACTGCTGTGCAAATAATGTTCGAATATCGTCATAGGCTTTAATGTAAGTCACTGGATTTGAACGTGATGATCGCCCTATAGGATTTTGATCTATATATTCGATATGTTTTATGCTAGAAAAATCTCCCTCAAGCGCGGTAAATTGCCCCGGTTTGTCTACATAGATATCTAAATGTCTTTGTAGCGCAGGGTAAAGTATTTTTTTTACCAGTGTGCTTTTCCCGCTTCCAGAAACCCCAGTAATCACTGTAAGTGTGTTTAAAGGGATCTTTACATCAATATTTTTTAAATTATTTTCCCGAGCACCTATTAACTGAATTGCGTGTTCATAGGTTCTTCTTTTCTCTGGAATTGGAATATTCTTTTTACCTGTTAGGTAATCAGAAGTAAGGGTAGAATGTTTAATAATTTCATTGAATCCACCTTGGGCAACTACTTGTCCACCTAGGGTACCGGCTTCTGGTCCAATGTCAATAATAGCATCAGCTGCACGCATTATTTCTTCATCATGTTCTACGACTATAACAGTATTTCCAAGGGCTTTTAATTGATTTAAAATATTAATTAACCGTTCATTATCTCTAGAATGTAAACCAATACTCGGTTCATCTAGGATATACATGGAACCCACTAAACTACTACCCAGCGAAGTAGCCAGATTAATCCGCTGGGATTCACCCCCAGAAAGGGTATTTGATTTTCGGTTTAATGTTAGGTAGCCTAGTCCCACATTTTTTACAAAAGATAAACGGGAATTAATTTCTAAGAGTAAGCGATGTGCCACATTTTTTTGGTGATCACTCAATTTGATTTGATTAAAAAATTCAGCCACTTCATCAAGGGGGAGATGCATAAGCTCAGGTAAACTTTTCCCATTAATCTTTATATTATGGGTCTCCACTCTAAGTCGACTCCCCTGACAGGCATCACATTTTGTTTTTCCTCTATAACGTGATAATAAAACCCGATTTTGAATTTTATAGTTTTTAGCTTCGAGTTTACTGAAAAATTTATTTAGTCCTGCAAAATAGGAATTTCCTTTCCAGATTAATTCCTTTTGTTCTTCGTTAAGCTCAAAATAAGGTTTGTGTAATGGAAATTCAAATAAATAGGCGTTGTTTACTAGGTCATTGTAGTACTTTTTAAAGCCACTTCCTCGCCATGGTGCAATGGCTTGTTCATAAACAGATAATCCTGTATTTGGAATAACCAATTCGGGATCAATACCAATGATATCGCCATATCCTTCGCATTTTGGACAAGCTCCAAAGGGATTATTGAAGCTAAATAAGTGAACATTAGGTTCTAAAAACGAAAGACCATCTGCCTCAAATTTATTTGAAAAGCAATGTCGCTCTTTGGTAGATAAATTATATACATTACAATAGCCCGAGCCTTCAAAAAATGCAACATCTACAGCATCTGACAAACGATTTTTAAAATCCTCATCATCTTTTTTAATAATGACACGATCTACAATTAATTCAAAATTTTCAGGAATATCGTCACCTAAGTCATTTAAACGTTTCATTTCCTCAGCATTAAAGATTCTAGCATAACCTTGTTGAATTAACATATCAACAACTTCTCTTGCTGTTCTTTCTTTAGGTGGGGTAGGAGTAGTAAGTAATAAAAATTTGTCTCCTTCTTTTTGATTGAGTAGAAAATCAACTACATCACTAACCTGATCTTTTTTTACTTTTTTGTTGGAAACCGGTGAATACGTCTCACCGATTCTGGCGTAAAGTAATTTAAGGTAATCATAGATCTCTGTTTTAGTCCCAACAGTAGATCTTGGGTTGGTTACATTAACCTTCTGTTCAACTGCAATAGCAGGGGCGATCCCTTTAATTTGATCAACCTTGGGTTTATTTAAGCGCCCCATGAATTGACGTGCGTAAGAAGATAAACTCTCTACATAACGCCTTTGTCCTTCTGCATAAAGCGTATCAAAAGCTAGAGAAGACTTACCTGATCCTGAAAGACCTGTGATTACAGTAAGACTATTTCTCTTTATGGCAACATCAATATTTTTAAGATTGTGCAGCTTAGCTCCTAATATAATTATATAGTCCTTGGGTGATAAATTTTTAATTTTTTTCATAAAAAAATAGAAGCTATAAATATACAACTAATCTAAAGTGTAAAATTATTTTTTTCATTTTTGAAACAATAAAATGCAATAGGATGAGTTTAAATATATTTTTCTATATTTGTTAAACATAAAAGCATCGCCTATACACAATTTTACTTTAAAATAATTATTGGTTTTAATCTGCCTTAAGGCTTAAAGTAATTTTGTATGGTAACTCATCTTAAAAAACATGACGATGCTTCTCTAGTCCAATTATATATTAACGGAAGCGAAAGAGCACTAGAAGTGTTAATTCTTCGACATAAGCTTAAGATCTATAACTTTATCTATTCAAAAGTTTTTGATAGAGATACTGCAGAAGATATTTTTCAAGAGACTTTCATTAAAGTAATCAAGACTTTAAAAAGAGGTGTTTACAATGAGGAGGGTAAGTTTCTTCCTTGGGTTATGCGTATATCTCATAATCTAGTGATTGATTTTTTTAGAAAAAACAACCGTATCCCTATTTTTGATAATAACGATGAGTTTGATATTTTTCAATTAATTGGCGATGGTAATCCCAATGCGGAGAAAGTAATGATTGAAGAACAAGTAGTAGAAGATCTTCAGAAGCTTATCATCGAATTACCCGACGATCAAAAAGATGTATTAACAATGCGTTTATATAAAGACATGAGTTTTAAGGAAATAGCAGAATCTACTGGGGTTAGTATTAATACGGCCTTGGGCAGAATGAGATATGCTATCATCAATTTACGTAAGTTAATTGAAGAGAATCAAATTATTTTATCTGCTTAATATACTTTTTGACCATGATTAACGTTCTATAAATACAACAGAAATGTATGGACGAACTTTACTCAAAAAAAACTTCTAACTCAAAAGGTCCTAGCGATTTAACCATAAAACGCATTTTGGCCTTTTCTAAAGCAATTTCATCCACTAAGCTAGACAAAAATGAAATGGCTGATTCTGATCATCCAAATTTAAATCAGAAAGATTAGTTATTTTTTCTGTTTTTTCCTGTAATATTCATTTAGGACGCTTTTTCGGCCTATTTTTTTTGTGATCAAGTCAAGCTCTAAATCCCATCCTCTTGCAGGTGAATATTCCCTTCCATACCAAATGATTTGTAAATGTAAATCATTCCATGTTTCTTCTGGGAATAGTCTTTTGGCATCTCTTTCTGTTTGGACAACATTTTTACCATTACTAAACCCCCATCGATATAAAAGTCGATGTATATGGGTGTCTACAGGAAAGGTAGGGATACCAAAAGCTTGAGCCATCACCACGGCAGCTGTTTTATGACCTACCGCTGGGAGTGCCTCTAACTCTTCATAAGTTTTAGGAACTTGACCATTGTGGTTGTTTAATAAGATCTCTGATAATCCATGTATACCTTTCGATTTCATTGGCGAAAGTCCAACAGGACGAATAATCGCCCGGATTTCTTCAACACTTAATTTGACCATTTCTTCTGGTGTAGCGGCCTTAGCAAACAATAATGGCGTTATCTGATTTACCCTTACATCTGTACTTTGAGCGGACAATAAAACAGCGATCAGAAGGGTGTAAGGGTCAGTATGATCAAGAGGAATAGGGATTTCAGGGTATAGGTCATTTAATGTACTTAATACATAATCAACTTTTTCTTTTTTGGTCATCCTATTTCTTTTTGCTTTTGTAATTTAGAAAAAAATATGTTATGAAGCCATTACAAGTTGGGGATACTGTTCCTCTATTTTCTGTTTTAGATGATCATGGGAATACCCAAAAATTAAGTGATTATAAAGGAAAAAAATTGATTGTTTTTTTCTATCCTAAAGCTAGTACACCAGGTTGTACCGCCGAGGCCTGTGATTTACGCGATCATTATAAAGAATTGCAACATGCAGGGTATCACCTCTTAGGTGTAAGTGCCGATAGTCAAAAGAGACAAAGAAACTTTTCTGAAAAATATAATTTTCCTTTTCCGTTACTCGCTGATGAAGATAAAGAGGTAATCAATGCCTTTGGAGTATGGGGACCTAAAAAATTTATGGGACGTGAATATGATGGTATTCATCGCATGACCTTTATTGTAGATGAACAAGGTCTAGTCGAACGTGTTATTGATAAAGTTAAGACAAAGGTACACGCTGCTCAGATCTTAGATAACTGATTAAAGAGAAGCGCTGACAAAACAAGGTTAGCGCTTACTTTTTATAACCAAACATTTCATTTTTCTTGATCAACTCAGAAATTCCTTCGGGTAAATGTTCTTCCCAACTATTTACTCCTTCTTTAATTTGAGTCAGAATTTCTCTAGAAAATATTTCTAAATAGGATTCTTCATAATCAAAGATATCGATCACTTTTCCATTGTATTTAAAGAATTTGTAAAAGTCCTTCATTCTTGGATGAAGTTTTAGATTAGTGCTATTGACAATATATCCATTATCATCCTTCATAGGGTAGAGGTAGACTTTTAAATTGTTGTAGAACATTTTACCAAATGCTTCTAATATTCCTCCTCCTAAATCTTCATAGTATTGCTCATCAAAAATCTCTACAAAATTGTTCACCCCCATGCTTAAACCCAGTTGTTTTTTGGTGTATTGTGAGAGATAATCAACAAGTTTGTAATATTCTTTAAAATTAGAAATCATCACCACATGACCTAATGAACAAAGTAGTTTAGCTCTATCCATAAAGTCCTTTTCATCAATTTCTCCCGAAGCTCTAAGATTGGAAAGTGTAATTTCAAAAATAACAACAGTTTTATTTTCATTTACTTCAGGTTCTTGGATAAAGGCATCTAATGCTTTTTCAAACATATCGATATTTACCTTGGTTACCGGGCGAAAACTCCCTCTCAAAGTAAGTATGTTTTTTTTATATAATTCCCTAGCTGGCAATATATTATTGCCTTCAGGATTAAACATAACGGCATCGGTCATACCATTTTTAACCAATTGTAAACTCATTAAACGGTTATCCACTTCTTTAAAAAGAGGTCCTTTAAAATTAATGGTGTCAATTTCAATGGCATCTTTATCTATGTGGTCATAGAGGTATCTAAGTAATTTTTTGGGTTCTTGGTTTTTATAGAAAGCACCATAGATTAGGTTTACTCCAATAATTCCCAATACTTCTTGCTGTAATCTAGCCTCTGTTTGATGAAATCTTACGTGTAATGTAATTTCACTATAATCTTCTTCTGGAGAGGACTGAAAACGAATACCCATCCAACCATGACCTTTAAATTTCTTTGCAAAATCAATGGTGGTCACAGTATTTGCATACGTAAAAAACATTTTGTTAGGGTTTTCATCTCTGGGGATTCTATCTTCCAGTAAACCCATTTCATACTTAAGCATTTTATCTAGCCGTGCCTCGGTTACATATCTTTTGTCGTCTTCCTCGCCGTAAATATTATCGCTAAAATTCTTGTCGTAAGCACTAATCGTCTTGGCAATGGTCCCAGATGCACCTCCCGAACGAAAAAAATGACGGGCTACTTCTTGTCCTGCACCAATTTCTGCAAAAGTTCCATAGATATATTTATTTAAATTTATGCGTAAAGCTTTAGATTCGATGGAAGGGCGATTTTCTAATTCAATTTCACCAGGGAGATGTGCAGACATAGATAAATAATTAGTTTTTCAAATCTACAAAGATTGTGGAATTAAAAGACAAGGTTTACCTTTGAAAAACGCATGATGAAGATAACTTTTTTGGGAACTGGAACCTCACAGGGTGTACCGATCATAGGAAGCAATCATCCAGTCTGCTTAAGTGAAGACGTTAGAGATAAAAGATTGCGTGTTTCTATTGCCATAGAATGGGATCAATATTTTTACGTCATCGATTGTGGCCCAGACTTTAGGCAACAAATGCTTCGTTGTGGTGGAGTAAGGCTAGACGGATTATTGTTTACGCACGAGCATGCCGATCATACAGCGGGTTTAGATGACATACGACCTTTTTTCTTTAGACAAGGTGAAATTGATCTATTTATGACGAAAAGAGTAGGAGAGTCTCTGAAAACACGTTTTGATTATATTTTTAATGATGAAAATAAATATCCAGGTGCTCCATCGGTAAAGGTGCATAGAATTGATAAAGACAAGCCGTTTAAATTGCAAAATAAAAAGGTTGTTCCCATTGAAGTCATGCATAATAAACTTCCAGTGACCGGATTTAGAATAGATGATTTTGCTTACCTGACCGATGTAAAGACCATTGAACAGGACCAAAAACAAAAGCTTAAAGACCTAGATGTATTGGTTGTTAATGCACTCAGAATCGACTCCCATCCGTCGCATCTAAATCTTAGCGAAGCGCTAGAATTAATAGAAGAATTACAGCCACAAAAAGCTTACCTAACCCATATCAGTCATCTACTTGGTTTTCACGCAGAAGTAGAGAAGACCCTCCCAAATAATGTTTTTATTGCTTACGATAACCTTCAACTAACCCTTTGATTATGAAATCCAAAATAGTTATTTATCTCTTTGTCTTCACGGCCTTAATTCTAATCTTTCAGTTAGTCAATAGCAGTAAAGTGGTTAAATATCAAGCCGATACAATCAAAGAAAAATTAGACCGTATTAAAATATTAAAAGACGAACTGGATGTACTTCAAGCGGCCTATGAAGAGGATGTTTACTTTTCTTTAGATCAAAATGAAGAAGCTCAAGCTTTTTTTAGTGATAATGATGCCTCCGATATTATCAACCGAGTGAAAGATGAAATATATGCAAGTAATGCAGTAAAGGGGAATAACCCTTTGGTTCCTTTTACAGGGTATGACAGGAAATTTTTAATCAATAAGGTAAAAGTGATAAATCACAAGTGGGTCATTGCAGATTTCTCAGATGGAACCGATTGGGGAGAAATGTGGATGAGATATGAAATAGAGGGGAAAAGATTCGTTTAGTCGTCTTAGATCAGATCCTCTATCTCAATGATTAATTATTTTGATTTAACCAATGTATTAAATCCTGAAAATTTTCTGGATTTATTCCATGCCCCGCTTCATACTCTTTAAAGTCAACCTTTAGAGGCTTTGATTTAAGTTGATCAATTCCTTTTCTTGCCCATGAGATGGGAAGTGTAGGGTCCTGGGTTCCATGGCTACTAAAGCACCTTAATTGTTCTAAACCTTCTGTGGCGTAAGTAAAGATATCTTCGTTAACATAACCGCTTAAGGCAATAATTTTATCAATGCTAGCTGGGTGACTCAAACCAATTGCCCAACTAAGAATAGCCCCTTGGCTAAAGCCCAATAAAGAAACTTTTTTATTCTTTAAGGAAAATTGGTCCAGGTGATAGTTGATGTTATTTAGGATAAGAGTTTGTGAGGCAATGGCTTCCTTTTCATCTGTCCATTTATCTTGTTGTTCATTGAAATGTATAGAATACCATGCATAACCTCCAAAGCCTAAAGAAAGAGGAGCACGCAAAGAGATAACCAGATAGTCAGCGGGTAAATGTTGTGAAAAAGAAAATAGATCTTCTTCGTGACTACCATACCCATGAATTAGAAAAAGGACTTGTGGATCGGCTGTTTTTATTAAGGGTTTTCTTAATCGATAATCTAGTATTTGATTTAAGTCTATACTCATTTGATAGCAAATTGATCTCCGTAGATGGATCCATAAACTGAACCTACTGTTTTTTGACCAATAAAAGCACAATTTTTAGATTGACTTAAGATATCAGTTTTTTTAAAAACACTGTTGCCCTGAGGGTTAAATAGCGTAAGATTTGCTTTTTCTCCTACCTCAATTTTGGGAGTTGCTAAGCCAAAAACAGAACGCCCTTGGGTAAGTAGTTGTATGACCTTTTCTATTGGAAAAAGGGTGTTGAGAATTCCAAACATGGATTCAAGTCCAATACTTCCATGGGTTGCATGCTCAAATTCTACTTGTTTAAGCTCTAGATTAAGGGGTTGATGGTGAGAAGTAATCATATCGATGGTGCCCTCCAACAAACCTTCTTTTAGTGCAATTTGATCTTTTTTTGTTCTTAATGGAGGCATCAACTTATAAGCAGTATCAAAACCTCCGATTACTTCATCGTTTAAAGCCAGATTAGCCAAGGCTACACTGCAGCTTACTTGCAAACCTTTTTGTTTTGCATTTCTAATCATTTCAACTCCCTCTGCAGAAGAGATATAAGGGATATGCATTTTACCTCCTGTGTAGTCAAGTAAATGAAGATCCCTTTGGACTTGAAGTGATTCACTTAGACTAGGTATTCCTGAAAGTCCCAATTTTGTACTCATTTCACCTTCATGTACAACACCCGTCTGAGCAATGCTTTTATCTCTAGGAAATGATAGGATTAAGCCATTAAATCGTTGGCTATACAACAAAGCAGTTTTTAATAATTCAGGATTTTGAACGGGATTTAGAAAATCACTAAAAGCAATAGCCCCTTTTTGCTGTAAGTCATAGAATTCAGTCAAGTTTTTTCCTTCTTTCCCTTTGCTAAATGTGGCAATAGGGTGGAGTTGGGTAGGGTATATTGACGGGTAATTTTTTAATTGAATTACTGCAGCTTGATTGTCTACAACCGGAATGGTTTCTGGTTGTATGGCGATCTCCGTAAATCCACTTAAGCTGGCAGTTTTAAGACCATTATCTAGGGTTTCTCGTTCTTCATATCCGGGTTCGCCAAAGCAAACACTAGAATCAAACCAACCTTTTGAAAGGTGTAAATTATCTTTAAGGATAACTTTATCGGCTTCAATATCAATATTTTCAGCAATTTTTTGGATAATACCATCCTGAATAAAAACATCTAAATTTTGAAAATGGAAAGCACCTTTGTTATCTAATATGGTGGCATTTTTAAGAAGAATTTTCATGTAATGCTTTCGCTTTCCTTTCAGAAACAAAAATACAAAAAGTTCTTATTGAATTACACAGAATAATAAATTTGAATTTAAAACTTTTCAAAAACGCCTAATCCAAATAGGGCAAAATCATATTTAACAGGGTCTATGGGGTCTAATTCTCTTAATTTTGAATCTAATTCTTGAAGTGCTTTTCCATCATTTTGTCGTCTTGTCAGTAGGCCGAGTTTTCTAGCTACGTTCCCCGAGTGTACATCGAGTGGGCAAGAGAGTTGACTGGTGTAAAGTTTTTTCCATAAACCGAAATCAACCCCTTGTTTATTTGATCGTACCATCCATCGTAAAAACATATTGATTCTCTTTGCTGCAGAACCCTTTAAGGGGTCAGAAACATGTTTTTGAGTGCGTTTTGGGTGGGGAAGTTGAAAGAATAATTGCTTTAATTCATGAATAGCTCCCTGTAAGCTATCAGGTGAACTGTGTTTTACAAAGATACTCTCTAAACCCCCATGTTCCTTGTATATAAATTGCAATGCTTTTACAAAATAACTTAAGTCGTCTGCATTAAATGTTCTATGTACAAAACCATCAAAAGAGGATAAGTCTTTTTCTTTATGGTTACAAATAAAGTCATAAGGAGAATTGTCTAGCAGTTGCATCATTTTTTTAGCGTTATTAATGATACTTTTTCTATTTCCCCAAGCTATAGTAGCACATAGAAAAGCACTTATTTCTATGTCTTCTTTTTTTGAAAACTGATGAGGAATTTGAATAGGATCATCAGAAATAAATCTAAAAGACTCGTATTGCGAGGCTTTTTCATCCAAAAATGATTTTAGGTCAACTTTATTCATTCAGCTACACGTCCATCTACAAGTTTTACGGTTCTGTCTGCCATATCTGCTAATTCTTTATTGTGTGTTACTATGACAAAAGTATGGCCTAGTTCTTCTCTTAATTTAAAAAATAAATGATGGAGTTGGTCTGCATTTTGCGAATCTAGGTTGCCTCTAGGTTCATCGGCAAATATAATCGCAGGTTGATTAATAAGAGCTCTTGCCACCGCTACCCTTTGTTGTTCACCACCGGAGAGTGTCTTTGGTTTATGATTTTTTCGATGTCCTACCTCTAATAGATCAAGTAAATCTTGAGCAGATTCAATTATTTCAGCTTGTTTTTTTCCTTGAATTAACCCCGGCATCATTACATTCTCTAGTGCTGTAAATTCATCTAACAACTCATGAAATTGAAAGATAAATCCAATCGATTGGTTTCTAAATTTAGCGAGGGGTTTAGGCTGTAACCCAAGTATTTCTTCTCCATCGATTAAAAGTGAAGTTTCGGTATTTTTATCAGGAGACAAAAGGGTTCCTAATATTTGAAGTAAGGTTGTTTTTCCAGCTCCTGATGGACCAATGATAGCCACAACTTCCCCTTTTTTTATCTCTAAATTAATCCCATTTAGAATAGGTAAATCACCGTATGTTTTGCTTATGTTTTTTGCCTTTATAATGGGTTCCATAGATGTGCAAATTACATTATTTTGGAGGGAAACTTTACTGAAGTCTTTCTTTTTTTCGTTTTACTTTTCTTAAGTATTTCCTTCTTTTTAAGGTTTTTTATCAAACAGAATGCATTTTTGTTTAATAAATTAGCTATATTCGTTAGACAAAATGAAAGAAAAAAAAATTGCATATTTAGCAGGAGGATGCTTTTGGTGTACCGAAGCTGTTTTTCAGCGTCTTAAAGGGGTAGAGAACATTCTACCTGGGTATATGGGAGGTCAAATTAAAAATCCTGCTTACAGAGAAATATGTACGGGTAGAACAGGGCATGCAGAGGTAATAAAGTTTACCTATGACCCAGAAGTAATTACTTACAAAGATTTATTGCAAGTCTTTTTTACTACCCACGATCCAACTACCCTTAATAGACAAGGGAATGATGTGGGGACACAGTACCGCTCTGCTATATTTTATTCAGATGATGAACAAAAAGCTGTCGCTACACAAGTGATTAATGATTTGCAAAACACCCTTTTTGAGGATCCAATTGTCACGCAACTACAAGCAGCAACGCCATTCTATAAAGCTGAGAATGAGCACCAAAATTATTATAATCAACATAGCGATCAAATGTATTGTAGCTATGTTATCAGCCCTAAAGTGGCTAAACTCAAGAAAACATTTAACCATTTATTACAAAGCACATGATGAACGAGAATTTTAATTTAGATACGTTACCGATCACGGAGGAGATCAAAGGACATTTTTCAGAAGTAATTAATCTCCTTGGAGAGGATACCTCTAGAGAAGGTTTAGTGAAAACTCCAGAGCGTGCATCAAAGGCAATGAAATTTCTTACTGAGGGATATGAAATGGATCCTCAACAAATTTTGCAAGGTGCTATGTTTAAGGAAAATTATAATGAAATGGTTATTGTAAAGGACATCGAATTATACTCTTTGTGCGAACATCATATGCTACCGTTTTTTGGGAAAGCACATATTGCATATATTCCAAACGGTCATATAGTTGGGCTTAGCAAAATTCCGAGGGTAGTGGATGTTTTTTCTAGACGTTTACAAGTTCAAGAAAGACTAACGGAACAAATTTTAGATTGTATTAATGATACTTTACAACCTGAGGGTGTAGCCGTTGTGATTGAAGCTTCTCATATGTGTATGATGATGCGTGGAGTTCAAAAGCAAAATTCTACCACAACAACTTCTGGATTTAGAGGTAGTTTTAAAGAAAGAGATACGCGTAATGAATTCTTAAAACTAATTACCTCTAAACTGTCTTAGGCATTAGGGGAAAAACCGCTTAAAACCCATGCGACGTAAGATTTTTTTTTCAAACTCCCAGAAAAAGGAAAATTGAAAAAAGATGGCCCCAAAAAAAAGGAGTAGTACTTGATAAATGGGGAAAATAATCAGAATTCTGAGGAACCAATAAATGGCCACCCCCATTGGGATTTCATTAAAAAAATGGGGTTCTAAACCAATCCATTCTAGGAAGGGCCTACCTACTTTAACGGAACTAGAGCCAGTGATTCCAAAGACAACAAAGATAACCCATAATTGTCTGTTGGAATCAACTCCCCATTTTGTTTTTAAACGATTGAAATAGCTCATTAGGCGAGAATCGCGCTAATCTGATCAGCTAATTCAATTCCAATACGATCTTGTGCTTCTCCAGTGGCTGCTCCTATATGAGGTGTAAGTGAAACTTTAGGATGCATAAGTACTTGTACAGCGGGTTTAGGCTCATCTTCAAAGGTGTCTAATCCTGCAAAGGCAAGCTTACCACTATCTAGTGCTTTCAAAAGTGCTACTTCATCAATAACACCTCCGCGTGCAGCATTTACTAAGGCCGCACCTTCTTTCATTTGCTCAAATTCGGATGTGCCGATCACATATTCTTTTTGGGCAGGAACGTGAAGAGTAATAAAATCTGCTTCTGCTAAAACACTTTCCATAGACTGTGTTTTTATTTCTACATCTATACTTTGACCGTTAAACAAGGCAACGTTGATTGTGGCGCTATCCATAAATTTATCTGCAGCGATTACATTCATTCCGACTCCTAAACCAATTTTGGCTGCTTCTTGACCGATACGACCAAACCCAATTACTCCTAATGTTTTACCGCGTAATTCAACTCCTTTAGCGTAGGCCGTTTTTAAACCTTTAAAGTTGCTTTCCCCTTCTAAAGGCATGTTGCGATTGCTATCGTGTAAAAAACGGACACCGCCATATAAATGAGCAAAGACTAATTCTGCTACCGAGGCTGAAGAAGCTGCAGGTGTATTAATTACATGTAAACCTTTTTCTTTGGCGTAATCTACATCGATGTTATCCATTCCTACACCACCACGACCGATGATTTTTAGATTAGGACAAGCATCGATTAAATCTTTGCGCGCTGTTGTAGCACTGCGAACCAATAGGGCCACAATATCGTTATCGTTGATGTAAGCCACCAATTGCTCTTGGGCAACATTGGTTGTGATTACATTAAATCCGTTAGCAGTTAAAGCGTCAACTCCACTTTGAGAGATGCCATCGTTAGCAAGTATATTCATTATAGCGTTTTTTCAAATTTTTGCATTACGTCCACCAATTGGCGGGCGCTTTCTAGCGGTAAAGCATTGTAAATGGATGCGCGGTAACCACCGACTGATCGGTGACCTTTTAATCCACTAATATTTGCCTTATTCCAAAGTTCATCAAAAGCAGAACCCTCTACACCTTCAGCAAGGTTAAAGGTTGCATTCATGAAGCTGCGGTCTTCTTTGGCAGCAAAACCTTCAAAGGCAGAGTTACGATCGATTTCATCATAAATCAATTGAGCCTTAGTTTTGTTATGTTCTTGTATGGCATCAATTCCTCCTTTTTCTTTCAGCCATTCTAGTGTTAACATTGAGGTGTAAACAGCAAATACAGGAGGGGTGTTAAACATACTACCCTTATCGGCGTGTGTAGCATAAGATAACATAGAAGGAACATCCTTATTCATCTTCTCTAATAAACTATCTTTTACGATGACTAAAGTGGTACCTGCTGGTCCCATATTTTTCTGTGCACCTGCATAAAATAAATCAAAAGCAGAATAATCAAAGTCTCTTGAGAAAATGTCAGAGCTCATATCTGCAATTAACGGGACGTTGGTTTTGGGTAAGTTATGAAACTGAGTCCCAAAAATTGTGTTATTTGTAGTGATATGCAAATAATCCAAATCTTCTGGGATTTCATGACCTTTAGGGATATAGTTGAAGTTAGCGTCTTTGGAAGAAGCAATTTCTATGACTTCACCATAGCGTTTGGCTTCTTTTATCGCTTTATCTGACCAGGCACCTGTATTGATATAACCTGCTTTAGATTTCATTAGGTTGGCGGCAGTCATTAAAAATTGAGTGCTTGCTCCTCCTTGTAAAAATAAGGCTTGGTATCCTTTATTTGTTAAACCTGTCAGTTCTAAGGCTAATGCTTGTGCCTTGTCCATGATCGCAACAAACTCTTTGCTTCTGTGCGAAATTTCGATTAACGATAAACCGATACCGTCTAGCTCTTGGACAGAAGCGGCAGCTTTTTCCATTACGGGAGCAGGAAGGATAGAAGGTCCCGCACTAAAGTTATGTTTTTTCATGTACGATTTTTAAGGTTACAAATATCATCATATCCCTTGAAAATACCTTGACTTAATTGGTAATTTTTCAACCTGTTTTTTAATAATTATTCACAATTGTGTCAAAAATGCGATGGTATCTACGCCATCTGCATAATCCCATAGACGAGGTTCTTGTGCTTTTCCTAGTGGAATTCCATTTTTAAATGGGATTTTACTAGAAATACATTGTATTTGATCCGCTTCTTTCTCCAACTCAATAGCTAAGTCTTCTTTATTGTTGTAGTATTGGTAGTGTAAGCAAGCTACTGGAGAAGAAAAGGAATTGCTTTCGCGAAGTAGGATAAAACCATTGTCAAGTAATTCATATTCACTCATTAGAAATACGGCCTTATTGTAGTCGTAGTTGTTTGCGTATTTTGCAGAATCCATTAGGGATGCGTGGGAATAAAGTGCACCGAAAATCAAATTTAAGTCATAGCCTTTAGGAATATAAACTTTTGATATATTTCTACAACCAAGCCCATAGTATTGGACGATATCGGTAGCAAGTCCATTAAGCTCCTCTAGGGTTTCGCTTCCATCTAAAACGGCTATTCCATTTCGATTTTTACGAATAATATGAGGCACTTTAGAAAAATAATAGTTGAAGTATCGCGCTGCATTATTACTTCCTGTGGCAATGATTGCATCATATCCTTTAAGTTCATCTTGGGTAAAGATTAATTTATTTTTAAAAGCTGGTGCTAGACGAACTAATTGATGATAAAGAAAAGGAATTAGGTAGGGGTCCGAAGATGATAACTTTACTTTTGCTTGATGTCCACACAGCAAGACCGAAATAATATCATGAAACCCAACCATGGGAATGTTTCCTGCTAAAATCAGGCCCACTGTTTTGGAATCATTGTTCTTAAATTGGTAGGGCTGTACCCATTGCGCAATGGATGCTTCTGTTAAAGCTTCTCCCCAGCTTTTTAAAGCAAAAAGACAATTTGATTTTGTAAACCAGGCATTTTTTTGCTTGGCTTTTTGAAGGATGTCTACGAGGTCGCTATAAGTAGGACATGTAGGGTCGATGTTTTGTAAATAGTTTCCTAATTTGATAAAACCATCGAGGTAGGTAGTAATAGGCTTCATTTATTTGTCTATGCTTTTTTTATGCAGTATTTTTGCGTAAAAATAAGTAAACTAATTGCTATGGCGATAATCATAACAGACGAATGTATTAATTGTGGCGCATGTGAGCCTGAATGTCCTAATACGGCGATTTATGAAGGAGCAGATGATTGGCGTTACAGTGATGGTACTTCTTTAGAGGGAGACATAGTCCTTACCAATGGAAAAGCTGTTGTTGCTGAGGACACACAAGAGCCTATTTCTGATGAATTCTATTATATTGTTCCAGACAAATGTACCGAGTGTAAAGGTTTCCATGATGAACCTCAATGTGCTGCTGTATGTCCTGTAGATTGTTGTGTACCCGACGAAGACAATGTAGAAACCGAAGAGGTTTTACTAGGGAAACAACGTTTTATGCACCCAGAATAACACCCTTATATTTATGAAAGCAGGTATTGTAGGACTTCCTAATGTTGGGAAATCCACCCTATTTAATTGTTTATCCAATGCGAAAGCACAAAGTGCTAACTTCCCTTTTTGTACCATAGAACCTAATGTAGGGGTAGTTAATGTTCCAGACGAGCGCTTAACTACACTGGCAGAGCTTGTAAATCCAGAAAAAACAATTCCTGCCACGGTAGAAATCGTGGATATTGCTGGTTTGGTCAAAGGCGCAAGTAAAGGGGAGGGGCTTGGCAATCAATTTTTGGCTAATATCCGTGAAACAGATGCGGTTATTCATGTTTTACGTTGTTTTGAGAATGACAATATAGTCCATGTAGAGGGTTCTGTTGACCCTATTCGTGATAAAGAAATCATTGATATAGAGCTTCAGCTCAAAGACTTAGAAACGGTTGATAAACGTTTGGAGAAAGTTAATCGTGCGGCTCGAACGGGAGATAAAGATGCCCAAAAATTACAATCAATTCTAAACAGTATAAAAGAAGGTTTAGAAAAATCTAAAAATGTACGACAGTTAGATTTTTCTGAGAAAGAACGTGAAGAGGTAGTTCACGAACTACAATTACTTACCGATAAACCTGTTTTATATGTCTGTAATGTCTCTGAAAGTGATGCTGCTGGAGGAAATTCTTTGGTAGAAAAAGTAAATGAAATTGCCACATCAGAAAATGCTGAAGTATTGACATTAGCGGTATCTATTGAGGCAGACATTAACGAATTGGATACCTTTGAAGAACGTCAAGTTTTTCTAGAAGATCTTGGCTTAAGTGAGCCTGGGGCTGCAAAATTGATTCGTAAAGCTTATGCTTTATTAAAGCAACAAACTTATTTTACTGCGGGGGAGAAAGAAGTTCGAGCTTGGACTTTCCCAAAAGGAGCTACAGCTCCGCAGGCAGCAGGAGTTATTCACACAGACTTCGAAAAAGGATTTATCCGTGCAGAAGTTATCTCTTTTTCTGATTATGAAAACTTTAAAACAGAAGCTAAAGTCAAGGAAGCTGGAAAAATGCGTATAGAAGGGAAAGAGTACATCGTTCAAGATGGAGATGTGATGCATTTCCGTTTTAATGTCTAAAATTTACGGTAGTTAATCGTTTAAATAAATCTGAGCTAGAATTAATGAGGTCAATTATATATACAAATACGCCCAATAAATAAGCGCTATTTGAATGGGAAGACGTATTCCCCATAAAACCCACGGTGAGATCTGGTACTTTTTACTGTAATGGTTGATTTGGACAATATTTGCTGGGTAAATAGCTATTAGAAAAACGATTAGAAAAAGTGCTGTATAGGATCGCGTGGGGGAATAGAGAAGGCCTAGGGAAATCACAATTTCGATGGCTCCTGAAAATAAGGCAATAAATTTTCTGTAAACCAAAATTTTGGGTACCGCTAATTCAAAAAAACGGGTATGGGTAAAGTGAGTAATACCAGCGATCATATAAATGCTTGCCATTATATAAAGATCCATATTCATTAGAATAAGTTAGAAATAATTTGATTAGGATCTTCTCCGCCTGTTACTCGAATAACATTATCTGACCTTCTAAACCAAGTGTTTTGACGCTTGGCATAACGACGGCTATTTTTTTTAATTTCTTCAATTGCGGTGACTTCATCATATTTACCATCAAAATGGGCAAACCATTCTCTGTAGCCTACTGTTTGCAGGGCATTTAAATTCTTTTGTGAGTAGAGCGCTTCTGCTTCTCCCTTTAAACCTTTTTCTACCATTAAATCTACCCTTAGATTAATACGGTCGTACAAGGCTTGTCTATCCCAATCGATAACAATGCTTTGGGAAGTGAAAAAGTCTGGAGGTGATTTTTTACCTAAAAAAGAGGAATAAGGTTGTCCACTACTCAATGAGATTTCAAGAGCACGTATGAGACGATGTGGATTATTCCGGTCAACAACTTGGTAATGTTTTATATCGTGTTCTCGCAGAAGGTCTTGCAAAATTTCAATTCCCTCCTGTTGGTAGATGGCAGTGAGTTGGGGTCTAATAGAAGGATCTACCTCGGGAAATTCATCTAAGCCTTCTATAACGGCATCTGCATAGAGTCCAGAACCTCCCACCATAATGACTGTTTTATGCTTGTCAAACAAGTCTTTTAATTTAACCAAGGCTTCCCTTTGAAAATTCCCTACAGAATAATCTTCAGTGATCGAAAGATGCTGAATAAAATGATGGGATGCCTGGGCAAGTTCATCTTCGCTAGGTACAGCCGTTCCAATCTTCATTTCTTTATAGAATTGTCGAGCGTCGCAAGAGATGATTTCTGTATTAAAATGTTGTGCCATAGCTATGGCAAGATCCGTTTTGCCACTAGCAGTTGGACCAGCGACATAAATTAGTTTAGAATTCTTCATTGAGTGTTTGGCCGCAACTATGACAATAGACCGCATTATCCAGATGTGTATCATTCATACAATTTGGGCAAGCTTGGGTATTGGTATCGGGATTTCTATGTTGGTTATTCATTTCGGAGGTAACGATACCGGTAGGGACAGCAATAATACCGTATCCCATGATCATAATAATCGATGCGATAAATCGACCTAAAGAGGTGGCTGGGGCAATGTCACCATAGCCCACGGTTGTGAGTGTAACGATACACCAGTATATTCCTCTTGGAATACTGGTGAATCCATTTTCTTCTCCCTCTACCAAGTACATCACTGTACCAAATATGATGCAGAGTATGATTACGGTAAACAAGAAAACCCCAATTTTAACGCGGCTGGCAATAAGAGAAGACATTAAAAAATTGGACTCTCCGATATACCGCGATAATTTTAGGATTCTAAAGACTCTAAGTAAACGCAATGCGCGTAATGCCACCAATGAATGTGTACCTATAAAAAAGAAGGAAATGTATTTGGGAATTAAAGAAAGTAAATCAATAAGCCCAAAAAAGCTAAAGACATATTTAAGTGGCTTTTTAACCACAGCAAGGCGAGTTATGTACTCAATGGAAAATAAAATGGTTATCACCCATTCCATTTGGTCAAGAAATACAGCATATTTAATATGAATCCACGAAACACTTTCAAGAATAACCAGTAATACACTTAGTAAAATGAGCGCAAGTAGGGCGATATCAAATAATTTTCCTAAAGGAGTATCAGCTTCATAGATAATTTCATGAAGACGATGACGAAATGAAGGTTTAGAATTATTTCTCATTATCAGCTAAGTTAATAAGTTTTTGGTAACGTTCTTTTCTAAGGAAACTATGTATAACGGCTTGTGTATCTCTGTTGTCTTCAATCGAAATTAAACGATTCTGAATCTTATCTAGGGTTTTAATTTGATGATTTAGTTGGAAGTAACCATAGCCTTGAAATACTCCATCTTTAATATAAATAAAGCTTTTTTCACCTACTTTTTTCCCTTGATCTATCACCAGCATATTTGGGTAAGGGTATTTTAGACTTTCGATAATGGCTAGGGTTCTTTGATTATAAACCTCACATTTTTCTTCTCCAATACAAGCCCCTTTACATTTATCTATGCCATACCTAAAGCAAGACTTTTGATGGCTTGCAAAAGAAGTATGCTGAGCACATAGGTTATATTCTTCTATCCAAAACCGCAAGCGACCCTCTGCTTCTTTCTTGTTTTTAAATACAGCGATATAAGAGACGTCATGCCTTACTTGTTCAATAATAAGCTGGTGATAAGGGGTGTTTTTATCCAAGCGAATACCCATACCAAAATGTCTGAATTTTAAAGCATGATTTAAACGGGGCTGATTTTTTTTAATTTCATGTTGTTCTTTAAGTAAGGCCAGACACTCATTGCCAGATAATTCAAAAGACACACTGTGTAAAGCCTTTTGAATTTTTTGTGATTTTCGCGCACTACTGGTTAGGTGAGTAAGTACGCGCTTTTTGATGTTCTTACTTTTACCTATATAGATGATTTTTCCGTTTTTATCGTGGAGATAATAAACTCCAGTCTCCGTGGGTAAGTCTTCAACAATACTTAAATACTTATTGGGTACTTGAAGCCTGTTTAGGGTTTTTACATGGGCCGTAATGATGTCTTTTTCACTGTCCTTATCCAGTAATACTTTAAACAACTCTACGGTAGCCTTAGCATCTCCATGTGCCCTGTGGACGTCAGAAATAGGAATCCCTAAAGAGCGGACTAATTTCCCTAGTTTATAGGAGGGAACATCTGGGAGTAGCTTTTGGGAAAGGTAAACAGTGCATAGAGAAGGTCGCTCAAAATCGAAACCTAGCCGCTTAAACTCTGTTCTAATAACCCTATAATCAAACTCAGCGTTATGGGCCACTAACACTGCACCTTCAGTAATCTCTACAATCCTTTTCGCTACTTCAAAAAATTTAGGAGCATTTACAAGCATTTTACTATTAATACCTGTTAATCTCTGTACAAAAGGTTGAATTTCTCTTAAAGGATTTATAAGACTAGAAAACTGATCAACAATTGTGTTTCCATCGAATCGATAGATGGCAATTTCTGTAATTCCCTCTTCATTAAACTTTCCGCCGGTGGTTTCTACATCAACAATTGCGTACATGCTAATAATTTCTGTCTCCAAATATTTTGCTGCCTACCCGAATCATGGTGCTACCCGTTTCTATAGCTAGCGCATAATCACCACTCATTCCCATAGAGAGTATGTTAAAATCTTCAAGTTGTTTTGCAGCTTGATCATAACATTGCTTCAAATAGGAAAATTCTTTCTTAATTTGATCTTTGTCATGGGTAAATGTGGCCATTCCCATTAAACCAACAAGTCGGATATTAGGGTATTTTTCTTTGGGGTTTTCTTCAATTATTTTATTTAGTTCCTCCTCATTTAATCCAAACTTAGTAGTTTCTTTGGCGATATGCATTTGCAATAAACAATCAATTACACGATTATTTTTTTGTGCTTGTTTATTTATCTCTTTCAATAATTTTTCGCGGTCTACCCCGTGAATGAGAGAAACGTAGGGCGCCATGTATTTAACTTTGTTGCTCTGTACGTGCCCAATCATATGCCATTGAATATCTTTGGGGAGATCTTCAAATTTTTGCGTCATTTCTTGAATCTTATTCTCTCCAAAAATCCTTTGACCTGCCTGGTAAGCGGCCAATAAATCTTCGTTCGGTTTAGTTTTAGAGACTGCAACCAAGGTAACCGTGGAAGGGATTTGATTCAATACTTGCTGTAAGTTCTCAGCTATCTTCATGCGGCAAAGATAGGATTACCAACTATTCTTTCTTTCATGAAGGCTCTTTTTTTAGGGGATCTATAGAGGCTAGTATCCATTGAGAGTGATTTCACTAGAAGCAATCAATTATTTGATAAGCCACCCGTAGCGCTTCTGTAGCGTGCGATAATGTAACAATGGGTTCGGTGTTATTTTCAATGGCGTCTGCAAAAGTTTCTAATTCTTCTAAAATTGCATTGGAGGTTTCCACTTTGGGCGAATCAAAATAGATTTGTTTCTTAACTCCTTCTGCATTTTGCAGTAACAGTGCAAACTCTTCGGTTTCATCTGGCGCATCCTTCATTTTAACGACCTCTACTTTCTTTGTAAAAAAGTCTACAGCGATGTAGGCCTCTTTTTGGAAGAAACGCAATTTCCGCATATTTTTTAGTGAAATTCTACTGGCGGTTAAATTGGCTACCGCTCCATTTTCGAATTCAATTCTAGCATTGGCAATATCTGGGGTTTCGCTTACCACAGCGACACCAGAAGCCGATATATTTCTAACAGGCGATTTTATAGCACTTAAAATTATATCTATATCATGGATCATTAGGTCCAATACAACAGATACGTCGGTACCCCTTGGATTAAATTCTGCCAATCGATGAGACTCTACGAACATTGGATTACCTAGATTGTTTTTTACTGCTTTAAATGCAGGGTTAAATCGTTCTACATGTCCCACCTGTCCCTTAAGATTTTTAGCTTTCGCTAGCGCAACTATTTCTTTAGCTTCTTTTACGGTATGGGTAATTGGTTTTTCCAAAAAAACATGTTTCCCATGCTCTAGGCAATCCATTGCAATACGATGATGATAGAGGGTAGGGGTAACAATGTCAATGACTTCACAAGCTGCTATAAGTGATTTTTGAGATTTAAAATAGGTGTAACCTAAGTCTTCGGATAGCGCTGTACTCGATTTTTTATCTGGATCATAGAAACCTATCAGTTCATATCTTTCAGATTCTTTCAGCAAGCGCAAGTGAATTTTTCCAAGATGCCCTGCGCCCATGACACCTATTTTTAATGGCTTTTTCAATGCAATTATTTTTTACTTAATCAAAGGTACACTTTTCGCCTTAATTTTATTTTTCTAGTGCTAATAAAGTGTATTTTTGACTCCATGCAACTACCTATTGACTCTACTAAACACCAAGGGCAGCGAATGCAGTTGGTGTCACTTTTAAAAGACAAAGGAATTACCAATGATCAAGTAATAAAAGCCATTGAGTGTGTTCCACGTCACTGGTTTATGGATCCAGGTTTAGTGAGTCATGCCTATAAAAACAAAGCCTATCCTATTGCTGCAGACCAAACGATTTCCCATCCCTACACTGTGGCTTTTCAGTCAGAACTTATTGCCATTAAGGCAGGAGATAAAGTATTAGAAATTGGAACGGGTTCCGGTTATCAGACGGCGATTCTTAAAGCCATGGGTGCACATGTATATACCATAGAACGACAGCGTGAGTTGTTTAAAAAAACACAACGCCTTTTTACACAAATTGGATTACGCGTAAAGAAGGCTTTATTGGGGGATGGTTATTTAGGTTTGCCAGAACTTGCCCCTTTTGATGCGATTATTGTAACCGCGGGAGCAGCGGAATTACCCAAAAAACTACTCGGTCAATTAAAGATGGGTGGGCGTTTGGTAGTGCCAATTGGTGTAGATGAGCAGTTGATGCATAGATTCACAAGAACAAGTGATAAAACCTTTAATAAAGAAACATTTGGCTCTTTTCGTTTTGTACCTATGCTGAAAAATAAGAGCTAATTAATTGTTGAAATCTTTCTTCACTCGATCGAGATTCCGTTTGTTATCGCGATCCTTGATGGTTTCACGTTTGTCGTAGAGTTTTTTCCCTTTGGCTAAAGCAATCACTAATTTTGCAAAACCTTTGTCTGTAATAAAGACCCGAAGGGGTATGATGGTTAAACCGGCATTTTTTACTTCTTTCTCCAATTTTTTTAACTCACGCTTATTTAGCAGTAGCTTTCTTACGGCTTTGGGTCGGTGGTTGTAGTGGGTACCCCAGGCATATTCTTCCACATTCATATTAACCACAAATAATTCACCACGTTCATTGAGTTCACAAAAACTTTCTGAAATAGAAGCTTTACTCAAGCGAATAGATTTGATTTCTGTTCCTGTGAGCACAATTCCAGCCGTATATTGTTCAATAAGCTCATATTCAAAGCGAGCTCGTTTGTTTTGTATGTTAATCTTTGTTTGCATGCGGTGCAAAGGTAATCGATTTTGATACAGCACCCTAAAGGAAAGTAGATGTAGTATATTTACAAAAAAATTTAGACCATGTTATTATCGGAATTTCTTTTTGCCTTAAACCAAATGAACGAATTTAGATTTCAAACACCAGATGGTGAATTTGTTCCCCCTCATTTTCATATTACAGAAGTGGGCATGGTGCATAAACATTTTATAGATTGCGGAGGAACCGAGCGAAAGGATTCTAAAGTCAACTTTCAATTGTGGAGCTCAGACGACATCTACCATCGTCTACAACCACAAAAAGTAATTGACATTATTCGTTTATCTCAACAACGAATTGGGATTACAGACGAAGAATTAGAGGTGGAATATCAAGGTAATACAATTGAAAAGTATAGCATTGATTTTGATGGAGCCAATTTTATCTTGGTAAGTAAAGCCACAGATTGTCTTGCCAAAGAGGATTGTCTTCTTCCAGAAAATGCAGCCTTAAAACAAGATCAAGGAAATTGTTCGCCAGGGTCGGGGTGTTGTTAATTTCCTTTTAATAAGTCTCATTTATACCGGAACTTTTCTGTGGTGATTTTATTGGATTTATTTACTTTTGTGCTTTAATCTAAGATCATGCAGAAAGACACGACTATTTTCGATTTAATCCAAGAAGAGGAAAACAGACAACTTAATGGTATTGAGTTAATTGCCTCCGAAAACTTTACCTCTCCCTCCGTAATGGAAGCGACTGGTTCCGTACTAACCAACAAATATGCAGAGGGCTACCCAGGAAAACGTTACTATGGGGGTTGTGAAGTCGTAGATAAAATTGAGCAATTGGCTATTGACCGTGCCAAAGAATTATTTGGTGCTGCTTATGCCAACGTACAACCACATTCTGGATCACAAGCCAATACGGCAGTTTTTCATGCATTTATTAAACCAGGGGACAAGATTTTAGGATTCGACCTTTCTCATGGAGGGCACCTTACCCATGGTTCTCCTGTAAATTTTTCTGGACGCTTATATGATGCACACTTCTACGGTGTAGAAGAAGCGACAGGAAGATTAGATTATGACAAAATTAGAGCAATTGCTAAAGAAGTACAACCTCAAATGATTATTGCGGGGGCTTCTGCTTATTCTAGAGATATTGATTTTGCTACCTTTAGAGACATCGCCGATGAAGTAGGTGCTTTTTTATTAGCCGATATTTCACATCCTTCTGGATTGATTGCTACAGGTATATTGAGTAATCCAATCCCGCATTGCCATGTAGTGACCACGACTACTCACAAAACTTTAAGTGGTCCTAGAGGGGGACTAATATTAATGGGAGAAGATTTTGACAATCCATTTGGAATTACCTTAAAGAACGGAACCGTTCGTAAAATGTCTCATTTACTCGACATGGCGGTTTTTCCAGGAAACCAAGGAGGACCATTAGAGCACGTAATTGCTGCGAAGGCAGTGGCTTTTGGTGAATGTTTACAACCTTCTTTTAAAGACTACATGCAGAGAGTACAAAAAAATGCAGCCGCCATGGCCGCTGCCTTTGTAAGTAGAGGATATAAACTGATTTCAGAAGGAACGGACAATCACATGATGTTGATTGATTTACGCAATAAAAACATCACAGGAAAAGACGCGGAATTAGCGCTAGTAAAAGCCGAAATTACTGCCAATAAGAATATGGTACCGTTTGATGATAAATCTCCTTTTGTCACCTCCGGTATCCGTGTAGGAACCGCCGCAATAACTACCCGTGGGCTAAATGAAGCAGACATGGAAACGATTGTAGATTTAATTGACCGTGTAATTACCGATTACCAAAACGAAGCGGTGCTTGCGCAAGTAGCCAAGGAAGTACATGCCTTAATGGCGGGACGTCCTTTATTCAATTACTAAGCTTTACTTATTATAATTTAAAAAGCCCTTTAATAGAATAAAGGGCTTTTTTTATTAAAAATGTACTCATCGGGTATTAATAGAATATGTTGATCGAAAATAGTTCCAAGGTCTATTTAGGCAAACAAATCATGAATTTCTTCAGGAATCCGAAGTAGTTTTTGGGTCGTTGGATCTAGGTAACACCATTGTGTACTGCATTGCGCTACGAGGGTAGAGGAGTCGCCTAGGTAGAACCGAACCTTTCGTTCACTCATAAAACCAGCGGTTAGCTCAACGTGGGTAAGAATTCTTAGGGTATCGCCTAGTTTCGCTTGGCGCTTATATTCTATGTGGTGAGAGCGAACGACCCAAAGGCCAAAGCTTTCTTTTTTTCCTTTAATCAGTGATTGCCAGTGTGCCCCAGCAATATCCTGTACCCATTGCAAATATTGTACATTATTGACGTGATTTAATTCGTCTAGGTGAACTTTCTCTACCTGCAAGATTTGTTCAAATGGTTTCATCTATTTCTTCTGGAGGGTTACTTCAAACAGTTTACTCCAATTTTTCCCTGTAATGAAAAATGTTTCTCTTTCCGTATGGTAGGCAATCCCGTTAAGCACATTGAGGGAGGGGATTTGTTCTACCTTTTCTTTTAGTCCAGAGAAATCAATCACTCGTTCTATTGCTCCACTTTTGGGGTTAATAACAACGGCCACTTCTTTTTGAGCTTGATAGGTGTTAGCATAAATCTTACCATCTACCCATTCTAATTCATTGATTTTTGTGAGAATAGTTTTGTGCGTGGTTGCTTGGATAAATCCTAATTCTTTTCCAGTTTCAGGGTCTAGCTTCCAAATCTTAGCCGTACCATCGGATTTATATAGGTAAGTACCATCATTGCACAAACCCCAGCCTTCTTTACTCTCATTATAATTAAAGGACCGTTCCATTTTTAGGTTATCTGGGTCATAAACAAAAGCGACATTTTCTAGCCAAGTAAGTTGGTAAATGCGATTATCTAAGAGGGTTAGACCTTCTCCAAAATAACTTTTATCTAAGGGAATTTGGTTGCTGATTTCTCCTGTTAGGTAGTCGACTTTCCTTAAGCTCGACTGTCCTTTTAAACCTGTGCTCTCATAGAGTATGTCTCCATCAAACTCCAATCCTTGGGTGTAGGCTTTTTTATCGTGCGGATACTCGTTGATTATGGTGTAGGTCCATAACTCTGGGGGAGTAGACTTTAGCAGGCGAATCGTTTGATTACTTGTTAAGGTTTTCCCTTGGTAAAAGTGGGTGGCACTAAGTTGATGATCTCCAAGTGTATTTTTAGAAAAAACATAGGGAACAGAAATACGTTTTTGATTTAAGAAAAAATGGGTGGAGTCTATTGCGGGTCCTTTTTTGGATCGAATGCTCACGCTAAGTGTATCTCCTAAGATGTAAGTACTAGCATTTGTTTTGAGTTTGATTTTAAGATTTTGATCATTATCACTACAAGATTTTAATATAAAAAGTGATAATAAAAGGGCCATCCATTTCATAAGTGCGATTTTGAATAAAAATAATGGAAAAAATTGAAATGAAAATGATTGCGCTAAAAAAGGAGCGTTGTATATTTGTGGTCTAGGGTAAGTCCTATACAACCAGCTCCTGTTGAACTCCCCCAGGGCGGGAACGCAGCAAGGGTAGATGGTCGTAGCGGTGTGATATAGATAGCTTACCCTTTTTTCTTTCTCATGAAGCAAACAGTCTTGGTTACGGGAGCATCCTCAGGTTTGGGAAAATCTATAGCTACTTATTTACACAGTCAAGGTTATGATGTGCTAGGAACCAGTCGTTTTCCTGATAAATATCCAAATTTACCTTACCCTTTATTACAACTAGATTTAAACCAAAGGGCGAGTATAGATGCATTTTATGCTGCATTAAAAGAAAGCGCTACAGCGATCGATACTTTGGTAAACAATGCAGGAGTCGGTATTACTGGAGCAGTAGAGGAGGTTAATCTTGATGCATTGAGGAATCATTTTGACACCAATTTTTTTGGTCCCTTGGCAATGATCCAAAAAATACTTCCATTGATGCGACAGGCCAAACATGGAAAAATTATCAATATTACTTCTATAGGCGCTTCTATGGGTCTGCCTTTTCGCGGTGGATACTCTGCCTCTAAAGGTGCCTTGCAACTCATCTCTGAAGCCCTACGTATGGAGGTAGCTCAATTTGGAATAGAAGTATGTACCCTAGCTCCGGGTGATTATGCGACTGATATTGCTGCAAGAAGATACTATGAGCCAAACAAAGAAAACTCCCCTTATCAAAAGCTTTATCAGGAAAGTTTAGATACGATGGATGCCCATGTAGAGGAGGGTAATAATCCAATAGAGATAGCCCATGCCGTAGCAAATTTGGTTCGGCGAAGAACATTTAAACCTCATTACTCTGTAGGGCCTTTTATGCAAAGGCTTTCATTAATTTTAAAAGCCTTGCTGCCTCAAAAAATATTCGAACGTTTATTAAAAAACCACTATAATTTGTAAATTTAAAAAAACACCTCTATGAAATTTTTTATCGATACCGCTAACCTTGATCAAATTAAAGAAGCCGAAGCCTTTGGAGTATTAGATGGCGTAACGACCAATCCTTCCTTGATGGCTAAAGAAGGTATTACCGGGCAAGAAAATATTCTTAAACATTATGTAGATATATGTGAGGCAGTAGAAGGGGATGTTTCTGCAGAAGTTGTTTCTACAGACTTAGCCGGAATGATTAAAGAAGGAGAAGCCCTAGCGGCATTACACCCTCAAATTGTAGTGAAAATTCCTATGATAGAAGATGGAATTAAGGCTTTAAAGTATTTTTCTGATCAAGGAATTAGAACCAATTGTACTTTGGTGTTCTCTGCAGGTCAAGCCCTCTTAGCGGCTAAGGCAGGAGCTACTTATGTATCCCCATTTATTGGGCGTTTAGATGATATTTCTACCGATGGCTTAAACCTTATCGAAGAAATCCGCGAGATTTATGATAATTATGACTTCAATACACAAATATTAGCAGCTTCAGTTCGTCATACAATGCATGTAATCGATTGTGCAAAAATAGGTGCAGATGTAATGACCGGACCATTAAGTTCAATTAAAGGATTGCTAAAACATCCATTAACAGACATTGGATTAGCTCAATTTTTAGCCGATTATAAAAAGGGGAATTAATTTTCTTTCCACTTTGGGTGGGCTTTTAATGTCTTTGGGTAGATAGGGCAGTTTTTATCATGTGCGCCTTCTAGGTAGCTTGTGGCTAGGAGAAATTCTTTGGTAATTTCATTTCCGGTGAATTTAAATTGTTTTTTAAAACACTTAATCCATTCTTCTGCCGTTTTTGGGTGCTCATGGTCTAGCCAATTATGAAAGGAACCATGTGTGGCTTGTAGTTTAAGCACTTGTTGGGCATTGTATATAATGGCTTCTATTTTTTTTTCCATTCGAATGATCCCTGGGTTACCCATTAATACTTCAATATCCTCTTCATTGAAATTGGCAATCGTGGCAATATCAAATTGTGCATAGGCGTGTTGAATACTGTTACTCTTTTTGAGTACCGTATCCCAAGATAAACCAGCTTGGTTGATTTCTAAGATAAGTCGCCCAAAGAGTAGGTTGTCTTCTTGCAAAGGGAAACCGTATTCTAAATCGTGATAAAGACGATGAAGCTCACTAAATTGACCAGAATTGACTGCTTGGCAGTAAGAAGTATAGCTAGCCATTATGGGTTAAATTGGGCTAATATTTGAGAGAAGTTTGCTGCCGAAAAATTGCTAAATCCGTCTTTGATCATCCCGTTCTTATCAATAATAATTCCCTTATTAAGTAAGGTAATAACCCAAGCACTGCTTACAGATTCAAAGTCTACTAGCGCATATTGGTCTTCGGGGGAAATCTTCATCATGTTCTGATAATCGTGTACAAGTTCATTGTAGGGCTGAATACAAATTCCTACAAAACGGAAATTAGGAAATTCTTTTTTATATTTTTTGACCCGTTCTTGGGTTCTCTTAAAATGGTTCATTTGTGTTTGAGACCAAAAATAGATGACGGTAGGCCGACCATTAAGTACGTCTTTACTCGAACGAATATCCCCTTCAAAGGTCTCTAATTCTACTTCGGGTAAACTTCGGCCGGGTTCCATTTGAATCAACGATTGGTGTAAGTTTAGGATTTCACTTAGGTAAGTATTAGAAGTGTTTAATGCTAAGTAGTATTGTAAGAACCTATCGTGGTTGACATGATTTTTAAAATTTAGTAACTCCTCATAAGCTACCGCACGGGCAAGGGTGTTTCTCAAAACAAGATTTCCTATTCTGTCATCAATGATTTGAATTCTTCTGATATTGAATTCAGAGGTGTTTTTTTGCTGAAAATAGGACCCTCCATCAAGTAGTGCTTCCTTACTTAAATAACTCATAAGGTAATTGATATAAGGTTCAAAGTAAACTAGGCTTCCTTCTCCGTAACTTAAGAATTTTCTGAATTGATAATAACTACTATCTTTTTTTACTTCCTCTTGACCTCTTATCAAGGCATAGCGTTCCATTCGAGTCGCATAGGGAAATACATACGCAGCTTGGGTAAGCTTTTGAGCAAAAGGTGAAAGTGATTGGTTATTTGTAAATCTAGACCATTGTTGTTTTTTGTCTTCAATTAAAGAGTCTATAAGCTGTCTAAAGTCTTTACTTTCTAGCGCATATTTTGAAGAGAGAAACCGGCGTTCATTCTCTATTTTCAAATAAATATCCATTAGAAAATTGTTTTTCGCAGAACCAGGACCACTAAAGACTAAGGAAGAATTAAAATCGGTCATGTTAGCCCTTGCCCATATTGAGTCTCCTGCTTCAATCAGTACCCTTTGGTTTTCTGGTAGGTGCTCCATTTTAAAAAGACCATAGTCGAGAGAATCGTAGCGTTTAGCAAAGCGATTATTGGTATCTAAGGCAAGGGAATCTACCCGTTTGTCTAGTTGATATAATGAAATATAATCAGAAGATGGATTAATAATTTGTCCCCCAAAAAATACACCTTTATCCACTTTTTTTTTCCTCTGCACAGCTTAGGATCGTAAGGAATATAAGAAGGAATAACTGTTTCTGCATTGCTTTGGGAAAGGATTTAAGCTAAGTTAAAAAAAAAGTGTGGAAAGAGGATTTCATTTATGTATTTTTGCGCAAATAAAATATAAGCTATGTTATCCGTTTCAAACCTTTCAGTACAATTTGGTAAACGCGTTTTATTTGATGAAGTCAATGTAACTTTTACGACAGGGAACTGTTATGGAATAATCGGTGCGAATGGTGCTGGGAAATCTACTTTCTTAAAAATTCTAGCAGGAAAGCAAGAAGCCAATTCTGGAAATGTTCATTTAGAACCTGGGAAGCGAATGTCTGTACTTGAGCAAAATCACAATGCTTTTGATGAGCATTTGGTTTTAGATACAGTTTTGCGAGGAAACAAGCCTTTGTATGAGGTAAAAACTGAAATGGACACCATCTATGCCAAAGAAGACTTTAGTGATTCTGATGGCGAAAGGGTAGGAGAGTTACAAATTGTTTTTGAGGAGATGAACGGGTGGAATGCAGATAGTGATGCTGCTGCGATGCTATCTAACTTGGGTATTAGTGAAGATTTACATTATATGTCTATGGCAGATTTGGATGGTGTCCAAAAAGTACGTGTTTTATTAGCACAGGCTTTATTTGGAAATCCGGATGTGTTAATTATGGATGAGCCGACGAATGATTTAGATTATGAAACGATTCTTTGGTTAGAACAATTCTTGGCAAATTACGACAATACCGTAATCGTCGTTTCTCATGATCGACATTTTTTAGATGCGGTATGTACACATATTTCTGATATTGATTTCGGAAAAATCAGTCATTTTTCTGGAAACTATACTTTTTGGTATGAATCGAGTCAACTAGCCGCTCGTCAACGTGCTCAACAAAATAAAAAGTCGGAAGAGAAGAAGAAAGAGTTACAAGAATTTATTGCTCGTTTTTCAGCGAATGTGGCCAAATCTAAGCAAGCTACTTCTAGAAAGAAGATGATTGATAAGTTGAATATTGAAGAAATTAAACCTTCTAGTCGTAGATACCCAGCCATTATTTTTGAACAAGACAGAGAAGCTGGAGATCAAATTCTTAATGTAGAAGGATTAAAATCAACACTAGATGCTGAAGTCCTTTTCCAAGATATCAATATCAATTTAGCGAAGGGGGATAAAGTGGTTATTTATTCTAAAGATTCCCGCGCGGTTACTTCTTTTTACCAAATCATTTCTGGAGAGGAACAAGCCGCTGCAGGAAAATTTCAGTGGGGGGTGACTACCACACAAGCTTACTTACCGCTAGATAATGCACATTATTTTAATAATGATATGAATCTTGTCGATTGGTTAAGACAATATGCCCAGACAGAAGAAGAGCGCGAAGAAGTCTTTATCCGTGGTTTCTTAGGAAAAATGATCTTTAGTGGTGAAGAAGCTTTAAAACAATCTAATGTCCTCTCTGGTGGGGAGAAAGTACGTTGTATGCTCTCGAAAATGATGATGAGTCGTTCCAATGTATTGATGTTAGATGAACCAACCAATCACTTGGATTTAGAATCCATTACTGCATTTAATAATGCCCTCAAAAATTTTAAGGGAAATATTTTGCTCACCACCCATGATCATGCTTTTGCCCAAACTGTAGGGAATCGAATTATAGAGCTAACCCCTAACGGAGTCATCGATCGTTATTTGACTTTCGATGAATACATGACCGACCCAAAAATTAAGGAGTTACGTTTAAAGATGTACGCTTAGCAGCGATTGAATTATTTCTCCTATCTTAGGGCATGACCCTTAATGATTGGAAGGCCGCAGGCCATTATTTTAAGTACAAACAGCAGGAGATTTTTGTCAATGAACGCGGAAGCGGGGAAACGCTTTTGCTCATCCACGGTTTTCCCACTGCCAGCTGGGATTGGAACCGTCTGTGGCCGCATTTATCGCAAGGATACCATGTACTCGCTGCAGATTTATTAGGCTTTGGTTTTTCCAATAAGCCTCGTAATTATCCCTACAGCATTCTCGATCAAGCCGATTTATTGGAGGCCCTACTTCGTGAAAAAGGAATCGCACGGGTACAGATCATTAGTCATGACTATGGCGATACCGTGGCACAGGAGTTATTGGCGCGTTTCCAGGAACGTAAGCAGAAGGGGGAAACAGGGGTAGAAATTAAGTCCCTGTGTTTACTTAACGGCGGACTCTTCCCAGAAGTACACCGTCCTTTGCTGGTTCAAAAAATACTGATGAGTCCGTTGGGGTTTCTGGTCGGCCGATTGTTTAATCGTGCCAAGCTAGGGAAGAACTTTAAGAACATCTTCGGTCCAAACACCCAACCTACCGAAGCGGAATTAGATGATTTTTGGACCCTAGTAAGCGGTAATGGCGGGCGTTATGTATTTCACTTACTCATTCGCTATATGGCAGAACGGGTGCAGCACCGCGAACGTTGGGTAGGGGCACTGCAAGCTGCAAACATACCCCTTTGTTTTATTAATGGGGTTGCCGACCCCATTTCGGGTCAGCACATGGTAGACCGTTATCGGGAACTTATTCATAACCCGCAGATAGTAGAACTAAAAGACATTGGCCATTTCCCTTTGATTGAAGCGCCAGCGGCCGTTCTTCAACACTTTACAGATTTTCAAAAGTAGCATTTCCTCACTCTGGCGCGCGTTTGTAACGCGTGACCAACTTTATTCCCATAATTGATGTTTTATTATGTTTGTTTGTGCTAGAAAAAAAAACATGTTACTTGAAAGGTTAATTTTCTTTATCGCTCAGAGTAGATTTGACGATTAGATCATGTAGATGATTAAAGATACAGCACGCGTTACAAACGCGCGCTAGGGGGTTTAGTACGCTTTACAAACCTGTTTGATGACGGGCGTCTTAGGTTGGTCAATTGTTCCATATGGCAATACTCTTTTTCTACCCCTACTAGATGGGCTTCCCAGAACAAATCTGGGTTGTTGCTTGCTTTGGCTTTTTTCAATGAGATAGGGCTATCAATTATATTATTTTTTGGGAAGTTCTAAATTCAATCCCATCCCCATTGATCGATACCCATGACCCGCACCCCTTGGTCGATCAGCCATTCGGTTGCGGCGGCACTCATCCCTTATACGTGCCTTTTTTTCACCTTCGCATATCCATTTTTACAAGCCTTAACGAAAAGCTAGTAAACGATAGGTTAAATTAATCCAAAAAGTCTTTTGTTGCTTGCTTTGGCTTTTTTAAAGGGTACCCATGAGGCGGTCGCGCCCTGTTTTAATCAGTACAATGGTGTTTGGTTTTATTTTTAGCTTGTGGTTGTCTAAAAATGCTTTGAGGTCGTCTATTGTTATGGCATCGAAGTCTTCTTTGTGTTTCATGTCGATGACCAAACCGTCGCCATAGCACCATTCCAGCGGGACTTCATCGATGGTCTTGGCTTTCTTGCCCATAGAAGTAGGGGCGTAGTGCCAAGGAGCGTCTAGGTGGGTGGTGGAGTGTACCCCCATTTTTCTAATCTCATCATCGGCCCAGCCGTGAAATATTTTTTGGAATAATCGAAAGGGAAGCCCAAAAGCACGAATCAGCCAGCGTGAACTCCGGTGCGGTTTGTGTTTAATTTTTACTTTCATAAAGAAAGGATCGCCAGGATTGTACTGTATAGTTTTGGATAAGTCAATGATTTTCATACGCTGGATTTGTGTCTTCTAAAGATAGGAAGAATGCCGTTAGCTAGGGAAAACAAAACATTTGGGCACAAAAAAGGGAGCGAACTCCCTTTTGTCTTTGTCCTTAGAGGAAGCTTAAGTAAAGATAAAATAGGTGCTTACTACAATTAATATAACGATAGCGCCCATCACTTTTACCTGTTTCCATGGTGTGATATCGACTTGTTCTGTATACGCTTGCTCGTAGGCGACTTCTCTGGGCATTAACTTCCCGATGAGTAACATGATCCCCACATTAAAGAGAAATAAAATAGCCATTACATGAAGGAAATGCGGATAAGTTCCTCCATTTTCAATCACATAATCTTTTAAGAAGAATTGACTAATGGAGTAGAGAACCACCCCAGACCCCATGGCGACTTTTGCCGCAATAGCTGGAATGTATTTGGTCAGATACCCCACAAGGATAATGGTTAGAATAGGAATACTGTAACAACCGTTAACTTCTTGTAGGTAACCAAAGAGTCCTTCTGGCGCATTGGCAATGGTCGGTGCGATAAACATAGAAAGGAGGGCCAAGACGATCCCAAAAGTTTTCCCGGCTTTTACCACTTGTTTTTCGTCCGCCTCTTTGTTAATGTATTGCTTGTAGATATCTAATCCAAAAAGCGTGACAGAACTATTTAAGGCTGAGTTAAAAGAGCTTAAAATGGCTCCAAAAAGGACGGCAGCAAAGAAGCCTAATAATACGGGGGGTAGAACCTTATTAACCAATAATCCATAAGATTGATCGGCTTGACTAGCGTCTAGGGTTCCCCCAAAAATATAAAAGGCGATTATCCCAGGAAGCACCACAATAAGGGGCCCGAGAATTTTTACAAAGGCCGCTAGAATTAAACCTTTTTGGCCTTCCTCTAAGTTTTTAGCAGCTAGGGCCCGTTGAATAATGGCTTGGTTGGTTCCCCAATAGAAGAGCTGTACCAACATCATCCCCGTAAAAAGCGTGCTGAAAGGGATGGCAGAATCGTTGCTACCCATCGCTTTAAATTTGGATGGATCGTGGTTATAAATGGTTTCTATTCCAGCGATAATGCTTCCGTCACCTACATAACTCAATCCAAAGATCGGAATCATTAATCCACCAATCAAGAGTCCAATGGCATTTACGGTTTCGGAACCCGCTACCGATTTTAATCCCCCAAAAATGGCGTAGACAGAACCGATGAGACCAATCGACCATACTGTTACTATTAAAGTAGTACTTTGATCTAAACCGAAAACAGTGGTCAGGTCAAACATTCCAATAAGTGCGACTGCTCCTGAATAGAGGACAATAGGTAATAATACAACCACATAACCACTTAAGAAAAGTCCAGAAGTAATCGATTTTGTCATGGTGTCATAGCGCCGTTCTAAAAACTGTGGAACGGTCGTTAAACCTCCCTTCAGATAACGCGGTAATAAAAGGACAGCGGTAACCACCATGGCAATGGCTGCAAGTGTTTCCCAGGCCATTACCAAGATTCCCTCATTAAAAGCAGAGCCATTAAGTCCAACCAGCTGTTCGGTAGAAAGGTTGGTTAATAATAAAGAAGCTGCGATCACAGGAGCGGTTAAACTTCTTCCTCCTAAAAAATAACCATCCTCTGTGTTTTCATTGGTGTTTTTTGTGGCAAAATAAGCCACCACCCCGACAAGGAGGGTGAAGGCAATAAATATAATAAATTGCATAATTTGGTTTAATTCAATTGTTCTCACTAAAAATAAGAAAACTTAATTAAACAAGCGGCTCATGTAAATTGTTAATGCATCGTTGGCTGAAGAAAATGAAGTGCTAATGGATTGCACAATAAAGAGGGATAGTCTAGGAGGATAGGCCTTTAAGAATAGCTTTGGCCTTATCATATTCATCATCATGCACAAAAACCCTTTGCATCATGGGCGTGGTCTGTCCAAAGCCGGCTAAGCGAGCAGATTCTCCTTCATCTTTCACCACAGGAACAATATTTTCTTGGGCTAGTGCGTTGGTCAGGGCAAGAACATCAATAGAAGAACCAGAAAAAAGGTGAAGAAAGGTTGGGTTAGCCATGGTTTAGGATTTATTGTATTTGCTATTCCAAATGGCAGGATTAAAATTCTTTCCTAAGGCAAAACCATAGAAGAGCACAATAGAGGCAATGGCCTTAAACATAAAGAAATAGACCATCCAATAAGTTGACCAGGAATTAGTTTTACTAAAAATGACCATGGGAGTAAGTTCTGTAGCTATCCAACTTAGTCCTAGAATTAAAACGATCAGATTCCATACATTTTTAAAAGGCCACATAAGGGCTTTGCGAAATGGATGCAAATCGTCTCCCCATTGATGAATAAGATAAAAATAATCATTCCCAATCGGCACGAACAATAAGGGGTCATCTGTATTTTTTAATCTAAACAATTTGGAAGGTGCCATTATTTTAAAACCCGACAAGATAGTATTATGCTGCACTTCCAAAGCAGCAATTTTATCAAATGCCTCCTGTGGCAATTCATTTTTAAAGTATTTGAGATCAAGAAACCGCAATCGGTAGTCTATACAAATATCTTTGATGGTACTCAGGTGATAAATATGTCGGGTTTCAAACACCTCTAAGTCAAATTCATTTACGGTATTAGGACGAGCGACAAAGGCCTTTATGTCGGCCAACAAATCGTTGTCCTTGGATTGTAAATCGGATAATTTTTCAGCAATATTGGTGGAAGGAAACAACTTCATCATCTTTTCATCATCTTTCTTAAGTTAAAATTACAATATATATGCTAAAATACAAGGGGTTACCCCCGCATTTTTATATTTTAATTACCTAAGCGTAGCGCCAAACTCTTTTTCAAAAGTTGTTTTCAGCTTTTGCATTACTTTGTCTATATGCTTGTCTGTTAATGTTTTATTAGGATCAGAGAAATGGAAGCTTATACCATATGACTTTTTCCCGGCAGCTAAGTTTTTCCCTTCATACACATCAAATAAACGTATGTCATTTAAAATTTTTCGTTCCACTTTTTGTGCAGCTTGTTGTAGGGATTGGAAGCTTACGTTTTCATCAATTAAGAGCGCAAAATCTCTCCTAGAAGAAGGGAATTTAGGAATAGGTTGTACAATCAGTTCTTTTTGATAGGCCAAATTAAAGAGGGTATCAAAATCGACCTCCACATAATAGACATTTTGATCTATGCTAAAGGGTTTTAATAGCGGCCTAGCAACCCTACCTAGATGCGCAAGTCCTTTGTTTTTAACCTTTAGGGATATTCCTTCATCAAAAATATCTAGCTCATTTTCAGCCTCTTTAAGGTTTTCTATGCCCAAACTATGCAGTAAAGCATATAAGATTCCTTTTAAATGATAAAGGTCAGTTGCGGTGTTTTCCGCATTCCAATTTTCTCTATTTAAATTCCCGCAAATAACGAAAGCCAATTTTTTAGTTTCATCATAAGCTGTATCATTGGCTGCATAAACTTTTCCAAATTCATACAATTTCAAATCACGACGCTGTCTATTTTGATTGTGTGCTCCCACCTCTAACAGTGAAAATAGGAGAGAGGAGCGTAATTGAGATAATTCCTGCCCAAGTGGATTAAGTAAATTTACTTTAGGTACACAGTCTAGCTGTTTAGAATAAGTCGCATAGTTTGGGGTGGTAATGGAATTATTAATCACCTCTTGAAAACCTTGACCAACTAGTTTTTTAGCAATATTTTGTTCTACTTGATAAGCTGTTTTAGTCTTGTAAGTCGGGTAAAATGTTTTCATTACCTGACTTCCCTGAATGTTATTGTAACCGTAAATTCGTAATATTTCTTCGATTACATCAGCCTCACGGGTAACATCTATCCGGTAGCGAGGTATTTTCATAGAAAACCCAGCATCGGTTACATTAACAATTTCAATTTCAAGAGAATTTAAGATGGTAAGCAATTCATCTTTAGGAATTTCTTGACCTAATACTTGGGTGATTCTATCAAATTGAATAAATAAAGACGCTTTTTCTTTTAAAGGTTGATTAACAGAAACAATATCAGAGGTGACTTTAGCACCGGTAAGCTCTTGAATTAAAATTACAGCACGCTTAAGAGCAAAATCACCGATTTCTGGATCAATACCTCTTTCGTATCTAAAAGAAGCATCTGTATTTAGCCCATGACGTTTGGCTGTTTTTCTTATGCTAACCGAATCAAAATAAGCGCATTCTAAGAAAACTCGCTGAGTGTTTTCTGTGATACCAGAATTTTCGCCCCCAAAAACACCGGCAATACAAAGGGGTTTGTCTTGATCACAAATCATTAAATCTTCTGCGTGTAATTTTCTTTCTACTCCATCTAAGGTATTGAAAGAAGTTCCTGCAGGAAGTGTTTGTACAATAACTTTTCCTTTAATCTTATCGGCATCAAAAGCATGTAAGGGTTGTCCCAATTCATGAAGAATATAATTGGTGACGTCAACCACATTGTTTTTTGGGGCTAATCCAATCGCTTTTAATCTGTTTTTTAACCAATCAGGAGATTCTTTTACATTAACCTCAGAAAGGGTAATCCCTAAGTAGCTATTGCATAATTCGGGATTTTCAACTTCAATATCTATAGGAAATGAGGTGTTGTCTACCTTAAAGTTATTTGTATTTGGAATTTTCCATTGATAATTAATATTCCTTTGAATGCATCCTGCTTTTAAATCTCTGGCCACACCCATATGACTCATTGCATCGCATCTATTGGGGGTTAAACCAATTTCTATGGTTTGGTCTTGTTCAATCTCAAAAATGGTGGCACAAGCTGTACCCGGTTCAAGAGTATCCTCTAAAACCATAATTCCATCATGGGAGTTTCCTAAGCCTAATTCATCTTCGGCACAGATCATCCCTAGACTTTCTTCGCCTCTTATTTTACTCTTTTTAATTACCCATGCTTCTCCTTCTCCGCTGTACAGGGTGGTACCCACGGTGGCTACAGCAACTTTTTGACCTGCAGCTACATTAGGCGCGCCACATACAATTTGTACAGGCGCCTCTTGGCCGATATCTACTTGGGTAACCCTAAGCTTATCTGCATTGGGGTGGGGTTCGCAACTTTCTACTTTTCCAACAACTACACCCGCTAAGCTACCTTTAATGGATTCAAAAGGCGTATTTCCTTCTACCTCTAATCCTAGGTCGGTCAATAGATCGAGTTGTTCGTTGATCGGCAATTCAGCTTTAATAAACTGTTGCATCCAATTGTAGGAGATTTTCATGAAAAAATATTTGATTACAAATATAAGTAACCCGTCAGCAAAAATAGTGTCCTAACTGATGTAATTCCAGATGTTCTTATGCGTGGTGATTTTAGCATAAGTTTGTCTAATGCGCTGATGGTGAGTTGCGGTCATTTCTGGATCATTTTTAATCACATTTTGCGCAAAATATCGGGCAGTTTTTAATATTTCTTGGTCTTTAAGTAAATCGGCTATTTTAAGTTGTAAAACACCACTTTGTTGCGTACCCATTAAATCTCCTGGACCTCTAAGTTTAAGGTCAACTTCTGCGATTTCAAATCCATCGTTGGTTTGTACCATGGTCTGCAAACGTGTTTTAGCTTCTTGGGAACGTTTATTACCTGCCATTAAAATACAATAACTCTGATCTGCTCCACGTCCTACACGTCCCCTAAGTTGATGTAATTGCGAAAGGCCAAAGCGTTCTGCACTTTCTATAATCATTACAGAAGCATTAGGGACGTTCACACCCACCTCAATGACGGTAGTGGCTACCATAATTTGTGTTTTCCCCTCTGCAAAACGTTGCATTTCATAGTCTTTGTCTTTAGGTTTCATTTGTCCATGAACAATGCTGATTCTAAACTCAGGAAGTGGAAACGATCTCACAAGGCTTTCATATCCATCCATCAGGTCTTTGTAATCCATTTTCTCTGATTCTTTGATTAATGGATAAACAATATAAATTTGCCTCCCTTTTTCGATCTCCTCTCTAATAAATTTAAACACATTTAAGCGGTTGGCATCTGACCGAAGCACCGTTTTTATTTCTTTTCTTCCTGGTGGAAGCTCATCGATCACCGAAATGTCTAAATCCCCATATACACTCATAGCCAAGGTCCGTGGAATTGGGGTTGCCGTCATCACCAAAATATGGGGCGGTAGGTTGTTTTTACGCCATAATTTTGCCCGTTGTGCCACACCAAAGCGATGTTGTTCATCTATGATGGCCAAGCCTAGGTTTTTAAAATTTACTTTTTCTTCTATCACTGCATGTGTGCCAATGAGTAGGTGAAGAGACCCCTCCGCTAAGTCGTTAAAAATTGTTTTCCTATCTTTTCCTTTTACAGAACCGGTTAGTAAACCCACTTTAACGGGTAAATCTCCCAATGATTCCCGAATGGATTGATAATGTTGAATGGCTAAAATTTCGGTAGGTGCCATAAGACAACTTTGAAATTTATTATCCAGAGCAATAAGCATACTTAAAAGGGCTACAATGGTTTTACCCGACCCCACATCTCCTTGCAGTAGGCGATTCATCTGCTTTCCTGTTCCCATATCTTGTCTTATTTCCTTTACCACACGCTGTTGGGCACTGGTGAGTTGAAAAGGGAGATAGGTATTGTAATAGGTATTAAAATACTCGCCTACTTGAGAAAAAATATAGCCTTTAATCTTCAGCTTCTGTAACCGATTTTTCTGAATTAACTGAAGTTGAATATAAAATAATTCTTCAAATTTCAGCCTTCTTTGTGCTTGGGTAAGGAGGGCTAGGTTCTCTGGAAAATGTATGTTGATGATTGCCTGTTTTCTTGAAATGAGCTTGAGTTTCAACAAAAAATAGTCAGGTAAATTTTCATTAAATTGTTGATGAATTAGATCAAACAAATGCGCCATCATCTGTTTCATAATCCGTTGGGTCACCCCTCTGTTGATTAATTTCTCTGTAGCGGGATAGAGGGGGTGTAGGAGACCCAGGGGGGAATTTTCAAATTCACTTTTAAGAGTGAGTTCTGGGTGTGCCATACTCGGTTTACTCCCATACCAGGATAAGCGTCCAAACGCTACATAGGGGGTGTTTAGTTTTAATTGCTCTTGAATCCATTTGTGGCCTCTAAACCAGACAAATTCCATGGTGGTAGATCCATCTTTAAATACAGCGACTAATCGTTTACCCTTTTTCTGAGCTACTGTTTTAATTTGAGTAATTTCTCCTTTGATTTGAACTTCTGCTTGTGTTCTAGGCAATTGACTGATCGTGTAAAAGCGCGACCTATCGATATAGCGATTAGGAAAAAAATGTAACAGATCTTGATAAGTATACAAACCGAGCTCCTCCCTTAGCAAAGCGGCGCGATTAGGACCAATGCCTTTTAAATATTCAATTGAAGTTTGTAAAAGATCCATAGAATTAGGCCGGATGACCTTGAAAAATCATTTAGGTTTTATCTGGTTAAATTTCGAGTAAGTTTAATTGATTTCCAAGTTGAAAGAATAAAAAGGATTGATTTCTAGAAAGAATTAAATGTCGTGTTTAAAATTTTGTCAATTGTTAGGGTTAATTTATCTTAAGTTTTAAATACATGACAATTGAAAAAAGCTTTGGTTATATCGGGAGGAGGAAGTAAAGGTGCTTTTGCCGGAGGGGTAGCACAGTATTTAATTGAGAAAGCTCATCAGGAATATGATCTCTATGTAGGAACATCCACAGGGAGTCTATTAATCTCTCATTTAGCTTCAGGGAAAATAGAAACGATTAAAAATACTTTTACTCAGGTCCAACAATCCGATATTTTTTCACTTAACCCCTTCTCAGTCCAAAGGACAGGTAAGATTGTTAAGTCTAGAATGAATCATTTTAATATTTTAAAAAATTTTTTAAAAGGGCGAAAGACTTTTGGTGATAGTTCCAATTTAAGGAAATTGATCGCGCATAAAATTACCCCCGAGATTCATCAAGAAATTTTAGAAAAAAGCAAAGAGGTCGTGGTTTGCGTATCTAACCTTACACTTAATAAAACTGAGTATAAATCTCTTTCATCTTGTTCTTATGATGATTTCTTAGACTGGATTTGGGTCTCGTGTAATTTCCTGCCATTTATGAGTTTAGTGATTAAAAACCGTCACGAATATGCGGATGGTGGATTTGGATGTACCATTGCCATAGAAGAGGCCATAAGAAGGGGAGCCAACCAAATAGATGCTATTATGCTAAATACAGAAATGCAACAATTAAACCGCATGCGCTCCAGAAACGCATTTGATGTGCTTTTGTCTACCCTTGATTTTATGGGAGATCAAATTATAGCAGATAACCTCAAAGTGGGAAAATTATTGGCCAAAGATAAAAAGGTTGATTTACGCCTATTTTACACCCCGAAAGTATTAACCACTAATTCGCTGGTTTTTGACCGTAACGAAATGTTAAAATGGTGGGAAGAAGGTTGGCTTCATGCCCAATCACAACTTACTTTAAATAGTCAAGCGTAAGTTGAATCATAGCCTATAACCCATAAATCATACCTGCATCATCCACCACAAATTCTGGTGTGTGTGATGGGAGGGCGCTTCTGCACTATTTTTTCCTTGTGATAGTCCCCCTAGGAAGAAGTAAAAACCGGGTATCTTTTCTTGAAAAGCAGAAAAATCTTCGGCACCTGTAATCGCCTTCATTTTCTGTACCTGTTCTATCCCCAATGCCTTTTGAAGACTCTGAACAGCCAATTTAGTTAACGCAGGATCATTATAGGTTAATGCTGCAGACTCGGTAATGGTCACTTCAGCAGAACCACCATACGCGGCAGCAATTTGAGGAACTAATTCATGCATACGCTTAATGATCGTTTGTTTCATTCCATCATCTAGTGTACGAATAGTTCCGACCATTTGTGCACTTTCGGGAATGATATTAAATCGTATACCCGAGTGAATTGAGCCCACAGAAATCACGGCACCTTCTCTTGTTAGCTCTGAATTCCGGCTAATAATGGATTGAATTCCATTAATAATTTGGGCACTAATTAAAATGGGATCTACACTTGCCCAAGGAGTTGAGCCATGTGCTTGTTTTCCTTTCACATCAATAACAAAACGCTGTGCAGCAGCCATAATCCCCTCAGATTTATACCTTACCGTCCCTACAGGGGTGGCTGAATTAATATGAAGTCCGTAAATTGCGTCTACTTTTGGGTTGTCTAGTACCCCTTCTTCAACCATTAGACGAGCCCCTCCTTTTTCACCAGGTGGTGGACCTTCCTCAGCCGGTTGAAAAATGAATTTTACTGTCCCCGCAAAATCATTGCTTTTAGATAAATATTCGGCTACTCCCATTAGAATGGCTACATGGGTGTCATGCCCACAGGCATGCATCACCCCTGTTGTTTGTCCAGAGAATTCTGTACTTACTTTGGATCGGTAGGGGAGATCATTTTTTTCGGTCACTGGCAAAGCGTCCATATCGGCACGAAGCGCAAGTACTTTTCCTGGTCGTGACCCATTTAAAAGACCCACAACCCCTGTATGTGCAACCCCTGTTTGCACAGTGATACCCAACGATTTTAAATGTGTAGCTACCTTTTTTGCTGTATTAAATTCACGATTAGAAAGCTCTGGATTTTGATGAATTTCATGTCGCCATTGGATAATTTTTTCTTCTAAACCCTCCAAATTGTTCTGCGCTTGTAGCAGATTTACTGTACTGAAAACGAATAGAAAAGTGAATGTGAAAGTGTGTATTTTATTCATGTGATAAAGTTATAAGAAAAAATAGTTATTTAAATAATTAGCAACTATTTAATTAAGCCCATGCTGTTCTATGACCTTGAAATTGTTACGGGCAATAACTTAGATAAAAGTTAAAAAAAATATAAGAAATAAATGAAATCTAACCCAATGTAAAATATAGAAATATGTATTTTAGAGGTGCTTATGAAAGACCAACTTACCGCCAATTTAAACGCACTCAATGATGCACAACGGGGACCCACCCTACATAAAGACGGCCCCCTCATCGTTATTGCTGGTGCGGGCTCAGGAAAGACACGCGTATTAACTTATCGCATTGCCTACCTAATGTCACAGGGGATTGATTCCTTCTCTATTCTTGCCCTAACTTTTACAAATAAAGCGGCCAGGGAAATGAAAGGTAGAATTGCAGAATTGGTAGGGGAGAGCGAAGCCAAGAATCTTTGGATGGGTACTTTTCACTCTATTTTTGCTAGAATTTTACGTGCCGAAGCGGATAAACTAGGTTACCCAAGTAACTTTACTATTTATGATACCCAAGACAGCGATCGTTTATTGAGTTCGATTATTAAAGAATTAGGACTAAACAAAGATCAATATAAAACCAAGCAAATCCGGAGTAGGATTTCCTCTTTTAAAAATAGTTTAATTACGGTTCGGGCTTATTACAATGACCCCGACCTACAGGAGGCAGATGCCATGGCACATCGTCCAAAGATGGGGGAGATTTATGCGGAATATGTAGACCGTTGTTTTAAGGCGGGTGCGATGGATTTTGATGATTTATTACTGAGAACCAATGAGTTGTTGAATCGTTTTCCAGATGTTTTAGCCAAATACCAAGACCGTTTTAGGTATATACTTGTAGATGAGTACCAAGATACCAATCATTCTCAATACTTAATTGTAAGGGCTTTATCGGATAAGTTTCAAAATATTTGTGTGGTCGGAGACGATGCGCAAAGTATCTATGCTTTTAGAGGGGCCAACATCAATAACATTCTTAATTTCCAAAAGGATTACGACAATGTGGCTATGTATCGATTAGAACAAAATTATCGTTCTACGCAAAATATTGTCAACGCCGCAAATTCAATCATTAATCATAACAAAACCAAGTTAGACAAGAAAGTTTGGACGGCCAATGACACGGGAGCTAAAATAAAGGTTCAGCGTTGTCCTACCGATGCCGATGAAGGGCGTTATGTGGCCGGTAGTATTTTTGATTTTAATATGCGCGAGCAATTAAAATATGATCAATTTGCTATTTTATATAGAACCAATGCGCAATCTCGTGCCATGGAAGACGCCTTAAGGAAACGAGATATTCCCTATAGAATATATGGTGGCTTATCTTTTTATCAGAGAAAAGAAATTAAAGATATACTGGCTTATTTAAGGGTATTGGTTAACCCAAAGGATGAAGAAAGTTTAAAACGAATAATCAATTATCCAGCCAGAGGTATCGGTCAAACCACCGTAGATAAACTTATTGTAGGCGCAAAGCAGCATGGGGTATCTCTGTTAGAAGTGGCAGAACGTTCCTTAGAACTTCAGATAGGCGTAAATGCTGGAACAGCCAATAAGTTAAGTGAGTTTGTCACTTTAATTAAGAGCTTACAGATTTTTAATGAAAATGCCAATGCATTTGAAGTCGCAGATGAAGTTACCAAACGGACCAAAATTGTTTTAGATCTTAAAAAAGATGGTACGCCAGAGGGGATTAGTAAAATTGAGAATATAGAAGAGCTTTTAAATGGGATAAAAGATTTTACGGAAGGTCAGCAAGAAATAGTGGACGCGACCGGTTCTCTTACAGAATTCCTAGAGGATGTGGCTTTGGCTACAGATTTTGATAATGAAAATGCGGATGACCAAACTCCGCGGGTATCCCTAATGACCATTCACCTTGCAAAAGGACTAGAGTTTCCTTACGTGTATATTGTTGGTATGGAAGAGGATCTGTTCCCATCCGCAATGAATTTAGATGCACGTAGTGGACTAGAAGAAGAAAGACGTTTGTTTTATGTGGCTTTAACACGGGCCGAAAAAAGGGCTTTCTTGTCCTACACACAGTCACGTTACCGATGGGGTAAACTCAATGATGCTGAACCGAGTCGATTTATTGAAGAAATTGATGAATCATTCTTAGACTATGAAATCCCCAACTCAACTTACGAGTACAAGCCACTAATTAACACTTCTGTATTTGGGGATCACAAGCCCACAAAAGTGGCTTCTCAGGTACCTAAGTCTTGGGAAGGGAAACCCAATACTATCCCAAACTCTTCACAATTAAATAAGCTTAGAAAGATTCAAGCTTCTAGTCAACCAGCAAGCAGTCCTAAAGAAGAGATTATACAGCTACCGACAGGGACAAAGGTGGAACACCAACGATTCGGAAAAGGCGAAGTGGTGTTAGTGGAAGGAAAAGGGAACGACAGAAAAGCAACTATTAAATTTAGTGGGGTAGGTGAGAAGAAATTACTCCTGCGTTTTGCTAAATTGAAAATCCTTTCATGAAAACGAAAGTATTTACTTTATACACGTCCTCTCCTAATTCACAAGATTTGGAAAAAATTGCAGCCGAATTAGCTAAGGGCGCTGTGATGATCTACCCCACAGACACCGTCTATGCCATGGGTTGCTTAAGTAATAACAGTAAAGCATTAAGTCAATTTGCGCGAATTAGAGGAATCAAATTAGAGAAATCTCAGCTCAGTTTTTTATTTAAGGATATCAGTGAAGTTTCTAATTACGTAAAACCATTTAACGCCTCTATCTTTAGGTTATTAAAGCAATGTTTACCCGGACCCTACGCCTTTATTATGGAATCGGTTAATAAACTCCCCAAGCCCTTTAATAAAAGAAAAACTATAGGTGTACGTATTTCTAGTCATCCTATTCTTAGAGAATTACTCCCTTTATTACCCGCCCCTTTACTGACTGCCTCCTTGCATGATGAAGATGAAATACTTCAATACACCTCAGATCCTGAGGCTATTTTATCTCTATGGGATGGTCGTATAGATTTACTTATTGACGCCGGCTACGGAGGAAATATCCCTTCTACCGTAATCGATTTAACTACCTTGCCTTATGACGTCCTTCGCTATGGGAAGGGAGGGGTTGATTTTTTGTAAAAAAACGCCCCTGTTTAGGAGCGTTTTTATGAATGGGGTGAGTATTTATGTCTCTTAATTTGAATTATCTATGGCTTCTTCCATTCCTTTGTTAATGAGGTCATAAAACTGATCTAACTTAGGAAGTACGACAATTCTTGTCCTTCTATTTTTTGCTCTTCCGGACACAGTAGAGTTATCATCGACAGGAATATATTCTCCGCGTCCAGCTGCAGTCATTCTTTCTGGTGCAACATCGAAATCATTTTGTAAAATACGTACAATAGAAGTAGCTCTTCTTACAGAAAGATCCCAATTGTCTTCGGTACCTTCAACTTTTATCGGCACGTTATCTGTATGTCCTTCGACCATAAATTCTAATTCTGGTTTGTCATTAATGACCTTGGCAACTTTTCCTAATACGCCCATGGCGGCTTTATTCACAGAAAAGCTTCCACTTCTAAACAACAATTTGTCTGAGATAGAAACGTAAACCACTCCTTTTTCTACATTAATTTCAATATCCTCATCCGCCATATTCCCCAAAACACCTTTAAGGCTGGTCACCAATGCTAGCGTAACAGAATCTTTCTTGGTTACAGCATCGCGAAGACTTTTAATTCTAGTATCCTTTTCTTTTAAGCTCTCCAATGATTTCTCTAGGTTTTCGGCGCCTTTTTGAGAAAGGGTTGTAAGATTCCCAAGATTACTAATTAGATCTTGGTTGTTAGACTTTAAAAAATTGAGCTGGTCATTTAGTGAGGCAATGGTAGCTTCTGCAGCGGCTTTGTCATCTTCACAAACATTGATGCGTAAAGTAGCTTCATTTAGAAGATCATTGGTGCTTTTTTGTAATGCTTCCAGTTCTGTGTATTTTTTTGAGGAAACACAAGAAACGAGCAATGATCCGCTAAGGATAAAAAATAAAAGTTGTTTTTTCATAAGAGTAGGAATTTTTAATATCTGGACTAAAATTAATAGAATTTACTTATTTCCTCATTTAAAATCAGAAAATTTACTTTTTCTTAAGACAAAATAGGTCCATACAACACTTTTAAGGGTAAAATAATGTGTTTTTTTCATGGATTCACCTCTTTTTGCTAGGTTTTTCTTTAATCGGGCATAGTTGTAAATATGCGCTTTAATCACCATGAAAAAAGAGGAGGGATGACCAGAGAGTAAATACTTAATCCCTGCAATACCATCTAGGAGGAGTCGGACGAAAAGGATGGAAAATAATTGCTCTTTAGGTAAGTTTTTAATCATCATCATAATCGCATTTCGATGGTTGAAATAGGTTTTTCTTGCGGAGGGTTGTAGTGAAGCCGCCCCTTGGTGGTAAACTTTGGACGCTCCAATACTTTGACATAGATATCCTTGATTAAAAGCCCTCCAACAAAGGTCTACTTCTTCTTGATGCATAAAAAAATCCTCATCAAATCCTCCTAAGGTTTTCCAAACCGCTGCACGAATAAAAAAACAGGCTCCCGACGCCCAGAAGCAGTCTACTGTGGCATCGTATTGCTGGTTGTTTTGCTCGCACACATCAAAAACTCTACCCCGACAAAAAGAATATCCATATTGATCTATATACCCTCCTGCAGCACCTGCATATTCAAAATGAGTAGGTTCCTTTAGGTCAATCATATGGGGTTGAGCAATGGCTACAGAAGATGTTTTAAAGGCCTGAATGATTGGAGGTAACCATCCTTTAGTCACTCTAATGTCATTATTTAATAAACAGAATAAATCGGCATCAATATTTTTTAAGCCTTCATTATATCCTTTGGCGAAGCCATAATTTTCCAGTAAAGGAATGAGATGGATACTTGGAAAATTTTCTTTCAAATAAGGAATGGAGTTATCGGAGGAGGCGTTGTCAATGACATACAACTCGGCTTCTTTAGAAAACTCCAAGAGTGAGGGAATGAATTTTTCTAATAATTCTTTTCCGTTCCAATTAAGAATAACAACGGCTACTTTCATACTGCGTTTTGATATTGGGGAAGATTTCTTAAAAAATGATAAGATTGTTGGGTGTAATCTAACTGACAGAAGATGTGCTGTAATCCATTGCTAACCATAAGATAACGACTGTTCAAACTAAGATTATATTGCGCAATTTGATCGAACACTTTTTGATTAATCTGTACACTGGGAGCTTTGCATTCAACCAAAAGGTGAACCTTGCCTAACGAATTATAAACAACAATATCATAACGTTTAGTGGTCCCAAACACCTCAATTTTCTTTTCTACATTGATTAAACCTAGGGGATATTTTTTCTCTTTTATTAAAAAATGAACACAGTGTTGTCTCACCCATTCTTCTGGAGTTAACACAATGTCTTTTTTGCGGATGATATCAAATATGTACCGCTTATTTTCCTTATTTTTGATTTGTAAGGGGTAACGTTCAAAATTGAGAGTTTCCATCTTACAAATGTGACAAAATTTTCTCATTGAAAGAAGCACAAGACATACTCTCTTCGATTTCTCAAAGAAATTTCGCTCCCGTTTATTTATTAATGGGAGAGGAGCCCTTTTTTATCGATCAAATCACGCAACATTTAATTGATCATGTGGTAGAAGAGTCTACCAAAGATTTTGACCTCACTATTTTATATGGTAAAGAAACGCATCCGGATCAAATCTTAGAATCCGCTAAGCGCTTTCCTATGCTTGGTGAAAAGCAATTGATTGTGGTGAAAGAAGCACAAAACTTAGAGAGAAGTTTTGACTTATTAACGCCTTACTTAGAACATCCACAGACACAAACCGTTTTGGTTTTGTGTTTTAAGCATAAAAAATTAGACAAGCGAAAAAAGTCCTATAAAGCGATTTTAAAATCTGGAGTAGTTCTAGAATCTAAACCCCTATACGATAAATTAATAGGACCATGGATTGAAAGTGAAGGTAAAAGAATGGGGTTGCGCTTTCATCCGCGTTCATTGGCCTTATTGTTTACTTTTTTAGGCAGTGATTTAGGGAAAATAAAGCAAGAACTTGTTAGGTTATCTCATAATTTGGAGGAGAATGAAGAGGTCACCCCCGATCATATTGAAAAATACATTGGCTTTAGCAAAGAATTTAATTCTTTTGAGCTTCAGAACGCGCTAGGTCAAAGAAATTTGGCACAGGCGTACCGTATTGTACACTATATGGCGGGTAATGCCAAGCATCATCCCTTTCAGCTTACGCTGGCTGTTATTTTTAATTTCTTTCAGAAATTATTTATTTATCACGGCTTAAAATCTCCCGCGGATGCTCCCAAAACCTTAGGAGTTTCTCCCTATTTTGTTAAGGACTATACCGCTGCAGCCAAACATTATTCTATGAGACAAACTGCCCATGTGATTAGTGTATTAAGCACCATGGATTTAAAAAGCAAAGGGCTAGGAGCAGATAAGCTCCCCTTAGAAGAACTCCTAAAAGAAATGATTCTTAAGATCGTTTCTGTTTAAAGTGCAGGATAATTTTGCGGGTCACTCTCCTGCATAACACCATAGACTTTTTCAACGATATCATCTAACGAAGGTTTAGAAAAATAATCGCCGTCACTTCCGTAAGCAGGTCTGTGGGCTTGCGCAGAAATGGTGAGTGGGGGACTGTCTAAAAGGGTAAAAATCTTTTGTTCATCCATCAATTGTTGAAGAATATAGCCTGTGGCACCTCCTGGGACATCCTCATCAATAATAACCACCCGATTTGTTTTGGCGATACTTTTTTTGATTTGGTGATCAATATCAAAAGGCAATAAAGATTGTATATCAATCACCTCTGCATCTATGCCAAATAACTGTAATTCCTGGGCGGCTTGTTGCACAATTCTGAGGGTAGAACCATAGGATACTAAGGTGATATCTGTACCTGTTTTTAGGACTTCGATTTTTCCTATTTCTAATCTAAACGCCCCTAGGTTAGTCGGTTTATTTTCTTTTAAACGGTAGCCATTTAAGGACTCTACCACAATGGCAGGCTCATCACCTTCTAGTAGGGTGTTATAAAATCCAGCCGCTTGGGTCATGTTTCTTGGAACGAGTAAGTTAATACCACGCAACAAGTGAATGATACCTCCCATGGGAGAACCACTGTGCCAAATCCCTTCTAAACGATGTCCTCTAGTACGTATAATAAGCGGAACTGACTGTTGGCCAACCGTTCGGAATAAATAACTGGCTAAATCATCGCTTAAGGTTTGTATACAGTACAAGACATAGTCTAAATATTGAATTTCGGCAATAGGTCTCAAACCGCGTAAAGCCATCCCAATCCCTTGGCCGATGATGGTGGTTTCTCTGATCCCCGTGTCAAAAATTCGGGTTTCACCAAATTCCGCTTGAAGCCCTTCTGCTCCTTGATTTACATCTCCAATTTTCCCTACATCTTCGCCAAACAATAAAAGATTATCCTTGGCTTTAAATAAGGCCTTAAAATTATCTCTAATAATAATTCTGCCATCTACAAGCTCCGCTTCTTTGGGGTATTGAGGCGCGTTTAGGCTCACCCTACTCAGTTTTTTTTGGGACTCGCTATAAAGATGAGAATGCATTTTAGGATTTAATTCCTCGGTAAGGGCATTGACCCAAGACTGAAGTACTCCTCGATCTTTTGACGGATAGGTTCTAGAAAAACGAAGGGTTTTTCTGGCCAAATGTAGTAAATCTTTATAGGTAGGTTCTTTTTTCTTATTCCCTTCACCAATTAATACCTGAATAGTAGGATCATTGGCGGAGGCTTTTAAAACAGACCCCAGTCAGCGAGTCAGTTCTTTATGTTTCATTAATATAGGAGCCTGATACTCTTTCCATGCCTCCGTTTTTGCCTTTTTAGCAATCCCCTGGCAGTCGTTTTCAATGGCCGTTAATTCTTCGTTTGTAGCGATGTTTTTCTCTAGAATCCATTCTTTCATTTTGCGATTACAATCGTAATCTATTTCCCATTCAAGTCGTTCTTTAGATTTATACCTTTGGCGCGAACCCGAACTAGAGTGTCCCAGCGGTTGGGTTAATTCATCTACATGAATTAGTACGGGAATATGCTTTTCTCGAGCTAAATCAGCGGCTTTCTGATAGGTGTTTACAAGCGCAGGATAATCCCAACCATTGACCGTAAAAATTTCCACGCCCTTTTCATGGGCGGTTCGTTTAAGTCCGGCGAGGGCTTTAGAAATACTTCCCTTGGTGGTTTGTTTATCATTGGCCACAGAAATTCCATAACCATCATCCCAAACACTCATTACTAAAGGAATCTGAAGCACACCCGCCGCATTCATGGCTTCTAAGAAAAGCCCTTCACTGGTAGAGGCATTTCCAATGGTTCCCCAGGCAATTTCATTTCCTTGGTCAGAGAATTTTTCACTTCCCTTAATGTTGAGAGATCTATATACTTTTGAGGCCTGTGCCAACCCTATGGCTCTTGGCATTTGCCCTGCAGTAGGGGAGATGTCTGAGCTGTGGTTAAACTGCTCCATTAGATTGAGCCAATTGCCCTCTTGGTCGTGACTTCTGGTGACAAAGTGAGCGCCCATTTGTCTACCACCAGACATAGGCTCTGCCTTTATATCTGGGTGTGCATAAAGAGCCGCAAACAATTGTTTTGGAGTCAATAAATCTTGCGCCATGAGTATGGTCTGATCTCGGTAATAACCTGCCCTAAAGTCTCCTTTTTGAAAAAAATGATGGAGGACCAGTTGCGGTAACTCTTTTCCATCTCCAAAAATTCCAAACTTGGCTTTCCCATTCAAGGCCTCTTTCCTTCCTAAGTGGCTGCACGCCCTACTCAGGGTGATGATACGATAATCATTAAGTATTTGTTCTTTAAAACCTTCAAAGGTAATGGAGGGGAGAAGAACATCTTTTTCGTTTGACATATCTAAAAATGGGAATGTGCAAATTTACAAAAATTAAAGCAGAAAAACTTAAGTCTCAAGTTTCTTATCTACAGCCATTTACGAGAAAACAGCTGAACGAGGGTAGTGGGTTCTAAAACAATAACGAAGCGGATTTTCTCTTGATAATTCTCTTTTTGCCATTCAAAGCCATTGGAATTTACCAAAGGAAAAAATAATTCAAAATAATCTGGCACTAGGTTTAATCGAAGTCCACTATCATAGAGAAAACGACTCGCTTGTCCTTTTCTTTTGATAAAGCCGATATCGCCGTATAATTCTATCCATTTCCACAACCCAATACTATTGTTAAGGGTAAGGATATAGTCGTCTGCATAAGGTTGATCAAATTTTGTTTTAAACCCACCTTCGGCAGGAATATACTGCTGACTTGCTAGACCAGAGGTCTCTGATCTTCCGATGTAGTTATATTGAAATAAATAATCTGTAGGACGATCTAAGGAGTAATCAAAAAGTTCATTTCTTCGTTTTTCTTCCAAAGAAACTTACCCGCAAACAACCTAATGGACCACTGTCTCCCAGAGGGCAACAAATGTCTATACTCTGAATTTAGATTAAACTTATTGAACTGATTAGAAAGTTCTAGTCGACTACTAAAGGTAAAGTGATTAAGTGCTCCTTTATTAGAAAAAAGGTAACTGAAGCCTCCTACCTTGTAGTTAGGGGTAAGCTGTTGGTTTAAATTTTCCTCCCTATGGATATATTGCCAAAAGAGGCGAAAACGTTCTTTTTGATTGTTCCTAAGCTTTTCATCGCGTTTATATAAGTTAATTGAGCTTCGGAAGATTGTATACCTTAAACTTTCGTCGTAATGAAAACTAGATCCAGATAAATGAAAGTTCTTAACAAAAAAATTAGAAGACTCATTTAAAGGGGAATAGGAAGCAGAGAAAGAACCTACAAAGGTTTTTTCTAAGGGGGCGTAAAAGGGGACTGCCGTAAAAATAAAGGGCCTAGGCTTTATCGTTTTGTTATTTAGACGCAAACCATAGGATAAGCCATCATAGATATTGTAGATGACTCTTGGGTTATAAAAAATCTGATTGTATCTAGGGTTTTCTAGGTCTTTAATGAAAGTAAAACGGATCGGTTTTATGCCTAATCCCCCCATTTTTTCCAATTATTTCTCGGATTAAATTCTGGTAACTTCACGGTAGGATTAATCACCAAAAAGGTCGCATCTTCTTTAGCCACTTTAATCTCCGTGTTTATTTTATCTGCGCGGAAAGATTCTTGCTTTAGCAAGGAGTCATTTTTATACCATCCTAATTGAAAAGGCAGTTTAATATTGTTTTTCTCACTAACCTGAAAAGTTATTTCATCTTTATTCTTGACGAATTTTTCGAAATAAAAATCTAAGGATTCTCTTTGTGTAAAGTAGTCCCTAGAGAAGCTCTGATTTTGACTGTTTAGCTGACTAAAAAATAATGATGTAAATGGAATGGAGTCATTTTTATTGTTAACGACCGCCCGAATAAATTTTTGCATATCCAAGGCAGAGGTTTGTTCTAGGTAGTGAAAAAGGCTACCCATTTGACTGGGGTTACCTATTTGCTCATTAAATTTTATAAGTTCTTCCTTACTTAAAAGTAGCGGCTGCTGAAGATTACGTCTGAGCATAAACTCATGGTAAGCAATAAGGGTATCTTCAAAAGTTAATTGGGTGAATTGATATTTGTTTAAAAAAAACTTCGCCAATGGCTGTCGCATCACAAGTTCTAAAAGTTCTCGATTGGGATAGTTTTCCTGTACAAACTTCATCATTAAGTAGGTTTGCAGTCCACCCAACAGCCAAAAATCCTCTCTAGGATGCCCTGCAATAATTTCTGTTAGATAATGGTGTACATAGGTATTCAGTACTTTTAGTTCAAATTCAAATTGAGGAGGAAATGGTTTTAGAAGGCTAGGAACAATGGTTAAACCATAGAAGGGTCTTTTTTGGTATTTTTTCTGAGCTAATAGAATCCTTTGGTGGGGGTATTCTCCTAATATATTTTCTATGAACTTATGAATTTTATTTAGACTCGCTTGCATATTAGCGGGACTAAAATTATCCTCTTTTAGGTCGGTAAGGATTTCTTTTGTGCCTAATTGGAAATTTTTATAGGATAATTTTTCTCCAATATGAAAAAGTAGTTGCTTTTGATTAAAAGCCCCAAAAGAGTAGGTGATCAGTTCCTTATTTTCAGTTTTTTTATATGGCTTTAAGTTAGATACTAACTGTAGGTCTTTGGGTATACTAAAGTCTATATTGTACCGAGCTGCCTGGGTAGGAACGTCTTCTAAATCTAAATGACTGATGGTACTCCACTCCCCATTTTCTCTAAAGGCTAGGGAGATTAGAAAATGCTCTAGAAAATAGTTATTATCGCCAATTATCCCGTAGCCAGTAAATTTACCATCGGGTAATTTTACGCGATAATTCAGTTTTAATGTTAGGGTTTGATTTTCTTCAATGGGTTTAGAAAGATCAATTTGAATGATGTCTATTTGATTTTCTTTTCTTTTCCACTGGAGTGGCACTCCAGACGATGTAATATTATTGATCTGTGTGCCCCCCTTTTAGATTTATTGGACAAATAAAAACTTCGGTTATATTCTTCTACTAAGCGCCCTGCTAGGGGGCTTTTGGTAGTGGAATAAGCATTTGCCCAATCGTTTAAATAAAGGGTGTCTATGGGTTTATTATGGGTGTTTTTATATAGAATATCTTGACTGACAATAAGTTCATTGGTCTTGGTGTCTAATCGAATTTTGAAGGTATAATTGGTTTGATCTTGTGCAAAACCCCGTACACAAAACAGTAGGATACAAAAACCATATGTGATGAATTGCTTAGTCACTTAAAAGATTAAAAATTGGGTTGATGATTTTCATGGGTGTAGAATTGATCGATCAATTGAATAACTTCTTCAGGCGTGTCCACCAAATGAATTAGATCTAGGTCGGTTTCCCCGATCATACCTTGATCGAGTAGGGTGTTTTTTATCCAATCGAACAAACCACCCCAGAAAGATCGATTGACTAAAATGATGGGGATTTTTTTAATTTTTTCTGTTTGCACTAAGGTTAGGGCTTCGAATAATTCATCTAAAGTGCCTACTCCTCCTGGGAGTACGACAAAAGCTTGAGCAAATTTCACAAACATTACCTTGCGAACAAAGAAATACTCAAAATTGAGGTTGTGCGCTTTATCAATATAGCTGTTAGCCGTTTGCTCGAAGGGTAATTCAATATTTAGGCCCACAGAAATTCCATTAGCCTCTTGCGCCCCTTTATTCGCTGCTTCCATAATTCCTGGTCCTCCACCTGTAATGATCCCATAGCCTCTTTGAGCAATTACCTTGGCTAAGTTTACACCTAACTGATAATAGGGGTGGGAAGAAGGGGTTCTTGCAGATCCAAAAATAGAGATACAAGGCCCAATCGCTTCTAGCTGTTCATAACCTGTAACGAACTCGCCCATTATTTTAAATATTGACCAAGCATCTTTTTCTTTGGGTTGATAAGCAATGGGAATTTGTTTTTTCATGCGTTCATCTCTTTTTTAGGTAAAGGGCCGTATGGCTAGTGGGATGATGAATGATTTCTTCTGGGCTTCCTTCAGCGATGATATATCCTCCGCCTTTTCCACCTTCTGGCCCTACATCAATGATATGATCCACTTGTTTAATTACATCTAGATTGTGTTCTATGATAAGCACAGTATTCCCTTTATCTGTTAAATGATTTAATACTTCTAGCAACACGCGTATATCTTCAAAATGAAGACCTGTAGTAGGTTCATCGAGAATATAAAGGGTATTCCCCGTGTCTCTCTTGGCTAATTCTGTGGCGAGCTTTATGCGCTGAGCTTCCCCACCAGATAGGGTAGTAGAAGATTGTCCTAAAGCAATATACCCAAGCCCTACGTCTTGAAGGGTTTTTAATTTCCGATAGATCTTAGGAATGGGTTCAAAAAATGTACAAGCCTGGTTAATAGTCATCTGTAAAACATCGGAAATCGATTTTCCCTTAAAGCGAATCTCTAGGGTTTCTCTATTGAACCTTTTTCCTCTACAAGATTCACATTCTACGTATACGTCTGGTAAGAAATTCATTTCGATCACCTTAAGACCTCCCCCCATACAAGTTTCGCATCTTCCTCCCTTTACATTAAAACTGAATCTACCGGGTTTATATCCTCTTATTTGGGCTTCTGGGGTTTGGGTAAATAACGACCTTATCTCACTGAATACTCCTGTGTAAGTCGCTGGATTAGACCTTGGGGTTCTCCCAATAGGACTTTGGTTTACATCGACAACCTTGTCTAAATGCTCTAACCCTTTTATCGCAGAAAAATGTAATGGTTTCTTTACGCCATTGTAATAATGTGCGTTTAAGATAGGGTAAAGCGTTTCATTAATTAAGGTAGACTTACCACTTCCAGACACACCGGTCACGCCGATCATTAAACCAAGGGGAAGCGTTAGATCTACGTTTTTTAAATTATTTCCTTTGCATCCATTTAACTGTAACTTTTTTCCATTCCCTTTTCGTCTGTCTTTGGGTATTTCAATGATTTTTTTACCGGTTAAATAGGCTGCCGTTAGGGAATTATCTTCCAGGATCTTTTTGGGTGGACCCTGGGAAATAATTTCACCTCCGTTTTTACCGGCAAAAGGGCCAAGGTCTATTACATAATCTGCGCGTTCAATCATGTCCTTATCGTGTTCTACCACGACAACGGAATTTCCAATCTCCTTAAGGGAAACCAAAGAATCGATCAATCGCTGATTATCTCTCTGATGAAGTCCTATACTGGGCTCGTCTAAAATATATAACACACCCACCAACTGGGATCCTATTTGTGTAGCTAAGCGTATGCGTTGTGCTTCGCCACCAGAAAGAGATTTAGAGGAACGGTTGAGTGATAAATAATTTAACCCAACGTTTAATAAGAATTCAATGCGGGCTTTGATCTCTTTTATTATTTCTTCTCCAATTTTTATTTCATTGGGCGATAAATGATGGGGGAGATTACTGATCCACTCATATAACTCACTTAAATCCATAGCCGCTAACTGCGCAATGGATTGTTCATTTATTTTAAAATTTAATGCTTTTTTATCTAACCTCGCACCTTGGCAACCACTACAGGTCTCTTGATCCATGTACTCACTTGCCCAGCGCTTTAAGTTCATAGAATCAGCCTGTTGATATTGATTGAGAATAAAATTCTCGATCCCTTCATAATCAATTTTATATTTACGGGTCACTCCTAGGGATTTAGACGCGACCGTAAAAGATTCATTTCCCCCTCTTAAAATAATAGCCAACGCTTCTTTAGGAATGGCTGTTATAGGATCTGATAAGGAAAAACCATAACGCTTAGCGATGGTTTCCATCTGTTTAAATCCCCAGGAATTTTGTTTATTCCCCAGCGGTTTAATCCCTCCTTTATTAATTGAAATAGAAGGGTCTGGAATGATCTTTTTAGTATTAATTACTTGTTGCACCCCCAATCCTTTACACTGTCCACACATTCCTTTTGGGGAGTTGAATGAAAAGAAATTTGGTTCTGGATTTGGATAAGATATACCCGAAGAGGGACACATTAAGTTGCGACTAAAATAACGGGCTTCTTGTGTATCTACATCTAGGAGCATTAAGGTTTCATCCCCTTGATACATAGCGGCAATCATCGACTCTCTTAATCGCTTTATGCTGCTCTCACTATCACTAATGGTCATTCGATCTACCACAAGTTCTATATCGTGTGTTTTGTATCGATCTACTTTCATTCCTCTAGATAGCTCTAGGACCACACCATCCACCCTAACTTTTACAAAGCCTTGTCGTGCTAGATTTTCAAATAACTCTCGGTAATGTCCTTTCCTAGATTTAATGATCGGGGCGAGTAGCATTACTTTTTTCTGAGGATAGTCTTTAAGAATTAGTTCAATGATTTGGTCATCAGAGTAACTAACCATTTTCTCTTGCGTTTTGTAACTGTAGGCGGTTCCAATTCGGGCATACATCAAGCGCAAAAAATCATAGAGTTCTGTAATCGTTCCAACGGTAGAGCGCGGACTTTTAGAGGTGGTTTTCTGCTCTATCGCAATGACTGGGGATAGCCCATCAATTTTATCCACATCGGGACGTTCCAAATTCCCTAAGAATTGACGTACATAAGCAGAAAAGGTTTCCATATACCTACGTTGACCTTCAGCATAAATGGTATCAAATGCTAAAGACGATTTTCCGCTCCCAGATAGTCCCGTGATGACCACAAGCTCATCTCGTGGAATTTTAATATCAATATTTCTTAGGTTATGAACTCTAGCACCTTGAACATCAATGCAATTTTCTTCAATCATTTTTTTTCTCTAACTATTTTTATTTAATACATGGCTGCTGCATCATCTCCTCTTGGGTCAGCACCTACAGAAATTTCTCCTTGCTCACTGACTAAGATGGCATCAACTCTTCCAATTATACGGGTATATTTTTCTTCTAAATGATGTCCCATCTCTTGCAATGATGAAATGGTTTCCTGGCTAAATTGTTTTGGCTCTAGGGTAATTACATCGGGCAACCATTGATGATGAAATCGGGGGGCATTTACTGCTTCTTGCATTTCCATACCGTGCTCATAGACATTTAAAATGGTTTGAAAAACAGAGGTAATAATCGTTGATCCGCCAGGGGTCCCTACGACCATGTACAAATTACTGTTCTTCTCAACAATGGTCGGAGTCATTGAGCTTAACATTCGCTTCTTAGGGGCAATGCTATTCGCTTCACTACCCGTTAAACCAAACATATTAGGTTCCCCAGGTTTACTGCTGAAATCATCCATTTCATTATTCATAAACACCCCTAGTTCATCTACAAAAACCTTAGATCCATACGCCCCATTTAATGTCGTGGTCACAGACACAGCGTTACCAAAACGATCCACTATAGAAAAGTGAGTCGTTTCATTACTTTCAACCACACTGATCTCACCATGGGCGACTTCGCTAGAAGGGGTCGCTTTTGAGGGACTAAATGCTTGCATTCTTTTGTTTAGATAATCTTTTTCTAATAATCTATCTTGTGGAACAAGGACAAAGTCTGGATCTCCCAAGAAATGGCTGCGATCTGCATACGATCTTCTTTCTGCCTCAACCATTAAATGAATGCTTTCTACAGAATTATGCCCTAAGGATTTTAGATCATAGGGCTCTACCATTTTCAGTAGCTGCCCTAGGCATATTCCGCCACTGGAAGGAGGTGACATGGAAATAACCGATAAATCTTTATAATCAAATTGAACGGGGTCCCGCCATTTGGGTTCATAAGCATTTAGGTCATCTAGGGATAAAATTCCACCTGTTGATTGGGTTTTATTAATCATCGCTTCTGCTACCCATCCTTGGTAAAAACCTCTTTTCCCTTGCTGGGCTATTTCTTTGAGGGTTTTGGCTAGCGGCAAATTTACAATCGTATCACCCGCTACAAAAGGCTGGGCAAAAAAGGTGTTCTTTCCGTTAACTTCAATAAATAATTGTCGGTATCGTTGTATGCTTTTGGCTTGTTTTGGAGTAATTACATAGCCTTTTTCTGCCAGATCAATGGCAGGCTGTATTAATTCTTCTAAGGGTAAGCTTCCTAGCTTTTTGTGAACTTCTAAAATACCTGCTACAGCTCCCGGGATTCCAACCGCCAAACCACCTATTGTACTTAAACCAGGAATGACATTCCCTTCTGCATCTAAATACAAATCTTTGTGGGCGTTTAATGGCGCCATCTCCCTGTAGTCTAAACTTCCTGTTTCTCCCTCTGCTGTTCTATAGACAAAAAAACCTCCGCCAGTGATGTTGCCCGCTACGGGATATACTACCGCTAAAGCAAAACTAGTGGCCACCATGGCATCATAAGCATTGCCCCCTTTTTGGAGTATGGATTTTCCCGCCTCAGAGGCTTCGATCCTTGCAGATACCACCGCGGCTGAAACCGTGGGTTGTTTTACAGTTTGGCAAGCCAATAACAAAAAACAAAAGAAAATGTAGGGTGTTTTTTTCATTAGGTTAGGATTTAAAAGGATTCAAAGCATTATATAATTAGATTTTTATCCGTGTATTAAAGGAGTAATTTACTGATTTAACACAGGAAAAATTATCAAATTGATCAACGTTAAATATAATTAAAGTTTATCAACTTTTACTTAAATAGACTGATTGTTACAATAGTTTATTAACTCATCAAAAAAGATAAAAAAATCAGGAAGCATCTGTTGTTCTTCATTTTTTAAAACAGTAACCGCTTGTGGAAATTGAGAAGGAAAAGAAGTGCGTTTATTCATATGAAATAAGATGTGTTCCAAGCCTTCTAAGGAAGCGTATTGTAGGAGCCAGTTTTGCTTTTGCATCAGGGCAAATAATCTTTCAATGCTCGCAGGGAGTAAGTGTTCTCGTTCTTTGGTTGCCAGATAGAATGCTGCTGCGTATTCATTTAAGGTCTGTGAGTGAAATTTACTCCAGTTAGAGGCGATAAAATAATCATATATCACATCGAGAATCACCCTGGCATAGTGTCCATGATCTGGGTAGAGCAGCTTACAATGTTTACGGAAAATGGGATGTTCATCTGTAAAAGAATCTATTTTTCGGTGGAGTATAATCCCTCTTTGAATATCCTCAGGGAAACGCGCCAATTGATTACCCCGTACGGCATCTCCAACAAAATTCCCAAATCTAAGCGATTCGTTGTCTCCTGATAAATATAAATGGGCTAAAAAATTCATTCCGGTAAATGTAACTTTCTTTTTATTAATCTCATTTATACTTTTTCAATTTGCTGAAATAGGTTGTTTTGTCCCTATTGCGCAACGCAAAAGAAACTTGATCAAAACGATTAACTGCTGTTTTTACTCATAAATGTTAAAATGAGTTCATCAATTAAAGCAGATTTTTATGGAAGACAATCAGTATATTTGAAAAAAACATTTAAATGACTTTAATTAAGTCCATCTCTGGAATTCGTGGAACCATTGGAGGTCAACCCGAAGAAAATCTAACCCCAATCGATGCCGTTAAATTTGCTGCAGCTTACGGTACTTATATAAAAGCAAACACCCAGGCCTCTTCAATTAATATTATCGTAGGGAGAGACGCACGTATTTCTGGAGAAATGATCCAATCATTGGTTACAGAAACGCTTATTGGAATGGGAATTAATATCATCGATTTAGGTCTTTCTACCACTCCCACGGTAGAGATGTCGGTCGTCTCCGAAAATGCACAAGGCGGAATCATTCTTACGGCTAGTCACAACCCTAAACAATGGAATGCCTTAAAGTTATTAAACGAGGCTGGAGAGTTTTTAGATGCAGAAGCGGGGGCACAGATTTTATCGTTGGTAGAAGAGAATGCTTTTGAATTTGCTACCGTAGACCATTTGGGTCATAAGCGATCTGTAGAGAACGCCATTACCGCACATATTGAACAAATTTTAGCTCATCCTTTAATTAATTTACCTGCCATTAAAGCGGCAGAATTTACCGCGGTTGTAGATGGAGTAAACTCTGTTGGAGGTATTGCTATCCCACAGCTTTTAGAAGCTATAGGAGTAAGCTGTATACCCCTATATTGTGACCCTACGGGACATTTCCCTCATAATCCAGAACCCCTAAAAGAGCACCTCGGTGATCTATCTAAATTAGTGGTCACTCATAAAGCAGATATGGGTATCGTTGTTGATCCGGATGTAGATAGGTTGGCATTTATGGACGAAAAAGGAGAGATGTTTGGCGAGGAGTACACCCTGGTAGCTTGTGCAGATTATACACTCTCTAAAAAACCAGGAAATACCGTGTCTAACTTATCTTCTACACGGGCGTTAAGAGATGTGACCGAAGCTGCTGGAGGTTCCTATTTTGCTGCTGCAGTAGGGGAGGTAAACGTGGTTACAAAAATGAAAGAAGTGAATGCGGTGATTGGTGGTGAAGGAAATGGGGGAGTGATAGACCCACAACTTCATTATGGTAGAGATGCATTGATAGGGGTTGTTTTATTTCTATCTTTATTAGCAGAACGAAAGTGTAGCGTTTCTGAATTAAAAGCTAGCTATCCTTCCTATTTCATGAGTAAAGGTAAAATCAAATTAGAAAAAGGATTGGATGTGGATGCGTTACTGAATACCATGGCAAACTTGTACAAGGAGGAGTCCCCTTTGTTAATTGATGGGGTTAAAATAGATTTTTCAGAAGGATGGGTACATATGCGAAAATCGAATACTGAACCCATTATACGTGTGTATTCCGAGGCGAGTTCTCAGCAAGAAGCAGATGATTTAACCCAACGTTTTTCTGATGAATTACTTAAGATCTCTACAAACCTTTAGGCGCAAGATGTTTGTGCTTAAATCGATTATGTGACCATAAATATTGACTAGGGTCTTTTTTGATTTGTGCTTCTAAACGAGCGGTAAACAAGTCAGTAATCTCATAGGCTTTACAAGCAGAAGGATTTTCTATCAATAATGAAATTTTGGCGACGTAATAGCCTCTTTTTACTCGATTTATTTCGGTATAATAAACAGGGAAATTAAATTCTTTTGCCAAACGGTCTGCCCCCGTAAATACAGGGACATTGGTGCCCATAAAAGTTCTCCAATAGCTTTTTGCGGTTGCCCTTGGGGATTGATCATTAATAAAACCATACATACCCACTTGTCCTTTTTTTGCGTTGTCTTTGATAAACTCTACTGTTTTATAACGCGACACCAAGTAAGCGCGATGTTTTTCTCTTGATTTAGAAATTAAACGATTAAAATATTTATTGGTCAGGGGAGTAAATACACCATATCCCTTACCCAATAGATGATAACCAATACTCAGCATTCCTTCCCAATTAGAATAATGCCCTAACAATAGCACAGTACTCTGACCTTTTTCTTCGCACTCATTGATGAGATGGATGTTTTCAAATTTAAAACGCTTCTTGATTTCTTTTTCTGAAATAGTCAAGTTTTTAGCCATTTCTAAGAAAACGTCGCATAGGTGACGATAAAACTTTTTTTCTATACCATAGCGCTCTTTAGCTGACATTTCTGGGAAGCAAATTCTTAAATTTTTTCGTACCACTTTTACACGAAATTTAAACACTTTGTGTAGTAAAAAGGAAAGAAAATCCGAAAGTGCGTAAAGCAATGGGTAGGGCAGAAGAGAAACACCGATCATGATCGGGTAAGAAACTATAAAAACAATGAGTTGCACGTAGATTTGATTTGAGGCAAATATAATTATATTTGACCAAAATCTTTTATGGTCGGCATATCCCCATTGATATTATTATTACTTCTTATTTTAACCGGTGTTAGTTATCGTGCTTTTAATGATCAAATTCTATTTAATCGTTTAAAATTCAACATTCGGGCCATTCAAAATGGGGCTTACTATCGACTATTTACAGCTGCATTTATCCACGTAGATTTCAATCACCTACTATTTAACGGATTTACCCTTTATGTCTTTGGAGACAACACCCTTTTTGGTTTAGGAATTGTCAATTTTATTTTACTCTATTTGATTAGTCTTTTTGCGGGTAATCTCTTTGCACTCTATTATCACAGGGACAATCCTTATTATTCAGCGGTTGGGGCAAGTGGTGCAATTATTGGCGTGGTTTATAGTTGCATTTTAATGTTCCCTGAGATGAAATTAGCCTTAATTTTCCTACCTATCCCTTTTCCTGCTTATGTTTTTGGAATTGGATATTTAATTTTCACTGTTTTTGGGATCAGATCTCAAAGCGACAACATTGGACATACAGCCCATTTTGGGGGAGCGTTGGGCGGAATTGTTGCGACAATACTTTTTAGACCCGAAGTGATTGATAAATCATTTTATACACTTATGGCTATGGTGGGGGTCACCCTGATTGCTGGAATGTATTTTTTTAGAAAAAGAAATTAGTCCTGGAGTAATTCTTCGATTTTGGCATCTAGTTGAGCTCCTCGTAAGTTTTTAGCGACAATTTTTCCTTCACTATCCAAGACAAAAGCAGCAGGGATTGCTCTTACGCCATAAAGTTTGGCGATGGGATCTGACCAGTATTGAAGATTAGACACATGGTTCCATTTTAATCCATCGTCTGCAATAGCTCTTTCCCAGCTCGCTTTATTACGGTCTAGGGAAACGCCTATAATTTCAAGCCCTTTATCGTGCATTCTATTGTAAAGTCTCACAAGGTTAGGATTCTCTATGCGACAGGGTCTACACCAAGACGCCCAAAAATCAATGATGGTTACTTTACCCCGAAGACTTTTTAAAGAAACTAGGTCGCCTGCAGGGGTAGGGCCTTCAAAAAGCGGAGCAATTTGACCAATTGCGGTAGGGTTAACAGGCTTGTTAATTATATTAGCCACATTAATTCCAGAACGACTGCTTTTAATTCTATCTGTGTAGGTGTTATACACAATTTTAGCCTCAGGGACTTGAATTAATTTTTGTGACAAGAAACGCTCCATAATTAAAGAGGAAATATATGAGTCTGTTTGGGTTCTTAGAAACTCCATTTCATAGGCGTTTAATCTTTCCTGGATAGCGGTATAATCGGCCTGTAACTGTGTTACGTACAAATTATCACCCATGGAATTGGCCGATTGTATTTCAGTAGCCACAGCATTCATTTTTTTAGTAAAGTCAGCCGTGCTAGAACGATAGTCATTGAGGTCATTATTAGAAGTAGTTCCCTTAATTTTAGAAGAAGCAATACTATCTTTAAATAAGGCTATTTCTATGATACCCTCTTCTACAATGAAGGGTACATTTTGTTGCTCTCCTTCAATGAATAAAAAATTGACATCAATTTGGTCAACATCGCCAATCAGTTCAAAATTTCCGTTAGCTACTGTGGTAGTATCTATATATACGGGTTGATTGTTGGCATTGGGTGAAATACGAAAAATTCTTTTTCCCTCTGGAAGATCCGTTTGTCCTTTTAAAACAAAGGTGTTTTTTTCTACACTTTCACAAGAGAAAAACCCAAGTGAGATAACCAATAATAGGGTAAATATTTTTTTCATAGGCACAAAAATAAGCAAACACTTTTACTTATACGAATTCCATTTAAGAATGCATGCAATCATCGTGTTTTTTAGTCTTATATTTGTATAAACATTATATCCATGGCAGGAAACCAATTTGGTAAAATTTTTAGTGTAACAACTTTCGGAGAATCTCACGGAGAGGCCATAGGTGGCGTTTTAGATGGCTGCCCCGCTGGAATAGAAATAGATTTTGAGGCCATTCAAAGGGATTTAGATCGTCGTAAGCCCGGTCAATCTGCAATAGTTACGCAACGTAAAGAGCCCGATGAAGTAAAGTTTTATTCGGGTATTTTTGAAGGTAAATCAACTGGAACTCCCATAGGTTTTGCTATTCATAACACCAATCAAAAGTCCCACGATTATTCCCACATAAAGGACAGCTATCGTCCTTCACACGCAGATTATGTCTACGATCAAAAGTATGGTTTTAGGGACTATAGGGGCGGGGGTAGAAGCTCTGCAAGAGAAACCGCCAGCCGGGTTGTAGCTGGGGCAATTGCAAAGCAATTTTTAGCCGGAATTAAATTCCATGCTTTTGTATCCGCTGTGGGCTCCATTAAATTAGACAAAGACTATCAAAGTCTAAATTTACTAGAAGCGGAGAATAATCCTGTCCGTTGTCCAGACCCAGAGAAGGCAAAAGAGATGGAAGCTTACATTAGACAAATTAGAAAAGAAGGTGATACCGTAGGAGGAATCATCACCTGTGTTATTCAGAATGTCCCGGTAGGGCTTGGGGAGCCGGCCTTTGATAAATTACATGCCGAATTAGGAAAAGCTATGCTTTCTATTAATGCAGTAAAAGGATTTGAATATGGAAGTGGTTTTGAAGGGGCTCAACTGAAGGGGAGTCAGCACAATGATCCATTTAATGCCGACGGTACAACCCAATCTAATCGATCTGGGGGAGTACAAGGCGGTATTTCAAATGGAATGGATATTTATTTCAATGTGGCCTTTAAACCAGTCGCTACTGTAATGCAAGCTCAAGAAACAATCAATAACCAAGGTGAAAAGGTAATCATGGAAGGAAAAGGAAGGCATGATCCTTGTGTGGTACCTAGAGCTGTTCCTATCGTAGAAGCCATGGCTGCGCTTGTAATTGCCGATTATGAATTGATTAGAAGAACCAATAAAAAATAAACCTATGAAAAAACTAGCATTACATTGGAAAATACTAATTGGGATGGCCTTAGGTGTTCTTTTTGGCTTAATCATGTCTTTTTTTGATGGAGGCGCTTCTTTTGTAGGAGATTATATCAAACCTTTTGGGACTATTTTTATTAATCTTTTAAAGTTAATTGCCATTCCTTTGATTTTAGCCTCGCTGATCAAAGGGGTGTCTGATCTTCAAGATATTTCTAAATTATCGCAAATGGGTGGAAGAACCATTCTTATTTATGTGACCACTACTTTGATTGCGGTAACGATTGGACTCATCTTAGTAAATACGATTAAACCAGGAAAATCTATTTCTGTAGACACGCGAGAAGAATTGGTAGCTGCTTATGCCACCGATGCTGATCAAAAACGTGAAGCAGCTGCAAAGCAACAAGAAGCTGGTCCCTTACAAGCCTTGGTAGATATTGTTCCAAATAACATATTTGCTGCGGCGACCAATAACCGCAACATGCTTCAAATCATATTTTTTGCATTGTTTTTTGGAATAGGTATGATTTTACTTCCTCCCGAAACGGCACAACCTGTTAAAGCCTTTTTTGACTCATTTAATGCCGTCATTCTAAAGTTAATTGATTTGATAATGCTTGCGGCACCCTATGGTGTATTTGCCTTATTAGCAGCCCTTGTTGTGGAGGCCCCTAGTGTAGAATTATTTCAAGCTTTGGCTTTATACGCTGTAACGCTGCTTCTAGGTCTTGCAGCTATGATCATTGTATATTCAATTATTGTTAAGGTCTTTACAGGTAAAAGTCCCTCTGGCTTTTTTAGTGGGATTGCCCCTGCACAGCTACTTGCTTTTTCTACAAGTTCAAGTGCAGCTACGCTACCAGTTACTATGGAGTGTGTAGAAGAAAACCTTGGTGTAGATAAAGAAGTAACTAGTTTTGTACTTCCGATTGGTGCAACCATTAATATGGATGGAACTAGTGTTTACCAAGGCGTTGCAGCGGTGTTTATTGCTCAAGCCTTTGGTTTAGACTTAAGTTTATCGGCACAATTAGGTATAATTTTCACAGCCACCTTGGCCTCGATAGGGACGGCTGCAGTTCCCAGTGCCGGGATCGTAATGCTCGTTATTGTACTTGCTCAAGCTGGTATACCGGAAGCGGGACTAGCACTTATCTTTGCCATTGATCGTCCGTTAGATATGTGTAGAACCGTAGTGAATGTTACCGGGGATGCGACAGTTTCTATGCTGGTAGGCAAATCTATCGGTAAGCTAAAAGAAGACTAGTTTAGGTATCCTTTACGAATTCCATTAGTGGCTAAACGATAGAGCAGTATAGCGATAGCTACAACGATAAACGGCATCACGTAGGTTGATGGACCATAGACTGCTACTGCTTGTGTAAAAAACACCCAATAACCCATCTGTAAAGTCACTGCAATAAGTGAGATAAGCAGTGCAGTTTTAGACCATGCCTTTTTTAAGAAAAGACCTAAAGAACCTACTGTTCCTCCAAAAACGCCCAAAGCAAAAGCAATCATTGACCATAGGGGTGCATTTTTTATAAGTTCTTGTTCAGCTTCTGGGTAACTGGCTAGGGCTTCTGGTGTTATTGTTAGCTGCATAAAAAAATTGAGGATACCCATTAAATTCCATAAAAGGGCAACTATTACCACCATTTTAAACCATTTTGGAGGAGTTTTATTTTCCATAGTTTTCTATTTTAAAAAGGGAATGCTTTTTTGCTCATTCCATAAAATTAAAAGACTTAATACCCAGGTTAATATGGCCATGCCGAATAGGGTTCCCCCGTCTCCTTGTACCTCGATGCCCAAGATAGTAAGGTGAAAAAAAGCGCACCAATCATTAAACCAATGCTCATAAAAGCACCGAACCATGCAGTACGTTTAATCAATAAGAGGAGGGCAGTGATCAATTCTAAAACACCAATTCCTATACGTCCAAAGGGTTCCATCCCAATGGTTTCAAAGATGTAGACACTGTCTGGGTGGGCTAAAAATTTATAACGAAGGGTTTGGACTAACAAGATAGCCACTGTGTAACGAAGTAAAGTTTTGATTCTTGGATTCATGAGTTTCAATTTGAGATAATCAATATACAATTTTTATCTAATAATGGATAAGTAGTTCCATTTATGGAGGTCTACAAGAACTTATGTTGGTATTTGGGATCGGGAAGGGGGCAGATCTCATATTTACCAAACCACTGATAACGATTCCTGGCGACCACCCTATATAATCCATTGGTAATGCTTTTAGGCAGGAAGTTAAATACCGTAAAAAGTTTCCAATATCCGCCTAATTGATTCAAAATCATAAAAGTACCTTGTGCTTCAAACGCGTAGGAATACGTTTGATCCCAAACAATGGCAGTATCTAGTTGCTTTAGGTCAAGACCTCGTTCTCGGGCAAACTCTTTTAACATGGGGTGGTCTAAAGTGGCAAATCGAAGCCGATCTTCATGATCCCAAGCGCAAAGCTTTTGAATCCAAAAATTGCATAAGACACAAGGGGCGTCAAAAAAGATAATTAATGGTTTCATTTCTTTGTTTTGGCTGACTGAACAAGATCTAGGGCTTCTAAATTAACTTGGGTCGTAAAAACCCCATAATTAACAACCGCTTTACGTTTTTCTATTGAATCGATGGTTCCCACGGATTTTCCATCAAATAAGCGAACCTGATCACCTACTTTAAAATCAATCTTAGGTTTTACCGCCTCGGGCTTAGGCACCTGCTTCTTTTTCTTTTTCTCTTTTCTAATGGCTACGATGGCTTTTTGCGTCTCTTGCTCCGCTTTCTTTTTTCTTCTTTTTCCTTTCTTTTCTCGGCAGCGCTCTTTTTTTACGTTTTGCGTTTTCAGTTTCCACAATCCTTAATAAATCAGCCACAAGGGGTCGTTTTTTGCCATTGTCAAAATACCGGTCTGCCACTTCATTCACTCGATTTCCTAACACAATCATACGTTGATTATGATCGTATAACTCCTGATAACTACTTAGTTTAGCTTTTATTTTTTGGTTGAGTACTTCAAGTTTTTCCCCTTCTTTTTCAGCTTTATTCTCTTTAACCTTTAGTGAAGCGCCAGTATCCATCATTTGTTTTCGCTCTTTTTGCAACTTGGCAATGGTGGCATCAAAACGAACTTTACCGCGTTCAATTTTCTTTTTAGCTCTATTTATAAGACTGTAGGGGATGCCATTCTTCTGGGCAACCTCAAACGTAAATGAACTTCCAGCTTCCCCTAATATTAACTTAAATACAGGCTCTAGGGTACGGTTATCGAATTGCATATTCGCATTGGTCATATGCGGTAATTCATTGGCCAAGACCTTTAAATTTGAATAATGGGTCGTAATGATACCATAGGCTTTTCTTTGATAGAATTCCTCTAAAAAAGCTTCTGCCAGTGCACCGCCTAATTCAGGATCAGATCCTGTACCAAACTCATCAATCAAGAACAGGGTATTTTCATTGCACTTGCGTAAAAAATACTTCATATTCTTTAAACGGTAAGAATAGGTACTCAGGTGATTTTCAATCGATTGATTATCTCCAATATCCGTGATTACCTGATTAAAAAAACAAACCCTTGATCGTTCGTGAACAGGGATAAGCATTCCACTTTGGAGCATCAGCTGTAGCAGACCTACCGTTTTTAGGGTAATACTTTTCCCCCCAGCATTAGGTCCAGAAATTACAATGATTCGATTAGATTGATGAAGGCGAATATCTTGCGGATAAGTCGTTTTATTTTCTGCTTTATGTGGTACATAGAGCAGTGGGTGATAAGCATCAATGAGCTCCATTTCTCGGTTTTCGGAGATCACAGGTAAAATGGCATTAATATCACGTGCGTAGGTTGCCCGTGCGTAGATGGTATCTATGCTTGTCAGGTATTCTTGGTATTGCGCGAGTAAACCTCGGTAGGGGAGGAAAAAGGCGGTAAGCTCTCTTAAAATTTTCTGAATTTCTTCACTTTCTTCAAAAGTAAGGTTGTTCAGTTCTCTAGAATATTGCAGGGTGGTTTCTGGTTCAATATATACAATACTCCCTGTTTTTGAACTTCCCATGATAGCCCCTTTCACCTTTCGGCGATACATGGCTTTTACCGCTAATACCCTCTTATTATCTACGACAGTTTCTCTAATATCATCTAAGTAGTCTGCCGTCGTATAATTGCTAAGCGCACGTTGAAAGCTTTGACTGATCTTTGAGCGTACACTATTAATTTGTTTTCGAATGCGATGAAGTTCCTCAGAGGCGTTGTTCCGAATTTCGCCAAATCGATCGATAACACTATCTATTTCTTCTTTGGGGGCTTTGGTAATTTCAATTTCTTCTCCTAACTCTTTAAGCTGCGGATAATATTCTTTGAACTTCTTAAAAAACTTTAGCAACAAATTGGTCGTTTCATTAGCGGCGGCAATTCTTCTAAAACCTTCTATTTCTAGCACACTATTTTCAATTTTCAATAAGCTAAGTTCTGCCGTCAACTCATCGAAGCCATGATTTGGAATACGATTATCATTATCGTAAGAGGAGACATATTCTGAGACTAAATTAAGTTCTTTGAGAATTTGCTCCTTTTCACTGCTAGGTTTAATGTCTAGCAAGGTGGCTTTCCCCAAAGCTGTAATACAATACGTGCTCACTTGGTGGAGTACGGTATCAAATTCTAAGTCTACAATTGATTTGTCTGGAATTTTCAAGGAAGTATTTTTCTTACATTAGCGAAACAAAAATACATAAAAACATGCGTGTTCAAATACATCCTAGTTGGGAAAAAGTATTGACTACGAGCTTTTCTAAACTTTATTTCCAGGAATTGATGTCCTTTGTAGACGCAGAATATGCAGAAACAGCATGTTATCCTCCTAAATCAATGTTATTTGAGGCATTTAACCGTTGTAAATTTCAGGAGATAAAAGTGGTTATCATTGGTCAAGACCCTTACCATGGGCCCAACCAGGCCCACGGTTTATCTTTTTCTGTGCCCGATGGAGTAAAACATCCTCCCTCATTGGTAAATATTTTTAAAGAAATAGAAACAGATTGTGGACAACCCTATCCACAGAGTGGGAGTCTACTGCCATGGGCAAAACAAGGTGTGTTTTTACTCAACGCTACTTTAAGTGTTCGTGCCCATCAAGCGGGGAGTCATCAAAAAAAGGGGTGGGAAACCTTTACCGATGAAGTAATAGAGATCATTTCAAAAGATAGAGAAGGCGTCGTTTTTATGCTCTGGGGAGGTTATGCTCAAAAGAAGGCAAAATTAATCGATAAGGATAAACACTTGATTTTAAGTAGTGGACACCCATCACCTTTAAGTGCTAATAGAGGTTATTGGTTTGGAAACAGGCATTTTAGTCAGTGCAATGATTACTTACAAAAGCAGGGAAATACTCCCATTGGCTGGTAAGTAATTAAAAACAATTAGCCCCCTACACGTTTAACCGCATGGCCCATTTCAATTAAAAGATCCATAAGTTGGTTCCTGTAATTCCCTTGTATAATAATTTCACCGTTTTTAACCGTTCCACCTACACCAATCGAATTTTTAAGTTTTTTAGCCAATTGTTTTAGTTCAGCTGGTTCCCCTTTAAATCCTTTGATTAGGGTAACTGTTTTTCCCGCTCTCCCTTTGTTGCTAAAGTGGGCTTCTAATTCTTGTTTTATAAAAGAAGTTTCCTCTACCGGGAGATCGACAGGGTCGGGGGCTAGATCACTAAATTGAACTTTAGCAAGGTCTTCTAGGCTAGATAATTTTTTTGACATAATCAATGAATGTGATGCTAAAATACTACATTCGTAAGAGAATATATAAAGCATGCGAAGACTCCTTATTTTTCTTTTATTTACAACCACTCATCTCATGGCACAATATCAATTACACTTTAACGAAATCCCTACTTATCCAGACGATGCAAATTCGGGTAATGTTATCACCCGCATGGTGCAGGGACTGGGTTATCGTTACCATTGGGCAACTGAAGATTTACGAGAACAAGATTTATCCTATCGCCCCTCTGCAGAGGCAGCTTCTATGTTAGAGACCCTAGAACATATCTATGGGCTAGCAGAAGTTATTGCACATACAGCCGCGTCAAAGCCTAATCTTCGCCCATTGGAAAACACCCCTTCCGAATTAACAGAATTACGTCGTCAAACCCTCGATTACCTTCAATTAGCCAGTGAATTATTCTCAGGTAAAACCGCAGAAGAAATTCAGCAACTCGAAGTGATTTTTGAAAGAGGGGAGCGGGTATCTCGTTTTCCAGTATGGCATTTGCTCAACGGACCCCTCGCAGATGCCATTTACCATACGGGACAAGTAGTTAGTTTTAGAAGAACTTCTGGAAATCCTATTCCAGCAGGAGTTAATGTATTTATGGGAAAAACAAAGAATTAAGTGAGCATTACACGAGTACACCAGAAAAGATATCATCGTACGTTGGCTTTTATGGCCAAGCATTTAAAAGAGGGGAGTAGTCTCTTGGATTTAGGAACAGAAAATCCATTTACCCCCATCTCATCGAAGCAGGCTATACGGTTAAGAACACCCAAGGGGAAAATTTAGATGATGATTATGAAGCTTATGTTTACCCCCAAGTAGATTGTGTCACTGCTTTTGAGATCTTTGAACATCTATTGGCTCCCTACAATATATTAAAAGCGATAAAAAGTAAAAAGCTTATCGCTTCTGTCCCTTTAAAACTTTGGTTTGCCGAGGCTTATTGGAATGAAAAAGATGATTGGGACAAACACTATCATGAATTTGAAGTAAAGCAATTTAACCTGTTACTTAAAAAAACGGGATGGAAAATTAAAGACAGTGCCCTATGGACTTCTCCAGACCCATTTAAAATAGGATTTCGTCCCTTTTTACGGTATTTTACACCTAGGTATTATATTGTTTATTGCGAGCGAGTCTAATGATCTCTCTTCTCAAAAGTCTCTTTGCCTTTATCGTCGATTCTTTTGGCTACTAGAATCAAAAGGATAATCAATAAAATAGCGCCTATAATCATTTCCATTATTTAACGGTTACAGCAGTTCCGTAGGCTAAAATTTCTGAGCAGCCTTGCATGACCATTGAAGTCGTAATACGCACGTTTACAATGGCATTGGCGCCCATGCGTTCAGCATCCTCTTGCATACGTTCTAGGGCTTGTTCTCGCGAGTCCGCTTGAAGTTTGGTGTATTCAGAGATTTCACCTCCAACAATATTTTTTAGTCCCGCGAAGATATCGCTACCAAAGTTTCGGGCTCGCACAGTACTTCCGCGCGAAATTCCGTGGACTTCTGTAATAGCTTTATTGGGAACGGTGGGGGTATTAACAATAATCATAGCATTTTAATTAAGCAATGTAAATTAAGAATAATTAATTTAAGGTTAGGGTTAAACGGGTAACATCCATTTAAAGTCGAATTTTGTTTTTGGAATGACAATTCGTTCTGTAATTCTATACATTCTATCGGGTAGGTGCATTAGATAATCTCTTGCTTTTTCTGCTTCTGGTGTTAGGTTAGTAATCTTTTCAATTTCCCAGATAGTGTTGAGTTTATTGAGAATGTTAACATAGTCAAAACCGGTATAAACTCCCACTCTTTGGGCAACAGTAGAAAAATCTGCAAATAAATCCCCCTTTGACCCAAACGATTCTCTTAAATGCATTGCAGGCATGATAATTTTATATTGCATCATTTGCTGAAAAGCTAGCATCATTTCAGAGGGATCTATCTTAAAAATTTCTTTTACAAATTTGGCATAGGCTTGATGATGTCTCATTTCATCTCCTGCTATGATCCTAGTCATTTTTGCTAAAGCTTTGTGCCCTTTTTTACGTGCAATTTTAGCTACATTGTTGTGAGAAATATAGGTAGCCAATTCTTGAAAACTGGTGTAAATAAAACTTTTATAAGGATCGGACGATGTACCAAGGTCAAACCCATCTGTAATTAAATGTTGCGTTGAAATTTCCACCTCACGCATATTTACTCGTCCGGACAGGTATAAATATTTATTTAAAACGTCTCCATGTCTGTTTTCTTCTGCTGTCCAAGTTCTCACCCATTTTGCCAAACCGTTCTCTGGGTTTTGATGAATTCCGTCTATATCCATCAACCAAGATTCATAAGTAGGTAAAGCCTCTTCAGTAATGGTATCGCCGACCAAAACCACCCAAAAATCATCGTGTAAATCTTTTGAAAGTTCTCTGATTTCCTCTACTTCTGCTATAAAACTATCTTTTTGAGAATTGGGTAAAAAATCGGTGGGTTGCCAGATTTTCTCTGCTGGGATTAAGAATTTATCTACAAAATGATCAATGTTTTTTTCTAAGGTTAACATAACCTCTTTTCTAATGTTCTTTATGGACATATTTTTATTTAGTGGGCTTAAAAATTATTTTATTTAATCTGCTGGAAATAGCGATGCATCGATCGCAGGAAGGATTTTTAGTGCATTTTTATAATACAATTTCCGAAGTACTTCATCGGGCAGTCCTAAGCCATACATTTTCCAAAAAGCGTGGCGTTTTCTGTAATAATCAAAATATTCATCTTGGGTCTCTAGGACTCTAAAATAGGTATAATATTCTTCTACCTTATACGCGTCCTTTCCAAATAATACCCGGTCTTGATAATCGATCATAAATTGACGTGCTCTTCTGGGTTGTCGTCCTAGTTCCGCTAAAACTGCTCCAATTTCAGTCATAACATTAGGGTAGCGGTCGAGGTGTTTCCCTAAGCGATCTAAATCATTTCCCATCCATCCAAGATGAGCATTTATAAAGGTAGTTTCCGGATGTTTTTCAAACACATGATGCTGTTCTGCTAAAATACTTTCAAATGCAGGCACCTTATTGGGATCACGATATCGACTGGGTTTTTGCTTCAATTCTAACCAACGTTCATTGTTTTTGTCTTTGGGAAGCCAAAAGGAGGGAGGCTCAGCCGAGTGAATTAATACAGGGAAGCCTAAGCGTCCACAAGCCGCCCAAATAGGATCGAGGCGTGGATCGTTAACAGCAATTCTGTTTCCGTTTTGGTCTTTGTCTGTTAAGCCTAATCCTTTGTATACTTTAAGGCCCATTGCACCTGCTATTTTTGCATCGTTTAGAATTTGCAAATTGGTCGCGATAAAATTAGGCTCATCAATTTTTTCCCAGTCGAGATTAACGAATAATCCAAAGCGGGTAGGAGCGTTTTCTTGGACATTCTTTAAGCATTTCTCTAAATAGAGTCCCCTAAAACCACTGAGGTTAATCATAAAGGCCATATTAAGCGAATCCATTTCATCTGTGAGATTACTCAGGTCACGAATAGGCATATCAAATTGGTGATTATGGATATCTACAAAAGGATATTTTGCCCTTTTAATCGGATTTTCGGGCTCGACTAAAGTAGAGGGAGGGTTGTATTCCTCAAAACTCATCATGTTCTGTCGGTACTGAATTTTACCAACCACATAATAAGAGAAACCACCTAAAAGACTGATAAAAAAGAAGGCCTTGACGAAATTTTTAAATGAAAAAAAAGCCATTTAGTTTAAAGGAATAGCAATTGCCGCCGTATCCCAACGCATGCTAAGCGTAAGGTTGTCTACATCTTCCTGAAGCTCAATGGTGAACTGTTCTACAGGGGTTAATAATTGGGCAGATGCGATATTGACGCGCATAATATCTTTAGCATAATCGGGCTCATAATAACCGAACTTACCAAATTCTTCATTAAGTGCAATAATCCAATGATCGGCTTGTGGAATTGCGTACATGCGATAAGTACCTGGAGAGAGTAAACGTCCACCAAAAGAAATCTCCTGAGAGGTTTCAAAAGTTGTGGCTGCATTGGCCCCTAAACGCCAATATTGACCATAAGGAACTAATGCATCCTCAGAAGCCTCTCCGAAAATAAGCCGATCCTTTTTGTAAGGTCTGTGGTAAACAACTTCAACTTTTAAATCTTCTTTTTCATAGGTAGCTACACCTTTTGGGCTTTTTGGATTGATTACAGTACCGTAAAACAGGTAACCAGCTACCAATACGATTAATAAACCTAATCCTGCTAAAATTTTCTTAATTATACTCATGGGAAATATTATTTGCTCAAATATAGGAATAATGGAGGAGCTACCTAATTCATGTAAATAAAATCAATTTTACATAATATTAATTATAGTCCGAAGTGAATAATTAAAAATTCAAGAAGAGGATCTAGAAAGAAAAGTTATCTGAACAAGTCTTCGTCGCTGTGTCTATAAGTGAGACTATTTGCCAACGCTGACCGCTCCAGCTAAGGATAAAGGAATTATAACCACAGTGAGATAATCGACTACCAAGAAAAAATTTAAAGGGTACCCAAACGGTGGCCAGATTTTGGTGTTGCTGAACAACCGGTTTTCCTAAACGTTCTTCCCATGTAGGAGAATCTTTTCGTGTGGCTAAGGCACGAATAAAACCATCGATATCATTTTCTTGAACAACGGGCTGCCCATTTTTATTACCCGAGCGCAAAAGACGCGCATTTGCAGCAAAATGATTTTGTAAGGCCAGACTGTCTTTTTCGTGGAAGGCCTTAAAAAACTTTCTACCGTGTGCATGGGATCTGGGCGATCTTGCGCCATAGCCATCGCAGTGGCTAAAAAACATAAAATTAAGAGGTTTTTCATGGGGTTAATTTACAAAATACAGGGGGAGTATGTATTATTTGCTTAGCCTACACTCCCACTATTTTAGCATAAAATGTCCAATCAACAGATATTTTTGTCTAAATTGAGTTTGAATTGCTCCCAAATCAATTCTTCATTTACCTACTATCCTACTTTATTCCATTTATTTAGTCTTGTTTTTGGGGGTGTAAACCATGCTTTTGTACGTTATAACCTACTTGCTATGCCCCAACCTAATCCTGCGAATCGCAGCCTACATTCGGCTAAAAAAGCCAAAAAAGATGAATTCTACACCCAACTTTCGGATATTGAAAATGAATTAAAGCACTACCGCTCCCATTTTAAAGACAAGGTGGTCTATTGCAATTGCGATGATCCGCGCGTCAGCAACTTTTTCCATTACTTCTCATTTAACTTTTAAGATTTAGGACTTAAAAAACTGCTGACCACCTGCTACCAAACTTTTGGAAGAATAAGACGATTATTTGAAACAGAAAAAACGATGAATGATTAGTGGCGGAGAAAGAGGGATTAGAACCCCCGGAGATTCAGTGTCCTGTTAAAAACTTGGTGAACAACCTTCCCTCCCTTAGCGTGTTTTGGGTCTAAAAAGGGGTTAACTTTATTAAAACACGCATTATGAACGACCGTCCGAACGACCTAAAGCGCATACGACCCCAGATTAAGAAAACCCAACAGTTTGCCAATATGGGGGCAGAAGAACGTTTTCAGAACGAGACCCTCCGCCCTATTTTAAAACTACAAAACCCACTTTTGGTGGCCGTATTTCATCAGTATGTGGAGAAACGTAAAGGTGTTTTTTATGACCTAGGGCTATCTAAAAAACTAGCTTATATAGAAAACAGTCTGATCAAAGACCAAAAGTTTCGTAATTCCGTTAAGGGCATGATCATTGGCCAATTTACGGTAGAAGAGTACAATCACTATACACTTAATTCTTCGGCGCTAAATAAACGAATGATGAATATGACCATTGAGCGAATTAAGGACCAAGTACAACTGTTTGAGGAACCTAAGGGATTTATTTCCAAGGTCGTTTAAATCAAAGACTCGCCGTTTAAATCGGTGGTAAGGACACTGGTCATATAATCAAAAAAGGGTCTTACTGCTTTAAAATCCTGATTAACTTGGGCTAAGAAATCTTTTTTTAACACCGCTTGGTCCGTGTATTTTTTGGTAAATAGATAGGCTTTTTTACGGATAAGGTCAATATTGGGGTCTTCTTTAGAAAACCCTTTAGGAGCGGTTTTCACTTCCTCCCCTTCCAGGTTACCCCAAACACTTTTAAAGGCTTTATTGGCCATAATTTCACGCATTTCGTCGCCGTCTACTTCCATTTCTTTGCGGATACGGAAGAGGTCTTCTTTTTGAGGATTCCAAAAACCACTTGCGATGAAGTTATTGCCCGGTTGTATATGTAAGTAATAGCCCCCTCTAAACCTTGGTTTTTCTCTATGGAATGAAATACCAAAGCTGGTTTTATAAGGTGTTTTGTTTTTAGAAAAACGCACATCTCGGTAGATACGAAAGACCTTAAATGCGTCCACCTTATCGTGGGTATTTAAATGCTCCTGCAGCTGGGCTGAAAAGGCTTTAACGTTAGCTTCTAATCCTTTAAAACGCGGTTTCTGAGGTTCAAACCACTCGCGGGTATTGTTTTGTGCCAGTTCTTTAAAGAATGTGAGGGTATCTTTTGGGAGGGTAAGCATTTTTTGTTTTAAAGCTACAAAAGATTAGGGAGTCTCCCAATTTACTTTTGGCGTTTCAATAAAGTAGCTTCAATATCCTTTAAACCAAAGCCTTTGGCCTGGAGTAAAATGAGGTAATGAAAAAACAGGTCAGCACTTTCGTTAAGAAAAAGCGCATCGTTATCATCTTTTGCTTCGATAACAGTTTCTACAGCCTCCTCTCCTACTTTTTGGGCAATTTTGTTAATCCCTTCTCTAAATAAAGAGGCCACATAGCTATGGTCGTCATTCTCTTCTTTACGCGTGGCGATGGTTTTTTCTAGAGTAGAAAAGAATCCATATTGACTTTGATTTACTTCTCCCCAACAGGTGTCTGTCCCTTTATGGCAGGTGGGTCCGATGGGTTTGGCCTGAATCAGCAGGGTGTCATGATCACAATCTACTTTTAGATCGATTAGCGCTAGGAAATGACCACTCTCCTCCCCTTTGGTCCACAAACGTTGCTTAGAACGGCTGTAAAAAGTAACCTGACCGGTGTCTTGGGTTTTTTTAAGTGCTTCTTCGTTCATATACCCCAACATGAGTACTGCTTGGGTGGTAGCATCTTGAATAATAACAGGTAACAACCCGTCGGCTGATTTTGAAAAATAAAGTTCCATGGCTTAGACTCTTATAGCGATTTGCTGTTTCTTTAATTCTAGTTTTAGATCGGGAATACTAATTTCCCCAAAGTGAAAAACACTTGCTGCCAAGGCTGCATCTGCTTTTCCTTTTGTAAAGGTATCTATAAAATGGTTGTGGTTTCCTGCACCCCCAGAGGCGATAATAGGAATGTTAACTGCTGAAGAAAGTCGGGCTAATGCTTCGTTAGCAAATCCGTTTTTGGTACCATCGTGGTCCATTGAAGTAAACTTTATTTCCCCTGCCCCACGTTCTTCTACTTCTCTAGCCCAATCGAATAGATTGATTTCTGTAGGTACTTTACCCCCTACCAGATGAACTTTCCATTGCCCGTTGATCTGCTTGGCATCGATGGCCACTACCAAACACTGACTCCCAAAATGGGTAGCGACTTCGTTAATTAATTCCGGACGTTTTACTGCTGCAGAATTGATAGATACTTTGTCTGCTCCATTTTTTAATAAAACAGACACGTCTTCTACCGAGCGAATACCTCCACCCACCGTAAAAGGAATATCTAGGGTCGCGGCAATTTTTAACACCAACTCGGCCAGCGTTTTACGTTGCTGTTCAGTCGCTGAGATGTCTAGAAAAACCAATTCATCGGCATTTTCTTGGGCGTACTGTGCGGCCAATTCCACGGGATCCCCTGCGTCGCGAAGATTAATAAAGTTAACCCCTTTGACCGTTCGGCCATCCTTAATGTCTAAGCAGGGAATAATTCTTTTAGTGAGCATATTATGGGTTTAATTGCGTTAAATCGTGTTGGTCATAGAAACCGAGGTCTTCTTGGGTCAGTTGTTTTATCCAAAAAGCCATTTGCCCTACGTGGTAGGAAAAATGCTCTACAGCATGTAAAACAACCCCTACCCCAGAAAACTCAAAGCCTTGGACCCGTCTAATCTTGAGGTAATGTTCGAGGGGAGCTTCAGTAATACAAGATTTAGCAAGGGCGATGGTTTGATCTAATTGATGAAGTAATTCGGTTTTACTATGGCCCCCGCGCGTAGAAAATTCTAGTTCGCGTTTTCGATCATCTCGTGTTTCTCCTAAAGAAGACACAGCATATTGGGTCATATTACCACAAATATGTAATAACTGATTCCCCAACGATAAGCCATTGGAAGAAGGCAGTTTCCATAGGGACTCCTCTCCCACTTTTGCCAAAGCTAGGTGAATCATACGTTGTCCTTCCGTTAATCGAAAGACACTATGCTGCTTGAATTCATTGAGGAGGTTTTCTTCCATTAGCTAGGGTTTAATATAAATTTCTCAATTTGCTTTAAAGAAATTCTATTTTCATAAATCGCTTTACCAATGATAGTCCCTTCACAACCCATGGCAGCTAAGCGGGGAAGCTCCTCATATTTAGAAATACCTCCAGAGGCAATGAGATTAATATTTGATTGAGCTAAAATTTTCTCATAGAGATCAAAAGAAGGTCCTTGTAGCATTCCATCTTTACTAATATCTGTACATATGGTGTAACTTACCCCTTGCTGTTGAAAATAGGCTAAAAAATCGAATAAAGACTGATCAGAGGTTTCTAGCCATCCGTCTGTGGCAATGAATTCACCTTTGACGTCTGCGCCAAGAATAATTTTATCAGCGCCATGGGTTTTAATCCACGCTATGAATTTATTGGGTTGTTTAACGGCAATACTTCCTCCGGTAACCTGTTGGGCACCCGATTCAAAAGCAATACGTAAGTCTTCATCAGTTTTAAGCCCTCCTCCAAAGTCAATTTTTAGATTCGTTTTAGCGGCTAGGGTTTCTAAGACCCGATGGTTAACGATATGTTTGGATTTAGCTCCGTCTAAGTCAACAAGATGAAGGTTTGTTATGCCGTGGTCTTCAAATGCTTTGGCTACTTCTAAAGGGTTTTCGTTATAGGTTTTTTGTGTGCTATAATCCCCTTTTGAAAGTCTTACACATTTGCCGTCAATAATATCTATGGCGGGTATAATTCTCATAGGTCGATAAAGTTTTTAAGAAGATGATTCCCCGTTTTACTACTTTTCTCTGGATGGAATTGCACCCCATAAAAGTTATTTTTTTGGACCGCAACACTGTAGGTATGACCATAATTACTCTCTGCTATAGTGGCTGGGTGCAAAGGCACATAATAAGAGTGAACTAAATACATGAAATCATTTTCGTGAATTCCCTCAAACAGGTCGCCCCTAAGGTGATGAATCATATTCCATCCCATTTGTGGTACTTTAACCTGATCAGAAAATCGCTTTACCTTTCCGGGTAATATCCCCAAGCCTTTTACATTTCCTTCTTCTGTAGAATCAAAAAGTAGTTGCATGCCTAAGCATATTCCCAAAACAGGTTGTTTTAACTGAGGAATAAGCTGATCTAAACCTTTAGATCTTAGTTTTTCCATGGCATTAGCAGCAGCACCCTGACCCGGAAAAATAACCTTGGTTGCCGCTTTTATTTTTTGTGGATCCGAGGTGAGCACACCTACGACTCCCAAACGCTCTAAAGCAAACTGCAGACTTCTTACATTACCTGCATCGTAATCTATGATTGCTATCATGCTATAAACTACCTTTGGTTGAGGGTAAGATCATTTTATTTGGATCTCTTTTAACGGCCACTTTAATCGCCTTTGCAAAGGCTTTAAAAATAGCTTCTATCTTATGATGTTCATTGGTACCTTCTGCCTTTATATTTAGGTTAGATTTTGCCCCATCTGAAAAAGACTTAAAAAAATGAAAGAACATTTCTGTAGGCATTTGACCAATCATTTCACGTTTAAATTCGGCCTCCCAAACCAACCAGTTTCTTCCTCCGAAGTCTATTGCTACCTGTGCTAAACAGTCATCCATAGGCAAACAAAAGCCATAGCGCTCTATACCCAGCTTATTCCCTAGCGCATCGGCAAAGGCCTCTCCTAATACAATGGCGGTATCTTCTATCGTATGGTGTTCATCGACCTCTAAATCTCCATTCACCGTGAGCGATAGGTCCATATTCCCATGGCGCGCAATTTGATCTAGCATATGATCAAAAAAAGCAATCCCAGTATGTATTTTACTTTTTCCGCTACCATCTAAATTTAAACTTAGCGCAATATCCGTTTCATGGGTCATACGCTTTTTATGTACAATACGCTGTTCTAGTTTAAGAAAATGATAAATAGACTCCCATGATGTTGTCTTTAAGGCGATAAAAGGCGAAAGATCTGTGGCCGCTTCCGCAGCTCCTAATGTTTCATCATTGGCTATAAAGAGTCCTTTTGCCCCGAGGTTCTTGGCAAGCTCCATATCGGTTAAACGATCACCGATCACAAAGGAATTGGCTAAATCATATTGTGTGGGGTCTAGATAGGACAATAACATCCCGGTTCTTGGCTTTCTCGTGGGGGCTAAGTCTTCTGGAAAGCTCCTGTCAATAAGCACATTAGCGAATGAGATTCCTTCATTCTCAAAACTTTTTATTAAAAAGTTATGGGTTGGCCAAAAGGTGTCTTCGGGAAATTGGGCTGTTCCTAAACCATCTTGGTTAGTCACCATGACCAATTCATAATCCATTTCTCTTACAATTTTACCTAAATAGTTGAATACCTGAGGATAAAATTCCAGTTTATCTAGCGCATCTAACTGATAATCATCAGGTTCAAGCGCAAGCGTACCGTCACGATCAATAAATAGTACTTTCTTCATTTATATTTCCATTGTGCGTAAAGCACTGATTAAGGCGTTATTTTCATCAAATGCCCCGACAGTAATCCTCAGGGTATTTTCACAATTATGATTTTTTGAAGGATTTCTTACCACAATTCCTTTACCAATTAATTGCTGATATCTAAACTGACTATCATCTACTTTGATTAAAAAGAAATTAGCATCAGAGGGATAGATCTTCTTGATAAAACTAATATTGCTAAGTTCTAGGAGCAGTTTACTTTTTTCCTGATTAATTTGATGCACTTGCTGCTGGACTAAACCTTGCTCTTCTAAACGATTTAATACAGCATTCTGTGTTAAAGTATTAATATTATATGGGGCTTTAAGCTTATTAAATAGTGCTATAATCTGTGCATGAGCGAAACACATGCCTAGTCTTACCCCTGCTAAACCTTGTGCTTTAGAGAACGTTTGAACAATGACCAGATTACTGTAATCTTTTAGACGATTAAGATTTGATTTGTTCGCCGTAAATTCTACATAGGCTTCATCTAAAACCACGATTCCATTAAAATTTTCGATCAAATGAAGAATATCTTCTTCCCTAAAACAATTTCCGGTAGGATTGTTTGGATTAGGAATGAATATCATTCGTGTTGCGTCGTCTTGCGCGGCTAAGATAGCCGCTGTGTCTAATTTAAATTCTTCATCTAAAGGGACATTAACTACACCAATACCTTGAATATTGGCACAAACTTGATACATACCAAAGGTGGGAGGAAGTAAGATTACCTTATCTCTTCCTGGAACACAAAAGATCATCATAAGCTGATTGAGTACTTCATCACTCCCATTTCCTAAATAAATTTGATCTTCAGAAACTTTTTTCCCTTCTGCTAAACGTTTTTTTAATGTGGTTTGCATGGGGTCGGGATACCGATTCATTTCATTATCAAAAGGGTTTTCATTGGCATCTAGCAATATCATTTTCTCTCCATTTCCCACAAATTCTTGTCGGGCTGATTGATAAGGAGATAGGGCCGCAATTTCTGGCCTAACCCACTGCATAACTTGATTAATTGTAATCATTGGGAAAGTTTTTTTAAACGTAGTGATACAGCATTTTTATGAGCCTGTAGGCCTTCGGCTTCTGCCATTATTTCTATAGCAGGCCCAATATTCTGAATACCTTTTGCAGAAATTTTTTGAAAAGTCATTTGTTTTAGAAAACTATCCAAATTTACTCCGCTATATTGTTTGGCAAAACCATTGGTGGGAAGCGTATGGTTGGTTCCAGAAGCATAGTCCCCTGCACTTTCTGGGGTATAGTTACCAATAAAAACCGACCCCGCATTAAGAATCTCATTCACGTAGCGGTCTTCATTTTTCATGCAGATAATATAATGCTCTGGACCGTAATCATTAATAAACTCGATCGCTAAATCATCTGATTCAAAAACAATCATTTTAGAATTAGCCATGGCTTTTTCTGCAATTTCTTTACGCGCTAGTACAGCTATTTGCTTGGAAATCTCTTCACTAACCTCGGGTAATATTTCTCTATTTGTGGTCACTAAAATTACCTGACTATCTGGTCCGTGCTCCGCTTGAGAAAGTAAATCTGCCGCCACATAAGAAGCGTTAGAAGTAGCGTCTGCAACAATTAAAAGCTCACTAGGTCCAGCGGGCATATCAATCGACATATGATAACGCATCGCCCATTGCTTAGCTACAGTAACATACTGATTCCCTGGTCCAAAAAGTTTAAACACCTTAGGGAGGGTCTCTGTGCCAAAAGTCATTCCAGCAATGGCCTGTATACCGCCAACCCGGAAGATTTTATTAATACCACAGAGGTGAGCCGTATACAAAACCACATCGGGTAATTCTCCTTTCTCGTTTGGAGGAGAACATAGTATAATTTCATCACAGCCCGCAATTTTTGCAGGTACAGCTAACATTAAAATGGTAGAAAACAAAGGGGCACTACCTCCAGGGATATACAAACCAACTTTTTGAATTGGACGTTTTTCTTGCCAGCAATGAACACCCGACTGCGTTTCTACCTCTATTTTAGAAGTTTGTTGCGCTTTGTGGAATATTTCAATGTTTTCTTTGGCTAACTGTATGGCTTCCTTTAATTCTTTACTTACGCGATCACTCGCTTCTTTAATTTCCTGAGCAGTAACTTGAATATCTGTAAGGGAAACATGATCAAATTTTTCTGTATAGTCTCTAATTGCTTTATCTCCCTGTTGCTGAACAGCTTCGAACACCTCAGACACTACCCCTTCTAATTCCTTATAGCTCGCCGTTGGGCGAACAATTAAATCGTCCCAATCTTGTTTTGATGGATGAATAAAGGTCTTCATTTAGCGTACCATTTTTTCTATTGGACAAACAAGTATATCCTCGGCTCCAGCTGCTTTAAGTTGATCTATCACTTCCCAGAAATCTCCAGCGTTAATCACCGAATGAAGTGAACTCCAACCCTCTTGTGCCAAGGGAAGTACAGTAGGGCTTTTAAGAACAGGTAATATAGAACTAATTTCATCTATTTTATCGTTGGGAGCGTTAAGTAAAATATAGCGTGATTGTTTTGCTCTTAGTACCGCTTTAATTCGGAATTGAATTTTTTTAATTAGTTCTTCTTGCTCTTTTGTAATGGCGGGTCCCTGGACTAATACAGCCTCAGAGTCAATCATTTTTACCACCTCTTTTAAATTATTTTTAAATAAGGTGCTGCCGCTAGAAACGATATCACAAATAGCATCTGCTAAACCGATATTAGGGGCTATTTCAACAGAACCGTTAATGATATGTAGCTCAGCTTCTAAGTTGTTTTCTGCTAAGAATTGCTTCACCGTATTTGGGTAAGATGTTGCAATTTTTTTACCATTTAAGTCACTTAAATCTGTATAAGAGTTGTCCTTTGGAATCGCAATAGATACTCTACATTTAGAAAAACCTAGTGATTCTATGATTTCCAAATCTTGCCCTTTTTCTACCAAGGTATTACTTCCTAGGATGGCTAAGTCTACCACACCATCTCTTAGGTATTGCGGGATATCTCCATTGCGAAGAAAAAAGACTTCGACTGGAAAATTTCTTGCTGCTGCTTTGAGCTGATCTTTTCCATTGTCAATTGAAATTCCACATTGTTTTAATAGCGCCAGCGATTCGGTATTTAACCGACCGGATTTTTGAATAGCAATTCTAATCATTTTTTCTTTTTATATGCTTGAAAACAAGCGGTATACTTAAAATAAAAAAACCCGCTTGAAGTTCAAACGGGTTAGTTATTGGTTCTCTACATAGATCAATTAACGCTCGTTTGATTGTTCGTACAAATGATGGATATGTAAGGATGTTTTTTTCATTTCTGATGCAAATATAAAATTAATTTGACATTTTTTACTACTGGTTCCCAAGAATAATAGGTAGTCCTCCTTCTCCACCTCCAATAACAATTACCTTAGAGTTTGGAGACTCGGATAATTTCATTGTGGCTTCAATTCCCTTTTCTTGCAGTATTTTATCGGTAAGTGAGGCGCTCAAAATTCTGTTGGCTGCCGCTTTACCTTCTGCATCAATTCTTTGACGTTCTGCTTCTCGTTTAGCTTTTTCAATTCTAAACTCATATTCTAAAGCTTCTTGTTCTTGATTTAATTTACGTTCAATCGCCTGACGAATTGCTATAGGTAAAGTCACATCTCTTACCAAGACAGCATTCAGTTGAACGAACTGATTTTCGACTACCTTTTTGGTTTCCTCATAAATTTCATTCTGAATGGCATCGCGTTTCGTGGAGTATAGCTGTTCGGGCGTATAACGTCCTACAACAGATCTTGCTACCGCTCTGATTTGAGGAATAATAATGATATTAAGGTAATTTTCCCCTTTTGTTTTGTGTAATTTACCTAGATCTTCAATCTTAGGTTGATAAAGCACGGAGATATCTAAACTAATTTCTAATCCGTTAGAAGAGAGTACTTGCATTTTACTTTCAAAAACCTCTTGTTGTTTAACGTTATAGATATACACTTTATTCCAAGGAGCAATAATGTGAAACCCTTCGCCTAGGGGTGGTTCATCAATAACCACTCCACCACCAAAGGTTTTAAATAAAACACCTGCTTCACCATAGCCAATGTTGATTGATGATTTTGAAATAAAAATAACTAGGATAAATCCAAGCACTAAGGCGGGTAAGCCAATTTTTGGTAATTGTTGCATAATTTTTTTGTTTAAGTTAACATTCCTCCATCTACATTTAATACTTGACCGGTGATATATTCCGACAAGTCAGATCCTAGAAAAACACAAGCATTAGCTATGTCTTCAGGACTTCCACCTCTTTTAAGGGGAATACCACTTCTCCATCCAGCAACAACGTCTTCTGGAAGCTTTGCGGTCATTTCAGTTTCAATAAATCCGGGTGCTATGACATTTGATCTAATGTTTCTAGAGCCTAACTCTAAAGCAATTGACTTAGAAAAGCCTATAATACCCGCTTTTGAAGCAGCATAATTGGCTTGTCCAGCATTTCCTTTTACACCAACGACAGAACTCATATTTATAATAGACCCCTTTCTTTGCTTTAAAAAAGTGCGCTGAATGGCTTTGGTCATATTAAAAACTGATTTAAGATTGACTTCAATTACTTGATCAAAATCTTCTTCACCCATTCTCATAAGTAAATTATCTTTTGTAATCCCAGCGTTATTAACCAATATATCAATTCCATCGAAATCATTCAGTACTTCTTCAACTAACTTCTGAGCTTCCTCAAAACTAGCGGCATTACTCTGGTAAGCTTTTGCTTTAACTCCGAGTGCGTTAAGTTCTGAAGATAAGTTATTTGCAGCCTCAGAAGAACTACTATAAGTGAACGCTACATTACAACCGTGCTGTGCATAAACTTGAGCAATTCCCCTTCCAATACCGCGACTAGCACCTGTTATAATGGCTGTTTTTCCGTTTAATAACTTCATAATATAATGGTTTAAGCGAGAACTTCTGCTACCTTTTTTCCAATAGCAGCGGGAGAATCCACCACGTGAATCCCGCACTCACTCATGATCCTTTTCTTAGCTTGCGCTGTATCGTCAGATCCTCCAACGATCGCACCTGCATGCCCCATAGTTCTACCTGCAGGAGCTGTTTCACCTGCGATAAAACCAACCACTGGCTTTTTATTTCCAGTTTCTTTTACATAACGAGCAGCATCAGCTTCTAGTTGACCTCCGATTTCTCCTATCATGACGATGCATTCCGTTTCAGGATCATTCATAAACAGTGCTACTGCATCTTTGGTTGTTGTTCCAATAATTGGATCCCCACCAATACCAATAGCTGTTGTAATTCCATATCCCTCACGCACTACTTGATCAGCTGCTTCATAAGTCAGCGTCCCCGACTTAGAGATGATTCCCACATTTCCTTTCTTAAAAACAAATCCAGGCATAATCCCCACTTTGGCCTCATCAGGAGTAATTACCCCAGGGCAATTTGGACCTACGAGGGTACAATCTAATCCTTTAATATAATCTGCAGCTTTAACCATGTCTGCCACTGGGATACCCTCGGTAATGGTTATAATTACCTTAATTCCTGCATCTGCTGCTTCCATAATAGCGTCTGCTGCAAAAGCGGGTGGAACAAAAATAATAGTGGTATCTGCACCTACTTCTTGTACTGCTTGTGCTACAGTGTTAAAAACAGGCTTGTCTAAATGGGTTTGACCTCCTTTACCAGGGGTTACACCTCCAACTACATTAGTCCCGTATTCAATCATTTGTGTGGCATGGAAGGTTCCTTCACTTCCTGTAAAGCCTTGTACAATAATTTTTGAGTCTTTGTTTACTAATACGCTCATTTTTTCAATTCAGTTTATATCGTTATTTATTCTTTAATTCTCTCTATGTAGCCACCTTTCGCTGCATCTACTTTAATTTTATCCCCCTCATTAATAAAAAGAGGCACATTAATCCTTGCTCCAGTCTCCACAGTAGCGGGTTTAGTAGCGTTGGTTGCTGTATTTCCTTTAACTCCTGGCTCAGTGTGGGTTACCTCTAAAATAACACTCGCTGGCATATCAACAGATAAGGGCATTCCATCTTCGGTGTTAATCGAAATGGTTACAATTTCTCCTTCTTTCATTAAATGAGGATTTTCTAGTATATTTTTTTCTATACTAATTTGATTATAATCCTCTGTATTCATGAAATGATAAGAATCCCCTTCTTGATAGAGATATTGAAATTTATTTGTCTCAACTCGAATATCTTCAATTTTGTGACCCGCAGAAAAAGTATTGTCAATGACCTTGCCATTGGAAACACTCTTAAGTTTTGTTCTTACAAAAGCAGGTCCTTTCCCTGGTTTAACATGAAGAAACTCAATGATTTTATAAATATCGTTATTGTATTTGATGCAAAGACCTTTGCGAATGTCAGATGTGCTAGCCATAAGTTTTAATTTTTTCTAAAGTAACCTTTCATAATTCCTCGGTGAGAATTCTTAATGAAATCTAAGATTTCATCTCTTTCTGGACTGACCTGCATTTCAGCCTCGAGGATTTCAGTTGCTTGAGTATTGTTATAATTTTTTTGGTATAATATTCTAAATATTGCTTGTATTTCACGAATTTTTTCGGTGCTAAAACCTCTTCGTCTTAATCCTACAGAATTGATTCCTACATAAGATAAAGGCTCTCGTGCTGCTTTTACATAGGGGGGAACATCTTTTCTTACCAAAGATCCTCCGGTTATAAATGCATAATCCCCTACGGTACAAAACTGATGAATAGCAGTCATTCCTGCAAGGATGACATAATCCCCAACACTTACATGACCAGCCAATGTACTATTATTTGAAAAAATACAGTGATCTCCTACAATACAATCGTGTGCCACATGGCAATAAGCCATAATAAGACAATTTGAACCTATGACTGTTTTTAAACGATCTACTGTACCTCTATTGATTGTTACACACTCCCTAATGGTTGTGTTATCACCAATGATCGTGTGCGTTTCTTCGCCATTATATTTTAAATCTTGTGGAGGAGCAGATATTACCGCTCCAGGAAAAATAGAACAATTTTTTCCTATTCTAGCACCTTCCATTATGGTTACATTAGATCCAATCCAGGTTCCTTCTCCAATAATGACATCGTTATTAATGGTTGTGAAAGGTTCTATTACGACATTTTTGGCAATTTTGGCGCCAGGATGCACATAGGCTAATGGCTGATTCATATTTTTTCTTTTCGGATTATTTGAGCCATTAATTCACCTTCAGTGGCTAGTTTTCCATTTGCAAATGTATATCCTTTCATATGACATATGCCCCGGCGGATAGGAGTAATTAATTCTAATTTAAAGATTAAATGATCTCCTGGATGGACAGGTAATTTAAATTTAACATTATCTATCTTCATAAAAAAGGTTAGATAATTTTCTGGATCGGGTACGGTGTTAAGCACCAATACACCGCCTACCTGAGCCATGGCTTCTACTTGCAGAACGCCCGGCATTACTGGTGCACCTGGGAAGTGGCCGTTAAAAAAAGGCTCGTTCATGGTTACGCCTTTAGACCCAATTACATGATTTTCAGAAAGTTCATGGATTTTATCCACTAATAAAAATGGAGGTCGATGCGGTAACATTTTCATGATCTGAGTTACATTCATCAATGGAGGAATGCTCATATCAACAATAGGAACGTTTAAACGCTTTTCTTGTTTGATGATTTTAGCAAGTTTTTTTGCAAATTCCACATTGATTCTATGCCCAGGCTTGTGCGCAATTACTTTTCCTCGAATACGTTGGCCGATTAATGCTAAATCTCCAATGACATCGAGAAGTTTATGACGTGCTGCTTCATTAGGATAGTGCAAAGACAAATTATCCAATACACCATTAGGTCTAACCGCTATCTCTGTTTTATTAAATGCTTTTTTCAGACGCTCCATAGTTGCTTCTGAGAGTGGTTTGTCTACATAAACAATCGCATTATTTAAATCTCCACCCTGAATGAGTCCATTCTCTAATAAGGTTTCTAATTCGTGAAGAAAACTAAAAGTTCTGGAGGCAGAAATTTCCTCTTCATAATCTTTTAGGTTATCTAAAGTGGCATTTTGGGTACCTAATACCTTAGTGCCAAAATCAACCATGGTAGTTATTTGGTAACTGTCTGAAGGGATAATGGTCATTTCACTACCACTCGTATCATCTTTAAAATGAATTACTTCTTTGACCACATATTCTTCTCTTTCATCCTCCAAAGTATCTATCCCAGCTTCTTTTAATGCGTTGACAAAGTGTTTAGCGGAACCATCCATAATCGGGGGTTCTGGCGCATCTAAATAAATATAACAGTTGTCGATTTCTAGACCAACTAAGGCAGAGAGCACATGCTCTGAAGTATTAATCTTAACTCCGTTTTTTTCTAGATTGGTCCCTCTCTGGGTATCGACCACCCATTGAACATCGGCTTCTATGATTGGCTCATCCTCTAAATCGAAACGAATGAATTTATAGCCTGTGTTTGCTGGAGCAGGAGAGAATTTAAGGGAAACATTTTTACCTGTATGTAAACCAACACCATTAAGGCGGACGTCTTTTTTAATCGTTGTTTGTAGGTTATTCATTCTTTTGTTTTTCTAAATTTTCAAGACGTTTCACTACGGAAGGGAAACGTTTAAAATAGATATATGATTTAATGTAATCTTTATAGTTATATGCAGGTGTCCCGTAGAGGGTTTTATGATCATCAACATTACTGGTCACACCCGATTGACCTTGTACGCTAACATTATCACCAATTTTAATATGACCACTAATTCCAACTTGGCCTCCGATAATGCAATTTTTTCCAATTTTAGCTGAACCTGCTACTCCAGATTGGGCAGCAATCACCGTATTCTCCCCTATTTCTACATTATGGGCTACTTGGATTTGGTTATCTAGTTTTACACCACGACCAATGATGGTCGATCCAAGTGTTGCTCTATCTATGGTTGAATTGGCTCCAATCTCTACATTATCTCCTATAAGCACATTACCCGTCTGAGGTACTTTGCTATAAGAGCCGTCTTCTTTAGGGGCAAAACCAAATCCGTCTGCTCCGATAATGCATCCGCTATGTATACGACAAAAGTCACCAATAACAGAATCTGCATGAATTACGGTATTAGGATGAATAATGGTGTCTTTACCTATGACCACATTGTCTTCGATAATTACATGAGGATGGATGGCAACATTCTTACCCATCTTAACATTCTTGCCAATAACAGCATAATGACCTATATAAATAGATTCATCAATATCGTCTACATTTTCAATTAGGGCAGTTTTAGAAATACCCGCATTTTTCTTTTTGCTGTTGTCATAAAACTCTAAAAGCCTGGAAAAAGCCTGATAAGCGTTATCTACTCTAATTAGGGTAGGTGATATTTCATTTTCAGCGATAAAGCTATCATTTACAATAACTAGGAAAGCATTTGTATTATAAATATGTGGGGTATATTTGGGATTAGCCAAAAAAGTAAGGGACCCGTGTGTACCTTCTTCAATTTTTGAAAGCTGAGACACTTCGATAGAAGCATCACCATCAACTTTACCATTAAGGATATTTGCGATTTGTGCAGCCGTAAATTTCATCTTTGCAAAACTACAAAAATTAGTGAACTATATAGAATTTGCGAAGCATAGATAAGCCTTCTCTTCGGCTAAAGTTAAATTCACTGTCTTAAACAAAGAGGAATAGGACTCTAGGGGAACAATTTCCTTTGATTTTGTCAAAATCCTAATGGGTTCTTTTTGAACTGAATAAGCCGTGGTAGAAACTGTTCCTGCGAAAACATACATGGATAAATCCTTCTCTAACACCCCCATGTTTCGTAGTTTATTTTTTTTCTCTTCAATTTCTTCTCCGGAAAACACCTCGTTTCTAAGCTTAACCTTTAATAATTGACGATTTAAGATGCGACTTGAAAAGGAAGATAATAGAGAATCAGGTGCATTCTCCCATTGTTTCAACGCCATGTATATGTCTGTGTCATCTAGCTGACTGAACTGGTGCAATAGCTCAGGATCCTTGGGATCTAACACAGGTGATTTTAGAAAAAAGAGTAGGTTTTTGGGACAACTTATTGCGTTGTTTTGTAAAATCAATTCTCTCACATAACAAAGTAGTTTCCCAAGCAGTAGCTCGGCACCTAAACCTGTTTTATGTAAGTAGACTTGCCAATACATTAATCGTCTGGCCATGATGAATTTTTCTACAGAAAACAACCCTTTTTCTTCGACTACCAATTGGTCATCAACTACATTAAGCATGGCCACAAGCCGTTCAGAATTAATATTCCCCTCTGTGGCACCCGTATAAAAGCTGTCTCTTTTTAAGTAATCTAGTCGATCTACATCCAATTGACTGGCGATTAATTGATGCATAAATGATCGGTGGTATTGATTTTTATAGATTTGGATTGCTAAGCTTAGCTGACCATCAAATTCTTGATTAAGCAGATCCATAAATCCCAATGAAATTTCTTCGTGATGAACATTTAAAAATAAAGTATGCTCCATGGCATGAGAAAAAGGTCCATGACCCATATCATGCAGAAGAATCGCTACACAAAGGGCTTCCTTTTCTTTTTCACTAATCAGGACTCCTTTACGTTTTAGTGTATCCACTACGCTTTGCATCAAATAAACCGCTCCTAGTGCATGTTCAAATCTACTATGACGAGCCCCAGGATACACAAGGGATGATAGTCCCATTTGAGATATCCTTCGAAGACGCTGAAAATAGGGGTGTTTTAACAATTCAAAAATTAACGGAGATTCAATACTAATAAATCCGTAAATTGGATCATTTAAGACCGGAAGTTTTTTGATACTCAAATTGCTTAATTTTCACAAATATAAAGAATATGCAATCAATCCAAATCTTATGGGTAGATGATGAAGTAGATTTGCTAAAACCACATTTCCTTTTTTTGGAATCACGTGGTTACCAAACCCATGCATGTACCAATGGACAAGAAGCTATCTCACTCCTAGGGGAGCAACATTTTGATGTCGTATTATTAGATGAAAATATGCCAGGATTAAATGGATTAGAAACCCTACAACAACTAAAAATAGATCATCCTGATTTACCTGTTATTATGGTTACTAAGAATGAAGAGGAACAAATCATGGAAGACGCCATAGGTTCAAAAATATCTGATTATCTCATTAAGCCAGTTAATCCAAATCAAATTTTACTATCCCTTAAAAAAACCCTAGACCACCAAAACTTAATCTCCCAAAAAGTTACGCATAATTATCAAAAAGAATTTCAAAAAATCAGCCTTGCGTTAATGGATATCAGCACCCATGAAGAATGGGTTACCTTTTATCAAAAATTAGTTTATTGGGTTTTAGAACTTCAAGATTTGGCGGACGAAAATTTGAGAGAAATATTAGAAAATCAGATCAAAGAGGCTAATTTGTTGTTTGGCAAGTTTATTCAAAATAACTATGTAGACTGGGTTTCGCAACCTGATGAAGCTCCTTTAACGTCAGAAAAAATATTCAAAAACAAAATCTTTCCTAGATTATCGAAGGATCAACCTACCCTTCTGTTGATCATCGATAATCTTCGCTGGGATCAATGGAAAACCATAGAACCTATCCTAAGCAATCTATATACCAAGATAGAGGAAGAAATGTATTACAGTATTCTACCTACCGCTACACAATATGCCCGAAATTCGCTTTTTGCAGGGCTTATGCCTAGTGAAATTAAACAACACTACCCTCAATACTGGAGAGATGATATTGATGAGGGAGGGAAAAACCTATATGAAGAAGAACTTCTGAAACTACAATTAGCACGCTTACATTTTTCAGGAAAATCTATCTATAAAAAAATCACCAACCTAAAGACTGCTAAAAGTGTTGTAGACCAAATACAAAATTATAAAGATCATACAATGGTCACCCTAGTTTATAATTTTGTCGATATGATCTCTCATGCAAAATCGGAAATGGAAATCATAAAAGAATTAGCCTCAGACGACCGGGCATATCGATCTTTAACAGCAAGTTGGTTTAGAAACTCTCCTCTTTACGATATTCTTCATGCAGCACAACGTGCAGGTTATCATTTGATTTTAACCACAGACCACGGAACCATTAATGTAAAGAATGCCATAGAAGTAGTTGGCGATAAAGAAAGTAGTTTGAATCTCAGATATAAAACAGGAAAAAACCTGAATTACCCCTCAAAAAAAATTTTCGAAGTGAAAAATCCTGCGAGCTGTAAGCTACCGAGCTTAAGCCTAAACAGCAAATACATCTTTGCTAAGGAGAGTCATTATTTTGTGTATCCAAAAAACTACCATCACTTTGTCAACTTATTTGAAAACACATATCAACATGGGGGCATTTCTCTAGAAGAAATGTTAATTCCTTTTGTATTTTTGCAACCAAAATAAAAAAAATTGAATCGAACGTATTCTTTAGAAGAAATAGATAGTGTTGCAAAGCAAATCATTGAAGCTATTTCTAGTTCCGTACTCTTGATTGATGGAGAAATGGGGGCAGGTAAAACAACTCTAATTAAGGCCATCTGTGTACAATTAGGCGTCATTGACACTGTTTCAAGTCCCACTTTTTCTCTAGTTAACGAGTATAAAACTGAAGAAGGTCAAACTATTTATCATTTTGATTGCTACCGAATTTCTTCTGAAGAAGAAGCCATGGATTTTGGCGCAGAAGAGTATTTAGATTCTGGAAATCAATGTTTTGTAGAATGGGCAAACAATATTTCAACATTATTGCCTTCTGCTACACAATGTATTCATATTTCAAAAATTGACGAAAAAACGCGTCGAATTAAACTCCAATAGATTTATGGCTTTTTTACACAGATTAGGATATTATTTGGGGGGATTCTCCATTGGAATCGTTTTATTGTTTTTTATTTTAAATGGTAAGAAAACAAGATGTCACTATGGCCCGCAAGCAAGGGTTATTGATCATCTTTCTCAAAAAGAATGGCTTAATCTGACCACAGAGTCTGGTTTTTCTACTGATAGTTTGTGGGTAAACACCTTCTTAAAAAGTGCCAAAGTAGATTTTGAAAATAGCCTCACCCAGCTTGATAGCTGTAAAATCTATAAACTAGACAGCTACTATAAAGAAAAACCGATCTCTATAGTGGTTGAAAACTGTAAGAATCAAGTAATCATTAAGAATATTAATCATAATGAGTTACCTTAACTTCCTTCGCTTTCTTTCCGCTACAATTAGTTCTAATTCCCTTATCGTTTGACCCGCAACAGCCGTGTTTTCCTCCGCTCTTCTTATAAGATAGGGAAGCACATCCTTTACAGGCCCAAAAGGAGATATTTAGAAACTTGATACCCTTCATTGGCTAAATTAAAGCTAATATGGTCACTCATCCCATACAATTGACCAAACCAGATGTGGGGATGTGTTTTATTTATCTTTCGGTTTTTCATTTCATCGATAATCCCATAGGTGCTTTCTTCATTGTGACTGCCAAAATAAATAGAGAATTGCTTAAGATTAGCGATCATATACCGCCACCCCTCATCAAAATTTTTATCAGTGGCTACTTTACTACTGCAGATAGGACTCTTAAAACCATATTCTTCTGCATATTGATTTTCTTTTTCAATGTATGCACCACGCACTAGCTTAACACCCGCCACAAAGCCCTCCTTTTCTGCTTTGTTTTTTAAATAAACAAGGTAGTCTAGTTTGCCGCTTAAATACATTTGTGCTGTCGTATGAACGATTGGGGTCTCTACATTAAATTTCATCATCATTTCCTCAACGAGCGTATTAACCGCGGGCTGAATCCAGCTTTCTTCTGCATCGATAAGCAACTTCATGCCAATTTCTTTAGCAATCTCCCCGCATTTCATAAATCGATTTCTCACCCTATCCCAGGCTAACGTCTCTTCTGGAGATAGTTTTTCTTGCTTACTTATTTTCTCAAAAAGTAGATGATTTCCAAAACCCGAAGGTTTAAAAACAGTAAATGGAATATGTGGCGACTTGGCGGAGAGTTGAAGGGTCTCTAATATATTTTCTAAGCATTCATCAAAGCTAATTTCCGCTTTTACTCCCTCTACAGAATAATCTAATACAGAGGCCACTTTCTTTTCAGAAAGGGTAGCTACAACCTGCATAGATTCTTGGGCGTTTGTCCCCGCACAAAAATGATCGAAGACAGCCGCTCTAATTAATCCTTCTACAGGTAAATGGGATTTAAGTGCAAATTGAGTAATGTGTTTTCCTATTCTAACCAGAGGTTCGTGAGCTATTAGCTTAAACAAAAAATAAGCACGATCTAAGGCCACATCTGACTTTGTAGAGAAAGCTACTTCAGTATTATCAAAAAGTTTCATAGAACAGTTTGATATTAAAATTACACAAAATAGGGAAAGAAAAAAAGCAGCCCTAAATAGAACTGCCTCTCCATAAATAAATGTAGTATTTTATATAATTCGAGGCACTACATACATAGATGTTTTTTTTAAGTTTAAAAATGTATTTTTGTTAAAATTTTATGGAAACAATACAAGCACACGATCACCTAATCTATTTAGCAGATTCTAACGTAGATTTTTTTAAGGATATACTTACACAAAAAGATTATTCCTCCATTTTTGTTTTAGTGGACAGCAATACTGAAACCTTTTGTCTTCCTGTTTTTCTATCTAAGTTTCCACTCGCTACGGAGATTGAGGTAATCAGTATCGAAGCTGAGGAAGAAAATAAACATCTCCAAAGCTGCTTAGGTGTTTGGGAAACCCTATCTGAATTAGGGGGAGATAGAAAAAGCTTAATGGTTAACCTTGGTGGAGGTGTGGTTACTGATCTTGGTGGATTTGTAGCCTCTACCTTTAAGCGAGGAATAGATTTTATTAATATTCCCACCACTTTATTATCTATGGTAGATGCTTCCGTTGGCGGTAAAACAGGGGTTGATTTAGGTTCATTGAAAAATCAAGTAGGTACCATTTGTAATCCTCAAGCCGTTATCATTTATCCAGAATTTTTAGAAACCTTACCCGCCAATGAATACAGAAGTGGTTATGCAGAAATGTTGAAACATGGTTTAATACAAGATCTTGATTATTGGCATAAACTTATTGATTACAAATCAATTACCACAGATCAAATCCTTACCTACATTAAATATTCTGTAAACATAAAGCAAAATGTGGTTTCCCAAGATCCAAAAGAGAACTCACTAAGAAAAATATTAAACTTTGGACACACGCTTGGTCATGCCATTGAATCTCATTTTTTGGTAGATCCTAATAAATCAAAACTCTTACACGGTGAAGCAATCGCTATAGGTATGATTATGGAAGCTTATATATCTTCCTCATTACTAGGAATGTTGGAGTCGGAAAGAGATGAGATTAAAGAAACCTTCACCAGTATTTATCCAAAAGTGGATATTTCCCCTACAGATCAGAACAAGATCATTGAATTATTGGCCCACGATAAGAAAAACAGCCACGGGAAAATTAAGTTTGCCTTGTTAGAAAAAATAGGTAAACCAAAATGGGATGTGGAAGTGCCAACAGAACTGTTCCCATTGGCATTCCAATATTATCTTTCTGCTTAGGCAGAGTTTCTACTCGCGTTTATATTTCCAAAGAGTGATCTTGTAACCAATTTTTCGAAAATCGCCATACGCTTTTCATCGATTTTACCAGCACCTAGCTCTTCTTGTATCTTCATTAATCCGTATTGTTGAATTGTTAGAAGAGGCAATACTATACTCTCTCTTAAATCGATAGATTTTTTACCTGCCGGTTGATCTTCCATTAATTCGTTGAAACCAGTCAACTTTAACAACAAGCGTTTACTTAGTTTATACTCTTCATAGATAATACTCCAAAACTCTCCATAAACCGGATCATTCTTCATGTAAGCGGTAAGTCCAAGGAATGACTTGGATAAACTCATCATGGAGTTAGCAACCAATGTCTTAAAAAAGGGTGAGTTATTATAGAGGTGAACAACACGATCAAAATTACCTTGGTCTTCGTAAGCTTTTAATGCCGTTCCTACACCAAAAAATCCGGGGACATTCTGCTTAGACTGACTCCAAGATCCCACAAAAGGAATCGCTCTTAAATCAGAGAAATTTAACCCCTTAGCATTTCCCCGTTTAGAAGGTCTACTTCCAATATTCGTTTTGGCATAAAATTTAAGCGTGCTCATATGCTCTAAATAAGGAACAAATTGAGGGTGATCTTTAAATGCTTGATAAGCTTTATAACTCGTATTAGCAAGATCAAAAATAGTTGCCCTATCATCATCGGACAAAGAAGCCTTTTTTCCTTCTAATACTTGATTTTGAATTCCTGAACTCAAAAGTTGCTCTAAATTAAATTGAGAAGAATCGAGAGTTCCGAAATTAGAACTAATCGTTTGTCCTTGGATCGTTATTTGAATATCATTAGAACTAATTTTTTCTCCTAAGGAAGCATAGAATTGATGCGTATTTCCCCCTCCTCTAGCTGGAGGTCCTCCACGTCCGTCGAAGAAAGCTACTTCAATGTCGTATTGTGCAGAAATTTCTGAAAGCATTTCTTTCGCCTGATAAATACTCCAATTGGCCATAATGTACCCACCATCTTTGGTACCATCTGAGAAACCTAACATGATGGTTTGCTTATTATTGCGTTTAGCTAAATGCAAGCGATAGGTAGGATTTTTATATAACTGATCCATGATTCCTTTGGCAGCAACTAAATCATCGACCGTTTCAAATAGCGGGATAATATCCACTATGGGTTCTTCCCAATCACAAAGGCGGTGTAAGGCAAATAATTGAAGTATACTTTCTAAACTACCACAATTAGAGATAATGTAACGATGGCAACCACGTTCTCCATTATTTCCTTGAATGGTTTTCATGGCATAAATTGAACCTAAAGTGTGCGCAGTCATTTCGTCAGAGAAAATCGAAGCAGGCACTTTACCCTTAATATGCGGAAGTACAGCAATCTTTTCCTCTACGGAAAGTTGACTATAGTTTTCAGGTAGATTTTCTGTGTAGTCTTGTATATGAGGATGATTTACAATAGTATCAAATATGGAATGATGGATTCTTGAATCTTGTCTAATATCTAAGGTGGCAAAATGATAACCAAATAGCTTTACCTTATTTAGTAAATCCATGATTTCACTGGCATATATACCATTGTGTTGCTCATTTAAAATTCTAATAATCTCATTAAGCTCTTGCTTTAAAAAATCTAATTTGATTTTCTCACCCTCATCTGGATAGAGCAATGTAGCATACATCCCTTCTTCCAAAGCGTTAATTTTTTCATCAACGATATCAAAAGTGATCTTACGTTTCAATCTGCGTAAATCACGATAATAATTACGTTGAATAGAATATTTTAACCTCTCTGCTGTTTTTAAAGAGATTTCTGGAGTCACAAAAGGGTTACCATCACGGTCTCCTCCAGGCCAAAAACCAAAATCGAATAAGGTGTTGTCTAAACGATCACCTTCTAAAATATGTTGCTGTATGTAACTATAAATACGACTAGCTGAATGATAAAAAATATTTTCTAAAAACCACAGCAAACTAACAGCTTCGTCAAATGGAGAGGGTTTTGATTTATTAAAAAATCTAGTTTTACCCAATTGAATTAACAATTGTTTGATCTGTTCTAGATTATCATTTTTAATGGCTACGGACAAATCATTGATAATCCCTAAAACGGAGCCAGGATAAAATTGCGTAGGATGTGCCGTGAGAACAAGTCGTAAGTTAAATCGATTAAGATGGTCTTTGAGTTGATCTATTTTTCCACGTCCTATAGTTTCTTCCTTAATATAACGTAGCGTCCCTCTACCATGCATGTTATTTACTTCTGCAAAGGCTGCATCTTCGATAGCATCGAATAAAACGACTTGTCGTTCAATGTATTGGATAAAACCAAAAAGGAGATCGTTTACTTCCTTTTCGCTAAATCCTTTGGCATAAGTAGCCACAAAACTCTCTATAATTTCTTTAGGAGATTTCTCCTCTTCAAAACCTTTTTTACAATGATCAGAGAAAAAAGGAAGATAAATAGAAGATTGGGCTATGGAATCAAATGGAAGGGTTAAAAAAAGACTTGCATAAATTTCATATTTAGATAAAACACTATCATTAAAGCGTTCTAGTTTAGTTTTACGCGCCATAAATTATAAGTTTGGGTATTTAAAGTTCATTAAAAATGCTGTGCATTAATCGTTTCTTGTCATTAATACTTTCTTCCAAGGAGATCATTGTTTCGGTTCTAGAAATCCCTGGTATATCGTCAATCATAAAAATTAGTTCTTTTGCGTGTTGCGTGTCACGGGCTCTTAATTTGCAATAAATATTAAATTTCCCGGTGGTAATGTGAGCTACAGTAACAAAAGGAATTTTCTCTAAATCATTTAAAACTTTCGGAGTATAATTATTCTTTTCGAGGTAAATACCTATGTAAGCGATAAAAGAATAACCCAGTTTTTCATAATCTAGGTTTAGCGAGGATCCTTTAATAATCCCAGCATCTTCCATTTTTTTAACCCTTACATGTACTGTACCTGCAGAAATCAAGAGTCTTTTAGAGATATCAGTGAAGGGTACACGTGTATTGTCTATCAGAATATCCAAGATCTGATGGTCAATGTCATCAAGTTTAATTTTCGCCATAACAATCTTTGTATTTAAAACAAAAATATAGCAATTTTCTTAAATATTAATCAACTTTTTAATATGATTTATGATATTCTCTGCAGAATCTTCAATATCTACAGGTTGATCAAAATTTTGACTTTTACAATCGATCACCTTTAATCCCTTGTATTCCTTGTTATTACCTGCATATTCTGGTACAAATAGAATTTCACCATCACTAAGTAACTCTTTGTATTGCACAAAAAGGGTTGAATTTGTTACAATTGAATTGTTTACAATTGTAACATTTCGTATTTCAATATCTCTTAAGTTGTTTATATTGTTAGGAATAGATAAATATTGGGCAACTGTGTAATCAAGATAAGAAGATGAAGCTAGGGAGCGAAGAGCCGTGAGAAGTGAATTAAATAGAAGCGAGCGGGTTTTTAATCGAAGGTAATCTTCCGGGAAATGACCCGCTTCAAAAAGGAGTGTGGGCACTCCCTTCGCTGTAAAATAGTCGCCAAGACAATTTAAATTAAATCCATCATCATATCTACCAATCCCCCACTGATCGTTCACCTCTAAAGAATTCGCGATTTCTGCAATCAATTTCATGGCAATAACCCTAGGCGCAGTAAGGGACCGATCTTCATCCGCTGAAGGAGCTAAAAAGGATAAAGTAGCAGGTTTAAGGGAATCTCCAGCAGCAAATATTGTTCTTTGGCCATGGAGATTAAAACAGAAATTTGGTTGAAAACTTTCAAACACACTCATAATTACTTTGGTCTCGGGTTGAGATTGACTCAACGCATCTCTATTTAAGTCAATTTGATTAGCATTTAGCCTAGTGTAAGCATCTGCCCCATCGGGACTTAATTGAAATATAATCCTAATGTTTAATTTCGCCTTAAGCTTATTACCTTCATCAGTGTTATTAAGGTAATCTACAAGCGCTAAAAGTGCTTTAGTTGTAGTGGTTTCATTTCCGTGCATTTGAGACCACGCCAATAGCTTTATATCGCCCTCCCCCCAATTATAAAGGTAAATAGGCTTTCCAGACACCGACATCCCCACTCGCTCTATAGCATCATCTATACCAATTTCTGTCAATGAAGCTAATAAATCTTTAGGTGGAAAATAGCGTGATAAGTTCAATCGTTTCATGATACAAATGTAAACCACTCAATGTTTACATTTGAAAACATAATTTGTTTTTCTTTTGTTTACAAAAGTAAATACCAGCAGTTCAATTTTGTGAAATACAGGCCCTGTACCTCTTGATATAAATATTTATTACTCAAAATGAGGTGTTTAGATTTATGTAAATAAAGTGATGGTTTAATAAAATTGAACCTAATCGACCCTTTTACAATCTAAAAATTATTGCTAAATTGCTATTGTTAATATAATAGTTACAATGTTAAACATAGACAGTATACTTCAACGTATTCAAATGTTAATTAAGCAAAATGAATTAAATGCTTCTTCTTTTGCAGAAAAAATTGGCGTTCAACGTTCTAGTATTTCACATATACTTTCTGGAAGAAATAAGCCAAGTCTTGAGTTCCTAGCGAAAATAGAAGCTGCATTTGATGAGGTCACATTCAGCTGGTTACTTAAAGGCGAGAAAGAGAAAGTTACTGTCGAAGAAATTATTCAACCCACCCCTACTCCAACAGAACCAAAAAAAGTGGTTGTAGATTCCGATCCTACGGTACTGCACAAAAATTCAGTCACCATGCATCCTATCAAAGTTGTCCATTATTATGAAGATGGAAGTTTTGAAAGCTATCATAAAAGGTAGTACTTTTACTAATAAAAATGCGCACAACCCTTTTTACCCTCTTATTTTCCTTTTTACTCACAGGGTGTTATCAAGTGGAACGTAATTGTCAAAACTTTCACACCGGAACTTTTCAATTTCAAGAAATAATAGGAGATCAACTTAAACAGTCTACTTTTTTTAAGGTCAGATGAATTAGAAATCGAGTATTTCGAATCAAAAATAGATTCTGCACACATTAGGTGGATTAATCCTTGTGAATGTATTCTCACTAAAGTATCTCCCACTTCTAATCAAGATAAACGACCTATTAGCATAAAAATCATCAGTACTGATCAATCTACCTATGTTTTTGAATATGCCTTGGTTGGAGATCAGAAGAATAAACAGCGTGGAAAAATTATAAAGATCAGTGATTCTTTGGTGAAACCCTAAAGATCTAATTTTGTTTGCGGTGGAGCTTCTGAGTTATTTAAAGGTTTAGGATCGTTTACCTCTATATTTTCTAGCTCAATATTTGTATCCTCATAAGGAAGGCTTTCACTTAACGTTACCGCCTTTATCTTTTTGTCTGTGACCTGATTCCCTAGGGCTTTGTATCCTTTGATACTAATAAAATCCTCTACGTTAATTACTTTTGGTGCTAACTCTTCTTGACCTCTAGGTTTCACAAATTCTATTTGAATTACAGGTCTCCATTCCGTCGTCACATAGATCAACTTAGCCCCCTCTTTTATAAAGACATCTTCCTTATTTTCATTTTCTATGAGGAAACGTTTAATAAAGTATTTTTCCTTATCGGTATCATAGTATAAAGCTGTAATAGGCTTATTGATCACCCAACGTTCAAGGATTAAAGGAACATGATCAAAATGCAACTCCATCTGGGGGCTTAATGTCTTAGAAACTGCTTTACTCGTAATGATAAGAAGCTTATCTTCTCCCCTAAATGCACCCAGTAAATCTCCACGATTATCTAAATTAAGCTTAAGAACTGTAGGATCAAACCAAATATTTCTGGGTTTAAGGGTAGACACCCCTTTTTCTTTTAACTCAACTTTTAAAACATTGTGTTTAGACACTATGTTCCCTTTTACTCCCCTTCCTTTAATTTGAAGGTCGGCAAAATCTAATTCCCATTTTAATTTTTTGACTTGCCCCGTGTTACGGAGGACTACACTTACTATTTCTGCTTCTCCATTTGGATTAGCACTAAAATACAATAGATGTGAACCCGCTTTTGCCTGGGTTATATCGTACATCTTATCTCTTGTCACCCCTGTGACAGCAAAGCGTTTAATGTAGGAAGTACCTAATTTACCATCCTTATAAATTACATTGTAAACGGTTCTTGTATCTTTCTTCTTAAATACGGCTACATGTAAAATGTCTTTTTCTATAAACACCTTACTATCAACCTTTACAACGACCATTTTACCTGATTTTGTAAATACAATTAGATCGTCAATATCTGCGCAATCACACACATATTCGTCCTTTTTTAATGAAGTCCCTACGAAACCTTCTTCTCTATTTACAAATAATTTCAGATTTCTTACAACTACTTTTTTCGCGTCTACATCATCAAATGTCCGTATTTCGGATTTACGGTTTTTATCTTTCCCATACTCCTTTTTCAATTGTGAAAAATATTCTATGGCGTAATCTATCAGATTCTCTAAACTATACTTAACTCCAGCGATTTCTTCTTCTAAGGAATCGATACGCATTTGTGCTTTATCAATATCAAACTTTGAAATACGCTTGATTTTAATCTCTGTTAAACGAACTAAGTCTTCTTCAACTACAGGTCGCTTAAGATGACCTATATGAGGTTGTATACCTTTATCTATGGCCGATAGCACCCCTTCCCAAGTTTCTTCTTCTTCAATTAAGCGATAGATTTTGTTTTCAATAAAAATACGCTCTAATGAAGCATAATGCCATTGATTTTCAAGCTCCTGCAGTTTAAACTCTAACTCCTTTTTAAGGGTGTTCACTGTTGTATCTGTAGAAATTTTCAACATCTCAGAAACACCGATAAAACGGGGTTTTTGATCTATAATAACACAGCCTAAAGGAGAAATAGAAGATTCACAAGCAGTAAACGCATACAAAGCGTCTATGGTTTTATCTGGTGAAATACCTGCGGGTAGATGTACAAGAATTTCTACCTGGGCAGCTGTATTATCCTCTATTTTTTTGATTTTTATTTTCCCTTTTTCATTGGCTTTAAGTACAGATTCTATCAAAGAAGAAGTGGTCGTACTAAAGGGGATTTCATGAATAACAAGGGTGTTTTTATCCCGAACACTAATTTTCGCTCGGACCCGTACTTTACCTCCTCGTATTCCATCATTATAGTTTTGAACATCAATAATTCCACCGGTCTGAAAATCTGGATAAAGCTTAAAGCTTTTTCCTTTTAGGTAAGCAATACTGGCTTGCAATAATTCGTTGAAATTGTGAGGAAGAATCTTGGTAGAAAGTCCTACTGCAATTCCCTCTGCTCCTTGTGCTAAGAGTAACGGAAATTTTACAGGTAAATGTACTGGCTCTTTTTTTCGTCCATCATAAGACAATTGCCATTCTGTTACCTTTGGACTAAAGACCACTTCTAATGCAAACTTGGATAGTCTTGCTTCTATGTATCTCGATGCTGCAGCACGGTCCCCGGTAAGTATATTACCCCAGTTACCTTGCATATCAATTAAAAGGTCTTTCTGACCTATTTGGACCATAGCATCTGCAATACTCGCATCTCCGTGTGGATGATATTGCATGGTGTGCCCTACGATGTTGGCTACTTTATTATATCGACCATCATCTAAGTCTTTCATGGAGTGCAAAATTCGTCTTTGCACAGGCTTTAGACCATCCGATATTGCAGGAACAGCTCTTTCTAGGATAACATAAGAGGCGTAATCCAGAAACCAATCCTTATACATGCCCGTAACCTTAACGAGTGATTCGTTTGAGGTATTATCTGATGTCTCTTCGTAGAATTCCTTTCCCTCCTCCATGTAATTACGAATCAAGTTCGGCTAAATCCAACTCAACCTTTAGATTGTTAATAATAAACTCTTGACGATCTTGGGTGTTTTTACCCATATAAAAACCAAGGAGTTGTTCAATTGTAGTGGCTTTATCTAACATAACGGGGTCTATGCGAATATCTTCCCCAATAAAATATTGAAATTAATCTGGAGATATTTCTCCAAGCCCTTTAAAACGTGTGATTTCTGGTTTACCTCTTAGTTTTTCAATGGCTGAAACTCGCTCTGATTCAGAATAACAATTAATAGTCTCTTTCTTATCTCTTACTCTAAACAGCGGGGTTTGCAAAATATAGAGATGACCTTCTTTAATTAACTCTGGAAAAAATTGGTGGAAAAAGGTAATAAGTAACAGACGAATGTGCATCCCATCGACATCGGCATCCGTAGCGATAACTATATTGTTATAACGTAAATCCTCTAAGCCGTCTTCTATGTTCAGCGCAGCTTGAAGTAAATTAAATTCTTCATTTTCATAAACAATTTTTTTAGTCATCCCAAAAGTGTTTAAGGGCTTTCCTCTTAAACTAAATACTGCCTGCGTATTGACATCTCTGGATTTTGTGATTGAACCACTAGCGGAGTCTCCCTCGGTAATAAACAAAGTAGATTCTAATCTTCTATCCTTTTTTAAATCGCCAAGATGTATACGACAGTCACGAAGTTTTTTATTATGAAGACTCGCTTTTTTTGCTCTTTCACGCGCTAACTTTCTAATACCCGAAAGTTCTTTACGCTCTTTCTCCGCTTGAAGAATTTTTCTTTGAATGCTTTCTGCTACTTCTTGATTCTTATGCAAATAGTTGTCTAATTGCGTACCCAAAAACTCATTGATATAAGCACGTACAGAAGGCATATTCTCACCCATTTCAGTAGAGCCTAATTTGGTTTTTGTTTGGGATTCAAAAACAGGCTCCATCACTTTAATAGAAATCGCTGCAATAATAGACTTTCGAATATCAGAAGCATCAAAATTCTTTCCATAAAACTCACGAATGGTTTTTACAAAAGATTCTCGAAAGGCGGCTTGGTGCGTCCCTCCTTGGGTTGTATTTTGACCATTAACAAAAGAATGGTATTCTTCGCTGTATTGAGACTTACTATGCGTAATTGCAACTTCTATATCCTCACCCCGAAGATGAATAATAGGATAGAGTAAATCGCTATCGTTTACTTGATCTTCTAAAAGGTCTTTTAAACCATTTTCGGAAAAATATTTTTCACCATTAAAATCTATGGTTAACCCAGGATTGAGATAAACATAATTCTTAATCATTTTAATGATATACTCAGGCCTAAATTTATAGTTCTTAAAAATGGCATTATCAGGCACAAAAGAAACTTTGGTTCCTCGTCTTCCTTTACTTTCTGTAAGCTCACCTTCAGAAATTAAATTTCCATATTCAAAAGAAGCTTGTTTAGATTGTTGTTCTCTAATAGATTCTACTATAAAAGAAGAAGACAAGGCATTAACCGCTTTCGTTCCAACACCATTTAGTCCAACAGATTTTTTAAAGGCGCGTGAATCATATTTTCCACCGGTATTCATTTTTGAAACGACATCGACAACTTTCCCCAACGGAATTCCTCGGCCATAATCTCTAACGGTGACTTGCTGCTCGGATATTTTTATTTCTACAGTTTTCCCAGCGCCCATCACAAACTCATCAATACAATTGTCGAGTACTTCTTTAATAAGGATGTAAATCCCATCATCTGGAGAAGAGCCATCTCCAAGTTTACCGATATACATCCCTGGACGCATACGGATATGCTCCTTCCAGTCTAAAGACCTAATATTATCTTCTGTATATTGAACTTTTTCTTGCATAGAATACACGTAAATATAGAATGTTAAATACGGAAAACAACGCTCTGAGGGAGTAAAAAATTAACAATCTAAGTTGAAAACTATTAACTCATTGATAATAATGCATTTCAGGCATTACCTTTTAGAAAGGTAGTTAAGAATATTTTCTTCTATGCGTTTTTCAATTTGTGATACGTCTGCTTTATGAAATACTTTACCCGTAATTTTTTCATAGAGTTCTATGTAACGGTCAGATACTTCCGCTATGTAATCATCGGTCATTTCTGGTACTTCTTGTCCCTCTAGCCCTTGAAAATTATTAGAAATTAGCCACTGACGAACAAATTCTTTGGACAGTTGCTTTTGGGGTAATTGCTTTTCCTGGCGCTCTTCATACCCATCTTTATAAAAGTAACGTGAAGAATCTGGTGTGTGGATCTCATCTATTAGTACAATTTCTCCTTCAGAGGTTTTACCAAACTCATATTTTGTGTCTACAAGAATAAGTCCTTTTTCATCGGCAAGTTCCGATCCTCTTTTAAATAATGCATAAGTATAACCTTCTATGACCTCATAATCTTCTTTGCTAACAATTCCTTTTTTTATGATTTCTTCTCTGGAAATATCTTCATCATGACCTTCTTCAGCCTTGGTTGCTGGTGTTATGATAGGGGTAGGAAAAGCATCATTCTCAAACATACCCTCTGGCATTTCAACACCACATAAAATTCTTTTACCTGCCTTATATTCTCTTGCAGCATGTCCAGACATATAGCCTCGAATCACCATTTCAACTTTAAAAGGATCACATCTTTTCCCAATAGATACAGCGGGGTCTGGAGATGATTCTAACCAATTAGGAACAATATCTTGGGTAGCCGCCAACATTTGTGTGGCAATTTGATTAAGGATTTGGCCTTTAAATGGAATTCCTTTGGGCATAACTACATCAAATGCCGATAGTCTGTCAGTAGCAATCATTACCAAAAGTTCGTCTTCTAATTCAAATACTTCTCGAACTTTTCCAGTGTATTTTGATTTTTGTTGGGGTAATTTAAAATTTGTTGAGAGTAGCGTATTCATTAATTTTGGTGTTCTATGTGCTTGTATGCGTCAATTACTTTTTTAACTAATCGGTGTCGGATTACATCTCTATCGTCTAGGTAGAGCATGCCTATTCCCTTGGTTTCTTTCAATATTAATAAAGCTTCTTTAAGGCCAGAAATTACTCTTCTTGGCAAATCAATTTGTCCAGGATCTCCGGTGATAATAAATTTGGCTTGTGGACCCATCCGTGTTAAAAACATTTTCATCTGTGCATGGGTCGTATTTTGGGCCTCGTCTAAGATTACAAAGGCATTATCTAAGGTTCTTCCTCTCATGAAAGCCAAAGGAGCAATCTGTATGGTGCCCTTTTCTATATAGGACGCTAAACGTTCGGCAGGGATCATATCTCGTAAAGCATCGTATAAAGGCTGCATGTAAGGGTCTAATTTTTCCTTCATATCCCCAGGTAGGAACCCTAAGTTTTCTCCGGCCTCTACAGCAGGTCTTGTTAAAATTATTCGCTTTACTTGTTTTTCTTTTAAGGCACGAACAGCTAAAGCCACACTGGTGTAGGTTTTTCCCGTTCCCGCTGGACCTATAGCAAAAAGCATATCATTTTTTTTACTCAATTGAACCAAACGCTGTTGGTTAAATGTTTTTGCTTTAATTACTTTTCCGCCAAGACCGTGAAGAATAAAAGACTCCTTGTCATCTGTGGCTTCATAGTCTCTTGATCCATCTGAAGATAAAATAAGTTCTAATGTCGCAGCGTCTAATGAATTAAACTTACCATAATGAGCGACTAACATGTCTACTCTTTTCTCAAACTCTTCTAAAACTTCCTCTTCTCCAAGAGCTTTTATTTTATTTCCCCTTGCAATAATTTTAAGCTTAGGAAAATAAGCACGTAATTGTATGATGGTTTTATTTTGTTCTCCAAAGAAATCTTGCGGATTTACTTCACTAAGTTCAATTTCTATTTCGTTCAATACCTTTTTTATTTAACTAATTATACGCACAGTTTTGTAGATTTGTATTCAAAATTACGTTTTTCGTTTTAATATAAATCTCAATTTAAAAATAACTTTATGTCAATCATTACACTGACGACCGACTTTGGACATAAAGATTATTTCGTTTCTGCAACTAAAGCAGCGCTTTTACAAGAAGCCCCGAGTGCAACAATTATAGATATATCGCATGAAATAAGCCCATTTAATCATACGGAAGCTGCTTATATTTTGAAAAATGCTTACATCAACTTCCCTAAAGGAAGTATTCATATTATTGGTGTAGATTCAGAATTTTCTCCAGAAAATGAGCATATGATTGTTTCTTTTGATGGTCATTATTTTGTTGGCGCAAACAATGGTATTTTTTCGTTGATCATGGAAGATCAAATTATTGAAAAGATTGTAGAAATTAATATTCATAATACCATCATAACCTCTTTTCCTGTGTTAGATGTATTTGTTAAAGTAGCAGCTCATATTGCCCGAGGTGGCACTATGGATGTAGTCGGTAAAGAAGTAAAAATCATTCATAAAATGGTAGGCGTCAGACCTGTAATCAACGATATAGGGAACCAATTAATTGGAAGCGTTATTTATATAGATAATTTTGGCAATGTAGTGACCAACATTAAAAAGCTGATTTTTTAGAATTACAAAAAATGAGACCTTTTACTATTTTTGCTCAGAGTGTGAAATTTAATATCATTTATAACTCTTATGTAGAGGCAATTAACTATACTATTCCAAAAGAACAAAGAAATGATGATGGTAAACTTATTGCTTTATGGAATTCTGCCAATCATCTAGAATTATCCATTTATAAAAGCAATCCTTCAAAAGTTGGAAGTGCCAATAGTCTTTTTGGATTAGACTTTAGAACACCCGTAACCGTAAAGTTTAATTAGTATGTGGCCAATATATCAACGTGAATTACAAAGTTTATTTTATGCTCCTTTGGGCTATCTACTTTTATCTTTATTCTATATAATTAATGGCCTTTTTTTATGGGTTTTTGATACAGAATGGAACATGCTTTCAGCTGGTTATGGTGATTTAAATTTATTTTTTGAATTAAATCCGTGGCTATTGATTGTTTTAATTCCAGCCATTGGAATGAAGTCTTTTTCTGAAGAACTTAAATTAGGAACTATTGAGATTCTAATGACAAAGCCACTAGCGCAAAGAGATTTAGTCTTAGGGAAGTATTTAGCGCAACTATCTTTAATTCTTATCGCACTTTTATGTTCACTCATCTACTTATATTTGATCAACCAATTATTGTTTGAAGAACACTCCTTTGATTGGGGAGTATTCATTGGTTCGTTTTTAGGGTTATTCCTTCTTGCGGCTTGTCTTTGTGCCATTAGCCTATGGGCCTCTACCCTTTTTGATAACGCTATATCAGCTTTTTTAGTGGCTTTTTTTATAGGAATATTTCATTTTTACGGATGGAATCAACTCGCCTTTGCTTTCGGTGATTTTGACACCTATTTCTTTATAAAAAACATAGCCCTACAAACCCATTTTAGTGAACTTAATAAAGGAGTTATTAGAATATCAAATATGATCTATTTAGTTGGTCAAAGTGTCTTTTTCCTTTATTGGAGTAGTCTTAATCTTAATAAAATGCGCAAATGAGAAGCTCAACGAATAGACTGCATTTGTTAACTTTATTTGGAGCCATTATTTTATTGTTTTATGGTATCAAAAACATTGATAAACAATGGGATTTAACGCAAGACAATAGGTATACCCTGGGTAATAATACCCTTGCAAGCATAGAGAGAATTAATCAACCACTTCAAATAGATGTCTTTTTAGCAGGTGAAATCCCCCCTAAATATCAACGCTTACGTTCAGAATTGAATATTTTATTAACGCAACTTGAAAAAATCAACGACTTCGTCGCATTTAATTTTATCGACCCTTTTGAAGGAAGTCAAAGCAGAGAACAACTAATTGAAGAATTATACAAATTTGGATTAACCCCAGAACTCGAAGTCGATCAGCAAAATCAGTCCACTGAACAAACTTTAGTCATCCCTTGGATGGTTTTAAATATGGGTAAACGTTCCGTTCGTGTTCCTCTTTTACAAAAAAACTTGGGCGATACCCCGCAACAAAGAATGGAGCAATCTATACAGCTTTTAGAATATACTTTATTAGATGGTATTCATCAGCTGCTTTTAAATAAAAAAAAGCGAATTGCTGTAATCAAATCCCACGGTACTTCAGAAGACAAATCGTTAATGAGCTTATTACAAAGCTTAATCCCCTATTATAATCTTGCTGCCTTTGATTTAAAGGCTTTTCCAGAATTACCCCAAAAAACGCTCGAGAACCTTCTACGCTTTGATTTACTTTTAATTTCTAATCCCACTAAATTATTTACTGTTGAAGAGAAATTTATGCTGGATCAATTTACACAACAAGGAGGAAATACTCTTTTTCTTATTAATCCTATAAATATTGCGAAGGACAGTCTGTTTTCACTTGAGGGAAATGCCCTAGCCTATCCTAATCCTTTAGAATTAGATGAACTATTTTTTAAGTACGGAGCAAGATTCAATCAAGATATTGTAACAGATTTATTTAGTGCACCTATTGTACTAGCGCAAGGTGAAAACGCACAGTCAGAATACAAACCCTATCCCTGGATATACCATCCTTTGGTTCAGTCACCAGAAAATCATCCTATTGGAAGTGCAGTAAGAAATATTCATCAAAGATTTGTTAGTTCTATAGACACTCTATACAGTGAGGTAAAGAAAACAATTCTTTTAAAAAGTTCACAACGATCAAAACGAAAAACACCTCCCTTTTTAATTGCATTAGAAGAAGCAACACAGCCCTTAAAACCAAGTTTATTTGATGAGGATGGAGCCATAACTGGCTTATTACTAGAAGGAAGGTTTCCTTCGCTTTTCACTAATAGAATTGCTCCTTTTGAGTGGGACAAAGCAAGCCAAACAATAGCGGCTAAAATGGTTTTGTTTTCAGATTGTAATATGGCCGAGAATCAAACCGATAAGGGAAGTCCTTTAGAATTAGGCTACGATAAATGGACCAATAACCTTTATGGGAATAAGCCTTTTCTTCAAAACACTATTCACTATTTAATGAACGAAGATGATCGCTTAATGCTGCGTTCAAAAGAAATTCAACTGGCCTTTATAGACAAAGAAAAATTAGCTGCTAAAAGATTCCAATTTTCTCTACTAGCCCTCCTTATTCCCCTTGGATTATTAGGCCTTTTTGGTGGGTTTATTTTTAGCTATCGTAAGAAACTTTTTAGTCAATAACTTTTGATAAGTTTCTTTTTGGGTTATTTACTTTTCAAATATATTTGAGTTAAAATCGATTAGCCCATGAATTTCATTGTATCAAGTAGTCAACTACTCAAACAACTGCAAATATTAGGGGTGTTGTTAATACTTCTAACACCTTACCTATTTTAGATAATTTTTTATTTGAACTTAATCAGGACCGTTTAACTATTACGGCTACGGATTTAGAAACCACCATGTCTACGAGTATTTCAGTGGAATCAACCAATACTGGGAGTATGGCTATTTCTGCTCGTTTATTATTAGATATATTAAAAACATTTCCTGAGCAGCCTCTGACGTTTACGGCAGACCAAAACACCATCGAAATAAGTGCCAATAATGGAAAATATAGTTTAGCCTATTTAGAGGGAGATGATTTTCCTAAAGCTGTACATCTAAAGGATACAAGTAAAACGATCATCATGGGAGATACCCTAGCCACTGCAATCAACTCTACTTTGTTTGCTTCAGGGAATGATGATTTACGTCCAGTGATGAGTGGTGTGTTTTTTCAATTCACAAGTGAGGGGTTGACTTTTGTTGCCACAGATGCCCATAAGCTAGTCAAATACACCCGAACGGATCTACAAGCCTCCGCTACTGCAGAATTTATAATGCCAAAAAAGCTTTGCAGATTTTAAAGGGAATCTTACAAGGTAGTGATGAAGATATTCAAATAGAATACAATGATACCAATGCACAATTTTCATTTAATAACACGACTTTAAGTTGTCGTCTTATCGAAGGTAAATACCCAAATTATGAAGCGGTGATACCAAAAGAGAATCCCAATGTATTGACTATCCAAAGAAATACGCTACTTAATTCGTTAAAAAGAGTCAGTATATTCTCTAACAAAACAACCCACCAAATACGCTTAAAAATTGCAGGTGCTGAACTTAATATTTCAGCAGAGGATAATGATTTTAGCAATAAAGCGGAAGAAAGACTAAGCTGTAGCTACCAAGGAGACGATATTCAAATTGGGTTTAATTCGCGTTTTTTGATAGAAATGTTAAATAATATGGGGGCAGAAGAAATTTCCTTATCCATGTCATTACCTAACCGAGCTGGGATTATAGCGCCATTAGACAATGTAGAAGAGGGTGAGCAAGTAACAATGCTCGTTATGCCGGTTATGCTGAATGATTAACCTAACACTAGGCAAAAAAAAAGGTGCTTTATTTTAAGTTCCTTTTTTTATAAATTATTATCTATTTACTCCACAGTAATACTAGCAGACATTCTTTTATAAATTCCGTTTTCTAGTTTTTCTCTAATAGCGGAAAAAGCGTCTAGCGTAACATTTACATCCTCTAGTGTATGCGTAGCTGTAGGGATTAATCTTAATAAAATTAATCCTTTAGGAATAACAGGATAAACAACAATGGAACAGAATATACCGTGATTTTCTCTCAGGTCTTTAACAAGAACCATAGCTTCTGGGATGCTTCCTTTCAGATAAACAGGGGTAACACAACTTTGGGTGGTACCAATATCAAACCCTCTTTCCTTTAAACCATTTTGTAAAGCATCTACATTTTCCCAAAGTTTATCTTTAAACTCTGGTCGGGTTCTAAGCATGTCTAAGCGTTTTAAAGCCCCTTCCACAAGAACGGATTGAAGCGACTTAGCAAACATCTGAGAACGCATATTGTATTTTAAAAAATCGATAATCTCTTTATCTCCAGCAATAAATGCTCCTGTAGAAGCCATTTATTTGGCGAAAGTAGCAAAATACACATCGATATCAGCTTGTACTCCTTGTTCTTCTCCAGCCCCTGCTCCACGCGCACCAAGCGTTCCAAAACCATGGGCGTCATCAACTAACAGACGGAACTGATACTTATCTTTTAGAGCAACAATTTCTTTTAAACGGCCTTGTTCGCCGCGCATACCAAAGACACCTTCCGAAATAACTAAAATACCTCCACCCGTTTGCTCTGCCATTTTGGTTGCTCGACCCAGGTTTTTTTCTAAACTTTCAACATCATTATGCTTGTAAGTAAAACGTTTTCCTGGGTGGAGACGAACGCCATCTATAATACAAGCATGGGCATCAACATCATAAACAATCACATCATTCTTAGAGACCAAAGTATCTATTGTAGAAAGAATTCCTTGGTAGCCGAAGTTTAATACGTAAGCTGCTTCTTTCTCTACAAATTCAGCCAATTCATTTTCTAGTTGTTCATGTAAATCGGTATGACCAGACATCATTCTAGCCCCCATGGGATAAGCAGATCCATACTTAGCTGCAGCATTAGCATCTACTTCCCTAATTTCAGGTTGATTGGCCAATCCCAAGTAATCGTTAACACTCCAAGTGATAACCTCCTTCCCATTAAATGTCATTCGGTTAGAAATTGGTCCTTCTAATTTAGGAAATACAAAATATCCTTCAGCCACAGAAGCCCATTTACCTAAGGGGCCTTTGTTTTCTAATATTCTATCAAATAAATCTTTCATCTGTTGTAATTCTCTATTGAGAAAAGTCTATATATATTCTACTTTTTGCGGGTTCTTAAAATGATCTGAATCAAAAAAACCCTGTTCTTTCATCCATTGATCACTATATATTTTACTCATATAACGGGATCCATGATCTGGAAATATGACCACTACATTTGCGTTTTCATCAAACTCACCCATTTCTGCCAGTTGTTTAATTCCTTGAATGGCTGCTCCGGAAGTATATCCGACAAAAATACCTTCCTTTTTAGTCGTTTCCCTTGCAGAATGAGCACTCTCTTCATCTGTTACTTTAATAAACTTATCAATCACATCAAAATCAGTCGCTGTGGGAATTAAATTTTTACCTAGGCCTTCTATTCTATATGGATAAATCTCATTTAAATCAACTTCTTGTGTTTCGTGATACTTTTTTAAAATTGAACCAAATGCATCGATTCCAATCACCTTAATAGAAGAATTTTGTTCTTTTAAATAACGAGCACAGCCAGATATTGTTCCTCCTGTTCCACTACAAGCAACGAGGTGTGTAATCTTTCCATTGGTTTGTTTCCAGATTTCTGGACCTGTCGATTTATAATGGGCCTGGGTGTTTAATTCATTAAAGTACTGATTAATGTATATTGAATTATTGGTCTCTGAATGAATACGCTTGGCCACTTGATAGTAAGATCTAGGATCATCTGCTTTTACGTTGGCAGGGCAAACGTATACTTTAGCTCCCATAGAACGAAGCATATTAATTTTATCTTCAGATGATTTTGAACTTACTGCAAGAACACAATCATACCCTTTGATCATTGAAACCATAGCTAGGCTAAATCCAGTGTTTCCAGAGGTGGTTTCAATAATAGTGGTGTCTTTATGAAGGAGCCCTTTTTTTTCAGCTTCTTCAATAATATGGAGGGCAATTCGGTCTTTGTTAGAATGCCCAGGATTATAGGCTTCCCACTTAGCAAAAAAATTACCCTTAAAATTCTCAACTATTCGGTTTAATCGTATTAATGGGGTATTACCGACGAGTGCAAGTAAATTTGAATAAGATTGTATTTCAGAATTCATGAGAATCAGTTCCTTTATGAGCCTTACAAATTTAGTTAAAATTTATCTTGATTGACCCTCTAAATCTAAGAGGAATGCATATTTTTTTGCCGTTTCTTTTAAAGCATCGAATCGACCTGATGCTCCCCCATGCCCTGCTTGCATATTTGTATCTAAGTAAACAACAGTATCGTCTAATTTATTGATCCTCAATTTGGCAATCCATTTTGCGGGTTCCCAATACTGAACCTGAGAATCATGTAGTCCTGTAGTAATTAATAAATTAGGATAAGCTTGTTTTTTAACGTTATCATAAGGAGAGTAAGATTTTATATATTGATAATAATCTTTATTTGATGGGTTTCCCCATTCATCGTATTCGCCAGTAGTTAATGGAATAGTTTCATCTAACATTGTCGTAACCACATCTACAAACGGAACCGCTGCAATTACCCCATTATATAAATCTGGCGCTTCATTAACGATTACTCCCATTAACAAACCCCCTGCAGAGCCTCCATAAGCATATTGATTTTTAGCAGAGGTAAAACCTTGTTCAATTAAATATTCTGAACATGTAATGAAATCCGTAAATGTATTTTTCTTGTTAAACATTTTTCCTTCTTCATACCAGGATCTTCCTAAATACTCTCCTCCCCTAACATGGGCAATGGCAAATATAAATCCACGATCTAACAAACTCAATCGGGTACTAGAGAAGTCAGGGTCTATTGTAGATCCATAAGAACCATAGGCATAAAGCAACAAGGGTGTTTTCCCATTCAAAGGGGTATCCTTACGACTAACGATAGAAATTGGTATAGCCGCCCCATCCTTCGCCTTAGCCCATACCCTTTTTGAATAATAGTTATCAATATCAAAGTGCTCATCTAAAACGGATTGTTGTTTTAAAACTTTATTTGTTTTAGTGGACATATTAAACTCCATAACCTTGGTTGGCGTGGTCATAGAGTTGAACACATACCTAAGCTGCTTAGTGTCAAAGTCAATGTTGGTAGAGGTATATACAGTATAGGTCTCTCCTTCTAAGGGTAAAAAATAATCTTCTTTCCCTTTCCAATCTTGTATTCTAATCCTAGATAGCCCCTGTTCTCTTTCTGTGATTACATAATAGTCACTAAAAATATCTAAATCCTCCAATAAAACATTAGATCTGTGCGCATAAACCTCCACCCAATTCTCTTTACTGGGAGAAGCAATTGGAGCTTTCATTATTTTAAAATTTGTAGCACCATCTGCATTTGTGAATATATAAAAATCACTTTGGTAGTGTGAAACACTATACTCTAATGAGGGGATTCTTTTCTGTATAATTTTAAAACGATCTAAGGGCTTTGAAGCATCTAAATAAGCATATTCCGAAGAAAGAGTGCTATAGGATCCTATAAAAATATAATTCTCTGATTTTGATTGGGTAACAAAACAAGAAAAAGTGTCATCTTCTTCAAAAAACACCATATCACTTTCACTTTCCAAGGAAGTAATCGAATGACGAAAAATAGCTTCTGAACGTAAAGTAGTAGGATTCTTTTGGGTATAAAAAAAATGAGTATTGTCTTTGGCCCAAACACTACTTCCCGTGGTGTTCTTAATAGGGGTATCACTAATTTCACCCGTAACCAAATCCTTTATTTTTAACTGGTATTGCCTACGTGAAACTGTATCTAATCCAAAGACTACTTTTGAATTATCTGGACTAATATTCATCCCTACCAAACGGAAATAGTCGTATCCTTTCGCCATTTCATTACAATCAAACAATACCTCTTCTACTGCCTCAAGTGTTTTTTTCTTTCTAGTATGTATAGGATAATCTTTGTCTTTTTCATAGCGCGTTATATACCAATAACCATTATAGTAGTATGGAACAGAATTATCATCTTCCTTTATTCTTCCCTTCATTTCTGCAAATAAATTTTCCTGCAAAGGGACTAAATGTTTAGTCGAATCCTTATAATATTCGTTTTCTTGGTTTAGATAATCGATTACTGCTGGATCTTCACGATCCTTTAGCCAAAAAAAAGGATCCTCACGAACATCCCCGTGTAATTTATGTTGAAAAGGTATTTGTTTTGCTATTGGAGGATTAAGGATTGATTTAGCCTTCATTAAATGTGTTTTGGTTTTTTTTAGCGTGTAAAAATACTGTGCTTGCTAGGGATAAGGAAAGAAATGAAGATTATTTAACTAATATTTTTTAAACAATTTAGAACATAAGCATGTTGTTTGTCACTATAGTCTCTATGGGTAACAAACCTCAATTTACCAGAACCCATGCTAATCAATTTAATATTTGCGCTACCCATTACCTCCATAAATTGATCCTCTAAGGTTTGCGAAGACATTTCAAAAATCACAATATTAGTATCTACCGGAGCTAGGTATTTAACCCCTTTAAGTTTGACTAAGGCTTCTCCAAGTTCTTTGGCTTTTTGGTGATCCTCCTTTAGCATTTGCCAATGGTGATCTATGGCATAAGAAGCCGCTGAAGCTAAAAAACCTGCTTGTCGCATTCCTCCACCAAGCATTTTTCTAATTCGCAATGCTTTATCTATATGCTTCTTACTCCCCAATAAAGCAGAGCCTACAGGAGCGCCCAGTCCTTTACTAAAACAAACCGAAAGGGTGTCAAACAAAGCACCATAATCTAAAGGAGAAGTAGACGTTGAGACCATGGCATTCCATAAGCGAGCACCATCCAAATGCAAAGGCAATTGTTCCTTTTTACATAGCGCTGCAATTTTTTCAATTTCATTAATTTCATAACATGCTCCTCCTCCTTTATTTGTGGTATTTTCTAATACTACCAAAGCTGTTTTTGGAGAATGATAAAAATCTGCAGGGTTAATTTTATTTTTAATTTGATCGGCGGTTATTCTGCCTCTATCCCCTTCTATCAAAGCACAAGAAACACCACTATTAAAACTCGCTCCCCCACCTTCGTAATTAAAAATATGGGCATAGTGGTCACAGATGACCTGTTCCCCAGGCTGTGTGTGTATTTTTATCGCCGTTTGATTTGCCATTGTTCCTGAAGGAAAAAATAACGCAGCTTCTTTACCAAATAAACGAGCTACTTTTTCTTCTAAAGCGTTTACACTTGGATCTTCTTTAAAAACATCGTCACCAACCTCCGCATTTAACATATGAGCAAGCATTGCCTCGGAAGGACGTGTAACGGTATCACTTATTAAATTTACTTCCATAAAACAGCACAAGATAAAGTTGTCCCAATTGGTGAACCATCGGGTAATTCTGGAATTGTAAGTGGTTTTAGTTCTTGAGGGTTACTAAAATAATTTTCAATCTGATGAATGTAATAAGCGCTTGAAGCTACAGATTTTGTATTAGCCAAAAAAGTTTTCAAAGCAACCAATTCTTCATAAACAATGGCATGGATGGCCGTAGAAACTTTTGGATTACTCCCCAAATACATTAAGTGCTGTAATACATTACCACGAACAATAGACTGCAATGCACTAGCCTCTGGATCCTTCGTCTTTAATTTAAAACTAGCATTAATTAGAGCTTTTATCGTTTGGGATAAGCCTAGTTGCCTAGGATCATAAACATGTTGTTGATATAAACGTGAAGCTCTTTGAGGGTTTAATATCATCCTAACGACAGCATCGCTTAAAGTATGGGCAGCTGCCATAGGATCGAAAGTAACTCCCGTTTGGGTTCTAAAACTCTCTCGAGATGCACCATATCCATACGCATGTGGAGGAATTAATTTTAATAGATGTGGGGGCATAGACAAAACTTCGTCAGATAAAGCATGTATGAGCATCTCTAGTGCTGCATTTTGATCTTTTGAGGATACCGCTTCTACAGCCTGACTGGGACTACCTTTTACTCCATAGTCATATAATTGGCCTCCAACTAATTTAACAAGTGCCTCTAATTGGTATCGATGAAGAAAATATAGAGGTACTAAACGATCGCGTAGAACAGAGAGTGGCTCACCTTTTTTAAGCTGATCTTTGGAAAAGTTATTCATCGCTACTTTTCTTACTTGAATAAGATGGTTAAATTCTTCGATAGCAGAACTTCCGTTATCCCATAAATGTGCAGAAGGATGAGCCCCTCCAATGGGTCGTGCATCTTGATCTGAAATAAACTGATGTCCTGCTTCAATGCTATTGGTAATTATCTTGTTAAGTGCTTCTTCTTCATCAACACCTTCTGGAAAATCAGCATAACTGTAGGCTACTGAAACTTTATCCCATTCCCCTATTCCAGTATCATAGGCATTGTCATAAGTAATCTGCCCATTGCTTAAACCTAACGTTGGATGGGGATAATCCATTACAGAGGCCCTGTTTTTAACACTTGCTGCAAAATTATGGGCAAAACCCAAAGTATGCCCTATTTCATGTGCAGAGAGTTGTCGTATTCTAGCGATAGCTAAGTTAAGCATAGGGGAATCATCTAAATGATCAGCTTTATAAGGATCATCGGTTAAAGCTTGGGCAATCATAAAATCTTGCCGAATTCGAAGACTTCCAAGACTTACATGTCCCTTTAAAATTTCACCACTTCGAGGATCAACTACACTTGCACCATAACTCCACCCCTTGTTGATCTATGCACCCATTGAATGACATTATACCGAATATCCATAGGGTCTGCATCATCGGGTAAAATTTTAACTTGAAAAGCATCTTTATAACCTATGGATTCAAAGGCCTGATTCCACCATTTTCCCCCTTCTAGTAAAGCGGATCTTACAGGTTCAGGAGTTCCATTATCTAAATAATAAACAATAGGCGTTACCGCTTCACTTAAAGTAGAAGTAGGATCTTTCTTTTCCAAGCGATGCCTTAATGCGTAGATTTTCTTCGTAGATTCGTTAACTGGAGTCGAATAATCATTATAACTAAATGGAATTGCACCAGATCTTGGATCAAATTTCCTAGGTTGAAATGGCTCTTCTGGTAGTGCAACAAAAGAATGATGTTGATGGACAGTTACGCTATTTGGAGATGGGGTTACTGACCTAATCCACCTCCCCGATGGGTTACCTGCAAAAGTTAACATCACATCAAATTCAGTGTTTTTTGGGAAATTCTTTGTGCGATCTAAAGCAATTGCAGACCTACCAATATCAATTTTATAAACACCCTGCTTAGTTGATTTTAAGCGTTGTGCGACACTGTGTGTATCCTTTAATAAAAAAGGGGTCATATCAACTACATAATGGGAGGATGTTGTTTTTTGGATTGGAAAACCATGGAGTACAGATTTTGCAAACGCTTGTTCAATAGATTTTTGTTCCAGAAGGTTTTTAGAACTACTCCTGTAATCCAGATTGGGTTGAATAAGCATTAGCTTATTTCCCATCTTCTTAAAATATACAAGCCTTTCACTACCTAACTGTCCCCGGTCCAAACCTATATCGTTGCTTCCTATACCCGAACTAAGGCTATTGATATACAAAAACTCTTTTTCTAGATGATTAGACCTGTCCACATAAAGAAAAACCTTACCTGTCTCTGGTTCATAACTAAAATCAAAAAAACCGAATTGTTTGTTTATTTTTAATTTTCCTTCAGAGGTTAATCTGTCTTCTTTAGCGTTTTGGGCATAACTAAAGTGAAGTATTGATCCAAAAAAAAGGACTATCCATATGTTTGTTTTCATAATAAGTGGTTGTTGATCAAAATAGTTAGCTCAATCTAAAAAAAATATTTCTAGGAAAAAGAATAAAGCAAAGTTTAATTCTATTTTTACAAAAAAAATCATATGCTTACATCTGATCTTTTAAAAGGTCTTTTTGATCGCCTTGGTGCGTTAAGGAGGTATCTTTGACATTGATGCCAAAGAAATTCAAATTAGAAATGAAGAGGAAGTTACGCTAGACCCTAGTTTTTGGAATGATCCCAAAAAAGCTGAAGCGCATATGAAACAACTCAGAAGCCTAAAAAAATGGGTGTCTGATTATAATGAAGCACAACAGTTAACCGAAGATTTAGAGGTCTTACTAGAGTTTTATAAGGCTGGAGAAATTGAAGAGGCGGAATTAGCTTCCAACCACAATAAGTTACTTGATTTATTTGAAGAAATTGAATTCAGAAACATGCTCTCTGAAGAGGGGATTCCCTTAGCGCAGTCCTTCAAATTACGGCAGGTGCTGGAGGTACCGAAAGTTGTGATTGGGCTGAAATGCTAATGCGTATGTACCTTATGTGGGCAGAAAAAAAGGGATTCAAAGTTAAAGAACTCAATCACCAAGCAGGGGACGTTGCAGGAGTAAAAACAGTCACCATAGAAATTGATGGAGACTATTCGTTTGGTTGGCTAAAAGGTGAAAATGGGGTACATCGATTGGTACGTATATCTCCTTTTGATAGCAATGCAAAAAGACACACTTCATTTGTCTCTGTCTATGTTTACCCTCTAGTGGATGACAGTATCGAAATTATTATAAACCCCTCAGATATTTCTTGGGAAACCATGCGATCTAGTGGAGCCGGAGGTCAAAGTGTAAACAAAATTGAAACAGCCGTTAGATTACGTCATGCATCTTCTGGAATTATCATTGAAAACTCTGAAACACGTTCTCAACTAGAAAACAAAAACAAAGCCATGCAGTTATTAAAATCTCAATTATATGAGATTGAATTACAAAAGAAAATGGCCGCAAGGGATGAAATTGAAGCATCTAAAAAGAAAATTGAATGGGGATCTCAAATTAGGAACTACGTAATGCAGCCCTATAAACTGGTTAAAGATGTAAGAACACAAAAAGAAACCAGCGATGTAGATGGCGTATTAAATGGGAATTTGGATGCCTTTTTAAAAGCTTATCTAATGTTTATGGGACAAAAGGACGCTAGATCAGATCAATTATGAATAAACTAAAAAATGTAGTTTTTGACTTGGGTGGGGTGCTAACTGATTGGAATCCTGATTATTTATATAAAGATGAGTTTAAGACAGAAGAAGAACTAAATCAATTCTATTCAGAAGTTTGTACGGTAGATTGGAATGAAAACCAAGATGCTGGATATCCATTACAACTTGCTACAGAAGAACTTGTAGAACGTTTTCCCCAGTATGAAGATAAAATTAGAATGTTCTATGGCCGCTGGGAGGAGATGTTAGGAAATCCCATTCCTGGTGTTGTTGATATTTTGCACCAATGTATTTCTAATCCTCATTTATCAGTCTTTGCTTTAACCAACTGGAGCGCTGAAACTTTTCCGATCGCACAACAAAAATTTAATTTTTTACAAAGTTTTGATGGGATTGTTGTTTCGGGTGAAGAAAAAACTATAAAGCCATTTAATGACATTTACCTTACGCTTCTTAGAAGATATCATATTCTAGCAGAAGAAACTGTATTTATAGATGACAATCAGAGAAATATTAAAGCGGCAGAAAATTTAGGATTTAACATCATTCTCTTCAAGTCTGCTAAACAGCTGAATGAAGAACTAAAAAAAATAGCTATCGTATAAACCTTTTATTTATGAAACTTACCATCTATCATAATACCCGTTGTAGAAAATCTAGAGAAGCTTTAAAGTATTTGGAAGAAAACAATCATTCCTTTGAAATAATTGAATACCTAAAAGAGCCATTATCTACTGAGAAAATAAAGGACCTTTTAAACTTATTAGATTATTCGGCGGAAGAATTAGTTAGAAAAAATGAGGGGGTTTGGAAAGATGATTTCAAAGGAAAAAGCTTGACCCAAGAGCAAGTTATTCAGGCACTAAGTGACCATCCTAAACTTATTGAGCGCCCTATAATTTCTAATGGTAAAAAGGCCGTAGTTGCTCGCCCTTTGGAGCAAATAAAAAAAATCTTAAAATAATTCATTTTAAATGAAACTTTTTAGGTCTTTCTAAGTCTAATAGGAAGTATTTATAATATTTATGAAAAAGACTGTTTTATATAGCTTATCCTTACTTATAGGAATAGTTGTTTATGCCCAAAAACCACAAAATTTCCAAAAGGTAATTCTTAGTGGAAAAATCTTAGACCAAGAAACAAAACAACCGCTTGAGTATGCTACAATTACTTTAAAAAACCCACGATTTCCAGAGCGCCTTCAAGGTGGGATTACAGATGCTGAAGGAAATTTTAAGTTCGAAGTATTACCTGGGAAATACACTATCACAAGTGAATACATTTCTTTTGAACCAAACATTCAAAATAATATCGTGATAAGAAGTGCCCTAGATTTGGGAACAATAGAATTATCGATCGCTGTAGATTCCTTAGATGAAATTGAATTGGTGGCAGAAAGAACAGAAGTTGAAATCAGGTTGGACAAACGTGTGTACAATGTAGGAAAAGATATCACAGTTAGAGGGGGAAGTGTTTCCGACGTAATGGATAACATCCCTTCAGTTGCTGTGGATGTAGAAGGCAATATATCACTTAGAGGAAATGACAATGTCAGAATCTTAATCAATGGAAAACCTTCGGGTCTAGTGGGTCTTTCTGGTCCAGAAGGTTTACGTCAATTGCCAGCTGAATCAATTGAAAGAGTGGAGGTTATTACTTCTCCTTCTGCCCGTTACGAAGCTTCAGGAACTGCAGGTATTTTAAATATTATTCTAAAGCGACAAGAACTTGCAGGTTTCAATGCCTCTTTTATTGCCAACGCAGGTATACCCAAAACTTATGGGGGATCAGCTTCCTTGAATTGGAGAACGGAAAAGTTAAATATTTTTACAACCACTTCATTCAATGATTCTAAATCACTGGGTGGTGGGGTTTTCAATAAAGAGGATTATAACGGAGATCTTCCTAGTATCTTCACCAATGAAAATAGAGATTACGATAGAAATAGAATACGTGCATTTATTAACCTAGGTGCAGAATATTTTTTTGATGAAAATACCTCTTTAACTTTAAGCGGATTTATAAGACAATCCGATAATACAAGTGATAACACCACAATCATTCAGGATTTAGATGCTAGTGGAAATATTCTAGAAACCATTGGTCGTTATCAAGATGAAGAGGAAGAAGATAACTCACAGCAATTTACAGCCAACTTTACCAAGAAATTTAATGATAAAGGGCATGAATTAATCATTGAATTTCAGACCGAGAAGAGTAACGAAGACGAGAGTGACATTGCCGAGAACACCAATACAGACGACCAAAAGTCTTCCACTGCCGAATCACAAAACAGAACATTACTACAGGTAGATTATGTGAATCCTATTGATGAAAATACTCAATTCGAAGCGGGTTATAGAGGAAACTTTAGTTTACAAGAAACCGATTATCAGGTTATTGATATAACTAATGAAGGAGATCAAATCAATACTAACCTAACTAACTTTTTAGGATTTGAACAAAATGTTCATGCACTCTATACTCAGTATGGAAAAAAAAATTAATCGATTTTCTTATTTAGCTGGGTTAAGAATGGAAAATACCCACATTAAAATAGATCAGCGTACAACCAATCAATACAATGAAAAAAAATATACAGATTGGTTTCCTACCCTAAATTTTTCTTATGAATTTAACGAAATGGAAAACATAACCTTAGGGTATAGTCGAAGAATAAGACGACCCAGAGGGTGGGCATTAAATCCATTTCAGTCACTTACTAGTCTCACCTTTTTTCGTCAGGGAAATCCAGATTTAGACCCCTCCTATTCCAATTCTTTTGATTTTGGGTATTTAAAGCGTTGGGATAATTTTACGTTTAACGGTTCTGTATATTATACCAAAGCCACCCAAGTGATCAGTCGTGTCACACAACAAACCGATATTTTTGTTCCGATTAGTGTAGATCCTCCTATTAGCGTAAGGGCACTACGATCAATGTCTATTAATCTTGCAGAAAATAACCGAACAGGAACAGAGTTTACCCTCACCTATTCCCCAAAAAGAGCCGTGAGAATTAGTGGTAATTTTAACATTTTTAACTCTGAGACGATCGGTACCTATGAAGACCAAGTTCTTGATGCAGAAATCATAAGTTGGTTCGCTAGAATAAATGCAAGTTTCCCCCTTCCGTTTGGAATTAATACACAGCTTAGAGCCTTTTATCGTGGTCCTCGTGAAACAGCGATTACCAAAACACAGGGAATATTCTCAATGTCTGGTGCTTTGAATAAAAATCTTTTTGATAAAAAAGGCACAATCTCATTCAGAGTTAGTGATATATTCAATTCTAGCCGTAGAAAAAGCACAACCGAAACGGATAGTTTTATAAATTATACAGAATTCCAATGGCGACAGCCTACTTATATTTTTACTTTTACCTATAGAATTAATGAAAATAAGAATAAAAGACGTCGATCTATGGAGAGAGGTTCTTCAGAAGGAAACGATGGAGAATTCGACTTTTAAGAAATAAGGATAAAAAAAAACACCGCATAAAGCGGTGTTTTTTTTTTATACTATTTTCTTTTTGGAACTTCTTTTCTACCTTCTTTACGCTCCTGAAACCATTCGATTAATGAACCCGTTAACCAGTAAGGTATAACAAAGGTTAATAAAAAAATCATTAACCAAAATCCTATGGTTAATATGGTTAGAAAAGATAGAAATCCTAAATATTGGTCAAATTCAAACATGTTCTATAATTTATTACAAAACTAATTTATTTATATGGTTTTCACAATGAGAATTCTTTTTTTATTCACAATGCTATTCACAGTAGATCTGCGCATCATTTTTCTTATTTTTGTTTAAAATTTTAATTATGGATTATCGTGTAGAAAAAGACACACTAGGAGAAGTAAAGGTACCTAAAGAGGTCTATTGGGGCGCTCAAACCGAAAGATCTCGGTCAAACTTTAAAATAGGTAATGCGGCCTCTATGCCCATAGAAATTGTCCATGGTTTTGCATATCTAAAGAAAGCAGCAGCATTTACAAATCATGAGTTAGGTGTTTTACCCATAAATAAGCGTGATTTGATTGCTGAAGTCTGTGACGAAATTTTGGCAGGAAAACTAGATGATCAATTTCCTTTGGTCATTTGGCAATCAGGTTCGGGTACTCAAAGTAATATGAATGTAAATGAGGTTATTGCGAACAGAGCACACGTATTGGCAGGAAATACATTGGGCGAAGGAGACAAAACCTTAGCTCCAAATGATGACGTGAACAAATCTCAATCTTCGAATGATACTTTTCCTACAGGTATGCATATTGCAGCCTATAAAAAAGTAGTTGAAGTAACCCTTCCAGGTGTACAACAACTTAGGGACGTGTTGGCCAAAAAAGCAGAAGAGTTTAAATCTGTTGTTAAAATAGGGAGAACGCATTTAATGGATGCCACTCCCCTCACCCTTGGGCAAGAATTTTCTGGCTACGTATCCCAATTAGATCACGGAATTGCCGCTTTAAATTTTACCCTTTCACACTTGTCGGAAGTTGCTCTTGGAGGAACTGCAGTGGGGACAGGAATTAATACGCCTAAAGGCTATTCAAAACGTGTGGCAGAGTATATTGCAGAATTTACTGGGTTACCCTTTATTACTGCCCATAACAAATTTGAGGCCCTTGCGGCACATGATGCGATCGTAGAAACTCATGGGGCACTTAAGCAACTTGCTGTGTCTTTAAACAAAATAGCTAACGATATTCGTTTAATGGCTTCGGGTCCTAGATCAGGTATTGGTGAAATAATTATCCCTGCTAATGAGCCAGGGAGTTCAATAATGCCCGGGAAAGTAAACCCAACACAATGCGAGGCGCTTACTATGGTTTGCTCACAGGTAATGGGAAATGATGTAGCCATTAGCGTGGGGGGAACCCAAGGTCATTATGAGCTAAATGTATTTAAGCCTATGATGGCTGCCAATATCTTACAATCAGCAAGACTTATTGGAGATGCTTGTGTTAGTTTCACCGTTAATTGTGTACAAGGTATAGTGCCCAATCATAAAAGAATCGATGAATTGGTTTCTAACTCCCTAATGCTTGTAACAGCTTTAAACACTAAAATCGGTTATTATAAAGCAGCCGAAATTGCCAATAAAGCGCATGAAGAAGGAACCACTTTAAAAGAAGCAGCACTTTCACTAGAATATCTTACCTCAGAAGAATTTGATCAGTGGGTTAAACCGGAGGATATGATAGGTAATGACTAAGCTAAATATTAGAAGTTTTAACGCGCTAGATGCTGCAAAATTTAAAAGCCTTAATATAGAATGGCTAGAAACCTTTTTTTGTTGTAGAAGCGATTGATGAGCTTGTGCTGAGCCATCCACAAACAGAAATTATAGACCAAGGTGGTTTTATTTTTATGGCAACCCTGGAGGAGGTGATTGTGGGTACTTTTGCCTACATCAAAAAAGGAAATGGGGTGTATGAATTTACCAAGATGGCTGTCTCACCCGGTTTAAGAGGTAAAGGAATCGGGAATAAAATGATGCAGTATGCCATAGAATTTGCAAAAGAACAATCATGGGAAAAAATCCTATTGTATTCCAATACCGTCTTAGAAAATTCTATCCATATTTATCGTAAATATGGATTTATAGAAGTTCCCTTAGAGAAAAAGACCCGCTATTCTAGATCAGATATAAAAATGGAATTGGTTCTTTAGGGATTTAAAAAGTCCTTTACAATAGATACACTTTCTTTAGGTTTTTCTTCCATAGGGACATGTCCCGTTTTCGGCATAATAATGACCGATGCATTGGGTAGAGCTGACTCAAATTTTAACGCGTCACTGACAGGTATCCATTCATCATTTTCTCCCCATAGGATTAATGTAGTGGATTTAACTAAGCCCAAACGCTTCGTGTAATCTTCTCTTTCAATATACGCGCGATCAATAAACGCCTCACGATTACCTGAATATTGAGTTAAATCGTGGTAACGATCAATCGTGGCTTCCTTTATCAAAGTCTCATCGTAATAGACTTCTCTAATATTTTTTTCAATAAAACTTCGTGGAGTCACATACCGAATAAAATTATTAATAATAGGGGTTTTGGCTAGTTTAATAACCATAGGGGTCTCTTTAAAAGGAAAACCGCTAGGGTTTAATAAGACCAATTTCTCTATTTTATCTGGGTGATAGCTCGCATAGAGCCACGAAACTAATCCGCCGAGGGAGTTTCCAGCCAAATTAAATTTGTCGACATTTAATTCCGTTAAAAAGGCATCTAATAAATCAACATAATCTTTTGCACTGTAACGCTTTTGAGGATCTTGCCCTGTAAGGCCATAAGCCGGAAGATCTAAACGGATTACTCGATAATCTCTAATTAGATCTTGTGTCCAGTCTTCCCAAGTATGTAACGATGCACCTGTCCCATGAATAAGCACAATGACTGCACCTTCCCCCTGGTCACGGTAATGAATATTCATTCCATTTAACGACATAAATTTAGAAGGAGTTGCCGCATACTTTGGGGCTAATTCTGCTAAAGATTTATCTGGAGAGATAATATATTTCCCCGTTAATAAAACGGCTACTAAAAAGTAAATGATGACTCTTAAAAATGTGTTTTTAAACATTAAGCTACTTTTTTATTGAATTAGCTTTTCGAATTTCAGCTTTAATTTGACGCAAAAACTTATGAAAATCAACTGTAATGGTATGACGAGTAGTGGCGAGCTGTCTCATATGTGGGTTAGTCACTTCTTTCTCACACAACTGCTTAATATTTTTTGGACGCTGCCATTCACCGCAAATCGCAGCAGCCGCTAATTTACTCTGCTGCTCTGCCCCTGGCCATATACAACCTAAAGGCTGAAACATTCCAATAAAAAACAGATTACTCATTTTTGGGTGAAACATTTTTAGATATAAAGGCACAGGACCTGTGCTATAATCAAGAAAATCTTTTTTAAAAAATGGGTGTGATAATATAAAACCAGTGCAGGCAATCACGGTATCAAAATCTTCTTTGGTACCGTCTTTAAAATGAACCGTTGAACCCTCAAATTTTTCAATATCAGGCTTAGGTTTAACCTTTCCGTGTCTTATCATATATAGCAACTCGCTATTCACTGTGGGATGGGTTGCTCCAAACTTATGATTAACTTTAGGTAAACCGTACCAGCTGTTTGGACCCGTAGCTATTTTAACCATTATTCCAGCTAAAAAATTCCTTAACCAAATCGGTAGAAATGTCATCGAAGAAGCAAAAACATCTGCCGGTTTACCCATTATAAACTTGGGTAAAATGCGATAGCCCCTACGCCAACTTATAACCGTTTTTTTACTTATGCGACTAGTTTCCACTGCCACGTCACAGGCAGAATTCCCCCCTCCAATTACTAGCACACGTTTATCTCTAAAGGGATACGCTTTTTTAAATAAGTGGGAATGCAAAAATTCTCCAGAAAATTCCCCTGGGTAATTTGGGTATTTGGGTTGCCAATGATGACCATTACAAACCACTAAATCAGTAAATTGCTCAATGGATTCTTCTCCATCGGTTACGGCGGTTACTTCCCATAGATGATCCTTGTTACGTATACAAGATTTAACCAGGGTATTAAATCTTATAAAAGGGTATAAATCAAATTCTTTGGCATAAGACTGAAAATAATTTCTCAGTTCTTCATGAGAAGGGTAATCGGCAACACCTGTATCAAATGCAAAATCTTCATATTGAGAAAGGGATTTTGAACTAATTATATGGGTTGTTTCAAAAACACTAGAATGACTTTCTTTATCATTGTATATCCAATTCCCTCCTACGTCGTGGTTATAATCATAGGCAACCACGGATAAACCCTTATCACGTAAATTTTTAATGGCAGAAATCCCAGACGGACCTGCCCCTATAACACATACTCTTTTTTCCATAAACGCTTATCGATTGTTTATGAATAAAAGGTACTAAAATTATTTTTCTAAATAAACCGATGTAGTAGGGAAAGCAAAGTCACTTCCATGCTTATGCACGATCTCTATAATATTAAAATTGATTTCTTGTCTTGTATCAATAAGACGTTCCCAATCTGGACTATCTACAAAGTAAACGACTAAAATATCTAAAGAACTACCTCCAAATTCTTGGAATCGGACACGGGCTTCATCAGCTGTTGTATTTACATGATGATTAATCATCTCCTCTACCTCAATTACTATTTGCTTAATTTTTTCTACAGAAGTACCATAGGTTAATCCAATATTAAACTTTACCCTTCTAACTTTACGCATACCAAGATTGTCTAACTCGGCATTAACCATATTCTTATTGGGAACCGTGACAATACTTTTATCAAATGTTCTAATTCTTGTGCTTCTAAAACCTACTTTTTCTACAGTACCTGTATAACCTCCTACGGAAACGATATCCCCATAAGTGAAAGGTTTATCTAAGAAGATCGTGAAAGAGCCCAACAGGTTCTCTAAACTTTCTTTAGAGGCCATTGCTATAGCGATACCCCCAATTCCTAAACCTGTGGCTAAAGCAGTAATATTCACATCAAAAACGCTACTAAGAATAGTTAATGAACCTAGGATGATAATAACCACCTTAATTACTTCAATAGCAAAAGGAACGATTTGATCGTCCATTCTATTGTCAGTTTTTGCTGCACGTCTTATCATAATTTCACCGATAAAATCAACCAATCGCAGTAGCAACCAAAAAATTATATAGGCATATACAAGCGCAAAACTTTTAGCAATAAAAAAACGAACGCCAAATTCTTCAACACCCGCAAGATTCCAAACACTTGGAAATTGAAGTTGTTGCGCCGCTAAAAAGAGCGTAAGAACCAGAATCAATTTATTCAAAGGACTTTTTAATCGATCATCGAATGCGGATCTTCCAATTTCGAGTGCAGAGCTACCCAACAACCTAAATAGTAAACTACCCAAGTAATTGCTAATTAATCGTTTTAGTGTAAGCCCCGAAAAGCAAATGATCACAAATAAGGCGATGGACTTTAAACTATTATCGTAATATACAGTAGACCACAAATCAGAAAAAGACATGCTTTATTAATTTAGTTACGAGTGAGTTTCTTGTACTGAATTCGCTTAGGAACAATATCCCCTCCCAACCTCTTCTTTTTATTTTCTTCATAATCAGAGTAGGAGCCTTCAAAAAAGTATACCTGAGAATCGCCCTCGAATGCTAAAATATGAGTACATATTCTGTCTAAAAACCAACGGTCGTGTGAGATTACTACGGCACAGCCCGCAAAATTCTCTAGTCCTTCTTCTAATGCTCTTAGGGTATTTACATCTAAATCATTCGTTGGTTCATCTAGTAGTAAGACATTCCCTTCCTCCTTTAAAGTCATTGCTAGGTGAAGTCGGTTACGTTGTCCACCAGATAAAGTACTCACTTTTTTGTTCTGTTCACTGCCAGAGAAATTAAAACGACTTAAAAATGCACGGGAATTAACTTGTTTACCCCCCAACATAATCAATTCTTGTTCATCTGAGAAATTCTGCCAAATAGAATGATCTGGATTTATATTAGAATGGGTTTGATCTACATAAGCTAATTTTACGGTCTCTCCCACATTAAAAGTTCCACCGTCGGGCACTTCTTGTCCCATAATCATTTTAAATATGGTTGATTTACCAGCCCCATTAGGTCCAATCACACCAACAATACCCGCTTGTGGTAAAACAAAATTTAAGTTGTCATATAATAACTTATCTCCAAAGGCTTTAGCCACTCCGTTAGCTTCTATCACATTGGTTCCTAAACGGGGTCCATTAGGAATAAATATTTCTAACTTTTCTTGGACCTGCGCCTGGTCTTGGCTCATTAGTTTATCGTAATTAGATAAACGTGCTTTTTGTTTTGTTTGTCTGACTTTAGGAGCCATTTTCACCCACTCCAACTCTCGCTCAAGGGTTTTTTGGCGTTTAGATGCTTGTTTTTGTTCCTGAGCTAATCTTTTTGATTTTTGATCTAACCAAGAAGAATAATTCCCTTTCCACGGTATCCCCTCTCCACGATCTAACTCTAAAATCCATCCAGCCACATTATCTAAAAAATACCTATCGTGAGTAACTGCAATAACGGTTCCTTTATATTGGGCCAAATGGTGCTCTAACCAATGTACAGATTCTGCATCCAAGTGGTTGGTTGGTTCATCTAAAAGTAGAATATCTGGCTGTTGTAACAACAAACGGCATAAAGCAACTCGTCTCCTTTCCCCCCCAGACAGAACACCTATTTTCTGATCGCTGGGCGGGGTTCTCAAAGCATCCATAGCAATTTCTAATTGCGTTTCTAGTTCCCAAGCATTTACCGCATCAATCTCATCTTGTAATTGTGCTTGTCGATCCATCAACTGCTGCATTTTATCAGCATTTTCATAGACTTCTGGTAAACCAAATTGATCGTTTATTTGATTGTATTCATCTAAAATTGCCACTGTTTTTGCGACCCCTTCTTTAACAACCTCTAAAACGGTTTTATCGTTATCCATCTCTGGCTCCTGTGCCAAATAACCTACAGAATAGTCTTGTGAAAAAACAACATCGCCCTGAAAATTCTTTTCTAATCCAGCAATGATTTTTAATAAAGTGGATTTACCAGAACCGTTAAGTCCCAAAATGCCAATTTTGGCCCCATAAAAAAAACTTAAATAGATATTTTTTAAAACAGCTTGTTGGTCTCCTGGGTAAGTCTTTGTGACTCCTGCCATTGAAAAAATTACTTTTTTATCATCAGACATAATTAAATCCTTCCTTTTAATGCGTTAAATGCCCATGAAACAGCGTAAAAACCAACTCCTACAACGGTGAATCCAATGGCATATTCTCTGTACTTTAAAAAACCTAATAGAATCAAAGCAGTTCCTAAAAGGAATATAATCAAGGCTGCAATCCTAAAGATTTTATTTTTGTTTAAACTCATAATTTGATTTCTTCCATCACAAATATCGTGTTTTTATTTTTTATGTGTTTGAGTTATTTTCTTTTTAAAATATGATTAGATACTGGATGAATCTTTCTTATTTTTATAAAAAATTGTGCGATGGATTTAAACTTCAATAAAAATGAAGATTTCAATAAACTTCAATGGAGTAATATTGAACGACAACTGGCCATAATTAAACAAGGAGGAGGTAAAAATCAACTCAAAAAAATAAAAGACCAGGGCAAAATGACCGCTAGAGAGCGTGTAGAAGCGTTGGTAGACCCAAAATCCGACATATTAGAGTTAGGTGCTTTTGCAGCCTATGAGATGTATGAAGAATATGGTGGCGCCGCTGCTGCTGGTGTTATAGTGGTTTTGGGCTATATACAAAAAAGACTTTGTGTTATTGTCGCCAATGACCCCTCTGTCAAGGCAGGAGCTTGGTTTCCTATGGCGGGTAAAAAAAACCTTCGTGCACAAGAAGTGGCCATGGAGAACAAACTGCCCATCATCTATTTAGTAGATTCGGCCGGAGTCTTTTTACCCATGCAAGATGAAATTTTCCCTGATAAAGAACACTTTGGTAGAATTTTTAGAAATAATGCTAAAATGAGTAGCCAAGGTATCGTTCAAATTGCAGCGGTTATGGGAAGTTGTGTGGCTGGAGGTGCTTACCTACCTATCATGTCAGATGAATCTATTATTGTTGAAGGTACGGGAAGTATTTTTTTAGCAGGGAGTTACTTAGTAAAAGCAGCCATTGGAGAGGATATAGATAATGAGTCTTTAGGCGGGGCGACCACACAAACAGAAGTAAGCGGAGTAATCGATTATAAAGTACCCAATGATCAAGCGGCGATTGACAAAATACGTTCATTAATTGATAAGCTTGCAGAACCAGAAAGTGCGGGTTTTAATCGAAAAAACAAACCTCCCCTAAAATCTAATTATGACCTCTTTGGTCTTTTACCCGCGGATAGAAAAACACCCTATGACAGTTATCCTATCATTGAACAATTAGTAGATGAAGGTAAATACGATGAATATAAAGCAGGGTATGGAAAAACCCTTATCACTGCTTATGCCAGAATCGACGGATGGGCAGTTGGAATTATTGCAAATCAGAGAAAAGTAGTTAAATCTAAGCAGGGAGAGATGCAACTTGGCGGGGTAATATACAGTGACTCTGCTGATAAGGCCACTAGATTTATCGCCAATTGTAACCAAAAGAAAATTCCACTTGTGTTTTTACAAGACGTAACTGGATTTATGGTAGGTAGTAAAGCAGAACAAGGAGGTATTATTAAAGATGGAGCTAAAATGGTTAATGCATTAGCGAATTCTGTGGTACCTAAATTTACTGTAATCATTGGTAACTCCTATGGCGCAGGGAATTATGCCATGTGTGGAAAAGCCTTTGACCCTAGACTGATTGTCTCTTGGCCAACCGCCGAAATGGCCGTTATGGGCGGAACACAAGCTGCAAAAGTATTGTCGCAAATTGAAGCAAGTGCCTTAAAAAAGAAGGGAGAAAAAATCACCCAAGAGGAACAAGAAAAATTATTCCAACAAATTAAAGATAGTTACGACAAACAGACAAAATCTACCTATGCTGCAGCGAGATTATGGACAGATGCAATAATCAAGCCTAGTGAAACAAGAAAATGGATAAGTATCGGCATAGAAGCCGCTAACCACTCACCTATCGAAGAACGATTTAATATGGGCGTATTACAGGTCTAAGCGCTTCAAGGTTTCTTTTCGCATTATTTTACCGTTAGGTGTTCTTGTAAAATGTTGAATGTAATGAACTTCTTTGGGGATAGTGTAAGTATTAAGACCAAGTTCGTCTATCCTTTTCAAAACTTGATTTGAATGGAAAGATCCTTCTATGACTAATATTACCATTAAACCTAATTGGTCATCTTTTTTAGAACCAATGAAAAACGGTTGATCGATTATAGCAGAAAGCTTGGCTTCTATTTCCTCTGGAACTACTTTTATTCCTCCAGTATTTATCACATTATCAATACGCCCTTTGAGGTAAAAATTATGCTGTTCGTCTATATCAACTACATCATTGGTCACAATATGTTCATCTGTGAGATAAGGCACAGAAATAACCAAACATTGACGTTCGTCTTTTGACAAGCAAACCCCGGGAAGAGGGGTGAAATAATCATGTTTTCCGTTGATTTTACGAGAAGCAATATGTGTCAATGTTTCTGTCATTCCATAAGTCTCATAGCAATCAGTTTGGGTGCTTTTTAAACGATCTTTTAGTTGCTTAGATGAAGGAGACCCTCCTATCAGTAATGTTTTAACACGACTTAGAGAAGTAAAAGAATTTTCTACTTGTAAAGGTACCATGGCAGCAAAATCATAGCGAGTTGTAGAATAACTAAGCACATCGCCTTGAGGAGGTACTAAATCAATTTCTAAACCTAAAATCATAGCACGAACCAGCATCATTTTACCAGCGATAAAATCTGCATTAAGACAATGAAGTGCTTTATCGCCTATTTTAACACCAAAATGATCTCCTGTGGCTAGAGCAGAATTTACCATCGATTGCTTGTGGTAACGAATGTTTTTTGGTGTACCTGTAGAACCAGAAGTCTTTAATGTGATGTATTCGTTGGGACGAATCCAATCCATTAAAAAATCTCCAATGGCTTGTTCGTGAGGATCCCCCTCTTTTAAAAAAGAATAAGCAACTTCAAATAAATCAGTGAATCGATAGTGATTACCATTGAGTAAAAATCGATTATGAACGTTCTTGTAGGTAGGTTTACTATTCATTTATTTTTGCGGTTAACTTATATTTCCAATTTCCCCATTGGTATTTTTTGGCTAAAAAAATTAAGGTTAAGGGATAAATAATTCCTAAAAATAAAATGAGATCTGGAATTAACTCTGGTTCAGAAACATCCTTAAATAAGGAAGCGGTTTGAAAAGCAGTCCAATCAGCAGTCACCAATATTGCAGTAATTAAGTTATTGGCTACATGAAAGCCTATCGCTAATTCAATCCCCTCATCCATTAAGGAAATGATTCCAAAAAATAACCCGGTTCCTATATAGTAAGCCATAAGGCCATAACCCAATTTTTCTACTTCTGGATTAAGAATATGCAGTGACCCAAAAATAATGGATGTAAATACCAAAGAAATTAAACGGCTTTTGGTCATTGACGCAAAACCTTGCATTAAGTATCCCCTAAAAAGCCATTCCTCTAAAGCTGATTGAAATGGAATTAAAAGAGAACCTATCAACACCATTATCAAAAAAGGCTGCCATTCAAAATTAAACATAAAGCGTTCTGGCGAATGCCTCCAATCAATTAAAAAGACAAGACAACTAAGTAATGCCCAAAAAGTGAAACCGAAAATAATACGTTGGTAATCAATCTTTTTCCGTGAAGTCGTAACCATTGTCAACGTTTGTTGATGGATGAATCGCAGTACAAATAAAAATCCAATAAAAGCGGTGAGTGAAGGAATTAATAGTAAGGTTAATGATAAATTACTATCTAAGTCATTGAGAAAATCTAATGCTGAAGACCCCGTTACCCCCCGTCAGGCAAAAAAAGTAACATAGGGAATTGACCAAAAAAACTAAAGGTAATGATTATTAAAGAGCCTAATAAATAAAATCCAAAAGCCTTATTCTTGGCTTTAAATTTTTCTAAGAAAATATTTTCTCTATTGGAATCCATGGTGTGTTTTTATGAATAGAAAGATAACCATTTTTTATGGCTAAAGGGGAAGAAAAATTATTGGTGAATAAACTCCCCGTTCCCAAACCTTGGAAACCATCAAAACCAAGTTCAGCAGTCCATTGTGCTATAGCATTTAATCCAATATTACTCTCTAAAGCACTAGTTACCCAAGTATTAATATTTCGTTCTTTAGCTAAATTAAACCATTCTTCGGCACCGGTAAGTCCGCCAATAAAACTGGGTTTTAAAATAATATATTGTGGGTTTATCTGATCGAGTAAATCAATTTTTTGTTGACGTCCAACTACACCAATAAGCTCTTCATCTAGCGCAATAGGAAGAGGAGTTTGTGCACATAATTTACGCATACTAGATAGGTTCCCTTTGGGGATGGGTTGTTCTATTGAATGTATGGACAACTCAGCCAATGTAGATAGTTTAGAAAAAGCGTCCTCCCCAAAGGCTCCATTAGCATCTACCCTTAAAACAATTTGATTTTCATTAAAATTAGCACGAATCGCCTTTAAAATAGCTACTTCCTTGTCAAAAGAAATAGCTCCTACTTTCATTTTTATACAACGAAAACCCTGATCAATTTTCTCTTTAACCTGATCTATCATAAATTGTTCATCACCCATCCAGATTAAACCATTTATTGGTATCGATGAATCTCCATTCGAAAAGGGATTAGAAAATAATGTAAATGGGTCCTTCCCATTTAAGGAAAGAAATGCACACTCCAATCCCATTTGTATAGAAGGATAGTTGGCTAGTAAGTCATATAATTCAATAAAGCCAAGGTGTATATGCTTACAAACCCAAGATAGTTTTTCTTCATAATCTGGCAAATCATCACAACTTAGGCCTCTTAATAATCCACATTCTCCTACCCCTACGCGACCCTCATCTTCTAATTTAATTAACCAAGTTTCCTTTTCTCTTAAAACACCTCTAGAGGTACCACTTGGTCTTTTAAATTTTAATAAATGTCTCTGATAGCTTGCTCTCATAGTTGGGATAAAATAATTCCCCCTACATATAGCATGGAAAAGAAAAAAGTTATTAGAGCAACTTTTTTAAGCTCTGGATCTAGCGATTTAGGGTTTTGACAAAGCCATACTTTTTTTAAGTGAATACCCAAGGGAACTAAAAAAATGAGATACAAATATCCATAAAAACCAATCTCATTAGCAAAAGTGTAATAGCCTGCCATTATAAAAGGGAACAGCACTAAGAAAGAATGGTAATAACGACTTCTAACTGAACCTAACAAAATCGGAATGGTAATTTTATTAGAATTTCGGTCATTATCAACATCACGCATATTGTTTAAGTTAAGTACTGCTGTACTCAATAAACCAATGGCAACGGCCAAAAAAACGAGTGAGTTATCTATGCTTTGGGATTGTAAATAATGAGCGCCTAATACACTTACCCCTCCAAAAAATATAAATACAAATAGATCTCCTAGAGCAAAATAACCATAGGCGGAGTTACCTACAGTATACTTAATTGCGGAAATAATCGCAGCAATTCCCAGTAGAAGAAAAAACAAAGCAATGGGTAAATCATTAATAGAAAAAGAGACCGTTATTAATAAAATGGTGAAAATTAGAGAGATTATTGAAACATAAATTATTCCTTTTTTCATTTCAGTAGGACTAAGTAAGCCCTGCTGGAGTACTCTAGAGGGACCCAAGCGTTGCTCATTGTCAGTTCCCTTCATTCCATCTCCATAATCATTTGCCAGATTGGAAAGGACTTGAAAAGCTATGGTAGTAAGTAGCGAAAGAATAAAAATTTGGACACTAAATTCTCCATGAGAATAAGCTATGCCATTGCCAAGTATAATTCCGGCCAAAGATAAAGGGAGCGTCCTTAATCGTGCAGCAGTGATCCAAATAGACAATTTAGAATTACTCATTTTCTAATATAATTCTTTTACCATTTAGGTAAGAAGTAACCCAAGCATCCTTTAGTCCTATTTCCTTTAAGGCTTCTTTAAAGGTATTAGCTTCTTCCTGAGTTGAAAAATTACCTAAAGAATAGGCATTAAACCCTTGCATAGGATGCGCTCTAAAGTTTACAAAATGTTCAGAAAACAATAACAACTCATCCTTTTTTGAAGCCGCAATTTGCACCGTATACACTCTAATATTCTTTAGTTTATCGCTGGTGTTGCTAAAAGAGTTACCCACTAATTCGTTCTCTATTTGTAACTGTTTAACTTTTGTTCTTAGGGTATCAACTTCTGCATTGCTTGAAGTAAAGAAAAAAATAAAAATCAGTCCTAATAAAACTAAAGCTGATAACGAAAGATATCCCCACCGTTTATAAAAGGTCAAGCGGGTTAGTGATTTTTTATTCTTTTGATGAAGATCTTGAAAAAAATTGCAGTCTGTCTTTCTTTATCAACTTCTTTATACAAAGCGGCTAATTCATTTTCTTCAATAAATGGCATAATTTATATTAAGGGAATTTTGGGTACTGTTTAAAGTCAGGATCTCTTTTGTCTAAAAATGCCTGCTTTCCTTCTTGAGCTTCATCCATTAAATAATACATCAAGGTGGCGTCACCAGCTAATTGCATAAGTCCATGTTGACCATCTAATTCGGCATTTAAGCAACGTTTAACCATACGCAATGCTAACGGACTACGCTTTTGCATAATACTACACCATTCTAATACAGTAGTCTCTAAATCTGCAAGCGGAACAACCTTATTTACCATACCCATTTCTTGCGCTTCCTTGGCAGAATATTGCTCGCATAAAAACCAAATTTCACGTGCTTTCTTTTGCCCTACGTGTCTGGCCAAATAAGAAGATCCAAAACCACCGTCGAAACTTCCTACCTGAGGTCCTGTCTGACCAAAGATAGCATTCTCACTTGCAATAGTTAAATCACACACCACATGTAATACATGACCGCCTCCTATAGCATAACCGTTTACCATAGCAATTACAGGCTTAGGAATTTCTCTAATTTTCTTATGTAAATCCAAGACATTTAAACGGGGTACACCGTCTTCACCCACATAGCCTCCTACTCCTTTCACATTCTGATCACCTCCGCTACAAAAGGCTTTTTCTCCTGCGCCAGTAAAGACAATCACATCAATGTCATTTCGTTCTCTACATATATCCATCGCTTCTAGCATCTGGTTATTCGTTTCTGGACGAAAAGCATTATATACTTCTGGACGATTAATGGTTATTTTAGCTACTCCATTATAGATTTCAAACAAAATATCTGAATACGATTTAATGGATTTCCATTCTACTTTTTTCATGCGCTTTTTTATAAAATTTAATTATTACCTAACTTTTGGCTTTTGTTAATTTAGGTTTAAAAATACATATTTATCTCAATTGGTCCTTAATTGATTTAAAGTAATCCAACAACACACTATCATTCAACTTACGCGGAGTTTTAATCTCCAATAATTGCGGTTTATTAGAGGGGGAGAAAAAATATTTTAACTTCCAAGAAAGTGAAAATTTACTTGAGGCGGAATGATATCCTAGACCTAATGATTTACATAAACTTCTGGCGTCTCTAGTTTGGACTGTTTCGTAGTAGGTAACATACGCTGGAGTATCCTTTTCCCCTGGTAAGATTCTAAAAATACCTCCTCCTTGGTTATTAATTAAAATAATCCTAGTAGAGGGTCTTAGATAGTTATTCCACAAACCATTTATATCATAGAAAAAACTTAAATCTCCAGTAATCAAAACTGTAGGGACTTCTGTGTTAGAAGCAAACCCCATGGCTGTGGCGGTACTGCCATCAATACCACTGGTTCCACGGTTACAATAAATTCCTTTCAATGAAGGCATTTTAAACAATTGACCATAACGAATTGTAGAACTATTTGCCAAGTGTAAATAGATGTCTTTAGGGAGATGTTTAAAAATTAATTCAAACGCTTTTAGGTCCGAAAAAGGGATATTTTGTAAATAATTTAAACCTATAATTTTATGTTTGTTGTACTGTGTTAACAAACTTACACAATAGTCGCTTTGCGAATATTCTTTTGTTTGATCAATAAGTTTAGAAAAAAAATCACTGGGCTTAAGCTTAAAATGATCCGTTAAACAATAAAAGGTGTCATACGCTTTCTTTTCATCTACATGGTAATGATGGACTGGAGAAAAATCTCTTAAAAAAGCTTTTATTTTTTTAGAAACAATCATTCCCCCAAAAGTTAAAAGTATTTCGGGTCGTATCTTTTCTAGTTGTTCCTCATTATTTTCTATGGGAGCAATCAAAGTATCTATGGATTCTAAAAAAGTATAGTGACTTAAATTAGAGGTGGTTTCGGTAAGCACCGTAACAGACGGGTCAGCGGCTATAAATTCGATGATCTTGGCCTCTAATGAGTCTGGAGGTAAAACCCCAACCAGAATCATTTTTTTACTGCACTTATTCCATTTTTTATAAAAAGAAGTCAGTTCAATCTCTTTGATTAATTCCTCTGGGAGTGATGATTGACTAAGCGAAAGTTTATGGGAGGTTGTTTCATAAAGGGGTTCTTCAAAAGGAATATTAAGATGAACAGGGCCTTTTTTTAGAATCAGATTATTGAGTACACGATTGATCGCTTTTTCATTTTTCAACTGAATTTCCAGCTGTTTTGTATTAATTGTTTCGGCAGAACTATTGGGGTCTAACGCTTCTTGTTTTGGATGGTTTAACAGTCGTTCTGTCGCATGACTAACATCATAGTCTAAATAAGCAGCATCTTCTATATGAGGTTCAAATACATGCTTTTGTCGTATGGTTTGTCCATCTCCAATATCTATCTGATGAGGTAAACGATCTGCAGAAAGGATTACTAAGGGTATATCACTATAATAGGCTTCTGCTATGGCTGGATAATAATTTAAAAGCGCAGAACCAGAGGTACAAACCAATGCCACTGCTTGTTGGGTTTGCTGAGCAATACCCAAAGCAAAGAAAGCTGCTGCTCTTTCGTCTACGATGCTATAAGTCTTAAAAAATGTGTTATGAGTAAATCCTTTTGTCAGTGGGGCATTCCTGGACCCTGGAGAAATTACAATATGCTGAATTTGTTTGGCTTCACAGAATTGAACTATGGTTTGTGCCAAAGGAATAGAAGGGTACCTTTGGTCTTCTTTCTTCATTTTCATATTCGTCATAGCTTTACAAAAATACAAAATGAACTAGGTAGAATTTTATTTATCAATAAAAATTTAAGTAGACAATTTTTAATGGTCTAAAAAAGAGCTTAAAGTAGTCTTCAGAATTAGAGAACGGTTAAAAAAGTGGATGCTTTTCTCTTAATTTCGTCCCATTCTTTAGGAGGGTCAGATTGAGAAGTTATCCCTGCGCCAGCAAATAAGGTTACCCTGTCTGCATTAATCTTTCCACATCTAAGATTGACGAATAAATCAATGCTTTTTGACCCATAAAAGGGCCCCATGAATCCTGTATAATAACTTCTAGAAGTTGATTCGTAATATTGGATAAATTCAATGGCTTGCTTAACAGGAAGCCCACCAACTGCTGGAGTTGGATGAAGTAAATGAATTATTTTTTTCCAATCAACATGATTCAACTTCGCATAGACTGGGGTACACAAATGCATGAGAGATCCAGCCTTTATTGTACTTCTATCCCCTATTCTAATTTGATCAGCTGAAGTGACTTCGAGTAATCGATTTTGGATATGAGCAGTCACCAGAGCTTGTTCGTGTTTTTCTTTGTCTGTCCAATCTTCTTCAGTAGCATTAGCAGGAAGTGTACCTGCCAGAGACATGGTAGACATTTTACTCTCCTTAATAGAGAGAAGTTTTTCTGGACTTGCACCAAGCCACTTCCCTGTGCTGGGATGCGACCAATAATAAACAAAAGCTTCTGGGTGTTTTTTGGCTAATCGTGAAAAGACCCCTAATGCATTAGCTTTCACTTCAAATGAAAAAGAAGATGATAAAACAACCTTTTCAAGGGATTGTTTTTGAATATTCTCCTGAGCTTGATTTACATTCCGAATAAATGATTCCTTACTACTGTCAGAAACAGTCAATCCTTGATGAACCTTATCATCATCTACCGCAATACTTGAAAAACTTGTAGCATAGGTAGATGGAATAAATAAATAACGTGTTTGTAACTCAAAAGGGGCAAATACAAACCCCTGTTCACTTAAATCCTCTGTATAAAACGAATCGGAGATTTTTTGGAAATAACATTGAATCTGATCCTCAAAAGGGGATTTAAATAGAACAAAAGGCAGCCTTTTGTCTTCCAATGATGCAATTAAATCCATCATTTCTTTTTAGGTAGCGTAATCGTAGTAAGTTTAATTAAAGAAACAAGCTCTTCCTCATCATCGGTAACGCGAATTTCCCAAATTTGAGTAGTTTTACCTTTATGAATACTGGTTGCACGAGCATAAACATGGCCGCTGCTTACACCTCTTAAGTGATTTCCAGACATTTCAATCCCTCTTACTATCTGATCTTCTGATTTAGCAAACAAGTAAGCTGCTACACTTCCCACTGTCTCCGCCAACGCAAAAGTAGCCCCACCATGCAAAATTCTATCTGGCTGATAAACCCGCTCATTAACAGGCATTTTAGCTACTAAGTAATCCTCCCCTAATTCAATGAAACTAATTTCTAGGGTTTTTAATAAGTAGTTGTCAGTAGCTTGATTTAAAAGAGCTAATTTGTCAGAATTTTCCATGGTTAAGTGAATAAAAAAAGCACTGCATTAGCAGTGCTTTTTAAATATTTAAAAGTTATTTAACTTCTTCGAAATCTACATCTTGTACATCATCGCCTTGATCTGCAGCTCCACTTGCTGCTGGATCTGGACCAGGTTGCCCTTGCCCATCTGCTTGTGTTTTGTACATTTCTTCAGACGCGTTTTTCCAAGCTTCATTAATCTTCTCTAATGCGGGATCAATTACTGCTAGATCTTTAGTTTCGTAAGCTTTCTTTAACTCTTCTAAAGCTGCTTCTATCGGTTGCTTCTTGTCTTCAGATAATTTTTCACCAAATTCTTTTAGCTGACTTTCTGTTTGGAAAATCATCTGATCCGCAGAATTTAATTTATCTACTTGTTCTTTGGCTTTTTTATCCGCTTCTGCATTCGCTTCGGCTTCCTGCTTCATTTTCTCGATCTCTTCTTCTGTCAATCCTGAAGAAGCTTCAATTCTAATGTCTTGCGTTTTACCCGTTGCTTTATCGGCAGCTGTTACTTTAATGATTCCATTCGCATCTATATCAAAAGTAACCTCAATTTGAGGCGTACCCCTTGGCGCAGGAGGAATTCCGTCTAAATGAAAACGACCGATAGTTTTATTATCTGCTGCCATAGATCTTTCCCCTTGTAGCACATGAATTTCAACAGAAGGTTGGTTATCTGCAGCGGTAGAAAACACCTGTGATTTTTTAGTAGGTATCGTCGTATTCGATTCAATGAGTTTGGTCATAACGCTTCCCATGGTTTCAATTCCCAAAGAAAGTGGAGTAACATCTAATAAGAGTACATCTTTAACGTCACCCGTTAATACACCTCCTTGAATGGCTGCACCAACGGCTACCACTTCGTCCGGGTTTACACCCTTAGATGGTTTTTTACCGAAAAACTTCTCTACTTCTTCCTGTATAATTGGAATTCGGGTGGATCCTCCAACCAATATAATCTCATCAACTTCTGAAGTAGATAATCCAGCATCTTCTAAGGCTTTCTTTACAGGAGCCATTGAACGCTTTACTAATTCATCAGATAACTGCTCAAACTTTGAACGTGTTAAAGTAGTCACCAAGTGTTTTGGGCCAGAAGCAGTTGCAGTAACATAAGGTAAGTTAATCTCTGTTTGCGCAGAGGAAGACAATTCAATTTTTGCCTTTTCAGCCGCTTCTTTTAAACGTTGAAGTGCCATGGGATCTTTACGTAAGTCAATTCCTTCGGCGTCGTTAAATTGATTAGCTAACCAATCAATTAAAACCTGATCAAAATCGTCTCCTCCTAAGTGAGTGTCTCCATTGGTTGATAATACTTCAAATACTCCATCTCCTAATTCTAAGATCGAAATATCAAATGTTCCTCCACCAAGGTCGTATACTGCAATCTTGCGATCGGCACCTCCTTTGTCTAAACCATAGGCCAATGCAGCCGCGGTGGGTTCGTTAATAATTCTCTGAACCTTTAAACCGGCAATTTCACCCGCTTCTTTGGTAGCTTGTCTTTGTGCGTCATTAAAATAGGCAGGAACGGTAATTACCGCTTCAGTTACATCTTGTCCTAAATAGTCCTCTGCTGTTTTCTTCATTTTCTGAAGGGTCATAGCAGACAATTCTTGTGGCGTGTATAAACGGCCATCTATATCAACTCTAGGGGTATCATTATCTCCTTTAACTACTTTGTAAGCGACTGTCGAAGCCTCTTTAGAAGATTCTGAATACTTATTACCCATAAATCTCTTTACAGAAGCTATGGTTTTGGTAGGGTTAGTCACGGCCTGTCTTTTTGCTGGGTCCCCAACCTTGATTTCTCCTCCTTCTACAAAAGCAATTACAGAAGGGGTAGTCCTTTTACCTTCTGCATTGGGAATAACGACGGGTTCATTTCCTTCCATTACAGAAACACATGAATTCGTTGTTCCTAAGTCGATTCCAATTATTTTACTCATGGTTGTTTTTTTTATTTTCAATGCCTATTTCAAGGAATATGCCAGTTCTGTAAATCTGACAGCATGTCAGTTTAGTCAAGTCAATTTATTCTATTTTATAAAAAATTGTCGGACAAAATTTCAAAAGAACTACATTTGAAAAAAAATAATGTATGTCTACGGCTAAAAAAAGTTATCAGAGAATAACCACAAATACACTCATTCAAATGAAAAATGACGGTGAGAAAATCGCTATGCTTACCGCTTATGACTTTACCCTGGCGGGCATAGTAGATGCTGCAGGCATTGATGTTATTTTAGTTGGAGATTCTGCTTCTAATGTTATTGCTGGGCATGAAACAACTTTACCGATTACCCTAGATCAAATGATTTATCATGCAAGTTCTGTGGTAAGAGCAGCAAGGCGTGCACTAGTGGTTGTCGATCTACCTTTTGGAACCTACCAAGCAGATTCTAAAGAAGCTTTAAAATCAGCGATTCGAATAATGAAAGAATCGGGAGCCCACGCGGTAAAATTAGAAGGAGGCTTTCAAGAAAAACAGTCCATAGAACGTATTTTACAGGCAGGTATTCCAGTCATGGGACACTTAGGGCTAACCCCTCAATCTATTTATAAATTTGGAACCTATACAGTAAGAGCCAAAGAGGAGCAAGAAGCAAAACAATTAATTGACGACGCTAAAATGTTGGAAGAATTAGGCTGTTTTGGTTTAGTGCTAGAAAAAATACCCGCAGCGCTTGCTGAAAAAGTAGCTCGTGCCATATCTATTCCTGTGATTGGTATAGGCGCTGGGAATGCAGTAGATGGTCAAGTACTTGTTTTACATGATATGCTCGGCATGAGTAAGGAATTTAGCCCACGGTTCTTACGCAGATATGCAGATCTCCATACCAGTATAACCAAGGCGGTAGCTACTTATACTACGGACGTAAAAGCGCTTGATTTTCCGAATGAAAATGAACAGTATTAATTCCCTTCAACCTAAGGATATTCTTTATGAGGATAACCATTTGTTGGTAGTTAACAAGCCTCCAGGGGTTTTGGTGCAAGGAGATAAAACTGGAGATACTCCCTTGGTAGATCTCGCAAAAGAATACATCAAAGAAACCTATCAAAAACCTGGAAAGGTGTTCTTAGGTGTAGTACATCGATTAGATCGTCCCACGAGCGGTGTTCTGGTTTTTGCTAGAACTTCAAAAGCTTTAAGCAGGTTAAACGATCAATTTAAAGAAAGACTAACCCAGAAAAACTATTGGGCAATTGTAGAAAAAAAAGAAATTAAATCTTCTGCAGTACTCACTCATTGGTTAATTAGAAAGACTAAATCCAACAAATCTTTTGCTTACAAAAAAGAAATTCCTGAAAGCAAAAAAGCTAGCCTAGATTATTCTATTTATAAGCGGTTGGATAGATACCAATGTCTATCTATTAATCTACATACAGGAAGACACCATCAAATAAGAGCTCAGCTTAATGCTATTGGGCTACCCATAAAGGGTGATTTAAAATACGGGGCAGCAAGAAGTAACCCTAATGGAAGTATTCATTTACACGCCAGAAAACTCACCCTAATCCATCCTACCACTAAGGAAAAATTAAGTTTTACCGCTAATCCCCCTAAAGATCCATTGTGGAATATTTGCCTTGACGTTGATTAACCTTGGCTTTCTTTTGTATGATTTCTGAAATTGGTTTTCCTTCAATTTTACTTTCTAGCCAAGATAAAATGTCCAAATATAAAAAGGCTCTTCGTTCATATGGATCACTTTCGTAAGGAGAGAGTTCTTCATGTAAGGCCTTAAAGCTATTTTTTAATTCGTGCGGATAAATATTCCCTAAATTTCTAATGAACGTAATCATCGATCTTTGCACCTCATGAAGGTCATTCATCTTCAATAAAAACTTATAGGTATCGCGGATATGTTTATCCAAATGATAGTCATAGCCCGCTTCATAATGAGCAACCAAATATAAAACCCGCGTAAAACAGAGAAGATCTTCTCGCATCTTAAGTGCCTTGTTTTGAACAATTTTATTTAAAAAGTCTATTGATTTATCATACTGTTCTGCTCCAAAATATAAACACGAAATCTTATAATAAAGTAACATAATATGATGTGGATCTATCTGATTGCTATGCGTATGAATTTGCGCCATTATTTCAGGGACAAGACTTAAACCCCGCTTAAATTCACCCTCTAAAAACTGGAGATTCAATTGATTGTTATAAGAATATAAAAAAGCAAGAGCTTTTAAATTATCATTTTTTGGAAAACCAGAAGAAGCAATTTGATGTAACATTTTTTCCATCACCAGCTTAAATCGTTTTGGATGTTTAATTAAAACCAGTGCTTCCAATAAAAAATTATTTGCCTTCAAGTAAAAAACAGGATGCGAATCTACCATTTCTGGATACTGGTCAAATAAACCTACCCAACGCGTGGCATATTTGAAGCTAGACAAAAAATCTTGGGTCAACAGACTATACCAAACATGTGCTTTGCAAAACCACATTTTTTCTCTAAATCCTAATTCTTCATAGGTGATATTTGGCAGTCTTTCAAAAAAAGAATTTAGTAATTTCTCTAAACTCTTCATCACTTTTAGCATAACCCGCCTTAATTAATCGTTCATATAACTGCAAAGAAAGGTTAGAAAGCTGACTGCAATACTCATTCACCTGGGCTAATTGTGTGGCATCGAGTATCAGTTGTTCTGTTCTATTACTCATACTTCTAGTAATATACTGTGATTCAATAACTTTCTCTAATTCAACAATCTCAAAAGCAGCATATTTTTCTTCCATTTGAACCGCAAATCCCTTTGCTTTTTCTAATATTTTAAGGCTTTGCTTATATAATCCCTTTTGATATAAGACAGTAGCAAAATCTAATTGTTCTCTAATCTGCATGCGCTTATTCTGAATGGATGGATTCATTCGCAAACTCACTAAAATTTGACGATATAAATGTGCTTTTAAATTTGAGAGTTGCTGCTTAGTAACAAAATTTTTCTTGAGTATTTCTCGCTCATTATATTCCTTTGCCTGATCTAAAAAATTAAATAAATGAAGGAATTTTGCCTGTTGATTAGCCCCTACTCTTCCCGCATATAATTTAAATTGTCTCTTTTCTGATTTGGAGAGCGACTTAATTAAAATAAATAAGTTTTCTTTTTTATCGGTAGTCATAGGTTACTTTATTTACTTAAATCTATGAATAATAATGATTTAAAACCAAAATTATTACGTTAGAAATCGTAATAAATTTGAGGTAAAAATAAGGTGGTTTTCACAATAAATAGTATTTTCGTTAAAGAAATAGAATTCAATTTCATGTCAAAAGAAATCGTTCAAATATTTGATACTACTTTACGCGATGGCGAACAAGTTCCGGGGTGCAAATTAGACACCAAAAATAAACTAATTATCGCCGAACGCCTGGATCTTCTTGGTGTCGATATTATTGAAGCCGGATTTCCTATTTCTAGCCCTGGAGATTTTCATTCTGTGGAAGAGATTGCCAAGTTAGTAAAGAATGCAACCGTCTGTGGCTTAACTAGGGCCGTTAAAAAAGATATTGAAGTAGCAGCAGATGCACTTAAATACGCTAAACGCTCAAGAATACATACAGGTATAGGAACCTCGGACTCGCACATTAAATTCAAATTTAACTCCACAAGAGAGGAAATAATTGAAAGAGCTGTAGCTGCTGTAAGTTATGCGAAAACCTTTGTGGAAGATGTTGAATTTTATGCTGAAGATGCGGGGAGAACTGACAATGAATTCCTTGCACGGGTGTGCGAAGCCGTTGTTAAAGCTGGGGCAACCGTTTTAAATATTCCAGATACCACTGGCTATTGTTTACCAGAAGAGTACGGCGCTAAAATAAAATACCTTAAAGAAAATGTGACTGGAATTGATAAAGCCACACTTTCTTGTCATTGTCATAATGATCTTGGTCTAGCTACCGCAAATTCTATTGCAGGAATTGTTAATGGAGCCCGACAAATTGAATGCACCATTAATGGAATTGGAGAACGTGCTGGAAATACTTCTTTAGAAGAAGTTGTCATGATCATGCGCCAACATCCTACCCTAAATTTAGATACCCAGGTAAATTCTAAATTATTATACGATACAAGTCGTCTTGTTTCCGAGAGTATGGGAATGATCGTTCAACCAAATAAAGCGGTTGTAGGAGCCAATGCCTTTGCCCATAGTTCTGGGATACACCAAGACGGAGTAATAAAAAATAGAGAAACCTATGAGATTATGGATCCACAGGATGTTGGTGTCACAGAGTCTGCGATCGTGCTTACCGCAAGATCTGGACGTGCTGCATTGGCTTATCGTGCCAAAAATGTAGGTTTCGAATTAGATAAACTTCAATTAGATAAAGTATATCAGGAATTTTTAAAATTTGCTGATTTACAAAAAGAAATTAGCGATGATGATATTCCAAAAATCATCGAAGCTGCGCAATTATAAACCATTCTATTCCTTCACAGATGAAGAAAACACTTTTTGATAAAGTTTGGGATTCTCACGTCGTTCAACAAGTTGAAGACGGACCAGACATTCTTTTTATTGATCGCCACATGGTTCATGAAGTAACCAGTCCCGTGGCCTTTTTAGGATTAAAAAACCGAAACATCCCTGTGTTGTATCCTGCACGTACATTTGCGACTGCTGACCACAACACCCCAACAATCAATCAGCATCTGCCGGTAGAAGACCCTCTATCTGCCAACCAATTAAAAGCATTAGAAGAAAATGCGACTGCCCATGGTATTTCCTACTGGGGGTTAGGGCATGAAAAAAATGGAATTGTTCATGTGGTAGGACCAGAATATGGAATTACTCAACCTGGAGCAACCATCGTGTGTGGAGATTCCCACACCTCTACCCATGGTGCCTTCGGTGCAATCGCTTTTGGTATTGGAACGTCCGAAGTAGAAATGGTCCTTTCTACCCAATGTATTATGCAACCCAAGCCAAAGAGCATGCGTATTAATATCAATGGAAAATTGGGTCTTGGAGTAACCCCAAAAGATGTCGCATTGTACATCATCTCTCGATTAACGACTTCTGGGGCCACTGGGTATTTTGTAGAATACGCAGGTGATGTATTTACGTCCATGACTATGGAAGGACGTATGACGGTCTGTAACCTTTCTATTGAAATGGGTGCACGTGGTGGTATGATTGCCCCCGATGAAAAAACATTCGATTACATCCAAGGACGTGAGTTCACCCCTACCGGGGCTGCTTGGGATAAAGCAAAAACCTACTGGGATACCCTACATACAGACGAAGGAGCTTCTTTTGATAAAGAATATCATTTTAACGCGAATGAAATTGAACCCATGATTACCTATGGAACAAACCCTGGGATGGGAATGGGAATTACCAACGGTATTCCAAATGCTAAAGCGGTAGAAGGTGGAGAAGCAACTTATAAAAAATCGTTGGCCTACATGGGCTATAACGAAGGAGAAGATATGATCGGTAAACCGATCGATTTTGTTTTCCTCGGTAGCTGTACCAATGGTCGTATAGAAGATTTTCGTGCATTTGCACAAATCATCAAAGGACGTAAAAAGGCAGATAATGTTACTGCCTGGCTAGTTCCTGGCTCTCACAAAGTATTAGCAGCTATAAAAGAAGAAGGTATTTTAGACGAACTTCACCAGGCTGGTTTTGAACTAAGAGAACCTGGATGTTCAGCTTGTCTTGCGATGAATGATGACAAAATCCCTGCTGGTAAATATGCAGTGAGTACCTCTAACCGAAATTTTGAAGGCCGCCAAGGCCCCGGTTCAAGAACATTATTGGCTAGTCCAATTGTTGCTGCAGCTGCAGCCGTCACCGGAAAAGTAACTGATCCAAGAACCTTACTATAATTATGGCATACGAAAAATTCAATGTGCTTACAAGCACTGCCGTTCCTCTACCTATCGAAAATGTAGATACTGATCAAATTATTCCTGCGCGTTTTTTAAAAGCTACAGAACGCAAAGGATTTGGCGATAACCTTTTCCGTGAAAGGACATACAACCAAGACAATAGTCCTAAAGAAGATATTGTACTAAACAATCCTACCTATAGCGGAAAAATTCTTGTGGGTGGAAAGAACTTTGGTTCTGGATCCTCTAGTTTACATGCCGCTTGGGCGGTATATGACTATGGTTTTCGTTGTGTAGTATCTAGTTTTTTTGCTGATATTTTTAAAAACAATTGCCTTAATATCGGGGTTTTACCTGTACAGGTTTCACCAGAATTTTTATCTGATATTTTTGCAGCCATAGAAAAGGATGCATCGACAGAATTAGTCGTTGATTTACCTGCACAAACCATACGTATTTCTAGTACAGGGGCATCGGAATCTTTTGATATAAATGCCTATAAAAAAGGAAATATGACCAATGGTTTTGATGACATCGACTACTTGTTAAACATCAAAGATAATATCCGCGATTTTGCGGCCAACACTCCTTTATAAGGCTTTATTTTGGGCGCAAGCAAACCACGCAGAATAGAGATAATGGACACCACCCTAAGGGACGGTGAACAAACTTCTGGGGTTTCTTTTTCTGCTTCAGAAAAACTAACGCTGGCCAAACTCTTAATTGAAGAGTTGAAGGTTGATCGTATAGAAATAGCCTCTGCAAGGGTTTCCAAAGGAGAATTTGATGCCGTAAAGCGAATCACAGCGTGGGCATCGGAAAACGGTTATTTAGACCAGGTAGAAATCTTAACTTTTGTCGATAAAGGAACCTCTATTCATTGGATGGAAGAAGCGGGTGCAAAGGTACAAAACCTTTTAACCAAAGGATCATTAAACCACCTTACCTACCAACTGAAGCAAACAGCTAAACAACACTTTAAAAACATAGCTGAGACCATTGCTTTAGCCGAGAAAAAGGGAATTCAAACCAATGTATATCTAGAAGATTGGAGTAATGGGATGCGTAATTCTCCAGACTACGTCTACGACTTCTTAGACTTTTTGTCTACCCAAAAAATTGCAAGGATATTGTTACCCGATACTTTAGGGGTACTAACTCCCCAGGAAACTTCAGTATACTTGAGCACTATTATAAATCGTTATCCAGACATACACTTTGATTTTCATGGGCATAACGATTATGATTTAGGGGTGGCTAATGCCATGGAAGCAGTAAATGCTGGGGCACACGGTTTACATCTTACCGTTAACGGAATGGGAGAACGCGCTGGGAACGCTCCCCTAGCCTCTGTAGTTGCAGTGCTCAATGACTTTTTACCAGAAGTTACAACTAATATTAAGGAAAAATCCCTCTATAAAGTAAGTCAGTTGGTGGCTACATTTACCGGGTTTAGAATTCCAGTAAATAAGCCTATTGTTGGGGCCAATGTTTTTACCCAAACTGCAGGTATACATGCAGATGGTGACTCTAAAAAGAACCTCTATTTTAATGACCTACTACCCGAGCGGTTTGGTCGAAAACGTTCTTATGCATTAGGTAAGACCTCTGGTAAAGCAAATATTGTTAAAAATCTACAAGAGTTAGGACTCACTTTAAATGACCAAGAACTTAAGCAGGTTACCCAACGTATTATAGCATTGGGTGATAAAAAACAAAAAGAAACCACCCACGATCTACCCTATATAATATCTGATGTTTTGGGAAGCGATACCACCACAAACAATGTGATCATCAAGTCCTATGTGTTAACACATTCCAAAGGATTACAACCCTCAACGACCGTAGCCGTAGAAATAGATGGCGAACTTATAGAAGAAAATGCTAGTGGTGATGGCCAATATGATGCCTTTTTGAATGCCATTCGCAAGATGTATAAAAAGAAGAAACGGCAACTCCCACAATTGGTGGATTATGCCGTTCATATTCCCCCAGGAAGTCATTCTGATGCGCTATGTGAAACCAGTATCACTTGGCTTTTTGAAGGAAAAGAATTTATTACCCGTGGTTTAGATTCAGATCAAACCGTATCGGCTATTAAGGCCACAGAAAAAATGTTAAATAGTATAGCACTTTAAATATGAACATGAATATTGCCCTTTTAGCCGGTGACGGCATTGGACCAGAAATTATCGATCAAGCTGTAAAGGTAAGTAATGCGATCGCAGAAAAATTTGGCCACGACATTAGCTGGACTTCTGCCCTTACTGGTGCAGCAGCCATCGATGCTGTTGGAGATCCTTATCCAGACAAAACCCACGCCATATGCGAAGCTGCAGATGCAGTTTTATTTGGTGCCATTGGGTTACCACGTTTTGACAATGACCCTTCTGCCAAGGTTAGACCAGAACAGGGATTACTGCGTATGCGAAAAAAACTAGGCCTATACGCCAATGTTCGCCCTACCTTTACTTTCCCTTCTTTGCTAGATAAGTCTCCACTCAAACAAGAGCGTATAGAAGGAACAGATTTGGTGTTCTTACGCGAATTAACCGGGGGGATTTACTTTGGTGAACGCGGACGTCTAAATGATGGAAATACCGCTTTTGATACCTGTACCTACCACCGTGAAGAAATTCAACGCTTGGCAAGAAAAGGCTTTGAATTGGCCATGACTAGAACAAAAAGATTGTGTTGCGTAGATAAAGCCAACGTCTTAGAAAGTTCTCGTTTATGGAGAGAAACCGTGCAAGCGATGGAAAAAGACTACCCAGAAGTAGATGTATCGTACGAATTAGTCGATGCTGTCGCCATGCGTTTAGTGCAATGGCCTAACAGCTACGATGTATTAATTACCGAAAATTTATTTGGAGATATCTTAACCGATGAAGCTTCTGTAATATCGGGTTCTATGGGATTAATGCCCTCAGCTTCGGTAGGAAACGATAATGCACTATATGAGCCCATTCATGGGTCTTACCCACAAGCGACAGGGTTAGATATTGCCAATCCATTAGCGACCATCTTATCTGCAGCCATGATGTTTGAAATGTCTTTTAATCTGCACGAAGAGGGATCACTCATCCGCAAAGTAGTGGACCAATCATTGGCAGAAGGTTTTGTAACCGAAGACCTCGCCAACGGAGGAACAGCACAAAAAACATCCGCTGTAGGAGACTACCTCGTTGACTTGATCAAGAAGGCATAACTTTACATTCTTAATGCCATAAACAAAACCCCTCTTTTGAGGGGTTTTCTGTTTTTTTCCTATATTTGGAATGAAACAGCACCCAAATCTGTTCTACAATCATGCCCTACTTGATCTGTATTTTCATGTACATGCTTTTTAACGATGCTTCCTTGCAAAAGGAAAAAGCACCCCTTGCACCTGTGCAGAAGTTAAATGTATTGCCACATGACTTCACACTCCACCTCTTAGAGCAAGGTGATAGTCTCAGAAATATACTAACCGTTCCTAGGCCAATTAACTTTAAACATATCGTTCATCGATATGAACTGACAAGAGGACGATTGGAAGAATTATGTTGAACCTTTGCAAATTTCACTACCTTTAAACAAAGCATTCCAAATGAATCAATCACAACTCAAAGCCTTTTTATGGCAATGCACTAAACTCAACTTTTTTATTTTAGTATTGTTCTCTCTCGTTCTACTCTTGTTTACAGAGGAGGTCTTTGGCTTACACCAGCGTTTTTATGGGGGAACATTGGTGGCCTTCAAGCGCGATCTTTATCTGGTTATGGGGGTATACAAACTGCTATGGATTTTCTTTAACGCTATCCCCTATTGGGTGGTTAGAAACATGGATAAATCCGCCTAGTTCAAACGTTGCTCAATTTCTTTTCTTATGATTGAACTCCACAACTGATACCCTTCGGCATTCAAGTGTAATTGATCTGCTATAAACAGTTCGCTTTTAGGTAAGCCTTTTTCATTTATAAAGGCGGAAGCTGTTTCTACAAAATATAGATTTTCAGTTTTATCGCAGTAGGCCTTAATCTTTTCATTGGCACGTTGTATATCCTCCCACTGATCCCACCTACTTAATGTAGGGGTAATTTCTACCCATAAAAAAGGAATATCGGGGTGTTTCCTCCTAACCTGATTTACAAAAAACTTAAATAAACGTTTTACTTTCCCTGGAGTTTCATCTGCTGGATCACCTTTAATATCGTTGGCTATAAAACCGATGATCATCGCTGGTTGGTGCTTCCCCAACAGTTGATCGGTGAAGAAGATCGCATCTCGCAAATGGGCACCACCATAGCCCCGCTGAATCACCGGATAAGGGGCCATATCGTCTGCTAAGCTATCCCAAAGTCGAATACTAGAACTCCCCATAAAAAGCAATGAATTAGGTGCATATTCCTTTGTGGCGTCTAGCGCTTCAAAAGCTTTAATTTCTGGGATTGCCCATGTATAGCTTTCGCTAGGATACTGCCGTAAGGGAGAGCAACTCCAAAAGAATAAGGTACCTAGGACCAATGAAAATATAGATTTTCTCATGAATGGATAAAATTTTCTACATTTAAACTACTCAAACTTACTTAACCTACCTACACATGAAATTACTTTTTTTCAGTTTCCTCCTTATTTCTGTTTTTTCTAAAGCTCAAGTAGAAATAAACGAAAAAGAATAGTACACATCGAATATCCAGACCTATACGCCCTCAAAATTGTTACACCAAGGACAATGGGACCTAAAATGGTTTAACAATCTTTATACGGAAACACAACGAGTCGATAATCAGAAGAATAAAATTACTTTTCCACGACAAAACTTTTTTACATCTTCACTTGATATATTTTCTGGGGTTAGTGATTCCGGTAGGATCAATGTGGGCGTGTTAATAGAATACCGATCTAACACCATCAACGGAGCAGGTGTTTTTAAACCTTTTAGATTTGTAGGAGAACCCTATAATCGTTCTGGCTTATCGAGTATTGCTCCTGCTATTAAGTTTACGCCCATTAAAAAATGGACCCGCTGCGATACAATCTTCCCTTAGCTTTCCCGTATTTTCGGGTGCAGAAACCCAAAACGGGATCTTTTTAGATCAAAAAGGGAAAACATTTCAAAACAGATTTTTTTACGATTATATAGCACCTAATGGAAAAATACAAATTTATTCAGAAGTAAATACCCAATACAATTTTGGTAAAAGACAGCATAGGTTTGCCAATGATTCTATGGGTATAAGTCCAGGAATCTTCTTTAGCTATTTCCCTACCACCAATACAACCCTGCTACTTTTGGCACAACACTATAATTTAATAGCTATTAACAATGGCTTTAAGCAATCTTCACTCGTTTTTGGTGTAGACCAATTTTTCTAACTACAGTAAATACTCGGTATTTACAAAGTTAGAATCTTTGGAATCCATCAGTGCATCTAGAATTTCATTGTTGTAAGAATTATCCTTAGCGGCTACAAAAGTTCTGATAGAAAAAGAACGTAAAGCATCAAACACACTTAAAGTGCTTACTGCTGAATTTTTTCTTCCTGTAAATGGATAGACATCTGGTCCACGCTGGCAGGCAGAATTTAAATTCACACGACAAACCAAATTGGCAAGTATATCTACCAAAGGTCCAATTTTACGAATATCACGACCAAATAAACTGACTTGCTGTCCATACTCTGATGCCGCCATCACATCTAACGGTTCATTAATATCTTTATAGGATAATATGGGAACAACAGGTCCAAATTGTTCTTCGTGGTAAACATCCATTTCACTTGTCACAGGATATAACACCGCAGGAAATGAATAATTATGACTGAGTTGGCCTCCTTTTTTATTGAGAACTTTAGCTCCTTTGGCTTTGGCATCTTTTATTAATTCTTGAATATAAGTCTGCTTACTAGGTTCTGGAAGAGGAGTTAAAAAAGCTCCTTCATCCCAGGGTAAACCATATTTTAGCGCATCAACCGCTTTGGAAAAACGACTATTAAACTCATCGACTATAGATTCATGTACAAAGAGCATTTTTAAAGCAGTACAACGCTGTCCATTGTAGGATAAGGTACCAGAGATACATTCTTTGATGGTTAAATCTAAGTCTGCATCTGGAAGGATGATCCCCGGATTTTTAGCTTCTAAGCCTAAGACCAAACGCAGCCTATTTTTATTAGGGTGTAAATCTTGCAGGGCAACTGCAGACGAAGAATGTCCGATTAAGGCCAGTACATCTATCTTACCCGTTTTCATAATGGGAGAGGCAATTTTACGGCCTCTACCAAAAACTATATTTACTACACCTGGAGGAAAGCTTTCTTGAAATGCTTTCAAGAGTGGGGTGATTAAAAGAACCCCGTGTTTAGCCGGCTTAAAAATGGCTGTATTTCCCATAATAATTGCCGGAATTAATAAACAAAATGTTTCGTTTAGGGGATAGTTATACGGCCCCAAGCACAAGACTACCCCAAGTGGACCACGACGAATGTGCGCGTGAATTCCTGCTTGCTTATCAAATTTTGCACTTTTACGATCTAGCTTTTTATAGGCCTCTACAGTATCGTAAATATAATCTACGGTCCTGTCAAACTCCTTGTAAGAATCTGCCTTATTTTTCGCAATCTCCCACATCAATAATTCTACGACTTCTTCGCGATGTTCTTGCATTTTCTTAGCAAAATTCTCTAGACATTTTAAACGGTCTTTTACCTTTAATGTAGGCCAAGTACCCTGACCCCGATTAAAAGCTTTTTCTGCAGCATTCAATGCATCTAAGGCGGCATCTGTTTCCATGTCTGGAATTGAACCTAAAAGAGTGGGTCCTATATCACCACTACTATTCTCGGTATAAATGGTTGAAAAAACCTCTGAGGTACCTCCCTCCCAAGTTTTCAATTCTCCATCGACTAAATACTGCTTACAATGGATGGGTTCTTTAAAACAAACAGAATCATCTATCTTAACTTTTTGAGTCGTTTCCATAACTAATTGTTTATTATTTTTATTTTAAAGTTAAACAATATTAGTGTGATAGCTGAATATTAAAACATATATTTTTTAATTGTGGCTTTGAATTAAGAAAATGAGAAGATAAAATCGATTATATTTAACAAAACAATCGATGTATGGGCAGGCAACTTGGACTCATTTTTGGCCCTCTTTTCTTTATTCTCATTCAACTATTTAAACTTGGTGAATTATCGTCCCAAGCACAGGTCGTTATTGCATTAGCTATTTGGATGGTTACTTGGTGGATCACTGAAGCTGTGTCAATTTCTGTTACTGCACTGCTTCCCCTTGTAATTTTTCCGCTTTTTGATATTATGACCATGAATGAAGTGGGAGCAAATTATGGCAGCTCCATTGTGTTTCTCTTTTTTGGGGGCTTTGTTTTAGCCTTAGCACTAGAAAAAGTGAATCTACACAAGCGAATTGCGTTGACCATAATTCATAAAACAGGAACTACCCCTAATCGGGTTATTTTAGGTTTCATGCTCGCCACAGCATTTATGAGTATGTGGATTTCTAATACCGCTAGCACAGTTGTGATGTTACCCATTGCCTTGTCGGTCATACAACTACTCGTTCAAAGTGAGAGTGTTTTCACAAAAGAAGAGCGTAATTTTTCACTCTCTGTGATGTTGGGCATTGCCTTTTCTGCAAATGCAGGTGGAATAGCTACTGTAATCGGGACTCCGCCAAACTCTGTGTTAATTGGCCTGTTAGAAAATGAATATCAAATTAACATATCCTTTATGAAATGGATGATGATAGGTTTGCCTTTTTCTGCTACCCTGCTTGGTATTATTTATTTTATTTTAACCCGGTGGATGTTTCCAAATAAAGGAATAAAGTTCACTTCTTCTAATGACCTAATAGCTAAAAAATTAGCTGATCTCGGCCCAACAAGTCCACAAGAGAAGCATGTATTACGCATCTTTGCGGTCACGGTAACGCTGTGGGTATTTCGCAGTTTAATCAATTCATTGATACCCGGTTTAGGTTTATCCGACACCCTCATTAGTGTGGGTTGTGCCATTGCCTTATTTTCAATACCTCATCAATTTAAAAAAGGGAACTTTATTTTAAAATGGGAAGATACTTCTCGGTTAGCTTGGGGAATTTTGATTCTCTTTGGTGGAGGACTGGCTTTGGCCAAAGGCATGTCCACTACAGGAATTGTGTCTCTAATTACAGATGGAATAGCCCAGGCAAATCTTAACGTATTGCTTACTGTATTCTTGTTGATCCTTTTGATGCTTTTTATGACTGAATTAATGAGTAATGTGGCACTTGTAGCCGTTTTGGCACCCGTAGTTGCTGGAATAGCCATTGGATTAAAAATTCCACTTTTATATCTGCTTATCCCGGTAACTATGGCCAGTAGTTGTGCCTTTATGTTACCCATGGCCACACCTCCCAATGCCATTGTTTTTGCAAGTGGTTATGTTAAAGTAGCGCAGATGGCACGTGTGGGTATATTTATCAATATAATTGCCGTGATACTCTTAATTGTTATGTATCGTTTTATTATTCCCCTTGTTTTTTAATTAAACCAGGTATTGGAAGAGGTCTGGTTTTTCATTGAGGTAGTCACCATAAAAACCTTTGCTTTTCATTCGCTCTAACAAGGGCGCAAAGTCGGCCTCCTTTTTTAATTCAATTCCTACAACTGCGGGGGCATTGACCCTGCTTGTTTTTTTTGAATATTCAAAAAAGGTAATATCATCTGTAGGACCTAAAATATCATTCACAAAGTCTTTTAACGCTCCTGCGCGCTGAGGAAAACGCACGATAAAATAATGTTTAAGTTGGGCGTATAGCAAAGCTCTTTCTTTAATCTCCGGGGTGCGTGTTATATCGTTATTTCCTCCACAAATCAGGGTGCCTACCCGTTTTCCTTTTAGCTGTTGCTTGTACTGCTTTAAGGCAGCTAAAGAGAGGGCACCTGCAGGTTCTACGACAATGCCTTCTTTATTATAGAGATCTAAAATCTCTTCACATATTCGTCCTTCATCTACTGTTATACAGTCATCTAATAAGTCTTTACATATAGCAAAACAAAGGTCTCCTATTCTTTGTACAGCTGCACCATCGACAAATTTATCAATAGACGATAAGCGTGTATTAAAATTATTTTTTATAGAAGCTGATAAGGAAGCTGCCCCTGTGGGTTCTACCCCAATAATTTTGGTTAGTGGTGACTTTGCTTTAAAAACGGTAAGTATTCCAGAGATTAATCCACCTCCCCTACGGGGACAAAAAGGTAGTCTAGTGGTTTTTCTGCTTGAGACAAAATTTCTAATGCAATGGTCGCTTGTCCTTCAATGACCTCTTTGTCGTCAAAAGGATGAATGAAAACAGATTGCTTATCTTGTTGAAATTGCAATGCTGCCTTGTAGGCATCATCATAAGTATCTCCAACTAAAGAGATTTCTATGTGACCCCCTCCAAACCTACGAACTTGATCAATCTTCTGCTTCGGGGTTGGAACTGGCATAAAAACCGTACCCGAAATCTTTAATACATTACATGAAAAGGCGAAGCCTTGGGCGTGATTTCCAGCACTTGCGCAAACAATACCCTTGTTCCTTTCTGATGAATTAAGGGACACTATTTTATTAAACGCCCCTCTTATTTTAAACGATCGAACTTGTTGTAAATCTTCACGTTTGGCAAATACTTCGCCGTCAATAAGAGAAGAAAAACGTGCCAAGTGTTGCCAGGGAGTAACAAGTGCAACCTCTTTTAATTGAGATTGTGCTGCAAGGGCCCCCGCTACACTTGGCCGTTCCATAATTATACTATTTTCTTCATCGCAGTCATTGAGTCGCGTAACTCATACCCAATTAATTCAATTGGGTGAAAACGAATGATTTCGTTGATATCAATCAATTGTTTGTTGTCTACGCCATTTCCTGCTTCAGAAGCATAACTTTTACCGATAACATCAGTATCAATCCCCTTCATAAAGTCTACCAATAAAGGCTTACAAGCATGATCGAATAAATAACATCCATATTCAGCCGTATCTGAAATTACCCGATTCATTTCAAATAATTTCTTACGCGCAATGGTGTTGGCAATTAGCGGTGTTTCGTGTAGTGATTCATAGTAAGCAGACTCTTCTTTAATTCCTGCTTCTACCATGGTATCAAAAGCTAATTCAACTCCTGCACGTACAAAAGCCACCATAAGTACCCCGTGATCAAAAAATTCTTGTTCAGAAATTTCCGCCTCAGTAGGCGCTGTTTTTTCAAAAGCAGTTTCGCCAGTGGCCGCTCTCCAACCTAATAGGTTTTTATCGTCGTTGGCCCAGTCTTCCATCATCGTTTTAGAAAAATGACCCGATATAATATCGTCCATATGCTTATGGAAAAGAGGCTCCATAATTTCTTTTAACTGTTCTGAAAGTTCAAAAGCTTTGATTTTTGCAGGGTTAGATAAACGATCCATCATATTGGTAATCCCACCATGCTTTAGTGCTTCTGTGATTGTTTCCCAACCATACTGAATCAATTTTGCAGCATAAGCAGGTTCAATCCCTTTCTCTACCATTTTATCGAAACATAAAATCGATCCCGTTTGAAGCACACCACAAAGGATGGTTTGCTCTCCCATTAAATCTGATTTTACTTCTGCAACGAAAGAGGATTCTAAAACACCAGCGCGGTGACCTCCGGTGGCTACTGCATAGGCTTTTGCCTGATCTAAACCATGACCTTGTGGATCATTCTCTGGATGAACTGCAATTAATGTAGGTACGCCAAATCCCCTTTTATATTCTTCACGAACTTCTGAACCTGGGCACTTAGGTGCAACCATAATAACCGTTAAGTCTTTTCTAACTTGCGTTCCTTCTTCTACAATATTGAAACCATGGGAATAAGAGAGTGTTGCCCCTTCCTTCATTAAAGTCATTACTGCCTCTACTACAGAGGTATGATTTTTATCGGGTGTGAGGTTAATCACCACATCTGCCGAAGGAATCATTTCTTCGTAACTACCTACAGCAAAGTTATTTTCTGTAGCGTTAAGATAAGAAGCACGCTTTTGATCTATAGCGCCCTGACGTAGGGTATAAGAAATATCCAAACCTGAATCTCTCATGTTTAATCCTTGGTTGAGTCCTTGAGCGCCACAACCAACAATAACTATTTTTTTTCCTTCTAATGCTTTGGTTCCTTCTTCAAATTCTGAGGAATCCATAAATCTACATTGTCCTAATTGGTCGAGCTGATCTCTTAATGATAATTGATTAAAATAATTTGCCATTGTGGTGTATTTATACTTTGTTTTGGTTTTTAAAATTGTTTAGTATTTCAGAGATACCCATAGGTGCCTTGGTCACTGAAATTCGTCCGGATCTTACAAATTGAAGTAATCCGTAGGGAGCTAATTCCTCTCTGAGTTTCTCCGTTTCGTTTCTGAAACCTGTCTTTTCGATGACAAAATATTCGGGAGAAACTGTGACAATATTAGCATGACTATTTTTAATGATGTTTTGAATTTGTCGCTCTTCGAACAAATAACTAGACTTTACTTTATAGAGCGCAATTTCCTGAAAAATCGTTTCTTCATCGGTATGATAAAAGGCCCGAATAACATCAATCTGCTTTTCGATTTGTTGAACTAATTTTTTAATTTTTTCTTCGGTTACCTTTACGACTATAACAAAACGAAAAACATCTGGAATTTCGGATTGTGAAGTTGAAAAACTAATAATATCGATATGTCGCTTTAAGAAAATAGCGGAAACACGATTTAGTAAACCAACATTGTTTTCTGAATAAATCGAAATGGTGTAGCGGGTAATATCACTCATTATTGTAGTCTTATATCTGATACCGATGCACCTGTAGGAATCATCGGAAAAACATTGTCTTCTTTTTCAACACAAACTTCTAAAAAGTAAGGTTTATCGGAAGCAATCATTTCACTAACTGCTTGGTCGAGTTCTTCTCTTTTTGTTACGCGCTTGGCATCGATATGGTACCCTTTAGCAATGGTCACAAAATCTGGATTTGTCATTTCGGTAGATGCGTAGCGTTTATCAAAAAACAGCTGTTGCCATTGTCGTACCATCCCCAAATAATCGTTGTTTAAAACTACAATTTTAACGGCAGTTCCTGTTTGAAAAATGGTGCCTAATTCTTGGATAGTCATCTGATAACCCCCATCTCCTATAACAGCAACCACATGACGGTCTTCTGCCCCCATTTTAGCGCCAATCGCTGCAGGTAGAGCAAATCCCATGGTACCTAAACCTCCTGAGGTTACATTACTTTTCGATCGAATAAATTCTGCATAACGACAAGCAATCATCTGATGTTGTCCTACGTCTGTCACAATCACTGCATCTCCACCGGTATGTTTATTGATAGAGGTAATTGCTTCCCCCATAGTTAACCCCTCCTTGGTGGGCTGGGTATCTCCCTTAATAACCTTTTCAAACTCGGTTTCCATATGGGAAGTGAATTCCCCTTTCCAATCGCTTAAATCTTTAGGTTGAATTAAAGGTGTTAAAGCTGCTAAGCTCTTTTTACAATCTGCTAAAATTGGAAAATGAGCATGTACATTTTTACTAATTTCGGCAGGATCAATTTCTAGGTGAACGACTTGCGCTTGTTTTGCGTAAGTTTCTAAATTTCCAGTTACACGATCATCGAATCGCATTCCAACTGCGATTAACACATCGCATTCATTGGTTAGTAAATTAGGACCATAGTTCCCATGCATTCCCACCATTCCCATATTTAATGGGTGTTTCGTGGGTAGTGCTGAAAGTCCCAAAATAGTCCATACTGCGGGTATCCCCGTGCTTTCAACGAAATTTTTGAATTCTTTTTCTGCTTCGCCTAAGATTACTCCCTGTCCCCAAACAATCATGGGTCTTTGGGCCGAATTAATTACTTCTGCAGCTGCTTCTACTTGTTTATTATTAAGCTCAGGTACAGGCTGATAAGAACGCACCCCTTTACACTTCTCGTAAGTGAAGTCAAAATGTTCAAACTGAGCGTCTTTTGTAATATCAATTAAAACAGGTCCTGGTCGTCCAGAGCGAGCTATATAGAATGCCTTTGCCATGATCTCTGGAATCTCACTAGCCTTAGTGATTTGATAGTTCCATTTGGTCACGGGGGTAGAGATCCCAATGATGTCAGTTTCCTGAAAAGCATCTGATCCTAACAAATGGGAGGCTACTTGCCCAGTAATACAAACCATCGGAGTAGAATCAATTTGTGCATCGGCTATGCCTGTTACCAGGTTAGTGGCGCCAGGGCCAGAGGTAGCCATAGCAACCCCTACTTTGCCTGATGTACGGGCAAAACCTTGCGCAGCATGGGTTGCACCTTGCTCGTGACGTGTTAATACATGACGTAACTGGTCACTAAACTTGTATAACTCATCATATATGGGCATAATTGCTCCACCTGGGTAACCGTAAATTAAGTCGGCACCTTCGGCTAGCAAGCATCGAATAACGGCTTCTGCCCCTGAAATATGTAAGGGAGTTTGTTTTTCCATAATATTATTCATCTGTCACACAACCCTCAGAAGCTGTGGATACATTTTTAATGTATTTATAAAGCACCCCACTTTTAAATTTAAGGTCAGGCTGAATCCATTGTTTTCTTCTTTCTGCTATTTCAGCGTCTGTCAAGTGTACTTCTAGTGTGTTTTTTTCGGCATTTATTTCAATAATATCTCCGTCTTTCACTAAACCAATCACTCCCCCTTCTTGTGCTTCAGGTACGATATGACCTACAACAAAACCATGGGTTCCTCCAGAGAATCTTCCATCTGTAATTAGGGCGACATCTTTTCCTAATCCAACTCCCATAATCGCAGCAGTCGGTTTTAACATTTCGGGCATTCCTGGTCCACCTTTAGGCCCCTCATAACGTATAACGACTACTTCTCCTTTTTGTACTTCTCCATTACGAATTCCATCGTTAGCAGCATACTCACCATTAAAGACCCTTGCAGGACCTTTGAATAATAAGCCTTCTTTTCCGGTTATTTTAGCTACAGATCCACCTTCAGCAAGATTACCTTTTAAAATACGGATGTGACCCGTGGCTTTTATGGGTTGCTCTACAGGACGAATGATCTCTTGATTTTCCTTTAGCGCAGGTACCTCGGCTAAGTTTTCAGCGAGTGTTTTACCTGTAACGGTTAAACAATCTCCATGCAACATGCCTTCTGCTAACATAAATTTAAGGACAGCAGGAACCCCCCTACATGATGAAGATCCTCCATTAAATATTTTCCACTGGGCTTTAAGTCAGCTAAAAATGGTGTTTTATCCATTAATGCTTGGAAATCATCAATATCGAAATCTAATCCAGCAGCTTTTGCAATGGCCAAGAAATGTAATACCGCATTAGTAGAACCACCTAGTACAGCAATTAATCGAATTGCGTTTTCTAAAGATTTAGGAGTGACGATGTCTTTAGGTTTAATATCATGTTCGATGAGATGTCTCAACGCACTTCCTACCCGCTCGCATTCCGCTTTTTTATCTGGGCTAATAGCAGGATTAGAAGAATTATATGGTAAAGCCATTCCAAGGGCTTCAATAGCAGAGGCCATTGTATTCGCGGTGTACATTCCACCACAAGCACCTGCACCTGGACAAGCATTTTTTACTACTTCTTTGTATTCTTTTTCGTCTATTGTGCCGGCAACTTTTTCACCCCAAGCTTCAAAGGCTGAAACTACATCGAGTTTTTTATCTTTATGACAACCTGGAGCTATCGTTCCACCGTACACCAAAATACTTGGACGATTCAAACGAAGCATAGCCATTAACGCACCTGGCATATTTTTATCACATCCTACCACAGTAACCACACCATCATACGACATCGCTTGTACAACGGTTTCTACAGAATCTGCAATGACATCCCTAGATGGAAGTGAAAAGCGCATTCCAGGGGTACCCATAGAGATCCCATCACTTACACCAATGGTATTAAAAATTAATCCAACTAAATCCGAAGATTGTACTCCTTTTTTAATATCAACTGATAAATCATTTAAATGCATGTTACAAGGGTTACCTTCGTAACCTGTACTTGCTATTCCAACTAAAGGTTTTTTAAAATCTTCGTCTGTTAATCCAATGGCATGAAGCATCGCTTGTGCCGCGGGTTGAGTAGGGTCTTGAGTGACCGCTTTACTGTATTTATTGAGTTCCATTTATTTTAATCTATAACGAATTTATTACGCTAAAACATCCTAATTATTTAAAAAGTACAATCTACACTATGCCCAACTAAATAAATTATGATATAAATAATTGATTTTAAGTGAGTTAAATGTCAAATAGATAAGATGTCTACGTATTAATTCAATTACAAATTAAGTTAATATTCAACAGAATATAGACGGTATTCAAAAAAAGTTATCTATTTTAAAACATTATTTTAAAAGTGCATGAAAATCAAAGAAATTCATAAAATCCAGCAGGATTTTTTCAAAACCCAACAAACAAAAAATATTGAATATCGAATCAGCTCACTAAAAAAGTTTTTGGCTGTTTTAAAGGAGGAAGATCAAGCCGTCCTTTCTGCTTTAAAAAGTGATTTAGGGAAACCCGAATTTGAAGCTTATTTATCTGAATATAATGTCGTCGTCACCGAGACGAAGGTGATGATTAAAAAATTAGCCTCCTGGTCTTTACCTAAACGTGTTAAATCTTCTTTGTTAAATTTTCCCTCAAAAGATTATTTAATTCCTGAACCCTACGGTTGTTTATTGCAAATTAGCCCTTGGAATTATCCTTTTCAATTATCATTAACCTCCCTGATTGGTGCTGTAGCTGCAGGAAATACGGTCGTTTTAAAACCTTCTGAATATGCGCCCAAAACAGCGGAATTATTGGCCGATATTATTCGTAAATCTTTTGATCCAAAACATGTAACTGTGGTTAATGGAGCAGCCCAAGAGGCCTCGGAACTACTCAACCTAAGGTGGGACCACATCATGTTCACAGGAAGCACAAATATTGGTAAGATTGTGGCCCAAGCAGCAGCTCAATATTTAACCCCTACATTATTAGAATTAGGTGGAAAAAATCCTTGTATTGTAGATGCCAGTGCTCCAATAGAATTAGCTGCTAAGAGAATTGTTTGGGGAAAGTTTATAAATTGTGGTCAGACTTGTATCGCTCCCGACTATATTTTGGTAGATGAAAAAATTAAATCTGATTTAATAGAAGCCCTAAAAGTAGAAATTAATCATGCTTATGGGAGTGATCCTTCTAAATCTATGAGTTATGGTCGTATCGCACATACAAAGCATTTCAATCGTTTATGCGGGTTAATTGAAAATACGCCCCTAATTTACGGGGGCAAAACCATGCTGAGGATCAATATTTTTCACCTACACTACTAGAAGTAAATGATCTATCACACCCAATCATGCAAGATGAAATTTTTGGACCTATACTCCCCATCATAGGGTATAAAAAGGAAGAGGAAATTCAGCGGGTTATTTCCCGTTATGAGCGCCCTCTTGGTTTCTATGTGTTTTCATCCAGAAGAAAATTTATAGACAAACTATTTGCTGATTATTCATTCGGAGGAGGTGTTGCCAACGATAGTGTCATACAATTTATTAATGATAATCTTCCCTTTGGTGGTGTTGGCCATAGTGGTATGGGGGATATCATGGAAAACATTCATTTGATGCATTTACACATTATAAACCCGTCATTAAGCGCGGCAATTGGTTAGATCCTTCGATCCGCTATGCACCCTACCCTACTTCTTTTGAATGGCTAAAAAAAATATTAAACTTAATTTAAAATATGGCTGAAAAAACGGTAAGTGAAGCGATTTCCTATAGGCGATCGGTTCGTATTTATGATCCCAATAAACCCATTGACACAGAAAAGGTTAGAGCATGTATCATTCAAGCAAGTTTAGCTCCTACCAGTAGTAATCTTCAACTATGGGAATTTTATCATATCACAAGTGAATCTGCAAAAAAAGAAATGGTAAAAGCATGTCTTAGTCAAACTGCGGCAAGAACAGCAGAACAATTTGTGGTAGCTGTAGCTAGAAAAGATTTATGGAAATCACGCGTGAAAGCTAATCTTAATTTTTTGGAGAATCAATTTTCTCAACAAAAGGTTAGGGATCAAAAACGCGAGAAAATGGCGACCCATTACTACACTAAAATTATTCCCACCTTGTATACCGATTTCCTTGGAATTACAGGGGTATTTAAACGTTTATTCGCCACACTTAGCGGTTTTTCTAAACCCATGTATCGCCAGGTTTTACAAAGCGATTTAAACATTGTGGCACAAAAAAGCACCGCTTTAGCTGCTCAGAATTTTATGATTAGTATGGCCGCGCATGGTTACGACACTTGTCCCATGGAAGGTTTTGATTCAAAAAGAGTTAAAGCCATTTTAGGCTTACCCAGTAGTGCCATGATTAATATGGTCATCAGTTGTGGTATTCGTGCAAAAGGTGGGGTTTATGGTCCCCAATTTAGGGTGCCTTTCGAAGAGGTTTATTTTGAAAAGTAAGCCAGGTACCCTCCCGCTTTTGAACTAAAACATCTAAAGATTTAGAGGTTAGTTGAAGTATTTGAAGGTATCCGCCTGTGACCTGACAATCTGCAGTGGCTACAATTATTTTACCGCTTGGAGTTAATTGTAACATTCCAGGGATAACAACTTGACTCAATAATCTAGGGGCCTCCCATCTGATAGAACTAGACAATTGGTAACCCATCCTATTTTGCGCCAATATCTGGTGAGATTCTCTCAATAATTTATTTTGAAATTCTATCGGAAGTAGAGACCAATCTGGTCCAGGGAATAGCTCTAAGTTATTTATTTCTAAATAACTTGAATCAGTTTTTACATGAGCAAAAGTAGCGATTGGTTGAAGCTCTTCTACGGAGTATGGTATTTCATCCCCTTTTTTTAATTGGTTAGTTAGGGTTAATGGATGAAAATAAGATTGACTTCCAAGCACTTCCTCCGTTTTAATATCCGCGTGTAATCGCAGATAACTCCTTAACCCCTTGTAGATTTTACCTAAACGAAGGTTAGAACCTGCCTCCGCCCTATAAACTATATTCATTACAACAGGTTTCTCATTTAAATATGCTTCTATCAACGCGCCAGTTATTACAAAACAGACTGCCTTTTCTAAAATTAAATGTGGACCTATCATAGTGCACTCAATAACACATTCATTGGTCAATGAAGGAAGCAAAGTGTTAGCCCAATTGAATGCATGTAGCTCCATAGGCCCCGACATAGGAATACCCAAATGCCGATATCCCTTGCGCCCTCGATCCTGAATAGAGGTATAAAACCCTGCATTTATCACCTGAATCATAAACTTATATGATTAGGTTTATACACGTCCATCTCAACGGATAAAGCAATTTCCTTGTACTCTTTTAAAGTAATAGAATAAAAACTTACCTTATCTCCTATTTTCATAAATGTGGGCACACTAGACCCTGTGGTTATCATGGGTACAGGACAATTACCTATACACTGCCATCCTCCTGGACTCGCCTGTGGGTAAATTCCAACATAGCCTCCTCCAACGGCTACAGCACCTTTTTCAATTTGTTTACTGGGTTGTTCCTTCCGATCTAAATGTAAATCCTTGGGCAAGCCAGAAAAATAGGGAAAGCCAGGCAAAAAACCATAAAACGATAGTTCGTATAAATTTAAAAGAAAAGCTTTTCTGAATGCAATGATTTTAGATTCATCATTAGAAAAATAAATCCCTAAATCATTAGTAAACGTTTCATCAAAACAAATAGGGAGCTTCCATGTTCGAAATTCATTTTTACTTCTGAAACCCAGAAAATCAATGCCCGATAACTGCTCCTCTACTTCAGTTTGTTTTAAAGGTTCCTCAAAAAATAAGCTAATTCTATTGCTTGTAAGTACAACATCTTCAACTTTTTCCAAATGATGCACGAGAAGATAATAAGCCTCGGTTAAATTGATGTATTGACTTTCTTCAAAATGCAATGAATACACTTTTGAAGACAAGGCGAATAGTCTATACTTTTTTGACTTGGATTTCATACAAATCAAATTGCTGTTTTATAAATTTCAAATGCTTAACAATTTCAGGATTATCCCCGTGCAGGCATATGGTTTGCACATCCATAGGGATGATTTGGTTTTCAAAGGTAGTGACAGATTTATTCCTTACCATTTGGGTAATTTGATCAATGACCTTCTTTTTGTCATTTAAAACACTACCTGCTCTTGTTCTGTCTAATAATTTCCCATCATTACAATAGCTTCTATCTCCAAAACCTTCTAAAACTGGTATAAATCCAGCTTTTTTAATCAGGGTTGACCATGGACTGTTGGGTGGGCAGAAAATTTTTCCATTGGGTAAATATTCTTTAAAAACAGCTAACAAGGCTTCCCCTTTATCATTATCAGAAAAAAGATCATTATACAAAGCTCCATGGGGTTTGATATGATTAACATCATCGCTTACTTTCCAAAATAAATCTAGTTGTTTACGCAATGCTATTTGCAATTCCTCTAGGGAAATATCCATAGATTTTCTTCCAAAATTTTGTGGGTCTGGGTAAGCAGGGTGTGGACCAATCGCTACCCCATAATCCAATGCCATAGCCACAGCGTTTTTTATACTTTTAAGGTGGCCATAATGACCTCCACAAGCAATAGAGCAGGAAGAAATTAAGGGCATAATTGCTGCTTCATCAGCTACGCCCTCTCCAACATCACAATTAAGATCAATACTATACATTAAAACAGGATTCCTAAGCTTTTTATACCCAAAAAAATAAAAAAGGCTTCAATAAAACAAAAAATAACGTTTTGCCAAAGACTTGGCCGTGCCCCTTTCATAATTTGGCTGTTATTCACCATGAATAACAATAGGCCTCCGATCACGGGGAGCATTATTCCATTCGCAATTTGTGCAAATCTAATAATGGATAGAGGTACCATTCCTAAACTGCTAAAAAATATACCGATACCCAAAACGATCAAGGCTGAAATTTTAAAGGTTTTACTATCAAAAGAAATATTAAAACATTCTGCTACAACATAAGCTGCAGCAATTGGCGCTGTTAAAGCGGAGGTTAATCCTGCAGCAAAAAAGCCTAAACTCATTAAAAAAGGAGCCACAGCACCATAAAGAGGAGCTAAAGCTTGACCCAAATCCGCTGCGTTGTTTAAAGAAGACCCTTCTATAGAGGCCGCACAAATAATAATACAAAGGGAAATAATCCCCCCTAAACCAACTGCCCAAAAAGTTTCTTTTTTTAGTTGATTGAAGGGAATATTTGGCGTCTGTGCCACCATAGCAGCATGTAAAAATAAGTTGTATGGAACCACAGTTGTCCCCAACAAACCAACGATAGTAAGCCACTCATTCTCATTAAAAGAGGGAATAAAAAGATGTCTAAGTACAACCGAAAGATCTGGCTTAGTCATTATAGCCGTGATCAAGAAAGAAATACTCATCAAAACAACCACAATCGTCAGACTTTTCTTTAAAAACTGAAAGCTCCCTTTCCAAATCATTACAGCCACCATCAATCCGAGGATTAAAGGCAATGTGGCAAAACCATTAAATAAAAATAGAGCCTCTCCTGTTATTCCTTGAATACCCAAAACGGCACCCGAAAGATTTCCTGCCTCATAAGCCACATTTCCACCCACAATAGAAGTGATTAACAAACCTACAAGTAATAGTTTTGCAAAAGGATGAGAAACCAATTCTAAACTACTTTTTGCTAACCCCTTTCTATTGACCCAAGCGATTCTTGCAGCAGTATTCTGAATAAAGATGGTTATCCCTACAGACAGCATCATTACCCAGAGTAAAGTAAATCCATGGGTAACCCCCGCCATAATACATAATGTCAAGGTACCGGGTCCTATAAAAGCAGCCGTGACCAATGCGGCTGGACCTAAAGAAAATTTAAAACGCATAGGCTTAATTTTTGTTAAGGTACAGAAATAACCCAAAAAAAAAGAACCCTAGAAACTAATCACTAATTACAGAAAATCTTCGACGACCTTAATCATCTCATTATTACCACAAAAAAATGGAGTTCGCTGGTGTAAACTTGTAGGTTCAATTTCTAGAATGCGTCCATGCATACTTATTGCAGCTCCACCCTCTTGTGCTATGATAAATGCAATTGGATTACATTCGTAAAGTAATCGCAATTTCCCTCCGGGTGATTTTTCGTTTGGAGGATATAAATAAATTCCTCCTTTAAACATATTACGATGAATATCAGAGACCATAGAACCAATGTAACGCGTTGTATATAAAGTGTCTTTGGATTTTCTGTCTTTAAGGTAAGCCTTTATCGTTTCTGGAAACGTAGCATAATTGGCTTCATTGATTGAATAAACATGCCCTTGCTTGGGTAATTGAATGTTAGGGTGAGAGAGGTAAAAGGTTCCAATCGCGGGATTAAGTGTAAATCCATTAACACCATTACCGGTGGTATAAACGAATAAGGTAGAGGTACCATAGAGTATATAACCAGCGGCAACTTGTTGTGTCCCTTTTTGCAAAAAATCTGACATATTAACCGGACCATCTGCTGGAGAAACACGCGTATAAATGGAGAAAATAGTCCCTAAAGAAACATTTACATCAATATTTGAAGACCCATCTAAAGGATCTAATAATACGATATACTTACTTTCTGGATTATCCTCACTCCCATGGACTGCAATAAAGTCATCTGACTCTTCGCTTGCAATTCCACAAACAATTTTCCTATTGGTTAATGCACCAATAAAAGTATCGTGTGCATAAACATCTAACTTTTGCTGATTTTCACCTTGTATATTCGTATCGCCACTCGCTCCTATGATATCGATTAGACCCGCTTTGTTGACTTTGTGACTTACTACCTTAGCTGCCAATCGTAAAGCGTGAATCACCCGACTAAACTCTCCGGTACTTTGAGGGTGTTTTTGTTGACTAGCAATTAGAAATTCACCAAGTGTATTCATAGTTGAAGTGATATTTAAACTTTCAACAAAGATGGCACTTATCCCTAAAACTTCACTAAACCTTGGGTATTTATATTCACCACTTATTAACTAACTTTTCATCCACCCTTCTCTATCTAAACTACGGTATTGAATTGCTTCTGCAATATGGGCTGAAGTAATGTTTTCTGCACCTGCTAAATCTGCAATGGTACGAGCAACTTTAAGTATACGATCGTAAGCTCTGGCTGAAAGCCCTAGTTTTTTCATCGCGGTTTTTAATAAGTTCAAGGCATTTAAATCTAATTGACAAAAATCGCGTAATAGCTTGGGCGACATCTGTGCATTATAATGAACTGAGTTAAAATTTTTAAAACGATTTTGTTGTAATGCTCGGGCAGCCGTTTCTCGCTTTCTTATAGCTACTGAAGATTCACCCATTTCTTTATCAGACAATTCTTCAAAGGGTACGGGAGCAACTTCTATATATAGGTCTATACGATCTAATAAGGGGCCAGAAATTTTACTCAAATAACGCTGTGTTTCGATAGGTGTAGTGGCTCCGGTATGGAAATATCCCGATGGGCTAGGATTCATACTTGCTACCAGCATAAATGAACTGGGGTACGTCACCGTAAATTTAGCTCTTGAAATCGTGACCTCTCTATCCTCTAGGGGCTGACGCATTACTTCTAAAACAGATCGCTTAAATTCTGGTAGTTCATCCAAAAACAAAACCCCATTGTGGGCCAATGAAATTTCACCGGGTTGGGGATAGGTTCCACCCCCAACCAAGGCCACATCAGAAATAGTATGATGAGGAGACCTAAAGGGTCGGTAATGAACCAATCCCCGCTCCTTTACACGTCCTAAAACCGAATGAATTTTGGTCGTTTCTAATGCATCACCAAGTGTTAAAGGAGGTAAAATAGAAGGCAAACGTTTAGCTAACATCGTTTTACCAGCTCCTGGTGGACCTATTAATATTACATTGTGACCTCCTGCAGCTGCAATTTCCATACAACGTTTGATGGTCTCTTGACCTTTTACATCTGAAAAATCTAAGAGAGGTTACTGCTGTTGGTTCTTAAACAATGCCCTGGCATCCATGACAGAGGGCACGAGGCTTATTTTCCCTTCTAAAAAATCGATGACTTCTTTTAAATGTGTTACAGCATACACGTCTATTCCTTTTACAATGGCAGCTTCTTCAGCATTTTCCTTAGGAAGAATAAATCCTTTAAAATTATCCTTTAAAGCCTGTATAGCAATGGGTAATGCCCCTCTAATGGGTCGGATGCTCCCATCTAAAGCAATTTCTCCAATGATGACATAGTCTCCAATCGTAGGAGCTGAAATTTGATTAGAAGCACATAGGATTCCCATCGTAATTGGAAGGTCATAGGCAGACCCTTCTTTTCGTTAATCAGCAGGAGCCATATTAATGGTGATCTTCTTTCCAGGGAGTTTGTAAGTTGTGTTTTGAAGAGCAGCAGCAATACGGTAATTACTTTCTTTAATTGCGTTGTCAGGTAGACCAACCAGGTGATAACCTATTCCTTTGTCAATGTTGACCTCCAAAGTAATTAAATGGGCATCTACCCCATAGACAGCACTGCCATAGAGTTGTACAAGCATAAGTAGGTAAGTTTTTTTAAATATATAATTATTAGACGCATTAACCCCTAAAAGCGGTTAACTAGCATAAATACCTACAAAATTATAGGTAACACTGGTCCTAAATTATTTGTTTAAACCCGATTTCAACCAAGCCAGATAGGTGGTAGCATCGGTGTATTGTATGGGTGAGTTTAACAAGGTCCCATCGGCTTGCAATAAGACATAATAAGGTTGTGAAGCAGCATTAAAATTAATGCTCTGAAAAGTGGCCCACTTTTCTCCTACTGTGTTAATTGTCCGAACGCGACCATCTGAGTAATCAAAAAAAAATTGCAGGCTTAGGTAAAGAGATAGACGATCGTCAACATACAAAGAAATCAATACCACTTCTTCATTGAGCAATTTAAAAATTTCTGGTTTTGACCATACGTTCTCTTCAACTTTACGACAATTGACACAGGCCCACCCTGTAAAGTCTAAAAGTATGGGTTTTTTCTGGGCAATGGCAACTGCCTTACCACGCTCAAAGTCTTTATAACAGTCTAATCCCAGTGGACATGTGGTGTCTTGTGCTTTTATACTGTAAAAAGTTGGTGGAGGAAAACCACTTAATAATTGTAACGTGTTCTCTTTAGAGACCAAACCATAAAAAAGATAAAGCGTTAATAAAAGTGAAATTCCACCTGTTACATAACGCCCTCTTGTTAAAGTTTGTTTAGTTTCGGAAGGGAATCGGAAAATCCCCATTAAATACAAGGTTAAAAGAAGAGCTAATAGGGTCCATATCCCAATAAAGACCTCTCGTTTAAGCAATCCCCAATGGGAAACCAAATCAGCATTGGATAAGAATTTAAGTGCTAAAGCTAATTCTAAGAATCCAAGAACTACTTTTACGGTGTTCATCCATCCGCCTGACTTTGGTAAAGACTGAAGCGCATTGGGAAAAAGTGCAAAAAGTGCAAAGGGTAAAGCCAAAGCAAAACCAAAACCAGTCATTCCTGCGGTCAATTGCATTGCCCCTCCTTCTGCTGTTAGTGAACCCGCAAGTAAAGATCCTAAAATAGGACCTGTACAAGAGAATGAAACAATGGCTAAGGTAAGCGCCATAAAAAATATTCCCATGGTTCCCTTAGTTAAAGATCCCTTATCCGTAGCGTTACCCCAAGAGGTGGGTAAAGTAAGTTCATAATAGCCAAAGAAAGAAAAAGCAAAAAAGACAAATACACCAAAAAACAAAAGGTTTAAGGTTACATTCGTAGAAAGGGTGTTTAGTATTTCTGGATTAAGCGAATCTAAAAAATGAAAAGGCAGACTTAGCAATACATATATTAAAACAATAAATGACCCATATAGAAAAGCTTGGAAGATCCCCTTTCTTAAACTTCCTGCTTGTTTTAAAAAGAAAGAAACTGTTAACGGAATCATTGGAAAAACGCAGGGTGTTAACAGTGCAATTAACCCCCCCAGAAAACCTAAGAAAAACAAATTCCAAAAAGAAGAGCTTTTGGTCACTACATCCAATGAATTAGCTAGATATTCCCTGTTTTTTAAATCTAATTGTAATGCATTAGATTTTCTTCTATCTTCTTCTGAAACAGAAATAGTGGGTACACGCACAAGGTCACCATTGAATGAAAAAACAAAAGGTTCTGTTCTGAATATACAAACCCGATCGTCGCAGGCCTGATAATTTATTTCTCCACTAATTGATGTAACGTTCTTATCCAGTAATTTTATTCGCTGAGTAAAACGGGCCTCGTTTACAAAAAAAGGTAAGTCTATTTGAAAAACTTCGTCAAATTCTAGAGTAGGTGAGCTACTCGATGGAGGGCCAATTAATTGAACCTTTAATGAATCTAATTGATAGATAAATTCTGTAGGCAAAGGACCCTCTTCAAATTCTTTAAGTGAGTATAAATGCCACTTTTCGATGATTGATGCTTCAAAATAAAGATTAAATTCCGAAGCCGAAATACGTTCTAACCGCGTTGTCCAGCTTACAGGTTCCTTAAATTCCTGAGCATGATTGGTGAGGGATATTAAGAGTATAAAAGCAATTAAAATCTTTTTCAAGCGCATGTAATTTTTAGAGGTTTGTCTGTGTCTTTGTCAGATGCAAAACGAGCGTCAACACGCTGTCCAATAACCCATACAATTTGGTCTTCTGAACACAACAACCATTGTTGTTCTTTTTCTAGCTGAGTGTATTTTAGGTCTTTAAAAAATTTACTTAATTTTTTTTTGCCCTTCATACCCACAGGGTAAAAATAATCTCCTTTGTGATATTTTCGAAGAATTAAAGGATATTTTAATTTTTCTTCAATCAAAAAAGCCGTGGTTGAGCACCTTTGTGCGGAATTAATTAAACGCAACATTATCGGCTGCTCTAAGTTTTTAGTTGGCGTCCACTCATAATATTCGTGTTCAAAAACTGGGGTCTTTTCAGACAAAATAAATTGGTCTCTATCTTTAAAAAGACGATGAGTGTCAGACACCAAAAATTTTCCACTTTGTGCAATCAATAATAATTTTAAATCTGATAAGTGGCTAAATCCATAGGTTGAAAAAAGAGCATGCAAATAATATTCCAAGGGGTTCAAATTGTTTAAAGCAAGCAAAGATATGGTGGTCTTTCCATTACTATCAATAAAATGATCCTTCTTAAAATTTTGAACTTGAACAGCTAACGCTTCTTGTGCCAATGCTAGATAATCTAGGCTCTTTTTGATATTATTTAATAATGGAGGATGAGCTTTTTTCCAGGGAGTAATCAGCTCGTGACGAAGAAAATTTCTAAGATAATCTGTTTTAGCATTTGTGCTATCATCTCTCCACATCAATTCATTTTCTTTCGCATAATTTATTATTTCATCTTTGCTAAAAGACAGTAATGGCCTTAAATAAACCGCTGAGGAAATTCCCTGCATGCCTTTTAGACCAGATCCCCTACCTAGATTAATCAATAAAGTCTCTACTTGGTCATCTAAATGGTGAGCCGTTAACACATGGGTATAGTCATGTTTTTCTTTTAAAGAATTGAACCAAGTATAGCGAAGATCTCTTGCGGCCATTTGGATAGAGAGGTTATTTTTTGCCGCCCATTGATCTGTTTGAAACGACCGAGAGTAGAAGGGTAATCTGTGTAACGTACAATAGCGCTCAATAAATTTTTCATCCTCGTTGGAATCGTCGCTACGTAGCATAAAATTTACATGAGCCACCCCGAAAGAATAGTTCAACTGCTGCAATAAATGCAGTAAAACCATACTATCCACTCCCCCGCTACAAGCGAGTAAAAGCTTAGGCTGTTGCAGGCCACCCAATCTCTGGGCCAATTCATTTTGTACAGTTTGTAACACTTTGCAAAGATAATGTTTTAAAAGGAGGTCTCAACCCCTAAAAATGCAAGGTAATTTGGTCAAATGAATAATTTCTTGCAAATTTGCAAAGTATTATGAAAAAACAAAATCCCTTTTTTGTACTCACAAACCGCCAACCGCGCTGCCGTCGCCCCTTGGGGGTCTAATACATGTATGGAATTTAGGTGTGTCCGATTCCGATTCAAAACCATTCTCTTTATTTTAAATTTTAATTTTTTTCCTCATGGAAATTACCATTGCTGGTCCTGAACATATACATTTTTCCAAAACGATAAGTCAAACTATAGAAGAATCTGCTAAAGATCGTGGAACAGGAATTGCACGCCGTAGCCCAGCTTATATTTTAAAGAAAATCCAAAATGGAAATGCTGTGATCGCCATTGAAGGAGACGAATTTGCAGGGTTTTGTTATATAGAGCGTTGGGGCCACGGGAAATATGTAGCTCACTCCGGACTTATTGTCGCTCCTGCTTACAGAGGAAAGGGATTGGCTAAAAAAATAAAGAAACGTGTTTTTTATTTGTCTTTAGAAAAATTTCCTGGGGCTAAAATCTTTGGAATTACTACTGGGCAAGCCGTGATGAATATCAATTATGAGTTAGGCTATAAACCGGTTCATTTTTCTGAACTTACCGATGATCCCGAGTTTTGGAAAGGATGTCAAACTTGCAAAAATTTTGATGTATTAACTAGAACTGAAAGGAAATTATGTCTTTGTACAGGTATGCTTCATGACCCAAATGAAAAAAAAGAAAAAGGCTCTAAGACTTCTGCTTTCTTAAGCGGACTTTTTAAAAAGAAAAAATAATGAATATAAAATCTACCCTTAACCAAAATATTTACTAATGAAAAAATTAGTTCTTGCCTACAGCGGAGGTCTAGATACCTCCTATTGTTTAAAAACACTCTCGCAAGAGGGTTATGAAGTTCATGCGATTAGCGTAAACACAGGAGGTTTCTCTGATGAAGAGGTCATTCAACAAGAAAAAAATGCTTTCCAAATGGGAGCTACTTCTTATGAATCAATTAATGCATTGACTTCTTTTTACGATAAAATAGTTAAATATCTGATCTATGGCAATATCTTAAAAAACAATACTTACCCGCTATCCGTAAGTGCAGAGCGCATAGTTCAAGCCATAGAAATTATTGAATATGCAAAAAAAATTGAGGCTAAATATATTGCCCATGGAAGCACAGGTGCTGGTAATGATCAAGTAAGGTTCGATTTAATTTTTCAGGTTCTAGCCCCCGAAATAGAAATCATTACTCCCATAAGAGATCAACAATTATCTAGAGAAGAAGAAATCACTTATTTACAAAAGGAAGGCATTAACCTTTCGTGGGAAAAGGCACAGTATTCTATTAATCAAGGGCTCTGGGGCACAAGTGTTGGCGGAAGTGAAACATTAACTTCACACCAAAGCTTACCAGAAAAAGCATACCCTAGCCAATTGGTTCAAGAGACGCCCAAGAAAATAAGCTTAACCTTTAAAAAAGGAGAGCTTGTTGCCCTCAATGGAGAAGAAAATGATCCTGTGAGTATCATTCAATCATTACAAATTCTAGCAAAAGATTTCGCCATAGGAAGGGATATTCATGTGGGAGATACTATCATAGGAATCAAAGGCCGCGTTGGTTTTGAAGCTGCAGCGCCAATGATCATTATTAAAGCACATCATTTATTAGAAAAACACACCCAGAGCAAATGGCAGCAGTTTCAAAAAGAACAAATGGCCAATTTTTATGGAATGCAATTACACGAAGGTAATTACCTAGATGCTGTAATGAGAGATATTGAAGCCTTTTTAACAAGTAGTCAGGAAACTGTAAACGGAGAAGTTTATATAACATTATACCCTTATCGTTTTGAATTAGAAGGTATTTCCTCTCCAAATGATCTTATGAATGCTAGTTTTGGTAGTTATGGTGAAATGAATAAGGGTTGGACCGCCGATGAGGCTAAAGGCTTTATAAAAATAACTGCCAACCCACATAAAATTTATCGTTCTGTTAATCCAAACAAATTATCATGAAAACTGTAGGAATTATTGGAGGGTCCGGATTTACAGGAGGTGAACTCATTCGTTTAGTTCTCAATCACCCTGCACTAGAATTAGACTTTATTTACAGCACTACCCGACCAGGAACTCCTGTAAGTAATACACATCACGATCTATTGGGTCAAACCCAGCTAGCCTTTACTTCTGATGTAAACGCAAGTGTAGATGTCTTATTTTTATGCTTAGGTCATGGAAATTCAGCCACTTTTCTAGAAAACAATAGTTTTTCTAAAGGAACCCTCATTATAGATTTAAGTAATGATTTTAGGCTGCAAAAAGATCAAAGCTTCCAGGGAAGAACATTTGTTTATGGATTGCCAGAAATTAATAAATCGGCTATTGAAAATGCAAGAGCTATTGCTAATCCAGGGTGTTTTGCTACTGCTATACAATTAGCTTTATTACCCTTAGCCAATGAAGGAAACATTACAGACACTGTACATATTAATGCTACTACAGGGAGTACAGGAGCTGGAGTTAGCTTGTCACCAACGACCCATTTCACTTGGCGAAACAACAACCTCTCTTGGTACAAACCATTTACGCACCAGCATTTAGGAGAGATTGGAGAAACTCTAGATCAGTTGCAAGGTGAAGAAACAAAACTTCTTTTTCTACCTCAAAGAGGAGATTTTACAAGGGGGATTTTTGCGACAGCTTACACTAAATATGAAGGATCAATTGAAGAGGCCTATGCTATTTATGAATCCTTTTATGCCTCCTCTCCATTTACACAGATAAGTGAAAAGGAAGTTCATCTTAAATTAGTGAACAATACCAATCAGTGCTTTATACATTTACACAAGCATAATGAGCAGCTTTTAATTACCTCGGTAATTGACAACCTTATTAAAGGTGCTTCGGGACAAGCTATACAGAACCTCAACCTAATGATGGGGTGGGAAGAAACACTTGGCCTTCAATTAAAATCATCTATTTTTTAAACATTAAAATATGAAAATTGCTATTATAGGAACGGGTAATTTAGGTCTAAGTATTGCCAAAGGGCTATTGGTCAATAATAGTATTACCACCTTATACCTTACCAAAAGAAACCCAGAAGCTTTATCGAATTGGAATCAATCAAAAAATGTCACGGTTACATCAGATAACCTGCTAGCAGTAAAAAATTCCGATATTCTAATTTTTGCTGTCCAGCCTAGCCAATTTGAAGGGATCTTGGAAGAGATTAAAGAAGAACTTCATGAGAATCATGTATTAATATCTACCATTACAGGGTTTAAAATTAGTCGTGCTGAGGATATTTTAGGAACTGACTTTCCTATTATTCGTGCCATGCCGAACACCGCAATTTCTGTAGGTAAATCTATGACCTGTCTTTGCGCTAATAAAATAGGTGAAAAGCGTATTGATATTGCTGCAGCTATATTTAATGGCTTGGGTACTTCTATTCAAATAGAAGAAGAGCACATGCAAGCGGCTACAGTTATCTGTGCAAGTGGAATTGCCTTTTGGATGCGATTGATTCGTGCCACCACCCAAGGGGGTGTTCAACTTGGATTTGATGCTGCCGAAGCGATGAAAATGTCCATGCATACCGCACTGGGTGCCGCCAGCTTATTAATTGAAACAGATACACATCCTGAACAAGAGATTGACAAAGTTACTACCCCAAGGGGTTGTACCATAACGGGTTTAAATGAAATGGAACATCAAGGATTAAGCTCATCTCTTATTCAAGGTTTAGTCGCCTCTTTTGAAAAAATTAACGAAATATCCACCCAATAGTCCATGAAATTATTTGACGTTTATCCCCTTTATGACGTAACGCCAACTAGAGCGAAAGATGTTTATGTATATGACGATAATGGAACAGAGTACCTTGATTTATATGGAGGTCATGCGGTAATTTCTATAGGACACGGTCACGAGCGTTACTTGGAAAGGCTTACTACACAAATGCACCAAATAGGGTTTTATTCTAATGCTATTCAAAATCCGTTACAACAAGAATTAGCCGATGCCATTGGTGAACATTCTTGTTGTCATGATTATCAATTATTTATGTGTAGCTCTGGAGCCGAAGCCAATGAAAATGCATTAAAACTGGCCTCATTTCATACCGGAAAACATAGAATCATCGCTTTTAATAATGCTTTTCATGGCCGAACAAGCGCAGCAGTAGCTGCGACTGACAATGCCTCTATTAATGCGCCATTAAACCAACAACAAAAGGTAACCTTTCTTCCATTTAATGATACGGAATCCCTAGAAAAAGAATTACAAAAAGGGGATGTTTGTGCCGTTATTTTTGAAGCGATTCAAGGAGTTGGAGGCCTAGACGAACCGAATGAAGCATTTGTTTACACCATGGAGGAATTGTGTAAAAAATACAATACCTGCCTAATTGCAGATGAAGTTCAATCTGGATTTGGTAGAACAGGAACCTTTTTTGCTTACCAAAAGTATCGCATTGAACCCGATATAATTGCCATGGCCAAAGGAATGGGTAATGGTTTTCCCGTTGGAGGAATTCTTGTGCATCCAAATATTGAAGCTAAATACGGTATGCTAGGAACCACATTTGGAGGTAATCATTTGGCTTGTGCTGCAAGTCTCGCTGTACTAGATGTGTTAAAAGAAGATAAACTCCAGAATCATGCTAAAGAACTAGGTCAATATTTTATTTCAAGAGCAGAGCAAATACCCGAAGTAAAAAAGATAAAAGGTAGAGGGCTTATGCTTGGTCTTGAATTTGATTTCGAAGTAGGTAATTTGCGAAAAGAATTAATTTACACACATCACATATTTACTGGAGGAAGCAGCAATAAAAAGTTACTTCGTATACTCCCACCTTTAACCGTCAACAAAAAACACCTTGATTTTTTCTTTCAAAAATTAATTGAAGTGCTTAAAACACATGCAGAATGAAACATTTTATTTCTCTAAGTGACCTTCCAAATTTTTCAGACGCTGTCTCGCTAGCAGATTCATTAAAGAAAAACCCTTTTGCTTATGAAACGATAGGGAAAAGAAAAACCATTGGTTTACTTTTCTTTAACCCTAGTCTAAGAACACGCTTAAGCACACAAAAAGCAGCCCAAAATTTAGGATTTAATACGTTAGTAATGAATTTCTCGAATGAAGCTTGGGCACTAGAATTTGAAGATGGCACCCAAATGCGAGGCATTCGTTCTGAGCATGTAAGAGAGGCTGCTGCGGTAGTATCTCAATATTGTGATATGGTCGCTATTAGGGCTTTTGCCTCTTTAAATGATAAAGATAAAGATGAGGCAGAAATTGTACTAAACAGTTTTGCAAAATATGCAGAAATTCCTGTGATTAATATGGAAAGTGCGACTGCACACCCGCTTCAAGCACTTGCAGATGCTATTACACTGAAAGAACATGCTACAACATATAAACCCAAAGTGCTACTTACATGGGCCCCTCACCCAAAAGCACTCCCCCATGCGGTGGGTAATTCTTTTGTAGAAATGATGAGATATCAAGAAGCAGATTTTGTTATTGCTAATCCTGAGGGCTATGATTTAAATCCAGAAATCACTTCTGGTATTCCAATACTACACAACCAAAAAGAAGCCTTGAAAGATGCAGATTTTGTATATGCAAAAAACTGGTGTTCTTATGAGCACTATGGACAAATCCTAAGAACAGATGATGAGTGGATGCTCTCCTCTGAAAAGTTGAAAGTAACTAATGAAGCTAAGTTTATGCACTGTCTTCCGGTAAGGAGAAATATTGTGGTAGCAGATGATGTTTTAGATTCTTCAAAATCATTGGTGATTGAACAAGCTAACAATAGAACCTTTGCTGCTCAGGCTGTACTTAAAATTCTTGCAGATCATGCCTAAATTAACGATTGTAAAAATTGGAGGAGCAGTTATAGAAAATGAAGGAAAATTAATTCCATTTTTAAAAGATTTCTCCCAGATTAAGGGGCCAAAAATCTTAGTTCACGGGGGAGGAAAAAAAGCTAGTTTATGGGCAGAAAAACTTGACATCCCTGTTAAAATGAATGCCGGTAGAAGAATTACAGATGCTGCAACACTTGAATTAATTAGCGGTTTATATGCAGGGCAAATCAACAAAAAAATTGTTGCTCACTTACAAGCTTTTCAATGTAATGCCCTTGGTCTTTCTGGACCAGACGGAAATGCCTTATTAGCAGAAAAACGACCTGTTAAGCCTATCGATTACGGTTACGTTGGAGATATCGTAGCGGTTAATACTTCTTTTTTTTCGGCACTTTTACACCAAGGGATAACCCCGGTATGTTGTGCAATATCACACGATGGAAACGGTCAATTACTCAACACAAATGCAGATACAGTTACTTCAGAAATTGGACAAGCTATGTCTAAAGATTATGAGACAAGGCTCCAATATTGTTTTGAGCTTCCTGGCGTACTTAAATCATTGGAAGATCCTAACTCATTAATCACAAACATCACTTTAAATAGTTACCAGACTTTATTAGATAATGGTTACATATCTGAGGGGATGATACCAAAATTAGAAAATGCTTTTGAAGCCCTTAGAAAAGGAGTCAAAGAAGTGGGCATTGGTTCCACAAAAATGATTTTAAAGAATATTCTCTACACATCAATCACATTAAAATGAGTAATCTAACAGAAAAAGCCATTGCGTTATTAAAAGATCTTATTGCTATCGAATCTTTTTCAAGTCAAGAAGATGCTACAGCAATCCGAATTGAGCAATGGTTTACTGATCATTCCATACCCTTTAAACGTCAGGACAATAATGTTTTTGCATTCAATGCGGCTTATGATCCCAATAAACCTACCCTTCTTTTAAACTCTCATCATGACACCGTTCGACCCAATACGGCTTACACTAAAGACCCTTTTCTACCCCATGTAGAAAACGGGAAATTATATGGTCTTGGAAGTAATGATGCAGGAGGAGCATTGGTCTCACTAATCGCTTTATTCACCCATTACTACAACCATACTTCACCTGCCTATAATCTAATTATTGCCGCTACTGCGGAAGAAGAAAGTTCTGGTCCAAAAGGATTAAATAGTTTACTGCCAAGTTTACCTCCTATTGATGTAGCGATCGTAGGGGAACCCACCCTGATGCAGTTAGCCGTTGCCGAAAAAGGTTTAGTGGTTTTTGATGGAAAGATTAAAGGGACCGCAAGCCATGCTGCACATCCAAATAACGATAACCCCATTTTAAAGTTACCTGCAGTAATCGAATGGCTTAGCCAATTTAGCTTCGAGAAAGTATCGGATGTTCTAGGCCCTGTAAAACTAACGGTAACCCAAGTGAATGCCGGAAAGCAACACAATGTAGTTCCAGCCGAGGTAGATCTAGTCATCGATGTTCGCGTAAATGATCGCTACTCCAATCAAGAAATTGCCGACCTATTACAAGAACAAGCCCCCTTGACGCTCACCCCGAGATCACTGGACTTAAACTCCTCTTCTATTCCTGTTGATCATCCGCTGATTAAAGCTGGACTAGCCTTAGGGAGAGAAACTTATGGGTCTCCTACCCTCTCAGACCAGGCAAAACTTTCTTACCCATCGTTAAAATTAGGACCAGGTGATTCTACAAGATCACATACAGCAAACGAATTCATCTATATACAGGAGATTGAAGAGGGAATTGCTTTGTATATTGACTTATTAAATAAAATACTCTAGAATGAAACTCTGGCAAAAAGGAGCAACCGCTCATCAAAAAGTCGATCACTTTACCGTGGGAAATGATCGTGCTTATGACTTAATATTAGCGCAATACGACTGCGAAGCATCGATTGCCCATGCACAAATGCTCGGCAAAATTGGCCTGATTTCAGCTACTGAAGCAGATCAAGTAACAGAAGTTTTGTCTAAAATTAAATCAACTACACTTAATGGTGAATTTTCTATTGAAGACCATTTCGAAGACATGCATTCTAAAATAGAACATCTACTCACAGAAGAATTAGGTGATTTAGGAAAAAAGATTCATACCGCAAGATCTAGAAACGATCAGGTTTTAGTTGCCATGCATCTTTATATAAAGGATGAATTATCAGAAATAAAAAAACAATGTATTTCATTATTTGATTTATTAATCAAACTCGCTGATAAACATCAGAACGATCTTATCCCTGGTTATACTCATCTACAAGTGGCTATGCCCTCCTCTGTTGGATTGTGGTTATCTGCTTATGCAGAAACCTTAGTGGATGATTTAAGCTTTTGGCATGCTGCCTACCAATTGTCCAACCAAAACCCATTGGGAAGTGCTGCAGGCTATGGAAGTTCTTTTCCAATAGACCGAGAGTATACGACCAAATTACTTGGGTTTGATGCACTTAAAATCAATTCTGTTGCCGCACAAATGAGTCGTGGTAAGTTAGAAAAAAGTACAGCCTTTGCCCTTGCAAGTATTGGAAGCACCCTAGCTAAACTAAGTATGGATGTATGCCTTTACATGGGGCAAGACTTTGATTTTATATCATTTCCAGATAATCTTACTACTGGGTCTAGTATAATGCCTCACAAGAAGAATCCAGATTTATTTGAATTGGTAAGAGGAAAATGCAATCAATTACAAGCCCTACCTAATCAATTGAGCCTCCTCACAACAAACTTACCAAGCGGTTACCACCGCGAATTACAGTTGGTAAAGGGCCCAATAATAGAAGGGATACAGGAATTAAAATCATGTTTAGAAATTCTTTGTTTTAGTTTAGAAAAAATAAAGGTCAAAAAAAACATCACAGATCAATCTAAATACGATTATCTATTCAGTGTAGATACTTTAAACGCAGAAGTTTTAAAAGTAGTTCCTTTTAGAGATGCTTATCGAGATTTAGGAAACAAAATTGAAGCTGGAGAGTTTGTTCCTAACCGTAAGGTAAAACATACACACGTTGGAAGTATAGGGCATTTAGGTCTAGACTTAATTAAAGCCAAAATGGCCCCCTTCAGAGGATCAAACGAATAATTTGTATTTTGCTGAGGAATGAATAAAAATCCTCGTTTATATTTTATTGATGCCCTTCGTGCGTTTGCGATTATAATGATGCTACAAGGTCATTTTATTAGTGGCTTGCTCGACCCATCATTCAAAGACCCTTCTAATCCATTCTATAACTTTTGGCTTTATTGCAGAGGTTTTACTGCACCCATTTTTTTTACCATCACCGGGTGGATTTTCACTTTTCTACTGCTAAAAAATCCTGTACAAGGGTGGGGAAATCCGAGAATCAAAAAGGGAATCAAACGAGGTATTGAACTCATCATTTGGGGGTATTTATTACGATTAAACCTTCCCATGTTATTCAAGGGACATATCAATCATTCTTTTTATTATCCAGATGTTCTACATATCATTGGGTTAAGTTTACTTTTTATCTTATTCTGCTATTTGCTTTTTGGCCAGCTAAAGCGCTGGTTGGGCTTTTTGTTTTTATTAATGGGGATACTCATCTTTTTGGGTCAACCCCTCTATGTAGACCTAGAATTTAGTCATTTGCCCAACTTTCTAGCGGCCTATTTAACCAAAGCCAACAAAGGCATATTTTATCTATTTCCTTGGTTAGGCTATGTGAGTATTGGGGCGTTTATTGCCACTGTGTTTAACCCTAAAACGAATCGGCTGTGGGGATGGTCATTAGGATTTATTCTAATGGGCTTAACACTTATTTATTATTCTTCTAGTTTATTCATCCAAATGGAACAATACAGCGGAATCAGCTTATTTCGTCGTGTTGCCTACAACAACTTTCTCTTTATTCGACTAGGTGATGTTCTTCTTTTATTTGGTGGTTTTATGCTGCTTAATCGTTATTTAAGCCGTTCGTTATTCACAAAGATTGGTTCCAAAACACTTGAAATCTATATTGTCCATTATTTTATTTTTTATGGCAGTTTATTTGGAATTGGACTCTTTAAATACTTTAGCCATTCTTGGTCGTTTTCAATGAGCATCTGTGGGGCAATTATTTTTATAATCGCTTGTGTTGGGTTGGTGATTTTAGATGATCGTTATCGAACACCAACGATTCGTTATATTTTACGTAGATTAACCCTTAAATAATACCTACATGAACATATCTATTAAAAAAATAGTAATAGGTCTTGTGCTACTTTTACTGGGTTATTTCCTTTACAAAGCAATTGGTATTGGTACTGCTTTATACAGAGCAAAAGTAGGCTTTAATAATTTTGATACGCATCCCCCTCAACTCTCCTTGGACACCAAAGATTTCAATGTTTTAATCTATTCAAAAACGAATGGATGGATCCATGAGGATGCCATAGATGCTTCCAAAGAAGTTTTTAGAGAACTAGGGCATAAAAACAACTGGAAAATAACTGTTTCTGATAATGGAGCCATTTTTAACAACCAACAACTCCCTTATTTTGATGTGGTGGTTTGGAACAATGTAACGGGACAGACATTAAATGAAGAGCAACGGAACGCATTTAAAAAATATATGATCACTGGAGGTGGCTTTGTAGGTATCCATGGCAGTGGTGATAGTTCACATCATTGGAATTGGTACTATGAAGCTATAATACGTGCATTGTTCTCGCACCACCCCATGGAACCACAATTTCAAACCGCCGAGCTTAGTAGAGAATGTTCTCCGCTCTTCGCGGCTTGTGAATTACTCCCAGAAAAGTGGTCGTGGGAAGACGAATGGTATATATTTTATGAAAGTCCAAGAAAAAAAGGATCGACTGTTCTTTACAATCTAGAGGAAACAAACCTCGTTATGAGTGGCGAATTTAAGGGAATGCAAGCAGACAAAAATTGGGGGATGGGAAATGATCACCCCGTGGCTTGGTACCATTGCCTGGACAAGGGACGCGTATTTTATACCGCCATGGGACACAAGGGAAGCTACTTCTACAAAACGAACTATAAAAAACTTCTCGTCGAGGCCATTAAGTGGGCAGGCGATTCAACCATTAAATGTGATACACCATGAAAATATTAAGAACCCCCGAAAGTGAATTTGAAAAAATAACTGATTTTCCCTATTCCGCAAACTACGTAGAAGTAAGCGAAGGGCTTCGAATGCATTATGTTGATGAAGGTACTGGACCGGTGGTACTCTTATTACACGGTGAACCTAGTTGGTCTTACCTGTACAGGAAAATGATCCCTATACTTGTAAAAGGTGGAATGCGGGTTATTGTTCCAGACCTAATTGGTTTTGGAAAATCTGATAAACCCGCAAATCAAAAGGATTATTCCTATGCCAAACATATTCATTGGACACAATCATTTTTAGATCAACTAAATATTGAACACATTCACTTATTTATTCAAGACTGGGGAGGATTAATTGGTTTAAGACTTGTTAGTGCTGATCCAGATAGGTTTGCTAGTATTGCAGCAGGAAACACCATGTTACCTACTGGGAGTGTTACCCCCCCTCAAGCTTTTTTAGACTGGCAAAAATTTGCTGCCACAAGCCCACATTTTGATATTGCTACTGTAATTCAAAGAGCGACAACCACCCCACTTTCTGAAGACATTTTGGCGGCGTATAATGCACCATTCCCGTCTGAAGAATATAAAGCAGGGGCAAGAGTTTTTCCTGCACTTGTTCCTACCCATGAAAATGATCCAGAATCAGATAACAATAAGAAAGCATGGGGAGTTTTAACACAATGGAAGAAACCCTTTTTAACACTATTTAGTGATCAGGATCCTATTACAAAGGGAGGAGAACAAGTCTTTCAGAAACTTATCCCCGGCACCCAAAATCAAACCCATAAAATAGTGAAAGGAGGCCATTTTTTACAAGAAGATGCAGGACCTGAGCTGGCGAAAATATTAGTTGACTTATACAAAACACAACGAAAATGAAAAAAATATTGCTACCTCTCTTATTTTGTATATTAACCATTAGCTGTAACAAGAATAAGGAAGTGAATTCTTCTATGTTAAGACTTAATTACTTTACAAGTCTATGTGCAGGGGCGTTTTTTGATTTAACCTGTTACCATTATCAGATAGATCAAGAAATTGGATCGAATGAATGGAGAATTGGGACAATTCATATTCCTAATTTCGATTATGTAGACGGCTATATTTATGATTTAGAAGTAATTATAACTCCGAATGATATCACTAATTGCGCTGATGATTGTCCGGAAAATGATTACGAACTTTTAAAGATCATAAGTAAAGTTGCCGTTGAAAATCCCTGTTTGACCTCCCCTATGCCTGACCGAGTTTGCACACTAGATTATACCCCTGTTTGTGGATGCAATGGGCAAACCTACGGTAATGCTTGTGCAGCATCCACGAGTGGCGTAACTAGTTGGACCCTAGGAGCATGTAATTAGATATGTAGAGGTCGATTTGCTGCAGCAGCCAAAGCCGCTTCTTTAACAGCCTCCGCATAGGTAGGGTGCGCATGTGACATTCTAGAAATATCTTCTGCAGAAGCCCTAAATTCCATAGCAGTTACTGCTTCAGCAATTAAATCAGCTACCCTTGCACCAACCATATGAACACCCAATACTTCATCTGTACTCGCATCTGCCAGTATTTTTACAAAACCATCGGTATCCATACTTGCTCTTGCACGACCTAAGGCACGCATAGGGAATTGTCCGCTTTTATAATCAACACCGGCTTTTTTAAGTTCCTCTTCTGTTTTTCCTACAGAAGCCACTTCAGGCCAAGTATAGATTACGTTAGGAACAAGATTATAATCAATGTGTGGTTTTTGTCCCGCTAATATTTCAGCAACCATTACCCCTTCTTCTTCTGCTTTATGAGCCAACATGGCACCACGAACAACATCGCCTATCGCATAAATATTTTTGGCAGAGGTTTGCAAATGGTCATTGACTTCTACTTGACCGCGTTCGTTGATCTGAACACCTGCAGCCTGTGCATTAAGTCCCTCTGTATATGGCTTTCTACCAACAGAAACCAAACAATAGTCTCCTTTAAAAGAAACTTCGTTACCTTTTTTATCCGTAGCAGTTATAGTCACTTCATCACCCTTTCTTTTAACACCGTTCACTCCGTGAGAAAGATAGAACTTAACGCCCTGTTTTTTCAACACTTTTGTCAGCTCTCTAGAAACGGCACTATCCATTACAGGTGTTATCCGGTCTGCATACTCTATTACTGACACTTCTGCCCCTAATCTGCGATATACTTGTCCTAGCTCTAATCCAATTACTCCTCCTCCTATAACCACAAGATGTTTAGGTATTTCTTTTAATTCTAAGGCTTCGGTTGAAGTAATGATACGTTCCTTATCTAATTCAATAAACGGCAAAGATCCTGGCTTAGAACCTGTAGCAATAATTGTATTCTTGGCTTCAATGGTTAGGGCTTCTTCTCCTTCTATTTTTATATGAGTAGCATCCACAAAACTTCCCATTCCTTTGAAAACAGTAATCTCGTTTTTTTCCATCAAAAAATCTATACCCTTGGTCGTTTGTTCTACAACTCCACGTTTACGAGCAATCATTTTTTCAAAATTCACTTTAATTTCTCCTGCTATTTCAATACCATGTGTATCAAAATGTTTGATGGCATCTTCATAATGGTGAGAAGAATCGAGTAGAGACTTAGAAGGTATACATCCTACATTTAAGCAAGTTCCCCCTAGGGTATTGTATTTTTCTATTAAGGCTGTTTTCAGTCCTAATTGTGCACAACGAATGGCCGAAACATAACCTCCAGGTCCTGATCCTATTACAGCAACATCAAATTGACTCATAATTTACTTTTAAAAGTGAAGCACAAAAATACAAATGTTTCAATTCCGTTAAAACAAAAATCATTTTTATATTCATCAATTATTAATGGTTTTTAAAACGGCTACTATACCTGAGTTTTTAAATCAATCAAAGAAAAAATCGTATCATTATACCAAAGAATTTGACATGACTAAACCAAATAAACCCATTAGCTTATCAGAATCCCTGCTTCCAATAATCATCTTAGTCTTTTTATTGGCTTACAATGTATTTGTGTTTGGAGATGACGCACTAGGAGGATCTAATCAATTTATTCTCTTAATTGGTGCAGCTGTAGCAGCCATAGTAGGTTTCCGGAATAAAATAACCTACACGGAAATGATTGAAGCCATAGGAACAAATTTAAAGTCTACTACAGGAGCCATCCTCATTCTTCTCTTTGTAGGAGCCCTAGCGGGTACTTGGTTGCTTAGTGGAATTATTCCAGCGATGATCTATTACGGACTTCAAATTCTTCATCCAAGTATCTTTCTTCCTGCATGTATTGTAATATGTGCTATTATTTCATTAGCCACAGGAAGTAGCTGGACCACTTCGGCTACGGTAGGGATTGCTCTTATCGGAATTGGTCGAGCGCTAGATATCCCTGCGGGTATGGTTGCAGGAGCCGTAATTTCTGGGGCCTACTTTGGAGATAAACTTTCACCGCTTAGCGACACCACTAATCTAGCACCAGCAATGGCGGGAACAGATTTATTTACGCATATACGCTACATGACTTATACTACAATACCTAGTATTGTCGTTACCCTAATTGTCTTTTTATTTCTTGGCTTATTTCAACATGCTAACGGAAATGCCAATACAGAAGTTCTCTTAAGTAGTATAGAAGAGCGTTTTACAATCAATCTTGGACTATTTATCGTTCCAGCCGCTGTCCTATTTTTAATCATCAAAAAAGCTCCACCATTAGTCGCATTAATGATTGGAACCTTATTAGGAGGGGTATTTGCGCTAATTTATCAACCTCATTTGGTCGTAGAAACTGCTGGGGCATCATTGCTAAGCGTAGAAAGCGCTTACCGCGGTATTATGAATGCGATTACAATTGATAACTCCATCACAACTTCAAATGATTTACTAAATGACTTATTTAGCTCCGGTGGAATGGAAGGAATGTTAGGCACCATTTGGCTAATTATTTGTGCCATGGTTTTTGGAGGTATAATGGACGCCATTGGGGGCTGCAAAAAATCAGCAATGCATTATTAGACAAAGCAAAACAACCTTTCAGCTTTTTACAGGCACAGCTGCCTCTTGTGTCACCATTAACCTAACGGCTTCTGATCAATACTTATCAATTGTTTTACCTGGTAAAATGTTTAGTAAAGCTTATCAAGATCGGGGGTTAGCTCCAGAAAACTTAAGTAGAACATTAGAAGATTCCGGGACAGTGACGTCTGTATTAATCCCATGGAACACATGCGGAGCTTATCAATCTGGGGTATTAGGAGTGGGTGTTGGTGAATATTTTATTTATGCCATTTTCAACTGGCTGAGCCCATTAATGACCCTACTTTATGCTTATTTAGACTTTAAAATCAGAAAAATAATGCCTTAACAGAAGGCTAACTCAGAGCTTTTATATTCCTTTTATTGATCGCAAATCACAAGCATAAATTTATCTTATATTAGATTAGTTATTAGGTATACAAATGGAGGCATTTATTTAATTCTATTTTGTTACTTTATTTTAAATAAAATACGATTATGGAACATTTAGGAAATGGTGAAGGAAAATGTCCTTTTGCCCCTGCAAAACAAAGACATACGACGTCAGCTGCCTTATCTAATTCTGATTGGTGGCCTGAGCAACTTAACTTAAAAATATTACATCAGAACACCCCAGCGACTAATCCGATGGGTGCTGATTTTGATTATGCGAAAGAATTTAACAAACTCGATCTAGCCAGTGTTAAAAAAGATTTGACCCACTTGATGACAGATTCACAAGATTGGTGGCCAGCAGATTATGGCCATTATGGTCCATTTTTTATTCGCATGGCATGGCATAGCGCAGGAACCTATCGGGTTGCTGATGGACGAGGGGGTGCCTCTGCAGGTACACTCCGATTTGCTCCACTAAATAGTTGGCCAGATAATGGTAATTTAGACAAGGCTAGGCGTTTGTTATGGCCTATCAAAAAGAAATATGGTAAAAAATTATCCTGGGCGGATCTTATGATTCTTACAGGTAATGTTGCCTTAGAATCGATGGGCTTTGAAACCTTTGGATTTGGCGGAGGAAGAGAAGATGTATGGGAACCAGAAGGAGATATTTATTGGGGACCAGAAACCGAATGGTTAGGTGACCAACGCTATTCTGGAGATAGAGAATTAGAAAATCCATTGGGAGCTGTTCAGATGGGGCTTATTTATGTAAACCCAGAAGGGCCCAACGGAAAACCAGATCCTATTGCCTCTGCACGAGATATAAGAGAAACTTTTGCCAGAATGGCTATGAATGATGAAGAAACCGTGGCGCTAGTTGCGGGAGGTCATACTTTTGGTAAAACCCACGGTGCCGGAGATGCTGCTCAAGTAGGTGTAGAACCAGAAGGAGCTCCTATCGAAAACCAAGGTTTTGGCTGGTTAAATAGTATGGGAACTGGTAATGCAGGGGATACGATCACAAGTGGTTTAGAAGGCGCTTGGACCCCCACACCAATAAGCTGGGACAATAGCTATTTTGACACCCTTTTCGGTTATGAATGGGAATTAACTCACAGCCCTGCAGGTGCACAACAATGGACACCCAAAGACGGAGCTGGTGATAATACTGTTCCAGATGCTCACGATCCTAACAAAAAACACGCACCAATGATGGCAACAACGGATCTTGCCTTGATAAAAGATCCCGCTTACTTGGAAATTTCAAAACGTTTCCATGAGAATCCTGATCAATTTGCCGATGCATTTGCTCGCGCATGGTTCAAATTAACCCATAGAGACATGGGGCCAGTTACTCGTTATCTTGGAAGTGAGGTACCGCAAGAAACACTTATTTGGCAAGATCCTGTTCCAGCTGTAGAAGGAGAACTCATTGATTCTGCAGAGGTAACTGCTTTAAAAAAGACGGTATTGGAATCTGGCCTTAGTATCTCAGCACTGGTTGGTGCTGCTTGGGCTTCGGCATCTAGTTATAGAAGTACAGATAAACGAGGGGGTGCTAACGGGGCACGCGTGAGATTAGCTCCTCAGAAGGACTGGGCGGTAAACGACCCTAAACAATTAGCAGAAGTAATTGCTGTGCTTGAAAAAATCCAATCTGATTTTAACGCAAACAATGGCGCTAAACAGGTCTCTATAGCTGATCTTATTGTATTAGCTGGAGACGCTGCTGTGGAGGCTGCTGCAAAAAATGCGGGTCACGAAATTAATTTAGATTTTAAACCCGGACGAACAGATGCTTCACAAGAAGATACTGACGTGCTTTCTGTAGGTTACCTAGAAACACAAGCCGATGGCTTTAGAAATTATATCTCTAATAGCAATGATCGTCATGGTGAAGAATTATTATTAGACAAAGCCCATATGCTATCGCTAAGTGCACCGGAAATGACCGTATTGGTCGGTGGTATGCGCGTATTAAACGCCAACACTGGAGGTAATAAAAATGGGGTCTTTACCTATGAAAAAGACAAACTATCTAATGACTTCTTTGTTCATTTATACGATATGAATACGAAGTGGGCTCCTACAAGTGAAGAAAACAATCATTTTGAAGGAACAGACCGTAACTCTGGAGAGGTTCGTTGGACGGCAACACGTGCAGATTTAATCTTTGGTTCTAATTCTCAATTACGAGCCATTGGAGAAGTTTATGCGTGTGAAGATGCACATGAAAAATTTGTTCATGATTTTGCAGCTGCTTGGACTAAAGTAATGCAATTAGATCGTTTTGATTTAGCTTAATGATTAATTAAATCGATTTAAATTTAGATTCATTTAATGAAGAATAAATCCCCTTTATGGGGATTTATTTTTTTCATTCAGTTCCTACAATAATGAAGTACGTATTAAAGCTAATATTTGTAAATTTGTAGGAAGTGATCATTATGAAAGAAAAAAAATCACGTACTCTGAAACCCAAACAAGAAGACCCTCAAAAAAAGCGTTCCAAAGAAATCCTCTTTGGTGGATTTTTAATTCTCCTTTCTCTTCTACTGTTCATTGCTTTTACCTCCTATTATTTAACCTGGAAAATAGATCAAAGCACCCTAGGTAATCTTACGGATCGTTCAATAAAAAATGCGAATCTATTAAGTAAAATAGGTGCCGAAGTAAGTCATTTTTTTATTTATAAAGGGGTAGGCATCAGTGCATACATTCTTGCGTACCTTATGCTAATGAGTGGTCTGTTTTTATTTTTTAACGTACAAAAAGAAACTTTACTCAAACGATGGACTTGGGGTTTATACTACATTTTATTTGGATCACTTGTTGCAGCGACACTTCAATTTATAACTCCATTTTTGGGAGGTACCATAGGATATGAATTAACCTCTTTTACAAAAGACTATGTGGGGGCTATTGGTCTGGGACTTATCTTAACTTTTATGGGGCTCATTTCCCTAGTCCTACACTTTAGATTAACACCAGAATATATAATTAGTTTACTTCAACCTTACTTTATAAAAAAAGAAAAAGTAGAAGAAAGTTTTTCTGATTTTGAAGAAGACGCTAAAAGTTTCACAGAAGAGCCAATTGAAACATCTGACAAATTTCCTGAACAAATAATCGATCCTTCGGAGTCTGTATCTCCCCCTCTTGAGATGACCATTAATAAACCAGAAGAGGAGATCATTAGGTTGGAAGAAGAAGAGGAACAAATGCAAATTGAAATAGAACCTACCCAGGAAGAAGAAACGGTAGATTCATTATCTCGTGAACTCGTAAAGAAATACGGTGCATTTGATCCAACCCTAGAATTAAGTTCTTATCAATTTCCGGTTCTAGATTTATTAAAAGATTACGGGAGTTCTAGTATTACCATCGATGAAGACGAACTAGAAAAGAATAAAAATAAAATTATTGATACACTCCGCAACTACAAAATTGAAATTGCTAATATCAAAGCTAATATTGGACCAACGGTTACCCTATATGAAATTGTACCTGCGGCAGGAGTTAGAATATCGAAAATTATAAACCTAGAAGATGATATTGCTTTGTCATTATCTGCTTTAGGAATTAGAATAATTGCCCCAATTCCCGGAAAAGGAACCATCGGTATTGAAGTGCCTAACCAAAAGCCGAGTATCGTTTCTATGCGATCAGTGATTGCTTCGCAAAAATTCCAAAACGCAGAAATGGAGTTACCTATTGCGATAGGAAAAACCATTAGTAACGAAACCTTTGTGGTGGATTTAGCTAAGATGCCTCACTTGTTAATGGCTGGGGCAACAGGACAAGGAAAATCTGTAGGTTTAAATGCTGTGCTCACCTCATTATTATATAAGAAGCACCCTGCAGAGGTTAAGTTTATTCTTGTCGACCCAAAGAAGGTAGAGCTAAATATTTACAATAAAATTGAACGACATTACCTCGCCAAATTACCCGATACAGAAGATGCAATTATCACTGATAACACCAAGGTAATCCATACCTTGAATTCTCTTTGCATTGAAATGGATAACAGGTATGAGCTATTGAAAAATGCAATGTGTCGTAATATCAAAGAGTATAATGCCAAATTTAAAGCAAGGAAACTCAACCCGGATGATGGACATGCCTTTCTTCCTTATATCGTTTTGGTGGTTGATGAATTTGCCGACCTAATTATGACTGCGGGTAAAGAAGTTGAAACCCCAATCGCAAGGTTAGCACAACTTGCCAGGGCCATTGGAATACATTTAATTATTGCTACCCAACGCCCATCGGTAAATGTAATTACAGGAATTATAAAAGCCAACTTCCCTGCGAGGATTGCCTTCCGTGTCACTTCTAAAATTGATTCTAGAACTATTTTAGATAGTGGGGGTGCTGATCAGTTAATTGGCCGTGGAGATATGCTTTACACACAAGGAAATGATCTCACACGTATACAATGTGCTTTTGTAGACACCCCAGAAGTAGAAAAAATAGTTGATTATATTGGTAGTCAAAAAGCGTACGCACAAGCGCATCTATTACCAGAATTTGTGGGAGAAGAAACCAGTAGCCTAGATATTGATGCTAGCGATAGAGATGCACTTTTTCACGAGGCGGCACAAGTTATTGTAACTGCGCAACAAGGATCCGCTTCGCTACTTCAACGAAAACTAAAACTAGGATACAATAGAGCTGGAAGAATTATTGATCAGATGGAGGCTGCTGGAATTGTAGGTCCTTTTGAAGGAAGTAAGGCAAGACAAGTACTGGTCCCAGATTTAACTACTTTAGAACAATTATTATCTAATAATGAATAAAACAGCTGCTATGAAAAACTTTATTGCTTTATTCTTTCTTGTGGTTAGTTCTTCCTTTGCCCAAGGATATGAACAAGCAAAAACCCTTCTAGATCGTGTATCTGAACAAATAGAGAGCAAAGAAAATATTCGATTCTCCTTTAGCTATGTGCTAGAAAATAAAAAAGAACAGATTAAACAAGAAATGGAGGGTAACATTACTCTTGCGGGAGATCTATATAAGTTGAATTTTTTAGAAGCTATTCAATTATTTGATGGAAAAAAGATCTATACCATTGTTCCTGAAAACGAAGAAATTAATGTGAGTTTTCCTGAAGATGAAGAAGATATAAGTGTAAATCCATCTAAATTACTTAGCTTCTATGAAACGGGATATGCTTATGAATGGGATATTGAACAACGTGTAATGGGAAGAAACATTCAATTCATCAAATTATTACCCACCGAAAAAAACAACGAAGTGAAATACCTTTTGTTAGGTATAGACATAGATAAACTAGACATTTATCGTGTAATTGAAATCGGTGATAACGGAACCAGAACAACTTTAACCCTCTCCAATCAAGAACACAACATTAGCCTTCCGACTGATTTTTTTGAGTTTAATGCACTTGAATTCCCTAATTACTATATTAACGAGTAATGAAAATAATTGACAGATACATCTTAACTACTTACCTGACTCGCTTGTTAAGTGTGTTTTGTATTTTAATGTTAATTTTTATCATTCAAACCTTTTGGCTGTTTATAGATGAACTAGCTGGAAAAGGAATAGACACAGAAATTGTGATTAAGTTCCTTGCCTTTTACACCCCAAAACTTTACCCGTTGGTCATGCCATTATCAGTCCTCTTAGCCGCTATAATGACCTATGGGACTTTTGCCGAGAACTATGAATTTGCTGCTATGAAATCTACTGGAATTTCATTGCAAAGAGCCTTATTGGTATTAACTGTATTTCACTTTTTTTTAGGGATAGGGAGTTTTTATTTTTCAAACCATGTGATTCCTTATGGTGAATTTAAATATTTCAACCTCAGACGGAATTTGGCGAAATTAAAACCAGCTTTGGCCATCACGGAAGGGATTTTCAACGAGATAGGTGAAATGAACATTAAAGTGACCAAAAAGTATGGAGAAGACAACCGTTTTTTAGAAGATGTAACCATTCACGAAAAAACAGAGGATAATAAAAATAGAATTGTAATAAAAGCAGACAGAGGGGAGCTTAAAAGTGCAGAAATTAACGATCAACTAAAACTAGTCCTTTTCGATGGTAATCGATATGAAGAAATTCTGGCAACAACCAATGAGGAACAAAGAAAACTACCTCATGCCAAAGTTTCCTTTAAAAAATATGTGATGAATATTGATTTGTCTCAATTTAATGATGTGGATTTAGGAGAAGAAAAATACACCAGTACCTACCGAATGCAAAAGGTAGAAGAACTCGACGAAAGTATAGATTCACTCGAAGTTAAGTTTAAAGAAGACAAAAAAGTTTATGCAGAAAACTTTTCCAAAACAAGTTTTTCCTTTAACCTACCTCCTACTTATACAGAAGAAATTAAGGATAGCTTAAAGGTTTCGGACTCGGTTTACCAAATATTTTCTAATCCGCTTCGGTTTGCGGGTGAAGACCGTTATGACTATCAAAAACAAGCTCTTACCTCTGCCCAGGGTGGAAATTTAAGACTTATCCGCAATCTTGAATCAAAAAAAAGAAGCTATTTTATCAATCAAAAACGTATTAACCTACATAAAAACTCATTGCATGAAAAATACACGCTAGGCTTTAGTATATTTTTCCTATTTCTTGTCGGCTCCTCACTAGGAGCTATTATTAGAAAAGGAGGACTTGGTCTTCCTATGGTCTTGGCTATATTAATATTCCTAACCTTTCACTACATTGGATTATTTGGTAAAAATGCATCAGAGGATAGTAGTATTTCTCCTTTTTTAGGGAGTTGGTTATCTATCTTAATTTTTGCTCCCATTGCTTTTTATTTTACCAAGAGAGCAACAATAGACCGAGGTATTTTCGATGCAGATAAAATAATTATTTTCTTTCAAAACATCATAACTTACATAAAGGATCGTATTTTTACCCGGCTAAAAAAATCATGAAAAAGAATCAATTAGACCGTATCGAAGATGCCATAGCAGCCATTAAAAATGGAGAAGTTATTATCGTAGTTGACGACGATAATCGCGAAAATGAGGGTGACTTCATAACAGCTGCCGAAAACATTACACCAGAAATCATCAATTTTATGGCTAAAGAAGGTCGTGGATTAATTTGCACTCCCTTAACAGAAAAAAGATGTGAAGAATTACAGCTTGGCAGAATGGTTAGTAATAATACCGATCCCATGGAAACAGCTTTTACTGTTTCTGTAGATTTAAAGGGCAAAGGGGTTACTACAGGTATATCTGCGAGCGATAGGGCTTTAACCGTACAAGCTTTAGTAGATACTGAAACCCGACCACATGATTTATCTCGACCTGGTCATATCTTCCCACTTATTGCAAAAGAAGGTGGCGTGCTAAGAAGAACCGGTCATACAGAAGCAGCCATAGATTTTGCTAGATTAGCAGGAAAAGATCCTGCTGGAGTTATCGTCGAAATCATGAACGAAGACGGAACGATGGCAAGACTTCCTCAATTAATGAAGGTCGCTGAGAAATTTGATTTAAAACTGGTTTCTATAGAAGATCTTGTCGCTTATAGAATGCAACACGACAGTCTAATTTTAAAGCGAGAGGATACCGAAATAATGACTCGCTTTGGGGAATTTCGCTTGCGCGCCTTTCAACAAACGACCAATAATCAAGTTCATTTAGCTCTCACAAAAGGCTCTTGGGAATTAGATGAACCTGTACTTACCAGAATTAATTCCTCACAGATTAGTAATGACCTATTGGGTATGCTAACTGGTTCGAATGATAAAGGGCTAGAAGAAATATTTAAACTGATTAATGCAGAAGAAAAAGGAGCCATTATCTTTATTAATCAGCAACAACAATCTGAAAATTTGTTAGCAAGAATCAAAGAATTAAAGGAAAGAAATACCGATGCTGATGTTTATCCGAAAGCCCCACCCTTAAAAATGGATCTTAAAGATTTTGGAATTGGAGCGCAAATCTTACACGAATTACACATTAGCAAACTAAAGGTAATTAGCAATTCCTCCCAGGGCCCTAGGGTAGGAATAACCGGCTATGGCCTTGAGATTGTTTCTTACGTTAATTACTAGAAGAACCAGAGTTTAATTGACATTGCGGTAACCATAATAATCATCGCAATTTTAATTACCCCCTCCCCTTGATCTACGGACCAACGACTGGACCACCATGCCCCTAGTCCACTCCCAAGGGCCAGAACAATACCTAGATTCCAGTTAACAGCGTCATTCCAAGCAAAAAGTGCTAAGGCACCAATAGAATAAATAAAAACTAATGCGACCTTAGTAGCATTGGTTTTTATTAGTGAAAGATGATTGACATTATTTAAAAACAGGATAATTATAAAACCTATTCCAGCATTTATAAATCCCCCATAAATCCCGATGAAAAAAAAACCTACCACAGCGTATAAAAGATAACGCCCAGTTAATCGCTCAGGGAGATTAAAATCTTTGGTCTTTGGCTTAAAAACAATGACAGATACTACTATTAACATAATAATAGAAAGAATGCGATTAAATGTAACCCCCTCTATATCTACTGCGATTTGTGCGCCAATTAAAGAACCAAAAAATGCTGAAATTCCAAGGTAAATATTAAATGGAAAAGTAGATACTCCTTTAGAACGGTACCCAACTGTGCCGACAAAAGATTGTAAAACAATCGCAATCCGATTTGTTCCATTTGCTACATTAGAGGGTAACCCCATAAAAATAAGGACAGGTAAAGTCAATAATGACCCACCTCCTGCTAAGGTATTGATAATTCCAGTGCTTATTCCTACAAGAAAAAGGAGTAGGTATTGTGTAATCGTTTCCATAAATAAACTAAAGAATAAAAATAGGCATATCGTTTTTTAAAAAATCTTTTCTTAAATCAAATAAGCGATGTATATTTGCCACCGCAAGGAGAAATGGCAGAGTGGTCGAATGCGGCAGTCTTGAAAACTGTTGAGGGTCACACCTCCGGGGGTTCGAATCCCTCTTTCTCCGCAAAAAAACCCACAACAATTGTTGTGGGTTTTTTGTTTTTTTGCTCTCCTTTGAAAACCACGTTATTAAACGATTATAAGTAATGACATATAAACCTGTTTAAGCTTTTGAAAAAAAACTTATTATACGTTTAATGAAGAGGAACATCACCCAATACAACAAAACCGAAAAAAATTCTGTCGTTAATGTGCAACAAGGGATATTCAAGATTTGTAGCGCACGATTGTTTGGATCTGACTGTTTCTGTGTATATTAGGTTTTTTTACCAATCCAATGAAAAAAAGCATCTTCTTACTCTTTCTTATTTTCCTTTCAAGTATTAATCATACTGCATCTGCTCAAAAACTTTCTCGTACCGAAAAAAAGATTGTTTCTAAAGTAAAAAGCTATGATCTAGCGGCCATAGATTTTCTTGAAAAAGTAGTAAACATTAACAGTGGAACTATGAATCTTGCTGGAGTGAAAAAGTTGGACGAGTATTTGAAGACGCATTTAAAGAGATTCATTTTACCACACGATGGATTGACATGCCTAGCGAGATGAATAGAGCTGGACATCTCTTTGCTTCAATAAGTGGAACAAAAGGCAAAAAGCTTCTATTAATCGGCCATTTAGACACAGTCTTTGAGTTAGATAGTCCTTTTCAAACATTTAAAAGAAAAGATTCTATTGCTTACGCCCCTGGAGGAAACGATATGAAAGGAGGAAATGTAGTCATCTTATATGCATTGAAAGCATTACACGAACTTAATCTTTTGGATAAAGCTAGTATAACTGTCGCTTTTACAGGAGATGAAGAAAAAACAGGAAAACCCTTAACCATCTCTAGAAAGGACCTGATTAATGTTTCTAAAGAGAGTGATATTGCCTTAGGGTTTGAAACTTCTACAGGGTTTAACAATGCCACCATTGCACGAAGAGGAGCTTCGGGTTGGAAAGTGGAAACTGCTGGAAAAAGAGCCCATTCCTCAGGAGTGTTTAGCGACCGAACAGGTGCAGGAGCCATTTTTGAAATGAGTCGTATTTTACACCAATTTTATACGGAAGTAAAAGGAGAAGAATACCTAACCTTCAATCCTGGCAACCTTTTGGGGGGTACTTTTATCGATTATGACGCTTTTAAGAGTCGGGGGAATGCTTATGGAAAAACAAATGTGGTTGCCCAAACTGCCTTAGTCAATGGAGGATTAAGATTTATTTCTGAAGAGCAAAAAGAAAATGCACGCACTAAAATGCGTGAAATAGTAAAAAATCATTTGCCAAGTACTAACGCAACCATCACCTTTACCGATAGCTACCCAGCTATGGGTCCGACTGATGGGAATACCACTTTATTAAATAAACTGAGTGAAGTAAGTCTAGCACTCGGTTTTGGAGAAGTTACTGCCTATGATCCAGGACGTAGAGGGGCGGCAGATATTTCGTTCGTAGCTGACTATGTAGACGGGTTAGATGGCTTGGGAAGTATGGGCACTGGTGCACATACTCCTGAAGAAACTATAAACCTAAAAACCTTTAATGCACTAATTCAACGAACTGCAGTCTTTATTTATAGATTAATCAATGAATAACATAAACCAATACCCACCTTTTTCTATGAAGTTTTATCATCTCCTATTTATACTTTTAATTATTAGTTGTCAAAAAGATTCACAAAACCCAAGAAGTGAAGAAGAAACTGAGGTATTTAATCTTCCAATTATTAGAATTGATACGCAATCTATCCCCATTGACAGTAAAGAAGATTATGTAGACGCTACCATTACGATTGAGGGGCTGGAGACCAATGATGACTTAGTAGAAACTGAAACCAAAATTAAAGGAAGAGGAAACTCAACTTGGTGGTTAGGACAAGAAATTGGTAAAAAGCCCTATCAAATAAAATTTGCTGATAAAACAGAGATTTTAGGAATGCCAGAAGATAAAAAATGGGTTTTACTTGCTGAATTAAGCGATAAAAGTTTTATTCGAAATAAAATAGCCCGTGATTTGGGGCAAATGAGTCGATTCGACTATACACCTCAGGCCAAATATGTAGAAGTTTATTTGAATGATGAATACGAAGGCCTTTATCTAATAGGCCAAAAAGTGGAAGAATCTAGTAACCGAGTAGATATAGGGGATGAAGGTTACCTTATCGAAATTGATCAAATTCACCGAATTGATGAAGGGGATGTTTATTTCACCTCTGAACCCTACAGAAGAATTAATGGTGAAAATGTATTTAACATAAAAGAACCCAGCCTAGAAATAGATTCTGAAGCATATCTGTTAATCAAAAATCACATGCGTGAATTTGATGAAGTTTTATTCTCTGCAGACTTTGCTAACCCTACCACAGGTTATGCCGCATATATAGATGTAGACAGTTTCATCGATTGGTTTCTTGTAAATGAAATTGGAAAGTCGGTAGATGCGCGATGGTATTCTAGTATATATTTTACTTATGTGCCTGGAGAAAAAATTAAAATGGGTCCAATTTGGGATTTTGATCTTTCCTTTGGCAATGTTGATTATGCAGATGCTCAATATTCCAACGGATTCTGGATATTAAACAACCCGTGGTTAAATCGTCTATATGAAGATCCTGTTTTTCGTGATAAAGTAAATTCACGATATGCCTATTATTTTAGTAACCTTTCTGAAATCATGCGTAAAATTGATGCTACCTTTCTTTGGTTTGAAACCTATCCGGAGGAAGTTAATCAATTAAAAGATTGGATTACAGATAGAATGAATTGGCTAAATACAGCCCTTTAAAAGAAATACATTCTGCATCTAAATCATGCGTAAAATTGATGCACATGCCTTAAAAATTGATTCGGCACAGTCTCGTAACTATGTTAGATGGGAAACACTCGGGGTAAGGATATGGCCAAATCCAGTTTGGTTTGAAACCTATCCGGAGGAAGTTAATCAATTAAAAGATTGGATTACAGATAGAATGAATTGGCTAAATACAGCCCTTTAAAAGAAATACATTCTGCATCTAAACCATAAAATTCATCCATACCTTCTTGCCGGAGAGAAAGGAGATAAATCTAGGCTTGTCTTTTGGTTAGCGATAATTTCTACCTGATGGCCCTCACGACTTAAAAAAAAAAGCACAAGACAATCCAACAATTTCTCCTCCTATTATAATTACCTTTTTCTGCATAGGCATAAAATTAAATTATTTTTGCAATTTATTTTGCTAATTAATCTCATATACAACTTTAATAACCAAGGATAATTACTTTATATTTAAGACATGTTTTTGGTAACGAATAAACCTGTTCCTATTTTATATTTATCCGTTATAAAAGGGATTTTTCTTACTGTTTTATTAGGGCTATCTATTAGCTCGATTAGGGCCCAAGAGGGTTATCCATTATACACTGAATACCTCAGTGGTAATCCCTATATTGCTCATCCCTCAATGGCGGGTGATCGGCTTGCAGGATTTAGAATAAAAACCTCACTAAGAAAACAATGGTTAGAGCAAATAGACGCTCCTAATCAGCAGACGATGAGCCTTGAGTATAGTGCCTCAGCTCATTCAAAACTAGCTCTGATTCTTTTTTCTGATCAAAATGGTTATCATAAATCTACGGGGTTCTACGCAACCTACGCGCATCATATAAGTTTTCAAGACGTAACCTGGAATACAAAAAGAACATTTCCAACCAAAAATGATCAATTAAAGGAACTCTATTTTGGAATAAGTATTGGATCAATTCAAAATAACATCAACACTAGCAGTTTTAATTTTTCTTCACAAGATCCTGTACTAGGACAAGCAATGGAGGCCAATTCTTATCTAAATGCAGATGTAGGCATGTCATTTATTACTACTAAATTTAGGGTGAGCATTACGCTTAAAAATTTAATGAGTAGTCCTCTTATTCTCAATAATGAACTTGCTGGCCCAGAGGCAAGCCCAGAATATTTTAGAAGATTATTAGTAGGCCTAGGATATACATTTTACAATACTAGTAATTGGGCTTTTGAACCTTCTGTCCTTTATCAAACCTTTGAATTGAGTGGAGAACAGGTCTTTGATTATAATTTAAAACTTTATCGATACTTGAGACAAGGGAGGACTTGGCTAGGAATTTCTTATCGCAACGATTTTATTGGTGCAGGATCTACCACTGAAAACATTAATGAAAGAACCACTTTAAAGTGGATTACGCCATTAATCGGACTAGATTATAAAAATATATTATTCGCGTATAATTATGCCAATACACGTGGTAATGTTCGCTTTTCAAATAGTGGTATTCATCAGGTTACCCTAGGATTTAGCTTCTAATTTTGTCCACGCAATAAGCTAAAGTGTCCTTTAAAGACAAGCCCATTTTCTAAAACCCCTTTAAACCAATAATCAGTTGCTGGCATAGGATTTCCATTGTAGGTACCATCCCATTGGCTATATAAAGGATTAAATTTTCTTAATAAACGCCCATATCGATCAAAAATATAAACTTCTGTCGCCGGGAAATAATCCAGTGAAATGCCCTCAACCGTCCAAAAATCGTTTATTCCATCTCCGTTTGGACTAAAAAATTTAGGATAACCCAAAGCGACAGATTGATAGGTACTAATTCCACAGCCATTTTTATCCTGAATAAAAAGCGTAAACACTCCGTTAGGAATATCTTCAAAATAGGGTTCATCTTGATAGCTTTCGTTCTCTGGCGTAATTGAAAACTCATAATCCCCAATCCCTAAATTATCTGTAATTATTTGTAAGCTGTTTGTTTTGTCTTGGTTAAGATCATCTAAGACAAAAAATGATGCATCTATGGTAGCAGAACTAGAATCACTAACTGTTATGATTTTTGTTAACGAACAAGGAGTACCATCTAAAGTAGTCGCGGTCATTTCATAAGTTCCCGGGGATTCTGGTAAAATAGTAGCTGAATCATTAGATAGAAGAATTCGATCGCCTTCCGAATTAATAAACGCCCACGTATAGGTATATAATTCAGGAAAATCTGTGATTAAACCTATCGGCTCAGGAGGTGTGTTTAAACAACGTACCACCACTTCATTGTTTCCTAATTCAGGAAGTGAATTTACACGAAAATCCAGTGTGTAAACTTGTGTACAGGATGGATTTATGCGCTTAGTAAAGCTTACCGTTACCTGCTGTGAACGAGTAAAAAATGGATTCGGTAATTCATTGACGTTTTGCACTTCTCCCAATAGGTCTGTATATGTAAATAAAACGAGGGTATTGCTAACTGTCTGTAGTTCGTTGGGATTCATAAGTAGTTCATCTAATAATCCAGAAGTATCAAATGCACTTATTCCATCCGTGATATCTTCTCCGTCATCACATTGTGGAGGAAATACTACTGGATTGATCATCGGAATTGCATCAACAATAAAAGAAACCTGGGAACTATCGGTACAGGGACCCTCTGAATTCGAAACCTGATTTAATTCAGAAGCTTTTTCCAATACTACTTCAAGGGTTTGAGATACCGTTAAAAATGGATTGGGAAGCTCTGTCCCAATTAAAATTCCATCAGCTCCATAAAAATAAGTGGTCACTCCTGTTTGTGAAGCTGTTAATTGTTGTGTAATTGTGGAGGTGTCAAATGGATAAAAACCATCAAATGGGTCCACATCTAAAGGATGATCGCCGTCACATACCCGATCAATGATGACAGGTGTTAAAATAGGTTTCGGCTCCACATAAAGTATGGCAATTTTCTTTAATCCAATACAACTTACCGTATTCAAATTAACAGCCTCAATATTCGCCCAAACTCCTTGTTCATTAGGTGTGGTTGTTAAATAAGGTTGACTAATGTCTATCGGCTGATTTTTTGTTAAAGCGTTGTTCAAACTTCCGTAAAGTTTGATCTGTAATTGTTGGTTAGAATAAACCGGATTGGAGGCAAGTAATGAATCATAAATTTCATTTAAAATCACCGATGAAAAATAAGTCAATCCGTCTTGCTCTGTAGAGATATCATCATCACATAATGCATAATAAAGCATAAAGTTTTCATCAATGGCGCTAGCGCCCACACTTAAATTAATGGTAGAAGTTGCTAAACAACCATATGGACTAATAATTTTTATATAAAGTGTTTGGTTAAGTGCTTCATTTATAAATTGAGTGGGAGAAACAATCCTACTCGACTCAGATAAATTACTATCGCGATAAAAAATTAAGGTGTCAGAAGCAATGTTTGCTGTAATACGTTCCCCATAAGCGGTAAGATTGAATAGTGTGTATCCGTCATTAACTCCGTCTTCATCACATTGCTCTACAATTAACACATTATTAATTAAACTTGGTAAAGGGGCTATCATTACTGTAGTAGAAGCCCTGTTAGAACTCGCACAACCTAATTCATTCCGACTCTGAATATAATAGGTCTCTCCATCAATTAGAGGGGTTGAAAGCGGTATTGAAACGGTGTCAGTAGCTGTTAAATACCAATCTATGGAAGTGGTGTCCGAAGAAGTACGATAATTTAAATCTGAAATCTGATGGGTGTAATTAGGGTCAAAACAAAATTGTGATTGTGAATCAACCTCTGGCACCATAGGTGATGGGAAAACCGTTAAAACCGCATTTTCATCGGATAAAACCTCACAGAAATAATCGGTCGTTCTAATTCTTACTCGATAATTACCTTGCTTATCAGAATTTACACCTAATAGGGATAAAGTGGCTTGTTGGCTGCCAGAAACTCCTTCTCCATCTGTTAAGGTTTGCCACTCATTCGCTCCTAGGGAGAGAAACTCCCATTGGTAAAATGGATCTCCTGTAAAACTGGCAGACACCCCAAACGATGCAGTATAATCCTCACAAACCGTTATTGATTGAGGTTGTTGGGTAGGAAAAATAGTAGGAGCCACTTGCTCTGTTAAATAGAAAAAATCCCCTGCAATATTTTGTAAAGGAATTTGATTAAAATCATGACCAATAAACTTTCCTCTATCATCGATTGTACCCTGGTCATAATTAACTGGACTTATGCCTAAAATACCATCTTCGTCTGTGTCAGATTCATCGAAACCCGCTTCTACAATATCAAAACAGCCATCTCCATCACTATCTAAATCATAGATATCTAATTTACCATCTAGATCTGTATCTCTATTAAAATCAATCAACTGTAATTTTCCGTGATATTGACTTGATTCGATAGGATTACTTTGTTGATGTTCAAACTGAATGGCTCGTATTTGCTTGGCTACAAAAAAGTAATCATCGTGTGATCCCTTTGCGGGATTAAAAACAAATCGTATCTCAGAACTTGTAAATACATTAACCCCAGACTCATATACCCCATCAAAATTGGTATCCACCAATAATTGATCTTGAGGATTCCAAAGACTAATGTTCTTATCGTTAGTTAGGGTTTTCCATACATAAGCCTCCTCATCATTTACAGGGCGCGTCAAATTTGTATTAGGAGTAATTCTTATTGAGGAAGCTTCGCTTAATTCAAGTCTAAAAGAATTGGTGGCCTGCACAGAGGCTCCCAACTTAGAGCTTAAGTTTCCTAAATTATCGCCAATAAAACCATTTTCAGTATCTGGACTAACTGAACTATTTATTAAAGCAGTTGCCGAAAGGCTATTATTATAGTCGTTAAAAATAACGAAAGGGGTTTGTGGCGAACTAAAATTTAGGGTGGCATTGCCATAAGATTCTAAATTGTCTTTGATTCCATCATTATCATTATCTAAATCTAAATTATCTATGATTCCATCTTGATCAGTATCTGCTGGGCAAAGACTAATAGGAATTAGTTTAGAAGCATAAGCTTGACCCGAACAATTAATTGTAGCTCGGACAAAATAATCTCCGATTATTGTTGGTGTAAAAACAGATGAGTTAGCACCAGCTACAGGGATTTCCTGTTGGGTTATTCGGTCTTTGGCATACCACTGGAAAGTATCAAAATTTCCAAAATTATCAACGCGAAGTATCACGTTGCTTTGACCGCCAAGAGAAATACAATTTCCCAAAGTAGAAGCAACAAAATCAAAATTTAAATCTGGATTTGAAGGAAATCCAGAATAAAAACTACCAGAAGATGCCGAACCATTTATGTTAAAGTAGGCAGCGTATAATTCATCGGAGCTTTGTACCTTAATATTACCGTTTAAACCACGAACCTTATAGGTCACATAATCTGGTTTCCCTACAACACCCACAGGACCAGAAATTTGGACTGAGCTAAGTGCGTTGATGGCCACATCATTAACTAATACCGAAGCACCCACCTTGGTAACAATGGTTATTCCTCCAGAATAAACAATTGTACCTATAGATTCTATCAAAGCTATGTTGTCAATATTCCCTCTATTTTCGCAACTCAATGGAGGTACAAAAAACATTCCTTGGTTTGCTTCGCTTAGCCCTCCTATGCCCTGATAGGCAAAGACAGCCTCTGAAGTTCTTACATACATATTGTCATTGGTGTACTTATCCCCTTCTATGATATAATATTCTCCTGCAGATAATGGCGTCGCATTCACGGGAGTAGTTTCATCATTTACCCAGATCTGAGTATTATCTAAATGTGCCACAATGAGCACATTTTCATAACTAGATTGACCATCTCCACGAACAAAGATGTATTCAGTCCCCACCTTACTAAAATCTACAATCTGATCAAATCCGTAGTCCCTTGCCATTCCATTTCCAAAACTACCGTTTGCAGAACCCGAGTTGACAACAATGGGTTTGTCGGATTCAACCAATGTTCCAATTAACCCATCCCTATTATCTTCGATAATAACACCAGCGTCGGTGGTAACTTTTACAGCTACTACATAGCTTTGCCCTTTATTAAGTAGAATATTATTTACAGGGAATTGATTGGTTCCATAATTTTGAATAACTAAGCCAGTCGTATTGTTATTAGTCAAATTAACCGTGGTATTATCCTCTGTAGCCATGAAGGAGAAAAAATTCATGAAATTTGTTTGAGGAGATCCTTGGTTATCATAAGTTCCTATACGAAATTGTGTTCCTAGCGCATTTTCTCCCTTACTTACTAAAGCACCTGCCTGTGCATTACCGCCTGCATTCATTCTTACGGATACATAAATAGGAGATTCGGCTTCGATAATATAACCCGCATTAGACATAACCGAACTTGTCGTCTTTGGATCAACCACTAATTGGGAATACCCCTCTTGTGAAATTAAATGACGGTAAGGAACCTCTCTGGATACCTGACCATAGATATATTCGGATTCCTCAGCGCCAACAGGTATGATAACAAAAGAGACCATACCCTCGGAAGGTGTTGAAATATAAAAGTATTGGTCTAATGGATTAGCATTCCCCTGATCAGAACTTGTTAAGGGCGGTATATAATGATTCCTACTTAGTTGTGCGTGTGTAGTAAGAGAGAAACATAAGAATAGAAATAATAAATGTAATTTCATTTTACATAAAATAAATACCCATGAACTAAGTTTAATCGACTTGTTTATTTACTAGCTAATCATTTCTCGCACTAGGTTTCTACCTAGTTGATACATATGTACTTCATCTGGACCATCAGCAATACGGATCGTTCTTCCGTAAATCCAAAACTCTGCTAGAGGAGTGTCTTGGCAAACCCCCATTCCCCCATGCGCCTGTATTGCCCTATCTACAACATTTGTAGTCATATTGGGAACAACCACTTTAATCATCGCAATTAAATTTTTTGCCCCAGCAGCCCCAAACTTATCTATTTTATCTGCGCAGGCTAGTGTAAGTAATCGGGCTTGTTCTATTTCAGAAGCAGAAAGAGCAATGTCTTGACGAATACTACTAAAATCTTTTATTTTTCGGCCAAAAGCTTCTCTAGTAGCTACGCGTTGACACATCATTTCTAAAGAACGTTGTGCAGCTCCAATGAGACGCATGCAATGATGTATCCTACCTGGTCCAAGTCGTCCCTGAGCAATCTCGAATCCTCTACCCTCTCCCAGAAGAATGTTTTCTACGGGTACCCTAACATTCGTTAGTTTAATTTCTGCATGACCCTCAGGAGAATCTATAGATCCAAAAACTCGTAGAGGTCTAATAATTTCTACTCCTGGCGTATCACGAGGAACAACGATCATACTTTGCTGAGCGTGGCGATGGGCAGTTTTATCCGTTTTACCCATCACAATAAACACCTTACAGTTAGGTCGCATTGCTCCAGAAGACCACCACTTTCTACCATTAATTACATATTCATCGCCCTCCCTAACAATAGAAGTTTCGATATTAGTTGCATCCGATGAGGCTACCTCCGGCTCTGTCATTAAAAAAGCTGAACGGATTTTTCCATTCATTAGGGGCGTTAACCATTGTGCTTTTTGTGCTTCGGTACCGTATTTAGCAAATACCTCCATATTCCCCGTGTCCGGAGCAGAACAATTAAATACTTCTGAAGCTATTTTAGAACGGCCCATTAATTCAGCCAAGGGAGCATACTCCAAATTAGTTAATCCAGCACTTAAATCGCCGTAGTCTAATGGGAGAAATAAATTCCATAAACCTGCTTTTTTGGCCTCAGATTTCCATTCCTCTAGTCTGGGATAATCTTGCCATAAGTTTTCTGGAGATTCATGAAAAGCTTTAATTTCATTTTCGTGTGGGTATATATGTGCCTCCATAAATTCTTGGACGCGGGTTTGTAATATCTTAGACTTTTCTGTGTATTCAAAATTCATTTTTCCATAATTTAATCATCAAAAGGTAATGATATCTCTGAAAGTTTCCTGTAAAATTCAAAACTAATTGTCTTAAATTATTCATTACACACCCTGATCATTTTTCAGAAAACATTTAACGATTTAAAATTTTTAAGATTTCTATTTATTTATAATCTTTAGCTAAAATTAAAAACATGAAAAAGCACGCCATAGTCTATTTAATCACATTCATAATTTCGAGCGCATTAAATGCACAAGAAAATCTTGTGACAACTTATTATTTGGTAAGGCATACAGAAAAGGTAACTTCTAATCCATCGGACAGAGATCCAGATTTAACACCCACTGGAGAAAGACACGCAAGATTTTGGGCAGATGTATTAAAAGACGTGAAATTTGATGCAGTTTATTCTACCCCATACATAAGAACTAAAAGAACAGCTGAGATTTTAGTTGAGAACCAATCTCTTTTGCTTCAACTTTATGATGCTAAAACATTGTATGATGACAATTTTAAATCTAAAACCGAAGGAAAAAAAGTCCTTGTTATTGGACACTCTAACACAAATCCAACTTTTGTCAACCAGGTTATTGGTGAAAAAAAATATGAGTGGATCAACGAAAAAAATTACAACACGCTATTTATTGTAACTAAAGTTGGAGAGGAAGCGGTAGCCGAACTTATTAACGTTCCTTTTAATTAAAATAAATATTGAGTTAGACGACGAATGCACTAGCGGAAGCCCTTTATTACATTGTCTTTAATTTTGTAGATTTACCTGTAAACTAATTTTATAATGAAAAAAACTTCGTTACTAGTTTTTCTAGCTTTAACCATCGTGTTTAATTTGGCTGCACAGAAAAAATCAAAGAAAAGCACCTTAAAACCTATCGACTCCATAACGCAAAAGATGGTGAAAAATAGTGGTCTAATTACCACCTATTTAAACGATGAAAGTCAACTTTACTTTGAAATAAATGAAAATCTTTTAAACGAAGATTTACTGGTAGTCACACGTTTTTCTCAGCTTCCGGCAAATTATTCTGCCTATCTGAATGCTGGTTCAAAAACTGCTGAACAAGTTGTGAAATTTGTAAAAAAAGGAAAAAAGATTTTACTCAAGCAAGTCAGTTTTGCAAACATGGCAGATAGAAATGACCCTATTTCTCTAAGTGTTGAAGAAAACAACTTCGCTCCTATCTTAGCTGCTTTTGAAATTAAAAACAAAGAAAAGAATCGTTTTTTAATTGAGGTTAGTGATCATTTTATGGCAGATTCGCCTGGTTTTAATATTATAAGATCTTATGACAAAGACAAATACAAAATAAGTTCGGTAGATAAAAAAAGAAGTAGTATAGATGGCGCAAAAAGTTTTCCGAAAAATACAGAGATTCTTCATACGCTTACTTTTAAGGTGAACAAACCTCCAAGAGCTAATCGATCTAAGACCTTCAGCTTTCAGATTAATCATTCTTTTATTGCACTTCCTAAAGATCCAATGCCAGTTAGGTATTATGATGAACGTGTAGGGTGGTTTAACATAGACAAAATAAATTATAGTTCTAAAGCTCTTAAAGCAGATAACTATCGAGTGGTAAGAAAATGGCGGTTAGAACCAAAAGACCTTAAAGCATATTCAGAGGGAGCGTTGGTCGAACCTATTAAACCTATTGTCTATTATTTGGACCCCGCTACACCCCTAAAATGGAGAAAATATTTTAAACAAGGAATAGAAGATTGGAATACTGCTTTCGAAAAAGCTGGATTTAAAAATGCGATTATTGCCAAGGACCCTCCTTCTAAAGAAGAAGATCCTAATTTTAGTCCAGAAGATGTTCGTTATTCTACCGTTCGTTATGTTGCCTCTACCACGAGAAATGCCACTGGTCCAAGTGTATCAGACCCCAGAACAGGAGAAATCCTTGAAAGTGACATTATATGGTACCACAATCATCTTCGTTCCTATAGAAATCGGTATCTACTTGAAACTGGTGCCGCTAATCCAAAAGCCAGGACATTGGAAACACCCGAAGAAGAAATCGGTGAAATGATGAGAAGGGTAATCTCGCATGAAATCGGACATGCTTTAGGACTCCCACATAATATGAAAGCTAGTAGTGCTTATCCAGTGGACTCCCTTAGATCAGGGAAATTCACTCAAAAATATGGTATTGCTACAACCATCATGGATTATGCTCGTTATAATTACATCGCTCAACCTGGAGATGAAAATATTCGTTTTGTTCGCCAACTAGGGCCTTATGATGATTATGCTATTGAATGGGGGTATCGTTATTTTGGGAAAAATCCAGAAGAAGAAAAGACAATCCTAAAGTCTTTTGTAGATTCAAAATCTCTTAACCCTATCTATATGTTTGGGGGAAGAGGAAATGATCCAAACTCACAAACAGAAAATATTGGGGATGACCCCGTTAAAGCAAGTACATACGGACTTCAAAATTTAAAAATTGTAGCGGATAACCTAATGGATTGGACGCTTTCACCTAATGATAATTATGATGATCTCAATGAACTCTACGGTGAACTCATCGGGGTATATCGCAGATACATATATCACGTAATTAACATGATAGGAGGAGTATATGAAACCAGACATAGCACGAATCAACCTTCAGCAATTACTTATAAAAATGTAGATCAGAATGATCAATTAAACGCATTAAAATTCTTAAATAATCACTTATGGCAAAGCCCCAGTTGGTTAATGAATCCTAAACTCGTTTCTGAGATTAAAGGAGAGGGGGTTTTACTAATGATCCAAAATCTTCAAAGGTCAGCCCTCAATAGAATGATTAACACAAAAAAATTAAATCGAATGCTTTCTACCCAGACTACTTTAGTAGGGAATGGACTAACCGTAGAAAATTTCCTTAGAGAAATGTCTAAAACTTTAATTAAAAATCCAGAAAATCCAGATATCCTTCAGCAAAGCCTACAGGTTCACTTTATAAATCAAATCAATGAACTATTAAAAGATGATGCCCTTAATCCCATTATAAAGGTTAAACTTACTGAAGTTAAAAGTGATTTTGTTAAAATAGCCAAACAGAAGAAAAGAACATCCAACAAAACATTGAAACCTCATTACAACTATTTAGTGGAAATGGCTTCATAAAGAAGTTTTATTATTTCTATTGTAATTAAATTAAGGAGAGATTGAAAATCGTTATTTCCGAAGGCATTGGCTAAAAAATTAAAATGCTAAAGGATATAAATCAGATAACTCTGAATCTGCTGGGTAATTAAAAAAGACTATTTATTATATCAAAAGTAACCTCGGCCATTTTATTCCCTTTTTCGTCCAATAGAGGATTAATCTCGCATACTTCTAGGCAGACTACTTTTTTAGTATCCAAGATTTTTTTTATAATTTGGGTTACTTCATTTTGGTCAAACCCTTTAGAAACTGGGGTTCCAGTACCATGAGAGATTAAATCACAATCTAGGCTATCTACATCAAATGTAATATAAATCATTTCTACTCCCTTTAGCTGATCGATCGCTTCTTCAACACAGTTGGTGAGGGAACGATGTCTAACTTCATGTACAGGGTAATTTCTAATATGTAAATCTTGCATCACATGATCTTCTGCCGCTTCGGTATCTCTCACCCCAAAATAAACAAGGTTATCAGAGGAGATTTTTGGACCTGCCACACCTAAATTTTTTAGTCTTTCCCAGCTTTTAGCGGTGGAGGAGCTTATTTCATTAATTGCATATTGCTTATTATCTAAAGCTAATACTCCGGCTAGTGGCATTCCGTGAACATTTCCAGAAGGAGAGCTTAGTGGTGTGTGAAGATCTGCGTGTGCATCTATCCAAACAACGCCTAATGATTGGTTAGGATAGGTCTGTTTAATTCCCGCAATCGTTCCTAAAGCAGAAGAATGATCTCCAGAAAGTACCAAAGGAAAATGTTTTTGTTTGAGAACCATCGTAGTGGCCTCGCACACTCTCTCACATTGTTCAGCCACAAAATTAATACGCTTGGCAAAAGTGTGATTAACCTTATCATAAATGGTTTCGTTGTGCGTGGGTACATCTAGGTAAGGATGCCGATTAAAAAAGTCATTGTGGGCATTAATTGCAGATATTTCCAAAGCATCAATACCCAAATCAGATCCACGCGAACCCGCACCGATATCAGATCTATTTTTTATGATTTTTAAAGGAGTCACGAATTCTTTTTTTATTAAAAATACAGTATTTACGAAAATCAATTGAAATAAAAAGTGGATATTTTTATTGATTTTTTATCTTTGGACAAAACTAAAAATATGTCTTTTTCTGAACTTTTTTCTTCTGGTTTTAAATTGCGAAACCGTGATCACTTTGCAGCCATTGTTCGTGTAGCTCTCTCTGATGGGATTATTACTGCTGAAGAAAAAGCTTTTCTTAATCGTACGGCAATCAACCTAGAAATTGAAGATGATGAAGTCGCCGAAATCATGGCCAATCCCGATAAATACCCCATTAATCCACCAGCAAACGAACAAAGAAGACTAGAACGCTTATATGATTTAACCCGTATGGTCTATGCAGATCATATTGCAGACGAAGAAGAGGTACAACTTCTAATTCGTTTGGTAATCGGTCTTGGTTTTGAAACTGAAAAAGCGACTCAAATTGCTGAAAAATCTCTTTCATTAGTTGCCGATGCTAGAGATGAGGATGAGTTCGTTGCTGCTTTTAAGTAACTACTTCTCTTGCTTTTATAATAACCGCCTGTCCAAACAAGCATAACCCACTATTCGTAACTACGAGTGCTATAGTACCCCATAATATCCATTGAGGTGCATGGGTATATTTCATTATTATTGATTCCCCTAGTAAGGATAAACCAAATCCAACGAGTAATAGTCCGCTGATCGCAAATAGAAGCGATTTCGTTTTAGGTTCCATATCTTTTTTAAGAATAAGATACGTACATTTTAATTTATTTCAAGAACAGAAAAATTAGAGAAGGTAAAATCGATCTCTTCATCTGCTATCATCTCATCCATATCAAAATAAAATGATTCGGGAAAACCGTAGGTTGAATTATAACTAATTCTTATTTCGTGTGGTGCCTCATTTAGTTTTACTTCAATAAAATCAAAAGCTTCTAAAATAGTAAGATACTCTGTCGGGTAGTTTTCTTCAAAACTTTCTCCATTAATCGTCTGCAGTTGATTATTAATTACCCTAAAAACTTTGGGCTGTGTGTATTCATAAACACAAAAACAACTTACTTGTTGAGTAATCAGATAGCTTGAAATACGATGAGAAAACCACAACAGACGCATTTCATTTAAGCGATCTATTTCTTGACTCAAACTTAATTCAACTGGGTATTCATTCTCTGTATCAGTTTCTGGTAATTTTTTATTACAAGAAATTACAACAATTAACAAGAAAATAAAAGAGCCTCTCATAGTAGCAATATAATTCAAAAATAATAGCACCTATTTCGTGTAATGTTTCTTGTACGGAAAATAAGAGATAAGTCCTAAAACAGCTACAAAAACCACAGAGTAATAGACAAAATTTGGTGTAATAATTTTATCACCACTTGCATAGGAATGAAGACCAACTAAATAAAAATTAACACCAAAATAGGTCATTAATATACTAGCGAATGCAACAATGCTCAATAAGTTAAATAACCACCTTCCTCTTAATCCAGGAATTAGTCTCATATGAATAACAAAAGCATAAATCATTATACTAATCAGCGCCCATGTTTCTTTAGGATCCCATCCCCAGTATCTCCCCCAACTCTCATTGGCCCACATACCGCCTAAAAAGTTTCCTATCGTTAGCATAATTAACCCTACTGTAAGCGAAAGTTCATTTATAATGGTTAATTCTTGTATGTTTAATCCCATACGTTCTTTATTCGATTGGGTAGTCATAATCATTAAGAAAAGAGCTACTATTCCAATAATCATACTCAAAGCAAAAGGTCCATAACTACCCACAATAACAGCGACATGAATCATTAACCAGTAACTGTCTAAGACGGGTTGTAAGTTCGCAATCGCGGGATCCATCCAGTTCCAATGTGCTATCATTAAAATCATAGAAGCCACGAAAGTAGTCGCCGCAAGGGTTAAATTGGATTTTCTACCAAACAAAATTCCAAAAAGAACTGTAGCCCAAGCTACATAAATCATGGACTCATAGGCATCACTCCAAGGAGCATGACCAGAAATAAACCAGCGGGCAGCTAAGCCTAATGTATGCAGAAAAAACAATATAAAAGTGGCCCCTTTAAAGAAACCAATTGTGTTTTGTAAAAAACGATTATCCTTAAATATCTGAACAATTAAAAGGACAAAAAAGATAAAACCAACATATAAATACCAGCTAAATAGCTTTTTAAAAATATCGTATCTGTTGTAGGTAATCTCCGCCTTAATTCGATCAGCAGAAGGAATCACTTTTGCTCCATATCGTTGCTGGAATCCTTTTAAACTTTCTAATAATTCGTCCGCTTCTTGGTAATCGGATGTAGATTTTGCTAAACGTAAAGAACGAAAATAGAGCGGCAAAACATTGTGTACATATAAAGAATCTTTACCCTTAAAATTAACTTCTTCTAATTCAGGGAAAGAGACCCATTTATTGTTTTCATTATCTGGAATAGGAAAAACACGCAAAACCTTACCCTCTAGAGCTGAATATAGAAGATTAACCCGTTTGTCTACCTCAATAAAATCTTTATGAAACTGATTGGGAATCTTAGCGCGGTAGGCTTCTTCTAATTGTTTCGCTATTTTATAATTTCCATCTTGATCAAAAAATGAGATTAGTGGAGCATATTTAGCCTTTTTATCAACACCAGTAATTGAACGTATAGAATCGTTCCCTCTTTTTAAATAAATGATTGGAATGTTATACCATATAGCAGGACCATTTAAAATAGAAAGAAGCACTTGATCAGAATTCAATCCTTGATAAGTGTCTGACTTGCTAACTTTTCTTAATAGCTCGGATGAAAATGTATTTGCGGGTTTCATTCTCCCTCCCAAATCTTGTATAACCAAGGAACCAAATTTCTCAGCTTGTTGATCAGGGAAAGCATCAGCCACAACCAAAGAGTCAAAGTCGATTTTTGAACGATGCAAATTAATCTGATCTTGTGCCTGCATTAAAGAAATACCCATTAAAAACAAAAGAGATAAAGCAGCTTTTTTAGCCTTTACCTTTTCAATGGCTTTAGCCAAATCTTTAAAACGGGTTTTCCCTATGAAAAATATAGCTAACATACTTAGGTAGAGTAATATATAACCTATATAAGTGATGTAAGTTCCCCACCAATCATGATTTACAGAAAGCACTGTTCCCTTTTCATCTGGATCAAAAGAGGATTGAAAAAAACGATAACCTTGGTGATCCAGTACATGATTCATATAGATATCATAGTCAAATTGTGTATCGCTTTTAACGGTTACTTGGCTTTCAAATGAAGAATAACTTTTTTCAGTTCCAGGATATTTTTCTGCAATAAAATCATTGAGTTGAATTTCAAAAGGTAATTCTAAAGGAAGAGACCCATAACTCAGATAAAAGTCTAAAGCCCCCACACTTATTTTTTTGGGTCGTTACTATATCCTTTACCACCTAACAAAGAAATAATCTCCTCTTCACCATTTACACGAACAGCAAGCCTAAGCGCGTCTTGGCGAGAATTAGCTTGTTCTTCTGCTTCTACTATACCAAACTTGCCTCTCAGTACAGGCTCTGGAATTACAAACTGAAAATTAGGTAGAGAATACAATGAGCGAAGTTGTAAATTTTCTTTAAGCTCTGCAGGAAGAACCCCTTTAAATTGATCTGCCATACGCATAAAAGACCCCGAAAATGGACTAGTTATAAAATACTCACCATCCACTACTTCAATATTAATTGCGCCTTTAATTGGATTATCTAAGGTAAAAAGTAAATTGTGAATATTTACGACATCACCTGCTTTGATATAATGCTCGTGTCGATTTCCGTCACTAGCCTCTACAATTTTCAAATATCTATCTCCCTCTGGATCTAACACTAGTCCCTCAGTTGCATTTTCCATAAAGTCCACAAAATCAATTTGAAAATTTTGGCCTTTAAAGTCTGCATCTAAGGAAAATGAATTATCTACATGCTCGGAAAGCAATAATTGTTTTTGCAATTTTTTCCTAAGGGATTGCCCCTCAAATTCTCCATCCACTAAAACGGTCAAGTAGGTTTTCTCTGATAAAAAAGTTCCTGTGGACTCTCCCTCTCTAATTGGCATTACACCTTCATAACCTATATAACGGGTGACAAATGCACCTAGGAGAATAAGAATAAAAGAAAGGTGAATACTCAGGACTGCCCATTTTTCTTTCCTTAGCAAACGGTACCTGAAAATATTACCTATGAAATTTAGGACAAATAGACCCATGAGGAGTTCAAACCACCAAGCGTTATAAATCCATATTTTAGCTGTATCAGTAGAATACCAACTTTCAATAAATGTCCCCAATGCCATGGCCGTTGGGAAAACAAAAAACAAGACACTCATTAAACGATTGGAGGCGAGGTATTCTAAAAAAAAGTCTTTCATCAAACGATCATCTTCAATTAGTGCAAATATAGTTGTTAACAAGAGAAAAACAGAAGGTTGATCTGTTTAATTCCATGGTAAAATCCCATAAGTTTTTAAAAATTTGATTAACAAACCAACCGTTAATAATATTTGGTAAGTTGAGGGGACTAAAAAAAAGGAAAAGAGTACATTTATAACTATGATTAAAGTAACCCTTTTAGGTGCTGGAAACGTAGGTTTTCATCTTTATAAAGCCATCGATCAAGCAGATGGTGTTGAATTAATGGAATGGTACAATCGTTCATTAACAACCTTAAAACCCTACAAAGAAAAAGTTTCTATTACCGATCAATTGTCCACACTAAAAGAAGCCGATATTTACTTAATCTCTGTAAGCGACAATGCTATTGACAACATTAGCCACGCCCTAAAGGATAAAAAAGGAATTGTTGCTCATACTGCTGGTAGTGTATCGATAAAAACACTTCATCACCATAAATCCCATGGGGTCTTCTATCCTTTACAAACATTTTCGAAAAGTAGGCGTATTGACTTTAGGGAAATCCCCTTGTGCATAGAAGCTAGTAATGACGAAGTAGAGAACATACTCTATCACTTCGCTGAAGCGCTTGGATCTACTCCTCATTTAATCAATTCAGAACAAAGAAAAGCACTTCATTTGGCTGCAGTTTTTGTCAATAATTTTAGTAATCACCTATTTACCATCGGCGAAGAGTTATGTTCAAAAAACCACTTACCATTTTCCATCCTTCAACCTCTGATCAAAGAAACTGTAGATAAACTAAATTATTTGTCTCCAAAAGAAGCCCAAACAGGACCGGCGCTACGAAAAGATCAACTTACTATAAATAGACATTTAGAAGATTTACAAGAAGATTTACATCAACAATTATATACTATTTTATCCTCCTCAATACAACAAAAACATGAGTAAAAAAAGTTACAAAGAAATCCTTCCACAAATAACCACCTTTATTTTTGATGTGGATGGTGTATTAACCAATGGAAAAGTATTAATTACTTCTCAGGGAGAAATGTACCGAGAAATGGATACCAAAGATGGGTATGCTTTAAAGTGTGCATTACTCCAGGGCTATAAAATCTGTATCATTTCTGGTGGAACTAACGAGGGTGTAAGAAATCGATTAAAAGCATTAGGTATTTATGACATTTATTTGGGTGCACACCATAAACAAGAACCCTATCAGGATCTTTTGGATAGCTATAACTTAAGCCCAAATGAAATACTCTATATGGGAGATGATGTTCCGGACATAGAAGTAATGAAACAAGTTGCTCTAGGCACCTGCCCAGCAGATGCAGTGATCGATGTTAAAAATATGGCGGACTATGTTTCCCCAAAAAAAGGCGGTGAAGGTTGTGTTAGAGACATCATTGAACAAACCCTACGCGTACAAGGAAAATGGTTGACAACCGTTGGGGCTAAAAATGACTAAATCATGCAACGATTTCAACACATAAACATAATTTTAGCCTCCGGTTCACCTCGAAGGCAAGAATTTTTAAAAGAAATAGGGCTGGAATTTACTGTAAAAACCTTTGATGTAGAAGAAATTTTCCCTGCTTCACTCAAAGGACCGGCCATTGCAGAATATTTAGTAAGACTTAAAGCTGAGCCTTTTGAAAAACTTAATGCGAATGAAATTGTAATCACCGCAGATACCATTGTCTGGAGTAACCATACATGTTTAGGAAAACCAAAAAACAAGAAGGAAGCCAAACAAATGTTGCTTCAGCTCTCTGGTAATTCTCATGATGTAATTACGGCAGTAGCATTCACCCAAGCGCATCAACAAACAATAATTCACGAAAAAACCTCGGTGGCATTTAAATCCCTAACCGAAACAGAAATTGATTACTATATTAACACCTATTCCCCTTTAGATAAAGCAGGTGCGTATGGTATACAAGAATGGATAGGCACCATTGGAATTGAAAAAATTGAAGGAAGTTATACAAATGTAGTTGGTTTGCCGATAGCTCAAGTTTTATCTACCTTAGAAAAAATTTGCTAGGATGAAAAACCATTTATTTCTCTTTCTAATCTTTCCTTTTTTTCTACAAGGTCAATTAACAAAGGATTTTAAGAAACATTGGTTCGATGGGCACGCCGAAATAAGTTCTTATGAGCTAACACAGTCTCGCTATGGCGAACAACGCAAAGGAAACGCAGTTCTAATTTTTGTTACGGAAGATTTCTTGCCAAAAGAACAGGTTAAAGCTAATCGAAAATCAGATCAGACTATACCGGTGTTGAAAATTAATCGTACTAAAAGTTTCCTGACAGGCATTTATCCATATTCCGTTATGACAAGTTCTTTTTTGTCCCTAAGAAAAGACCACTCACTGATTAAATCCGTCGCTTCCATTCAAGAGTGGTGTGGGCAAAGTTATTTACAGCTCAATAATAAAATGAATTCATGGCAACTGATCTCACACTCTTATTTCGAAGGTGAGGCAGATCAGCAATTGTCTTTAGAAAAAAGTTTAAGTGAAGATGCAATTTGGACCCTACTCCGTTTAAACCCTGAAAGTCTACCCGTAGGTAAATTCTCTATTTTGCCTTCTCTAGAACAACTTAGATTAGACCATTTATCGATTCAACCACTCCTTGTGGAAGGGAGATTAGCTGAGGGCAGTTATTCGCTTAATTTTATAAATACCGGGAGGAAATTCACAATTTACTTTGATTCCAATTTTCCTTATACCATTGAAGGTTGGGAAGAAAGTTATTCAACTAAAGAAGAAAATTATACTTCAAGCGCTAAAAGAATTCATACAGAAAGAAGACAATATTGGCGAGAAAACAATCTTGCCAGTGAACCCCTAAGAATCCCATTTAAACTCCATTAGAATGCATCGTAAGTTTAACTTTTTATACCTCGCAATTATCATTTCTTCTCTGACTTATGCGCAAGATGCAGGAAGTATCTATCGCGACCTAGAAAAATTAAATTTTTTAGGCTCCATGCTTTATGTCGCTGCGCATCCGGATGACGAAAATACCGCCTTAATTGCTCATTTCTCCAACCACCTCCATGCACATTCGGCTTATCTCTCACTCACACGTGGAGATGGAGGACAAAACCTTATTGGAACTGAATTAAGAGAAATGCTTGGGGTGATTAGAACCAACGAGCTATTACAGGCACGTAAAATTGATGGGGGACACCAATTCTTTAGCTCAGCCATCGATTTTGGCTATTCTAAGCATCCAAAAGAAACACTTAAAATATGGGATAAAGAACAAATTTTGGGGGAAGTAGTCGAGCGCATACGTGCTTTTCAACCTGACATTATTATCCATCGTTTTGACCACCGAACGCCCGGGCGAACCCATGGACATCACACCTCTTCTGCACTGCTTAGCCACGAAGCATTTTCGTTGTCTAACGACCCCAATTCATTTCCCGATCAGTTAGGGAAACGATCCCCTTGGCAAGTACAACGTCAGTTTTTCAATACCTCTTGGTGGTTTTATGGGAGTAGAGAACGCTTTGAAAAAGCCGATAAGACCAATCTACTCGCTTTGGAAATTGGGAACTACGATGCCCTTAAGGGAATCTCCAATAGTGAAATTGCCGCCGCAAGTAGAAGTTCGCATAAGTCACAAGGTTTTGGGAGCTCCCTATCCTAGGGGCAAGAACAGAATACATCGAACTTATCAACGGAGAGCGACCCCAAGGAAATGATCCTTTTGAAGGAATCAATACCACATGGACAAGAGTAGAAGGGGGAAAAAAAATTGGGGAACTGGTCGACCAAGCCTTAGCGGAATTCAACTTTAAGGCTCCTGAAAAAAGTGTTCCTCTCCTTGTAGATATTCACGCGGCAATCGAAAATTTAGCGCCTTCGGTTTGGAAAACCCGCAAACTAAAAGCTGTCAAAAACTTAATTAAAAATTGTGCTGGTTTAACCCTTCAATTAAATAGCGAACGGGCCTATGGTGTCCAAGGCGAAGAAGTAGGGATCCGTCTACATACCGTTCACCAAAGTCAGCAAGAAATCAACCTCCTAAAAGTGGGAGAAACGAAGCTTGACGAAACCTTACCCCCTAACCAAGCATATAAAAAATCCCTGAAACACCTCCTGGAAAAAAAATTAGGATCACCCTATTGGCTCTTGGAAAAAGGAAGCCTAGGTGTTTTTAACATCAAAGACAAAGCCCTCATCGGGCAACCAGAGACCCCTGCATTAACCTTGCCCATCGAAGTGAGTATTAACGGAAAAACAGTGGTTTTTGAAGAAACAATTAACCACCGGATTAATGACCCTGTACGAGGAGAAGTCGTGACTCCTTTTTACCCCCTACCTCAACTCGGTATTAATTTTGAAAAAAAGGTCAACCTCTACCCTAGTGATGTTCCCCAAACCATTCGTTTAGAGGTTATAAATTATGGTCAGTTTTTTGAGGGTGATGTAGAACTAAGTTTCCCCCCAGGATGGAACATTGATCAACCCAAAAAGAAAATCACTTTAAATGGGAGAGGTACATCTGCCTTTGTAAGTTATCAATTATCGCCCACCGCTCGAGCAGAAAGCGGAAAAATGAGTCCTATAGTACGTGTAAACGGTAACAAACTAGACAACCACTATTCGGTCAAAGAAATAAATTACGAACACATACCTAAACAATATGTAAGCCAACCTAGTGAAGCAAAGTTAGTACGACTAAATTTAAATTTACCCCAAAAAAAAGTAGGTTATTTAATGGGTGCTGGTGATCTAGTTAAACAACAGTTAGTCGCTGTAGGTCTTCCCATTAAAGAAATTGATTTGGCCTCGGTGTCGCAAGAAGAACTTAATTTATATGATACAATACTCATAGGTATTAGGGCTTTTAATGTACACCCAGAACTAGCCTACAAAAACCAATTACTATTCAATTTTGCTAAACAAGGAGGAACATTAATTGTTCAGTACACCACCAGTAGGGGAATGAAAACAAAAGACATTATGCCTTTTCCTATTCAGTTATCTCGTGACCGAGTAACAGATGAAAAAAGTCCTGTACGTATTTTGGAACCTCGTCATCTAGCTATGAACCAACCTCACAAGATTACTGGAAAAGATTTTGAAGGTTGGGTTCAAGAACGCGGTTTATACTTTGCTAATAACTGGGATCCTAAGTATACCCCTTTACTTGGAATGTATGACCAAGGAGAAGAGGAAAAATTTGGCAGTTTGCTTGTGGCAAAACATGGAGAAGGCATTGTGGTGTATACTGGACTAAGTTTCTTTAGAGAATTACCCGCTGGAGTTCCAGGTGCGTATCGATTACTAATGAATTTAATCGCTTTGTAAAATGCGTAATACAGATCGAATATATTTTTTTCTTGCCCTCGCTAATATAGCCTATTGGGTTCTTTTCTTTTTATTCATGAAAAACTATACCCTATGATCACCATTGATTGGATTATCTTATTAGGAACTTTGACCTTTATAGTGGGCTATGGTGCGTGGAAAAATCGAAAAAACAAAAATATTTCAGATTATCTTAAGGGAGGGAATAATGCGCGTTGGTGGACCATAGGTTTATCTGTAATGGCTACACAAGCAAGTGCCATTACTTTTCTTTCCACACCAGGACAAGCTTTTCATGACGGAATGGGTTTTGTACAATTTTACTTTGGTTTACCCTTTGCTGTGATTATAATCTGCCTCTTTTTTATTCCACTCTACCATAAACTCAAAGTTTTCACCGCCTACCAATTTTTAGAAGAAAGATTCGATAAAAGAACACGTACCCTTACAGCAATTTTATTTTTAGTTCAAAGAGGACTTGCCGCTGGAATTACCATCTACGCTCCGGCTATAATTTTAAGTGTGGTATTAGGATGGCCGTTAAAACCCCTTATTATCCTTATTGGGCTTGTGGTCATATTTTATACGGTCATTGGAGGAACTTCAGCGGTCAACGTAACCCAAAAGCAACAAATGTTTATCATTTTCTCCGGTATGATCATTGCTTTTGGATATATTCTTCAAAAATTCCCGGAACATATTAGCTTTAACGATGCCCTTTCCTTGGCTGGACAAACAGGAAAGTTAAACATCCTTGATTTCAGTTTTGATACAAATAGTCGTTATACTTTTTGGAGTGGAATTACCGGAGGGTTATTTTTGGCACTCTCCTATTTTGGTACAGATCAAAGTCAGGTTCAAAGATATCTCTCGGGTAAATCTATACGCGAAAGTCAAATGGGAATGATTATGAATGGGTTTTTAAAAGTACCCATGCAGTTTTTCATCCTTTTGGTAGGAGTTATGGTTTTTGTGTTTTATCAATTTGAACCTGCCCCCTTCACTTTAATCCTAAAGGGGTAGAAACTGTGCTTAATTCTGAGCAGAAAGAGACTTATCAAAAATTAGCACAGGCGCACTTAAACACACAAAAACAAAGACATGCCCTACTAGAAGAGCAGGAATTGACCTCTTCTTCTCTAGAAAAAATTGCTTGGTTTGATCAACAAGAAAAAGAACAAAGGAAAACAGCTAAACAGCTTATTCAAAAGGCTAATCCCGATCAAGAAACGAATGATAAAGATTATGTGTTTATTTCATTTATTCTGGGTTATTTACCCCATGGAATCATTGGACTACTCTTGGCCGTGATTTTATCAGCTGCAATGAGTTCTACTGCATCAGAACTCAATGCTTTAGCTGCAACTACCACGATAGATTTATATCAACGTAATCGGCAGGATCTCACACAAGAACATTACGTCAATGCCTCTAAGTTATTTACGCTTATGTGGGGAGGAATTGCCATTTTATTTGCTGCTTTTGGAAGTTTAGTTGAAAACCTTATCCAACTAGTAAATATTATAGGATCGGTATTCTATGGGACTATTCTAGGGGTATTCTTAGTAGCTTTTTTTCTAAAGAAAGTAAAGGGAGCTGCTGTTTTTTGGAGTGCCGTTATTTCTGAAATACTTATCCTGTTTATCTTTTTTCAAGACTGGATTGGTTTCTTATGGCTGAATGTCATTGGGGCATTATTCACCATTTTATTAAGTCTTATTTTACAAGCATTAGCAAGGAAGAAATAGCGCCTTTATGTTCACCATTGCACCCTAAAACAATTTAATAACAAGGGGTTATGGTAATTGTGTCTAATTATTCATTCTGCGAAAAACAAGCTTCTTAGTTGCTAGATTCACCTCCCATCAAGGAAGATGAAATAGGTAGGGTTTAATTATTTTTAAACGCTGCAGAGAATATGAGGCTTTAGATATTTAAACTAAATAACTCCACCGAGTATCATTCTTTATAAATAATTCCTTTAAATAAAAAACCCTGCCAACATGGACAGGGTTAAAGAAATAATAAAAGTCTTTTGCTAGTTTACTTAGTCCACTTAGCGATGGCTTCATTGTTCATTCGTACATAGTCTGGGTTTCCAGCTGTCTCTGCCAAAGCCAAAGACTGTTTTGCAGCGGCAATAGCGCCATCTAAGTCTTCTAAGCCTTCAAGAATCAAGGAGTATTGACGGAAATACCAATAGGCATCTCCTTTACCTTCAATTGCTTTTTCTATCCATGCTTTGGCTTGTTTTAAATCTTGACCCTCTTGCAAATAATATACTGCTGCACTGTAGTAATCACGGTGCTTAGGATCTTGCTTTAATGCTGACTGAATCGAGGCGGTAGCTTTAGCAATCGTGGGCACACCAAAAGGAATGGCTATTTTTGTGGTATCCCAACCTAGGTTGAGAGTTGCGCCATTATTATGTAGGTTAGAAATCCAAATTGAAAAAGATTCCATAGCACTAACCTCAGTAGGAACAACCTCTACAGTAGCAGCTACTTTTTCTGCTTCCCAAGAACCAGGAGTCCCCCAATTGTCTGTGTCTGTGTAGAAAAACACTTCCCATTGGTCTTTTCCAGGACGAGTAAATAACGCGTAACTACCCGCATCTAAATTTTGATCGCCTAGAGTAATGGCATCACTAAATGTAATTATGGTATTCTTGTTAGCTCCTGTTCTCCAAATTTCACCAAAAGGTACTAAGGCACCCATAATATCTCTTCCGCGAGTAGCTGGTCTAGAATATTCAATAGTCACCTGAGTTAACCCAACTGTTTGCTCATATTTTGCCGCAGGACTCGGTTGAGGGGTTTGCACTTGGGCAAGAACGATTGTCGAAAATGACAACGCAATTAAGTAGATAATTTTTTTCATATTAATTTATTTATAATTCCAAATGTAAAATTGTTTTGATTCTGCACAAACATATCCTAGTTAAAACTTTGTGAATAATATTTGTTTAAACTTATATTAAATTTATTAAACATTTGTATATTTACCTAAAATATAAAAAATGGTCTACCGACTAAAAACAGTACAAAATTTACCAATAAACACATCACAAGCTTGGGAGTTTTTGTCTGACCCAAAAAACCTTAAGACCATAACCCCAGATTATATGGGATTTACCATTCTAGAGGGTGCTGAAGAAAAAATGTATGCCGGCCAAATAATAAAATATGTGGTTACCCCTATACTTGGTATTCCACTAGGTTGGGTGACCGAAATTACCCATGTAGAAGATCAAAAATATTTTGTTGATGAGCAGCGATTTGGTCCTTACAGTCTTTGGCATCATAAACATTTTATTAAACCCATACCTGGAGGTGTAGAAATGATTGATATCGTTGATTACAAACTCCCGTTAGGATGGCTTGGGAGAATTGCTCATCCAATTTTTGTCAAAAGACAATTAAATCAAATTTTTAATTACAGATACAATAAACTCGTTGAGTTGTTCGGCGAATTTAGGGATTAGATAGCTATGAAAAAGAATATTTTAATCATTGGTGGTTCAAGTGGAATAGGTCGCGCACTGGTAGACATTTTACTACCGGTTCACAGTGTCTATGTGGCCTCTAGAAGCAATGAATCACTTACTAACACAGGAGTTACTCATATATCCTACGATGTAATGAATGACGCGCTTGATATAAGCAGCTTACCCGAACAACTTGACGGTTTTGTATACTGCCCTGGGAGTATAAACTTAAGGCCATTCCGTGGCTTAAAACCACAAACCTTTCAAGATGATTTTAACTTGAATGTCATTGGTGCCGTAAAATCAATCCAATCCGTATTGCCCTTATTGCAAAAAAGCCCGCAAGCTAGCCTTGTTTTTTATAGCACAGTCGCTGTAAGTACGGGGATGCCTTTTCATGCCTCAGTGGCTTCAGCTAAAGGTGCCATAGAAGGATTAACACGCTCCTTAGCAGCAGAATACGCTCCTAAATTTAGAGTGAATTGTATTGCACCATCATTAACAGATACCCCTTTAGCTGATAAGTTTTTAAATAATGAGGCTAAATTAGAAAAAGCACAAGAACGTCATCCACTTAAGCAAGTGGGAACAGCAAAAAACATAGCTCAAATGTCAGCGTTTTTGTTGGGAGAAGAAAGTCAATGGATGACTGGTCAGATCCTCCATTTAGACTGAGGTATTGGTGACCTAAAAACAAATTAAAGTGGAAAACTATACAGTATTCTGGTTTAGACGGGATTTGCGCCTAGAAGATAATGCAGGACTTTACCATGCATTAACTAGTGGTAATAAAGTACATCCCCTCTTTATTTTTGATACTGAAATCATTCACAAGCTGCCTAAAAAGGATGCTAGAATAGAAATGATTCATGCGGCCTTGAGGAACATAACTGATGCTATGAAGAGGAACAGATGTAATGTTGGAATGTATCTGGGACAACCCAAGGCCGTTTTTGAATCGATTAGTAAGAAATTTAATATCACCAAGGTCATAACCAACCATGACTATGAGCCCTATGCTACAGAACGTGATACGGCTATAAGAGATTTTTTTAAAAAAAAAGGGGTGGCCTTTGAAACCTATAAAGACCAAGTTATTTTCGAGAAAAACGAGGTGGTTAAAGATGATGGTACTGCTTATAAAGTATATACCCCTTACTCCCGTAAATGGTTAAAGCGTTTTCAAAAAGAAGGAATTAGTTTTTATCCCTCTGAAGATCACTTAGATCAACTTGCGGCGGTAGAACAACCTCAACTTAGTTTAGAGAGCTTAGGTTTTGAGTCCTCGTCTATACCCCAACCCACATGCAGGTATGATACTAAACTTATACAAGAATATGAGGAAACAAGGAATTTTCCTGCCTTAGATAAAACTTCAAAATCTGGTGCTCATTTGCGTTTTGGAACCATTAGCATTCGTAAGTTAGTTAATAAGGCTGCCAAAGAAGAAAATCCAACCTTTTTAAAAGAATTGATCTGGCGAGAATTCTTCATGCAAATCCGGTGGCACTTTCCTCACACACCTACTCAATGCTTTAAACCTCAATACGAACGTATTGAATGGAGAAATGATGAAAAAGAATTTCAACGTTGGTGTGAAGGTAAAACAGGCTATCCGTTTGTAGATGCTGGTATGCGAGAATTAAACAAGACAGGGTTTATGCATAATCGCGTACGAATGTTAGTAGGAAGCTTTTTATGTAAACACCTTTTAATCGATTGGAGATGGGGTGAAGCTTACTTTGCTGAAAAATTATTGGATTATGAAATGTCTAGCAATGTAGGGAATTGGCAATGGGTTGCAGGTTGTGGTGTAGATGCCGCACCGTACTTTAGAATATTTAACCCTACAGATCAAATTAAAAAATTTGACAAACAACATGAGTACATCCAAAAATGGGTGCCAGATTATCAAGAACTAACCTACCCTCAACCTATTGTTGAGCATAAATTTGCCCGGGAACGGTGTCTTACTACTTACAAAGCTGCACTCAATGCCTAGAGGAGTAAAAAAAAATAATTTACCTCAAAAAAAATGCGTTAGCTGTGAGCGTCCATTTAGTTGGCGAAAGAAATGGGAAAAGGATTGGGATAATGTAAAATATTGTAGTAAAAAATGCAAAAAGGAAAAGGAAAAGCCCTTGTATGGCTAAGAAATGATTTACGCATAAGAGATCAAACGTCTTTTTATAAGGCCAGCTTACAAAACGAAAAGATTATTGCCTTCTACAGTTTTGATCCGCTTCACTATAAAGAAACTAATTGGGGGTTTAAAAAAACAGCATCCTTTAGGGCACAATTTCTATTGGAAACCCTCGAAGAGCTAAAAAAAGAACTCAAGAGTCATCACATTAGTTTAGTTATCAGTTTAGAGGAGCCCTCTGAAGGAATAAAAAAATTAGTCAATACACACACTTTCACAGACATATACTGGCAGAAAGAATGGATGTATGAAGAGCTTCAGCGTGAAAATGAAGTACGCGCTATCTTAACTAAAAATATTACTATTCATACCCACTATGATCAATTCCTTTTTCACCCAGAGGATGTCCCTATGGCAATTGATCAACTCCCAGAGGTTTTTACACTCTTTCGTAAGAAATGTGAAAAATATAGTACGGTAAGAAGATCCTTTAGCGATCCTAGGGTGATGCCTAAAGAAAATTTACTAAAGGAAGAATTTCCTTTGCCTAGGCTATCTGATTTAGGTTTAAATACTCCTACCCTTCACCCCCACTCAGCTTTTCCATTTAAAGGAGGAAGTCAAGCAGTTCAATTACGCCTGGAACATTATTTTTGGGATACAGAAAAGCTTTCTTATTACAAAAAAACCCGAAACGGACTTTTAGGAGTAGATTACAGTTCTAAATTGTCAGCTTGGTTAGCCAATGGTTCCATATCTGCAAGACAGATTTATTGGGAAATAAAAGAATACGAAGCGCAAGTAGAAAAAAACCAATCGACCTACTGGCTCATTTTTGAGCTTATTTGGCGTGATTATTTTAAGTTTATTTCTCTTAAGCATCAAGACCATATTTTTCATTTAGGGGGCATACTTCAAAAAAATTATCATTGGAAAAACAATCCTAAAACCATTCATGCCTGGATAAACGGAGAAACCCGTGAAAACTTTGTCAATGCAAACATGATTGAGTTACAAAAAACAGGTTGGATGAGTAATAGAGGAAGACAAAATGTAGCTTCTTATTTTGCCAAAGACCTTTTATTAGATTGGCGTATTGGTGCTGCCTATTTTGAATCTCAATTAATCGATTACGACGTGCATAGTAACTATGGGAACTGGATGTATGTGGCTGGAGTTGGTAATGACCCTAGAGATCGTAAATTCAATGTTCGTATGCAAGCAGAGCGTTATGATGAAAATGGAAAATTCCAACGCTTGTGGAATCAAAAAAGTCTGTTTTAATGAAGCTACGTTTAATTTTAGGAGACCAACTTAACCTACATCACCCCTGGTTTAATACGATTGATAAAAACATTTCCTATGTTCTAATGGAAATGCGCCAAGAAACTGACTATGCCCCCCATCATATCCAAAAAGTTGTTGGTTTCTTTGGAGCAATGCGTCATTTTAGTCATGTACTTAAAACAAAGGGACATCAAGTCATCTATCTAAAACTTGATGATATTGAAAATCAGCAAACACTGACGGATAATCTTCATTATTTAATAAAAAAATACAACGTCACTTCATTTGAATATCAATATCCAGATGAATATAGATTGGACCAACAATTAATGAAATTTTGTGCAGATTTAGACTTCGCTACAGCCGTTTTTGATAGCCATCATTTTATGACGAGTAGAGAAGAATTGACCCAATTTTTTGAAGGGAAAAAGCAATTAATCTTAGAGTTTTTTTACCGTAACATGCGGAAAAAATTCAACCTCCTTATGCAACATGGTCAGCCAGAAGGAGGACAATGGAACTTCGATAAAAACAATCGAAAAAAATGGAAAGGATCTCCAACTATTCCCTTAGCCTATGTGCCAAAAACAGAGGAACTAGTCTCCCTTGAAAAAATGATTCACAAAGCTGGGGTAAAAACCATTGGAACATTAGATAGAGAAAAGTTTCTTTTCCCTTTTAGCCGTGAAGAAGCATTAAGTCAACTCATTTATTTTTGCGAGAATTTATTGGTGCATTTTGGCGACTATCAGGATGCCTTACATACACAAGAAATTAATCTTTTCCATTCACGCATTTCCTTTGCACTTAATGTTAAGATAATTAGTCCGCTAGAAGTCGTTGAAAAAGTGATTGCCTATTATCGACAGCATGAAGATGAGATAGCCCTGTCTCAATTAGAGGGCTTTGTTCGTCAGATTATTGGCTGGAGAGAATATATGCGGGGTATCTATTGGAAAGAGATGCCTGCCTATGCAAATAAAAATGCACTCGAAAACCACAATGACTTACCAAATTTTTACTGGACCGGAAATACTAAAATGAATTGTCTCCATCATAGTATTCAAAACTCTTTAGACAATGCCTATGCACATCATATACAGCGTTTAATGATCACCGGTAATTTCGCCTTACTTGCACAAGTACACCCAGATGCTGTAGACCAATGGTATTTAGGTATATATGCCGATGCCATAGAATGGGTACAAATCACAAATACCCGTGGCATGAGTCAATGGGCTGATGGAGGAATTGTTGCAACAAAACCTTATGTATCCGCCGCTTCTTATATTAATAAAATGAGTAATTATTGTGATCAATGTGTTTACGATAAAAAGAAAAGACTAGGAGAAGATGCATGTCCCTTTAATAGTCTGTACTGGAATTTTTTAGATGATAAAAAACAGTATTTCTTAAAAAACAATCGGATGGCCATGATGCTGCGATTACTCGAAAAAATACCCGCAGAAGAATTAGCAGAAATCAAAGCTCGAGCAGGAGCTATTTTAAGTAATCCCGATGCTTATTAATACAATCCCAACAGCAATAGTTTGGCTAAAACGCGACTTGCGTTTGAGGGATCATGCAGCTATATATTGGGCACAAAAAAAACTTAATCAAGTAGTCCTTCTCTATATTGCTGAACCATCATTAAGAAATGAAGCACATAGTAGCGAACGACACTTTAACTTCATAAAACAATCTTTAGAAGATTTAAATAATCAACTAAAGACATTTAATACAGAGATATTAACCGTGGTAGGTGAAGTGATTCAAGTGTTTGACCAACTTCTAAAACTTTTTTGCATTGAAAGTGTTTATTCGCATATGGAAACAGGTATTGGAATTACTTATCAAAGAGACAATAAGATGGCTAATTGGTGTGAAAAAAACAGTATTCCATGGATAGAAAAAAGACAGCAAGGAGTTTTTAGAGGTATAAAAAATAGAAAAAAATGGATACAACTATGGAGTCAATTAATGAATGAGTCCCAATATCCTATTCCTTCAAATAAAGGCTTTATACATAAAAAAGAAGTCAAAAAAACATCTACCTATTTTACACAAATAAATTGCACCTCTACTAAAATAAAAGGAATACAGCCTGGAGGTGAAAAAACAGCGCATCGATATCTAGACTCCTTTTTTGAAGGACGCCATCTAAATTATCAAAAACACATATCGAAACCTGATCTTGCTAGAAAAAGTTGTAGTCGTCTTTTGCCCTATATTGCTTATGGCAATCTTTCTATGGGACAAGTACTACATAGAACAGAAACCGAAAAAGAATCTGGTAAAAGAGGAATGGGCATTAAGGCTTTTGAATCCCGGCTTCGCTGGCAAGCACACTTCATACAAAAGTTTGAAATGGAATGTCGAATGGAGTTTGAAAGTATTAATCGAGGATATCATCAACTTAACAAACCATTAAATCACCCATACATTTTAGCCTGGGAAGAAGGAAAGACGGGTGTCCCCATGGTGGATGCCGCCATGCGATGTTTGGTGGAAACTGGTTATTTAAATTTCAGAATGCGGGCCTTAGTTGTGTCGTTTTTTGTTCATCAATTATGGCAGCCTTGGCAAGCATGCTCTGCCTTTCTGGCCCGACAGTTTCTAGATTTTGAACCAGGAATTCATTTTCCACAGCTACAAATGCAAGCTGGGGAAACAGGCATAAATACCTTGCGAATATATAATCCTGTAAAAAATGGACATGAACACGACCCTAATGGGCATTTTACAAAACAATGGCTCCCAGAATTAAAAAACCTACCTGATAGCTTGGTTCACACCCCATGGAAAATAACAGCTTTTGAAGAAGGTCTCTATGATTTTGAATTGGGTAAATCTTATCCCAAGCCTATCGTAGATCTAGATAAAAGCAGAAAAAATGCTTCTGAGATTTTATGGAACTTACAGAAAAATAGCCATGTTTACCAAGAGAGTAAACGTATTTTACAAAAACATACATTACCCAACAGAAAAAGTATTCAATAAATATGAAAAAGAATATTAGCCTGAATGAAGAACAAATAGATCGTATAATAGAAATGGCCTGGGAAGACCGCACCCCATTTGATGCCATTAAAGATCAGTTTGGTCTAAAAGAACAAGATGTTATTGAACTTATGCGCAAAGAAATGAAACGCTCTAGTTTTAATTTATGGCGCGCAAGGGTTCAAGGAAGAAAAACCAAACACCGCATGGGAAGGGGAAAAGAAATTGATCGGTTTAAGTGTTCTAGACAACGCAACATTAGCAACAACAAAGTTTCTAAACGTTAATTTTTTGTAACTTCAGGGAAATCCCTGAATAATGAAACAGAATAAAACACAAAAAACCAATAAAAGTGTATCCCTTTTTTTATCTGATATAGAGGAAAAACAAAAATATAATGATTGTAAATCACTTTTAACTCTAATGAGTGAAATTACAACTTGCGAGCCTAAAATGTGGGGAACTAGTATTATTGGATTTGGCGAATACGATTATAGATATAAATCAGGTAGAACGGGGAATTGGTTTTTGACTGGATTTTCACCCAGAAAAAAAGAGCTTACCCTTTATTTAATGTGTGATTTAGCCCACGATGGATTAGATTTTATAGACTTAGGAAAGCACAGACTAGGAAAGGGTTGTTTGTATATCAAAAAATTAAGTGATATTAATCTTCAGGTATTAAAGAAAATTATCGAAGATTCTATTCGCATAATTAAAGAGAAGTATGCTTAATTCTTTCTTTGAGATATATTTACCCCCATACCTATATTAAAATTTTGTTTTACCCATTTCCCTTGACTTGCATTGCGTGCATACAGGGGTTTTCCGAGAACGCCCGCAGAAAACAAAAGTTGATCTACCCCTAGGTCTTCAATCCATTCTAGGGATATAAAAAAATTATCTTCCACAAAAATATCATACTCTTTTAAATCAATTTTTATGACCTGAGGAGTATTAGGTAATTCGATATAAATAGGCTCTTTTAAGATATTTTTATCTGGGAAACCCTCGTCCTCTGAATAAATATTTAGGCGTAAAAGGACACTGTCAAAAGCATTCTCTACGACAGAGAGCCAAAAACTTTCAATATATGTAGGTCGTTGTTTTTTAACCCGAACATACTGAGCTATTTCATTTCCCAACTGATTGGAAGTAAACCCTCCTGTAATTAATTTGGAATCTGTATCATTACCTATCGCTTTTTGTTCCTATATTCCATTAGAAACAACGACTTCATTTAAATCATATACTTGAGTATCTAAAGTTAGATTAAGTAATATTTCACCTTCAATTTTTTCCAAATTGTTTATTGAAATACTTTGAGACTTAAAACCAACCATGGAAAAAAGTATTTCTTTATTAAGGAGCTCATCTGAAAATTCAATAAAATAATAACCTTCCTTATCTGTAACTGTACCTATACCCTCGCTTGGTATACCTATATTTACATAAGGTAAAACCTCATTAAATTCTGAGTCCCTAATTTGTCCAAAAACAGTTATTTGGGCATGCAATAGATTACCCAATAAGAGTAGGGAAATTAAGTAGGTAAATCTCATATATATGGGGGGGGTTAATGAGTTAAAGCATTTATACACGTTGAATTTTTGCTCCTATGGCTTGGAGTCGCTCAACAATCCTCTCATAACCTCTATCGATTTGTTCAATATTGTGAATCGTTGAAGTGCCCTGAGCTGATAATGCAGCAATTAATAGAGAAATACCTGCCCTAATATCTGGAGAGGTTAGGGTAGCTGATTTTAACTGTGACTTAAAATCATGACCAATAATTGAAGCACGATGAGGGTCACATAAAATAATTTTTGCGCCCATATCGATTAATTTATCGACAAAAAACAAGCGACTTTCAAACATTTTTTGATGAATTAAGACACTCCCACGTGCTTGCGTAGCAACTACCAATACTATGCTTAATAAATCTGGAGTAAACCCTGGCCATGGAGCATCTGCAACGGTGAGAATAGAACCATCTATATAATTTTGAATCTCATAACCCTCTGTATGGGCTGGAATATAGATATCATCCCCCTGCTTTTCAAGGGTTAATCCCAGCTTCCTGAACACTGAAGGGATTTGCCCTAAATACTCCCATTGAACATTCTTAATTGTCAATTCACTTTTTGTCATAGCGGCCAATCCAATACAACTCCCAATTTCTACCATGTCTGGTAAAATACGGTGAGAAGTACCCTGAAGACGATCAACCCCCTCAATGGTCAATAGATTTGAACCCACACCTGTGATCTTAGCTCCCATGCGAATTAACATATTACAAAGCTGCTGTAAGTAAGGTTCACAAGCAGCGTTATAAATCGTTGTAGTTCCTTTTGCCATAATTGCAGCCATCTCTATATTGGGCGTTCCTGTATCAGAGGCTTCATCTAATTACATATCTGTACCTTGCAAGGAATCTGCTTCTACTGAATAAAAATGATCTTCACGATCGTAATTAAATTTTGCACCCAGTTTAATAAGGCCTTCAAAGTGGGTGTCTAAACGTCTACGTCCAATTTTATCTCCCCCAGGTCTAGGAATACTCCCTTTACCAAAACGAGCTAATAGTGGCCCTACTAACATGATCGAACCGCGAAGACCTCTCCCATCAATCTTAAATTGATCGGAATACAAATAATCTAGATTTACTTGATCGGCCTGAAAGGTATACTTGGAACGACCCATTTGAGTTACCTTAACACCAAAATTGACTAATAATTGAATAAGTTTATTTACATCAATAATATCAGGAATATTATCTATAACTACTTTCTCTGGTGTAAGTAAAACTGCACAAAGAATTTGAAGAGCTTCATTTTTAGCTCCCTGAGGAGTAATTTCTCCCTTTAATTGTTGTCCACCTTCAATAATAAATGTACCCATTGGAATTGCCTAATAACGTTTACGGTTTCTGTTTTTTCTAGGTTTAGATGCTCCATTACTTTGTGGACCGTTTCCATTTTTAGACTTCATGCGGAGTAAATCTTGTGTAGATGTAAGCGGTAATAATTCTTCTTTAACAGATAAACTTTGATTAGAAAACTCTGCCAAATGATTAAATATAACTTGATCATCCACCGTATCCTTATTCCAATTCAAAAAACATTTCTTCATGTGATTGGCAATGTTAAATACCAACGCATCTTTCATTTCCCCTTCTTCCCAAGATAACGCAACATCTATCATTCTTTTAATGTTATTCCCATAAAATCTATACTTAGGAAAATTCTGTGGGTAATCTAAAGGTTGTGGTTTTTGCTCTAAAACCTCTTGCTCTGGTTTATCGAATGGAGAATCTACATCCAATTTAAACTTAGACATAATAAAGAGTTGATCCCACAATTTGTGTTGAAAATCGGGCACATCTCTCAAGTGTGGGTTTAGATTTCCCATAACGCCAATAATTGCCTTTGCCTTTTTATTGCGTTCTTCCCGATCTTCCGTAGCTAATAATTGATCAACCATAATATGCATATGTCGTCCATACTCGGGAATGATTAATGCCGTCCTATCGGAATTATATTGCAGTGCTTCCATTAATGTGGTGGGTATTGTTCGTGTTGAATATATTGTAAATGTACAGTTTTTAATAAAAATCTGAAAATTATAAAGTAATAACTCCAGGAAAGGATTGCACCTTTTTGTAAATTGTAATTACTTCATCAGGATTTATCATTTCTACAGCGATGCTGATGCTTACGAAGGTTTGTTTTGAAGAAGATTTACGACTAATTTTACAATTAATGTCTTTAAATAATGCGGTCAGTTCGCTTTCATTAACTTCACCTACTCTTAAGATGAATTTAAATAAATATTTCCCAGGCCAATCTTGAGAATTCACTAGTTGTTCGTGAAATCGTGAATAAAATTCTTCGGGATTGTCCTTAGGTTTCATTTGCTGAAGTATTTTTACACAAAGATAATCGAATTCGAACGTAACTATACCATCCGTGAAGGCTAAAAAAAGGATCATAATTACTGGTGGACCAGGGAGTGGTAAAACTTCTGTTATTAACGAACTTAAAAAGCAAGATTATCATTGCTTTGATGAGGTTTCTAGAGGGTATATTATGCTGGGAAAAGAGAATGGAATAGAAAATTACTTTAAGGAGGACCCACTTACTTTTAGTAAATTTTTATGGCAAGGTAGACAAAATCAATATCGTGAATCAGAGGATGTAGAAATAAATTCCAAAAATAATTGGCTCTTTTTCGACCGCGGTTTACCTGATGTAATTGCCTATTTAAACTTTACAAAACAATCCATTAAAGCTTGGGAGAGAGAGCTCATCAAATATCCTTACGATTTATTTTTTTTAATTCCACCTGAAGAATCCATTTATCATCAAGATGAAGAACGTATGGAGTCTTTTGATCAAGCGATGGCCATTCACCATGAACTTGAACAAACCTACCATAGCCTAGGTACCTGCATAGAGGTTCCTTTTCTTTCTATTGAAGATCGTGCAAACTTTGTTTTAGATCGCTGCAAAAATCAAAATCCTATCTATTGAAAGCCGCCCTGATTTCATTACTAAAAAAGCATTGGAAGGTCGACCAATTTAGACCCTACCAAGAAGAAATCTGTAAAGCTGTAATTAACAAAAATGACACCCTTGCGCTACTCCCGACCGGAGGAGGTAAATCGCTCTGTTACCAATTACCTGCTCTAATTTTTAAAGGGCCAACTTTGGTCATTTCCCCACTGATTTCTTTAATGCAAGATCAAGTGGCACAAGCCAATGAAAAAGGAATAAAAAGTATGGCTTTCAATACTTCACAAACCCTAGATAAACAATTAGATAATGCTTGCTACGGAAAGTATAAACTTCTATTTTGCTCGCCAGAAAAAATATTTAACCCGTTATTTATAGAAAGAATAAATCAATTAAATATTCAATGCATTGCAATAGATGAAGCACATTGTATCTCTGAATGGGGAAATGACTTTAGACCTGCTTATAAAAAAATATATCGATTGAGATCGCTTATACCTAAAGCGAGTATTTTGGCTTTAACTGCTAGTGCAACTCCCAAAGTAATAGAAGATATCGTTAACGAACTTCATTTAATTGACCCTAGCATCTTCAAAGCATCTTTTGAAAGAAGTAACATTTCCTTAAAGATTAAAAATCAAACAGATAAATACGGTGATATTTTACGAGAGTTAAAAAAAAACAATCAGACCGCCATTGTATATTGTACTACAAGAAGAGAAACAGAACAACTTAATCAACTACTTGAAGAACATGAGATAGGGAGTCAATTTTTTCATGGAGGACTAAGTCTACAAGAAAAAAGTGATCGTCTTCTCGCTTGGAAAAAAGAAGAAAAAAAAATAATGGTGGCAACCAATGCCTTTGGAATGGGAATTGACAAAGGTAATGTCCGTTCCGTTTTTCACTTATCGCTACCGAGTAGTTTAGAAAATTATTACCAAGAAATAGGAAGAGCAGGAAGAGATGGGCATGCAGCTCAAGCAATTTTATACTTTCAATCGAACGATTTAAAGCAAACAAAAAACCAGTTTCTATCCTCAATTCCCTCCAAATCATTCATACAGAAGTGCTATAAACATCTTTGCAATTATTTATCAATCGGATATGGCGATGGTTTTGAACAAGAATTTTATATCTCATTTGCTAATTTTTGTAAAACCTATCGATTAGATCATAAAAAGGTAAATCAATGTCTTACCCTTTTTGATCAGGCAGATATTTTCAGAAGAATAAACACCCATAAACAAAATGCTTATTGTAAAATCCTCTGTACCCCCAAACAGCTTACATATTTATTGGAGAATAAAAACACATCATCTTCATTAATCCTGCAATTAATTGCCCGTAAATATCCTGGTATTTTTGATCAAGAAATCAGCATTAACTTAGACCAAATATGTCAACAAAGTGGGTTAGCATTTTCAAAAATAATTGGAATTTTAAACGCTTGGGATAAAGAAAAAATTCTTCAATTTAACTATGCAGGTTTTGATATTAAACTTGTAGGATTGTCTCCTAGAGAGGATCAATACACGCTCTATGAACTTTTAAAATCTACGCATATAATTCGTCAAAATAAAGAAGAAAAAGTGGACGCAATGATCAGCTTTGCTAAAAATAATAAAGACTGTAAACAGCAGCAGCTTTTAGCTTATTTTGGAGAAAACAAAAAAGAAACTTGTAATAACTGTAACGCAAAAAGTTGTTATTCTCCGACACAACCAAATAATATCGAAAGTCTTGCTGAAGAAATTTTGAAGATTATACGAATCAAAGCCATGGCGCCTCAGCATCTTGCTTTATCTTTACCTCATTCTAGTAAAGAAGAGATTGGCCAAGCCTTAATTTGGTTAGAAGTCCACAAAAAAATTAAACGAAATAATCGACAACAAATTATCTGTCTATGAGCTTGAAAGTTGTTTTTTTTGGCACTCCAGAGTTTGCCGTTATCGCCCTAGAGGCGATTACTCGATCTAATCATAAAATAGTAGGGGTAGTTACCAACGTAGATAAACCAGCAGGTAGAGGAAAAAAAATCAATGAAGCGCCTGTAAAAAAATATGCTTTAGAAAAACAGCTTCCGCTACTTCAACCTATCTCATTAAAGGATCCTTTTTTTGTAAATCAACTAGAGGAATTATCTGCAGATGTTTTTGTTGTGGTCGCCTTTAGGATGCTACCAAAAGTAGTTTGGAAAATACCCCAAAAAGGAACATTTAACTTACATGCTTCTCTGCTGCCTCACTATAGAGGAGCTGCCCCAATTAACTGGGCGATAATTAATGGAGAAAAATCGAGTGGAGTCTCCACATTTTTAATCGATGAAAAAATTGATACCGGAACCCTCTTGCTTCAAGAAAAAGTAAAAATTGAAGACCGAGAAAATGTAGGAGGACTTTATTTAAAATTAGCCGATAAAGGAAAACATTTGATCATTAAAACTTTGGACCAATTAGAAATTGGAATGACTACATATCCTCAGTTAACCGATGGAACTGAAAAAAGTGCTCCTAAACTAAATAAAGAAAATACCCGCATCAATTGGATGCATTCCCTTCCTGAAATAGATGCCTTAATTAGGGGGCTAAGCCCTTATCCCGGAGCCTGGACAGAAGTGCATGGCAACAAAGGTGTTTTTGTTATGAAAATTTTTGCTGCAGATTTTGAAGAAACTACACATCATTACCCTCCCCTTAAGTTGGTTGTGGAAGGGAAACTTCTCAAAATTGCTCATATTGATGGATTTTTAATTTGTAAAGAAGTACAAATACCCAACAAAAAACGATTGAAAGTCGCGGATTTACTCAATGGATATGATTTTGGGATTGAAACAACCGTAAAATAAACTAGGGTTATAAACAAAATTACCGACTTATTAACAAAACGCCCAATTTAGCGCTAAAAACCTTTGCTCTTAGCGTAAACCCTATATATTTGTTGAAGTCTAAAAGTTAATTTAAAATATATAATTATGAACAAAACAGAATTAATTGATGCAATGGCTGCTGACGCGGGAATCTCTAAAGCAGCTGCTAAAAAAGCCCTAGAATCTTTTTTAGATAGTGTTGGAGGTGCCCTTAAAGGTGGTGGTCGTGTTTCTTTAGTTGGATTTGGATCTTGGTCTGTATCTCAACGTTCTGCTCGTGATGGAAGAAACCCACGTACAGGAGAAACAATTAAAATTGCAGCAAAAAATGTTGTGAAATTCAAAGCAGGTGCTGAATTATCTGGTGCAGTAAACTAGATAAGTGCTTTATAGCTTATAAAATCTCCTTAGGGAGATTTTTTTTTGTCTAAATTTGAGCTATGACCAACGCTTTTCAATTAGGGGATTTACTAATCGCTGACCCATCCATTATTGGAGACGAAACTTTTCATCGTTCAGCTATTTACATTAGTGCCATTCACGAAAGTAGTCCAATGGGATTTATTATTAATAAGCCATTCGAATTTTCATTAGCTGAGGTTTTACCTGAAATTAGAAATAAAGAATTACCCCTGTATTATGGTGGACCAATAGATAATGATTTATTGTTTGTGCTTCATAATGCAGAAGAACTAGCTAATTGCAGTAAACACATTAAACATAAAACCTATTTCAGTGGCGAGGTTGAAAAAGCCATAGAAGCCCTTAATCAAGGATTACTAAATCAATCATACTGTCGATTTTTTCTAGGATATAGTGGATGGTCCACGGGACAATTAGAAAATGAAAAAGAACAGAGTAATTGGTTGTCTCAGAACTTAAAACCCAAAAATATTTTTTCACTTAACACCAAAAGTTTGTGGAGAGATGCCATAAAAAGTCAAGGAGGGGATTATCATTTATGGGTCAATACTCCAGATAACCCAGGATATAACTAAACCTCTTTATTAATTCTTTCCTTAAATAACTGAACTATTTGTTGTGTCTTTTGAGTAGAAAAAGATTTTTTTCTAAATTTCTTTACGCTATTTACACCCTCTATTCCATTTAACACAAAAAGCTCATCGGCTTTTTGGAGTGCAAAAGTAGAAATGGGTGTTTCTATCATTTCTATGTCTGCTGACTTAGACAATACCTCTAACATTATAGAACGATAGACTGTTTTTCTACAACCTTCTGTAATTGGAGGGGTTTGAACTTGATTACCCTTGATCAAAAACAAGCTCCCATTAAGGGCTTCTACTACTCGCTTTTGTTCATTGAGTAGTATACCATCTGCATAGTGGTTTTCATAGACATATACCCAGGCCATTTCGCGCCAGGTGTCATGAACACTTTCTAATGTCGAATATAAACCCATGGGTAAATAATGATCCTTATATAAATCTATGGGATTATCCATTAATTGGTATTTATAGCTAGGATCAACTTCGGTTATCTCTAAAGAAAAAAGGGTAGGGACTATAGGTAATTCAGGTGTAGATCGTTGGCTTTTGATTACGCGAATCAATATACGCCCATTAAATATAGAAGCTCTTGTCTCCATTAATTCAGTCATCTTATCTTGAAGATATTCAAGGGTGAAATTAAGCGGTATCTCCATTCGTAAAATACGCATAGAGGACATGAGCCTGAGATAATGATCTTCCCAAAAAAGAGGTTGGTTGTCAATTATATTAATGGCCTCGGTTAAGGCGGGGGTATGTAAAAAAGCATCAAGATCGGTAACGGGAACTTCGACTAAATGCTTGTAGAGTTTACCTTGAAATGAATGCATAGATTTAAGAAGCGCCTAGGACTTGTTTAAGACTTCCAATTAAATTCTCCCACAGCATTTTAGATTCCTCTAATTCATCTTCATCTGAGAAGTCAGATACAATTAAAGAAACATCTTTGGTAATCTCATCAACCACAATCTTAAATTCAAAATGATAATCATCTTGATCATCTTCATCATTCATCCATCGGTAACGAACCCTTTCGTTCGTTTTCTTTTGAATTAACTTGGCATACTCCTCGGTATCATCCCAGATAAAAGTAAAATCTTCACCTCTAGAATTTACATTATCTGCAAACCATTCTGAAAGACCAGATGGTGTGGATAGATATTGAAATAGTAACTGCGGAGAAGCCTGGAAATCAATTTCAAGAGAAAACGGAACCTTTGCTGACATAGTTGTTTTGTTAGGTAGGCAATATATTGAAAAAATGGAAATTCAATGAAATAAAATTGTTTTTTTTAATGGTCAAATAATAACGGATTAATGCATTTTTTTTATATTTGCCACCGTTGAAATGGCGAGGTAGCTCAGCCGGTTAGAGCGTCGGATTCATAACCCGGAGGTCGGGAGTTCAAGTCTCCCTCTCGCTACAATATAATCCATTGATAATTAGTTAAACACCACTAAAGATCAATGGATTTTTTTTATTCTAAATAAATAATTTTTGAGATTTCAACTAAATTAAGTAGGTGTACACAGTCTCTTATTCCTCCTCAGGTTTTTTAAAAAAAGTAATCCAAGCTTCGCAGATTTTTTTTTATTTTGATAGAAATGTCTAATTCAGTATCACTTGTTGATTTTATTATATCATAGATAATATCTTCCAAATAGGTTTGATGTTCGGAACAGTGAACTTGTCCAATCTCAAAGAGAAGATTGAGCCCGTTGTAAACGCTCTTAAATTATATAATTCATCAGACAGATTCTCCTCTATGCACATCCTATTTTCTGCATATTCATAATGATTAATTTGGTCTTCAAAAACTTTAGTAGCAATAGAACAAAATGAATCAAATTGGGCCTGATTAAAAGAATTCCATTTGTATAAGGGTACAAATGTGATCATTAATTTTTTTTTTTTTTGTGTTTATTTACTAAATTTAAATTACTCAATATATATAATAAAAAATGTTTATTTTAGTATGAATAATATTGAAAAAATACAATTTTTAATAGGCCAAAAACTAAGAGAATTAAGATTAGAAGCAGGTTACAAAAGCTATGAGCAGTTTGCTTTTGAAAAGAAAATTAGTCGCATTCAATATTGGAAAATGGAGAATGGTAGTAATTTCACCCTGAAGAGTCTTCTTAAGATTCTCGATGCTCATGAGATGATTTTTGAAGATTTCATGAAAAATTTGATTGTAAATTCTAATCATAAATCAACGCAAGGAAATAATTTAGACTTCCTTATTCGAGCAAGTGGACTAAACAAAAAAGATTTTGCACTAAGCTTAGGGCAAAAAAACACAAGCTTAATAAATAAAGTGATTTACAATCATCAAAATATATCCACAAAATTTGAAAAAAAGATCAAAGAAGTTTACCCCAAATTATATAATGAATTCTTTGAAAAGGAACTATCCAAAAATAAACTAGAGCGGAAGTTTTAATTCTCCTTTTTCTATATTTCTTGCCAATACAATTTTCTGTATTTCAGATGTTCCCTCATAAATTTGCGTAATCTTGGCATCTCGCATTAATCGTTCTACGTGATATTCTTTTACGTAACCGTTACCCCCATGAACCTGAACAGCTTCTATCGTCACCGCCATAGCAACCTCTGAGGCTTTTAGTTTTGCCATAGCACTCGCGTAACCATAAGGTTTACCTTGGTCTTTTAAATAAGCCGCCCGATAGACCAACATTCTTGCATCTTCAATTTCCATAGCCATTTCTGCAAACTTAAAAGAAACGCCCTGGTGCTTTATAATCGGTTGGCCAAATGACTTTCTTATTTGGGCATAGTTAACAGCTAATTCATACGCGCCAGCTGCTATACCTAGAGCTTGTGCTGCAATTCCTATCCTTCCTCCTTCTAAGGTTTGCATAGCCAATTTAAAACCAAATCCCGCTGGACCTAAACGATTTTCTTTAGGTATTTTAACATCGGTATAAATAATCGAATGGGTGTCCGAAGAGCGGATTCCTAACTTATTTTCTTTTACCCCTATTTCAACACCTTCCCAATCCTTTTCTACAATAAAGGCGCTTATCCCCTTGTGTCCTTTGTCCCTGTCTGTTTGGGCAATAACCACATGATAAGCAGCTTTACCTCCATTTGTTATCCAATTTTTAACACCATTTAATACATAATAATCCTCGTGTTCTATGGCTGTAGTCGTTTGACTACTTGCATCACTCCCCGCTTCTGGTTCAGATAAACAAAAGCATCCCACAGCAACTCCACGAGCTAAAGGACGTAGGTACTTTTCTTTGATTGCAGCAGTACCATATTTTTCTATTCCCCAAATAGCCAAAGAATTATGGGCACTCATAATTACAGAAGAACTTGCATCAACCTTAGAAAGCTCCTCCATTACCAATACATAAGAAAGGGTATCTAGGCCGCTTCCATCATATTCGGGAGAGGTCATTATTCCCATAAAACCCAACGCTCCCATCTCTTTTACAATTTCGGTAGGATACGCCATGGCTGTGTCTCGTTCTATGACGCCAACTTTTGCTTTTGCTGCAAAATCTTTAGCAGCCTGTTGGATCATTTTATGCTCTTCAGATAAACAAAATTCCATTTTTATTTTATTTAAATTTAATTAATGGGAATGTCAAATATATAAAAACAAGCCGTTTTTTAAAGGAACCTTGTTTAAATTAAATAAAAAATACACGAAAAAATATAATTCTAGACTATTATTTATATTTTAATTTAATAAAAAATAATGACTTCTAGAGATAAGCTAGTATTTAAAACTAGCTGTTTTGATTAAGGGCCAATTGATCTGCAGGGATACGGCTATTCATTACCCGAAACCACAAGGGTGGGACCATTGCTAATAGTATTGAACTGGGGTACCCAAAAGGTAATTGGGGGCTTTCTGGCTTATTTTCTAATACTTGATACTTCTTGGATGCCTTAAAATGGTGATCACTATGTCGGGTTAATTCATATAAAACAATCCTACCTATGATATGATTGGAATTCCATGAATGATGTATTTGGACCCGTTCATATCGACCAGAAGATGTTTTCTTTCGTTGTAAACCGTAATGCTCTACATAATTAATTGTTTCTAAAAACAAAAATGAAATCACCCCTATGAGGATGGCGTTATATATTGCTAAAGTACCCGCTAATAAATACACTAATCCCAAGTAACCCGCCTGAATGAAAAAATACCACAACATATCATTTTTAATGGACCAAAAGGAACTGTTAGATTGTTTTAATAATTTAAATTGAATGACCCATGCGTTACGATATTGCTTAAGTACTGAAACCATCCAAAAATGATATAAAGATTGATTAAATCGAGAGGTTGCTGGATCCTTTGGAGTGGCCACATTCTTATGATGCCCAAAATTATGCTCTAAATAAAAGTGCATATACAAACATGGCATTAATAAAAGTTTAGATAATATACGCTCAAACGAAGACACCCGATGACCTAATTCATGCGCCACATTAATCGCATTTGTTGCTAGTAGGATTCCCAGGGATAATATAATCCCTGCTTGTTCGGTAAATGTATACGAAATGGAACTTAAATTAAACAAGCCCATACCTAAAATAAAAAATACCATGGGAATATTTAGATATAATAGCCAATCAAACAAGATATTGGTCAAACGTTTAGATTTTTGATTGTCAGAATATTGTGTGTCATAATCTTCTAAAATATATTCCAATAAGGGAATAAATACAAAAGTGTAAATCGGTGCTGAGAAAGTTAACCAACCCGTAGAAAGAACCGATAGCAAAGCAACTAAAGGGACCGTATAGGCAAATAAGTATTTAAAATCACTCATCACAATCAATTTAAACGAATATAATCATTTATTACTGATTTATTTCAAAGAGAGGTTTTTGGGAACAAATAAAACATGCCTACTATCTTTCAGATAACTTTTCTCCTCTTAGTCTTTTTGCCTTGTATAAAACACTAGCTGTTAAACTTAATATCACTAACCCAATACCGAAGAGACTGTTAAGTGTATAGACTTCACCAAACCAATAAACACCAAAACTTAGTGTAAAAATAACTTCAGAATATTTAATAGGAGCCACTTTACTTGCCTCTCCATTTTGGAAAGCTTTTGTCATGTAGTACTGCCCAAAAAAACCAAAAATGCCCAATAATAAAAGTAGTAAGCTTTCTAGGCCTGTAGGTATTATAAAATTATTGATACTACCTATTAATCCCGTAAGGGTTGCAATCCCCATAAAAAAGAGTACCACTAACAAAGGATGATCTCGTTTTCCTATCTTGGTAATAATAACATAAACGATGGCACTAAAAAAAGCCGCTGCAAGAACAACGCCTACACCAAACAAGCTAATTGATGCGTCAAAACCTTTGATCAATACCACCCCAAAAAAGGCCAAAACATAAAAAAACCATTGCAAAGGAAAAATTCGTTCTTTAAGAAAATAAACAGCCAAAACCGCACCAAAAAGAGGGGCGACATAACGAATTGTAACTGCAGATCCTATGGGGATGTAATGAATTCCCAAAAGAAAAGGGACATAGAAGTGACTCCAACAACCCCTCTTAAAACCAATAACTTAGGCTGGTTAGGAAGGATGGAAATCTTACGAGAACGCAACAAAAAGAAAGTTAGAATTAAGGTGCCTAGTGATCGAAAAAAAACCAACTCAAAAGTAGGATAATGAATTAGGTACTTAACCAAAGCATTCATAAATGCAAAAGCAAAGGTACTTAAGAGCATATAACGAATGGAAAGTGGTATATTTTTCAAAAGTGATTATTCACTACAAATATCGTGAATTGATAGAGATTCCTACCAATAAAAAAAACTAATATTGCAAAAGACAATTACCTTACAATGATTTCATTACTCTCCAGCTCATACCTGCTTGCTGCACTAGCTGCCTTCCTCCTTGGTATTGCCAAGTCGGGTGTAAAAGGAATCGCCGTATTTATTGTAATTTTATTTGTTTTCGCTTTCGATGCAAAGGCATCTACAGGTATTTTAATGCCCTTGCTAATTTGCGGTGATATTTTTGCAATTATCTATTATAAAAAACATGCCGTTTGGAAATATGTTTTTCAATTAATACCATGGATGTTTCTTGGGGTTGTTTTAGGGACATTTGGCGGAAATTACTTAGAAGAAGGAAGTTTTAGATTGGTCATGGCTTCTCTCATCCTTCTCACTACTGTTCTACTATTTTACTGGGAAAGAAACCCCGACAAAAGAGTTCCGACCCACTGGGCATTTAGTAGCTCTATCGGAATAATTGCAGGATTTACAACCATGATCGGAAATCTAGCGGGTGCGGTGACTAATATTTATTTCTTGGCCATGAAACTTCCCAAGAATGTTTTTATCGGCACATCTGCCTATGTGTTTTTTATTATCAACCTTTTTAAAATACCTTTTCATATTTGGATATGGGAAACCATGACAATTAATTCAATTAAAACGAGCTTAAACTTCCTACCATTTTTAGCAGTGGGTCTCTTTGTGGGGGTTAACTTGGTAAAAAAATTAATGATCAAAATTATAGAAGACTCATTCTGATTTTAACTGCTATTGGATCGATTATTTTATTTTTCCGATAACGCAGTTTTAATTTCATCTACCACCTCTGGGTTTAACAAAGTAGAGACATCGCCTAATTGATCAAAATCGCTCGCTGCTAACTTTCGTAGAATTCTACGCATAATTTTCCCACTTCGTGTTTTGGGTAATCCCGATACAATTAAAATGCGGTCTGGTTTAGCTATTGGCCCTATTTTATTCGCCACTTCTGCTTTTACTTCCTCTATTAAAAAAGAAGAATCTGCCACATGATCATACAATATTATATAGGCAAATAAGGCATTGCCTTTTATTTCGTGTGGATAACCCACTACAGCGCTTTCCACCACGCCTGGGTGTCCGTTAATGGCATTTTCAATGGGGGCCGTTCCCAGATTATGTCCTGAAACAATCACCACATCATCTACTCTACCAGTAATTCGATAATTCCCTGCCTGATCTCTTAAAGCACCATCTCCAGGGAAATATCTTCCATTAAAGGCAGAAAAATAAACTTCTTTATAGCGTTCATGGTCACCGTATATTGTTCGGGCAATACTTGGCCATGGGTAATTAACGGTTAATATTCCTTCTGAAGATTTATCCATTAAAACATTACCTTCGTTATCCACAAGACCCACTTGAATCCCAGGTAATGGTTGAGTAGCAAATGTTGGCTTCTGTTCGGTAACCCCTGCTAAAGAGGATATTAGGATGCCACCTGTTTCAGTTTGCCACCAAGTATCTACAATAGGTGTTTGCTCATTTCCAATGTGGGTATTGTACCAATTCCATGCTTCCTCATTAATCGGCTCACCTACTGACCCGAGTACTTTAAGAGACGAAAGGTCATAATCTTCAATAAGTTTAGTAGGATGTTTGGCTAAAGCACGAATCGCTGTTGGTGCAGTATAAAATTGGGTGACTTTGTATTTCTAACATATTTCCCAAAAACGATTCCATTTTGGATAAGAGGGTACGCCCTCAAAATGAACTGATGTTGCCCCGCAAGCTAAAGGTCCATATACCATGTAACTATGACCTGTTATCCAACCAATATCTGCGGTACACCAATACACATCATCGGGTTGGTATTGAAATACATTTAGAAATGTATAAGCGGTATAGACCATATATCCACCACAGCTGTGAACCATACCTTTGGGTTTCCCTGTGGACCCTGAAGTGTAAAGAATAAAAAGAGGATCTTCTGCATCCATCTCTTCAGCCAGACAAGTGTCTGATAAACCATCGATAAAATCGTGCCACCAAACATCCTTTTTATCATTCCATTTTACGGTTTCAAAAGTTCGCTGATAAACAATACATTTTCGCACACTATCACATAGGGCCAGCGCTTCATCTGCAATTGACTTTAGAGGAACCGTTTTCGCCCCTCGGAAAGCTCCATCTGCAGTGATTAACAGCGCACATTGAGCATCATTAATCCTCGCAGCTAAGGCCGAAGCCGAAAATCCGGCAAACACAACAGAATGAATAGCACCAATTCGCGCACATGCCAATACAGCAATGGTTAATTCTGGTATCATAGGCATATAAATACATACGCGGTCACCTTTTTTTATGCCTTGATTTTTAAGCCCATTGGCCATTCTACAAACGGAGGCTAATAGTTCTTTATAAGAGTAACTTACCCTGAGATCATTCGGGTCATTAGGCTCCCAAATCAGCGCCTCTTTATCGGGTTGTGTTTCTACATGACGGTCTAAACAATTCTCTGTTATATTTAATTTACCCCCAACAAACCACTCCGTTTTTGGTATAGACCAATCAAATTTCAACACCTCTTCCCAAGGGGATTTCCACCTAAAGGTTTGTGCTATATTCCCCCAAAAATCAATTGGGTTGTCTATAGATTTCTTATAAGCATTATGGTAGGCCTCAGCGGTCTTTATTTGATAATCGAAAAGTGTTTTCATGTTTTAAAATTAACATTGTATTGGGACAGTGAAAACTCCTATTCCATGACAAGTTAATATTTGCTTAGGAAGAATTACTATCAAAACATTAAGGCCTCAATATATAAAAATGATACTAATCGAAATAAAGAATTCTAAAAAGATGTTACTTTCACATAAATAAAAAATGATGCTTTCAAAAGGCCACAAACTATTTAGCATTTTCTTTATTCGTTGTCCACAATGTCACGAAGGTTCGTTTCTTGAACTAAAAGTTTATGTTTTTTCTGCCTTTACTAAAGTTAGAAAGAAATGTCCGAATTGTAAGCTCAATTATCATATAGAACCAAGCTTTTATTACGGATCAATGTATGTTGCTTATGCTTTAGGGGTAGCACTCATGGTCAGTATCATCACCTTAGATCACTTGTTTTTTTCAGAATTTTCTTTCGCCAGAACTTTTGGAATCATTGTAGTAGCCGTATTGGGTCTCTCCCCGCTAATGAACGCCTGGGCAAAAATTATTTGGGCAAATTTCTTTTTTCACTATCAAGGTGATCGTAAGAAATGATTAAGATTTAATTAAATTAATCACTTGTTTTAACCCGGCTAAATCTAGTTGATATTGTTGATTGGAGAAAAGGGAATCATAAGCAGCTTCCTGTTTCCTTTTGGCAGAAAGGTGGATCCAATCAAATCCCATATCATTAAAAACCAAACAATTGTCTGCATTAATCCCGCTACCTGGTAAAATAGTTATCTCACGGTTAGCGAAATGCTTCCACTGACACAAGGAATCTATTCCCTCTAATGCAGTCTCTTTTTGTCCAGAAGTCAATACCCCATCATAGCCCAAATCAATCAAATTTGACAAAGCTTTTTTTGGATCATTTACTTCATCAAATGCTCGATGAAAATATAGCTCAGCTGTAGAATAAACTGAACGAAACATTTTTAATGTATCTAAGGGTAAATCTTTATCTGCTAACAAGGCTCCCGTGACCACTCCTGCTATAGGGTATTCCCGAAGTTGTTCCAGGGTTCTTTTCATTAACATAATAGTTTCTTTGGTAAAGAAAAATTTCCACTTCGTGGTCGAACTAACACATGAATTGGAATCCGACTGATGGCTAAAGCTTGTTCTACCAGAGCTATAGAAGGAGTTAAACCACCACAACCTAATTCAATACATAAATCTATTCGGTCTACATTGTAAGATTGCACAGATAGGACATCTTCAATACGATTAATACACACTTCAATTTTCATAAAAAATCATTTGCAAGGATAAAAGTATTTTAGGAAAGGTAAGTAGATTTTAATACATTGGTAAGGATGAAACGAAGATCCTTTATACAAAAAGTTGCTTTAGCGGGTTCAATACCCGCATTATTACCTGGCGCGAGTTTAGCAAGTGAAAAAACGTTTAACAATATTAAAAACGAACCTATTGCTATTTGTACATGGAATTTTGAACAAGCCAATCATACTGCCGGAAAAGCATTAAATAAAGGAGAAAATGCGTTAGATGCAGCGATTTTAGCTGCTCAAGTTGAAGAAGAAAATCCAAAAAATAATACGGTAGGCTTAGGCGGTACCCCAGATAGAAACGGACAAGTTACCCTAGATGCTTGTGTCATGGATCATCAAGGAAACTGTGGTGCTGTTTTAGCCGTAGAAAACGTAATTCATGTTACCGCCTTAGCCAAAGATGTAATGATGAAAACACCACATGTAATGCTTTCTGGAAAGGGAGCCGAGCAGTTTGCCAAAGAACAAAACTACCCCATTACTCCTCTACTTACGACTAAATCCAAAGCAGCCTGGGAAAAATGGAAAAAAACTTCTAACTATCAACCCATCATTAATATCGAAAATCATGATACCATTGGGGTCTTATGTCGGGACAAAAACGGTAATATTAGTGGTGCGTGTAGCACTAGTGGTTTAGGATATAAAATGAAAGGTAGAATTGGTGATTCCCCTATTATAGGTTCGGGTCTTTTCGTAGACAATGAGATTGGAGGAGCTGTAGCCACAGGAATGGGAGAAGAAGTGGTTAAAACGGTAGGAAGTTTCTTAATCGTTGAATTAATACGACAAGGGAGAACACCACAACAGGCCTGCGACGAAGCCATAAAACGCATCATTAAAAAACAGCAAGGAACTCCCAATTTCCAGGTCGCCTATCTTGCAATCGATAAATCTGGAAACGTAGGTGCAAGTGCAATTCATAAAGGATTCTCTTATATGCACTATCAAAATAACACGAATAAAAATAAAGCTGTAAACGCTTATTTAAACCTATGAAATATATATTAGCAATCGATGCAGGAACGACCAGTTCACGAGCAATAATTTTTGATAAGAAAGGACAACAAAAAGCCATCGCCCAACACGAATTTCCTCAATATTTTCCAAAAGAAAGTTGGGTAGAACACAATGCCAATGAAATATGGGAAACCCAACTTAAGGCGGTAAAAGAAGTCCTAAATACCCAAAGTATTTCCGCTACTGAAATTGCTGCCATAGGCATAACCAACCAAAGAGAAACGACGATTTTATGGGATAGAAAAACAGGTGAACCTGTTCACAACGCTATTGTTTGGCAAGATAGAAGGACCGCTAGTATCTGTAATGAATTAAGTGAACACGCTACTACCTTTTTAAATAAGACCGGATTAGTACTAGACGCTTACTTTTCGGGCACAAAAATCAAATGGATATTAAACAGTGATCCAGATATACGCCGAAGAGCTGAAGCTGGAGAGCTCGCTTTCGGAACTGTTGATTCTTGGTTAATTTGGAAATTAACCAATGGAAAAGTACATACAACAGATGTAACCAATGCTAGTAGAACACTTCTCTTCGATATCCACCAATTAGTTTGGGATGATACTTTATTATCTCTTTTAGATATTCCCGCTAGTTTATTACCCACAGTAGTAAGTTCTTCCGAAAAAGTTGGAGAAACAGATGAGGATATTTTAGGAATCTCTATACCTATAAGTGGCATTGCAGGGGATCAACAAGCAGCACTTTTCGGACAACTATGCATTGAACCAGGAGATGTTAAAAACACCTATGGAACAGGATGTTTTTGCATCATGAATACAGGAGAGAAGGCCGTAGTATCCAATAATAAGATGCTCACAACCATCGGTTGGCAACGACAAGGAAAAACCTTCTATGCGCTAGAGGGCAGTGTATTTATAGCAGGAGCACTCATTCAATGGTTAAGAGACCAATTACAGATAATTAAGACAGCTCCAGATGTAGAAGCACTAGCAAAAACAGTAAACGATAATGGTGGCGTGACCTTTGTACCTGCCCTTTCTGGTTTAGGTGCTCCTTATTGGGACCCAGAGGCCACCGGTGCGATTATGGGGATAACCAGAGGTACTGAAAAAGGACATATTGCACGGGCGGCTTTAGAAGCCATTGCGTTGCGTTCCAGAGATATTATTATTGAAATGCAAAAAGATGCCAAGATAGAATTTTCAGCACTTAAAGTAGATGGTGGAGCTACTGGTAATAATCTTTTAATGCAAATTCAATCCGATTTATTACAAAAAATGGTTGTTCGTCCTAATACTACAGAAACAACTGCGCTAGGAGCAGCTTTTTTCGCAGGGCTTGCAGTGGGGTTTTGGAAGGACGAAGAGGAATTGAAATCTATATGGAAAGAAGATCATACTTTTTTTCCAGAAGATAATCCCAATACAGAACGCATCTTATCGCTTTGGTCAAAACGAATTCCTAAAGTATTAAAGACCCATGAATAGAGCGCATCATCTAAAGAAAATAGCCGATAAAAAAAGCCTTGGGATGTCATCATTATAGGAGGAGGGGCTTCAGGTCTAGGGGCAGCAGTGGATGCTGCTAGCCGAGGATATCGTACACTTTTATTAGAAAAAAAAGATTTTGCAAAAGGTACTTCTTCCCGTAGCACTAAGCTAGTTCATGGTGGGGTACGTTACTTACAAAATGGCGATATCTCTCTGGTAATTGAAGCGCTAAAAGAAAGAGGTATCATGAGAAAAAATGCTCCACACTTGGTACAAGACCTCAGCTTTGTAATTCCCTCCTATGATTGGTGGAATAGTCCTTTTTATGGGATTGGATTAAAAATTTATGACATGATGGCTGGGAACCTAGGTTTAGGTCCATCCACCCTTATTGATAGAGAAGAAACGATTGAACTTATTCCCAATGTTAAAAAAAAGGGATTGAGAGGGGGTGTAATCTATCATGATGGACAATTTGATGATGCTAGAATGGCCATAAGTTTAGCGCAAACTGCAGAAAATCATGGGGCAAGTTTACTAAATTACTGCGGAGTAAGCGCGCTGATTAAAGAAGATAAAATGATAACTGGTGTTATTGCAAAAGATGAGTTCAATGATGAAGAATACACCATTAAAGCCAAGGTAGTCATCAATGCTACAGGGGTGTTCTCTGATCATATTATTCAAATGGATCAGCCTGGGAGTCGAAAACTTATCGTCCCTAGTCAAGGGGTACATATTGTCTTAAATAAATCTTTTTTAAATGGACCCCATGCAATTATGGTCCCTCAGACCTCCGATGGTCGTGTTCTTTTTGCAGTTCCATGGAATGGATATGTGGTTGTTGGAACAACCGATACTCAGATCGAGGATCCATTAGAACAACCCGTCGCGCTTGACGAGGAAATTGACTTTATACTAAAATATGCTGCAGCATAAATGACGACTCCACCCACACGTGAAGATGTTAAAAGCGTGTTCTCTGGATTAAGACCACTCGCAGCTCCAGAAAATAATGGAAGTGCGACCAAGGAAATATCTCGACATCATAAGGTTACTGTAAGCACCTCTGGATTAGTGAGTATTTTAGGAGGAAAATGGACAACTTATCGTAAAATGTCTGAAGATTTAATCAATACCGCACAATCCGTTGGTGGTCTTCCAGAAAGAGCTTGTATTACCCATAGCTTACCAATCCATGGTTATGACTATAATTCTGACTGGACAAACCCGTTACATGTTTATGGAACAGATATTGATAAAATTACAATGATCAATGAAGCAGGTAATAAGTCGCTTAGCGATGAGCTTCATTTAAGTGAAAATCAAATTATTTGGTCAGTTCGACATGAGATGGCAATGACTGTTGAAGATGTCTTAGCACGTCGTTCTAGGGCCTTATTCCTCAATGCAAAAGCTTCTTTGACACTGGCACCCAAAGTGGCCAGAATTATGGCAAAAGAAGCAGGTTATAATCAAAAATGGATTGACCACCAAATTCAACAATTCAATCAACTAACAGAAAACTATTTACTATCATGATGACACCATTTATAGCTGAAATTATCGGTACTGCTTTATTAATATTATTTGGGGGCGGAGTTGTAGCTAATGTAAGCCTAAAGAAAACTTATGGGGAGAACCAAAGTGCCCTAGTACTGATCACCACCGCATGGGGTTTTGCTGTATTTGTAGGTGCTTATGTAACTGGGCAATTTAGTGGGGGACACCTTAACCCAGCAGTGACTATTGGATTAGCAATCATTGGGAAATTTTCATGGGATTTAGCCCCCATGTATATTTTAGCACAAGTTATGGGTGCTATGTTAGGGAGTTGGTTAAATTACCTCCTCTATATAGATCATTATAGAATTACCAAAGATGAAGATACTATAAGGGGTACATTTTGTACTGCACCTGCAATACGCAATTACAAAAATAATTTCTTTAGTGAAACGCTAGGAACCTTTGTTTTAGTTTTTGGAATTTTCTTTATCGCTTCACCTTCTATTGTGATAGATGGAGTGACTACAGAAAATTTTGGCATTGGTTCTATTGATGCCCTTCCGGTAGCCTTGCTTGTATGGGCAATAGGAATGAGTTTAGGGGGAACTACGGGCTATGCAATTAATCCTGCAAGAGATTTTGGTCCACGTTTAGTCTATCAGCTATTACCTAGGAAAAATAAGAAAGCAGATTGGGCATATAGTTGGATCCCTATCTTTGGCCCCTTTACTGGAGCCATTGTGGCAGGAATTCTATATAACTATCTAATCAACTAATTATTTAGCTACATTAATGGCACGCGTTTCTCTAATAACCGTCACTTTCACCTGACCTGGATAGGTCATGTCTGTTTGTATTTTTTGAGAAATCTGGAAGGATAATTCTGATGCATTATTATCAGAAACTTTCTCACTTTCTACAATTACGCGCAATTCTCGTCCTGCCTGAATAGCATAAGCCTTGCTTACACCATTAAAATCATAGGCGATTTTCTCTAGGTCTTTAAGTCTTTGTATGTAGCTATCTAACACTTGTCGTCGAGCTCCAGGTCGTGCCCCAGAAATGGCGTCACATACTTGTACAATAGGAGATAATAATGAAGTCATCTCTATTTCATCGTGGTGAGCCCCAATGGCATTACATACTTCTGCTTTTTCACCATGCTTTTCCGCCCATTGCATTCCCAAAATTGCATGCGGTACTTCTGTTTCTTCCTCTGGTACTTTTCCTATATCGTGAAGTAATCCTGCTCGTTTAGCTAGTTTTGGATTAATACCTAACTCTGAGGCCATCACACCACAAAGTTTAGCTACTTCTCTAGAATGCTGCAAGAGGTTTTGACCATAAGAGGAACGATATTTCATACGTCCCACCATTTTAATTAATTCAGGACTTAAACCGTGTATCCCTAAATCTATAACAGTCCGCTTACCTACTTCTATAATTTCATTCTCTATCTGTTTGGTCGTTTTCTTAACGACCTCCTCAATTCTTGCAGGGTGAATTCTACCATCTGTAACCAAACGGTGTAAGGATAGGCGAGCAATCTCTCGACGAACAGAGTCAAAACATGAAAGAATGATGGCCTCTGGAGTATCATCAACAATTATCTCTACACCAGTAGCGGCTTCAATGGCACGAATGTTTCGTCCTTCTCTACCAATAATTCTTCCCTTTACATCATCAGAATCTATATTAAAAACAGATACACAGTTTTCTACAGCTTCTTCAGTCCCAATGCGCTGTATGGTGTTGATGATAATTTTTTTAGCCTCTTGTTCCGCCGACAATTTAGCTTCCTCCAATGTCTTTTGAATAAAAGACATAGCATCGGTTCTTGCGGTATCTTCTAGACTAGCAATTAATTCTTTCTTAGCTTCTTCAGCGCTAAAACCCGAAACTAATTCAAGTTGTTGCTGGTAATTTTTTTCTGCCTTGTCAAGTTCCGCTTTTTTACGATCAAAGTTTTGAATTCGTTGGTCTAAATTTTTCGCTTTTTGCTCCAAACGATCGTTGGCATTTTTCGTCCTAGAAAGTTCTTTGTTTAGGTTGTTTTCTTTTTCACGGGTACGTTTTTCAGTTTCTCTAATTTTATTTTCGCGATTAGAGATTACTTTTTCGTGTTCTGCTTTAAGTTCTATAAAACGTTCCTTTGCTTGAAGAATTTTATCTTTTTTAACCCGGACGGACTCTTGATGAGCCTTTTTTATTATTCGTTTTGCTTGTTGCTCACTCTTCTTAATTCGATTAGAACCTTTGGCTTTTTGGGTAATTTGAGTACCAATGAAGGTTAGTAAACCACCTCCTAGGGCTGCACTTATTATGATTAATGTTGTTGTCATTGCTTTTGTATTATGATCAAAAAAAGCCTGTATCGGTCTAGGGTTTTGTATAAACTCCAAAAAAACAGGATTGCGGCTAACCTATGGATCAAGGATCTGCTCAGGGCAGCGTGCTTTTACCAAAAGGACTCACCTCTTTTAATAAAAAGATCGTTGAGTTTATCAAAAAAGTAAACCAATACAGGCAGTAGTGTATTTATAATAAAGAACGCATCAAAAAGTAGCCATATGTTCCTCAATCATTGTATTTAGATGATTAAGGGTCGCTGTATCTACAGCAGTACTTTCTTTTTCATTATTTCGGTGTTGTTCAATTTGTGTAGCATATTGTAGGGCACACATGGCCAGTACATCTTGCTTATCGCGCACCGCATAGCTTTGCTCCAACTGTTTGATCATTGCTTCTATTTTCTTGGCCGAAGCACGTAATGCTTCCTCCTGTTCGGGAGCTACTGACAAGGGATAAACCCGATCAGCAATGGTCAATTTTATTTTAAGCAAATCACTCATTTCTTTATTTATGCCATTTGTTGTAATTCTGCGATACAAGCATCTACTTGTTGAATTAAGGCATTAATTTTATGTTTAGTTGTCGCATTACTATCCTTACTGCCGAGTAATGAATTAGCCATTATTAAGGAATCTTTTTCTTTTTTTCAATGCCAAATTATCCTCTTTTAACTTCGATTCTAAAGAGCTTTTCTCTTCTAATTGTTGTTTCAAAGTCTCTAGGGCATAGTGGTTGTCTTTTAACTTATTCAACAACAAAACTATGTTTTGTTCTAGGGTGGCAACATGTTGATTCGATTCCTGCATAAAGCCTCATTACTCCTTACTCAAAGGTAATCAATTTTAGGATATGGAACCCAATCAAAAGATTCATTTAATTATTTAACAACAATTTAAGTTTTAAGAAAATGAGTGTTTAACAATTGTTTAGCCTTTTCTGCCTGTGTCACAGGGACAAAAAAATAGTCATAGTTCAATGCTGCAACAACGTTACAAGGAATACTTTCTTTTGCTAATATTTTGGCAACCTTAGATGTTATTCCTACCTCCTTCAAAGATGTTTTATTAAACAACCTAAGATACCTACACGGAAATTCATAGTTTATGTTTGCCTTTTTGGCTCCTAAAAGAGGTAAAATAAAGGTACTCCCCTCCTCTTCATTAAAAATAGCAAAAGGATTTTCCCCTGCTAAATTAATTTTAGAATAAACATAAGTTTTATTGGATAGCAGAAAAGTCGATCTCATAGGACAATTTAAGCGTTAATAAAATAATGACCTAACCAATAGGCGTTGTTAAGACAAAATATATTGATGAATAGCTGATTACTTTCTCATTCTCTCATGATTTTTGTAAATTGTAATCGATGCGAAAAAAAATACTTAATTATATTTCATACCCCCTTATCTTACTCCTTCTTGCAGGTTGTCACTCCTCTCCATTAGTAAAAGGAGCCATTGGCCTCTCCAAGAAAGTTGATGAAACTTCCGGGCTTGCTAGTCTAGGCGATGATTTAATAACTTTTAATGACTCTGGAGGAAAAGCGACACTCTATCAAATAAATTTACTCGGAGAACGCGTTGGAAAATACAAAATTAATGGAGCAGTAAACCGCGATTGGGAAGACATCGCTCAAGATGACCAATACTTCTACATTTCAGATACTGGCAATAACTATGCAACACGTAAAAACCTGACCATCTATATAGTGTCCAATGACTTTGTGTTAATAGATTCTATCCTAATTAGCTACGATCAACAAAAGAATTTCGAAAAGAAAAAAAAGAATAAATACGATGCGGAAACCTTAATTGTAATTGGAGATTCCTTGGCAATTTTCTCAAAAAACAGAAAGTCTAGTAAGACCCAATTATATGTTTTACCTAAACAAGCAGGAACTTATGGTTTAAAAAAACGCAAAACTTTTAATGTTAATGCCTTAATAACTGGTGGGGATTACGAACCAATCAGCCGAGAACTAGTGCTTACCGGATATTTACCCGATCGAACGCAATATGTTTTTAGAGCAGAAAACTTTCGACTAGATTCGTTAGATCAAACTAAAATGGAACGTTATCAGCTTCCGCTACCCCATGCACAAGTAGAGGCCATTTGTTTTCATACTGACGGTCAAGTATGGATTAGTTCCGAGGGTGAGGGTGACAATCAAGCTTTTATAATGCCGATTAACTTCGATGAAATTAAAAAATCACAAAAAATCCCTTAGATGAGTAGACCTTATTATGACTTTAATCTTCTCCTGGCACGTATAACCACAGGAGGGCTAATGTTTTATCTTCACGGATGGAGCAAGCTGTTAGCTGGCCCAAATCGTTGGGAAAAGCTTGGAAGCACCTTAACCAATATCATGGGCTTAGATTTTCTAAGCATTCCACTTGGTTTTATGGCAAGCTTTGCTGAATCGATTGCTGCACTAGCAATAATCATAGGGTTAAGCACAAGACCTGCGTCTTTTTTATTAACTATGACCATGCTAGTTGCTGTGTTTAAAAAACTACCTAGTGGACTTAAAGGAGCAGAATTACCTCTCCTTTTTTTCACCCTTTCGTTAATTATAATGCTCGCTGGAGCTGGCAAATATAGTTTTGATCATTACTTACTCCATAAAAAGAATTAATGAATAAAACCGTTTTATTAGTTGTTATTGTTTTTATATGCCTTTCTAGTTCATTGATAGATGGTTTAATGGTAGGGAAATGGAAACTTAATCGTAAAATACCCAAAGAAGGACCAAATCGTTGTTATGTCGACATGCTTACTTTTTATGAAGACAACAAATTTGAATTGATTTTTAAGACCCTGATAAATAACGAAGAAAGGTCTTATAACTACTACGGTAAAGTCAATTTAAATGGAGAAGCACACATTGTTTTAGGAGATAGTATTGCTTATCTAAAGAATTTCAATCAAATAGAAAATCGCGTAGATTTCAGATTCGAATATGGAGAAAAATTAGGGATGTTTTGTACGCGAGAACAACACCCCTATCCACACAAACATTTGCCGCACGACTTAGTAGGTCAGCGATCAAAATAATCATCTATTTATGAACCTACTTTCTGTAGAAGGTGTCGCAAAAAATTTTAGAGACAAACCTGTATTTGAAAATATTTCATTCGGAATTAACCAAGGTCAAAAAATTGCTTTAATCGCTAAAAATGGAGCTGGTAAAACCACACTACTCAAGTTAATTGCGGGAGAAGACTCACCAGATCGTGGAGCCATCAATAGGAGAAATGGTCTTAGAGTTGCCTATCTAGCGCAAGAACCACTTCTCAATGGTGAATTAACCATTGAAGAATGTATTCTTCAATCAGACAATCCTACCCTAAAATACATTGCTGACTACGAAAAATCTCTTGCAAATCCTGAAGATACAGAAGCCTACCAGGCTGCTTTTGAAGCAATGGACCGAAATCAGGGCTGGGATTTTGAAACGCAATACAAACAAATTCTTTTTAAGTTAAAACTAGATCAATTAGATGCCAAAGTGAAAAACCTATCTGGTGGGCAAAGAAAAAGAATTGCACTTTGCATTGCCTTACTAGAAAAGCCAGACCTTCTAATTCTAGATGAACCAACAAACCATCTAGATTTGGAAATGATTGAGTGGTTAGAGGAATACTTTGCCAAAGAAAAATTCACCTTATTAATGGTCACGCATGATCGCTATTTTCTAGAACGTGTATGCAATGAAATTATTGAATTAGACGAAGGGGTTTTATACACTTATAAAGGAAACTATTCCTACTATCTAGACAAGCGAGATGCAAGAATGGTTCAAGAAAAAGTGGAAGCTCATAAACTTAAACAACATTTCAAAAAAGAACTGGATTGGATGCGACGGCAACCCAAAGCAAGGACCACTAAATCGAAGTCAAGGATAGAGGATTTTAAAGTCATCAAGGCCAAAGCAAATCAACGTCGCCAAGAACACGAAATCCAACTAGAAATCAACATGGAACGCTTAGGTACCAAATTGATAGAAATGCACAAGGTGGGTAAAGCCTTTGGAAATAAAACAATCCTAAAACAATTTGACTATACCTTTCAGCGAAATGATCGGATTGGGATTATAGGAAAGAATGGTACGGGAAAATCGACTTTTCTTAATCTTATCACCAAAAGAGATAAGGTAGATGAAGGAAAATTAGTGTGGGGAGAAACCATAAAAATAGGATACTATACCCAAGGGGGAATTACAGTAAAAGAAGGTCAAAAAGTGATTGATGTAATTCGAGAATTTGGGGAATTTATCCCCTTAAAAAAAGGACGTAAAATCTCAGCCCAACAATTGTTAGAACGCTTTTTATTTGACAGAAAAAAGCAATATGATCTTGTAGAAAAATTAAGTGGTGGTGAACGTAAAAGGTTATTCTTGTGTACTATTTTGATTCAAAACCCAAATTTTTTGATTTTAGACGAGCCCACGAACGATTTAGATATCGTTACCCTTAATGTTCTTGAAAGCTTCTTAATGGATTTTCCAGGTTGTTTACTCGTAGTTTCACATGATCGTTATTTTATGGATAAAATTGTTGATCACTTATTTGTATTTAAAGGAGAAGGACAGATTGAAGATTTTCCTGGGAATTACTCGGATTATCGTGTGTATGAAAATAGCCAACCAAAGGAAGAAAAAAACAGCACAAAAGAAAAACAAGCATGGAAAAACCCCAAAAGGGCAGGACAAAAACTATCATACAATCAACAAAAAGAGTACAACCGTTTAGAAAAGGAAATTTCCCGGTTAGAAGAAGATAAAAAAGCGATTGAAATTCGTTTTACAGCGGAAAACCTAGAAGCAGATCAAATTACAGAACTTTCAATAGCCCTAGGTAAACTAAACGAAGAAATTGAAAATAAAACAGAACGTTGGTTTGAATTGTCTATGGAAATGGATTAAACCCAAGGAAAAATTAAACATACACAAGTAAATCCAACTACTGCAATCAACAGGGTCATCATTGACCAGGACTTGAATGTTTGTAATTCATTTAGCCCCAAGTATTTACTAACTCGCCAAAATCCACTATCATTAACATGAGATAAAATAGAGGATCCCGCAGCTATTGCAATAACCAATAATGCTTTTTGGGGTTCTGTCCATAACGGATTTAAAAGCGGCGCAGTAAGTCCCGCAGCAGTTATCATCGCCACCGTAGCCGATCCTTGTATTAAACGAATCACTACTGCGGCTATAAAAGCAAATAATAAAAGTGGAACACCTTGGTCAATAAACAGATTCGCTAATACTTTACCCGCTTCGGTGGTTATTAACATTTGTTTGAAGGTACCTCCATCTCCTGTGAGTAAAATAATTAATCCTGCTGGAATCATAGAGCGATCCGCTAAAGCCAAAAGCACTTTTGATTTCACACCCCTACGAATACCTAATAACCACCAGGCCATTAGGTTAGCAAGAATTAATGCACCAAATGGATGGCCTATTAATTGAAGTGTATATACTAATACAGGAGGTAAAAATTCATCCAATAAAAATGATTGTACAAGGGTTTGGATGACAATTAACAACAGAGGTAAAACAATAATAGCTAATACGGTATAAACGGGCACCTTATTAATAGATGGTTTTTTCTGATCATCTAAAATGGGTGCAGTAACCATTATTTTTTGACTTATATACTTTGCAAATAACGGACCACAAACCATTGCTGTTGGAATTCCGACCAGGGTGCCAATGGCTATTACCCAACCTAAGTTTGCTGCTTATATGTTGGCAACAGCTACAGGCCCAGGTGTTGGAGGAATAAATGCATGTGTAATTGCTAAACCCGCTAGTAAGGGTAATCCATATAGCAATAAGGATTTTCCTGTTTTTCTTTGTAAAGAGTACACTAAAGGGACCAATAATATAAATGCTACATCAAAAAAAACAGGAATGGCTATGATAAAACCAACCGAAACCAATCCCCAAGAGGTATGTTTTTCTCCAAAAAGCTTAAGTAGCCTCATCGCGATTGCTTCCGCACCACCAGAATGTTCTAAAATCCCACCTAATAATGTACCCAAGCCCACAACAATAGCAACAAACCCAAGCGTACCTCCCATTCCAGATTGAAGAGTTTGAAGTATAGTTTCGGCAGGGATACCCGCCAAAACACCTACAGATATACTCGCAATTAATAAGGATATAAAGGCAGGTAACTTTAACCGCAATATCAAAATTAATAGAATAAAAATTCCTCCTAAAACAGAAAAGAGAAGGGATAAGTCAGTCATTTGGTTCAGTTTGATCAATTACAATATAGTGGGTTTGAATTTTAAATTCAACTATCAAATGTATTATTATCTCATCCTTTATCATTGATAAAAATTTGAGAATGCAGTATCTTAGCCTATATGAATAAACATAAGCTTATCCTTATTTTATTTTGTTTCAGTTTTCTTTGGATAAACGCACAAAATATAACTCCTCCTTTAGACATTCCTTTAAAACTTTCTGGAACTTTTGGAGAATTTAGACCCACTCATTTTCACGCAGGTTTAGATATTAAGACCCAAGGAAAAGAAGGATTTAAGGTAAGTGCTATAAAAAAAGGAAGTATTCGTAGAATTAGAATATCTCTAAGTGGGTACGGAAAATGTCTCTACATTCAGCATGCAGATGGAACTACCTCGGTCTATGCACATCTAAAGAAATTTGCCCCTAAAATTGAAGCATATATCAAAGCCTATCAATACAAAAAAGAATCTTATGTAGTTCAAAAATTTCTAGAGATCGGTGAAATTGAAGTTGAGCAAGGCGAGTTGATTGGGTATTCTGGAAACACAGGCGGTTCCCTTGGACCCCACTTACATTTTGAAATTAGAGATACCAAAGCAGAAACTCCCCTTAATCCCCTTCAACTTAATTTAGATATTCCAGACTCTATTCGTCCTATCGTGCAAGGTTTATATAGATATGCATTGGTAAACAACCGGGTCATTGGCGAAAAAACACTCCTCCCCTTACGTAGAAAAAACGATAGTGTATACACCGCTGATCTGCAAAAATTAGGAGGTGATCATGCATTGGGCGTACGACTGTTTGATAGACAGGACCTTAGCTATAATCGAAATGGAATATATAGCACAACGCTCCGAGTCAATGGTCAAATCAAATTTTCCTACACCTTCGATAAAATCGATTTTAAGGATGGTAAGAAAATTGATGCACTTATCGATTACCCTACTTACAAAAAAGAAAAAATAAGAATTCAGAAACTATATCAAGAATTAATGGTTGACTATAGTTTCTTACCCCCAGGAGCCCCAAATGGGATTTTAAGTTTCGAAAAAGGAAAGGCATACAAAATTGAAATTGTCCTACAAGATTACCATCAAAACACAACCTATATTGAATTTTATGCAGAAGGAGACGTTGTAAATTTACCTCCCCCTCCCGCCCCATTAGTCAATGCTATTGTACCTGAGAAGGATTATTTATTCCAATCGGACCAATATGAACTTTTTGTTCCAAAAAACAGTTTTTATCAAACTGTAGACCTACCTATTATGAACCAATCAGACACCTTGACTATTGGCCCGATTAGTCATCCTCAGCGAAAGGGATTTGAGCTACAAATAAATATACCAAAAGGATTAGATACTATAAGCAAGCAACAGTTAGCCCTTGCACTTTATCAACCACAGCATAAAAAGAAAGAAAAACAGGTTAGTTTTGTGTGGACCAAAAAAACAGATTCAATTTTACTCACAAAGAGTAGCAGTGCTGGTACTTATGTATTGACCCGTGATAGTTTGGCTCCTAAGATAAAAGCCCTCAATTTTAAGCCCAATCAATGGATGAGCAACTATAAGTTTTTGGAAGTAGAAATTGATGATGACTTTTCTGGAATAAAAAGTTACAGAGCAACCATAAATGGGAAGTGGATATTAATGGAATATGAACCTAAAGACAAAACACTTATTTTCCAGTTTAGCGATTTAAATTTTAATGAAGCTCAACTAGACTTTGAATTAGAAGTCACCGATCAAGTAAACAATAAAGCGACTTATAGCTCTACTATTTTCCGAAAGCCTAAGCAGTATTAAATGAGGCCATAACTTCCATGAGATAATCAATCTCTTCTGTTGTGTTAAATGATGAAAAAGAAAAACGCAATGAGGGTCTATCTTTCAATTCCTTTGGCACTACTTCTTCCAAAACATGAGAACCCGCAGTACTCCCAGATTGACAAGCACTTCCCTTAGAGCAAGCAATTCCTTTAAGATCTAAATGAAAATCTAAAAGTCCAGCCTTTTCGGCCGGAATTGGTAAACATACATTTAACAAGGTGTAGGTACTGGATTGGGAGCACCCACAAGACCCATTAAAATGAACATTAGGAAATAAAGCTTCAAATCCTTTTTTAGCATAATTTTTTAATGAAAGTATATACGCTTTTTCCTCCTCTAAATTATCATAAGCAATACGTAAGGCTTCAGCCATACCTAAAATATTATGAACAGACTCGGTTCCTGCGCGTAATCCTCTTTCTTGACTACCCCCTAAAATAAAAGAAGATAGATGGCTGTTTTTTCTAATAAAAGAAAAACCAATCCCTTTAGGCCCATGAAATTTGTGGGCTGCAGCAGACAAGAAATCTATTGGTAAAGCAGAAAGATCAATCTTATAATGTCCTACTCCTTGAACGGCATCTGTATGAAAGAAAGCATTGTGTGCTTGGCAACTCTTGGCTACACGCTCTAAGTCCAATATCGTACCAATTTCATTGTTTATATGCATTAGAGAAACTAGCTTTTTGGAGTCATCTGAAAGGAGCTCTTGATCAAGAGCATCATAATCTATTTGGCCTTTCTGATCTACGGGTAGATAAACCACCTTACATCCTTTTTTTTCTAAATATTCAACCGCATGTAAGATCGCATGATGTTCAACCTTTGAACTTATAATTGTACGTACCCCTAAGTTTTCAACTGCAGAGCGCAGAATCATATTATCGGACTCTGTTCCGCCAGAGGTAAATATAATTTCTTGTGGTAGAGCATTAAAATAAGCAGCGATACTTTTTCTTGCAGTTTCAATTTGTGTGCGGGCAGAACGGCCAAACCCATGTGTTGAAGAGGGATTGCCAAAAGTGTCATTCAATACCTTATGCATTACTTCAATTACCTCGGTTCGCAAGGGTGTAGTGGCAGCATTGTCAAAGTAAACATTCATAAGTTGTGAAATTTAAGACTCAAACTCCTTCAAAGTATTAGTAATTATAGAGATGCATTCTTCTAATTGATCCTGAGTCATAATCAAAGGAGGAGCAAAACGAATGATATTTCCATGGGTTGGCTTGGCCAATAGACCATTATCACGAAGTTTTAAACATATATTCCAAGCGGTTTCGCTATCCTCACTATCGTTAATCACAATAGCATTAAGTAAACCTCTCCCTCTCACTAATTTCACAATATTACTCGTACTGATATAATTATTTAAAGCCTTCCTAAATACCTTTCCTAAATTACGTGCATTTTGAGTTAATTTCTCCTCCTTAATAACTGTAAGTGCTTCCATCGCAACACTAGTCCCTAAGGGGTTTCCGCCAAAAGTAGACCCATGCTGACCTGGTTGAATCACATCCATAACTTCTCTATCGGCTAAAACTGCTGATACTGGAAATACCCCCCCACTCAAAGCTTTCCCTAGAATGAGTAGATCGGGTCGGATATAGGTTGCTTCTTGTCGCTCACAATGACCTTCACAAGAACAATTTCCACAGACTGCTAATAAAGATCCTGTTCGGCCTATACCTGTTTGAATTTCATCCGCGATTAATAAAACATTATGCTTAGTACATATTGCACGAGCACCTCTAATAAAGTTTTCATCGGGTGTATAAACCCCTGCTTCGCCTTGTATGGGTTCTACTAGAAATCCAGCTACATTAGGGTTATTTGTTAACACCTCTTCTAGCGCATCTAAATCATTATAAGGTATCGGTAGAAATCCACTTGTATGCGGCCCAAAATGATTTTTAGACCCCCCATCTGAAGAAAATGAAATAATGGTTGTAGTTCTTCCGTGGAAATTATTTTTACACACTACAATTTGGGCTTGACCGTCTGGAATTCCTTTTACGGTATGCCCCCACTTTCGCGTAATTTTTATTGCAGTTTCTACTCCTTCTGCTCCTGTATTCATAGGAAGTAAAGATTGAAAACCAAAATATTCGGTGACATACTTCATGTAGTCCCCTAATTTATTGTTGTGGAAAGCCCTTGAGGTTAAGGTGAGCGTTTCGGCTTGTGCTTTAAGGGCATTAATGATTCTAGGATGGCAATGACCCTGATTAACGGCAGAATACGCTGATAGAAAATCATAGTATTTTTTTCCATCAACATCCCATAGGTAAACGCCCTCCCCTTTGGAAAGTACAACGGGCAAAGGGTGATAGTCATGCGCGCCATATTGTTGCTCTTTGTCTAAATGATGTTGAGTTGATTGAGAAATGGTAGCTTCCATATCTAAAATTATTATGAATTATAAATACAAAATTCCTGCTTCAACATGGAGAGAAATCATCCGGTTTAAATGTACAATTATTTCTTTAATTTACTCAGACTTGTACCTATTTGATATCTATTTAAAAGTGTATTTTTGACCCATGCGAAGAAAACATAAATCCAAGGTTTTTGAACAACTCAAAATTGTAGATATTGCAACCAAAGGAAAAACTGTGGCCAAAACTCCTGAAGGAATGGCTATTTTTTTAACAGAAGGTGTTCCTGGAGACCTAGTCGATATAAAAACAATAAAAAAAAGAAAAGGATATTTTGAAGGTGTAATACTTAAATATCATCAAAAATCTATTCATCGTACAGAACCCATTTGTGAACATTTTGGTGTTTGTGGCGGGTGTAAGTGGCAGCACATGAGTTACGAAGCTCAGTTAGACTTTAAACAAAAAGAAGTACGTGAAAATTTACAGCGAATTGGCGGAATTGAACCGCTACATTCTTTTGATATTCTAGGATGTAAAACCCCTTTTTTTTACAGAAACAAAATGGAATTTTCATTCTCATCCAGTCGTTGGTTAACAAACGAAGAAATCAATTCTGAAGAGGAATTTAATAAAAATGCACTTGGGTTTCATAAACCCGGAATGTGGGATAAAATTGTAGACATTAAAAAATGTCATTTACAAGAAGATCCCTCTAATGAAATTCGCAATGAAATTCGGCGCTACGCGATTGAGCATTCGCTCTCCTTTTTTCACCCAAGAGAGCAATCTGGTTTTCTTAGAAGTTTATTAATTCGAACAACTTCTACAGGACAAATAATGGTTCTTTTGCAAGTCGTTCATGATGATAACGCATTAAAACCTTTACTTGATCATATTAGAGCAAAATTCCCTAAAATTACCTCATTGCTTTATGTCATCAATAATAAAGCAAATGACACCCTATATGATCAAGAAATTAACTTGCATTCGGGTAATTCCTTTATTGAAGAGGAAATGGAAGGGCTGAAATTTAAAATTGGAGCGAAAACTTTTTATCAAACCAATTCGTTACAAGCCTATGAATTATATAAAATCACCCGTGAATTTGCCCAACTAAAAAATACAGATGTCGTATATGATTTATATACAGGTATCGGAACTATAGCCCAATTTATAGCACAAAAAGTTAAAAAAGTAGTTGGGGTAGATGTTGTTCCAGACTCCATTCTTGCTGCACAACAAAACGCTAAGGATAACAAAATTGATAATGTGTATTTTGAAGCTGGAGATATGAAATCAATATTTACCAATGACTTTATCGATCGCCATGGGAAAGCAAATATTGTAATTACAGATCCACCAAGGGAGGGTATGCATAAAGCAGTAGTAGAACAATTATTGGAACTTAACCCAGAGCGTATTGTTTATGTAAGTTGTAATTCAGCCACACAAGCCCGAGATCTAACCCTTTTAAAAACACATTATAAACTTATCAAAACTCAAGCTGTAGATATGTTCCCTCAAACCCATCATGTAGAAAACGTGGTTCTTCTTGAAAGGATAAAAAGCAAATAATTTTTTTAGTTTAAATCCTATCGTACTACTAAATTAAAACTAAATTTGTTTTGGTTTAATTTAGAAAAATCTCTTATCAACCTTATTTTCTATGCCTAGAAGAACACAGATAAAAAACAAGCTTACAAATAGTTTTTTAGCATGCATGGCTATTTTTATATGCTCCTGTGAAAAAGATGATATCTGTAATGAAGGAACACCTGGGACACCGTCGCTAGTGATTAGATTTTATGATCACCAGAACCCAACTCAATACAAGAATTTACCTAAAATTAAAATTCAACACATCAATCGGGATTACCCTCTTTATTTAGGTAGTTCTTCTGATTCCATTGCCTTACCAATGGACTTAACAAATAAAAACACACGCTATGCATTTATTCTTGCAAGCACCACGGACACTGTGACGGTAGCAGATACTTTACAGTTTAATCATGCTAATCGAGTGGATGAGTACACACGAAGAGCATGTGGATTCAAAGCATCTTATCAGTTGTCTGATCCCCCAGTAATTGTCACGAATACAGGTTCTTGGTTTATTCGTGCAGAAATATTAACCGATACCATCCGCAATGAAGAACAAGCTCATTTGGCTATTTATCATTAATCTTTTTGGTGTCTATACAGCAAGCGCACAAGAAGAAGCAACCTCGATTGTTAACACTGAATTGGCTTCATCTACATGGAGCGAAGAAGAAGTTAAAAAACTCCCGAGAGTATATGCACTTAGAGTAGGTCTTGATATCTACAAGCCTGTAACCACGCAATTTGATGAAAATTATCAAGGATTAGAATTGGTGGGAGATTTAAAACTCAATAGACGTTGGTATGTTGCAGCTGAAATTGGATCAGAGAAAAAAACAATCCAATCAGATTTATTTAATTTTACAACCAACGGTTCCTACATTAAATTAGGGGTAGATTATAACTTTTTCAATAATTGGAAAGGAATGAATAACGCACTTTACCTAGGATTTCGTTTGGCCAGAAGTTTACATACTCAAAAGGTAAACAATTATACACTTTATCAATTAAGTCAGTATATACCCCTATCAGAAATCGTTCAGGGATATGCAACCGGTGAACGCTCCTCTTTGAGTACCAGTTGGTATGAACTTCTGTTTGGAATAAAAGTACAATTATTGAAAAATTTCTACGCAGGAATTAGCATCAGAATGCATGGGTTAATTTCTAATCCACAACCCAATAATTTTGGCAACCTTTACGCCCCTGGATTCAATAAAATTACTGATGATAACAATTTTGGTGGAAGCTTTAACTATACCCTGACTTATACCTTTCCCTTCCAATTCAGGAAAAAGAAGGACTAAAATCCTAAAGGTTTTTTTATAAATGGAAGTTTCATGTATAGCTTCCCCTTATTGACTAAAAACTTCGGACTTAATATTCCTGTAAATAAAGCTGAAAGTGCAACTAATGGTACATAAGACATTGGAATCAAAGAACCAATTCCATTCTTAAATAACAGAAAAAAACCACCAAAGAATATAAAATTAAAGAAGAGTGCTAAAGTTTCTTTTTTCATGAATCAAAGATTTAGTTGAATGGTTTTTGTTTATGAAGTTTTTTCGTTCCAGAATAAATAGCATAATGAAGTAAACGAGATTCAAGCTTCCCATTAAATAGTTTAATTTTTCTAGAGGGTCGAAGTCCAACATGTTTCATCGCTTCAAAATTAGAAGTGATCATCCAAGCATTGGTCGCTGTATAATGTTGCTTAAGGGTATTTCCAAACTCTTTATATAGAAGCGATATGTCACCTTCTAAACGTTGTCCATAAGGAGGGTTTGTAATGATATGTAACGGCTTATCCGTTTGCTTTTTTGTATGAAAAAAATTATCGTGATCAATGGAAATAAATGATTCTAAATTCGCATTTTTAACATTATCACGAGCTTTGGCAACAGCGGAAGGCGACTTATCAAAACCAGAAATAGTACCTACTAATCCCTGTATTTTATTTAGTTGTGCCTCTTCAATCGTTAGATATAAATCTTCGTCCCAATCTTTCCATTTTTCAAAAGCAAACTCTTTCCTATTAATATTCGCTGGGATTTTACATGAAAGCATCGCGGCTTCAATAACCAGGGTTCCACTTCCACACATTGGATCTAGGAGATCTGCACGCATATCCCAACCAGATAATTGAATTAATCCGGCCGCCAGCACCTCATTTAAAGGCGCGATATTAGTAGCTGTACGATACCCTCGGTGGTGAAGCGAAGCACCTGAACTATCCAATGAAAAAGTACACTCATTTCGATCAATGTGCAAATTAATTCTTACATCGGGGTAATTTAAATCAACAGAAGGCCGAATACCTTCATCAGCTCTAAATCTATCTACAATGGCATCTTTTACCTTTTGGGAGACATATAAAGAATGTGTAAATAACTCTCCAAACACCACACTGTCTATGGCAAAGGTTTCATTAGATGAAAAATAATCATTCCAAGGAAAATTATAGGCAATATCATATAACTCTTGCTCATTATGAACTTTACAAGTATGAATGGGAACTAATATCTTCAAAGCCGTACGCAGACAAAGATTGGCTTTATACATGAAACCTTTGTCTCCCTTAAAATGAACCACACGGTTTCCTATTTCAACCTCTTGTGCACCCAAATCCTTTAACTCCTTTTCCAGGAGTGATTCAAAGCCATAAAAGGTTTTGGCCGTCATTTTAAAAATTGTATTCATCTTCTTAATTCTTCCACCAAAAATAGTTTAATTTTGATCAAACATTGCCATATGGGGGCTTTGAAAATATAATTCATGATATTCACCTTTCTAATTCCATTTATTTGTGTTCTCATTGGAGCAGGAATAGCACTCTACTTTAAGCCAAAAACCCCCAAAGGAATGAAACTAATTTTAAGTTTTAGTGGTGCATTTTTATTAGCTATACTTTTACTCGAAATGTTACCTCATATTTATGTCGATGGTAATTCAAGTGTTGGAATTTGGATACTTTTAGGAATTATATGCCAAAACCTGCTAGAATTTTTTTCAAAGGGAGCGGAACATGGACATGCCCATCCTACAAATTCAAAAAACCTGCCCTGGGTACTATTAATAAGCTTGTGTATTCATGCTTTTTTAGAAGGTATCCCTCTGGGAGCTCAACCCAAACTCTTATGGGGGGTTAGCGTTCATAAAATCCCCATTGGTTTAGTCATTTGCCTTTTATTATTTAAAACACAAACTTCTATATTCTCTAAGTGGTTTGCTTTACTCATATTTGCCCTAATGAGTCCACTTGGCAGTCTGACTAGTTTATGGTTCAATACCCAACAAATGAATCAATTTATTGAGCCATTTATTGTTGGTATTCTCTTTCATATTTCTACCACAATCTTATTTGAAAGTTCTGAAGGGCATAACTTTAATCTTCAAAAATTCATTTCAATTCTTTTGGGAATTGGAATCGCTGCTCTTCTGTAAGGTCAACTTACCAGATATTACAATAAATATACCACAGATTAAATTCTTGTAACCAGTTAAATCATACTGGGAGGTTTCAGTTATGTTTTGCCACATCTTTACACCAACAAACAGATATAAATTTTTAATAATTGAATTTAACCTACGTTATTTAGTTTTTCCTAAACATCTCTACGAAAATAATTTGTAGAGATGTTTTTTGTTAAACACACTATTAAAAGTAAACCATCTTACTAACTAAATTTAATACTTATGAATACCTACAGCACCTCCTACTTACTTTTTATTTGGCTAATTTGTCTTTTAGCATTAATTATTTCGACCTCATGTAATAACAACAATAATGAATGTTTTTATCTTAACAATAAAGAAGAAAACAAAGAAATGTTCCTATCAGAATTCAATAAGGTAACGATTGATTTAAAAGGCAATTACACGATAAAACAGTCAGTGAACCACAAAATAAAACTTAGGGGTAATGCCAATTATTTGGACTCTATAAAAACCGAAGTAGGAAATAATAATCTTTATATTTATCAGAAAGGAGTCGCCTGTAATGATTCATATAACTACGATGTAACCATTTCACTTCCTAAACTACATGAGCTTATTATTAGAGAAAAAGCCAATATCATTATTGAAAACTTCAACAAACAATCCGAATTAAATATAGAAGCATCGAAGAAAAGTGTAATTAACATCAATAAATTCACCTCTATAAATAAATTCTATGCACAGTTGAGTCAGGGAGCTGCGATCTATAACCATGAAGAAATAGACACATTAAATCATATTAAAATCAAAATTGGAGGTGATGGTTCATTTAGAGGTTACCCCTTACCTGGTAAAAAAATCGATGTTGAAATTAATGGAAAAGGATACTGTGAAGTTAATTCAGTTGATCAATTAAATGTAGTTATTTTAGGAGAAGGAGAGGTAAATTCAAAAGGCATGCCTTCTATATATAAACGTATTACTGGGAAGGGTAGCGTTAATTTAATTAATTTAAAGCACTCGAAAACCAATTCATCGAATTCCATATAACAAAATGGTCTTTATCAGCGCCATAGACAACGGTTACATTATCTAATGTTTTAAGCCATTCAAATGGAGATAATGGATCAACCAGAAAATCTTTCCCCCCTTGAAAAAAAAATGATAGGTATGGATAAACCTTTTGTTCTATCCTTGAGTGCGGAAAGATCTGAGGGTAACTTAATCATTTCATCATTACTTATTCTGAATGGTTGGGGTAAGATCATATTTATTAACCTATTACTTGCCCAATAATTGTACCATTTTGGTGACTGGTACTTTGCAGAAACAGTCCCCGCTAAAGAAATAACTTTTCTTATTTTTTTGGGAAAATCAGCCCCTAATTGCAAAGCGAGTGCCCCACCATAAGAATGCCCCATAACCACGCAGGAATTACATTTTTCTTCAATAAATGTTGTCATTTTTTTACTTTGATAAGACAACGATCCACCTTTAAGATAACTTTTCCCATAACCAGGTCGATCAATAATTAAAATTCTAAATTTTAAAAAAAGGGCGTTTTCAAGAATCATTCTTTTCCATACAGAAACCTCATCCGGAGAGCCATGAATGAGAACAAGTGTAGGTAATGTGTTTTTTCCTACCTCTAGAAAGTGAAGACGACCCTCAGGAAGTAAAATTGAGGAAGAAATTAGATTAGCCCCTTTATTTTTAAATTCTTCTTGTAGTCCACTGATGGAAGGGGGTGTTAAAATGATCTTAAATAGTAGCGCTATACTACCAAAAGAAAGGAGGATGACAACCAAACCCCTAAAAATATAACGCCTAGCGTGAATCATATTTAACGAACTAAATTAACCACCATCATAAAATGAGAAAAAGCACCTCCAAGAACAAAAAGATGCCAAATTACGTGGTGAAAGTATAATTTTTCCCAACGATAAAAAAAAGTACCCAGCGTATAGAATGCCCCCCTAAAACCAAATAAAAAAAAGCAGTTGAGGGAAAGAGCGCATAGACATTCTTAATATCAAAGACCACTAACCAACCCATACCTAGGTATAGAAAAAGAGAGAGATTTTGAAAACGGCCAATAAAATAGAGTTTATATATTAATCCAATTAAGGCAATACTCCAGACAGCCACTAATAGGTAAGGACCAGAAGTATCGTTTAAAATGGTTAAGGTAACAGGGGTATAACTACCTGCAATTAAAAAATAAATTCCTATATGATCTATCTTTTGCCAAAACAACTGGTTATCAATTTTTTGACTGTGATAAATTGCCGAAGATGAAAAAAGAAAAATCATGGATAGCCCATAAATTAAACAACCCCAAAAAGCTGTAGAAGAAGTAAAGATGGTCGAGGTTAACATCCAAAATGAACCTAATATACTTAATAAAGCACCTAAGCCATGGGTATAAACATTCCAACGTTCATTTAAAGGTAAATACGAAAACAATTTTTTTATTAAAAATAGTCAGAATTTAACATTATAGAGTGTAACATAACTAAAAAATAATCGTCCTAAAAGAGTAAATACTTGTAGACAATGCAAAACAACCTATCATTCTTACTCTTCTTCTTTAGTTTTGTTTCATTTGCCCAAATCGATTCACCTGTTTTTGATGGTGTAATTAACCCTGATGAGTGGGGAACTGCGCAAAAATTTTCTATCCCCTTTGAGATTGATCCTGGAGACAGTAGTCCTGCCCCTCAAGAGACCCAAGTATTTGTCACCTACACTAAAACTCATTTATATGTCGGCTTCATTGCTCAAGCAGATATGAGTAATTTACGATCCTCTATTCGAAATAGAGATGAGGGAGGAAATGACGATAATGTTTTTTTAGGATTTGATGCTTACGGGGATGGTCGTTATATGATAGCACTTGGTGCTAATCCAGAAGGAAATCAGAATGACTTTAAGGTTTTACCTAATGGTGATGATGATGATTATGATGTCAACTTTGAAACGCTAGCATCTAAACATCAAAGTAGTTATCACGTAGAATTTAAAATCCCTTTTGCAAACCTACAATTTAAACCTGCCGATATTATGCGTTGGAAAATGGTTTTTTCTCGTTCAACCTATACCAACAACACCCAAAGTCTTAGCATTAATTTTCCTCTAGACAGAAATAACCCTTGTATTGTTTGTCAATCTCCCGATGAAATTATTCTTAAAGGAATTAAGCCTGTAAACCGAGTAAACCTTCTACCCTATTTGTATGGTGGTCTATCTGGTGAGGCAGTGGAGAGTTCGTTAAATTATGGAAATCCGTTAGGAAATGTAGGACTAAGTGGGTTACTTGATGTCAATAATCAAACCTCTTTAGAATTTGCTATTAACCCAGATTTTTCTCAAGTGGAGGCAGATGTATCTCAGGTTAATGTCAATACCACTTTTGCTCTTTTTTTTTAGGGAACGTCGACCCTATTTTAATGAAGGCAATGAAATAATCGACACAGAGCTTAACACCGTATATACTAGATCGATCAATGATCCCATGGCCTCTACAAAAATGATACATCAGGGAGATAAACAAAGGGTATATTGGCTAACCGCATATGACCAAGCATCTCCTTATTTAATAGGTGGAGAAAATGGCTCTTATGGAGGAAAAGGTGGGGAAGCATTTGCCAATATTCTCAGTTATCAACGCACTTTAGACAATGGAGCTTATATTGGATTAATCTCTACAAATCGTCTCTTTAAAGGGGGTGGTAGCGGTCATGTGGTAGGAGTAAATGGATTACTTAGGCTGGGAGATTTGTATACTTTAAAATTTGAAGCCAATAAAAGTAATACCCAAGAACCTGAGGCTGATTGGATCGATAGTGAAGATGTAATTAATAACAAGACCGTTGCACTTGATGGAGAAACAAAAAAAGGTGACGCAATTTTGTTTGCTGTACAACGTAATACGAGGAATTGGAACACCCAATTCAATTTTCAACAATACTCGCCTTTATATGAAGCTCCGTTAGGGTTTGTTACTCAAACAAGTATTCGAAATATAGAATTAGAGCATCAGTATACCTATTTCCCTCACAAAAAAAATGGTCTTATTCAATTATTAAGATTTAATGCTGGGACAGAAATGACGTTTAATTACAATAAAATAAGGAAGTACTTTGATGTAAATATGAACACCTTCATACAATGGAAAGGAAATATTGAAAGCCGAATAAACTTTGGCCATGTAATTAATGAAGAATTCGCTGGTTTTTTTGGAAGAAATCTAACTGAATTTAGTTTATTTAGTTCTTATAATCCGAATGAAAAAATACGTTTAGGAGTTTATGTAGCATTTAATGAAGCCATTAGATATGATGAAGAAAATCCTGAAATAGGAAGAAGCTTTTTTGTCGGTAGTTTTGATCGATTTCAAATTACACCAAAATTACAAAT
>JAYQME010000001.1:0-337500 GCA_038143595.1 Flavobacteriaceae bacterium | reverse complement strand
TCCTCGCGTATCATCGAATTAAACCACATGCTCCACCGCTTGTGCGGGCCCCCGTCAATTCCTTTGAGTTTCACTCTTGCGAGCGTACTCCCCAGGTGGGTCACTTATCACTTTCGCTTAGCCACTCAACTAACCAATGTTAGTCAAACAGCTAGTGACCATCGTTTACGGCGTGGACTACCAGGGTATCTAATCCTGTTCGCTACCCACGCTTTCGTCCCTCAGTGTCAGTATATTGTTAGTAATCTGCCTTCGCAATCGGTATTCTATGTAATATCTATGCATTTCACCGCTACACTACATATTCTAACTACTTCACAATAACTCAAGTCCATCAGTATCAAAGGCAGTTCTATCGTTGAGCGATAGGCTTTCACCTCTGACTTAATAGACCACCTACGGACCCTTTAAACCCAATGATTCCGGATAACGCTTGGATCCTCCGTATTACCGCGGCTGCTGGCACGGAGTTAGCCGATCCTTATTCTTACAGTACCGTCAGTGCGCTACACGTAGCACAGTTTCTTCCTGTATAAAAGCAGTTTACAACCCATAGGGCAGTCTTCCTGCACGCGGCATGGCTGGATCAGGGTTGCCCCCATTGTCCAATATTCCTCACTGCTGCCTCCCGTAGGAGTCTGGTCCGTGTCTCAGTACCAGTGTGGGGGATCCCCCTCTCAGGGCCCCTACCTATCGGAGTCTTGGTGAGCCGTTACCTCACCAACTAACTAATAGGACGCATGCCCATCTTCTACCACAAAAGTTTTCTTCTTTACTCGATGCCAAATAAAGATCGTATGGGGTATTATTCCAAATTTCTCTGGGCTATCCCCCTGTAGAAGGTAGGTTGCATACGCGTTACGCACCCGTGCGCCGGTCGTCAGCAGAGTGCAAGCACTCCCTGTTACCCCTCGACTTGCATGTGTTAGGCCTGCCGCTAGCGTTCATCCTGAGCCAGGATCAAACTCTTCGTTGTAGTTTGTTTTAATTTGTCTACAACTAAAGTAAATTGAAAGGTCTCAAAATGGTTTTGTTCTTCATGTATCTTTGATACACGCTGTCATTTTCTATTTTTTCAAAGATCGTTTGCCAAAGCTATTACCCCTTAGCGGGTGCAAATATAAAACGCTTTTTCTCCACCCACAACACTAGTGAGTAAAATATTTAGAAGTTTTTTTGCTATCCCAGTAAGCTAAGAACGGATGCTCTAATTACTAGGAACTTACAAGATAAAAAAAATTCAGATAAAACAAAGAATTATTTCCAAACAAGCCAATAAGTACAAAAGTATTTACTGCTTTTGCTTCCAAATAGAATAAAGCTCATTCAAATCATAATCGATTGCGGCGGGTTGTTCAATCAAGTATTGATTGGCAAAAGCACGCTGTAAGATGTCTTCGATTAGATAGTCTTCTAAAACCTCTTCTGGATTGTATTGATCTTTTAAAAAAAGGCTAAATAAAGAAGCCGTGGTTTGATAGACAAAAGCTTTCCAACCTGTGCGTAGCTCTTTCACCAGATCAAAGGTGGTCGAACCAGTTTGTCGATGGACCAATTTGATCAAGATACGCCCTTGAGATTTGGATAACTTTTTGAGTTCTTCTTCAAATTCTTCATAAATGAATTTCTCTAAGCGTTTTAAGTATTTCTTTCTTCCTCTTTTAGATTCTATTTCATTTAAACGATCATTGAGCACCGTGAGTCGATCTGCCGCTAATTTTGCATAAGGATATACTCTAAAGACCCTTCTTCTTAATAAGATGTAACGTTTAAGTTCTTCTCTGGTTTTAAAACGCAGGGGCTGAAAAACGACTACCTCTTTTAAAGTAATCCCATATTGTGGGATACTATCACCTTCTATTAATAATAGTGTCCCCTCTCCGGTTTGCTGGGCAAAAGCAGTCGAGAGAAGGACTAAAAAGAATAGAAAAAAGATTTTTTTTTTCATGCAAAGTTAAAAAGATAAACCGATTTTTGCGGTTCATAATTGGATAGATAATGTTAAATTAGCCCTTGTAATAAAAAAGACTATGCAGGTACTTAATGACAAATCAATTCAATTTTTAGAAGAATATCTCAACAACGCCGCCCCAACAGGGTATGAATCAAGTGGGCAGAAAATATGGATGGACTACCTTCGTCCCTATGTGGATACCTTTATCACTGACACCTATGGAACAGCTGTAGGAGTGATCAATCCAGAAGCCCCTTTTAAAGTGGTGATTGAAGGCCACTCTGATGAGATTTCGTGGTATGTTAATTACATCAGTGATGATGGATTAATCTATGTGATCCGCAATGGTGGAAGTGATCACCAAATCGCTCCATCTAAATGGGTCAATATTCACACTAAAAAAGGGATTGTAAAAGGGGTTTTTGGATGGCCCGCCATTCACACTAGAAAATCTGGAAAGGAAGAAACGCCTAAACTCGACAATATCTTTATCGATGTAGGGGCAAAAGATAAAAAAGGAGTAGAAGAACTAGGCGTAAATGTAGGCTGTGTGATCACTTATCCAGATCAGTTTCATATCCTCAACGAGAACAAATTTGTTTGTCGTGCCATAGATAACCGTGCCGGTGGATTTATGATAGCAGAAGTTGCGCGATTATTAAAAGAGAACAAAAAGGAATTACCTTTTGGTCTATATATTACCAATTCTGTACAAGAGGAAGTAGGTTTACGCGGAGCGGAAATGATTACCCAAACCATTCAACCCGATCTGGCCATTGTAACAGATGTTTGCCATGACACCACCACTCCTATGATTAACAAAAAGGAACAAGGACATACAAAGATTGGGGACGGTCCAGTGGTTTCTTACGCGCCTGCGGTGCATAATAAGCTACGCGAAAGAATACTCGACACGGCTGAAGCGAAGGAGATTCCATTTCAACGTCTAGCCTCTTCTCGCTTTACTGGAACAGATACAGATGCCTTTGCCTACAGTAATGGCGGAGTTGCTTCGGCTTTGATCTCTCTTCCCTTACGTTATATGCATACAACAGTAGAAATGGTACAAAAAGAAGATGTTGAAAATGTGATTCGTTTGATTTATGAAACGCTTTTAACCATAAAACCAGAAGATTCGTTTAGTTATTTTGACTAAACCTAACTTTAAAATAAAAAAGCCTGAAGGAGACTTCAGGCTTTTTTTTTACTAGAAACCGATTCCTTAAGAATATTGATCGATTAAAGCCTTATTAATATTCCGCACAGCCGCTGGCCCTTCATAAACAAAGCCGGTATAGAGTTGTACTAGGGCCGCTCCAGCTTCAAGTTTGTCAATGGCATCTTGCGGTTTATGGACCCCTCCTACTCCTATGATGGGGAAAGCATTCTTACTCTTTTGTGCTAAAAAGCGAATGACTTCAGTGCTACGGTCTGTTAATGGTCTTCCACTTAATCCACCCATTTCTTCTTTAAGGGAAGATTGAAGACCTTCTCTACTTAGGGTGGTATTCGTGGCAATTAGTCCGTCGATTTTAACGCTAGTTACAATATCGATAATATCGAGCAATTGATCGTCACTCAAATCTGGAGCAATTTTAAGCAAAATGGGCTTAGGCTGCTTCTTTTGATCATTTAACCCTTTAAGGGTAGAGAGTAAATGTGTCAATGGTTCTTTGTCTTGCAGGGCTCTTAGATTAGGGGTGTTGGGGGAACTCACATTGACCACAAAATAATCGACATGATCAAAAAGAGCTTCAAAACAGTAGATATAATCGTTGACAGCTTCTTCGTTAGGGGTGATTTTATTCTTCCCAATATTCCCACCGATAAGGACGTTAGTATTTTTCTTTAGTCGTTTTACCGCATCATCGACGCCTTCGTTATTAAAGCCCATACGGTTGATGATGGCTTCGTCTTGTATGAGACGAAAGAGTCTTTTCTTGGGGTTACCCGCTTGCCCTTTTGGCGTAAGCGTACCAATTTCAATAAAACCAACAAAGTTAGACAACTGTTTATACAAGACAGCATTTTTATCAAACCCTGCTGCAAGACCTACTGGATTAGGGAACTTTAAACCAAAAACTTCGCGTTCTAAGCTAGGATGCTTGACTTGATACAAGCTTCTTATTAGAGCAGGTACTCCTGGAATAGCAGAGAGTAATTTGATCATAAAGAACGAAAAGTAATGTACTTTTTCTGGATCAAAGAAAAATAAGAAGGGCTTAATAAGTCTATGGTACATCGAATTGTTTTTGCAAAAATAAAAAAACCAACCCGCAAGCGAGTTGGTTTTAAAAAAGTTTTGGAAACAAAATGGCTTACTTTTTTTCTTTCGTATTGAGTTTGTTACTCAACTCTAGCGAAATAGCAGTACGCTCCATTTTGATTTTTCCGGCCAATGTTTCGACAACACAAGTGTCGTCTTTATCATTCAACTCTGCAATTTTACCATGCATCCCACTTTTAGTGATCACGCGATCGCCTTTTGAGAGAGCTTTCATAAAGTTCTTCTCTTTTTTTTGTCGACGTTGTTGTGGTAGTATGATGAAAAATACAAACACCACTAACATTAAGAGTAAAAAGGGTAGTTGATCCATTGACTAGTTTTGTAAACGAGCTGCCGCAGCTGCATCGCGTTGTTGTTGTCTAACTGGGTCTGCTTGAACCATTGCTCTGATCTGGATCATTTCACGACCCGTATCTGTGTTGGCAGAAATAGTTACTGTTTTTTGCTGCAAGTTAGGTTTGTTACTTGAATCAAAACTCACACGGATTTGTCCTGTTGCACCAGGAGCGATTGGTGAATTTTTAGGATACTCAGGTACAGTACATCCACAGCTACCACGCGCATCAGAAATCACTAGATCTGATTTCCCTGTGTTAGTAAATGTAAATAATGTTTCAACGCGTTGACCCTCTTGGATATTTCCAAAGTCGTGCATGGTTTTATCAAAAGTCATCACTGGTGCGTTAGAAACGGCTTTAGCAGAAGAAGCTTCGACTGCAGTAGCAGGAGCATCTTTTTTGTTTGAGTTCTCTCCACAAGCAGTAAAGGTTAATGCAATTGCAGCGAGTGTAAAAATGAAATATTTCTTCATAATATTAATTATTTTTTTCCAAGCCAAATATAGCGAAAATTATTCCAATAAGCCACGACCTTTTTTGTTCAAACGGTCATTTTTAACATACTCTTTGACAAGATTGTCTAGAACCCCATTAATAAATTGATTACTCTTTGGTGGTAGAATATTCTTTGGCAATTTCTAAATACTCATTTAGCGTTACTTTTGGAGGTATATCTTGACAATAAATTAATTCTGCCAAAGCAATTTTTATCAATAAATTATCTAGGGTGGCAATACGCTCTTGATCCCAATTAGGAGTTTTCCCTTCAAATTCTTTTTGGAGTTCTTCCTCGTTGGCCACAACTTTTTCGTATAAATCTATACCAAATTGAATGTCTTCAGATTTTTCAATGGTTTTAGGAAAGTTTAAAGAGGAGAGATCTTCTTCTCTTAATTTCCTTAATTGCTTAAGGAAATGAGTGTTAATGATTGGTAAATCATCTACCCATTGCATATTTAAATCTTCTATATAAAAATACAAACGCTCATTAGGAGCTATAATTTCCTTGAATACCTTGACTAAAAATTTTTGTTGTGATTTAAAATTTGGAAGGGTTTTGTGTAAAGATTGATATTCTCTAAATAGATCACTAGCAACGATCTCGTTGTATAGGGATCGAATAAATCAAAATTCCAGTTCCCAGATATTAATCTTTAAATCCGCAATCATTTTATCTACAAAAGGATGCTTCGCAATAAGCGCCAAGGGAGATAGCGCAATGATGACCCCATAAGAGGTCTCTACAGGATTGTCACTTCTTCGATTAGTATTTTGTATTTTGTTCTGTTCAGAAGCAAATTCCCAAAGCGATTTAAAAAGGGATAGATTAATGAAATAAAGTTTATCCATATCTCTACAACTCTGATTAATCGCAGAGGTTCCCTCCTTTAAGGAAAGATGATTACCTGCATAGTGAGCATAGATTGCTTGCATTACTTTTACACGAATATGGCGGCGTGTTAACATATAACAAAGAACTTTAATTTCAGGACAAAAATAGTGCATTCATTCGGGAAATGAATCGATTTTATTTTTCTTTTTTTTAGCTTCCCTTAAGCAATTGATTATCTTTGATTTCACATTGTTATGAAGGAACTTCAATACCTAAATAAATACCTCTACAACTATCGGACTAAACTGCTGATAGGAATTATTATTACCATTATAGCGCGTATCTTTTCTTTGTTCACTCCCCGTTTGGTAGGTAACTCAATGACAGCAATTGAAAATTATTTAAACAGCAATGAAAAAGACCCTTCCCAGATGCAAGAGCTTTTATTGGTTAATATTGGATTAATCATTGCAGCCTCTTTAATTTCTGGTTTTTTCACTTTCTTAATGCGTCAGACCATTATAAATGTATCTCGATTTATAGAATATGACCTAAAGAATGAAGTATATCAACATTATCAGGTATTGTGTAACTCATTTTACAAAAGAAATAGAACGGGTGATTTAATGAGTAGAATTAGTGAAGATGTAAGTAAGGTGCGGATGTATTTTGGCCCTGCCATTATGTATAGCATTAATACCATTGCGCTTTTTGTTATTGTGATCAGCTATATGATTAGTATTGCACCAAGTCTAACCCTTTATACGCTTCTACCTCTTCCTGTATTATCTATTACGATTTACAAACTAAGTAAAGCCATTAACATTAAAAGCACCAAAGTACAAGAAACACTAGCTAAATTATCTAGCTTTTCTCAAGAAGCGTTTAGCGGTATCGGAATCATTAAATCCTACAACTTACAGCCCAAAATTGAAGAGAATTTTGCTTCACTTTCCATAGAAAGCAAAGATCAAAATGTGTCCCTTGCTAAAGTACAAGCGCTATTTTTTCCTTTGATGATCTTACTAATAGGAATTAGCAATTTACTGGTCATCTATGTAGGTGGGCAACAATATATAGCTGGAGTAATAGAGATCGGCGTATTGGCAGAGTTTATAATCTATGTGACGATGTTGACTTGGCCTGTTGCCACAGTAGGATGGGTAACTTCAATCGTTCAACAAGCTGAGGCTTCACAAAAGAGGATTAATGCCTTTTTAAAGCAACGCCCTTCAATAGAAGACGGCCTCTCTGATAAAGAAATTACGCAAGCAGCCATAGATTTTAATCAAGTAAGTTTTACTTATCCTGATACAGGTATAAAGGCATTGTCTAATATTTCCTTTTCGCTTGAGGATGGACAAACCTTAGGGATTATTGGAAAAACAGGTGCTGGAAAATCCACCTTACTAGAATTAATAACGCGATTGTATGACCCTAGCGAGGGAGAAATTAAAATTGATAATTTAAGCACCACAAACTACCAATTAGCTAAACTTAGAAAAGTTATTGGGTATGTCCCTCAAAATCCTTTTCTGTTTTCAGAAAGTATTGCCGAAAATATCCGTTTTGGAAAAGAAGAAGCAACTATGTCGGATATTAAGTCCGCAGCCGAGTATGCTTCTGTAGATAAAAATATTAGGGGTTTTTCTAAAGGTTATGAAACACTCCTTGGGGAGAGAGGAGTAACACTTTCTGGGGGACAAATACAACGAATTTCTATTGCAAGGGCACTGATTAAACAACCTGATATTTTGTTACTCGATGACTGTTTATCTGCTGTAGACGCTGACACAGAAGAAGCTATACTAAATAATTTATCCCAAAACAATAAAGACAGAACAACTTGTATTGTAAGCCATCGTATTTCTTCCGTTAAACAAGCTGATAAAATCATCGTTTTAGAAGAAGGTAAAATTGTTCAAGAAGGCACCCATGAAGAACTTCTCAAAAAAGAGGTCATTACCAACTATTAGCTGAAAAACAAAGCGCTTAGTCCAGTAAATATTTGTTTTGTTTAATAAAAAAGTGCAAATTTGTGTAATAAACCCTATTTAGGTAAACAAAATTACTTAATTAGTAAACAAATTGGATTAAAAATGGAATCATCACAAGAAGAAATCTACTCCAAAGTATTACGTGCTGGTAGAAGAACCTATTTTTTTGATGTAAGAGAGACCAAGGCCAGTGATTATTACCTCACCATAACTGAGAGTAAAAAATTCACCAATGACGACGGAAGCTACTTTTATAAAAAACACAAAATCTATCTCTATAAAGAAGATTTTCATGAGTTTAAATCTATATTGGAAGAAACAATGAATTTTGTAATTTCCGAAAGAGGCAAAGAAGTGATCAGTGAACGTCATCAAAAGGACTACAATAACGAAAAGTCCCCACAATATGCGGAAAGTAATGGTAATTCAGAAGATTTTACCAATTTAAATTTTGAAGATATCTAAATATCTTAATAAAAAGACAAAGACCGTTTCTCAATGAAACGGTTTTTTTTTACATTGGTTTGTCCAATAAACTTAAAAAGCATGAAAAGTAATTTCACTTTTATTCTTATTGATTTTTGCTCATCTCTTATTTGCTCAGCAAGAGGCAGATTATTTTCTTCCGAAAGAACAAAATTATAATCCTGATATTCCAACACCAGAAGAGATTTTAGGTTTCCCCGTAGGAAAATGGCATGTGAGTCATGATAAATTAGTAGAATATATGCGTGCTCTCGCAAAGGCTTCTGACCGTATTAAAATTGAAAACAGAGGCAAAACATATGAGGATCGTCCGCTTTTATTACTGACCATTACAAGTCCAGAAAACCACAATAACATAGGTGAATTAAAAACAGCCCATATAGCATTAACAGAGCCTTCTGGTAAAAATTTATCTACAGATAAGATGCCAGTTGTTGTATATCAGGGGTTTTCGATTCATGGAAATGAACCTAGTGGATCCAACGCAAGTATGTTAGTCGCTTATCATCTTGCAGCCTCACAAAGTCAAGAAGTCATCAACCTGTTAGAAAACACCATCCTGTTATTTGACCCCAGTTTTAATCCAGATGGTTTACAACGTTTTTCTCAATGGGTCAATACCCATAAAGCACAAAACATAACATCAGACCCAAACGATAGAGAATACAACGAGGTATGGCCAAGAGGAAGAACAAATCACTACTGGTTTGATATGAACCGTGACTGGCTCCCCGTGCAACTTAAAGAGTCACAAGCCCGGATAAAAAGTTTCACCGAATGGTTACCCAATGTCTTAACTGATCATCACGAGATGGGATCTAATGAAACCTTTTTCTTTCAACCTGGAATCCCTTCCAGGGTCAATCCTCTAACCCCAAAAAAGAACCAAGAACTCACTGCTGCCATAGGAAAATATCATGAAAAGGCCTTAAATAAAATAGGATCGTTATACTATTCGGAAGAGGACTACGACGATTTTTACTATGGCAAAGGATCGACTTACCCAGATATAAATGGTAGCATTGGTATTTTATTTGAACAAGCAAGCTCTAGAGGACATGCGCAAGAGACAACCAATGGTATTCTTACATTTCCATTTACGATAAAAAATCAATTCACCACAGCTTTATCTACACTTAAAGCGGCATCTGAACTAAGAATAGAATTATTAGATTACCAGCGTTCGTTTTATGAAAATGCAAGACAAGAGGGAATAAAAAACAAAACCAAAGCAGTTGTCTTTGGTAACGAGAAAGATGCTTCCACAAGTTATCGTCTCTTGGAGGTATTGCTAAGACACAAAATAAAAGTATATCGATTAAATAGAAATATAGAAAAACAAGGAAAACGTTTTCCAAAGGCCCATAGTTTCATAGTCCCTTTAACACAAAAGAAGCAAAAATTAGTGCAAGCCATCTTTAATGAACAAACACAATTTAGGGACAGCTTATTCTATGATGTTTCGGCCTGGACCTTGTCCCATGCTTTTGATGTAAACACCTTAAGAACTAAAGATCTAAATTCAGTTGGAGAAGCCGTAACATCTTTAGAATCACCTGAGATTACAGCAGTAAAAAAAGCGGCCTATGCGTATTTATTTGAAGGACATGGATATTATACACCAAAAGCTATTCATCAATTATTAGCTGCAGGTGTGAGAGTTAAGGTAGCTTTACAGCCTTTTTCTCTAGAAGGAAAATCCTATGATTATGGAACCTTGATGATCCCAGTAGGCAATCAACCCATAAACGAAAACGATTTATTTGACTTAGTACAGAAAGTTGCTCAATCATCGCAACTTAATATTCAAAGCGTAAAAACTGGACTTACCCAAGGAATCGATTTAGGATCTAGGAACTTTGAGTCTCTCAAACTACCTAAAGTGGCTTTACTTGTTGGCGAGGGTGTCAGAAGTTATGACGCTGGAGAAATATGGCATTTGATGGACACGCAATACCATATTCCCATTACTAAAATAGATGTGAGGTCTTTGGCTAGTAAGAACCTCAACAAATACACCCACCTCGTTATTCCAAGTTACACAGGAAAACTTTTAAATAATTCAAGCGATAAAATTAAAACTTGGATAAAAAGTGGAGGACATTTAATCGCTTATAGAAACGCCATAGAATGGGCCAAAGAGAATGAACTTATAGCGGAGGAATTTAGAGAAAAAGAGCTGTTTGCAGATGAGGTATCTTTTGTTAACCGGGGTAGATTTAAAGGAGCACAAGCCATTGGAGGAGCCATTTTTGAGGCTGATATTGATCGCTCCCATCCTATCAATTTTGGTATTGAAGACAATAAAATTGCCCTATTCAGAAATTCAAGACTCTTTATGAATCCTGACAAAAACAGCTATAACAATCCTATTAAATACAGTAATGAACCTTTACTTAGTGGGTACATTTCTAAACCACAGCTAGAATTATTGAAAGGTTCCGTACCCTTTAAAGTTAAAAATGAGGGTCGCGGTTCAATTTTACTGATGACAGATAACACCAACTTTAGGGCTTTTTGGTTAGGTACAAAACAACTATTCGCAAATATGATTTTCTATGCAGATTTGATGTAGTTATTTAACTACTTGACCATTTTCAATCTCAGTTTCTGGTGCCAATAAAAAAACATCATTTCCTTGTGTTGCACCTAACACCAAACATTGACTTGAAAAATTAGCAATCTTTTTTATAGGAAAATTTACGACAGCTACCACTTGTCGTCCTATTAACTCTAGTTTCTTATAATGAGTAGTAATTTGTGCAGATGACTTAAGTATCCCGAGGGGACCAAAATCAATGGTAAGCTGAAAGGATGATTTAATCGCTTCAGGAAATTCATCAACTTCGCATATGGTACCCACACGAAAATCCACCTCCTCAAAATTATCGAATGCTATCAAATTTATTTTTTAAAGAATATATCATCTAGAATCCAGGCTGGGCCTATTAAAAGGAATTTTAAATCATCAAAAAAGGAAGGTTTTTGTCCTTCTAATTTATGACCATAAAATTGTCCAATCCAAGCCAAAACAAAAATTGCTACAGAGGATTGCCAAATTGGAAATCCCGATAATTCTGCTAACTGAATATTACCCAACATACATAATACCAGAAAAGTCAAAATAAGTAGACCCATTTTTATAGATAAACGCAGGTAAAAAAACATGATTGGAATCAATGTTACAACCGCCCAATTAGAAATTACGAATGATTCTATTCCTGTAAGTTGCACAAGTATATTATTGGGAATGGACATGAAAAGTCCAACCACAGAAAAGACAATTAATGGGACGCAAATAAAATGGATGGCTTTATTAGTTTTATTTTGGTGGCTTACAGCGTAAGCATCTAACCAGTCTTGCATTGTTTTCATAAGTCAAATAAATATTTCCTTTAAATTACATATTTTTATGATATAAAAAAATATGGCCTTAACAGAATCCACAGAAATCACGCTAGGTGAGCAAGCTCCTTCTTTTAGTTTGTTCAATGTAAGTAATGACCAAATTGAACATTTAGAAAATCATATGGGGTCTGAAGGAACTATTATAGTTTTTATTTGTAATCACTGTCCATATGTGATACATCTAATCGATCACTTTGTAGAATTTGCGCATCTAAATAAGGCAAAAGGTATCAACACAATCGCTATCTCTAGTAATGATCCTACTAACTATCCAGAAGATGGTCCTAATAAAATGAAGGAATTAGCAGAAAGAAAAGGATTTAATTTTCCTTATTTCTATGATAAAACACAACAAACAGCGCTAGACTATCGTGCAGTTTGCACCCCAGACTTTTACTTAATAAATTCTAACAAAGAATTTGTATACAGGGGGCGATATGATGAATCTAGACCAGGAAACGACTTTCCTTTAACTGGAGAGAGCCTTCAAAACGCCATAGATTTATTGATTAATAATCGTAAAGTTAAGAATCAATACCCGAGTATTGGCTGTAGTATTAAATGGAAAACCAAATAAAATTTTAACTTATTTTATTTGAAAGAAACCAATTCAACCTCAAACTTTAACGTCGCATTCGGTGGAATAACTCCTCCTGCACCTGCCGATCCGTAGGCTAAATCTGAAGGAATTATAAAAGTGGCCTTTGCTCCTTGATTTAGCAAGGCGATACCTTCGTCCCATCCAGGAATAACCTGGCCAACACCTAAGTTAAATTCGATTGGTTCATTTCGTTTAAAAGAAGAATCAAATACTGTTCCGTCTAATAGCTCACCCTTATAATGGACCTTAACTGTGTTTCCAGTAGTTGGCTTCTCCCCACTACCTTCTGTATTAATTTGATAAAATAACCCACTCGCTGTTTGAGTAAATCCTTTTGTGATTTCAGATAGTGCAGCAGCTTGAGCTGCTTTTTGGGATTCAATTTGCTTGAGTCTATTTTCTTCGAAATTTGCAAATGTTTCATTGGCATCAAACGCCTCAGCATCTGCACCAACTCTAACGATTTCTAGCATTTCAATAAGATCATCCTGCGCAATAGCATCAACAACCTCTTGTCCTTGCGTAACAAAACCAAAAACAGTATGCTTGTTATCTAGCCAAGGTGTGGCACCGTGAGTAATAAAAAATTGACTACCGTTAGTCCCTGGACCAGCATTAGCCATTGATAAAACCCCAGGTTTATCATGTTTTAATTCGGGATGAAATTCATCTTCAAACTGATATCCTGGTCCTCCCATTCCTGAGCCTTGCGGACAACCCCCTTGAATCATAAAATCCGGAATTACGCGATGAAATTTTAACCCATTGTAATAACCCTCACCTTCGGGTTTATGATCATTTTTTTGAGTTCCTTCTGCTAGCCCAATAAAGTTAGCTACTGTACCCGGTGTCTGCTGATACGTTAATGATAATAAGATTTCCCCTTTAGAGGTGTTGAATTTGGCGTAGATCCCGTCTTGCATTGCTTTTATTTTTGCTGCAAATATAAGTGAAATGAATCTAAATACAGGAGATTTAATTGGCGACTTCCGTCATAAACTTGATTCGGTATAAACGAATTTCTTCTTCTTCGTAATCTCCCTCAAATTCCTCTATAGCAGTAGTTATCTCATCCGATTCTGCCTCCATAAAATACTCATGAAGCTCTTCTTGTTGATCTTCATCTAAGATTTCATCGATCCAATAATTGATATTTAATTTGGTTCCAGCAAAGACAATAGTTTCCATCTCTTCTATAAAGGTAGACATAGACATTCCTTTGGCAGACGCAATATCATCTAACGGTAGTTTACGATCAACACTTTGAATCATGTAGAGTTTTAAACCAGAATTAGCTCCCGTACTTTTAACGATTAGATCATCTGGCCGGGTAATCTGATTTTCTTCTACATATTTTTTGATTAGTGTTAAAAAAATCTTGCCATATCTTTTTGCCTTCCCTTCTCCAACCCCATGGACATTAATAAGCTCTTCCATTGTAAATGGATATTTTAAGGTCATGTCATTTATTGAGTTTTCTTGAAATACAGTATAAGGGGGAACTTCGTTTTGATCAGCAACTTTCTTTCGAAGTTGTAATAGCAAAGACTTTAAATCTTTGTCGTTGACTACCTCTTTAGTATTTACGGAAGTTGTTTTGGTGATGGTATTGTATGAATGATCTTCTGTCATCATAAACGAGACAGGGTTATTAAGATAATCTTTGGCCTTTTGGGTTTTACGAATTACACCATAAGTTTCTATGTCTTTTGTAATATAACCTGCTACATTAGCTTGCCGAATCAGAGCCATCCAAAATGCTTCTTTTTGATTTTTTCCTTTACCAAAAATGGGTAGTTGTGCTGTATGATGGCTATTAATTATAGCATTATGTTGTCCGACTAAGGTTTTTACAATCTCTTTAGATTTAAACTGTTCTCTGGTCATAGTTATGGCTTCCAATAACATCATTAACTCTTCTTTGGCCTCTACTTTGGATTTAGGGAAACGAACATTATCATCCATTTTCTCTAAATCGTTTAATTCAGGATCATATTCTTCTCCAAAATAATGTAAAATAAATTTTCTCCTAGAAATAGAAGTTTCTGCATACGCAACCATCTCATTTAAGAGCGCAAGTCCAATTTCTTGTTCAGCCACAGGCTTACCAGACATAAACTTTTCAAGCTTTTCTATGTCCTTATAGGCATAAAAAGCAAGACAATGTCCTTCTCCCCCATCGCGTCCTGCACGACCAGTTTCTTGATAATAGCTTTCAATACTTTTAGGAATATCGTGGTGGATAACAAAACGAACATCGGGTTTATCAATTCCCATACCAAAGGCAATAGTTGCAACCACCACATCACATTCTTCTTTTAAAAAGGCATCTTGATTATTCGCTCTTGTTTTAGCATCTAATCCCGCATGATATGGAATAGCATTAATACTATTAACTTGAAGAATTTGTGCTAATTCTTCAACTTTTTTTCTTATAGACAATATATGATTCCAGATTTACCAGGCCGCTATTTAATAAACCTTATAATCATTGATTCTACCTGATCTGTTTTAGGTTGAACCTCATAATACAGGTTGGGTCTGTTAAATGAAGATTTAAATACTTGGGCATCGTTAATCTTAAGATTTTTTATGATATCCTCCTGTACCTTTGGGGTCGCTGTAGCGGTTAAGGCAATAACAGGAAGGTTTTGATCAATCTGCTCTAACATATACCTCAAATTCCTGTAATCCGGTCTAAAATCATGACCCCATTCAGAAATACAATGGGCTTCGTCGACGGCTAAAAATGAAATTTTTGCCTGCTTTAAAAAAGATAAAGTCTCTTGTTTTGATAATGACTCGGGTGCAACAAATAACAATTTTGTGTGCCCTTCTAAAATATCTGACTTAACTTTTTCAGTAGCGGACTTTGTTAAAGAAGAGTTTAAAACATGAGCGACTCCATCTTTATTGGATATTCCACGAATAGTATCTACTTGATTTTTCATTAATGCAATTAAAGGAGAGACTACAATGGCTGTTCCTTCGCTGATTAAAGCTGGTAGCTGGTAGCACAAAGACTTTCCTCCACCTGTAGGCATAATCACAAAGGCGTTCTTCCTTTCAAGAACGTGTTGAATAATTTCTTGTTGCTGACCTTTAAATGTTGAAAAGCCAAAATATTTCTTTAATTCTTCTGTTAATTGTGGTAAAGACATGAATGCTTTAAATCAAATATTTTACATTTGTATCACTAAATATAAGACTTAGTAGAGTAATTTCCATACAAACGCCTAAGAATTGTTAGACAAAAAACTCATTATTGATCATGCCAAAACAACCCTAGCGATCGAAGCGAAGGCTGTAGAAAATTTAATTAATCACCTAGATGATTCTTTTTATCAGGTAGTTGATTTAGTTCATCACTCAAAAGGTAGACTTATCGTCACAGGAATTGGAAAAAGCGCAGTCATTGCAATGAAGATTGTTTCCTCTATGAATTCTACAGGAACGCCTGCGATTTTTATGCACGCTGCAGATGCAATTCATGGAGATTTAGGAATTGTACTGGCCGATGATATCGTCCTTTGTATATCTAAAAGTGGGACATCTCCCGAAATAAAAACCTTAGTCCCGCACATTAAAAATAGAGGAAACAAATTAATCGGTATGACCGCGAATAAAACGGGATATCTAGGCAAAGAATCTCATTATTTACTCTACACGCCAGTAAGTAAAGAAGCTTGCCCAAATAATTTAGCTCCAACTGCTAGTACAACAGCACAACTTGCCATGGGAGATGCTTTAACCGTTTGTCTTTTGAAACTAAAAAACTTTGGTGAAAAAGATTTTGCTAAACACCACCCTGGAGGTGCTTTAGGTAAAAAACTATATTTAACTGTAGGGCAAATGGTCAATGATAATGCTTCGCCTGCAGTTAACCCTAATACCCCTGTTATAGAAGTTATTGATGAAATTACGACCAAACGATTAGGAACTACGATTGTTTTAAGTAATAAAAGTATTAAAGGTATGGTGACCGATGGTGATATACGACGAATGTTAAAGGAAAATCAGAACATCAATACCTTAACGGCTAAAGATATTATGAATCCCAATCCCATTTTAGTAAAAGAAAATGTGTTAGCAGTAGAAGCCCTTTCCATTTTAAACAACAATGCCATTAACCATCTAGTGGTTGTAGATGAGGAAAAAAATTATATAGGGGTTTTGCATATTTTAGATTTAATTAAGGAAGGAATCAACGGATGAGTACTGAAAATGACATGTCCTTTCTTTCGCATTTAGAGGAACTACGCTGGCACTTAATTCGTTCTTCTCTAGCCATTGTTATTATAGGTACATTTGCTTTTATAGCCAAGGATTTTATTTTCGATACCTTAATCTTCGGCCCTAAAAAAGCTGACTTTTTTACTTATAAATTATTTTGTAACCTCTCCCAACTTATGGGGCAAGGAACAAGTTTTTGTATTAGTGAATTACCTTTCAGAATTCAAAGTAGATCAGTTTCAGGTCAATTTTCTGCCCACCTTTGGACCTCTGTTACAGCAGGCTTTATTATTTCATTCCCTTATATATTAATGGAATTTTGGCGTTTTATTAGTCCTGGATTACTAACGCATGAGAAAAAAAACGCGAGAGGTTTTATTTTCATCGCCTCCTTATTATTTTTTCTTGGTGTACTTTTTGGATATTATATTGTGACTCCCTTGTCCATTAATTTTCTGGGGAATTATACGGTAAGTAATGAGGTATTTAATGATTTTGATCTAGACAGCTATATCAGTTTATTAAGGGCAGCTGTATTATCATCTGGATTTATTTTTGAACTCCCTATTCTTATGTACTTTTTCACTAAAATAGGCTTAGTGACGCCAGATTTTTTGAAAAACAACCGAAAGTTTGCTATTGTGATCGTATTAAGTATCTCTGCGATTATAACCCCTCCAGATATTGCTAGTCAAATAATAGTTACAATACCGATCCTTATACTTTACGAAGTGAGTATTGTAATTTCCAAAATTGTATACAAAAGACAACAAAACAAACATGAGTGATTTAGTCGATGACTTTAATTCTTATCGTTCTAAAATGAATGATAAAATATTGGGTGAGAACTCAAAAATAATTAAACGAATTTTCAATTTAGATGCCAATACCTATAAAAAGGGGACCTTAGATGTAGCCACCAAAGAACTTATGGGACTGGTGGCCTCTACCGTCTTAAGATGTGATGATTGTATCCGATATCATCTAGAAGAGTGTCATAAAAACAAGGTAGAAAAAGCTGCAGTAATCGAAAGTTTAGAAATCGCTACCTTAGTAGGTGGAACAATTGTAATACCCCACTTACGCAGAGCGTTTGAATACTGGGACGCATTAGATAACAAATAGAAAAACAAATGAAGCTAAGTGCTTTAAATATTGAAAAGTCATACCGAGGACGTAAAGTAGTTAGCGGTATTTCATTGGAGGTAAACCAGGGAGAAATTGTTGGATTATTAGGGCCAAATGGTGCTGGAAAAACAACCTCTTTCTACATGATTGTAGGATTAGTTAAACCTAACGGAGGAGAAATCTATTTAGATAAAGAACAAATAACCTCCTATCCTATGTATAAACGCGCACAGAATGGGATCGGTTATTTAGCACAAGAGGCCTCTGTTTTCAGAAAATTAAGTGTCGAAGATAACATTTTAAGTGTACTACAACTTACTTCCCTGAATAAACAGGCTCAGATAGACAAAATGGAAGAACTATTGGAAGAATTTGGCTTAACCCGCATAAGAAAAAACAGAGGAGATCTCTTATCTGGGGGAGAACGAAGGAGAACAGAAATTGCGAGAGCTTTGGCCACAGATCCTAAATTTGTTTTATTAGACGAACCCTTTGCGGGAGTTGACCCTGTAGCCGTTGAAGACATACAGCGCATAGTTGCACATTTAAAAAATAAAAATATTGGCATTCTAATTACCGATCATAATGTCCAAGAAACGCTAGCCATTACAGATAAAACATATCTTATGTTTGAAGGTAAAATTCTTAAAGCCGGGTCTCCAGAAGAATTGGCTAAGGACGAAATGGTAAGGAAAGTATATTTGGGACAGAATTTTGAGCTTAGAAAGAAAAAGATCAAATTTTAAATAAATTCTTTATCACATTTAAAGCAATATAAATCAGTATTATACCTGAAAGAGCAGTAGCGCCGTAAATAATAAAAAGGCCAATACTAATCATAAAAATAAATACAGGGAATAATAATGCATTCATTCCGCCCGTAAATTTCAAAGAAAACATTCTCATTTCTATGTTCATCAGAAAGACAGAAATAAGACAAATTACACTTAATGTGAATGGGTTCATTAATAAGGCATCGTATTGTAGTAGGTTAGGATGACGAAGAATTAAAGGAAGTCCCATAATCATTAAAGCATTGGCAGGGGCCGGTAGTCCCCTAAAATAGGGCAAAGATTCTTTAATCAAATTAAATTTTGCTAATCGAATCGCTGCACCAAGAGTAATACTATAACCCAATATGGCCATTGGGGCTATTGAAAATACCAAAGGAAAATCTGGAAGTAAAGTGACTGTATAATCTATGGTTTTAACTCCTGAAAGGGAAAACAACTGATACATTAAAACACCTGGTACCAAACCACTAGTGATTAAATCCGCCATAGAATCTAACTGAACACCTAGCTGACTTTCTACATTTAATAAACGAGCAAAAAAACCATCGAAGAAATCAAAAAAAACACCTAAAAAGACAAAAATTAAAGCTGCATTAAATTGATGTGAAAAGGTAAAGAAAGTTGCTAAGCAGCCACATAACAAGTTGGACAAAGTAAAAAGATGAGGAATGGCTTTTTTAATCATAAATGCTAATAAAACTCGAAATTACAATTTTTATAACGTTGAACTCATTTAAACTTTTTCAATTTGCAAAAAAATGATTGTTTTTATCCCTGTTATTGTATTTTTCCCTTTCCTTAGCCCTGGTAGGCAACTCAAAAAAAGCCCTCAATAGAACTAAAAACCTCTAAGTTTGGCTTAATCTCAAAAAGTTTAAATGAGTTCGTTCAAAAAAAGGAAAAGAAAATAGATTTTTACTTACTTTGTTGTTCTAAATATAAGCAACTAAAAGTGAATTCAAACCTATCTCGAATCTTAATTAGTGGACTACTTTTGGCCATTTCTTGGCCCACCTATGGTTTTTCATTTTTTATATTTTTTGCGCTAGTACCCCTTTTTTTTACTATTGAAGAAATAAATCGGTCTACTCTTAATCGCAAAGGATTACGTGTGTTTTTTTATAGCTATATAAGTTTCCTAATATGGAATATCATTAGCACGTGGTGGATTTATAATGCAACTGCCTTTGGGGCTGTTTTTGCAATACTTTGTAATAGTAGTTTCTATGCGCTAATTATCAGCGTATATAGATGGACATTAACCCGACTCCCAAAAATAAGCAGTCAATTATTACTTATTAGCCTTTGGATTTCATTTGAAAAGTTTCACTTGAATTGGGATTTTTCCTGGCCTTGGTTAAATCTTGGGAATGTCTTTTCCGAAAATATTTATTGGATACAATGGTATGAATTTACTGGTGTTTTTGGAGGCACCCTATGGGTGTTACTAATTAATTTCATTGCGTTGAAGTGGTATTCCCATTACCAACTTAACGGATCCCTAAAAGAAACGGTTAAGGGATTTGTTCCTAACCTTATATGGATTGCAATTCCAATAGTGATTTCACTTTCATTATACAAAAAGCAAAAGGAACCTAAAGAGAAGGTAGAAGTCATTGTACTTCAACCCAATATAGATCCCTACAAGGGAAAATATCAATTAAAAAACAAAGAATTACTTACCCTATGTGAGGAAATTAGTCATCCTATTCTAGATTTGACTACAGATTATTTAATTACACCTGAAGGTTATTTTGATGAAGGTTCTGGACTAAATTTATCGAATTACGAAGAAGGTGCTTTTAGAAAATCAATTAAAGAGTTCTTAGCTCCGTACCCTACCCTATCTTTGTTAACTGGTGCACAATCGTTTAAACTTTACCCCCTTCAGACCTTGCGCCTACACGAACAGCGAATCGATTAAATAATAACCGTTGGTATGATGTATACAATTCGGCTTTTCAGTTCAACAATAAAACACAAGATCAGGTATATCAAAAGTCTAAGTTAGTCGTTGGGGTGGAATATATGCCCTACAAAACATTTTTTGAACCTCTTATAGGCGATTTCTTATTAGATTTTGGAGGAACTATTGCTACCAGAGGAATTCAGAACAAGCGAACTGTATTTACCAATCACAAGGGAGTTAAAACAGCTCCAATCATCTGTTATGAATCCATTTATGGAGCTTTTGTAACAGAGTATGTGTTAAAGGGAGCGCAATTTCTGAGTATTATTACAAACGATGCTTGGTGGGGAAACACGCAAGGGCATAAACAATTGTTAAGTTATGCAAGACTCAGAGCCATTGAAAATAGAAGAGCAATAGCAAGATCTGCCAATACAGGTATTTCTGCTTTTATAAACACCAAAGGGGAAATAATAAAAGAACTTCCTTATGCCTATACGGGAGCGCTTAAAGGTCAAATCGAACTAAACGATGAGCTAACTTTTTACACCCGATATGGGGATTTAATTGCAAGGGTTTCCATCCTCGTTTTTATTCTTATGATAAGTATGGCGATTAGTGGACGATTAAAGCAAAAAGCTGCTTTTTAAGTTAATCTCCCCAAAGCCATAAAAAATGTTGTAATTTTGTACTATGAAGCAATCGATTTCTTGGCTTATTGGTCTGATTATAGGTTACTTATTTATTAAATTCTTCCTGTTTAATCCCAAAAAAAAAGAAAAGCAGAGTTATCGAAAACGCTACGAAGAGAGAAAGAAAAATTTAAATGCGAGAGATGAAAGTTTATACAAGGACAGGGGATGATGGAACAACAAGTTTATTTTCTGGCAAAAGAGTTCCCAAACACGATATAAGAATAAAAGCTTATGGAACCATAGATGAGCTAAATAGTTGGATAGGAGCCATTAGAGATAATATAACTTCGGTTCATAATGAGGAGTTAATTGAAGTACAAAAAAATCTGATGACTGTAGGCTCTCAATTGGCCAATGATAGCGATCAATTTTTAATTCAGAAAATAAACCTCTCTGATGTGGTCAATCTTGAGGAGAGAATAGATCTAATTACAGTAGGTTTACCCCCATTGAGAAATTTTGTAATCCCTGGAGGTCATCCAGTGATTTCATACACCCACTTAGCAAGATCCGTATGTAGACGAGCAGAACGGTACATTACTGAATTAAAAGATCTTACAGAGGTAGATTCTGAGGTTGTTTTTTACATAAATAGGTTGTCAGATTATTTATTTACCCTCTCCAGAAAGTTCTCATTGGATCTAAATGTTGAAGAAATTAAGTGGGAACCTAATCGAAAGTAGCTAATTTACTTGCTCATTTGCTCGAAACATTTATTTTTGCAAAAAAAAGATCATGTATTGGACTTTAGAATTAGCTTCTTATTTAAGTGATGCACCTTGGCCTGCAAGCAAAGATGAACTTATTGATTTTTCGATTCGCACCGGAGCCCCTCTAGAAGTAGTTGAGAACCTCCAATCTATGGAAGACGAAGGGGACATTTACGAATCTATTGAAGAAATATGGCCTGATTTCCCTTCAGAAGAAGACTATCTTTGGAATGAAGACGAATATTAATTTTTGAAATTAAATAAAGTCTCGTTAGAGGCTTTTTTTTTGACTACATTTGAAGTGTAAATGCCTAATGAAATATGAGTTTTGTAAATAATCTCTTGAAAATCTTTGTGGGTGATAAAACCAAAAAAGATCTCAAGACTATCCTACCCCTTGTCGATGCTGTGAAAAGCCATGCCGCTTCCTTTGAAGCCCTGAGCCATGACGAATTACGCGCCAAAACTTCCGAGTTTAAAGAAAAAATTAAAATCGGTAGAGCAGAATATGATCAGCAAATTAATGATCATAAGCAAGCGATTAAAGAACTTGAAGATATTGACGAACGTGAAAGTCGCTACAATCAAATAGACGAACTAGAGAAAGAAGCGCTAGATAAAACCGAAAAGGTTTTATTATCCTTACTCCCAGAAGCCTTTGCAGTTGTTAAAGAAACCGCCCGTAGATTTGTTCATAACAAACAAATAGAAGTTACCGCAAATGAATTTGATCGCTCTCTTTCGCAAGATAAAAACTATGTCTCTTTAGAAGGAGACAAAGCCCTTTGGGCAAATGAATGGGATGCTGCAGGAAAAGCCATCACTTGGGACATGATACATTATGATGTTCAATTAATTGGAGGGATAGCGATGCACCAAGGGAAAATTGCAGAAATGCAAACCGGAGAAGGTAAAACCCTTGTCGCTACGCTTCCTGTTTACCTTAATGCACTTGCAGGAAAAGGAGTTCATTTGGTCACGGTAAATGACTACCTAGCCAAAAGAGATAGTGCCTGGATGGCTCCAATATTTGAATTTCATGGGTTAAGCGTTGATTGTATCGACTATCATAAACCTAATAGCGAAGCAAGAAGGAATGCCTACCTAGCAGACATTACCTATGGAACCAACAATGAATTTGGATTCGATTACTTACGCGACAATATGTCTCATACGCCAGAGGACCTTGTACAGCCAAAACATCATTATGCCATTGTAGATGAGGTAGATTCGGTTTTAGTTGATGACGCAAGAACCCCCCTCATTATTTCTGGTCCAATTCCAGAAGGTGACCGTCATGAATTTGATCAATTAAAACCAAAAGTTGCTGATCTTTACACAAAGCAACGTACTTTTTTAACCAGTTTATTAGCGGAAGCCAAAAAGAACATATCCGAAGGTAATAATGAAGAAGGAGGTATTCAATTATATCGCGTATACAGGGGGCTCCCTAAAAACAAAGCATTAATTAAGTTTTTAAGTGAAGAAGGAGTAAAACAATTACTCCAAAAAACAGAAAACTTTTATATGCAAGATAACAATAGAGAAATGCATGTCATTGACAATGATCTCTACTTTGTTATTGATGAAAAAAATAATTCAATTGAATTAACAGACAAAGGTGTAGAATATCTTTCAGAAAGTGTTCAAGACAAAGGCTTCTTTGTACTTCCTGACATTGGAACAGAGATTGCAAAAATTGAAAATGAAAATTTAAAACCTGAAGAAGAAGCAGCTAAAAAAGAAGTCCTCTTTAAAGATTTTGGGATAAAAAGTGAGCGAATTCATACAATGAATCAGCTTTTTAAAGCTTATACCTTATTTGAAAAAGACACAGAATATGTAGTCATGGACAACAAGGTAATGATCGTAGATGAGCAAACAGGTCGAATTATGGACGGTCGAAGATATTCCGATGGATTACATCAGGCTATTGAGGCTAAAGAAAACGTAAAAATTGAAGCAGCGACTCAAACCTTTGCTTCAATCACTTTACAAAACTATTTCCGTATGTACCATAAACTCTCTGGGATGACAGGTACAGCGATTACAGAAGCAGGAGAATTTTGGGAAATCTATAAACTAGACGTAGTTGAGATTCCTACAAATCGCCCCATAGCCAGAAAAGATGAAGATGATCTCATTTATAAGACCAAGCGAGAAAAATATAATGCGGTTATTGAGGAGGTAACAAAACTTTCTCAACAAAAAAGGCCAGTACTCATTGGAACCACTTCCGTAGAAATTTCTGAATTATTAAGTAAAATGCTTACGATTCGAAAAGTAAAACACAACGTCCTTAATGCAAAATTGCACAAGAAGGAAGCGGATATTGTGGCAGAAGCAGGGAACCCAGGTGTGGTGACCATAGCAACCAATATGGCAGGAAGGGGAACAGATATTAAGCTTTCCGAAGAAGTAAAAGCAGCAGGTGGTTTGGCCATTGTGGGAACTGAACGTCACGATTCAAGAAGAGTAGACCGACAGCTAAGAGGTCGTTCTGGTCGTCAAGGAGATCCTGGAAGCTCCCAGTTTTTTGTTTCTTTAGAAGATAACTTAATGCGTCTTTTTGGGTCTGATCGTGTGGCTAAAGTGATGGATAGAATGGGTCTAGAAGAGGGAGAAGTCATTCAGCATTCTATGATGACTAAATCTATTGAAAGGGCTCAAAAGAAAGTAGAAGAAAATAACTTTGGCGTAAGAAAACGGTTATTAGAGTATGATGATGTTATGAATGCTCAGAGAGAAGTAATCTACAAGAGAAGGAAGCATGCCCTTCAAGGAGATCGACTAAAAGTAGATATTGCCAATATGCTCTTCGAGACTTGTGAAGATATTGTATTGAGTAATAAAGCAACTAACGATTATAAAAATTTTGAGTTCCAAGTAATCAGTACTTTTTCTATTACATCTCCCGTTTTAGAAAATGAATTTCAAGAAATTACAGAACCTGAACTCATTGATAAACTTTATCAAACCACTTTTGATTATTACAAGCAAAAAGGGGAAATTAATGCTACTCTCACCTTTCCTGTAATTAAAAACGTGTATGAAAGACCGGGTAATAATTACGAAAAAATTGTTGTTCCGTTTACAGATGGGACAAAAACGCTTAATGTAGTTACTCACCTTCAAAGGGCTTATGAGACTAAAGGTAAACACCTGATAGAAGACTTTGAACGAAACATCACCTTAGCACTTATTGATGAAGCTTGGAAAAATCACCTCAGAAAAATGGATGAGCTGAAGCAATCCGTTCAGTTAGCAGTGCACGAGCAAAAAGATCCTCTACTAATCTATAAATTTGAAGCTTTTGAATTATTCAAAAGCATGATAGGGCAACTCAATCGTGAAGTAATTTCTTTCTTACTAAAAGGAAGTATACCTTCTCAGAACACTTCAATTCAAGAGGCGAAAAGACCTGCTAAAACATCACAGCTTAAAACCACTAAAGATGATGTATTAAACACAGAGGAATTAGCAGCAAAACAACGTTCAATTGGAGCTGGAGCTGGCGGACAACAACGTCAAGTCGTAGAGACCATTACTCGAGAAATGCCCAAAATTGGAAGAAATGATAGGGTAACTGTTAAACATACCGTTTCGGGTGAAAATAAAACATTAAAATTCAAGCAAGCCGAACCTATGATTAAGAGTGGTCAATGGGTCTTTATTGAAAAAAAATAATTCGTAACTTACCTTAAAATAAGAGGTAATGGAAACGTATGCTGATATCTTATTAATCGCCATCCCTGGATTTATGGTCCTTGTGCTAGTAGAGCTATGGTATGGGGTCTGGAAAAAAACAAACTTATAGCCTAATGGATACACTCTCGAGCTTGAGTTCGGGAATGACCAACATCCTTAAAGATGTTTTCGGAGTAGGATTAATCATAATCTCTTACCCTTTTTTAAAAGAAAAATTAGCTCTAATAGAACTAGAAGAGCACTTAATTTTATATTTCATTGCTTTTATATGTATTGATTTTGCCAGCTACTGGAATCACCGACTTAACCATTCAATAAATGTCTTTTGGAATAGACATATAGTGCATCATAGCAGTGAAGAATTTAATTTAGCTTGTGCTTTACGTCAAAGTATTTCTAGCCTGATTGGTTTTGGAGCATTATTTCTACTTCCAGCTGCATTATTAGGAGTACCTCATAAAATTATTACCCTACTCGCTCCACTTCATCTTTTTGGCCAATTTTGGTACCATACGCGCCACATTGGTAAGTTGGGTTGGGTAGAATATATATTGGTAACTCCCTCTCAACACCGAGTTCATCATGCAATCAACCCAGAGTATGTGGATAAAAATCTATCTGCAATTTTCTGTATTTGGGATCGCATTTTTGGAACTTTTCAAGAAGAGATGGAAGATGTACCTTGTGTTTATGGAACTTTAAAGCCAGTACAAACATGGAATCCTGTTCTCATTAATTTTCAACACAACTGGGGATTAGCCAAAGACGCTTGGTACACCAAAAAATGGAAAGATAAATTGAGACTATGGTTTATGCCCACTGGTTGGCGTCCTGAAGATGTAGCTAAACGATTTCCTCGCCCTACCGTTGAAAATGTATTTGAGCTACAAAAGTATGCTCCTGAATACACATTAAACCACAAGCTAATCGCTATATTTCATTTCACAGCTTTAAACCTATTTATCTTTTTGTTCTTAAGTTCCTTTGGCACGCTAGGACTATCGGCTAAAATTGCCTATGGACTTCTCATCTTTACGGGTGTTTTTGGTTTTACCTCTCTAATGGATGGTCACAAATGGGCTAGTATTTTTGAAATTATCCGATCAATTATTGGTTTAGTCTTGGTACTACAACTTACACAAGGAGGGAATTGGTCTCTAAACATAAGCCTAACCTTAGGACTAACACTTTATTTTGTGCTTAGTTTAGGAGCTGCCGGTTGGATGTATTTTTCCATTCCAAAAAAGGCATTAATTGTATCCTAAATGACCTCCATCAAAAAAGTTGACTTTCTACTTTTGGGCCCAGCTTATCCTTACAGAGGTGGAATTGCAGACACACAGCATGCGCTAGCAAAATCTCTAAAAAATGAAGGTTACCAGGTAGAATTATGGACTTTTACCCAACTTTACCCCTCAATTATTTTTCCTGGAAAAACACAATTTTCAAATGAAACAATCCCCGAAGGTTATGCGGTTCATAGAAATATACATGCCTATAACCCGTTTCAATGGAAATCCCTGGCTAAAAAAATTAATCAACTTCAACCCAAAGCAGTTATATTTAGATATTGGACACCTTTTTTAGCTCCCTGTTGGATATCAGTAGCAAAACAATTAGACACACGGATAGAAAAAGTTGCTTTGGTAGATAATTGGCGAGCACATGAACCTAAACCCTGGGATAGCTATTTAACAAGGAAGTTTTTGGATTGCATTAATATATTCACTACACTATCTGATTATGTAGCGATGGAAATAAAAAAAGACACCCAAAAGGCTGTGTGGGGCAAAATGCATCCAATAAATACAGGATTGCCTCCAAAGCTAGACTTAAAAAAAGCAAAGAATAAACTTAAATTGAAGCTGGATAAAGATTACCTATTGTTCTTTGGATTGATTAGACCTTATAAAGGATTAGACCTTTTAATAAAAGCAATGATAGATCACCCTAACAAAAAACTTTTAGTCGTAGGTGAAGCTTATGAAGATTTAAAAAAGTATGAATCTATAATTAAATTGAATCGTCTAAGTGACCGAGTGAAATTGATAAATAGATATGTGCTTGAAGAAGAAATAGCCTATTACTTTTCAGTTGTAAAAGCAGTTATACTTCCATACAAAACAGCTACCCAAAGTGGTGTGGTAGCAACAGCTTATCATTATGAAACCCCCTTTTGGTTACTAATCATCCTGGACTTAAAGAACCGATAATCAAAGATAAAACGGGAGTGATTTGTGAAATTTCTGAAAAAGCAATAAGTCAAGGAATAGAAAAAATTTTAGAAGTAGAGAATAATGACACCTATCGTCAAAACTTAAAAAACAAAAAAAAAAGCAATATTCCTGGGACACTTACGCAAAGGAATGGGCAGCATTTATACATAATGAATCCGAATAATTACCAACTTATATGTTCTGATATCGACGGAACATTGCTTGATAAGAATAGAGAACTCTCTCAAAAAACCATCATGGTTTTTAAAAAACTTAAAGAACAATTCCCTATGATACTTATCTCTTCGAGGATGCCAAAGTCTTTGAAGAAGTTACAAAAAGAGTTACAAATTGAGGAGCACCCCTTAATTGCCTACAATGGAAGTCTTATTCTTGCCGAAAATGAAATTCTATTTAGTCAAGAGTTACCATTTACTATTCTTGAGCAACTCTCAGAATATGTTGCTCAAACTTCTATTCACTTAAGCCTTTATCATCGGGATGAATTGGTAGTCCCTCAAAATGACTACTGGGCGAAAAGAGAAGCCCATAACACTAAAATCACTCCTGAAATTTTACCGCTTAAAGAAACCTTAAACCAATGGAAAAAACGCAAGATTAGTGCACACAAAGTAATGTGCATGGGAGCAGAAAAAGAAATTGAAGTATTATATCAAAAGTTACAACTTCATAAAGATGAAATAAATGCCTATCGTTCTAAAAGTACTTATATAGAAGTCTGCCACATAAAACAGGATAAAGCTTCTGCACTTTCTTTATTGCTAGACCAAAAATATCCAGAAACTAAAATGAATAATGTTGTAGCTTTTGGGGATAACTATAATGATAGCACACTAATTGAGAAGGTAGGTCTAGGTATTGCTGTTTCTAATGCAAAAGAAGAAGTCCTTAAAGTAGCCAATGAAGTTTGCCCATCTAATATCGATGATGGAGTGGCTTTATTTTTAGACCAGCTATTTTTAGCATAAATGAAATACCGATGGGCATTTAGCCTTTAAGATCCCTATTCTTTAAACTTTCAGCAATAATATTTTTGAATTTTGTGGTACTCCATCCATGATCACGGCTTACAAAATGAATTGGGATATTAAATTGATCCCCTGTAAATGACCTTCCCACATAATCATCTCCTAAAAATCTTATATCAAAATTATGGTCTTGGATCAACCTCAATAAATCTTTTTCATAAGTATAGATCAAGACTTCATCGATATAAATATTCGCTTTTAATTGTTCAATACGTTCTTCTGTAGAAAGGATGGGCTTAAGCTTTTCTGGACGCTCAATGGAGGGGTCTGTTTGCAGTAGGATAGTGAAATAATCACAATGAGCTTTACATTCTTTGAATAACTGGATATATCCAGGGTGGAGTATATCAAAGTTGCCTGCAGTGAATCCTTTTTTCATAGCTAATTAGTTTTAAAGTTAGTTAAAATATCAATTAATTGATCTGAATCGCTCACAGTATATTTAGCTGATGTTTGCTGATGACCTATTTTGATTGAATGAATATCGGCGGGTAGTTTTAAAAACATATCTTCATCTGTAACATCATCTCCTGCGACAAAGACAAAGTCGTAATTATCATTTGAATAAAGCTCCAAAGCTGCAATTCCTTTATTGATTCCAGCAGGTATCACTTCTATGACCTTATTACCTTTCATAATGCTAATTTCATTTGAAATCATACTAGAAAGAACTGTTTTCAATTCTTCTGCTTTTTTTATACCAAGTTCTGGATCTGTTTTTCGGTAATGCCACACCAAAGAATTCTTCTTTTTTTCGATAAGAGTCCCAGGAGTGTTATCTGTAAACTGCTGGAAAATTGGAAGTATGTGCATCATCCAATCATTATTAGTAGGGTGCTTGTCTATCCATTTCTCAGATTGAGCATGCTTTAAAAAATGACCGTGCTCTGCTACTAAGGTGATTTTATTAGTGTTAAATACATTTTCTAAAAAGGACATGGGCCTTCCACTAATAATGACAAGATGATTAGACTCATCCTTACTCAACTGATCAATCAAATTAATAACCTGTTGACTAGGTAGTGCTTTATTTCGCATTTTGTGAAACTTCACCAATGTCCCGTCATAATCTAAAAGAAATAGTTTCTTTTTTGCTGCATTAAATTTATTGATGATATTGGTATTGATCTTGGCGTTGACTTTTATTGTTTTATGTAAATGAGAATTAATATCAATTGAAGATAATCTCTCCAAGAAGTTATTTGACCAAAAAGTAACATTATACCTTTTAATTCGTTCTCTTAGCTCTAGATTACGCTCTTCTTGCTCTTGTGCTGGCATATTAATGGCTTCATAAATAGAAGCTGATAAGCTTTTAATATCAAAAGGATTAACGATGAGCGATTGATGAAGTTCTTTCGAAGCTCCTGCTAATTCACTTAAAATTAAAACACCCTTATTATCTATACGGGTGGCTAAATATTCTTTTGCCACTAAATTCATACCATCTCGTAAAGGAGTGACCATAGCGACATCGGATAAACAGTAAAAATCAATTAAATCCTCAAAATCAAAAGAGCGATAATAATACCAAATTGGAGTCCAATTTACTGTAGCGAATTTACCATTAACCCTTCCAATTATTTCATCTGTATCTCTTTTGAGTTTTTTATAATGAGATACGTTGGTCCTAGAGGGTACAGACACCATAACTAATCTAACTTTTTCTTGATACTCTGGATAGGTTTCGAGAAAATATTCAAAAGATTTGATTCTGTTGATTACACCTTTTGAGTAATCTAAGCGATCGATAGAAAGAATAATCTTTCCTTCATTAAGGGCTTTATGTCGTTCTAATTCAGTCCTGAAAGCAGAAAAATTTTCTTCTGTAACAGCTTTGTGTTTGATAGCCGTACTTTCAAATTTATCAAAGTCTATACCCATAGGAAATGTATCTACTATGATTTCGCGCTCCGCTTGCTTTACTACATTATAATTCACTTGAAGGTGTAGATGCCTTTTAACGGAACTAATAAAATGGCGCTGATAATCATAGGTATGAAAACCGATTAGGTCTGCTCCAAGCATACCATTTAATATTTCATCGCGCTTTGGAAAGATTCTGAAAATCTCAAACGAGGGGAATGGAATATGTAGAAAAAACCAATGGTTACATCTTTACGAACAGATTTAACCATCTCTGGAACAAGCAATAATTGATAATCATGAATCCATACCTTATCGCCCTCATCAATTTCATCGATAATTGCATCTGCAAACTTTTGATTTACTTCTACGTAAGACGCCCATTGCGCTTCTTCAAATTCTACATACTGTTTAAAATAATGAAATAGTGGCCAAATACATTTATTGGATAACCCCAAGTAAAAGTCATCAATCTCATTCTCGGATAAGGGTATAGGCTTATAATTTTGGTGTTTTAATTCTTTTGCTAGGACTTTGTAGTCATTTTCTTCAATTTCTTCTGAACTTATTCCAGCCCATCCAATCCATACAGATTTACCATTTTCGTGAACTGACTTAAGTCCTGTTGCTAATCCTCCAGAAGTAGGGGTGAAATTCCATTGATTATTGAGTTTTTCGATTTTTACGGGAAGTCTATTCGAAACGATTATATATTTTGACATAATTTAGTGTGAAGGGGGTATTACTATGTTTATATACCTAAGGTAAATTTTTAAAAAATAGATTCTTATGAGCGAAAACTTAAATTATGGAATAATAGGAAATTGTAAATCTGCAGCATTAATAAATGAGGATACTTCAATTGACTGGCTTTGTCTTCCACAATTTGATTCCCCTAGTGTTTTTGCAAAAATCCTAGATGACAAAAAAGGAGGTTGTTTTTTAATTAAAAACCTTGCCCATTACAAAATAAAACAGGCTTATATCAAAAACACTAATATCCTTCGAACAGTATTTACAAATGAAACGTCTGGTTTTGAGGTGATTGATTTTATGCCTAGGTATAAAAATGAAATAAATCTATATTATACCCCACCTGAAGTTATTAGAATTATTCGTCCCCTTTTTGGTATCCCAAAGCTTTCAATTGACTATCACCCTGCCCTTGAATATGCCGCTGCAAAAACATTTTCATATACAAAGAAGGATTTTATTGTAAGTGTATACGATCATGACAATTATGATACTCTTTATTTGTATTCTAATTTACCTAAAGAAGATATTCTAAATGGAGCTCCTATCACCTTATCTCAAGCTGCTTTTTTTACCATCTCCTACAACGAAAAATTACAATTACCTAACTTAGAAAGCTGCATGCTTGAGTTTGAAAGAACAAAGTTGTATTGGATGAATTGGTGTGATAAAACGCCCACCTATAAATATTATAATGACATTATTTTACGAAGTGCGATGACATTAAAACTCCTTACTTACGATAAAACGGGTGCTATTTTAGCTGCAGCGACTACCTCTCTCCCTGAATCAATAGGAGAAGTTCGTAACTGGGATTATCGCTTTTGTTGGATTCGAGATTCCTCCATGGTTATTCGTGTAATTTCAAAATTGGGTCATAAAAAAATAGTTAAAAGTTTTATTGATTATATCATTGATCTAATCCCCGAAACAGACGAAAAAATCCAAATTATGTATGGTATAAATAAGGAAAAGGAACTGACAGAAGTCCTTTTAGACCATTTAAGTGGATATGAAAATTCCCGACCCGTTAGAATAGGAAACGCTGCCTACAAGCAAAAACAAAATGACATCTATGGAATCCTTATGGATGCTATACATGTTGAACTTATTGAGTTTCCGTTACTCTTTGAGAAAAAAGAAGAATTGTGGTCTATTGTAAAGAATATTGTATGGATAGTCAACAATAATTGGAATTTACCAGATAAAGGTATTTGGGAGATAAGAGAAGAAAACAAGCATTTTACCTTTTCAAAAGTACTGTGCTGGGTGGCCATAGATCGCGCCATTAAAATTGCTGATTTTTTGGGTAAAGACAAAGAAAAGTGGAAAAGCTTAAGAGAAGAAATCAAAAATGACATTCATGAAAAAGCTTGGAATCCTACTGTGAAAGCTTACACTCAATTTTACGGAAGTGATGCATTAGATGCTTCGGTTCTGTTGATGGAACAATATGGCTTTATTGATGCCTTAGATGAACGTTATATTAAAACAGTTAAAGCAACTGAACAAGAATTATCTTTTGAAGGTTTACTTTTTAGATACAAAAACAAAGATGACTTTGGTACACCAACCTCTTCTTTTACTGTCTGCACATTCTGGTTTATTAATAGTTTATATAAAATCGGAGAAGAAGAAAAAGCTAAAGTTTTATTTGACCAATTACTCAGCTACAGTAATCACCTAGGATTATTTAGCGAAGATTTAGACTTTAAAACAAAACGTCTACTCGGAAATTTTCCTCAAGCATACTCACACTTGGCTTTAATTGATGTCGCTATCACCCTCAATAAGACAGCCACATAAAAGAGTTTAAAAATAAATTGAATATATTTAAGTATAAATTCATTGATATGTTCAATGTCAGAATATTGTTTTTATTAATTGGTTTGTTTTGCATTTCAATGTATGGACAATCTACTCGTTTTTTTGTGTCTGCACATCAAGATGACTGGCAACTCTTTATGAACCCTAATGTATATGAAAGCATTAAAAACAAAGAAGATAAAACAGTTATTGTTCATACAACAGCAGGAGACGCAGGTATGGGCATGGGTAATGATGCCTATTATTTAGCACGTGAAAAAGGAAGCCTAGCTGCCGTGCGTTTTATTTCAAATACCTATACATCAGGCGCTGGTCTTGGTGCTGAAATGGAACGTTCTTATGTTCAACTAGCTAGTCATAAGATCCTACGTTATCAATACAGAAACTGTGTCATTTATTTATTAAGAATACCCGATGGTAATGGCCTTGGATCGGGGTATAAACTGCACTCTTTTAATTCCTTAAAAAAACTTTATGAAGGGAAAAGTACAGACCTGCCAACAATTGACCAAAGTACTATTTACAGAGATCGAAAAGATTTAGAAAACACCCTTAAAGAACTCATTTTAAAAGAACAGCTTAACGAAAATATAGAAATTCATTTAGCGGATACTAATCTAAAGATTAACACTAATGATCATGCTGACCATCAAGTATCTTCTTTATTTTTTCAGGAAGTAGCCAAAAAAATTGGTGGAATTCAACTGTACTTATACACGAATTACGAAACCTCAAAATTACCGAAAAATGTCACTGAAAAGGAATATTTAATTAGTGCTGCCACCTGGGGGGTAACAACAGCTAAAATAGCAGACTTCAGACATAACAGCACTTGGGATGATGTCCATAATAGTTGGATTGGACGACAGTATTTTAGAATAATACAATTACCTAAAAGATAAGTTATGCTAATGATGAAAAACTTTTGTGAGAAATGTAAAACACCCCTTTCTCTTGAAAGTGAGGAAGCTTTTATCTGTTCCTATGAATGTACTTTTTGTAAAAACTGTGTAGAAAAAAAACTCAATCATATTTGCCCCAATTGTGGTGGTGAATTTAAACCTAGACCCAAGAGAATTAAAAACTAAACCCAACCTACTGAATTATGATTTTACACCCTTATTTTATATTCAATGGCCAAGCAAGAGAGGCCATAACCTTCTACACTAAAGCACTTGGCATAGAACACGGAGAAATAAAAACCTACGACAGTAGTCCAATGCCCCACCAACCCCATCAAAAAGATTGGGTTGTTCATGCCGAACTAATCTTTGAAGAAACAACAATTGCTATGTTTGCGGATAGTGCAGACGCTCCACTTAGTCCTAATCCAAATATTCATATAAGTTTAAATTATAAAGATTTAAATAAGATGAAAAATGCTTTCATTCGTTTAGCCGAAGGGGGTGAAATTATTATGCCATTAGAAAAACAATTTTGGAATGCTACTTATGGACAGCTTAAAGATCGATTTGGTCTTCAATGGATGATGAACTGCGATCATACTGTATAAGCAAATAACTTATAGAGAATTAATTAACATAGCATTGTAGGTAAACCAATATAGAGTTTACTAGCCAGGTAACTACTAAGTGATCGAACTACTCATTCTAACTAGGCTACACAAATAAGAAAACATCTTTGTTCTCTTGGATAGCCTTATTTTAAATAAAGATTTACTATTTTGGCTAATTCATTATTTGCTTTAAACCGACATAAATCAGCTAAAAAAATAAATAAAAATGAAAGTACTTTTCACCCTCTTTAGTGTTATTAGCTTACAAACTTGTATATCAAGTACACCACCTACCGATCGTAAAAAACCCATTTGGGAGCCTCCAAAGAACGAACAAAAGGATTTAGCCAAAGCCTATTTTGCGGGAGGTTGTTTTTGGTGTGTCGAAGCCATTTATGAAAGTGTGAATGGCGTCCATGAAGTTTATTCTGGGTATGCTGGAGGGGAAACCATCAACCCAAACTATAACCAAATCGGAACAGGAAGAACAGGACACGCAGAGGCCGTTGAAATTCATTACGATCCTAAGGCAGTGTCTTTTGGTACCTTACTTCAGGTGTTTTTTGGTTCGCACGATCCGACTACTCCCAATAGACAAGGACCGGATAGAGGATCACAATATCGTTCGATTGCATTTTATAGTTCAGATGCAGAAAGAGAGATGATTCAAAATTATATTGCCCTTTTAAAAGAAAAGCAGATTTTTAATAATGAAATTGTAACTGAGGTGAAGCCTATAGAAAAATTTTACTTTGCTGAAGAATATCATCAGGATTATGAAAAACGAAATCCAGATAATCCTTACGTACAAAGTGTATCTATCCCTAGGTTAAGAAAGTTTCAAAAAGCATACCCAGAACTATTAAAAGAAATACATTAGAAATTGGGTAAATATTTATAGGACATCTTACTTATTACCCAATAAAAGACAAAAGCGTTGACTGTACCTAGGATACTTCCGCATAGAATATCTAAAGGATAGTGGACACCAATATAAACTCGACTGTAGGCTATAAATGCTGCAAAAATAAGCAGCATTGGCATAATCCATTTTTGACGTTGAAAGACCCTGCTAAAAAACATCGCTAAGGCAAACGAATTGGAAGCATGTCCAGAAAAGAAACCAAATTGTCCACCGCAACTCGCTTTTACTAAACGCATAATATCTTGAATTTCTGGAGTATAACAAGGTCGTAATCGCCCAAAACCATCCTTAAATAAATTTGTTACTTGATCAGTTACCCCAACCAATAGTGAGGCGATGAGCAAAAGGTAAAAAGCAGACTTCCAGCCCTTTTTAATGCCATAAATTACAACAAACGAAAGGTAGACAACTGCGTTTGTTGATTTTTCACTAAACCACAACCATAAGGGGTCATAAGTTGTTGAACCCATAAGATTTAATACTAAGAAAAGGGACTTATCCCAAGCTAAAAGCTGCTCAAGCATTACTCCATATTTTCTATTTCACTATCAAAAAAACTAGCGCTTCTTCAATTAGTTCCTGCGTAACTTTTTCTAACTCTATTTTATCATCTTGACTAAACTCTTCTAACCATAGAATATCATCATTAGACACATTTAATAAGAAACGAGGGTAAGCTGTATGTAAAACAAATAACTCGTCCTGGAGCGAAGAATTATCGGCAATTAAAAATTTAGGTACTTCCATGATTATGATTTTAAGAGTTTTTTAGTTTGGTGTTGAAAGCGTAAAAATAACAAAAAGGCAGAAGTACTTAAACCTGTAAGTAAACCAATCCAAATTCCCATTGCTTTTAATGGGGTGTGTAAGCCTAAATAATAGGAAACCGGTAAACCTACAATTCCATAGGAAATAAAGGTTAATGCCGTGGGTATATTAACATCTTGAATACCCCGCAGCGCACCCAAAATAACAGCTTGTAAACCGTCTGTAATTTGGAAAAAACCTGAAACTAAAAGTAAACCTGCAGCTATTTTCACTACTTCTAGGGTGTCTTGAGGAGTATTTACTCCTAAATCTTCTAAATAAATCCAAGGCAATTGTTCATTGAACTTTAAGAAAATGAAGCAAAAAAACATATCAAAAATTGTGATTAACAAGAAGAGAGAAATAGCTATCCTTCTCAAATCTTTATAAGCTTTCATCCCAAGCTGGTTTCCTACCCTAATCATGGCCACTACGCCAAGACCCATCGCAAACATAAATGTCATTGCAGAAAGGTTGAGTACTATTTGATTGGCTGCCTGTGAATTTTTACCCAAAATACCTGACATCCATATAGCAATGGTAAAAAATGAAACCTCAAAAAACATTTGAAGTGCCGATGGAAGACCTAACTGAATAATTCTTTTGAATAACGATAAGCGTAAATTCTTAAAACGTATACGAAGAACATAACCCCTAAATAATGGATGAAATTGGATATATAAAAGAATAAAAATTACAGCGGCTGTTCTCGCAATCATTGTTCCAATAGCAGCGCCTTCTACACCCATTGAAGGAAAACCAAAATAACCAAAAATGAGCACATAATTCAATCCTACATTTAGTAAGTTTGAAAGCACAGTGGCGTACATGGCAGGGCGTGTACGCGATAGCCCATCGGCAAACTGCTTAAACGCTTGAAAAATAATTAATGGTATTAACGAAGCCGCTACCCAACGTAAATAAGGAAAGGCTAATTCAACAACCTCATCCGGCTGTCCCATATTATACATGAACTTACGTGCGCCAAAAACGGATAAAAATAATACTATCCCCAGAAACACACACAAAACAATACCATGAGAAAGTACACGTTGTGCGGCTCCTTTATCTTTTGCACCATCGGCTTGTGCAACAAGGGGGGTTAAAGCAGTGGAAAAACCAATCCCTAATGACATGGCGATAAAGACAAAACTATTCCCTAAAGAAACTGCAGCCAATTCAGTTGTTCCTAACTGACCTACCATAATATTGTCCACTAACTGAACGATCGTATGCCCTAAAAGTCCAAGAATTACGGGATACGATAAGTTTAAATTATAGCGAAACTCCTTGGTGTATTGACTTAGCTTTATCAAATATTTATAATTTAAAATGATCGATTAAAAAAACCATAGAAGCCATGGTTGCAGCTCCAAGCTCAAGTTCTCTTTTGTTGATCGCATCAAAAGTATCATTGGCAGCATGATGGAAGTCAAAATACCTTTGTGAATCTGGACGTAAACCTGCAAGTACATTGTCTGATGTTTTTAACGGTGCTATATCTGCACCACTCCCTCCTTTAACAAAAAGATGGATCAAATAAGGTTCAAAATATGATTCCCAACTTTGAATTGTTGCTAATTTTTCTGGCGTAGTATCGATAGAAAAACCACGAGGAGAAAAACCACCCGCATCTGATTCTAAAGCAAACACATGATTTTCTTTATTTTTTTTAGCAAGCTCAGTATATTTTGCCGCACCCTTTTGACCGTTTTCTTCGTTCATATATAATACGACCCGTAAAGTCCTTTTTGGTCGATATCCTATATTCTTAAATATCCTAAGTACTTCCATAGATTGAACAATACCTGCGCCATCATCGTGTGAACCATCTCCTAAATCCCATGAATCTAGGTGCCCCCCAACTACCATGATTTCTTCTGGATATTTAGCCGCCTTAATCTCCCCTATAACATTATAAGATTGTACATCAGGAAGGTTTTTACAGTTTTGTTTTAAATAGAATTTCAGGTTTTTATTTAAAGACAACATAGAACTTAAAAGTTCAGCGCCATTCGTACTAATAGCTGCGGCAGGAATTCGCTTCTTTAAGGGTAGATCGCCATAGCTCATTGAACCTGTGTGGGGATAATCATCTAATCTCAAATTCATTGATCTTACAATCACTCCAACTGCGCCCATTTTTGCTGCTTCTTCGGCACCACTAAATCTTTGATCAACACAACCAGAATAAGCAGAAAAGGTATTGATTAAATCCGCTTGCATGGGGCGATTATAAAAAACTATTTTACCTTTTACTTGGTCTTTTGACAGTGCATTTAACTCCTCAAAACTCTGAACCTCTATCACTTCTGCACGAATCCCAGATAAAGGCGTTGCGACAGAACCTCCAAGTGCGCAAACTGGAACATTAATTGTATTTCCAGGACTGCTTTCTATATTGGCATACTCAAAGGTACCTCTTATCCATTTTGGAACCATGACAGGTTGTAACCAAACACGGTCTAATCCCATTGCGTCTAATTCCTCTTTGCCCCATTCCACGGCCCTCTGTGCGTTTAATGACCCTGAAAGTCTTCCTCCTATTTGGTTAGACAAATGTGCTAACCAAGGATAACTCTGTCCTTCTAGCAAAGCGGATTTATAAATCTTTTCTATAGTGGGTTCAATTTCTGTTTGCGCTTTTACAGACACAAAACATAAAAAAACAGGGAGAATATATTTTAACTTCATATTATTTAGATGCAAATTGTTGAATGTTATTTTTAGAAATTGGGTTATCCCCCAAGATCATAAGTCTTTCAATGACATTTCTGAGTTCTCTAATATTACCTGTCCAAGGATAATTTTGGAGTTCTTTTATGGCTGCTGGTTTTATCGTCTTTAACGGAAGACCATCTTTTTGAGCAATCTGATGGATAAAATGTTCGCACAACAAAGGTATATCTTCTACTCGGTTTTTTAGAGAAGGGACTTCAATTACAATAACGGCTAATCTATGATATAGATCCTCTCTAAATCTACCTGCCTCAATTTCTTTTTTTAAATCTTTATTCGTGGCAGCTAATATTCTAACATCAACAGTTACATCTTTATCACTCCCAACGCGTTGAATTTTATTTTCTTGTAAAGCACGCAATACTTTCGCTTGTGCGCTTAGACTTAAATCCCCTATTTCATCCAAAAAAAGTGTGCCTTGATTAGCTGCTTCAAATTTACCTTTTCTGTCTTTTACCGCAGAGGTAAAAGAACCTTTTACATGGCCAAATAATTCACTTTCAATAAGTTCAGCAGGGATGGCGGCGCAATTAACCTCTACAAGTGTCTGTTTATTCCGGTCACTCTTTTGGTGAATTTGATGTGCTACCAATTCTTTTCCCGTACCGTTGGGTCCTGTAATTAAAACTCGAGCTTGTGTTGGGGCAACTTTATTTATCATTTCTAAAACCACTTGTAAACCAGAAGAATTACCGATCATCTCATAGCGCTTGGCTATTCTTTTCTTTAATCGACGATTTTCAACAACTAAATTTTTTGATTCCAAGGCATTACGGACAGAAATAAGCAAACGATTTAAATCGCGAGCTTAAGGAATAAAATCATACGCTCCAAGCTTCATGGCTTCTACCGCAGTTTGTATATTACCATGACCTGTTAACATAATAAATGGGGTAGTAATTCCAATACTTTTAGCTTCTTGTAGCACTTCTAAACCATCTTTCTTTGGCATCTTAATATCACAAAGAACCAAATCAAATTCTTGTTTGTTGAGCATGTCAATTCCAAGCTCCCCATGATCAGCTTCGTGAATGGTAAAATCATTATTTTCTTCAAGTAAAATACGTTTGAGAACTCTCCTTATGGGCTCTTCGTCCTCAATGATTAAAATAACTGACATAAAATATTAATTTTTAATCGCTAATAAGAACCTCTTTACCTGCTAATAGGATGATGCCCATAAAATAGACATGTTTAAGAAGTTTTTTGTAAAACCTAATCGTCTTATTTTCTTTTAGAAAATTTATTCTATCAAATATAGGCTAAAAAAAGGGTTAAAAACAAAACCCACCCTTATCGAAACAAGGATGGGAAAAAATTGCTATGAAAAAGAAAAATTGCACATAAGTGCATTTCAAATATACAGAAATTTTATTGACAAAAAAATTAACTAAACATGTCCTTCACTTTTTCAAAAAATGATTTATCAGATTTCTGAGGATTTGGGATGAAATTATCATCTTCAATCATCCTTTGGAAAAACTGTTTCTGCTCGCGATTTAGCGTTTTAGGGGTCCATACGTTAATATGCACTAATAAATCTCCTTTACCATATCCATTAATATCTGGCATACCTTTTCCTCTCAATCTTAACGTTTTCCCTGCCTGTATTCCGGGTTCCAGTTTTATCCTAACCTTTCCGTTTACTAATTGTACTTCCTTTGCTACACCTAATGCTGCTTCTGAAAAAGAAATATAAAGATCATAATGTAAATGGTTGCCTTCTCTAATAAATTGTTCATGAGGATGCTCTTCAATTAAAACAATTAGATCACCAGAAATACCGTTACCTGCAGAGGCATTACCCTTTCCACTAACCTTGAGTTGCATCCCATCCTCTACTCCAGCAGGAATTTTAATACTTACGGTTTCTTCTTCCATAATCATTCCTTGCGCATCACTCCCTTTAGGACGATGAGAAATACTTTGTCCGCTTCCTTGACAAGCAGGACAAGTAGCAGCAGTTTGCATTCGACCCAAAATCGTGTTGGTCACACGCATAACCTGACCGTTTCCACCGCATTGACTACAAGTAGAATAACGCACATCTTTAGCTTGAACTTTTCTGCTAACCTTAACTTTCTTTTCAACTCCATTAAGAATTTCTTCGAGCGTGAGTTTCACCCTTATTCGAAGATTAGTTCCCTTATTTCTTCCTTGGCTTCTACCTCCAAAACCACCAAAGCCACCTCCAAAGGCACCCCCAAAAACATCTCCAAATTGGCTAAAAATATCATCCATATTCATTCCACCACCGCCAAAGCCTTGACCCCTTCAAAAGCAGCATGACCATACTGATCATACTTTGCCTTTTTGTTAGAATCGCTTAGTATTTCATAGGCTTCAGCAGCCTTTTTGAAATTTAATTCAGCAGTTTCATCCCCGGGGTTTTTATCCGGATGATATTGAATGGCTTTTTTCCTGTAGGCTTTTTTTATTTCGGATGCGGAAGCTCCTTTTGATACACCTAGTATGTCGTAAAAATCTTCTTTCATAATCCTTTATTGACCTACCACTACTTTTGGGTAGCGGATAATTTTTTCTCCTAATTGGTATCCTTGCTCAGTGATATCAATAATTTTCCCTGATTGATCTTCTCCTGCCGGAATTTGAGTGATCGCCTCATGAATTTCGGCATCAAATAAATCTCCTGGTTTAACCTCAACCAAGGTCAGCCCTTTACTCTTTAACGATTCATTTAATTTATTACTAATCAATCTAAAACCTTCAAAAACACTATTATCTTCTAGCTTGTCTGCTTCTTTCAGTGCCCTAGAAAAGTCATCTAACACAGGTAAAAGGCTATGGATCACTTCTTGTCCAGCCGTTTTAAATAGCTCAATTCTTTCTTTAGAAGTTCTTTTTTTATAATTTTCGAATTCCGCAAACAATCGCAAAAACTTGTCTTTTTCTTCTGCTAAGGCTGTATTTGTCTCTTCTAATTGCACTTCTACTTTGGAAGGTTTCTTCTTGGTAGGAGTTTTTTTAGTCGCCTTCTTTTTTGCTTCCGTGTTTTTTGGTTCTTTATCGGTACTCATAGATGATTTTTATTTGCGAGAGCAAAAGTACTGCCATTTTGTTAAAGTTGTCAAAATGTCATAAAAAAAATAGTTTATAGCAATGATTTCATCGCAGGTAAAAGATCAGGATAAATAAACTGGTATCCTTTGTCAGTTAATTTTGAAGCACTTACGTTTTGACTATTAAAAACCAAAGTACTCATTTCACCAGCTACTAAACGAATTAAAAATTTAGGGACTGGAGGTAAAAAGAAGGGGCGACTCATTGCTTTAGCCAGACTCTTGGAGAATTCTTTTTGAGTCACCGGATTTGGACTAACTGCGTTGTAAACCCCAGACCATCGTTGGTCTACAGCATTCAATATGATTTGAACTAAATCATCAATATGAATCCAGGATTGTACTTGTTTCCCATGACCAAAAGCTGCTCCTAAACCTAAAGATGTGGGTATCTTCATTGGAGCTAACACCCCACCCTTTGCGGTCAAAACAAGACCAATTCTTAATTTACAAAGCGATATTTTATTGGAGATGAAACCCTCTTGCTCATTTTCCCAAGCTAAAACTACTTGTTCAAGAAAAGAGTCTGCCTTCGGTAGATATGATTCGTTATAAAGGGTTGTTTCAGAGGATGGATAGATACCAATAGCAGAAGCACCTATAACTTGTTTTACTTGATGATCTCCTTTGAGAGAGGCTATAGAATTGACCAAAAGACGGGTACCTAAGACCCTACTATCCATAATTTCCTTTTTATTTTTAGAGGTCCATCTTTGAGAAATACTTGCCCCAGCGAGATGAATAATTGTCTCTACCCCATTAAAACAAGCCATATCAATTTCTCCTGTTTGGGGATTCCAATAAAATCCTTTCCCTAGAGACTGGTCTGCTGTTTTATTTATTCTTGTACTTAAAAAGTGAATTTGGTGTCCAGCCTCAACTGCTTTTTTAACCAAAATAGATCCCACAAGACCCGTGGCTCCCGTAATTAATAGCTTCATTTTTTTTGTCAAAAATACTATAAATGCGGTTTAATTGCACGGATCATTTCTCTTTTTCCTGGAGGCCCAGGTATTAATGAAACAGATAAGCCTAGACTTGTCAAAGCCCTTCTAACAGAACCCTTTGCGGAATAGGTAACAAAAACGCCCCCTGGGTTTAAACTTTGAATTAAAGAGGGAAAACATTCATCCTCCCAAAGCTCGGGTTGCGTTCTTGCCCCAAAAGCATCATAGTAGATAATATCATATTTTTGATAAGAAGAAAACTCATTTAAAAGAGTCTGGTACTTTTTAAGATAAAAAAAGTCACTTATCTTTTGGCTAACCTCCCACTCCACCTGATGGACTTGACTAAATAAAGCTGCTAATTCTGTCGATAAAAAATCTGAATAACCTACATCATTCAATTCTTTTGAAGTAAGTGGATAGGCCTCAATGGTATGATAGTGGATTTGTTTTTTTTGGGTCTTGGCTACTTCAGCTGTTAAGATAGCATTAAGTCCAGTGCCAAATCCCATCTCAAAAATGGTGCATTCCTTTTTTGGGGGGATTGTAACATCCAATAAACTAAACCCTTCTCTAAATAAACATAATTTGCCTCTTGAATTGCCCCATGCTTAGAATGATAGTATTCATCAAAAGCCTCCATATACAGGGTTGGACTTCCATCTGATGTTTTGTATTGCCTTTTCTTTATTTTTTTCATAACTAAAACGAAAATAAGACAGTTTTATAAAGTCTTTGATGAAAAGTTTTAAAAAAAGGTTTAATAGATACAATTAATTAAGATGAATTGATCTAAAACTAATTTTAAGTATTAATTTAGTTAGTAGAATTGACAAGTACAGTAATAATGAAAATAGAGCGCGTTACCTCCTCTAAAATAAATGAAGTAGATTTTGAAAATCTAAAGTTTGGAGAAATTTTTACAGACCATATGTATGTTTGCGACTATGTGGATGGTGAATGGATTGACTCCAGAATTATTCCTTATCAGCCCCTACAAATGGATCCATCGAGTAGCGTTTTTCATTATGGTCAAGCTGTTTTTGAAGGAATGAAAGCCTACAAAGATGATAAAGGAGATATTTTCTTGTTTAGGCCCGAAGATAATCATACTAGAATAAACAAATCTGCCAAGCGTTTAGCCATTCCTGAATTCCCCAAGGAAAACTTCATGGAAGGACTCACAAAACTTTTGGCAATGGATACTAATTGGATACAGCCTGGAAAGGGAAATTCCTTGTACATACGTCCTTTTGTATTTGCCAATCAACCTGGTGTTAGTGCTTCTGCCTCTAATCGCTATAAATTCATCATAATTTGTGCACCCGTAAACGCTTATTACAGTGGTGAAGTAAATGTATTGGTTTCTGAAAAATTCTCTCGCGCAGCAAACGGCGGTGTAGGTTATGCAAAAGCTGCGGGAAATTATGCTGCATCCTTTTACCCTACCCAATTAGCTCTTAAGGAAGGGTATCAACAAATCATCTGGACAGATGCGAGCACTCATGAATACCTTGAGGAGTCTGGAACAATGAATGTCTTCTTTAGAATCAATGATACTCTAATCACTGCGCCAACAACGGACACTATTTTAGATGGAATTACCCGTAAGAGTGTTCTTCAAATAGCTAAAGACAACGGTATCGCTGTGGAAGAAAGACCTATTAAGGTAGATGAGATAATATCTGCACATCAAAACGGAAGTCTTAAAGAAGTATTCGGTGCAGGTACAGCTGTAGTAATTAGTAGCATAAACGGTATAGGACATAAAGGTAAACACCATCGTATAGATGCTGTAGACGACTCTTACGCGGAGACCATAAAAGAAAAAATTATGAATATTCAATATAATTTATCTGATGACGCTTACGGTTGGAGAGTAAAAGTTGATCAAAACTAATCGGATAAAATTTTAGCTATATTAGGTTTAAAATAGTTTGGACCTTTCATGACTTTTCCATCTTCTCTATAAATGGGCTGTCCGTCATCTCCAAGTTTACTCATATTAGAACGCTGAATTTCATTAAAGACCTCTTCAATTTTATGTTGCATACCATGGGATAAAATTGTTCCACACAATATATAAAGCATATCTCCTAAAGCATCAGCTACCTCAACCAGATCATTTTCTTTCGCTGCAGCTAAATATTCTTCGTTCTCTTCAGCCATTAAATTAAACCTTAACTCTTTCACTTTTTCGGGTAGATCTGTGGTAGGAAACTCCGCATTTGCAATATTAAAGGCCTCATGGAATGTTTTTACAGCGTCTATTTCTTTTTGTATCATATTTTTTTTGATTAGTGTAATGTATTATGCCTAATTTAGATAAAAAATTAAACATGTTTTCATCTGGACAATTGATATTTGCTGCTTTATTTGTGATAGGCTTTACTAGCTTAATTATTTTAATGTATAGAAAGGATGCTAAAGGTCATAAGGTTCATTATGCAGGGACATATAAAATACTAATTGGATTTATATTGGCCATTATTGCTTTATTTATGATTAAGGTTTTTGTACACTAAATAATAAAAATGGTCCATTTAATTAAGACTTTATTAGGGCTTTTGTTTTTCCTTTTCCTTTTTGGAATTTTAGCCATTAAGCATCAACCAAATTCTTATAAGGTCAACTACATAAAAGAAGTTAACCTTCCCATGGTTAGCTATAAGGGTTTTCAAAAGAAAAATCTAAGACCTTCTTTTCTTAATTTAAAAAAAGACAAAGAGCTACCCTTATTAAATAACTGGTTAATTAACAAAAATATAGGATTAGGAAAGGACTCGTTATCATTATTTATAGACACAAATAAATTTTTTTCAATAAAAGAACAATGGTTTTTTTCAGCAAATGAATCTGAAATTGAATTAAATCATTCTTTTGAAGTTGATTTTTTAGGAAAGCTTTATCTTCTGGCGAATCCAAGCTTCTTTGCAGAAATAAAAACTCTGTCTAGAAGAAGGATGTTGCAATTAGTTGATTCAATTCCAAAGCAATACAAACAACATAGATATGAATATATAGGACAAACTGAACAAGCAATGACCTATTATATTATGACAGAAGGAAAAAGTAATTGGGACAATTTGGATAAGGATGTTAAAATAGGTCATGAACAAATAATATCCTTTATGAATAAGAAAGGGATCCCCACCTTAAACGCCCCTTTTGTTTTATATCCAAGTTTAGGAGATAAAAAAATTCATTGGAGGGCCGCTGTTGCAACAAATCGTTATCACAATACTCATAATGATAAAATAAAATGTCGTAAGTATAAAGGTGGAAAAAACATAGCGCTTATACATAAAGGATCACCTACCCACCTTAAAAAAGTTGGGATATACTCATGGATAGCCTAAATAGCCACACCCAAACCTACCCAGCTATTCAACTTAATAAAATAGATAAACTTAATAAAAGTAATCCTTTGGACTGGGAAACGCTTTTACTCTTACCAATAAACTAATGGATTACAAATCACTTATATGGGTTTTTTTAGGAGGTGGTACAGGATGCTGCCTGCGATACCTGATTAGCCTTTACGCCAAAACATTTAATTCATTATTCCCTTTAGGAACATTGTTTGCCAATCTTTTAGGTTGTTTTCTAATTGGCGCATTTGTAGGATACCTATCTAGATTTAACATTGCCAAGGAAGAAATTTATTTATTGTTCGTTGTTGGTTTCTGTGGGGGACTCACTACTTTTTCAAGTTTTGCTTTAGACATTGTCAATCTTATTAAAGGGGGAGATTTCTTTTATCCATTACTTTATTTTGTCGCCAATATATTATTCGGAATCCTGCTTTTACTCTTGGGATTAAGCCTAACCCGTTAATTCTCCATTAAATAAAGGCGACATACCCTATATTCATAAAATTTATTATATTTTTTTTGATACCCCCTAAAAATAGGGGGGTAAATTTTAATTATATGATAAAAATTGATTTTAACCCCAACAAATGTTGATGTGTTTTGTTTTTCAAAGTTAATTTAGCAGCATAATTATAAACAATCATTTTATTATGAAAAAAATTGAAGCCATCATTCGCAAGTCAAAATTTGCCGATGTTCGAGATGCCCTACACGCCGTAGAGGTTAACTTTTTTAGTTACTGGGACGTTACCGGTATCGGAAATGAAAAGCAAGGTCACGTATATCGTGGAATCAGTTACAGTACTTCAGACATTCAACGTCGATATATTTCTATCGTGGTAAATGATGATTTTGTTGATAGAACCATCAAAGCAATTGTTGACGCAGGAGCAACAGATAAAGTTGGAGATGGAAAAATATTTATTCTACCCGTAGAAGAGGCTGTTCGCGTTCGGACAGGGGAACGAGGTGGTTCAACACTAAACTAACAATTAAAACAATCTTATATATTACAATTATTATGGAATCTACAGCACTTTTTACCGCTAACAATGTATGGATGATGATCTGTACAGCTTTGGTATTTTTTATGCACCTTGGCTTTTCTTTTTTAGAAATAGGTCTTACTCGGCAAAAAAACACCATCAATATCTTATTTAAGAACTTTTTTATAATCACTGCTGGTCTTTTACTATACGCCATCGGAGGTTTTAACTTAATGTACCCAGGCTTTGAAGAGGGAGCTGCTGGGTTTTTTAAATTTGCAGGGTTTGGTATAGCTGCCCCTGAAAACGGAATGACAACCGCCTATGCAGATGGCGGATATACCTGGTGGACAGATTTCTTGTTTCAAGGGATGTTCGCTGCTACTGCCGCCACAATCGTATCTGGAGCAGTTGCTGAAAGAATTAAACTAACTTCATTTATGATTTTCTCCATTATATATGTTGGATTAGTATACCCAATTATTGGTGCATGGAAATGGGGAGGCGGTTTCCTAGACGGAATGGGCTTTTATGATTTTGCTGGATCAACCCTAGTTCACTCTGTGGGAGGTTGGGCAGCACTTGTAGCCATCTTTTTGTTAGGCGCAAGAATTGGTCGATTCGACAAAAACGGAAAACCTTTAGCCATCCCTGGGCACAACTTACCTTTAGCAGCTGCTGGAGTATTAATACTTTGGTTAGGTTGGTTTGGATTTAACGGTGGTTCTGTATTATCTGCAGACCCAGAATTGACTTCTCTTACTTTAGTTACTACTTGTTTAGCGGCTGCTGCAGGAGGGGTTTCATCTGCAATTTTCTCAAATATTCTCTATAAAAACTTCGATTTAACCATGTTTATGAACGGTGTACTAGGAGGTCTTGTCGGAATCACAGCAGGAGCAGATCAAATGGCGCCTATGGATGCTGTACTAATCGGTACCATCGCAGGTGTAATCATTGTTTTAGGGGTTGCTTTTATTGATAAACTTCGTTTAGATGATCCTGTCGGAGCTGTTGCAGTTCATTTAATCTGTGGAATCTGGGGGACTTTAGCCGTAGGTATCTTTGGAGCAATGGCTAGCTTTGATCAGTTTTTAATTCAATTAGCAGGTGTAGGTATAGTAGGTGCATTCAGTGTAGTTTGTTCCTTAGCTATCTTACTTCCAATAAAAGCCACAATAGGTCTCCGAGTAGATAAAGAAGAAGAACTCAAAGGACTTGACCTTGCTGAACACGGTATGGATGCATACGCAGACTTTAGAATGAATCAACATTAAACCAACAATTAATTATTAAAAATTATATTATGAAATTATTTAAAACAACCTTATTATCACTATCCCTTTTTGCAAGTACAATGATTTTTGCACAAGAAGAGGAAACCACTGTAGAAGAACCAAAACTAAGTATTTCTGGATCTATTGACACTTACTACAGAAGCAGCGAATATGCACCAAACACTTCTTTTGCAGACCTAAATGGATTTTCTTTAGGTATGGCTAATGTGATTCTTTCCTATGAAGGTGAAAAATCTGGATTTGTAGCAGATTTAGTTTTTGGTCCTCGAGGAGCGGATGCAGTTTTTGAATCTACTGGATCTGCAAATATTGTGAACCAACTCTATGCTTACTATAACTTTAGTGATAGCTTTACCTTAACTTTAGGTAACTTCAATACCTTTCTAGGATATGAAGTAATCTCTCCCGCAGCCAACTTTAACTACTCAACTTCTTATATGTTCTCTTACGGACCTTTCTCTCATACCGGGATCAAGGCTGATTTTACAGTAAGCGAAGATGTATCCGTTATGTTAGGGGTATTAAATACGACAGACATGACCGAGTCTCAGCCAATTAGTGATGACTATATGTTTGGAGCACAACTAGGCTTATACGGTCAATACATCAACTACCTTGGAGGAGGTACAGATGGAGTTTCTCAAATTGACTTTACAGGTGGATTCAACATCACAGAAAGCTTATACCTAGGCATTAATGCTACTAGCTTTAGTAACGATAATGATGTTGAGTTTTCAGGTGTAGCTTTATATCCTCAATACTCTTTTTCTGACAGCTTTGCACTAGGAGCACGTTATGAAGCATTTTCTGAAGATGGATTAGGTGCAATTGGATCTATCAGCGGAGAAGGAGATAACACTTCTTTTACCCTAACAGGTAGTTACACTTCTGGAAACCTAATAATTAAACCAGAATTACGCTTAGACACTGCTTCAGGACAGTTTTATTCTAATGCAGACGGAGCAACAGATAGCCTTTCAACATTAATTATAGCCGCAATTTACAGCTTCTAACCATAATAATTGTTCGGTTTTTTTCAACCCTCGGGTCTCATTTTGTGAGATTCGAGGGTTTTTCTTTTCCTTTCTTTAAAAAGGAACTAATTTTAACGCCAAATTTACCGGTTATGTCCAAGTTTATTTTAAATATCAATTGTCCTGATCAAAAAGGAATTATTGCTGGAGTCACAAATTTCATTCATCAAAATAAAGGAAACATTCTTTATATAGATCAGTATGTAGATCGAGAGAATAAATTGTTTTTTATGAGATTAGAATGTGAGTTTGTGGGTAAAAAATACACCCATGAATTATTTACAGAAGACTTTAAAGGATTAATTGCTAATAAATTTGATCTGAATTTTGAATTATTCAGCCAAGAAGATCGGCCCAAAATGGCCTTATTTGTCTCTAAATATGATCACTGCTTATACGACATACTTGCGCGTTACCAATCCAAAGAATTAAATATTGAGATTCCCTTTATATTAAGTAATCACAAAGATCTAGAGACCATTGCAAAGCGATTTGACATTCCTTTTTACCATGTCCCTGTAACTAAAGAAACAAAGGCCCATGCAGAAAATGAGCAGCTAAAATTATTAGAAAAGCACCAAGTGGAGTGCATTGTACTCGCCAGGTATATGCAAATAATTTCGCCTAAGCTAATTAATGCGTTTAAAAATAAAATTATTAACATCCACCATTCCTTTTTACCTGCTTTTCCTGGGGCGAAACCTTACCATTCTGCCTATGAAAGAGGGGTTAAGATAATCGGAGCAACCAGTCATTATGTAACTGAAGAATTAGACGCAGGGCCTATCATTGACCAAAATATTACACAAGTATCTCATTTGCACTCCATTCAAGATTTCATATCTAAAGGGAGAGATTTAGAAAGAATTGTACTTTCCAAAGCCATTCAATTACACGTTAACAGGAAGGTAATGGTGTATAAAAACAAAACCGTTATATTCTCTTAGATGCTTTTTAGAAAACCTAGGCTCAATTGATTAAAGCTTTTCGGGTTTTCTACATTAACTACATGTCCACAATTGGGAATCACCTGAAGGATTGAGTCGTTATGATGATCAACTACTTTTTTTACTGCAGGTAAAAACATATAATCCTGATCTCCCATCACGTAAAGCGTCGGAATTTTCAATTGTACTTGACGAAAGATCTTAAGCAAAGGAATAACGTCTGCTGTAAGTTTAAACCACCTAATAAACTCTTTTTGATAGAGTTTTTTAGCTTCTCTTATAAACAATAAACGAGATTCTTTATGGTTGCGATTGGGCATAATTACAAACGCTAATAGTTTGTATAACCACATATAAGGTAAAATTGATTTCGTTACATTGCCAAAATACATTAATAAACGTGAGCGGAAGTTTAATTTTAAAATTGCTCCACCCATCACCATACTTTTTACACGAAGAGGATACTTTTCTGCTAAAGTTCTAATAAGAATTGTTCCTAAAGAAATCCCCATAAAATGAGAAGTTTGTATTTTTTCATAATCAAGAACCTCTACAATTTCTTCGGTAATGGCATCAAAAGTGTATACACTATTCTTTAAGTTGGCAAGATGATTCTTTGACTTACCATGTCCTCGAAGGTCTATAAGTAAAAGATTAAAATATTTGGAAAAACTTTTTATTTGTTTAAACCATATGGTAGAACTCCCCCCTGCTCCATGGATAAAAGTAACCCATTGCGTGTTACCTTCAGAAGTATGAATAGAGTAATTTAACATTTATATAAGCCCTTTATTTATTAAATGTTTTTCCATTTCCTGTTGCACCTGCTGTGCTGTAAAGCGAGCTGCATCGGCAAAATCTTCCTCCTGTGAAGCATAAATTATTCCCCGAGAAGAATTTACCAAAAGTCCTACTTTGTCATTCAAACCATTGAGAGCTACTTCCGCTAAACTCCCTCCTTGCGCACCAACTCCGGGCACCAATAAAAAAGCATTAGGCACTATATTTCTTATTTCTTTTAATGCATCTGCACGTGTAGCTCCTACAACATACATTAACCTTTCGCTACCCTCCCACTGCTGTGCGATTTCTAATACAGACTGATAGACGGGTTTTCCATTAGACTCAATTCTCTGAAAGTCATTAGATCCTGGATTTGATGTAAGAGCCAATAGAATCGTATACTTATCTTCAAAAGCCAAAAATGGCTCCACAGAATCCTTCCCCATATATGGAGCAACTGTAATCGAATCAAACCCTAAGGTTTCAAAATAAGCCTTTGCATAGCGAGAAGAAGTATTTCCTATGTCTCCACGTTTAGCATCTGCTATGGTAAATATCTCTGGGTAGGAAGCATTAAGATAATCAATCACTTCGGATAAAGCTTGCATCCCCTCCACCCCGTAGCTTTCAAAAAAAGCAATATTCGGTTTATAAGCAACTGCATAATCTGCAGTAGCATCGATAATTGCTTTTGAAAACTGCACCAATCCATTTGAATTATGTCTAAATTGTTGTGGTACTTTTTCTAAATCTACATCTAAGCCTACACAGAGGAAAGATTTCTTTTTAATAATATTAGCAAATAATTGATCTAAATTCATCTTTAAAATACCTCACCTGCTTCTTTTAACTTTTCTGTATTTTGGAAAAGTTGGAGTTCGTCAATCAACTTACTAATATCCCCATTAATAATATTTTGCAGATCATAAAGAGTCAACCCTATTCTGTGATCGGTCACTCGGCCTTGGGGATAATTATAGGTTCTAATTTTGGCAGAGCGATCGCCAGAGGAAACAAGTGAATTTCTTTTTTCAGCGTCTGCTTCTAGTTTTTTAGAAAGCTCTAACTCATACAATCTAGAGCGTAGTACCTTTAGGGCCTTATCTTTATTTTTATGTTGAGACTTTTGATCCTGGCATTGGGCAACAATCCCTGTCGGCTCGTGGGTTAAACGAACTGCAGAATAAGTGGTATTCACCGATTGACCCCCAGGTCCTGATGAACAAAAATAATCTATCCTAACTTCGTTCATATCTATTTCTACATCAAACTCTTCAGCTTCTGGAAGTACCATTACTGTAGCTGCAGAGGTATGAACACGTCCTTGTGTTTCTGTTTGTGGAACCCTTTGAACACGGTGAACCCCAGACTCAAATTTCATTGTTCCATACACGTCGTCTCCAGATACTTCAAAAATAATTTCTTTAAAACCACCAGCGGTTCCTTCACTACTATCCATTAGACTTGTCGACCACCCGCGGTCTGAACAATACTTGGTATACATTCTAAATAAATCTCCAGCGAATATACTAGCTTCATCTCCTCCAGTTCCCGCTCTAATCTCGACAACAATATTTTTAGCATCTTCTGGATCTTTTGGGATCAATAAAAATTTTATTTCTTCTTCTAGTGCTGGTAATTGATCTTTGGCTTCATCTAGCTGCATTTTAGCCATTTCTACCATTTCTTCATCAGAGCCATCTTTGATAATCTCAATCGCTTCTTCCTGATTAGAGAGTAGCTCCCTATACACTTTACCTTTCTCCATCAACTTACTAAGATCCTTATATTCTTTGTTAAGTTTGATGTAACGCTTTTGGTCTGATATAATGTCTGGCTGTATGATTAAATCTGAGACCTCATCAAAACGCTGTTGAATAATTTGTAATTTTTCTAGCATGGTGTAAAATATGGAGTCACAAATTTACTGATTTTATCCCAAAAGGTGGCGCTAATTATTCAAAACGAATTGCACCGCAGTGGAAACGATAAATGCACTTAATCCATCGCTTCTTTGATAATTTTGCAAGCGAAGCTGTGCCGAACGAAGACCAAATCCAGCCAAACGGATGTTAGATAAAACTGATCGATAACTAAACGACACTCCCCATTGATTAGATGTGAATTTAGATAGATCATAATCAGAGGTATAAAAAGTATCTGTTGAGATGTTTTGGTTGTAAGCAGAAAAAAAGTTGGCAGCCGTTTGATCATAATAACGATAAACAGGAACTACTTTCCAAGATAGATTAAATCTAATTGGAATTTCTAGCTGAAAGGTATTTGAACGAATCCCCCAATCGTCGTTGTAATACCGAAAATAGCTTCTAAGTACCATAAATTCATTTAAATAATAATTTAACCTCATTCCAATGGGCGTTTTCATTCTAAGGGAGGGCATCCGCTCGACATCATCTGCCAAATGAAATAAGTCATCATTAACTGGAGAAGCGTAATTCGAAAGGGTATTAAAATTTCCAATATAATAATCTGGTCGATCCTTAAAGTAAACACGTTGTAAAGGATTCGACAACAACCCCTTTTGCATCACAAGATCCATAAAAACGGCGGCTTGAACTTTAGGAGAAAGAATTTGGGAAAATCCTAACGAAAATGCGTAAGTATTTCTATTTGTTTGAAGATATGAGGTGAAATTACTAGGTAGATAGGAAGCAACACTATTGCCTAAATCATCTATTACACTCACTGCATAAAAATAACTCTCAGGATTGTATAAAAAACTTGATTGAAACGTTTCATATTCATGAAGTTCTGTAGGTATAATCGGTTTCCAACGATCAAAAAACAATTGCGTTTTAATGGTCAGCTCTGTATTTTTTTCATTCCATAATTTAGCGTAAGAACCCCCAAAGCTCAATGACTCATAATCATACTCTGTAGATCCCCCTAGACTAAGACTCCAATATTGATTTCTATCATCGCTTGCTTTTTGATAGTTAAATGAAAGGGTCGTAAGCACGTCTTTTCCTGAAGCTCCCGACGAGGTAATCCATGGAGAGCCCTTAGGAGGTGAAGAAGGAGCCTCATTATTATACCTCCTATTAGAAGCACCTGTTTGATTAAAAGGATTACCGTTACTTGAACTTGCCGAAGTATAGGCTGAAATACCGATATCAGCAGTTAGAATTTCGTCCTCACTTAGCGGAAGGCGCACCACAATAGTTGGACTGTAGTCTGTTAAATATTCATTCCCTAAACCCCCGGTTACTGCTGCATGGGTCCCTTCCTGCTGGTAATAACTCATTAACATATCGACTTCAACATCTTCGAGTACTTTTTTCTTAAACTGGGTTAGCGAATCTACTTGTGTTGCCCAAGTAAATTGCGTTATCAAAAAAAGAAAAACAAAAAAGAAATATTTAATTACATCCACAGCCTCCTCCTATTTTTCCCCCATTTGCCCCAGCAGCAGCCTCCCTGTAAATCTGAAAAATTATTTCAAATCTTTCACATGGATAAGACTGCAATTGCATATCTGCATCATTAATGGCTACTTTATTATATGTTTTCACAACAGTGCACCCATAAAAAGTAACTAAACAAAAAAGAACCACTAATGCTTTAAATTTCCTCATCTAAATCTATTTGGGTTGAAGAAAATATTTTTCCTTTTTCGTCAATCATCAATGCTTCAACTTGGGGTAACTGATTAACAAAATTAATCCCTGCTTCAATTCCCATTACAAATAAAGCGGTAGCCAAAGCATCTGCCAACTCTGCTTTAGGTGCAAAGACAGTGCAACTAACCACTCCTTCGCTGGGGTAGCCTGTTTTGGGATTAATTATATGACCATAACGTTTGCCATTCATGGTAACGAATCGCTCATAATCACCTGAAGTAACAACGGCATTATCTTTAAGATCGAACCATGCAAACACTTTACTTTTATTCATAGGATTAATCACCCCTATTTTCCATGGGGTTCCATCAAGTTGAGTGCCCCAAGCTGACATATCACCAGCAGCATTTATTATCCCTGATTTCACACCTTTATCTATCAACATAGCCTTTACACGATCTGCAGCATATCCTTTGCCAATAGCGCCAAAGCCTATTTTCATTTTAGGTTGCTTAAGAAATATTGTTTGTCTTTCAACATTGATTTGTATTTCTTTATACCCAATTTTGGCGATAGAATTTGTAATCTCTTCGGCAGACGGCGGAACCATCTCCCTACCATCAAAATTCCATAATCCATCTACTGCAGCGTAAGAAATATCAAAAGCTCCGTTAGTTAGTTTTGAAATATAATTGGCTCGTTCCACCAAACCGAGTAATTCTTTAGATACCTCAACGGGCCGAATACCAGAAAATTTGGAAACTTCAGAGGTCTCAGAAGTAGGTTTCCAAGAGGAAATAAGGTTTTCAATCCGATCAATTTCTGCTAGACTAATTGCAAATACTTCTTCTGCAAATATCGAATCAGTCGCAACAAAAGTCAACTCAAAATCAGAACCCATTTTATAAAAGGTCCGCTGAAATACCTCTTGTGAAAAACACTGAGAAACACCAAGTAACACTACAAAAAACAATTGAATCTTATTCATTTAATTGACTTTCAATTAATTTTATAAAATCAACGGCAGTTTGGTTGTTATAAGATAAATTTCCTATTAGTTCTAGCTGAGTATTTAAAATAACTACCCATGGAAAATATCCATTTTTATTATACTTTTCAGCCAAGCGGTTATGAGTTTTTTGTATTTGCTGGGGTAATTTGTTCTTTTTCCTTTTTGGAAAATCAGCACGATATAACACAAATCGGTTCCGTGTATAATTATCAAAATCAGAAGATTTCCAAACATTATTCTCTAAACGAATACAAGGGATACACCAATCCGATCCTGAAAACACCAACAATATTACCTGTTCTTTATTTTGCGCTTTATCTAGGGCTTCTTCCCAGCTAGGCTGCCAATCCTGACTCCAACCCCAAGAAGTAAAAAATAAAAATAAAAGACACCAAATTCTAATCATTGAGTAGTTCGTTGATAAGAAAATCCTCCTTGCTTTGAAGTTGCCCACGAGGTGAACCTTAGCTCAATATATACATCGTCTTGTATTAAATGAACAACCATTGGAATACCTACGGCGTTCTTTGGCTTACCACTTGGGCAAGCATCTCTAAATGATGTGAAAGTGAGAGTCGAAATATCATCGAAACTACCTTGTGCCCAAGCTGTACCTGCTGGACTAGATGAACTATTAGCAGTACTTTCACTCACAATATTAAAAATTTGGCCATCGTTTGCTCGTGTTATCCATACATGATCGGTAATGCGGTCTTGGTTAGATTCGTTATTTGGATCAGCCCCATTTGATTTTGTAAAAGATAAAACAGGTCCATCCCAAAGGGTTAAACTAGTGACCTCCTCGTTCACATCGGTAATATTAATGGTGACCGTAATTTCTTCTACAACGTTTCCGGAAGTAATTTGTACCACCCCCGTGATGACTGTATTACTTTCAAAGTCAAAAACATTTGGTGTTGACACTGAAATTTCACCCGTAGAAGCATTAATCGTCATAGCCCCTTCAACAGATTGTGACACCCATGCATAACTGAGAGATCCATTACTAACAGAAGCTTGAACAGAACCAATTACAGCACTAGCGGTAGGATTCTCCTCAAGAGTTGTAGAAAAATCTGAAGCAGTAATGGTTACTGCAACTGGGGGCGTTGGTTCATTATAAACTGGAGCTGGGGGCGGGTCTTCCCCTTTACCACACTTTAAAATGAACAAACTCGAACAAATGATTAAAAAAAGTTGAGTTGGATAAGTGTAATTCTTTTTCATAGCAAATAGATGTAATTAATGCCTCCTATTATTACTATAAATTTAGTGAGAAAAAAAAGAAAACGATCTTTTTTGTTTATTTTTTTTTAGTAATCAATAAACAAAATGACCTTTTTCCGTGATTATGGAGAGTTGTTTTTTATCTGCTGCTTCTACCCTACCAATAATTTTAGCTTCTACATCAAAAGATTTACTAATTGCTATGATATTTTCTGCAACCTTTTCAGGCACATATAATTCCATCCTATGTCCCATATTAAAAACCTCATACATCTCCTTCCATGAAGTACCAGACTCTTGCTGTATCATTTCAAATAAGGGAGGTGGATCAAACAATTGATCTTTAATCACATGTAATTGATTAATAAAATGAAGTATTTTAGTTTGTGCACCTCCACTACAATGGACCATACCGTGAATAGCTTCCCTATCAATAGAATCTAATATTTTTCTGATAATCGGAGCATAGGTTCTAGTTGGTGATAAAACCAATTTTCCAGCATCTAGTGGTGCACCAGAGACTTTATCTAATAATTGCTTTGATCCTGAATAAACTAATTCTTCTGGTACACTATCATCATAAGTTTCTGGGTAAGCAACCGCAATGTCTTTATTAAACACATCGTGTCTTGCAGAAGTGAGACCATTACTTCCCATACCACCATTATACTCTTTTTCGTAAGAGGCTTGTCCAAAAGAAGCTAAGCCCACAATTACATCGCCTGCTTGAATATTAGCATTGTCGATCACCTCACTTTTTTTCATTCGTGCCACTACAGTGGAATCCACAATAATGGTTTGTACCAAGTCACCTACATCTGCCGTTTCACCTCCGGTGCTTTTAACAAAAACACCATGCGTCGCTAAGTCTTTAATTAATTCTTCTGTACCGTTAATTATAGCAGCCAAAACTTCTCCTGGGATACGTTGTTTGTTTCTTCCAATAGTGGAAGAAAGTAGGATGTTTTCGGTAGCTCCTACACAAAGTAAATCATCAATATTCATAATTAATGCATCTTGCGCAATACCTTTCCAAACAGATAAATCTCCCGTTTCTTTCCAATAGGCATAAGCAAGAGAAGACTTAGTTCCTGCGCCGTCAGCATGCATTACAATACAGTGCTCATCACTCCCTGTTAAGTAATCGGGAACAATCTCGCAAAAAGCATGAGGGAATAAGCCTTTATCAATGTTTTTAATGGCGTTATGTACATCTTCTTTTTGGGCAGATACACCTCTTAGTCGATATCGATCGTTAGACTGATTACTCATGGGCTATTTTTTACAAAAGTAGTGGATTTATTCTGTATCTAAAACGTTTAAAAGATCTAATGCGAAAACAATAATTCTCTGTATTTAGCAAGTGGCCATAAAGAATTATCAACCAGTAATTCTAGCTTATCACAGTGATACCTAATTCGATCAAAAAAGGGTTTTACCTCATTACAATAAGCAAGCGCTTTAACATGATCATCTTTAATCACGTTAGCTTGCTTACGTGCTGCTATCATTTTATTCACCCCAGAATTAATTTCAGCAATATGTGCAGAAATTCTTTCAATAATTAACATTTGTTCTTTAGCGTGTTTGGCATAATCCTTCCCATAAATCTCTTTTAACCCTTTCACGTTTTCAATTAAAGTATTGAGGTACTTAATCGCCGTTGGGATGATATGATTTCGGGCAATATCTCCTAGGGTTCTTCCTTCTATTTGTAAAGTGAGGGTATATTGTGCTAAATCTACATTTAATCGGGCTTCCAATTCTCTTTTCCCTAATACCTTTTGGGATTCAAAAAGAGAAATGCTCTTTTAGAAACATAAGCCTGTAGCGCTTCGGGGGTGTTTTTTGCGAAATACAATCCTCTCCTATTTGCTTCATTTAACCAAGCTTCACTGTACCCGTCTCCTTCAAAGAGTACTGGAGTCACTACTTTAATTAAGTCACGAAGTTGATTAAAAATAGCATCATCTTTTTTCATTTTGGGGTCTTTAGCTAATAAGGAATCTACGCCTACTTTAAACTCTTTCAATTGATTAGCTACAATTGTATTTAGTACCGTCATAGGTTTGGCACAATTGGCTTTGGCTCCGACTGCTCTAAACTCGAATTTGTTTCCAGTAAATGCAAAAGGTGATGTTCTATTTCTATCGGTGTTATCCAGAAGTATTTCAGGGATCTTACCCACAACATTTAATTTTAAATCTGTCTTTTCTTCTGGTGATAACTTTCCTTCAGAAACCTGTTCTAAGTCATTTAATACTTGCGTTAACTGTTTCCCTATTAATACTGAAATTACTGTAGGAGGAGCTTCGTTTGCCCCTAATCTATGATAATTACTTGCACTCATCATCGAGGCACACATTAAATCTTGATATTTCAATACCGCAGCAATGGTATTTACAAAGAAAGTAAGGAACTGAAGGTTTACCATAGGGGTCTTTCCTGGACTCAACAAATTCACCCCTTTGTTGGTGGCCAATGACCAATTATTGTGTTTTCCTGATCCATTTATTCCTTGAAAAGGTTTTTCGTGAAATAACACTTCTAGGTTATGTTTTTCGGCGATTCGCTTCATCACATCATTAAGCAAAGCGTTATGATCTACAGAAAGGTTAACTTCCTCAAAAATAGGAGCTAATTCAAACTGTGAAGGGGCTACTTCATTATGTCGTGTTTTTACAGGAATCCCTAAAAGAATAGACACTTCTTCCAACTCATTCATAAAAGAAAGCATACGAGAAGGAATTGAGCCAAAGTAATGATCGTCTAACTGTTGTCCTTTTGCAGATCCGTGTCCCAACAAGGTTCTTCCGGTAAGAATTAAATCTGGTCTAGAAGCCATTAGCATTCTGTCTACCAAAAAATACTCCTGCTCCCACCCCAATGTTGGAATAACCTTGGTCACGTTTTTATCAAAATATTTACATACTTCTGTCGCGGCAGTGTCAAGTGCAGAAATAGAACGTAAAAGTGGTGTTTTATAATCTAGTGCTTCCCCCGTATAGGATACAAAAATGGTAGGAATACACAAGGTGTTTTCAAATAAAAAAGCCGGAGATGTAGGATCCCAAGCTGTGTATCCCCGTGCCTCAAAAGTATTGCGTATTCCTCCACTAGGAAAACTAGAAGCATCAGGCTCTTGTTGGGCTAATTGAGACCCTTCTAATGTTGCGATCGCTCTTCCGTCGGAAGAAAAATCGAGAAATGACTCATGTTTTTCTGCTGTTGAACCAGTAAGAGGCTGAAACCAATGCGTATAGTGTGTGGCGCCTTTTTCCAAGGCCCATATTTTCATTGCTTGAGCTATTTGTTCAGCTAAAGAACGACTAATCTGGGTGCCTTTAGTTATCACTAATTGCATTTCGTTAAAAGCAGATTTACTAAGGTATTTTTTAAGCTTATTATCATCTAAAACATGAGAAGCAAAATCCTCTACCCTTCGTTCCTGTGGTTGGTAAGTCGTGGGCACCTGGTTGGCAATGTTCTTCAAAGCCTCAAAACGTAAGTTATTCATATTACAGGGTCTAATTTAAGGTCAAATATAAAATTTAATTTTTGAAGGTATAGCTGCTGTTTTTTTATTAATCAAAGATTTTTACCCCATAAAAAATATGGTATTAACAAAAATTAATGCATTGTTAATATTTTATACCCAACATAAAAGGGAGGTCTCTCTCAAATTTTTAGTTTTGCTATTATCTATTTACAGTAAAAACATTTATTATGAGCAAATCAAAACTAGAGTATATTTGGCTAGATGGATACACTCCTACCGCCAATTTACGTAGTAAGACAAAAATCGTTGATAACTTTAGTGGAAAACTAGACGACTGCCCAATGTGGTCTTTTGATGGTTCTTCTACTCAACAAGCAGAAGGGGGTTCTTCCGACTGTTTATTAAAGCCCGTGGCTATCTATCCTGATCCAGAAAGAAATAATGGATTTTTAGTAATGACTGAAGTATTAAATGCTGATGGTACAGCTCACGTTTCAAACGGAAGAGCAGGTATCGATGACGACGATAACGACTTCTGGTTTGGATTTGAACAAGAATATTTTTTATGGGATCCAGAAACAAACCTTCCATTAGGTTTCCCAAGAGACCAGACTCCACAAGGACAGTTTTACTGTTCGGCAGGTGCTAAAAATGCTTTTGGTCGCGATATGATTGAAGAACATTTAGACATTTGTCTTGAAGCTGGTATTAATGTAGAAGGAATCAATGCAGAAGTAGCTGCTGGTCAGTGGGAATACCAATGTTTTGCCAAAGGGGCTAAACAAGCAGGAGATGAAATGTGGGTTTCTAGATACCTTTTAGAGCGCCTTGGTGAAAAATATGGATTAGCAATCAACTGGCACCCTAAACCACTAGGAGCAACAGACTGGAATGGTTCTGGGATGCACGCAAACTTCTCTAATGAAGTACTTAGAACATGTGGTTCAAAAGAAACTTACGAAAAAATATGTGAAGCTTTCCGTCCGGTTGTAAAAGAACATATTGAAGTATATGGAGCTGATAATGACCACAGATTAACGGGTGATCACGAAACACAATCTATCAATGAATTTAGTTTCGGTGTATCTGACCGTGGAGCATCTATCCGTATTCCTATTATGACCGTTGAAAAAGGTTGGAAAGGATGGTTAGAAGATCGTCGACCAGCTTCAAATGGTGATCCATATAAGATTGCTGCTCGTATTATCAAAACAGTAAAATCTGCTAAAATTTAATTTTTAGGATTTGACCAATGTAAAAGCACCCATAATGGGTGCTTTTTTTATACCTTAAATTTCTCTTAGATTCATTTAGATCACTTTTAGCTATTGACCAAAAGGAAGTTCAAGTTTTCGTTTTATTTTAAAGATTAAATAGTATATTTGCACCCGAATAAAGGCCTCGTAGCATAACTGAATAGTGCACTTGATTACGGCTCAAGAGGTTGCAGGTTTGAATCCTGCCGAGGTCACAAATAAACATGGGCTTTCCGAAAGGTTAGCCCATTTTTTATTGCCAAATCATCTAACCAGCATCTACCAAATCTTATTTTTCAGTTATTTTTTGTTATTAAAACAAGGGAGGGTGTACCCTCATAATAGAGATACTCTCTGACCCATTCACAAAAAGAAAGGAAAATGTATTGAAAGTAAGAGACTTTAGTTAAATTAAAGCAACCATAAATAAATCAAAATGAAATACTTTTTTTATCCCTGTTTCTTTATTCTCTTAAGTTGTGTTAAAAAAGATGAGTGCTTTACAATTCGTGAAAAGGCGTCACAGAACAACAACTATTATTTTCTAGACAGAACTGATAATCTAGAAGATAGAGATGACATTATAGGACAAATAAGCGTTTCATTAGAAATCTACAATCAATATTCTGAAGGTGATGTGTATTGTGTTGATTAATGACATAAAACTCAATTCACAAAAAGAAGAAAAAAGTTAGGGTAAGTTTTGGGGCTTTTAATAGGGGATTGATACAGGATATCCTATGATTACTCATTTTTTTACCGATTTAGGACCGGTTACTTGCGAACCGTTTATCCAATGGATCATAGAGGATAAATTCTCATATGGTAGACCTTCCTTTGATAAAGTTGGCGTTCAAATAGTATCAGATGTAGCACCTTATGAAAAGATGAAGTTGAGATTACTCAACGCAGGACATTCGGTTATAGGAATACCCGGAGCGCTACACGGGTATACAACAATACATGAATGCATGCATGACTCTGTATTTAAGACTTTCATGCGTCTATTCATGGACATAGAAGCCACCCCCACACTAGATCCAGTCCCAGGAATTGAATTAGACAATTATAAACAAACACTAGAAGAACGCTTTGGAAACATCAATATCAAAGATTCTGTGGAAAGGATTTGCTCTGAATCATCAGCAAAATTACCCACTTTTTTATTTGAAACCATCTCAGAAAACTTAGATGCGGGACGTTCAATTTCCCTTGGTGCGTTTATTATCTCATGCTGGTTTTATTATCACCAAAGAGGTGTGAATGAGGAAGGTAAGCCACTGAGAATAATTGATCAGATGGCAAATAAACTTAAAACAAACAGTAAATCACCCATTGATTTTATTTCTAACTTATCACTTTTTGGCCAACTTTCTACCAACGAAATTTTCATTAATGCATATCTGAGCTGGACGAAGAAGCTTGATAAGGGTTCAAAAGTTCGTCATTTAATGATTGAAATAATTCAAGATTGTTCAGTTTAAATAGATCATCAACCTATATTATTTGATTAGCGTTCTTTAGCTTCATCAACTTGTCTTCACATAATTCAATACGAAAATTCAAAAGTCACCTATAGAAGTAGACTATTCAAATAAAAAAAGAGTATTCTCTCCCTCTCAATTACTTTTATTATATTGGTTTTTTTTTAAACTAAATTGAACAAATGGAAGAATTATCAAGTACACTCAACGAACACACTTTTGCAATAAACACCGTATGGGTTGCATTATGTGCAGCGTTGATTTTTTTTATGGAAGGAGGCTTTGCACTCCTAGAAGCTGGTTTTATTAGAACAAAAAATGCAATGAGTATTATTGCTAAAGTCATTATTGATATCACCTTTGGTGGTATTGCCTTTTTTGTTGTTGGTTTTGGCATTGCCTATGGTCACTCTAATGGCTGGTTTGCCTTTGACTTTGGAATTAGTGACGGGGACCTTGGTTTAGGCTTAACGGTCTCCAATAAATTATTTTGGTTTATACAACTTGGATTTGCCATAGCGGCTATATCGATTGTTTCTGGCGCTATTGCAGAAAGAATGAAATTATGGGCCTATGCAATATTAGTGGTTGTTTTTTGTGCCGTATTATACCCTGTGGTAGCCAACTGGGTGTGGAATCCTAATGGATGGCTCGCACAGAGAGGTTTTAATGATTTTGCAGGTTCTGCTGCTGTACATGCTATGGGTGGTTTTGCTGCCTTGGCTGCTGCTATTGTTTTAGGCCCTAGAATTGGAAAATATAATTCAGACGGTACAATCAATTCAATCGAAGGTCATAATCTACCATTAGCTGCAGTGGGTGCATTCATCCTTTGGTTTGGGTGGTTTGGCTTTAACCCTGGATCTTCTTTGGGAGCAGTGGGTAATTGGGAACTTATCGGTTCAGTAGTTGTTAATACCTTTCTTGCTTCTGCTGCTGGTGGAATTTCCACCATGGTATATACCTATTTTTCCTATGGTAAAATAGACATTACTATGGTAATCAACGGAGTACTAGCTGGACTCGTATCAATTACTGCTGGCTGTAATGTAGTAAGTCCTATATCCGCAATAATAATTGGCACCATAGCCGGTATTCTTGTAGATGTAGCGGTTTTAGTAATAGACAAGCAAGGTATAGATGATCCTGTTGGTGCTGTTGCTGTGCATGGAATTAACGGTTTATTTGGTACACTTGCAGTAGGACTATTTGCGATTGAAGGTGGATTGTTCTTTGGAGGAGGAGCCTCTTTATTTATAACGCAGTTGATAGGCGTTGCAACAATTTGTGTGTTTTCATTTTTACTAACTTTTATAATTATGACTATCCTAAAGAAAACCGTAGGGATTCGTATAAGTGAAAAAGAAGAAAATGCAGGGATTGACATAAGCACCTTCGGGGTTCGATCTTACAACTTAGACGATTAATATTATAAATTTAGCATTATGAAAAAAATAGAAGCCATCATTCGAAAGTCAAAATTTAAAGAAGTAAAAGAGTCCTTACATGCTGTTGGGGTAAACTTCTTCAGCTATTGGGATGTAACCGGTATTGGAAATGAGAAACAAGGACATGTTTATAGAGGTATTAGTTATAGTACCTCTGAAATCCAGCGAAGATACCTTTCCATTGTTGTGAATGATAATTTTGTAGAACCAACAATTAAAGCAATTGTCCAATCTGGTGCTACAGAAAAAATTGGTGACGGTAAAATCTTTGTACTACCTGTAGAAAATGCCTACAGAATTAGAACAGGCGAAGATGGACCAGACTCTTTAAACTAAGGTAATAAGTTCTAAAAAGTCCCTGCCCCACAATTATGTAGGGCAGGGACTTTTTTATAGGCTATTTTTAATCGAAAAGTTATATCTAACTAATTCCTATTCTGTTAGATTCAGCATGCACACTTATATGATCTTCATAAATAGCATCCATTTAAATCAAATGTATCGTTTTAAAAGTAGCTACTTTTACCTATTTACTTAAGGTGTATTGCATTCGAGTGAATGAAATTATTATATGTAGAAACTTATTTTTTTAAGGGTTTTTTCAATATAGCCATTAAAACAGCAATTACACCACCGCAATAACTGAGGGTCATGAGTAATCCTGAGATCATAACAACATAGGCCAAAAAGCTATATCCAAGCCATAGGAAATAAATACCTCCAAAAGTGATTAGTATGGAGCAAAAGGGCTCTATCATTAAAAATTTTTTCCAGAAAACAGGCAACTCTGTTCCCCATACTAATAAGCCTAAAAAGGCAAAAATAAAACCAATGGAAAGAATATGGGTATGTAAAATGGTTAACATTTCTCTTTCTCCTTTCTTAAATTTTAATATGGTTGCATCTTCTACCTCTTCATTCCCGTTGTAATTTTCCAACATACCTTTGGGTGTGGTACTATCTGTTTGAGCTACAAAAAGTAAACCCGTAAAATAACCTACACTTAGAACAACAAGGAAAGCAAATAAAAAGGACTTGAAAGGTCTAGAAAAATCGCGGATTAAAAAAGAAGGTACCATTACTGACCCAACGCGATTGAACGTTTCTTTAGGGAGGAAAAGACATGATTTACAGAAGCGGTCATAGATTGAACAGAAATTGTGGCTCCAGAAATGGCACTGATGTTATTTCCAAACACAAAGGCATCATTTGATTGTTTTTTCACAAACTGGGAGAGCCATCTTTTACTGGCAATTTCTCCTCCATAATCTTCCCGATAAATTAAAACAGTGGCTTTCTTAATCGTAAAATTAGTGTCAAACAATATAAGATACTCAAAGGTATCTGTTTTACTTGGAGCTGTACCTAAAAAAGCATAACCTAGAAGTTGGTCATTCACTTTAATTTCATTCATCTGCTGCCCTACAAGAAAAGGACTTGAAGGTATTGTAATCTGAGTATCGATTAGTTCGAATTCATCTACCGAGAAGATCATTTTCACTTCTTTAGTTACCTTTTTATGAATTCTTTTTGCTAAAGCAGAGTGACTATTAGTAGTCCCAAAACTTAGGAGGAAAAAAGACATGGCTAAAAAAAAGATTGCGTGCGATCTCGGCATAATCAAATTCTATGTGACAAAGATATTCTACTAATTTTAAACGTCCAAGTTTATTTAGATTAATTTTAAATAAATTAAAACCAAACGCCTACTCCAACATTGTATTGACCGTATTGACTATTAACTAGACCCGTAGATTTTGATTGATAATCCACTTTAAATACAGTCCCTATTGACATGTGAAAACTAAGCCCCATGGTCCATTCCGCTCTATCATAAGACAAATTCTTAACCAAATTTCCCGCCACTGCTTTATGCGTGTCATATTGTTCATAACGAATAAAGGCATCTAAGCGCTGTTGATTGGTAATGGGTAATAAATTATAGGCTGTTTCTAAATAAAATCCCTCTAACTGACTTCCTAAATCACGCCCAGTAAAGGTATTGTATGCTTCGGTATCACTAAGATTTGCGTGAACATATTGACCTCTAGCAGAAAAATTCATCCATTTATATCTTGCATCAAGCCCAATCATAGACACACCAATATCACTTCCTAATACACTGTTTACAGCATCATCTGCCTGAGTTCTTCCATTATAGGCCGATAATCCAATACGAAGGTTAGGAATACCATAATAATCTAATTTGCCAGAAAGGTTGAATTGATCAACCATCGATTCTGCACCTTTTTGACGACCTCCGCGTAATCCATTACTTCCTTTTAACTTCCCTTCTTCTCCATCGTGAGAAATAAAGCCATTAAATAAATAGACTTGATAGCGCAGGGCAAGTCCATCTAATCTTCCGGCCACACCAATGCCAATTTCACGCCAGGTTGTTGGTATAATTTTATTATCCATACTAGGACGCTCAACCCCATTAAAAGTGGTAGGCTCATGAAATTCGTTGATAATCCCCATAGGAACAAGCATAAGTCCTGCCCTAATATTTATGCCGTTTGCAATAGAATAATTCACAAAAGCCTGTTCTACATAAACTTCTTTGACATGTTCATATTCTATCTCTGTGACAAACTGAACTCGATCATCAAATTTATATCCAAACAGCATAACCAATCTTTGAACATCTAATTCACCATTAATCCCCTCTGGTTGGTTATATAGAATTTCACCATAACCACCAATGGTAACTCCTTGTGGAATGCCGCTTAAATTACTAAGTATTCGTTGGTAACCATTGATCTGAAGGGTCTGAGCTAGAGAATCTGCAGCAGACATATTATCGTTGATTAAGGTTTGCTGGGCTGTTAGGTTTAAAAACCCTAAAACTGTCAATGTCGTAAGAAAAAGACTTTTTTTCATTTGCGCTTATTTAGACTTATTTAAAATAATGCCGCAAATATACAGACTGAAAACCGAATGAAAAAGCTTATTTAGAATTATTTTAAATAAATAATCATCTAATTATCATTATTTAAAATCACCCTATTAAAGACTAAAAATCAATGTTATAGATAATTAAATATCGAATAAATATTACAATGTTAGGGCGAGCAATTTGAGAAAATTGGCTTTGGTAAAACCCATTCAGGTGTATTCGCAGAAAAAGAATTACATCTAACTACTTTTTTTACATCCCAATGTCTTAGATCTTGATTAAAAGAGGTCGCTCCGGAAAACATGCTTTCCATATCGATCACATTAGCGGTATCCCAATGACTTATATTTTGATTAAAAGAGGGCATTTCTCTAATCATACCACTTAAATAAACAAGTCTTGAAGTGCAGACATGAGTCACATCTTCTCCATTGACTATTTTGAACCTTAATTGTTGTCTGCTAACAATTAAATATTCTTCCCCATTAAGCATTCCAGAATCACCTACAAAAGCCCAATCCTTTGCTTTAATAGTAATCCCATTTTCATCTAAATAAATTGGATTCTGCATAACGCCATTTTCATCTACTGGAACCCCTTCCCTGGTATTGTGTTCATGATCTATATCGTCTACAAAACCATCGCGGTCTACATCAAGTTCAGATTGGCATGAAAATAAAACCAGAAAAACAAAGGAGATAAAAATAAGTCTCATGGGAAGAATATAACCAACCAAATCTACAATTTTATTAAGTACAGTTTTAATTTTGACTTGTAGGGTGATTACTTTGTAAAATCTGGTTGAGTTAAAGTCCAGTTAAGGGTATCAATTGATCATCATCTTTCGAAATATTAAACGTTTCTTATTTTAAGAACTTTGATTAGAGGATAATAGATCTAAAAAGATGCATTTTATAAATTACACCATAAAAAGACATTAAATTTATATTGACTTTTAAATCTTTTAAGCTATGAATAGAAATACTTTAAGGCTCCTAGGAGTACAAATATTTGTACTAGGAATAATTTTATCTGTGATTGATTTTTTTATAGACAACAGTCCTTTTATCTTACTTATTGGTGGGGTGTTGATTGTGCTCTCACTACTACTTAAAAAGTAGATCACTTCTTCACTTTTTTTGCCTATAAACAATTTTTAGGAATTTGATTAAATAAAAATCTCAGTTGAGTTTAGCTAGACTATCCCTAATAAATAAGCAAAACAATTGTTTGTGATTTAAATCAGGTGGGTAGAGAAAACCTCCTCCTATTTTTATTGACCTACATACCCACAACAAATTCATTCCTAAAAAGTCATTTCTGGAACATGTGGTGGAATAATTAAATGCCCTGAAGTAGCATATTCAATCTCCTCTACAGTTACTCCAGGTGCACGTTCTTCTAACAAGAAACCCTCGGGCGTAACAGCTATACAAGCTAGATTGGTTACAATTTTCTTAACACAACCGACTCCAGTTAAAGGCAAATTACATCTTTTAAGCAATTTAGACTCCCCGTCACGATTGGTATGCATCATCGCTACAATAATATTATCTGCTGAAGCTACCAAATCCATTGCTCCCCCATTCCTTTGACCATTTTTCCAGGAATCTTCCAGTTAGCTATATCCCCATTTTCAGCCACTTCCATTGCGCCCAATATGGTGAGGTCTATTTGCTTAGCTCTAATCATTCCGAAACTCATCGCTGAATCAAAGTAACTGGCTCCAGGAAGAGATGTGATTGTTTGTTTTCCTGCATTAATTAAATCAGCATCTTCCTCTCCTTCAATAGGAAATGGTCCCATGCCTAAAATTCCATTTTCACTTTGAAAAGCCACTGCTATATTTTTACTTATATAATTGGCCACAAGGGTAGGAATACCGATACCTAAATTAACATAATAACCGTCTTTAACTTCTTTAGAAATTCGTTTTGCAATCCCATGTTTGTCTAACGCCATCTTATTTTTTTTTTTGAACTTATTGTTCTCTGCTCTATGCGCTTTTCAAAGTTTTCACCTTTAAATATTCGCTGAATAAATACCCCAGGAACATGAATTTGATTTGGATTTAAACTACCCATGGGAACTAATTCTTCCACCTCTGCTACACATATTTTCGCTGCTCCAGCCATAGGTGCATTAAAATTCCTAGCCGTTCCCTTAAAAATGAGGTTTCCAGCTTCATCGCCTTTCCAAGCTTTGATCATAGAAAAATCAGCGTTAAAGGCATGTTCTAATAAATACTTTTTCCCATTAAATACCCTAACCTCTTTTCCTTCGGCTACCTGAGTTCCTACCCCAGCTGGAGTATAAAAAGCTGGAATACCCATTTGTGCAGCTCGACAACGTTCTGCTAAAGTACCTTGAGGGATTAAAGAAACAGCAAGTTCGCCACTAAGCATTTGTCTTTCGAATTCTAAATTTTCTCCGACATAGGATGAAATCATTTTGGCAATTTGCCTTTTTTGTAAAAGTAATCCTAGTCCAAAATCATCTACTCCTGCATTATTAGATATACAACACAATCCAGAGATATTTAATCGTACAAGCTCTGCAATGGTATTTTCCGGAATACCACATAACCCAAAGCCTCCGAACATGATAGTCATATTAGATTCAACACCTTTCAAAGCCTCGTTTACATTATTTACTTTTTTGCTAATCATTTCCCATATAAGTTAGTCAATTAAAACAACAAACAATTAGGCTAGGAGAAATATTATGAAGATAGCATCGTAAAAAAGGACTAAAAAGTATAACCTATTGAAAGCGACTATAAAATATTATTTGTCTGACTCAAAAGGTTTTAAAACAGAAGGGTCGGGTGCATGTAACAAGAAAGCATCATATGCTTTTTTATAAGTATATAATATCCGCTTAACAGCACTTGTACTACAATCAAACTTAGTAGCTAGTTGACGTATGCTGTGAAATTCCCTAGAAGAAACACGTACAATATCCCAAGAAGTAATTTTTGATCGGGTTTTCATAGGGCAAAAATAAGCTAAAGAATTTAATCTAAACCCATGATTCGACAGTATCATTTTTTTAAATTAAAAATGTTCGCTGGAGTAGTTTGAGACCACTGTTAATTTATGTATTTTTAAAAAAAATATATACTAATGAGCAACGAAGTTTTTAATCAATTACAACAAAAAGCAAACGAGGCAGAGGCCATTGGAGGCACCTTAAAATTTGTCATCGATGATTTAACCGTTTTTGTAGACGGTAACGGTAATAATAATATAGTATCGCAGTCCGATGAAGAAGCAGATTGTACCATTACGACCTCAGCGTCCGTTCTAATGGAATTACAAAGCGGTGACCTCAACCCAATGATGGCTGTGATGGGAGGAAAAGTTAAAATTGCTGGTGATATGGGACTGGCGATGAAAGTTCAGTCATTAATGAGCTAATCCCTTAAAATCATATACTAATCCCGTATTTATTTCGTTATAAATACTGAACTATATTTATCTGAATTTTTGAAACTAAGAAAATTACTTACATTTTCAGCAATCTTTGTTTGCTTTAATTTATTACAAGCTCAAGACTACTGGAGTTTTTCTGGGGTTGCCCAAAAAGGTCAAACCTCAAAGAAGAGAGCGGAGGGTTACCGAACAATCAACTTAAATCCGACTGCATTAAAAAATGTAATTTCTTCTCAATCAAAGGGAGTAAATAATCAGACAAGTATTTATCTCTACTTTCCTAACGAAAAAGATGTACTCGAACAATTTAAGCTAGAACCCACACAAATAATTGCTGCACATGTTGCTAAGTGGGCCCCAGATATTAAAACCTATAAAGGGATAAGTACCCAAAGGGAAGGGGTTTCTATTAGGACCACAATTTCCTCTAGAGGTGTTAATTACATTATGCGTGTTGGTGATGAATTGATGTTCATGGAATATCAAAAAAAATCAAATGAACACTTATACTACAAAAGAGGAGATGTTTCAAGAGATAAAAGTTTTTTTGAATGTGGGGTAGAAAGTAATTTATTTGAACAAAGAAAAAACATAAAAGAAACCAAAGTTTCTTCTCAAGCAAGGGTAACCTCTGATCAAACCCTTAGAACTTATAGAATTGCTATTACAGGATCAGCGACCTACACAGCTCATTGGGGAACACAAGCGGATGCTTACAATGCTGTTGTAAACACCGTTTCAAGAATTAATGAAGTTTTTGAAACTGACCTAGGCGTTACATTTACATTAGTTTCTACGGAATCATTAATGCTTAATGATCTTTCGGTTAATCCGCTAAGGATTGGAGATAATTCTGGAGGAAATGAAGGAAACAATGTGTTGCGAGGAATTGCAAGTACAATTTCAAGCACCTTAGATTCGAGTGAATATGATATCGGTCATGGGTTTCACAAATTAACCCTGGCTGATTTTAATAATAACGCAACAACCTCCTTTGGAGTAGGTCCAGGTGTTTGTGGTAATAGCACATGGAATGGTGTATCACCACTAAAAGCTGGAGGTGTTTCTAGGACCCAACTATTGGGATCAACAGATGCGTTTGATATTGATTATGTGGCACATGAAATTGGTCACCAGTTTGGTGCTCTACATACTTGGTCTTATGGAAGTGGATCAGGCTTTTCAGCCAATCAAAGTGCTGAACCAGGAAGTGGATCTACCATAATGGGGTATGCTGGAACGACACCTGACGATGTTCAAGGTAATTCTGATCCCTATTTTCATTATGTTTCTATCGATCAAATGAATGGATACATAACAAATAATTTTACTTGTAGTACTAATTCAGCCATATCAAATGATGTGCCCACAATTAGTGCTGGAGTGATAAAAGTATACCACAGGGAACAGCATATTATCTTCAAGCCACCTCATCAGATTTAAATTTCCCCTTGTATTTTTGCTGGGAACAAATTGACACAAATAGACAGGTGACAAAGGGGAATTTTGGACCCAGTTTAAATTCTGGACCCATGGCCAGATCCCTAACACCGACTACCACAAACGTAAGGGTAATTCCTAATATGTCTAGGGTTATAGCAGGAGAGCTAACAAAGATTAATCCGGCCGATGTTAGCACATACCCCACCACAAACGATGACTGGGAAACGGTCTCAACAGTAAGTAGAACACTTAACTGGGGGATTACAATTCGGGACAGGTCTGCGGATGCTTTCACTGCGGGTGGTCAAATTAATCAAGATGATTTCACCATCACCGTAGTGCCTACGCCTACACCCTTTGCAATCACTTCACAAGCAACACCAAATATTATCTATTACGGAGGAAATACGGTTACTGTTACATGGGATGTAGCAGAAACAAACCAAGCTCCAATTAATACGACTAATGTAAATGTGGTCATGTCTACCGATGGAGGGCATACCTACCCAACGACTCTTGCTTCAAATATAGTTAACAACGGAACGGCTAGCTTCTCTATGCCCAACGGGATCAATACAACCACGGCTAGAGTAAAAGTTGAGCCCGTAGGAAATATTTATTTTGCGATTAATAGTCGAAACTTTGAAGTAAGAAGTAGTAATACTTTACCTGTCGGAAACCCAGATACAATTTATGTTTTTGAAGGAGGTACAGCAAGCACAACCTCCAATGGAGCCACCTCTGTTCTCTCTAACGATACAGATGCAGACGGAGATGTGCTTACAACAGTTTTAAACAGCAATGTATCAAACGGGAATCTAGTATTGGCAATTAGTGGAACGGGGTCATTTACCTATACACACGATGGAAGTGAAACCACCACAGACACCTTTACCTATAGAGCTAATGATGGAACCAATGATGGTAACCTTGTAACAGTTTCCATTGTAGTAACACCTACTTTTGATTGTCCTTCAGTTCAAAACCCAATCTCAGATCCTGCGGCCGCAATGGAGGATGATCCGGATGACATAATTGACTTTAGCAATACCTTTACGGATCCGGATTCGCCAATGTTGAATTACAGTATCAATAATACAAATCCAACCCTACTTTCAGCAACAATCAGTGGAACGACCATTGTACTAGATTATGTAGATGATGAAACAGGTACAGCCACCATTACACTAACAGCCAACGATAGTAGTTGTGGGGCAACAGTTTCAGAGTCATTTGTCGTTACTGTAACTCCTCAGAATGATCCACCCATTGCAAACAATGATTCAATCACCGTAGCAGAAGGTGGTACAGTATCCACCACTTCTACAGGTATTTCGGTCATTAACAATGATACAGATACTGATACGGCTAGCTCGGTTTTAACAGCTAGTTTGTTAACTCCACCACTACATCACTCAGGTTCATTCGGCCTTACCTCTAGTGGAACGTTTACGTATGTACATGATGGTTCAGAAACAGCAACTGACTCGTTTACTTACAATCTTAATGACGGAAATACAACCGTAACAGCGACAGTCAATATAAATATTACCCCAGTAAATGATTGCCCTACGGTAATTAATGCCACAGGAACTCAAAATGCTACCGAAGATGATCCTGATCTGGTAATGAATATTAGCAATGTATTTAGTGATGTAGATATTTATCCCATGGCTAATACGCTGAGTTATTCGGTTAGTCATACCAATACAGCACTTGCTACCATTACACTTTCTAGCGCAACGCTAACCATTGACTTAATCGATAATCAAACTGGGCAGTCTACCGTTACCATAACTGCCGATGACAATGATGGGTGTACCGTAACCGATGTGTTTTTATTAAATGTTAGTGCAGTAAATGATCCTCCCGTTGCAATCAATGATTCTGTGACCGTAGCAGAAGGTGGTACAGTATCCACCACTTCTACAGGTATTTCGGTCATTAATAACGATACAGATACTGATACTGCTAGCTCGGTTTTAACAGCTAGTTTGTTGACTCCACCACAACATCACTTAGGTTCATTTGGCCTTACCTCTAGTGGAACGTTTACGTATGTACACGATGGTTCAGAAACAGCAACTGACTCGTTTACTTACAATCTTAATGACGGAAATACAACCGTAACAGCGACAGTCAATATAAATATTACCCCAGTAAATGATTGCCCTACGGTAATTAATGCCACAGGAACTCAAAATGCTACCGAAGATGATCCTGATCTGGTAATGAATATTAGCAATGTATTTAGTGATGTAGATATTTATCCCATGGCTAATACGCTGAGTTATTCGGTTAGTCATACCAATACAGCACTTGCTACCATTACACTTTCTAGCGCAACGCTAACCATTGACTTAATCGATAATCAAACTGGGCAGTCTACCGTTACCATAACTGCCGATGACAATGATGGGTGTACCGTAACCGATGTGTTTTTATTAAATGTTAGTGCAGTAAATGATCCTCCTGTAACCGTCACAGAAAGTATTAATGTAGATGAGGGGGTACCGCCACCATGACAACCAATACCCAAACTACACTTTTGGCCAATGACACAGATATTGAAGGAGATACCTTAAATGCTATTATAATTTCGACAACCACCCAACGGAACATTAACCCTACAATCTTCTGGAACATTTACTTATATCCATGATGGGTCTGAAACAACAACCGATGATTTTCAATATAAATCTAATGATGGAAATAGTGATGGTAATACGGTAACCGTTAATATTACCATTAACCCCATCAATGATTGTCCTTCATTACCTGTAGGTTATGCAAATCCTTATATATTTACCACCAACGAAGATCAAAACACAGGTACCTGGAACCTAAGAAATGATATCATAGACGATGATCATCCCACGCTAACGTACACCGCCACACATACCAATAGTGCACTTGGATCAATTATTTTAAATTCTCAACAACCAACTCTATTTGGTAATATTGCGTTCTACCCAAATGCAAATGAATATGGCAGTTCAACAGGTACTATTACAATTTCAGATGGTATATGTTCTTATGATCATCCTGTAAGTATTATTGTTAACCCTGTGAACGATTGTCCTACAGTAGATAATCCTATTGCAGATCAGACTGCAAATGAAGATGCTCCAAATATTGTTTTGGATATAAGAAATACATTTTCTGATCTTGAAAGTGCTACCCTCACCTATTCTGTAACTTCTAATAATGCCACCATGGTCATTGCAAGTACAACAGCTACAAGTGTAATATTAGATTTTCAACCAAATCAATATGGATCGGCAGTTATTGTAGTCACCGCCTCAGATGGAGATTCTGCATGTACAGTAGACGATGCTTTTACAGTAACCGTATCTTCAATTAACGATGCACCCGTTACGGTCACAGAAGAAATAAGTGTTGTGGGGGAGGAACTGTAACCACTTTAAATGATGGAGTAACAACCTCAGTACTAACCAATGACTCCGATGCTGACGGTGATTCAATTAATGCAGTATTGGTGACCAATCCAATCAATGGATCGCTAACCCTTAATGCAAACGGAACCTTCAGTTATACACATAATGGCTCTGCTACAACGACCGATACTTTTTATTATAGATCAAATGATGGTTATGTAAATGGAAATACTGTGAGTGTTACTATATACATTAATAATCCCCCAGTGGCTGTGGCGGATACCATTGCTGTTTTAGAATCTGGAACAGCGACCACCACTACAAGTGGTGCTACTTCTGTACTAGATAATGATACAGATGATCCTGGTGAAGTATTAACAGCACAAATCGTGACAGCGCCAACCCATGGAACACTCACATTGAATGCCGATGGATCCTTCAATTATATCCATAATGGTAGTGATCAAAGCACTGATAGCTTTTCTTATTTAGCAAATGACGGAAAGATTAACGGTGCACCTGTAACAGTCAGTATAAATGTAACTGGAACGAATGATCCACCCGTAGCAAATTCGGACACCATTGTTGTGCCACTTAACGGAACCGCAACAGCACTTGACAATGGTAATACCAGCGTAAGCGCTAATGATATCGATCCAGATGGTGATGCACTTACAGTTTCACTTGTTAGCTCACCTACTTATGGAACATTAACTTTAAATCCAGGTGGGACATTTAGTTATGTCCAAAATGGTACGTTAAATGCAGTAGACACATTCTCATATAAAGTGAATGATGGAACTTTAGATAGTAACAATGCCACGGTAAATATCTATTTGAGTTGTACCCCATGTACTGAAACAATAATTGAAGCAGGAGCCAATGGTGTTTCGTTCACTTACCAAGATTGTTTATGCAAAACAATAAGAGTATATGTACCCAAAGGAAAGGCTTATACATTCTGTCATTTAGATGGTAGTATAAATGTAAGTGCGGGTAGTTATACACAAATTAGTAGTAGATCTTGCAACTAATTAATTGGGTTCCCTTCTGCATCGAAGCGAATTGAAGGGCGAATAATTAGATCATTTCGGTAAATAATCTCCTCTTTCACTTTCCCATTCTGGTGAAACTTTCTCCATATGCTATCTTTTTTTCCAAAATCATTAAAGAAAAACTCTTGCCGAAGTTGACCTTCCATATAATAGAGTTGATTTTTACCGCTTAAATTACCGTTGCGATAGAACAATTTTTTACTAAGCGTACCCGAAGGATAATATATAAGTTGTTCACCATCTTTCTTACCATTCACATAATTAAAATCTTCTTGAATTACGTCTTTAGAGATATACTTTTTGGCAACACCATGAAGAATTCCAGCTTTATATTCTTTGATCGAAGAAATAGATCCATCGAAGAAGTAGGTAGTCGATGGTCCAGACAAATAGCCCTTTTTCACTGTAATTTTACGATGTAAAAAAGGTCCTTTTTTATCTATCAAAACACCTGAATATGGTTTTCCTTCATAGGAATAAAACAACCCTCCCCCCGCTGGGGTTTGTTTTACCTCACTTAATAATTTTTGTTGATCGCCAGAACAGGCAACTAATAAAATTAAAAACAAAAGCTTGGGTAATTGCATGCTATATTTCATAAGGTTGAGACTAATTTAGATTTGAACAATCGATCAGCTCATAGGGTAACTCAGCCAATTGAAAGCTATAGGAAATTACTAGCGTAAACTCTACTCCTTGACTACCTGTTTCTATCGTTGATTCTTGAAGAATTAAAGTTGAGTCTGAAATTTGATTTACACTAATAATTACGTTTGTTTCTTCAAAGGTTTCTCCTTGATTTTTAACATCAAAAGAGCTGTAGGGAGTAGTCGTATCGGTTCTCCAACGCCAACCACCAAGATCTTCTGATAAGACCTGATTTGAGGCATCGTAGTAGGTAAACAAATACGTCCCGTAATCACTAAACAAAAGAGTTATAGTCTCTGCATAGTTACATTGGGTACCTCCAGCTTGGAAATTTTCATCTTCACAACGATCATTATACTCACCTTCAATAAATACACACAGATTTTGGGCTTCTCCCATTGAAGAACTTTCACCGCTAATACTTGCAGAGATATCTTGTAAACGCCATTCTTTAGTAATTCTAGAATGGTTATTTTCTTCATCAGTAGCAGGAGCTATGGGGCTCTCTTTATCTCCAGAAATAGAACTAGCTTCAGAAATATCACAGATAGCAGCTGTAGCGTTACCCAATTGTAATGAAAATGAAATTGCTAGGTCTGTTAATTCTATCTCCGTTAATGAAGCAACACTGCCCTTTGCTGGTGTTGATGCTCCGACCACAAAGTTACTATCCATCAAAAAAATACTTTCTAACTGAATATCCTCGCTTGCTGAAGAATAATTAACGATATACTTACCTCTAAAAATCTGAGTATTCTCTTCTGTACCACCCGGAATGAAAAGGCTGAGTAAATAACTTCCATCCTCAAAAAATTCAATTACATCTACATTACACGAACTTTTAGCGGAAAGAGCGCCTTTGCCTGCACCCAGTGTAGTTCTTCTGATTTTCCATTTACCTACCAGAAAAACCTCCGTAATTTCCTGTACTTCTTCTAGACTAAGATGTGGATCTGACCCTGAATTTGTAGAACAAGATGCAAAAAATATAAATGAAGAAAATAATAGTAGTAGATAGGAATTTTTCATTAGCATATATTTTATTACCCAAAAATACAAACTATGCATAAAAGCTAAAGATAAACTAGGATAATATTTCAGATATCACAGATCGAAATCGCTCGCTTTAAAGAAACAATAGGATTTTCATTTGTGGGAATAAATTCTTGCGCAACAAACCCTTCGTATCCTGTTTTGTGAATGGCTTGCATAATAGCGGGATAAAAAAGCTCTTGAGTTTCATCAATTTCATGTCGCCCAGGGACACCTGCTGTGTGATAATGTCCAAAGTAAGAGTGATTTTCTTGTATTGTTCTTATAATATCCCCTTCTGATATTTGCATATGGTAGATATCATATAAAAGCTTAAAATTAGGAGAGTCCAAACGTTGGCATAGTTCTATTCCCCAAGCAGAATTATCGCACATATAATCTGGGTGGTCAACCTTTGAATTAAACAACTCCATTTGAATCACGACTCCTTTTTTTTCGGCATAAGAAAGAATTTTTTTTAATCCAATCGTCGCATTTTTTAGACCTGTTTCGTCGTCAATTCCATTTCTGTTGCCAGAAAAACAGATTAAATTAGTGAAACCCGCTTGAGAAACAAGATCAATATGACGTAGATAATTTTCTATCAGTGTAGCGTGAAAAACCTTATTATTAAATCCCTCGGTTAAACTAATTTCTGCCCCATTGCACATACTAGAAACCAAGTTGTATTTTTTTAAAACAGACCAACCCTCTGGCCCTACTAAATCTACACCTACTAATCCAATAGAATTCGCTACTTGGCATAGTTCTTCGAGGCTCAGAGATGGATAACACCATCCACATACAGTGTGTTTAATATTACCTTTTAAAGGAGTCTCTATTGCAGAATTTGAATAAGTTAGGGGTAAAATCATCGTCCCTGATGCTCCTAAGGCGGCAGATTTAATAGCTTCTCTACGGGTCATTTTTTCAATTTTTTATTATCTAACATTTGATCTTACTACAAGTGCGTGTAATGCCTTTTGGGATATGCGTTTAAGATAAACACCCAGTTTTTCCTTTCGACCAAAATAACTTTCCCACGATTTATTATCTAATGCTCTTATCGCTTGCTGACAAAATACCGCTACTTTCAGCCCATTTTTTGTTCCTGGATCATCATGACCTAATGAAGTTCCGTCTCCCGTAAGGGCGTTAATGGTTACGTTGGTTTGCACAAATCCAGGACAGAGTAAACTCACGTTAATATTGTCTTGGTGATGTTCCATTCTTAAGGCATCAAAAAAACCATGTAATGCGTGTTTTGCTCCAGCATAACCAGAGCGAAACGGGGAGGCATATTTACCCATTACACTGGTCACTACAGCAAAATGACCTTTCTTTTGTGCAACAAAATAGGGTAATAAAGCTTTTGTAAGGGCGACTGTTCCCAAATAGTTTATATCGATTAGCTGCTTATAAACTTCAAATTTTGTATCTGTTATAAGTGAACGCTGACTCACTCCTCCGTTATTTATTAACAGATCGATTCTCCCAAAACAAGCTTTTGCTTGTTCTACTTTATCTGGTAAAGTATCAAATTCTGTTAAATCTAAAGGCACTATGGCAATATTCTCTGGATGTGAGCATTCCGATTTAACTCTTTCTAATTCATTTTTCTGACGGGCGGATAAAATTAATTTATCACCTCTTTTTGCATACTGTTTAGCAAGTTCTTCTCCAATCCCTGAAGAGGCGCCCGTAATCCAAATCACTTTGTTATCCATTCGATCTATATTATCTTATATGTTAGTTAATTCCCAGCCTTTTCGGTATTCTCTTCCCACAAACCTATTGGCTTCTTTCAAGTTGGTTATTTGCATTTTATTACCTTCCCATAAGAGTTTTCTTTGTCCATAATAAGAATATCTTTTTCCTGATTTTTTCCGTAAAAGATAGGATCGGATTGCAATATTCCCCATCAGAACAGTTTCTGTTAGGGGTCCAGAATAATTAAAAGAAGAAGTAAGCGCTTTATGTTCTGTGCTATTATACCCTGCTTTAATGGCATCTAACCATTTTCGATGATGACCGTGTTCAGCTTCTTTCTCTTTAGGCTGATCATAGGTGACAACGGGCTCCCCTTTTTTATATAATCGAGGGTTATATCCGTAAACACCGGTGGTTATAATTCCTTTGTCTCCAATCATCATAACACCATTATTATTTCCTGGGTCTCCCAAAAAATCATCTGCAGGAATCAAGTCTGGGTGTGCTGGTCTAATTCCTCCATCAGACCATTCCATGGTTAGAGGAGAATCGTTGATGTGTGTTTGATCAAACTTAATAGAAACAAATGAGGAGGGAGGACATCCTTCGGGAAGGTACTCTGGCGTCCACATTTGTTTGTAAACACTTCCTACGCTACACTCTACTGCTGTAGGATATTTGAGACCTAAAGCACGAAATGGAATATCAATAAGATGACAGCCCATGTCCCCCAAAGCGCCTGTTCCATATTGCCACCATCCCCGCCAATTAAAAGGATGCATCGCAGAATTATAAGGAGTCGCTTGTGCCGGTCCAAGCCATAGATCCCAATCCAATCCTTTGGGCAAATTTTCTGGATCAGCTTTAGGTAGTGGAATTCCTTGGGGCCATACGGGTCTATTCGTCCATACTTTTACTGTATGAACAGCACCTATTTCACCAGAAGAAATCCATTTTTGTACTTGAATTTGTGCGGGATTAGAAGCTCCTTGATTTCCCATCTGGGTCACAATATTTCTTGTTCGAGCTGTTTCTGTTAAAAGACGGGCTTCTTTTATGTTATGAGTTAATGGTTTCTGAACGTAAACATGAACACCCCTATTCATGGCAGCCATGGCAATATTCGCGTGGGTGTGATCGGGTGTAGAAATGGTTACGGCATCTAAATCTTTTTCTTGGTCAAATAAATGTCTAAAGTCATTATAAAATTTTGCTTCTGGGAATTTTTTCCTTGCAGCGATTACCCCATGCTTTCCAAAAGTATCAATATCACATAGGGCTATAACACGCTCTCTACCTCCTACTGAGGCATTGATAATATCCGATCTACCTTTACCTCCACATCCTATAGAAGCAATATTTAGTTGATCACTAGGTGCTGTAAAACCTTTTCCTCCCAAGACATGTCTTGGAACAATAATGATGGAGGAGGCTAAAATACTTTTCTTAATAAAATCTCTTCGAGAATGAATTGGTTGCTGTTTTTTCTTCACATGCTTCGTATTTAATGATCATATACTGAGGATGGAGAAGAATCATCTCTAAAAGGGACAACCTCAATATATTGATTATCTAAAGCTAATAAAAAAAACACGACTATTTAGGGAGTAACAAAATTACCTTTCCACTCTCCTGCTTCTAAATAAAAAACTGCTCGTTGATGATTTGGCCTTTTTAATCTTAAAAAATCTATTTGAAAAGCTTTAAAAACAAGTACATTAAAGTGATGAATATCGCTGTATTTAACAGCATCCATTTGATTTATCACAGATCCTGGCGCTGTGGTTGTTGTATAATCTTTTTGTGCACCAAGATGTTGTTGATTAAATAATTGTTCATCTTTTTTTTGTTCAATACACTCCGCCCTGACTCTAATTTGTAATAACTTTTTAGGATCATAAAACATTAACTCTACGGTAGTATTTTGTGCTAATGAAGTCATTTTTGAACTTCGCGAATCTGTATATATGGTAAATAAGCATTGATCTGCATCATATTTTCTCAGTACAACCAATCTAACCTCTGGATCACCACTTTTAGAAGTTGTTGCAAGGGAAAAATAACGAAAGGGATGGTTTTTCTTAACCTTGCTATTAATCCATTCGGTTTTACAATCTTGCAGTATTTTATTTAGCATTGATCGCATTTTTAAATTTAAAGGCTTGTACACGTTCAACTGCATTACTTTCTATATCTTTCCAAAACAAGTTAATATCAGCAAAATGATAATTTTTGACAAAAGACAAGAAAAATCTTTTAGGAATCTTAGGAACTGTAGACCATATTAAGCCATCTTCAACGGTAATCTTCAATGCTTGTGGGTATATTTTTCCATCCCCATTAAGTATACCTAAGTGGTCTTCAAATTCAGTTTTCTGTGTTGTCTCCCAACTAATAGGGTTGGTTGTGGTTGCCCCTTTGTACCATTGGTCATAATTAGGCGGGTAATTATTCTTTTTATATGTATTCCAACTAACATAGCCGCCAACCGCTGTGGGGCTTTCCATCTTTTTAAGTGACTTAAACTGTTTATCTTGTATTTTAACTCCAGGAATATAGGCCGCCACCAATTGTTCTTGCAGAGGTTTATTATCAAAAAATTCTTGTAAAAGCATACCAGCCATAATACTACCTTGACTGTGTGATGCTATTATTATTGGACGTCCTTTGTTATAATGACTTAAATAGTACTTAAATGCCGAACGTATATCGGAATAAGCTAAATTTCTTGACAACTCTTCTTGTTGGTTATAGGGAGGAATGTAGATTTTATAATGTGACTGCCGATAAAAAGGAACATATAAATTACCTGCCTTTGCGAAAGCTGATGCTTGGTATTTAACAGATTGATTGATTACATTATCTCTCAGCTCTTTTCGGTGAATATCGGCATTCCAAGATGGATCCTTTTTATCGGTCAATAAAGTAGGATAGACAAAAAACACATCGACTTCCTTTTTTGTAAACTCTCCACTTATATCGACCAATACTTTTGGATATTGGTTAGGTAGTACCGCCCAATAGCGGTCATCTTCGTAATGAGGCTCGGGTGGAGTATTAGTTTCATTAAATGATGCGGTTGTATAAGTGGATTTACATGCGCATAACAAAGCAATAGCAAAAAATAATAAGGCGTATTTTTTCAATTTTTTTATTTTAAATATACACCAAAATGATCAATTAAATAAGCGATACAAAAAGAAGAATCTTGAAGTATAATTTAAAAATGTTTACCTTTAAACTTAAATTTTAGCTATGAAAAATACCTATATCCTTTTATTAATTTTTACTATCTCCTTATCTACAGCTTGTAAACAAGGGGAAAAAAAAGAACCTCAAAAAGAAATTAGTATAGAGAAGAAAAAAATCAACGATTCTTTGGTTACTGCAAAAATAACCACAAAAATAACAACAGGGGATAAGGTCTCGGAAGAAATAAGAGAAATTGAAGGAACCCCAGAAGAAATTAATACTGAATTAGAAAATTATAAGAAGGAAGTTTTACATACTCAACATGCTCAAGACTCTAGCCATGAAAACATGCCTTCTAAGGAGGTCAAAAAGTTACAGTTTGCACTAAATCCTAAAAGCAACAGTACGGCAAAAGGAATGGTAACTTTTACCGAGGAAAATGGTGAGGTAACCATAGAAGTTCATATAAACGGATTAAGTCCTGGTACTCATGCTATCCATGTTCATGAAAAAGCAGACTGCTCTTCGGAGGATGGCAAATCTAGTGGCGGACATTGGAATCCCACTTTTTCATCCCATGGAAAATGGGGCGATCAGTCAGGATATCACCGAGGAGATATTGGAAATTTTGAAGCAGATGCAACAGGACATGGTATGATTACCTTTTCAACATCAGAGTGGTGTCTTGGTTGCGAGGATGAATCAAAAAATCTTATTGGTAAAGCTATCATTGTGCATCAAGGAGAAGATGACCTAACTTCTCAACCCTCAGGTGCTGCAGGCGCCAGAGTAAGTTGTGCGGGTATCATAGAATAATTATCAACTCTTGCTCGTTTATTTATGCCCTCAAAAAATGAAAATGAATTTCTAAAACTCCTAGACGAGCATCAGAATATTATTCATAAAATCTGTAAACTCTATACCAATGGAGCTGCAGAACATAATGATTTGTTTCAAGAAATTTCTATTCAACTTTGGAAATCATTTAACCGATTTGAAGGGAAATCTAAATTCTCTACTTGGATGTACCGCGTAGGGTTAAACACGGCGATTACGCTATATAGAAAAGAAAAACGCAGAATAAACACAGAACCAATTAATGAAGATATTACTCGGATTAAGTCAATCGATTATGATCCTGAGTTAGATGAACAACTCGATTGGTTGTATCAAAAAATTGAACATTTTTCAGAAATAGATAGGGTTCTTGTATTACTCTACTTAGAGAATAAAAGATACGATGAAATTGCTGAAACCTTAGGAATTTCTTCTGTCAACGCAAGGGTAAAAATGAATCGCATCAAATTGAGGCTAAAGAAAATGATAAAAGAATGAAAGATTTAAAAGAACTTAAGGAAAAATGGGCCAATCAATCATTTGAAAAACAATTCTCCAAAGAAGAATTGAATGCATTCTTACAGAAGAAATCGTCCTATTCTATTAAATGGATTTTTTATCTGAGTGTAATTGAATTCTTTTTTTATCTATTACTCCCGCTTATTTTACCAAATTATCTTGAATCTTATGAATATTATAAATCACTTAATCTATTAGAATTTAGACTCTTTTCTATTGGGGTAGGATATGGGTTACTTATTTATTATATGTGGCGATTTTTTCAAAATTATAGGAAAATATCCATTAGTGACTCTGTGAATGATCATCTAAAAACGATTCTAAAAACAAGGAAAGCGGTCAATCAATACTTTTATCTTAGCATTGTCATACTTTTAGTTTTCACCACAGTGGTATTAATTGCTGCTTTTAAGTACGATAATAACTTAATTGCCCTTCAAGAACAAAACATTTCCTTAATGGCTATTTTATTCATTTTGGGGATCATTATGGCAATAATTCTTACCATTTTTGGCCTGCTTTATTATTTTGTTTATGGCCGATTTTTAAGGAGTTTAAAACAAAATGAAAAACAATTAAACGAAGTTTCTTTAGAATAACTTACCATTCTCGCTGTTTATTCAATAGCTCTTGCTCTTCTATTTCTTTGGGAGATAATACCTTCTAAAAAAGAAGGATGCTGTTCTATGGCATGTTCTAACTTTTCAATGATATCCTCCATAGAATCATTTTCGTAATCAAAAGATAAGGGTTCTTTAATTACCATAGATTGCAAAATACCTTTCTTCTTAATCAATAAGCCCTTTTTATCAAAAGAGCGTCTAAATCCATCAATAACAATAGGAACCACAATGGGTTTATACTTTTTAATTATATGTGCAGTACCCTTGCGTAAAGGTTTAAAAGGTGTGGTGGTTCCCTGCGGAAAAGTAATCACCCAACCATCCTCTAGTGCTGTTCCAATGTTCGATATATCACTCATTTTAACCTGTCGATTTACATCCTTACCTCCAGAGCGCCATGTCCTTTCTATTGATACAGATCCAGCATAAGCCAATATTCTTGGAAGTAGTCCTGCTTTCATAGTTTCCTTAGCAGCTATAAAATATAGATTAAGCTTGGGGTTCCATAAATACCCGACATTCTTAATACTATCTAAACGACCATGAATACTTGCATTAAAGACATGAAACATAGCAACAACGTCTGCAAAATAAGTCTGGTGATTGGATACAAAAAGAACATTATTATCAGGTAAATTTTTAATGAATTCCGAACCTTCAATGTTTAATTCATTAAAACCTCTATATCTTCTATGGGTTAAAAATCCTAAATACCTAATTAGCATTTTCTTAAGGAACAAATATTGTCCAAAGGGATTTTTTTCAAATATTCTCACACGCATATTAATCGTTTAATCAATGGTAACCATTATTCAATTTCATCGTATTCCTACCTACGAGTTAGTCTAAAATGACTGATCTGAATTCTGGTAAAGATAAAATTAATTCTCTTGCCTCGGACAATATCATGGCAGTTGCTCCCCAGACCTTATTATTATTAAATATAAACATAGGAACATTTGTGTTTTTCATATAAGATGTAGTCATTGGACCTTCTTTAATCGCGTCTTTGAGTAAAAGTTCTTTCAATTTTACTTCTATTACAGCTTCTACTTCACCCAGTTCTGGAGAAAATTTGGGAATAGAAGAGGTATAGGCAAGAAAAGGGTAAACATGAAAATTACTTGGAGGAATATAAGTGGGGGTTAATGAAGTTAGTAAAGTTACTGAAGATCGACGAATGCCAATTTCCTCCTCTGTTTCCCGAAGGGCTGTTGTCCAAAAATCGTTGTCTTGTTCTTCCTTTTTACCGCCTGGAAAACTGATTTGACCTGAATGCTTTCCATTGTAAGTTGTTCTTTGAATCAAACAAAACATCCATTCATTGTTTTTGTTTGGATATAATAGCATCATAACAGCAGCCTTTTTAGCATTTTCAGGGACCTCCAAGAAAGTTTTATCAGAAGCAAATCTAAGGGCGGGAGCCATCTTTAATTGAGCTTTTAAACCAGCTTTTGAAATTTGATCTATTTTTGAACTTAATAGTGAAATATAACTTAAGGGCATATGCAGTATAAAAATTTCTTACTCCTAATAATAACAATATTTTTTGAGATGGGTTGTTCGGAAACAAAAAAAAACAAAACCGAAATTCCAGAAAAAATAGTAGTGAAAAAGCAGAAAATAAAACGCAAACAAAACATTTTAAAAGAGCAACCTAAGCTCGTCTTAAACGAAAAAAATGCGATTCCTTTTTTGTTTGAATACAAACAACAAGATTTACCAACTCATGTAAAAATCTCCACTGAATTTGGCGAAATAATCATTGAACTTTTTGATACTGCCCCTTACCACAAAGCTAATTTCATCTACCTAACTCGATTAGGTTATTTTAATGATACATTTTTTCACAGAGTGGTCCCTAACTTTGTTATTCAAGGAGGGAATTCCGATCACCCTAACACATCAAAAAAGAGAAGACAAATCGGGCGTTATTTACTTCCTCCTGATCTAAAAAAAGGACAAAAACATCATAGAGGAATAGTATCAATGCCAAGCAGTGAAATAGACAACCCTCATCGCTTAGCATCTCCCTATGAATTTTTCATTGTACAACAAAAAGGGGGCGCTTATCACCTAGATGGCAATTACACCCCTTTCGGAAAAGTAATTAGCGGTATGGAGACTGTAGACGCTATTTGTGCCGTTAAAATTGATGGTAGAGAGGCACCTATAGACAATGTTCGCATGCAAGTTTCTATCTTAGAATAAAAGATGTTATTGATTTTTCTTATTATATTTGAAATAAAATAAGAACATTTGATATGACGCTCACACAACTCGCTTACATGGTCGCCGTTGCTGAAGCTGGTAATTTTACACTTGCAGCAGAAAAAGTATTTGTCACCCAGCCTACTCTAAGTATGCAAATCCAAAAACTTGAAGAGGAATTGGGTGTTCAAATTTTTAATAGAACCAAAAAGCCCATTCGGCTAACTAAGATCGGTGAGCTCATACTGGAACAAGCTAGAAATATTATTGCCGAATCAAAGCGAATGGAAGATGTAGTAGCGCAAGAAAAAGGGTTTATTGGTGGAGAATTTAAACTCGGTATAATCCCCACAGTCATGCCTTCACTTCTCCCAATGTTCTTAAACAACTTCATCAAAAAACACCCTAAAGTAAACCTCTCCATAGAGGAAATGAATACTACCACAATTATAAGCAACTTAAAAGAAGGTAAACTTGATGCTGGAATTGCAGCAACCCCATTGAAGTTAGATAGTATAGAGGAGCGACCGCTTTATTACGAACCGTTTGTAGGATTCGTACCTCACCAACATCGACTTAATCAAGTAAAAGAATTAACACAAGAGGACCTCATTGATGAAACTGTCTTGGTACTAGAAGACGGACATTGTTTCCGCGATCAAGCCCTCTCTTTATGTCAATTAAAAAACAATACAAAAAATAATGGTTTTGACTTAAAGAGCGGTAGCTTTGAAACCCTGATAAACCTATCTAATGAAGGCCTAGGAATGACCCTTATCCCCTATTTAAACACCCGCGCACTATCCGCTGAAAACAAAACAAAATTACGCTATTTCCAAGACCCACCTCCTGCGAGAGAAATAAGCTTAGTCTACCCAAAGAGTCAATTAAAAATACAAATTATTGACGCTTTAAAGAAAACCATAGAAGGCATTATTCGAGGAGCCATAGCAGTAGAAAATGTTAAAATAGTGAGCCCAAAAGCTACTGTATAAATTTTAGATGGCCCTCGAACCATCGCTCAAGCTCTTGCTGATCATTTAAACTCAAGTCATTTTTAGCTTTAGCTAATTCTTTTAAAAAAAGCGTTTCATTAAAACTGACTTTCTCTAGGACTGTTTTGTAAAATTCAAGTTGACTCATAAGTACTGGGTTGCAACAAATATAGATTATATAGGCAGTTGATAATGTTGTATAAATGTTAAAATACTACTATGTATTGCATAATACCTTTTTTAAACTTATCTTTGCAATAGAAAGTACACAAAGTAATACGCAACGTAATGAACATAGAGAACACTAAAGCACAAATGAGAAAAGGAATTTTAGAACTCTGTATATTATCAACAATCGACAAAAAACCTAAATATTCTTCTGAAATACTCAAGGGGTTGAAGGAATCTCAATTACTAGTTGTTGAAGGCACATTGTACCCATTATTAACAAGACTAATAAACGCTGAACTTTTAGAATACCGATGGGAAGAGTCTAATTCGGGTCCCCCAAGAAAATATTTTACAATTACTAACGAAGGAAAAAAACTACTTAAGGAATTAAAATCCTCATGGACAGACCTATCGGAAGCTGTTAACACCCTAATCAAAAAATAGCACAATGAACAAAACCACCAATATCCATTTAGCTAAAACACTTTACTCATTAGACGAAACTGCCTATAAAAAATTAAAAAGTTACCTAGATCAATTAACACTTCTTTTTAATAAAACAGATGGGGCAAAAGATATATTAGAAGATATTGAAGCAAGAATTGCTGAACTATTTACAGAACGAAAAGTCAATGAACGTTATGTTATCTCTGTTGAAGATGTAGAAGAAGTCATCCTTATTTTGGGTAAACCAGAAGATTTAATCGATGATGAAAATGATGAAATAAAAGAAGGGTCTACCGAGCCAAAAAAACTATTCAGAGATCCAGATGATCGTTTTTTAGGGGGAGTAGCTGGGGGGTTAGGACACTATTTTGGAATAGATAGCGTTTGGATTCGACTTATCTTCTTGATTTTATTCTTTTCGTCTGTAGGAGGGGTTTCACCAGTTTATGCGTTATTATGGATATTAATTCCGGAGGCTAAAACCACAGCAGACAAACTAAAAATGAAAGGGGAGTCCGTTAATGTATCTAACATTAAAAAGAAAATTAAAGAGGAGCTAGATCAAGTAAGTAATAGCGTTAAGGAAATTGACTACGATGGCATTGAAGACAAATTGAAAAAAAAATCAAAGATTTTTTTAGACTTCATCATTCAGATCTCTAAAGTATTGATCCGCATACTAAGGGAAACCCTAGGTGTGTTCATTTTATTTATTTCGAGTTTTACGCTTTTAGGTTTATTGATTGGAACAATTATAGGTAGTGTTTTTAGTACGTTTATTCCGTATGAAATGTTACAACTTGGACTAAGTCTTGATATTCCATTCATGCTTATAGGTCTTTTCACCATTCTAATTATTGGTATTCCCTTTGTATTTCTTTTCACACTTGGATTAAGATTAATTTCAACTAGCAAAACGATTATGGGTAAAACAAGTCGCATTGTCCTTTTGGGAGTATGGATATTATCACTCATCACGTTAATTGTTTTTGGTCTTTATGAAACAAAATCGTTTGCTATAAAAGGGAAAAACAGTCAATCAGAAAGTTGGGAATCTCCGGCTGCTGACACCCTTAAAATCTATTTAAATGATGAAAAAAAATATACTGAAACAGTCACCCTATTTAATAATTACACCATCGTAACCGATGAATCTGGTGATAATTTCCGTCTTGATAAAGATATCCAATTGGATTTTGAAGTAATCGATAACAAAAAAACAGTAATTACAATAGATAAGAATGCGCATGGATGGAGTCAGAAAAAAGCGCTTGAAAATGCACAAAACATAGCTTATCTATACGAATATTACAACAGTAAGCTTATCCTAGACCCCTACTGGATTTCTCCAGCAGAACAAAAAATAAACCCTCAGGATATTAAAATTACCCTTTCTGTCCCAGAAGGAAAATATATTTATTTAGATACAGAAGTTGCCTCATTGTTAGCTTACAATATAAAGAACGACCAAAATTATTACCGTAAACGTATCGCAGGACACCTATGGAAAATGGAAAAAGGAACTTTAGTTTGCCAAGACTGTTTACCAACCAGCGGAAAACTTAAGATAAAAGAATCGGGATTCGATTTAAATGTAACGAACAATAAAACTAGGGTAGAAGTTACGCTAGACGAAAAAGGACTTACGGTCTCTAAAAAAACAGACTAATTATTAAATTAATAATTAGTGAAGTCTTTTGAAAAAAGTTGATTCACTCCAATATTAAATATTATATTTGCCTACCATTTTTCGGGGTGTAGCGTAGCCCGGTCATCGCGCCTGCTTTGGGAGCAGGAGGTCGCAGGTTCGAATCCTGCCACCCCGACAAAAAATGGTCACACGGGATGTGGCGCAGCCTGGTAGCGCACACGCATGGGGTGCGTGGGGTCGCAGGTTCAAATCCTGTCATCCCGACAGATTTCCCCCTAAAAAATGAGATAGAGGAGGCTTAAGACTCCTCTCTTCTTTTTAGAATTTCCTACACACTTACTAACTCAACTTATTCAAACATCACTAAGTGAATCTCTTCGCTTTTAATCAGAACGCAAGCCCTTTTTTTGTATTTTTAAAAACCGAACATGTTGATTATGAAAAATAAATTTTACACCCCACTTATCTGTCTGCTTTTAACGATAACCAGTTGTCAATCACAAGCGCATGGACCAGAAATTAAATCACCTAAATCCATCAATTATAGCTATGAAATAATAGCAGAAGGAATTGATATTCCTTGGGGATTAACATTCTTAAATCAACAAGAAATCTTGGTGACAGAAAAGTCTGGAAATATGTATCACGTAAAAAATGGAAAAAAAACCTCCCTCAAAGGGTTACCACCTATTTACGTTCGTGGACAAGGAGGTTTACTAGATGTAGCTGTTGCTCCAGACTACAAAGATTCAGGGGTCATATACTTCACTACCAGTTCTTCGATTGGCAATGAAAAAGGAGGCCACACAGCCTATACAGCGCGCAAATAAGCAACGATTCTTTAATCAACTTAGCCCTATTATACAAAGGAGATTACAACACAAAAAAGGGACAGCACTGGGGGTCTAGAATTAGCTTTGATGACCAGGGACACATTTTCTTTTCGATTGGAGACCGAGGGAACAGAGAGGTTAACCCACAAGACTTAGGTCGCGATGGAGGTAAAATATACCGTTTAAATCTTGATGGCACAATACCTAACGATAATCCATTTGTAAATAATGAAAATGCAAGGAAAGCCATTTATAGCTATGGGCATAGGAATCCGCAAGGGATGATTACTCACCCCACTACTGGGGACATATGGGTGCACGAGCACGGTCCGCGCGGAGGAGATGAAATTAACATTATTAAAGCTGGAAAAAATTATGGATGGCCAGTAATTACTTACGGAATTAATTATAGTGGAACGACCATTACAGATTTAACAGAAAAAAAAGGAATGGAGCAACCCCTTTATTATTGGCTACCCTCTATTGCTCCTTCTGGCATGGCTTTTTCCACTTCTGACATTTACCCAGATTGGAAAGGAAATCTGTTTGTAGGTTCCTTAAAATTTGAGTACCTAGAGCGATTAGTATTAAAAAACAACCAAGTTATTCATCGTGAAAAAGTCCTAGATTCTATAGGACGCGTTCGGAATATTGAAGAAGGACCTGATGGTTATCTATATGCAGGTGTAGAGGGAAAAGGAATTGTTAAAATAATTCCAAAATCATAGATTTATGAAATTTTTAGCTAGCCTTGTATTGATCTCCTTTTCAGGGATTTCGCTTCATCTTTATCAACAAAAACCTTTAAAGCAAAGTTTAATAGACGGAAAAGAAGTTTATGAAGACTTTTGCCTCCAATGTCACATGAGTAACGGTTTGGGGGTAAAGGGCACCTTCCCTCCTCTTGCTAAATCTGATTATCTTAATGATATCGATCAAAGTATTCATGCAATTAAGTATGGCCTTAAAGGAGAAATATTGGTGAATGGAATCACCTATAATTCCGTAATGGCTAACCAAGGATTAGATAATGAAGAAATTGCAGATGTCATGAATTATATTTTAAGAAGATGGGGCAACACAACAGAAAGGATAATTACAGAAAATGATGTGGAGGCTATAAAAAAATAGATATGTTCAAATTGAGTTATTTATTCAAGAAAGGAAACTTTTACGCTAAAGCATATTTTGCTATTGGACTCCTTTTTTTAGTTTGGATTCTTTTTTTAGACAGCCATGCTTGGTTAGTTCATTTAGAGTTAAATGAGGAAATTGACCAGCTAAAACAGCGAAAAGAAAAGCTTAAAGAAGAAATAAAGAACGATAAACTTGCTATTGAACAACTACAAAATATAGATAGTCTTGAAAAATACGCCAGAGAAAATTATGGTCACAAACGAGAAGATGAAAAAGTTTTTATCGTAGAATGATTGTCGAATACAAGAATGATATTATTAATCAATTAAAAACTCAAAATACAATTTATTCCTTAGCGAATAAATTGTATTTTTAAGCATTAAATTTAATCCATGGGGAAAGTTATTGCGATAGCCAATCAAAAAGGAGGAGTAGGTAAAACAACTACATCAGTTAACCTGGCTTCTGCACTAGCAATACTTGAAAAAAAGGTATTGCTTATCGATGCAGACCCACAAGCAAATACAACTTCTGGTTTAGGTATTTCTGTAGAAGAAAGCAAAGCCGGCACCTATGAATTATTAGAACATACTGCAAAGATTGAAGACACACTAATTAAAACCAGTGTGCCTAACCTAGATTTAATTCCATCGCATATAGACTTAGTGGCTATTGAAATTGAATTGGTAGATAAAAAAGAACGCGAGTTTATGTTGAAGAAAGCATTGTCATCTGTAATCAATAAGTATGATTACATTCTTATTGATTGTGCGCCTTCACTAGGGCTTATAACCCTAAATGCGCTAACTGCGGCGAACGCAATTATCATACCTATTCAATGTGAATATTTTGCTTTAGAAGGATTAGGTAAGCTACTAAATACAATAAAAAGCGTTCAAAAAATACATAATAAATCTCTAGACATAGAAGGTTTATTACTAACGATGTACGATGCGAGGTTACGTTTATCTAATCAAGTTGTTGAAGAAGTTAAAAAACACTTTGGTGACATGGTTTTTAAAACAATTATTCAACGTAATATAAGATTAAGTGAAGCTCCAAGTTATGGAGAAAACATCATACAATATGACGCAACCAGTAAAGGCGCACAAAATTATTTAAGTTTGGCCCAAGAAGTCATCCAAAAAAACAACTAAAATGGCAAAGTCAAGTAAAAAACCAGCTTTAGGAAGAGGACTATCAGCTCTATTGCAAGATCCAAATAATGACATACAATCTGCAGAAGATAAAAATGCAGATAAAGTTGTAGGAAACGTAATTGAACTCAATATTGATCAAATAGAAGTTAATCCATATCAGCCGAGAACCCAATTCAATGAAGAAAACCTAAAAGAACTCGCAGGTTCAATTCAGGAATTAGGTATCATACAACCAATCACGGTTAGAAAACTTGGATTTAATGAATTTCAATTAGTTTCAGGTGAAAGACGATTTCGCGCTGCAAAAATGATTGGTTTAGCGACTATCCCTGCCTACGTTCGCATTGCCAATGACCAAGAATCTTTAGAAATGGCATTGGTAGAAAACATACAAAGACAAGATCTAGACCCAATAGAAATTGGTCTTTCCTATCAACGTCTAATTGAAGAAATTTCACTCACACAAGAGCAATTAAGTACTCGCGTAGGAAAAAAACGTTCTACCATTGCTAACTATATGCGATTACTAAAACTAGATCCTATTGTTCAAACGGGAATAAGAGACGGATTTTTAAGTATGGGGCACGGACGAGCACTTATTAATATAGATAAGAAAGAAGATCAACTTAACCTCTATCAAAAAATTATTAAAGGAGATCTAAGTGTTAGAAAAACAGAAGCACTTGTAAAGCAGCTAAAAACTCCAAAAGGAGAAAAAGAAATTGTACACACTCCCCCTTTTTTAGAGGAGGGTAAAAAAGAGTTTGGTGCTTTTTTTAATGCAGAAGTAAAAATCACTTTCAGTAAAGAAGGGAAAGGGGTGATTCATATTCCTTTTGATTCTCAACAAGAATTTAGCCGTATGAAAAAACGTATCAAACGTGAAGAATAAGGTACTCACTTTACTTTTTTTATTTTCATTCACATTTTTTTACGCGCAAGAAACTAAAGACCTCTCTTTACTTTCTAGGAAAGAACGAATAAAAATAGATCCTCTGACACCGGCTAAAGCTGCGTTTTACTCTGCTGTAGTTCCAGGTCTTGGTCAAATATACACAGGTAAGTCTTGGAAAGTCCCTTTTATTTACGGTGGACTTGGGGTGTCTACTTATTATTACCTTTATCAAACAAGAGAAATGAAAAGATATCGAACAGCCTACAAGCAGCGGATCAGAGGGGATTTCTCAGATGAATGGATCAATAGAATCACATTAAATAGTCAATTGCTTAGAGGAATGGAGTTCCATGAAAACTATAGAGATTTATCCATCTTGTGGTTCATGGGAATTTACCTTCTCAACATCCTTGATGCCAATGTTGGTGCACATCTTCTTCAGTTTAACGTAGATGACAATCTATCTTTTAAACCCTATTTTAATCAAGATAACTTACTTGCTGACCCTAATGCAGGTTTAGCACTTCAAATAAAATTTTAATATGAAAATTGCCTTATTAGGTTATGGAAGAATGGGAAAAGCAATTCAAGAAATTGCCATTAACCGTGGACATGAAATTATTGCAATAATTGATAAAAACAAAAAAACCGGAGATCTAGCCCAAGCAGATGTAGCCATTAATTTCAGCATACCCAGTGCAGCAGTCGAAAATATTCAAAGTGCATTTAATTTGAATATACCAGTAGTTTGTGGAACAACGGGTTGGCTAGATCATTTAGATAGTATCCATGCTAACTGCAAAGAAAAAGAGACCGCCTTTTTGTATGCCTCCAATTTTAGTATAGGGGTTAATTTATTTTTAAATTAAACTCCCTTTGTGCACAATTAATGAAAAACCACCGAGATAGCTACACAACAGAAATCACAGAAACACATCATATTCACAAACTTGATGCTCCTAGTGGAACAGCCATTACCTTAGCTGAAGGCATCCTAGAACAAAATGATCAGTTTTCTAAATGGACCATGGATGAAGTTAGTAAAGATCTGAAAATTAGATCATTAAGAGAAGGGGAAGTCCCGGGAACCCATAAGATTACTTATCAATCAGAAATTGATGAAATAAGCATTGAGCATAAAGCCCATTCAAGAGCAGGATTTGCACTTGGTGCCGTGATTGCAGCCGAATGGTTAAATGGAAAACAAGGAATCTACACAATGAATGATGTATTAAACTTATAAACGCATATTATGACGATTACTCAGTGGTTATTATTTTTTATTGCCATCCAACTAGTTCATTTTTTAGGGACTTGGAAACTCTACCAAAAAGCAGGTAGAAAATCTTGGGAAGCTCTAGTCCCCGTGTATAATGCCATCATTTTATGTAAAATAATCCGCCGACCTACATGGTGGGTGGTTTTACTTTTTATTCCAGTAATTAATCTAATGATGTTCCCGGTGATTTGGATTGAGACGCTTAGAAGTTTTGGAAAAAATAGTCATGTAGATACTTTCTTAGGTATTGTCACTATGGGGTTCTATATCTATATTCCTAACTATGACCAGAACACCGCCTATGTAACTGACAGAAGCCTAGTTCCAAAAACATGGTTTGGGGAATGGATCAATGCTTTATTATTTGCTATTATTGCTGCTACTATTGTTCATAATTACTTTATTCAACCTTATATAATACCCACGGGCTCTTTAGAAAAAACACTTCTAATTGGTGATTTCCTTTTTGTGAGTAAATTCCATTATGGAGCAAGAACTCCCATGACCCCATTAGCTTTCCCAATGGTCCATGACACCCTGCCTATAATCAAAACCAAATCTTATATAGACTTTCCTCAACTCCCTTATTTCCGTTTACCTGGGATTAAGAAAATAGAACGAAATGAAATTGTTGTTTTCAGTTGGCCAGCAGATACCGTGAGACAATTTTTTGTAAAAGAAAAAGGGGTACGTAAACCCGTAGATAAAAAATCAAATTATGTAAAACGTTGTGTAGCGATACCTGGTGATACCCTCGAAATCATCAATGGATTTGTTCATATCGATGGAAAGCGTTCTATTTTACCAGATAGAGCAAATACACAATATACTTTTAGGGCTTATGATAGTAAAGGAATCTCCTCTAAAAAGTTGCTAGATGAAGGAATAAAAGATTTTTCACGTACTTATAAAATCGAAAACATAACCCAAGCTTCCTTCGAAGCTATTTTACCTTATATCTATGGGATTCAATCCAATGAAGCCAATAACTTTAGCGTGATTGCACCCTATAGAGGAATTCCAAATAAAATAGCAGGGAAGCTAAGACTAAGAATTAAAGAAATTCTAGACACCTCTAAAGAATTAACCTTAACCATTAAAGAATCGGAACGCTTAATAGATAAAGGACTTTTAGATAGCTTAGTTAGAAAAGTGAATATTCAAAAAACAGCTAATACCAGCTTCTTCCCAAATAGCCTTCCTTATGACTGGAATGAAGATACATTTGGTCCAATCGTTATTCCAAAAGCAGGAACATCAGTCAATCTAAACCTGAAGAACCTTCCCCTCTTCAAAAAGATCATAAAGGAATACGAAGGGAACACACTGGAGGTGATAGATAATCAGATCTTAATTAATGGGGTTGAAGCTAGTCAATATACTTTTAAGCAAGACTATTATTGGATGATGGGAGACAACCGCCATCGATCTGAGGACAGTCGTTTTTGGGGGTTTGTACCAGAAAATCATGTCGTTGGAAAACCCGTTCTTATTTGGTTTAGCATTGAAGGAATTAACGATGGAATTCGGAATTGGAAAATTAGATGGGATCGAATAATGACTACTGTCAAAGGTGAAGGGAAACCCATTTCGTTCTTTCCCTATTTCCTTATTCTGGTTGCGATATATCAAGTGTATAGATTTATTGCATCTAGGAAACAGAATTAAATCTCTTAACAACCCATGCAGCTAATCCCTACGTATTTACCATCGATCAATTATATGTCGCACTTGGTTAAGTACCCTTGTATATTTAGCACTCAATGTAATTATCAGAAACAAACACACAGGAACAGAAGCTATATCTATGGAGCTAACGGGAAATTAGGATTAACTATTCCAATTCATCACACCAAAAAAAATGGACATCAAAAAGACTGTGAAGTCCGAATTAAATGGGAAGAGAACTGGCAGAAACAACATTGGAAGTCTTTGGAATCTGCCTATCGATCAAGCCCTTTTTTTGAGTTCTATGAAGATGATTTGAAATCTATTTTTTTTGTAGAGTCAGAGTTCTTAATGGATTATAATTATCAATTAATTGAAAACCTATGTTACTGGCTTGAAGTTGATTTTCCAAATCAGAAAACGAATATTTACCAACCACTTAATCCTAGGGAGGAACAACTTATTTTGGCTAAAAACAAAGCAGATATTGTGTTAAATCGATATCCCCAGGTATTTGAAACCAAACATGGTTTTATAAGTAATCTCAGTATCCTAGATCTATTATTCAACCTAGGTCCAGAAAGCAGCACCTATCTAAATAACAACATTCATTAGTCCCAACCTAGAGAAGTATGTATGGGATAATGATCTGAAAAATTTCTTTTAATCACCTCAAAAGAATTTACTTTAAAATCATCATGAGTGAATATAAAATCGATTCTTAACGGGAAAAAAGAAAAATTAAAAGTTTCACCAATTCCTTTTCCTGCATAAACAAATGCGTCTTTCCTGTCCGTAGATAATGCTTTATATGATTTAGAAAATTGAGTGTTATTCATATCTGTGCAAGTGAGAGAAGGGTGAGGATTTATACTCTCTACCTCTTTAAACTGTTCTATTTGTGATAACTGCTTCTTGAATACATTCTCGAATTTAATCTGCAAAGCTGAAGAATCTGGATTGGTAAATAAACTATCTTCTGAATCGATCTTGAAAGACTCTAAATGAAGATTATACACCCTAAAACGTTTACCTCTATGGGAAAGATCTACATAAGCACCACTATTAGCAGAGTCTTCAAAATCAATATAGCCATAGTCTAGAATAGGAAATTTAGAATAAATAGCCATGGGAGATTTACCCATAGACCGGTTAGGTTGAATATAGGTATACTCGTATTGATCTAACTGAGGTGCTTCTGTTTTACTGAATTCTTGAAAACAAATAATATCAGGATTTTTTTCTTCTATTAATGCTTTAATTTGATTGGAAGCGTCGATCCCTTTAATCCATTTATATTTATTAAACAATCGAACATTATAACTCATAACCGAAAAAGTAGCACTACTCTTTTTGATCGCGTTCTTCGGAAATTGATATAAAAGATTCCACTCCCCATATCCTATTAGAAAAGCCCCCATAAATAATAAAAAAGGCCATTTCATTTTTAAAACCCAATAGCAGAATAGTATTAGGTTAACGATCACGATAATAGGAACAAATAAATTTAAGACTGAGAAACTAAAAAAAGAGGGAATACTCCCCATGATCATCAATTGAAAGATCAGCATAATGACGTTAAACGTCAATAAAATATTTTCTAAAAAATTCAACCTCATATGAAAGCTTTGTAAGGTGGTTATTTTTTCCCCGACTTAAATAAAAATTCTTTTTCTTTCGCAGTAAGACTATCGTATCCAGATGCACTTATTTTATCTAAAATCGCATCTATTTTTTGTTGATCATCAAACTTAGCGGTCTTAGGAGATCTCTTTCTACGATGAACAGTTTTAAGTTTAGATGTGGGTTGGACAAATTTAATTAACCACCTCCATAACCGCTCAAAACGGACACCAATATCAGTGCCTTTTTGTAACTGGGAAGCAAAAATATATCCTAAAAAAGCACCCCCCAAATGTGCTATATGCCCCCCAGCATTAGAAGTAGGTATCTGCAATATATCTAAGACAACCAAGCCTATACCCAAATACATTAGTTTTAGGTTAAAGAATAATATCCTAACCTCTTGATAAGGCATGTAGGTGCAACTAAAAATTAAAATAGCCATGACTCCTGCAGAAGAACCAACCAAAGGAGGGTATTGTCCTTTAAATACGGGAAATAAAAAATAACTAACCAAAAAAAGAACCCCTCCGGTAAGAATACCTAAAAAATAAACATTGATAAAGCGGGAGGAGGAAAATAGATTTAAAAAAAACTGGGAAGAGTAATAGAGCAACAACATATTCCAAAGAATATGACCAATACTTCCGTGTAAAAAACCATAGGTAATTAAAGTCCAAGGTTGCGTGATAAAAGTTGAAATATGAGGAGAGAGCTCAAAAAAAGAAAAAAAGGAATTTGCAGGTATATTAAATAGATAAAATAGCGTTCTAATAAAAAAGGGAATGACAAAAAAAACCACATTAAGCACAATGATTTTTTCTGCAATATTAAATTGATCAAAACGATTTTTTAAAGTATCAAAACGGCTCATTTAGTCCCAACGATTTTGGTTAAACTGATTTTTTTTCCAATAATACATCATCAAAAAACCGGTAATCGCACCTCCCACGTGAGCAAAATGGGCAATAGGGCCAAGAGAGTAGGAAGAAAAGCCAAAAAATAAATCAACTACGATTAATCCTGGAACAAAATATTTTGCTTTAATGGCAATCGGAATTAAAAATAACATAAGAGGAGTATTAGGAAATAGATAGGCAAATGCAACTAACACTCCATACAACGCGCCCGAAGCTCCTACCATCGTCACATTAAATGTTTGATAAATCTCTAATAATTTTTCTTGAGTAGTGACAGTTAACCATTCTCTCTCATAATCACCTACAGCAATTAGATCTAAAACATCTTGTGTAGTATATCCAAGTGTTTGTATCACATCTGTTACAGAAGAAAATTGAATAGAGTAGGCACCCAATTGAATTAATGCAGCGCCTATCCCTGCAGAAAAATAATAAAATAAAAATTTTTGCCTCCCCCACGTTTGTTCCAAAGGTGAGCCAAACATCCAAAGACCAAACATGTTAAAAAATAGATGCGGAACACTACCATGCATAAACATATGGGTAATAGGCTGCCATAATTGAAATTTTGGACTATAGTAAAAATGCAAAGCCATTAAATCAAAAAAGGCTTGTCCAAATAAACTACCAGCAAAAAAGAATAGGCCATTAATTATTAAAAGGTGTTTAACTGTATCTGAAATCCCGCGCATTAGTTAAATTTTTTTTCTAATTCTTCTTTTGTCAAAGAAACAAAAATCTGCTGATTAAAAGGAGTGATTTGTGACTCTTTACAGGCGAATAGATCGTCAATTAGCTGCGATTGTTCTTCTATTTTTAAAGGAACTCCTCGCTTAATCGACAAGCTTTTAGACATAGATTTTGCCACTAAATCTGTTTGACTAAATGTGTTCTCAGGAACTTCACTATTAAAACATGCAAATAAATCTTCAAATACTTGTAGCGCTTGGTTCTCGCTACAAACACTGGGAATACCTACTATATCAATATGATTATCTTTTAGCTCTCCCAAAGCAAAACCAACTTCATTTAACAAAGGAATAATCATATTAAGTAAGGCCTTTTGAATGGCAGATAAATCTACTTGAATTGGAAATAGAAGTTGTTGAGAATTGGAGGTAGAATGTGTTATATTCGATAAAAACATCTCATACAAAACACGCTCATGGGCCCGTTGTTGATCAATTAATAGCAGTGCTGATCCGGTTGATGTAACCAAATACCTATTCATTAATTGAAATATCTTTTTCGAGTGCTTTTCTGTATTTTGTTCAAAGTTAGAAAGTAAACTTAACTCACTAGAAACCGTTGAACCCACTTCTTGATATAAAGATTCCCATTGGGGGGTCATTTTAGAAGAAAATGAAGCTGAATTCCCTTTTTCAAAAGGATTAAAATTTCTGTCGACCTCGATCTTTGGGGTGACTGTTTTTTGTTGAGAAGCTTGATAAGGAACATCTAAATTGGGATCTCTTTCAAAATCTAAAGTGGGGGCTATTTGAAACATCCCTAAGCTATGTTTTACAGCAGATCGTAGAATAGCAAATAGACTTTGCTCATTTTCAAACTTAACTTCGGTTTTTGTTGGATGAATATTAATATCTATTGTTTCTGGAGCTAATTGAAAATAGATAAAATATCCAGGATAGGCACCTTCAGATAACAAGCCAGTATACGCGGTCATAATCGCATGGTGCAAAAAAGAACTTTTAACAAATCGGTCGTTTACAAAAAAGAACTGCATTCCCCTACTCTTTTTTGAAGCCTCTGGCTTGATTACAAAACCCTTGATGGAGGAAACAGTAGTAACCTCCTCAACAGGGACTAATTTGTCTTCTATTTTACTCCCAAAAATATGTATGATTCGCTTTTTTAACGAAGTAGCAGGGAGATCGAATAGCTCTGAACCTCTTTGTATTAGTGAAAATGATATAGATGGATGGGCTAGAGCAACCCGATGAAACTCGTCTATAATATGACGTAACTCCACTGTATTTGATTTTAAGAAATTCCTTCTGGCAGGAACATTGAAGAACACATTGCTAACCGACATGGATGTACCAACGGGAGCAACCAATAATTCTTGATCTAATAATTCACCTCCTGAAATTTTTATTTTGGTTGCTAACTCGTCATTCTCTCGTCTGGTGTGCATTTCAACTTGAGCTACTGCTGCAATGGAAGCTAGGGCCTCTCCCCTAAACCCTTTGGTCTGAAGTGAAAACAAGTCAACAGACTGTTTAATTTTTGAAGTAGAATGACGTTCAAAAGATAAACGAGCATCTGTGGCACTCATGCCGATACCATTATCAACAACTTGTATAAGTTGTTTACCAGCCTCTTTTATAATCAGCTGAATTTTACTCGACTTAGCATCTATGGCATTTTCTAGCAGCTCCTTAACAATGGAGGCAGGCCGCTGAACAACCTCACCCGCTGCTATTTGATTAGCCACGTGGTCGGGTAGTAGAGCAATTACATCTTCCATAGTCTAGGTGCTAAATATAGATAAATCAAAATCGATGATATATAGAAAAATCAAACACAGTACAGCGATTATCAGCATGAGTAAAGGTGAAAAAGATCGATTTTGTCGATTTCGCTTTTCAAGACGTTCTTCCTCCCATCTTTTACCAAAATCATTGGCATTATAAGTGTCTCTATACTTGGTAAACTTGGAATCAAAATCATACTTATTATGAATTTCTTTTCCATTGTAATAACGGGGAGTATAATTATATCTCCTATTTCTGTTGAGTTTGAATAAGGAAGATTTTAACATCTTTTTTCTTTGTTCTAAAGTACATTTTTTTCAAGGAAAAAAAATGGAAATTGAAAAGATAAATTACCTTTCTTTTATCTCAAATGTGCCATCTTCAAGGCTGTAACAGCGGCCTCTACCCCTTTATTTCCGTGTACACCTCCGCTTCTGTCTACTGCTTGCTGGTGGGTGTTGTCTGTTAAAACACAGAATATAACCGGAACTTCCGACGTTAAGTTTAAAGTTACAATCCCTTGTGTAACTCCTTGACAAACAAAATCAAAATGCTTAGTTTGGCCTTGTATAACGCTTCCAATAACAATGACAGCGTCAACATCATTTTCTAATGCCTTTTTTGCTCCAAAAACAAGCTCAAAACTTCCAGGTACATTTGTTCTAAGTAGATTATGTTTAAGTACGCCACAAGATAACAAGGCTTGTTGGGCACCCAAAAATAAATTCTCTGTAATGTCGCTATTCCATTCAGCTACTACCAAAGCTATTTTTAATGATTTTCCGGAAGGAAGTTCATCCGGATTAAAATCAGAAAGATTTACACTTGCGGTAGCCATTTTCTATTGGTTTTCTATTCGACCAATCTGAATATCTATTTGTTGTGCTTCTGGAGAATCTGCGAAATCTGTTTTAATTCTATTGAAATAATCTAATGCTTCGCTGTTTTTTGCTAAGCTACCGCTTACAAGACCTGCTTTGAATAAATATTTTGGCGTTGTAAATTCATTATCACTCCCGCTAATTGCCTTTTTATAATAAGACAATGCGTCTTGGTCTTGACCTAATTGAAGGTAAGCATCGCCAATGGCACCGTTGGCCAGAGAAGACAATAGCACATCATCTGAATTAAAATCCTTGAGATAATTAATTGCGTTCTCGTAATCATTCATATTCAAGTAAGCCATCCCTGTGCTGTATTTAGCCAATGATGCAGCGGGTGTACTTCCATAGTTTTCAATAATATCCAAGAAACCATATTTACCTCCTCCACCATTGATTGAGCGAGCGTACAAAGCACCTGAGTCTTCCCCATTTAAGGCTAAGTTAAAATAATACTGTGCTTGGTTAAGTTCAGACACAGCATCAGCTTTTTGTGGTGTAGATACATAAGCATCGTAGGCCAGGTAACTCAAAACGCTAAGTGTAATTACACCAATTCCTACGAGGATTAAATTCTGGTATTTTGCTACAAAAGCTTCTGTTTTAGAAGCACTTTGATCTAGTGTTTCAAACACCTCAGCAGTTGTACTCTCTATATTTTGCTCCTGCTCTTGGGGTTTTGCAATTGATTTTTTTGCTCCACGTTTTTTGTATGTTGCCATCTTGGTTGTCTATTTAAGTGCCCAAAAATAAACTTTTTATTCCAATCGTAAAAGCGAGTTAGGGTTTCTTATCTTAGCCCCAATGAAATTAAAGTCACTTTCTTTAACTAACTATAAAAATATTGATGCAGCAAACTATGAGTTTGATGAACGTATTAATTGTTTTGTAGGCAAAAATGGCGTCGGAAAATCAAACATACTAGATGCTATTTACCACCTATGTTTTGCCAAGGGCTATTTCAATACCTCGGCAGTACAAAACATACAATTTGATAAAGACTTTTTTTTACTAGAAGGCCATTTTAAAAAAAATGACCAGGATGAAAAAATTGTGTGTAGTCTTAAAAAAGGAAATAAAAAAACCCTTAAAAGAAACGGAAAAATATACACTAGAATTGCAGATCACATCGGTTTACTTCCATTGGTCATAATTTCTCCTGCCGATAGAGATTTAATTGTAGAAGGTAGTAGCACAAGAAGAAAATTTATAGATGGGGTAATGGGGCAAACGGACAAAACATATCTCAACGCACTTTTATCCTACAATAAAGTTGTTTCACAACGGAACGCATTGTTAAAATATTTTGCTGCAAACCAAACTTTTGATACAAATACACTTGACATATATAATGAACAAATGATCACACTAGGGACCAGTATTCACCAAAAGCGAGTTGCTTTTCTGCAGGAATTTGTCCCTATCTTTAAAAAACATTATCAAAGTATTAGTCAAGGTAAAGAAGAAATCAACATAGATTATCAAAGTGACTTAAAAGAGAATGATTTCGAAAGCTTATTGGCCAAACATCTTTCTAAAGATAGAAGCGCTCAGTTTACTACTGTGGGGCCTCACAAGGAAGACTTAATTTTTCAAATACACGGACAGCCAATAAAAAAATACGGCAGTCAAGGACAGCAGAAATCATTTCTAATTGCACTGAAACTCGCTCAATTTGATTTTATTAAAAAATTAGCCAGTGTACCTCCTATTGTTTTATTAGATGACGTCTTTGATAAACTAGATCAGGAACGCGTATCATTAATTATGCAGTTGGTGGAAAAAAATCATTTTGGACAACTTTTCCTTTCAGATACACATACAGAAAGAACCATTGCCGCACTAAAAACTACTCAATTATCATATTCTCTTTTTGAGCTCACTTAGATTTAATACCTTGGGGTTGTGAAAAAACACATTTTTTTATTTATTGGCATTTTATTAATAACTTCCTGTGAAACCGTTAATGAAAAGGAACTTTTAAATTTGAACGGTTATTGGGAAATAGAAAATGTAAAAGCAAAAGGAGAAACTTTCTCTCCTAAAGGGGCCACTACCCTAGTTGATTATTATTTCCTCGAAAAAACAAACAAAGGATTTAAAAAAAAACTTAGGCCCTCCTTCGATCAATCTTATGAAAGCTCAGAAGATTTAACCTCTTTTGTAATCATTAAAAAAGAAGATGGTTTTTATTTACAATACAACACAAAGTTTGACCAATGGGAAGAAAAAGTAGATGCTATTAGTCCTACTAAATTGGTACTTAATCATCAGGGAAAATCTTATCATTATAAGAGACATACTAAACTTACGTTTTAACTTCCTAATCAACAAGAATTAAATGCTATCGTGAAAGAAAAAAAAAGATCTTTTGAACCTAAGGCTTTACAAGAAGTACTCCAACAAATAACAGGGGAAAGAAGTTTAGCCAAAGGGCTAAATGAACTAAAAGTGAAGCAGGCTTGGGAAACTACTATGGGCGCCAATGTCATGCAGTATACGCAAGACTTATCACTAAAAGGGAAAACCCTTTATATACAACTTTCTTCTGCTCCTTTGAGGGAAGAGCTTTCTTTTGGAAAAGAAAAAATCCTAAAACATCTCAATGATACTTTAGGATTTGACGGGATTAAAAAAATTATTTTACGTTAGAAAATCTCTCTTCCTGCAAAGTGAAAACTTCCTTCGATTTCAGCATTTTCGTCACTGTCTGAACCATGGACAGCATTTTCTCCGATTGAAGTAGCATAGAGTTTTCTAATCGTTCCTTCAGCTGCTTCCTCAGGGTTAGTTGCTCCAATGAGGGTTCTAAAATCATTCACTGCGTTATCTTTCTCTAAAATTGCCGCTACGATAGGTCCTCTTGTCATAAATGACACCAATTCACCAAAAAAAGGGCGATCTTTATGAACATTATAGAATGTTTCGGCCCCTCGCTTAGATAACTGCGTTTTCTTTAATGCAACAATACGAAAACCTGCAGAGGTTATTTTTTCTAATATTGCTCCAATATGCCCGTTTTCTACAGCATCTGGCTTAATCATTGTAAAAGTTCTATTCGTTGTCATAGTTTATTTTTGCTGCAAATGTAGGAAAATATATAGAATTTAGATCTGTATTTAAATTTACAACCTAGAGTTTTATTTCTATTTTAATGATTGGTATATTTGATGAGTTATGAAACAAGAATTTGTTAATCACTGGAAAGAATTGTTTTCTAGTCCAAAAAAATGTGTCCTATTCCCCCATAAAAACCCAGATGGCGATGCACTAGGTAGCACGCTGGCCCTCGCAAGGTTTTTATCAAAACAAGGACATCAATGCCAGATTATCTCACCAAATGAGTATCCAAAATTCCTTCGGTGGATGCCTGGGCAAGAAAATATTCTGTGCTACAACCTACAAGAAGTAGATTGTAAGAAACACATAGAAGAGGCTGAAGTTTTTTTAACATTGGATTTCAACTCTTTACAACGTATTTCCCCCTAGATAAATTCTTAACCCATAGTCCAAAACCTATCATCATGATTGATCATCATGAAGCACCGCATGATTATGATACTTTTCGTTACTCAGATCCCTCTATTGGATCTACCTGTGAAATGGTCTATAATGTGATGAAATTTATTAATCCTGCTCAGATTGACAAAGAAATTGGTCAATGCATATATACAGGAATGATGACTGACTCTGGATCGTTCAGATTCTCCTCTACCACATCAACCACACATCTTATTGCGTCAGAGTTATTGGCATTAGGAATTAACCATGCACAAATTCACCAAAACATATATGACAGCTCCCGTTTTGAGAGACTCCAATTGTTAGGAATAACTTTAGGAAACCTTAGAAGGGTGGACAACCTGCAGGCAGTTTATACCTCACTCAGTCAAAGCGAACTTGACCAGTGCAACTTTCAAAAAGGGGACACAGAGGGGTTTGTTAATTATGGACTAAGTTTAGAAGGAATTGAATTGGCAGTAATCATGATTGAAAATAAGCAAGAAGGAATTATTAAAATGTCATTTAGATCTAAAGGATCCTTTGATGTAAACCAATTTGCACGAAAATATTTTAATGGCGGGGGACATAAAAATGCTGCTGGGGGAATGACACATTTAACCCTTGAGAAAACAACTGATCTGTTAGAATCTAACCTCCTGAAGTACCGTAAATCGTTGTCATGATTAAATACCTCGTATTAATTTTTTCTATTTTAATAGGGGTAGGCTGTGAAAACACAATTCCTAGAAAACCGGTATCACAGAGTAAAGATGAACAAATTAAGGCGTCTGTACAGCGGAATAAGAAAATAAACAAACAGCAGCAAAAAGCCATTAGAAAAGTTATTGATAAAGATGTTGAACTTAGTTATAAAACTTCACCTGTAGGTTATTCCTACGCCATAAAACGCAGATCATCTTCCACCATTTCTCCTAAAAGAGGAGATGAAGTAAATTTTGTTTATCGAATAGAATCCTTAAATGGAGAAACTATATACGATGAAATGGAATTAGGGAAGTCAATTACTTAGTAGACAAAGAAGATTTACTCCCAGCATTACGATATGCTGTAAAGGATTTAAAAGTGGGTGAAATTGGTGTTTTTCTTATGCCTTCATTTTTGGGATATGGTTATCAGGGAGATGGCAATAAAGTTGAGATTAACCAACCCTTACGCTTTACTATTCAATTAAATTCAATAAGTCAAAACATTTCTAAAGATTAAAAATAACAGTACATTTGGTAAATAAATTAACTACTTATGAAAAAATTCAATTTACTTTTTTTGGTCGCTATAATCCTAGGCGGATGCGCTTCTCAATACCCAGATCTTGAGGATGGAATTTATGCGGATATTCAAACAAATAAAGGGACAATTATCCTAGCCCTTGAACATGAAAAAACCCCAGTTACCGTAGCCAATTTTATTTCTTTAGCTGAAGGTGAAAATGAATTTGTAAGCGAAGAATACAAAGGAAAAAAATATTATGATGGTCTTGTATTTCATAGAGTAATCCCCGATTTTATGATACAAGGAGGAGATCCTACTGCCACAGGTAGTGGAGGACCGGGTTACCGATTTGAAGATGAAATTACTGACCTAATCCATAATGGACCAGGAATACTGTCCATGGCAAACGCAGGACCAGAAACCAACGGGAGTCAATTTTTTATCACCCATAAAGCTACGCCTTGGCTCGATGGAAAACACACTGTTTTTGGACATGTAATTGAAGGGCAATCTGTGGTTGATACCATTCAGCAAAGAGATACCATTCAAACAGTAAAAATTATTCGTAAGGGAAGTAAAGCCAAAGGCTTTGATGCACCTAAAATCTTTAGTGATTTCTATACATCAATGGAACAACGTAAAGCTGAAGAAGAGGAAAACAAAGCACTTGGAAAATTAAAGACTTTAGAAAAGTTTGATTTGCAAAGAAAAAATGCCCTTACGACCAAAAGTGGTTTACAATATGTAATTACTAAAAAAGGGGAAGGAACACCCGTTTCTTATACAAATAAAGTAGTTACCCACTATGCTGTATATTTTGAAGATGGCACCCTATTAGAAACCTCAATGATAGAAACCGCTGAAGCTCTAGGCCTTGTTAATGAACAAAGACGTTTGGCTGATGGGTACCAACCAATCACAGCAGATGTTAGCCCGGAGGCAGCCATGATCGCTGGATTTAAAGAGGGTCTTGGTTTACTTAATGAAGCCGATGAAGCTACCCTGTTTATACCCTATGACATCGCCTATGGTGATCAACCTAATAGAGGTATCCCTGCAAAATCAAATCTGATTTTTGAAATTAAAGTGGTTAAGGTAATTGAATAACTTCCTATCTTACTAAAAAAATAACCCACCGCTATGGTGGGTTTTTTATTAAATAAATAAATGCGGCGACTAAAGATTGTTTTAGGGATTAACCTATTACTTTGGACAACAATTATTGTCAGGGATAATACCCCCTTTGTTGAAACTCTCTTTGTTAAATTATTCTACCCATTAATCTATACCAGTAGAGCTTGGTTCTTTGATCTTATCCCCTTCTCTTTTGGAGATCTTTGGTATACACTTATGGGGATGTTTTTAATCTATAAATTATACCACGCTCGTTTGGTTGACTGGAAAGGTCTCTTTTTATCTTTGATTTCAGTAGTTAGTATATTGCTATTGTGGTTCCAGTTATCATGGGGTTTAAATTATCATCGAACGAAGCTTACCCAAAAAATACCTGGTAAAGACTTGTATAGCTTAACGGAGCTAACCCAACTGGCCACTTTTTTTGCCCACAAAGCAAATGATTTACACCACCTACTAAGCACGGATGAACATAAGGCGATATCCTTTACATCAAGTACACCTCAAATAATCAAACAAATAGAAGACAACTATCCAGAAACGGGAATCAAAGGCAAAGTAAAAGAGTCTTTATATAGTCTACCTCTTACCTATATGGGTTTTGCAGGATATCTTAATCCTTTTACGCTAGAAGCACAAATAAATGGACGCCTACCTAAAATTAATTTGCCCGTAACAGTCGCCCATGAAATTGCGCATCAGCAAGGCTATGCCGCTGAAAACGAAGCCAACTTCGTAGCATTTCTGCACACCTTTAACCATCCAAATTCAAAAATCAATTATGCTGCTGTTCTCTTTGCATTTAAATATGTGCTTAATGAATTATATAAAGCTGACCCTGTAAAAGCTACTGAAATCAAATGTCATTTGCGTCTAGGTATTGTAGAAAACTACACAGAGATCAGTAACTTTTGGAAAAAATATCAAAATCCATTTGAACCCTACTTCAAACAATCCTATGATACTTATTTAAAGGCTAATAATCAGTCCAAAGGAATTAAATCTTATAACGAAGTAGTCTTACTACTTATAAAAGCTTTTAAACTCGATCAGGAATTTAAAATTCACATAAATAATTTGTAGCTTAACCAAAAAATCAACTATATGAAATTTCGCTTATTAATCATTAGCATTGGGCTGAGTTTTCTAGGCTATAGTCAAGACTATTTCCCTACAAATAAAGGTGTTAAAACAATACCTACTCACTACCAAGCTATCATCAACGCAACACTCCACCCTTCGCCAAATCAAACTATTGAACAGGGAACTCTACTGTTTTTGAATGGTAAAATAGAAGCAATAGGTAAAGAAATTAAATTACCAGAAAACACACTTATTCATGATTATGACGGCAAGCACATCTATGCCTCTTTCATCGAACTTCACAGTAGTTTTGGAATCAAAACAAAAGGAGGTAATTCACGAAGAGGAAGAAGCGCCCAATATGAACAAACAAGAGAAGGATATTATTGGAACGATCATATTCTTAGTGATTATAATAGTCAGGATGATTATAAATATGCCAAGGACCAAGCCAACCAGTACAGAAAAGCCGGCTTTGGTGTAGTTAACACTCACCGCCCAGAGGGAATTCATAGAGGAACAAGTGTGTTACTTGCATTAAATGATCAACAAAATGATGCTACACGTCTTTTAAATAATAGAGCTGCTCAACAATTTTCTTTCACAAAAAGTAAACTATCTAACCAATATTACCCAGGCTCAATTATGGGAGCCATGGCGTTACTACGTCAGTTTTTCCATGATGCCGCTTGGTATAAAAAAGGGGAAGCAAAAAATACTGACTTGGCACTAGCTGCTTATAACGAAATAAAGGGTTTACCTGCTATTTTTGAAGCCAGAAATAAGCTGGATGTCACCCGAGCAGCCAAAATTGGAAAAGAATTTAAACTTCCTTTTTTAATTACAGCTAGCGGTAAAGAATATGAACAAATAGCCGAATTAAAGCAACTAAATGCACGTTTATTGGTTCCTGTTAATTTTCCAAAAGCTTATGATGTGTCAGATCCTGTGAGTACACAAAAAATTGCGTTAAGCGATATGCGTTATTGGAATCAAGCACCATCAAATCCTGCGGTTATTGCAGAGAATAATATTTCTTTTGCGCTAACTAGCTACGGCTTGCAAAAGAAAACTAACTTTTATACCCAGTTAAAAAAAGCAGTAGCCTATGGATTAAAAGACACCCAAGCACTTGCCGCATTAACGACTACTCCTGCCCAAATGATTGGTATGAAAAACAAGCTAGGTGTTCTTAAACCAAATGCATATGCTAATTTTCTAGTCACAGATGGTCCTTTGTTTGACCAACAAACCAAAATACATGAAAACTGGGTGCAAGGAGAACAACATATAATTACCCCACAGGCGGACGTTAATATTGACGGAAAGTACATGCTAACTGTGGCAGGTGATAAGATGACCTTAACAATAAAAAACAGTTTATCTAAGCCGATTGTAACAGTCAATAAAGACTCTGTAAAACTCAAAGCTAAATTAGGTTATAAGAGTGGATGGATAAGTCTTCAGCTAGAAAACAAAGATCAAAGCGCCTATGCTCAATTGAATGCTAAAATATTTGACAATAAACACATAGAGGGAGAAGGAACATCGTTCAAGGGATCTTCGATTAAATGGATGGCACACTTAACTGAGGAAGCTACCCAAAAAGCAAAAAAGAAATCACAAACAAATTATCCTTCCCCCAACCAATCACTTTTCCTAATAACGGATTTGGTTTTAAAACACTTCCAAGCGCCCAGAATGTAGTATTCAGGAATGCTACCGTATGGACCAATGAAGCGGAGGGTGTTGTTGAAAAAACCGATGTATGGGTAGAAAATGGTAAAATAAAAGCTGTTGGCCAAAAGCTTAATGTAACGGGGGTAGAAGAAATAGATGCAACTGGAAAACACCTAACCAGTGGTATCATAGCCGAACATTCTCACATTGGAGCATCTAGTATTAATGAAGGAGGTCATTATTCTTCTGCTGAAGTGACTATTGAGGATGTAATCAATCCAGATGACATTAACCTTTATAGAAATTTATCTGGTGGAGTAACGACCCTACAAATTCTTCATGGCTCAGCTAATCCAATTGGGGGTCGCTCGGCTGTGATTAAACCTAGATGGGGAGAAACCGCTGAGAACTTACTCTACAAAGATGCTGATCCGTTTATAAAATTTGCCTTAGGTGAAAATGTAAAGCAATCTAATTGGTCTAGCTATAATCGATTCCCGCAAACTAGAATGGGAGTAGAACAGGTATTTGTTGATTATTTTCAAAGAGCTAAGGAATACCAAAAAGCTTGGAAAAATTATAACCAACTACCCCGAAAAACAAAAGCAAAAACGAGCGCACCACGCTATGATATTGAAATGGAAACCTTGGTGGAGATACTTGAAGGAAAAAGATTTATTTCTTGTCACTCATATGTTCAAAGTGAGATCAATATGCTAATGAAAGTTGCCGAACAATTTGGCGTAACGATCAATACGTTCACACATATCTTAGAAGGCTACAAAGTAGCAGATATTATGGCAAAACACGGTGTAGGTGGATCTACATTCTCTGATTGGTGGGCCTATAAATTTGAAGTAAATGATGCCATCCCTTACAATGGAGCTATCATGCATAATCAAGGGGTTACCGTTGCTTTTAATTCAGATGATTCTGAAATGTCACGAAGACTCAATCAAGAAGCTGCAAAAGCCATAAAATATGGTGGAATGTCAGAAGAAGAAGCATGGAAGTTTGTCACCCTTAACCCCGCTAAACTACTCCATATAGACGATAAAGTAGGAAGTATAAAAGTGGGTAAGTCTGCAGACTTGGTTTTGTGGAATAACCACCCTATGTCTATCTATGCTGTAGCAGAGAAGACCATGATTGAAGGTGTTTTTTATTATGATCTAGATCGTGCAACTGCACAGGTAGAAATAATCCAAGAAGAAAGAAATAAGTTAATTCAACAAATGGTTGAAGCAAAAAATGGAGGGGCTAAAACACAGAAAGCACCCAAGAAACAAGCGCGCGAATTCCATTGTGAAACCCTTGATTAAAAAAAATATACGATGAAAAATATTTTAAATTTTATTGGTATTTTCTTACTCGTTAGTGTAAGTATATATGCCCAACAAACCCCAGCTGCTGAATCAACTAAATCTATATTGATTCAAGGCGCGACACTCCATATTGGAGATGGTACCCTAATTGAAAATGGTTATTTAGGAATTGAAAATGGACGCATTGTTGAAATGGGAGAAAAAGGAACTCAGCAAAAAGAGTATACCACCACTATCGATGCAGATGGACAACATGTTTACCCTGGTTTTATTGCTGCGAACAGTACGGTGGGAATGGTTGAAATTGACGCCATTAGACCAACGAATGATTTAAATGAGATTGGTTCTTTTTTACCTAATATCAGAACCATCATTGCTTATAATGCAGAATCAAAAGTTGTAGAATCTCTCCGACCTAATGGAATACTCACCGCTCAAGTAGTTCCTACCCGTGGACGTATTGCCGGAAGTTCATCCATTGTTCAGCTAGATGCTTGGAATTGGGAAGATGCAGCACTAAAGACAGATGAAGGAATGCATTTTTACTGGCCTCGCTCCTACAGAAGAGGAAATAGAACTAAAGGTGAAGATCCATTAGTCTATGATCAAAAGAATTATGATCAAAGGGTTAAAGATCTAGACCAATACCTAAAAGTTGCTGCTACCTTTCGACCCAATAACACGAAACATCTTCCCCATGCCGCCTTACAATCTGTATTTAAACAGAAACAGAAAGCGTATTTACATGCCAAAGAAAAAAGACAAATTATAGATGGTATTACTCTACTTCATAAACATGGGATTAAAGACATCGTACTTGTTGGTGGAGATGATGCTCACCTTGTATTACCTTTCCTCAAAAAACATGCTATCCCGGTAATATTATCTAGACCTCATCGTTTGCCCAACACAGAAGATGAAGACGTAAAACTCCCCTTTAAATTAGCTAAAATATTAATGGATGCAGGCTTAACGATTACCATAGATGTAAGTGGGCGAATGGAAAGAATGAATACCAGAAATCTGCCTTTCTATGCAGGGAGCTTCGCTGCTTATGGAGTACCGAAAGAAAAAGCGGTTGAAATGATTACGCTAAACGCGGCAAAAATCTTAGGTATAGACAATAGATTAGGAAGTCTTACTATAGGAAAAGAAGCGACTTTGTTTATAGCTATGGGAGATGCATTAGATATGCGAACAAATCAACTAAGTCATGCGTTTATCCAAGGGAGAAGTATTTCACTAGAAACACACCAAACAACCTTGTGGAAGCGTTACACTGAAAAATACTCGCGACAGTAAATGTTACACCTTTCTAGTGCTCAAAATACCCACATAAAACGTATTAAGGCGCTTCAAGAAAAATCAAGAAAAAGGAAGCTTGAAAATGCTTTCTGTGTTGAAGGCGAAAAGGAAATAAGACATGCCATTGACGCAGGGTATGCGTTTGAAGCATTCTATTTCCATGAAGAATGGGTGGGTGATTTTTCGGATTTTTACAATCATGCTAATCAACCTATACTGGTGACAGCAACTCTTTTTTCACAACTGTGTTACCGAAAAAAGACCTCTAAAATTATTGGTATAGCAAAATCCAAACCTCATGGTCTTACCCAGCTTAATCTTCCTGATGAAAAATCACTGGTTCTAATCGCTGAAGCACCAGAAAAACCAGGAAATATTGGAGCGCTTTTAAGAACAGCAGATGCCATGGGGGTAGATGCCATGATATTAGTCAATCCAAAAACAGATCTATACAATCCTAATGTTATCCGATCTAGTGTGGGATGTCTTTTTTCAGTTAAAGTAGCCATTGCTGACCTAGAAGAAACTTTCGAATTCCTCCAAAAACGAGATATTGCAATATTCAGTGCTGCATTTACGCCTAAAGCTGTAGAATACACAGAAATCAAATACCCCTTAAAAACAGCTATAGCGGTAGGTACTGAAGACCAGGGGTTAACCAAGCAATGGTTATCGAAAAAATCTACCCCTATTATTATTCCAATGCATGGAAAAAATGATTCTCTAAATGTTTCTGTAGCTACCGGTATCTTACTTGCTGAAGTGGTAAAACAAGGAAAGTAATTTTAAATTTGCGATACACTTAAAAGAAATGCTTAAATTTAATTATGCTTATCGATGAACAGATAGAAAATAAAGAAATTGCTAAACAATACAAAGAGCTACTTAAGATTAGCTATTTGCAATTAACTGCTGCGGATAAAAAATTAATTCGATTAGCTTTTAATACCGCTGTTGATGCCCACAAAAATCAGCGTAGAAAATCTGGAGAAGCTTATGTTTTTCATCCCATTGCAGTGGCTAAAATTGTTGCATCTGAGATTGGACTAGATGCCACTTCAATTGCAGCCTCACTTTTACATGACACAGTTGAAGACACAGACTATACCCTAGATGATATTGAGCGTTTATTTGGCAATACCGTAGCTAGAATTGTACACGGACTTACTAAAATTTCTCACTTAAAAAAAGATACTGACATCTCATTACAGGCGGAAAATTTTCGCAAAATGCTTCTTACGCTTAATGACGATATAAGAGTGATTATCATCAAAATTGCAGATCGATTGCACAATATGCAGACAATGGATGCAATGCCTGAATATAAACAGGTGAAAATAGCCTCTGAGACCTTATACATCTATGCGCCACTAGCGCATAGAATTGGCATGTATAATATAAAAACTGAGCTTGAGGACTTAAGTTTAAAATATACTGAAAAAGACCGTTACGAATCTATCAAAAGTAAGGTTGAAGATAGTCTAGCTGAGCAAAACCAATACATCAAGTCATTCTCTAAATTTTTAAAAAAATCACTAGACAAACCACATTTTAATTATTTCATAAAAGGTCGGAGTAAATCTGTCTACTCCATTCACAAAAAAATGCAAATTCAAAACATTGGCTACGAACAAGTGTTTGATAAATTTGCCATTAGAATTGTATTTAAATCTGAAGCCAAGAACGAAAAATTCCTTGCATGGAAGATCTATTCTATAGTGACAGACCATTTTACTCCTAACCCCACGCGATTAAGGGATTGGATTTCTTCACCAAAATCAAATGGATATGAATCGCTTCATATAACCGTTATGGGCCCGAATAATAAATGGGTTGAAGTTAAAATTCGCTCAGAGAGAATGCATGAGATTGCGGAAAAAGGGTATGCCGCACATTATCGCTACAAACAAGGGGATGAAAAAGAAACAGGAATTGATGCTTGGCTTAACCGTTTGCAAGAAGTTTTAGAAACCAAAGACTCTAACGCTGTTGATTTTGTAGAAAATTTTAAACTGAATCTTTATGCCGAAGAGATTTTTGTTTTTACACCTCAAGGAGATCTAAAATCGTTACCTCAAGGTTCTTCAGCGCTTGACTTTGCCTACTCTATTCACACAGAAATAGGAAGTAAAACCCGTGGCGCGAGAGTAAATGGTAAATTAGTTCCTCTCTCGAGAATATTAAAAAGCGGGGATCTAATTGAGATAATAACCTCTGAAAATTCAAAACCAACTGCCAATTGGCTAGATTATGTAATTACCTCTAGGGCAAGAAACAAAATAAAAGCAGCCCTCAACGAAGAAAAAAATAAAATTGCCGAAGAAGGAAAGGAAATACTTCGCAGAAAATTAAAGCATCTCAAAGTTAATGTAGAAGATAAAACCATTCGCCAATTGGTCATCTTCTTTAAAGTAAACTCGAGTCTAGACCTATTCTATCGCGTAGGTTTAGGAACCGTAGACAACAGAAAACTAAAAGAGTTTGCAATAACCTATAACAATTCTTTCTTAAACTTTTTCAAAAAACGACTTAGTACTAAACCTGCTATAAAAGTCGTTGAAAGTGACGAATTTGTTTCTAAGTATGATAAATTAGTTTTTGGAAAAGAGCGTGAAGAATTACCCTACAAATTGTCTCCTTGTTGTAACCCCATAGCTGGAGATAAAGTATTTGGATTTGTCACCATTAATGAAGGTATTAAAGTGCATAAGCATAATTGCACCAATGCAGTTTCCCTACAGTCCAATTTTGCCTACAGGATTGTACCCGCCTGGTGGGTAGATTCTACAGAACAAGAATTCACTGCAGAATTAGTGCTAACTGGTATAGATCAGAAAGGGTTAGTAAACCAAGTTACCCGGGTTATTTCAAACAATATGAGTGTCGATATTAAGAAAATTAACTTCTACACAGACCAGGAATTATTTAAGGGAATCATCACGATGCGCGTCGATAATAAAAATACCCTTAAAAAGCTAAAACAACGCTTATTAAAAATAAACGGAATTGAAAAAGTAGGGCGCCAATAGGAAAAGAAACAGTACATTTACAGTAGATAATTGGTATTATGGCAGAAACAAAAGACCAACAAGAAATAGTAAAGAATGTCTTCATTAATTTCCTAGATGAACACAAGCATCGGAAAACCCCAGAAAGGTTTGCCATTCTTCATGAAATTTACGAACATCAGGGGCACTTTGACATTGAGTCACTGTATATTATGATGAAGAATAAAAACTATCGTGTGAGTCGTGCTACTCTTTACAATACTGTTGATTTATTGATTGAATCTGGATTAATTCGCAAGCATCAGTTCGATAGTCAAGCGCAATACGAAAAATCTTTTTTTGACAAACAACATGACCACATTATCTTAACGGATACCGGAGAAGTGAAAGAGTTTTGCGATCCGCGTATTCAATCGATAAAAAAAACAATCGAAGAAGTATTTAATGTTGATATTCATCATCATTCTTTATACTTTTACGGCACAAAAAAAGAATCTTAAAACCCACTATTTTATGTCGGTTGACTTACTGCTCGGTCTTCAATGGGGAGACGAAGGAAAAGGAAAAATTGTTGACGTATTAACCCAAGATTACGATATCATTGCACGTTTTCAGGGAGGCCCTAATGCGGGGCATACCTTAAAATTTGATGGCGTTTCTCATGTACTCCATACAATTCCTTCCGGAATTTTCCACCCCTCTGCACTCAATATAATTGGAAATGGTGTCGTAATAGACCCTGTGATATTTAAAGGAGAACTCGATAAACTTTCAGGTTTCAATATAGACTTTGCTAAAAAGCTATTTGTTTCAAAAAAAGCACATCTCATTTTACCTACACATCGTTTATTAGATGCTGCCTCTGAGACAGCTAAAGGAAAAGCAAAAATAGGTTCTACGCTAAAAGGGATTGGACCCACCTACATGGATAAAACAGGTAGAAATGGTATCCGAGTGGGCGATATACTGCTTAAAGATTGGAAGAACAGATATAATACCCTCAGAGATAAGCATTTAAAAATGTTGAATCACTATAACGTAGATCTTGAATATGATTTAGCTTCACTAGAAGAAGTGTTTTTCGAGAGTTTAGAAACCCTTAAGTCTCTTCCACTTATCGATAGTGAACATTTTTTACATACTGCCCAAAAAGAAAACAAAAAAATTCTTGCGGAAGGTGCGCAGGGATCTTTATTAGACATTGATTTTGGTACTTATCCCTTTGTTACCTCCTCTACTACCACAGCAGCAGGTGCATGTACTGGTTTAGGTATAGCCCCTAATTCTGTCGGAGAAGTTTTTGGTATTTTCAAAGCCTATACGACCCGAGTGGGAAGTGGGCCTTTTCCTACCGAATTATTTGATGAAGCTGGTGAAACCATGGGGAGGGTAGGTCAAGAATTTGGAGCTACTACGGGTCGTGCACGTCGTTGTGGCTGGATAGATTTAGTCGCCTTAAAATATGCTATTCGCGTAAATGGGGTTACCCAATTAATGATGATGAAAGGGGATGTGTTATCTGGCTTCGAAACCATTAAGGTATGTACTGCCTACAACACTCCCGAGGGCACTATTGATCACTTACCTTTTTCAATTGAACCAGAGAATGTGACTCCAGTATACCATGAGATCAAAGGTTGGGCAGAAGATTTAACTCAGATGACCTCTGAAGATGATTTTCCTAAACCATTTAAAGATTATATTGCCTATTTGGAAAAGGAACTAGAAACACCGATTAAAATTGTTTCTGTAGGGCCAGATAGAAAGCAAACCATATTTCGTTAATTTTTACTTTTTTGTGAAGAAACTCCTTTATTTATTGGTGTTTACTTTTTCCTCCTTAGGGAGTTTATCTTGTTTTGCGCAAGAAAGTAAAATCATTAAAATACAACAGGCTGGTTCTTTTGGTAAAGATGAAGTTAATTTACCCGGTGCTAGCATTCTCTTAAAAAGAAATAATATTCGTGTTAAACTCTTACATAAAGGAGCATTAATTGAATCGGATAAATCGCTTTTTTACACCAAAAAAAATGCTTTCAAAGCGGAGGGTGAAGTAATCTTCACTCAGGGTGACACCATCCGTATGACAAGTCAATTCATGGAATATGATGGTGAAACTGGAAAAGCTAAGGCCTGGGGAAAAGTATTTTTAGAGCAACCAGATATGACACTTGAAACCGATACTTTATTTATTGATCGGTTTGAAGACATTGCTTATTATGAGACTCCTGGAACCATTATTGACAGCACAAGCATTCTTAAGAGCAATAGAGGAAAATACTTCATGAAAGATAAGATGTATCGCTTCCTCTCTAATGTTCGAATTGATAATCCTGAATACCGTGTTACCTCCAGCCAATTAGATTATTATACAGAATCCAATAAAGCATACCTCTTTGGGCCTACCAAAATCATTGGAGAGGAATATGACATCTATTGTGAGCGAGGGTATTATGACACCAATAGACAAATGGGCTACTTTAAAAGAAATGCCGAAATTCTCTATAATAATAAAATCATTGAGGGAGATAGTTTGTTTTTTGAAAATGATCGAAATTATGCTGCAGCCACTAATAAAGTTGAAATAACAGATACGATTAACAACAGTATTATTAGGGGAAATTATGCGGAGATTTTTAAAGAAAAAGATTCTGCTATAATCACACAAAGAGCTTTAGCAATTAACATCATTGAGAATGATTCTCTCTTTATCCATGCCGATACCCTTTTAGGAACGGGACCGTCTGAAGCACGAATCCTTAGAGGTTATTATGGAGTTAAAATTCTCAAGACAGATTTAAGAGGCAAATCAGATTCTCTGTATTTAGACGAAACGATCGGTCGGATTGAGCTCCACAAACGTCCCCTTACAAGAAAGGAGACGCAAATATTATCACAAGAAGATAAGGACAAACGCAATCCGGTGATGTGGTTTAATAAAAGCCAAATGAGTGGAGAGGTTATCTACATGAAAACTGATCTTAAAACCAAAAAGCTTGACTCACTTTTTATTTTTGGTGATGCCTTTATTATAGAAAAAGATAGTCTAAGTGAAGATGGCTACAATCAAATAGTTGGTAAAGAACTATATGGAGATTTTGATGAAGGGGTCTTAAATGTATTAGACATTATTAAAAACACTCAGGTGTTTTATTACCTCTACACAGATCTTGGTGAACTGGTAGGGATCGATAAAACAATCTGTAGTGCGCTGAACATTAAATTTAAAAATAATGAAATTGATGACATTTCATTTTATATAAGTCCAGAAGGAGATGTTTATCCAGAAAAAGACCTCGACCCAAACCTTAGAAAACTAGAGGGATTTATTTGGAGAGAGCAAGAGAGACCAAAAATACTGGAAGATTTATTTAGTAAAAATTAAATTCCACAAATCATGATCAATGACTTTCATGCCTATCAAGCCAAAACAACCCCTCATCCTATTGGGATGGAGGTTAAAAAGGCCAAAGGAAGTTATATCACCGATATGCAGGGAAAAAAGTACCTGGATTTTGTCGCTGGAGTATCTGCATGCTCACTAGGTCATCGTCATCCAGCTGTTGTTAAGGCAATTAGAAGACAAATTAATAGATACCTCCACGTTATGGTATACGGGGAATATGCCCAAGCTCCGGCGGTTGAACTATGTAAACTGCTTGCCCAACAACTTCCCAAAAATCTTGAAGTTACTTACCTGACCAACTCCGGTACAGAAGCGATTGAAGGAGCTATGAAATTAGCTAAAAGGGTTACTGGAAGAAAAGAAATCATCGCAGCACAGAATGCCTATCATGGAAGCACACAAGGTGCGCTCAGTCTTTTGGGGGTAGAAGAACAAAAGAAAGGATACGACCCATTACTTCCTGAAGTACGTTTTATCCCATTTAATGATCAAGAAGCACTTTCAAATGTAACCACGGCTACTGCAGCAGTAGTCTTAGAAACCATACAAGGAGGTGCTGGTTTTATTGTTCCTGAAAACAATTACCTCACCGCCGTAAAAAAACGCTGTGAAGCAACAGGCACCCTTTTAATTTTAGATGAAATACAACCCGGTATAGGACGGACAGGAAAATTATTCGCCTTTGAACACTATCAAATTACTCCAGATATATTAGTGATTGGAAAAGGACTTGGTGGCGGAATGCCAATTGGCGCTTTTTGTAGCTCTTCCGAAAAGATGGAACAACTAACCCATAACCCTGCACTTGGCCATATAACTACCTTTGGAGGGAATCCGGTCATTGCTGCAGCGGGGTTAGCTACCCTTAGTACCGTTATAAAGAAAAAGTTAATGAGACAAATCGAGGAGAAAGAAATGCTTTTCAGGTCTCTTTTAATACATCCCAAAATCACAGCAATCCATGGAAAAGGTTTACTACTAGCCCCAATATTAAAAAACAAAGAAGAAGTTCCTAAAGTTGTAAAACGCTGTATGGATAAAGGATTAATCCTCTTTTTTCTCCTTTGGGAAAAAAGAGCCATTCGAATATCTCCTCCCCTAACTATTACACATAGAGAAATAAAAAAAGGTTGCGCAATTCTTATAAGTGTCTTAGATGAATTAGAATAGGTTGTTAATAAATTTGTTTAAAACAATAAGCGCATTACTTTCGCACCCACGATGTTAGTCCCTAAATTTAATTAAACCAAGAAGCACATTTTATATGTTCCGTGAATTTTCACAAAACTCTGATGCTCCCGTCACCCGCTTTGAACAAATGCTCAAAACCAACCAGGTTTATTTCTTTGATGCGGTTGAGTTTGAAACCATTATCCAGTTTTATATTGATACCGGTGAAATCAATCTTGCTAAGAAAGCACTGAAAATGGCAATAAATCAGCACCCCTTTCATACAGATCTTTTACTGCTAAAAACAGAGCTATTGATTTTTGATGGGGATTATGAAGAAGCGATCCAAGTACTGAATTTGATCGAAGATATGGAGCCAAGCAATCAAGAAATTTACATACAAAAGGCAACCATAAAATCTAAAAAAAAGGAACACCAAGAAGCAATTAATTACCTCAACAAGTCCTTAGATTTTGCAGATGACCCGCAAGAGATATGGTGTCTTTTAGCCATGGAATACATGGTGTTAGAAAATTATACTAAGGCTAAATACTATTTTCGATTGTGTATTGAAGAAGAGCCCGAGGATTTTCAAGTGCTATATAACTTACTCTTCTGTTTCGAATATTTAAAAACCTATGAAGAAGCAGTTGAAGTCCTCAACAAAATACTAGAGCACAATCCCTACAATGAAATTGCTTGGTTAGAAATTGGAAAGCAGTACCTCAATTTAAATCAAAATGAAGAAGCCCTAGCTGCTTTTGATTTTGCCATAATTAGTGAAGATCAATTTACCGGTGCCTATATTGAAAAAGGAAAGCTTTTAGAAAAAATGGGGCGTATTAATGAGGCTATCGAGAATTATGAAATTTCCTTGCAACTAGACGATCCTTCTTCTTATGTATACATTAGAATTGCGCATTGTCATGAAAACTTAGGAAATGAAAAATTAGCACTTCAATTTTTTAAAAAAGGAATTAATGAAGACCCATCAAATGAAAAGGCATGGATAGGGATCATTGATTTCTATCTCAACAAGGACAACCCTAATAAAGCTTTGTACTATTGCCAAAAGGCATTACAGATCAATGAAAACTATGTGAGCTACTGGAAAAGAAGCGCCCTTATTAATCATCAACTGGAACACTATACAGAAGCAGACATCGCTTTTCAGAATGCCATAGAATTAGGGAACTACGAACCCGAGATGTGGACACGCTGGATGGAAACCCTTATTTTTCTAAACGAATGGGAAAAAGGAATTAGAGTAGGCCAACAAGCCAAAGAGTTTTACTCAGATAATATTGATTTAGACGCGCAAATTGCCGTTTGTTTTTATCGATTAGCCAAACCCATTGAAATGGATTATTTTTTACAAAATATTAGAAAGAGCCCACAGGGTGTAAATGAAAAAATACTCACTACCTTCCCTTTCTTGTCCAAATTATTATCATCCTAGAATTATATCTTCTAAATTTACCGCATGCAAAAAAAACAAGTAACCCTCTTTTTTAAAGGTATGCTCATGGGTGCAGCTGATATTGTTCCAGGAGTATCCGGTGGGACAATGGCATTGATTACTGGAATTTATGGAGAATTGATTAAAAGTATTGATCAGCTAAACCTCTCTCTATTTCTTGTTCTCCAAAAAAAAGGTTTTACCGCCTTTTGGAAAGCAGCCAACGGACGCTTTCTAGCTCCCCTATTTTTTGGAATTATTGCGAGTATTTTATTTTTATCTAATGGAATTTCCTATTTACTTGATCATTATCCTATACTAATTTGGTCATTTTTCTTTGGATTAATCTTAGCAAGTATTTATATCCTTTTTCTACAACTCAAGGAAAAATCAATAACCAACTATTTGCTTTTGGCAATAGGGTTTGTTATTGCTTTTGGCATTACACAGCTCAACCCCGCTAATAATTCATCAGAACTCTGGTATCTTTTTATTTGCAGCATGGTGGCTATTATCGCTATGATACTTCCGGGAATCTCGGGGGCATTTATATTTATCCTACTTGGTGTTTATGAAGAGGTACTCGCTTCAGTCAAAGGAGCTATTAATGTCTTACTCGATTTTAACTGGGTAACTTTTCAATCGGTTTATAGTAAGGTTACTGCCATTGGTCTGGGTATAATTATTGGAATAAAACTCTTTTCTCGTCTCTTGAATTGGTTGTTCACAAACAAAAAAGAGCCTACCATAAGCCTATTGGTCGGATTTATGATGGGAGCACTTCCAAAAATATGGCCTTGGAAGAACGAAATAATTCAGGGTAGCGAATCAATTTATCGCAATACAAGTCCTTTTAATTTTGAGGGAGATCCGCAATTTGTATTTGCCCTGCTATTATTAATCGTTGGCAGTGGAATACTCATTTTGATGGAGCGTTATTCCCAAAAAAAATAATATGTACCCAATTCAACGTTCATGGAAGGAGTCTTTTCTCCTAATTCTAAAAGGGATGGCCATGGGAATGGCCAATAAAATTCCTGGAGTGTCTGGGGGTATCATCGCTTTAGCTACAGGTTTTTATGAAGAATTAATTTATTCGTTTTCTCGGATCGATGGTAAAGCCTTTAAAATACTTTTTAATCAAGGGATAAAAGCATTTTATCAACATATAAATGCTTCTTTTTTAATTCTTTTATTTACAGGAGTTGGTCTTAGTTTTTTTAGTGTATCCCTCTTATTAGATTATCTTTTAAATCACTACCCAAAAGAAGTCCTTGGAGGTTTTTATGGGATGATTATTGCTTCTGTTTATTTTATATGGGCAGATCTCCCCTCCTACACCACCAAAGAATACTTAGGAGGACTACTAGGCGCTGTATTAGGAGTTACCTTATTATGGATTAATCCAGGGACAGAAAACGACCATTGGCTTTTTGTTTTCTTTTGTGGAATGGTAAGTATTTCTGGAATGACCTTACCGGGCTTATCTGGCTCTTTGCTAATTCTAATTTTAGGAAATTATAACCTATTACTGGTCGATTGTGTTAACGCTGTCTTTTTTACGCTACAAGATCTTTTTATTGGAAATGGTTGGGATCTTGGTGACCCCGAGCGGAAACGTCTATTAAAGGTGTTTGTTTTATTTACCACAGGATCGACCACAGGACTCATTGTTTTTTCTAAATTATTAGAACAACTCTTAAAACGACACAAGCGTACGACCATTTCTATATTAATTGGGTTTATACTTGGCTCTTTAGGCACAGTATGGCCATGGAATAACGAAACTATGACCCTAAATGAAAGCACATTTATCCTCGCACAGTCTCCCCATAAAACATTCTACTTCCCAAAACTTAATCAACTCAATCAATTACCCTCCCTATTTTTTATATTTTTGGGCGTAGGTTTAGTAGTCCTTTTAGAATACTATGGAAAAAAAGAAAGAAATTAAATACGGCTTACTTGGAAAAGATATTGACTATTCTTTTTCTCGGGGGTATTTCGCCGACAAATTTGCGCGTGAACAGCTTCATCATAATCAATATGACAACTATGACTGTAGCTCAGTTGAAGAACTAAAACAAACCCTCTTAAGAAAAGATATAGCGGGTTTAAATGTAACTATACCCTATAAAGAAACCGTGCTACCACTCATGGATAGTTTAAGCAAACAAGCGCAAGAGATTGGTGCGGTAAATACCATCATTTTTAAAGAAAATGGAGAACTTGAAGGTCATAATACAGATGCATATGGCTTTGAAAAAGCCCTATTCGGAAGGTTTGATATAAACCCCAAAAAGGCATTGATTCTTGGGACAGGCGGGGCCTCTAAAGCCATTAATTATGTTTTAAAAAACAGAGGCATTGAACCGCAATTTGTTTCTAGAAAAGAGTCAGAAAATGCACTTAGCTATTCCGCACTTACGCCAGAAATAATAAAACAACATCACCTTATTATAAATTGTACCCCATTAGGTACTTTCCCCAATATAGAAGATGCCCCAAAAATTGATTATTCAGCCTTAGGGTCAGATCATGTGTTGTTCGATCTGATTTACAATCCAGAGAAAACACGCTTTATGATGCTCGGAGAAAAACAAGGTGCGCGCGTAGCTAATGGTCAACAAATGCTTATCCACCAAGCCGAACGATCTTGGGCATTATGGAATAAGTAAGCTATCAGATTGATTATTTTTTTGTATTTTTATTAATAACACCACAGATACTAAACCTTTGTTATGCAAATGGAACCTACCTTGTCACCCAATGAAAACCAAGATCCGATTAAAAACGCGGAAACAGAAGTAACACCCCAAACTGAACCCATAGTTAAAGCAAATGAAGAGATAAATACCGAGGTAGAAGAACCCGTAAAAAAACAAGTAAACCCCTTATTAGAAGTAAAAATTGATGAGTTGTCGATAGAGGACTTTCCAACTACTTTACAAAAAATTCTTCAGCACGATCAGTGGATGAAAATGAATCAGCTTGTTAGGGATCTACAACAAGCATTCGACAATCAATTTCTTGTTAAGCTCCAAGAAAAAAGAAAATATTTATAGAAGAGGGAGGAAATGAAATTGATTTCTTCTTTGCACCAGAATACAAAAAAAGCTTTAGTCTGTTACTCCGTGAATATAAATCAAGAAAGAGTGCGTATTTCAAAGAATTAGAAGCCAAACAAAAAGCCAATCTGAATCGTAAGAGAGAGATTATTGAGGAGATTAAGCAGCTAATTGATCAGAATGAACATAATAACGATAGCTACCGACAATTTAAAAATCTACAAGAAGCTTTTCATGCAACTGGGCAAGTGCCAAGAAATGAAAGTAATAACATTTGGCAAACCTATAAGTTTCATGTCGAAAGGTATTACGACTTTTTACACCTCAATAGAGATTTAAGAGAAGCAGATTTTAAACACAATTACGATGAAAAAGTTAAGATCATAGAAAAGGCGGAAGAATTAGCAACCCACACAGATGTTCCGGCTGCCATTAGAGAGCTTAATATCTTACATCGCCTTTGGAAAAATGATCTTGGACCTGTGGCTAGAGAACACAGAGATGTATTATGGAATCGTTTCCAAGCGGCTACTAAAGTAATCCACCAATTAAAAAACGATTACAACAAAAATCTGGATGGAATCCAAGCAGAAAATTTAGCGTTAAAGGAAACCATCCTTAAAGAAATAGCTACCCTAACAGAGGACCAACCTCAAAATCATAATGCTTGGCAAAATGCCATTAAAAAAGTAAATGAACTCAAGGAAAAATTCCATGCCACAGGACGTGTTCCTAAAGCAGAAAACAGACGTTTATGGAATCAGTTCCGAGAAATAGGTAGACAATTTAATCATCAAAAAAACCTTTTCTATAAGGAGCAAAAAAGTCAGGAACGACAGTTTGTAAACGCTAAACGAGCGCTGATAGAAGAAGTCAACACTATCTTAAACCAACCAAACTGGCGCGAACACGTAAGCCGAATGAAATCCATTCAAAACGATTGGAAAAAGACTGGGCGTATCTCACGAAAACTTTCCAACAAACTTTGGGAAGAATTCAAAAGCCTAACCAATTTGTATTTTGATCGATTAAAAAATAAAAAAGAAGCCATGAGTGCAGAAGATCAAGCGCTTATGGCCTCTCAAAATAATTTTATCAACGAGGTCCTAAGTTCTGAAGCCCCGACTACCCCCAAAAAATTAGAAAATTATATTGAGCAAACCATTGAACAATGGCAAGCCTTAAATCCAAGCGGCAACTCCCCTGAACAGAAAAAGCTATTAACTCACTTAACCCAGCTATGGGATAGCAGCTCCCCATCAGCAAAAGATAAAACCAGCCAAAAGTTTAACACCCAGCTAGGCTTAATTAAAAACAACGCCGAAGCCCTGAATAAAGAACATGCCTTTCTGAAAAAGAAAATAGATGAAATCAACACAGAAATGATTCAACTAGAAAACAATTTACAGTTTTTTAGTTCTAGTAGTGGCGAGAATCCTGTTGTTGCAGAAGTGACCTCAAAAATTGAAAAATTATCCCAGCAAAAGTCAATGTTTTCAGATAAAGCAAATGCTGTTAAATCCCTTAAGCGCAACCTGAGTAAACAACATGAAAACGAAACCTCAGCTTCAGATCAAAACCTAGAGGAAGCAGAGCATTAAATTGTTGTAAAACCCAAAAGTTGCTGTTGCCATAGTTGATGGTATTTCCCATTTAATGTCACTTAGATTTCAATTTATTTCATCACATGAATAAAAATTCATCAAAATTTAAACATCAAATTTAAACCCAATTGTAAATTATTCTCTATTATTTTGCTCTGCGAACTGGTCAATGCATTCTTATCAAAAAGCCTTGATCGATTCCAAAACCAAAACTCTTTTTTCTCCTCAACAAATAGACCTTGCTGATGAATCAATGGGTGAAAATAATTTATATAAACACCTAAAGTGGTTGACCCTTTTATTTGATAAATTAAATTTATTTTAGAAGACCAACCAAAATCACGTTGTTCAGAAAAATATTCAATAAGCCCACTATAAAATTTTTTGTTTTTATAAAAAACCGTTTCGCCTAATACCACTTCACCGTGATTGATCCTTAACTTTCGGTAGTCAATTGAAGTAGATAATCCATACTTCCATCTTCCATTTAAATTAATTTCACTCTCTTTCCATACACTAAAAGAATAATTTTCAAATTGCTTTTTCCTAAGTGAACTTCCATTTAAAAAGCGAAGTCCCCAGTTGTTTTTAATTTTAAAGTCATATTGAAAATCTAAGGCAAGGATAGGTTCTTTTCTTGCTATTTCAGTTTTATTTAACCCAAACTCAGAAGAAAAAAGTTGGTGCTGATTTACGCTAAAAGGAATCATAAAAAATGAAGTGGAAAATCGAAAACGAGATAAAATCGATAAAACTTTTCTTTTTTATTTGGTTTTGTAAACGAATCTAAATCGATTTTATTCAAAAGAACATCCGTGTATAAAATTCGCTTATTCTCTGGAATAATGACTGTTCCTTCTTCAGCTTTTCCTAAAATAAAAGTATCATCAAGATGAATTTCCTTCTCATTGGTTTTAAGCTTAAATCCCGTTCGATAATGAATAAAATTAAGATGGCTTCTTGGCCTCTTCCCAATAAACATCCATTTCTGCTAGGGTCATCTCGTGGAGGGATTTACCTAAGGATTGGGCTTTTTCTTCTAAGAAATTAAAGCGTTGGCTGAATTTTTGGTTGGTGCGTTCTAGGGCAGTATCTGGGTTTATGTTTAGAAAACGGGCATAATTAATCATTGAAAACATTACATCACCAAACTCGGCTTCTATGTCTTTGGGATTTCCTTTTTTACTTCAGCGTTTAATTCGGCTAATTCTTCTTGTACCTTTTCCCACACTTGCTCTGGCTTTTCCCAGTCAAAGCCAACACCAGCGACTTTATCTTGAATACGCTGGGCTTTTACCAAAGCGGGTAACCCTTTAGGTACTCCAGCGAGTACTCCTTTTTTTCCTTCTTTTAGCTTAAGTGCTTCCCAATTTTTTTTTGACTTCTTCTTCATCCTTTACCACCACATCTCCATAGATATGTGGGTGTCTATGGATCAGTTTCTCAGAAATAGCATGGGCAATATCGGCCATATCAAAAGCTCTTTCTTCGCTTCCTAGCTTAGCATAAAACGCAATATGAAGTAATAAATCACCTAGTTCATTTTTTATTTCGACGAGGTCACGACTAAGGATAGCCTCCCCTAGCTCATAGGTTTCTTCGATGGTCAAATGGCGTAAGGATTCAAAGGTTTGCTTTTTATCCCAAGGGCATTGCGCTCTCAACTCATCCATAATGGTGAGCAAACGATCGACCGCCGCCAATTGATCCTTTCGACTATTCATCTTGTGGGGTCGCTTCTTCTTTCTCTGGCGCTTCTGAAGGTTTTAATAACTCAGGAGCTTTATCTACCAAGATATTATACCATTGAATAATTTTCTTAATATCGGACGGATATACACGTTCTTCGTCATAATCTTGAAATACATCAAAAAAGAAAGCCTCTAATTTGTCTGAAGAATCTTTAGGTTTTACAGCGCATACTTTCCCTTCTTCTTTCGCATAAATCATTTGCAATACCTCACTTAGCGGCACCTCTTTTTCTAAGCCATAGATATTGATTTCCGACAATAAACTAACTTGATTACGGGCATTGGCATTAATGCGTTTTCCATCTACTAAAGAAGTAGCTACAACGCCTGTCCTTGTTTGAACTTCTACTTGGAAGAGTCCTGGTCTACCTCCTATGGCAATAATTTTATCAAGTTTCATTTTATCGTTTTTTAGATTGCAAAGGAAATTTCATTTTATAATCAGCATTTACTTTTCCTTTGCTTATGTTCGTTAGTTTTCCTTTGAGTATTCTTTTCTTAAGTGGGGAGAGTTTATCTGTAAATAAGACTCCTTCAATATGATCGTATTCGTGTTGGATAACCCTAGCGGCTAAACCCGAAAAAGTTTCGGTCAATTTTTTGCCTTTTTCGTTCGTATATGTAATGGTAAGTTGTTCTTTGCGATTTACATCTTCACGTACATCAGGAATACTTAAACAGCCTTCGGTAAAAGCCCATTCTTCTCCAACTTCTTCTTCTATTTGAGCATTGATAAATACCTTTTTCATATCGGCTAAAACGCCTTGCTCTTCTTGTGATAAATCTTCATCCTCCGCAAATGGAGAAGCGTCTATTACAAAGAGACGAAGTCCTAATCCTACTTGAGGAGCAGCTAAACCTACCCCACTGGCAGCGTACATCGTTTCCCACATATTATCTATAAGTGTGTTTAACTCTTTATAATCATCTGGAATATCTAAAGCTTTTTTCTTAAGAACAGGGGTTCCGTAAGCGACAATCGGTAATATCATTTCAAATTATTTGAGTGCAAAGATGCGTTTAAATAGGATTGTAACAAAAGGGTTGCACTAATCTTATCTATTAATCCTTTATTTTTTCTTTTGCCTTTTTTTAATCCCCCGTCAATCATAGTTTGAAAAGCCATTTTAGAAGTGAAACGTTCATCATAACGATCTAGTTCCAAATCAGGCATAGCCTTAGATAGTTTGACCATGAATTGCTGAATAGCGGGTTCTACCTGGGAGGGTGAATTATCCATTTGCTTGGGTAAGCCAATAATACATTTTTCTACCTCGTTTGATTGACAATAATCTTGTAAGTAGGGTATTATATCTGAAGTCGGAAGTGTAATTAATCCAGAGGCTATAATCTGCATAGGATCCGTAGCGGCTATCCCGGTTCTTTTTTCACCATAGTCTATTGCTATCAAAATACCCATAGTGCAAAGATAAGATATTTAATCTTTCACTAGCCATTCATAATGCCTCTTGGTTAGGGGTAAAACCAAAGATTTTCTAAAAAACTTTAATGAATTTTGTTATTGAATCTGATGGCAAAACCTCATCGCGGTAAAAGAAGAAAATCCTTTGGTGTATATGTGATGAAGAAGCCTTAAATTTGTGCTTCAAAAATGCAATCATGAGAGAAATTATAGAAGCAGCTTGGGAAGATCGTTCCCTTTTAGAACAAGAAAGCACACAAAATACAATCCGTGCAGTAATTGAACAACTAGACTTAGGACAGTTGCGCGTAGCAGAACCTACTGCAGCGGGCTGGCAGGTGAACGAATGGGTTAAAAAAGCGGTAGTCTTGTATTTCCCTATTCAAAAAATGGAAACTTTTACGGCAGGACCCATGGAGTTTCATGATAAAATGCCTTTAAAAAAGGATTATGCTGCCAAAGGTATACGTGTGGTTCCCCATGCGGTAGCCAGACAAGGAGCCTATATTTCTTCTGGCGTTATTCTAATGCCCAGCTATGTGAATATTGGGGCCTATGTAGATGAAGGAACCATGGTAGATACATGGGCGACTGTAGGAAGTTGTGCCCAAATAGGAAAAAATGTTCACCTAAGTGGTGGTGTGGGTATCGGCGGAGTATTAGAGCCTTTACAAGCAGCGCCTGTTATTATAGAGGACAACGCCTTTGTAGGATCGCGTTGTATCGTTGTAGAAGGTGTACGGGTTGAAAAGGAAGCCGTTTTAGGTGCAAATGTAGTACTCACTGCCTCTACTAAAATTATCGACGTTACAGGTTCAGAACCTGTAGAATACAAAGGTCACGTTCCTGCTAGATCTGTCGTTATTCCTGGAAGTTACACGAAATCTTTCCCAGCAGGAGATTACCAAGTACCTTGTGCTATAATTATTGGGAAAAGAAAAGAAAGTACAGACAAGAAAACATCGTTAAACGATGCCTTACGTGAACATAATGTAGCCGTCTAAATATGACGATCGATTTCAATACAGAAATCATTTCATCTGCCCTAGCTACGCTTCGTCAGCATGGCACCCTCTTGTATCCTACAGATACGATCTGGGGGATTGGTTGTGATGCGCGGTCAGACCAGGCAGTAGAAAAAATATACCAGCTAAAACAGCGAGACGATAGTAAGGCGCTTATCTGTTTAGTCGACTCATATCAGATGCTCAGCCACCATGTTGTGAACGTATCTCCACAACTTTTGCCTTATCTAGATGATGAACGTCCTACGACGGTTATATACCCACAGGTAAAAGGCGTTAGTAAGCGACTGATTGCCGCCGATGGCAGTATTGGAATACGTATTGTTAAAGATCCGTTTTGTGCCGCGCTTATAAAGGCATTAAATGCCCCTTTGGTATCTACCTCTGCCAATTTAAGTGGGGAAGCAAGTCCACAAAACTTCAATGAGATCTCTACAACAATTTTGGAGGGCGTAGAGGGTGTTGTACCTTTAAGACAAAATGAAAGTTCAACCCAAGCTTCTAGAATTATAAAATTAATGTCTACAGGTGAAATTAAAATACTACGGCCTTAATGAAACTTAATACAGACTATAGTAGCTTTTTAGAGACGACTGTTTTTAAACAGGTTAAATCGGCTGCTACTGCATTAGGTTTAGAAACCTATGTCGTAGGAGGGTTTGTCCGCGACCATTTATTGGGACGAAAGAAACCCGTTACTGATATTGATTTTGTTACCGTAGGATCTGGGATTGAACTTGCCAAAGCGGTTCAAAAGCTACTTCCTACCTCTGCTAAAGTTAGTGTGTTTAAAAATTATGGTACCGCCATGATAAAACACCAAGGTATGGATCTAGAATTTGTAGGAGCCAGAAAAGAATCTTACAACAAAAATAGTCGAAACCCCGCGGTGGAAGCTGGGAGTTTGTCAGATGATCAAAATCGTAGAGATTTTACAATCAATGCATTAGCTATCAGCCTTAATGAGGTCAATTATGGAGAGCTCGTTGATCCTTTTAATGGTATTCATGACCTTAAGAATCATTGTATCCGCACCCCTTAGATCCTGTAGTGACTTATTCTGATGATCCATTAAGAATGCTTAGAGCTATACGGTTTGCTACCCAACTAGACTTCACCATAGAAAAATCCTCTTTAGATGCTATTTCCAAGGAACGAGAGCGGTTGGACATCATTACCCGGGAACGTATTGTAGAAGAGTTGAATAAAATAATAAGTAGCCCTGTACCTTCCAAAGGTTTTCTTTTACTTGAGCAAGTGGGCTTACTAGATAAGATTCTTCCAGAATTAACTGCCTTAAAAGGGATAGAAGAGGTCGAAGGTCAAACCCACAAAGATAACTTTTACCATACCCTAGAAGTTGTAGACAACATCTGTAAAACGACAGATAATTTATGGCTTCGATGGGCAGCTCTTCTCCATGATATTGGAAAAGCTCCCACTAAAAAATTTACTAAAAAAGTGGGATGGACTTTCCATGCTCACGAGTTTGTAGGAGCAAAAATGGTGTATAAATTATTCAAACGTTTAAAAATGCCTTTAAACGAAAAGATGAAATTTGTCCAAAAAATGGTCTTTATGAGTTCTCGACCCATTGTATTGGCTCAAGATATTGTGACAGATTCTGCAGTAAGAAGGTTAATTTTTGATGCAGGAGATAAAGTTGATGATTTACTAACTTTGTGCGAGGCGGATATCACTACTAAAAATCCAAAACGATTTGAAAGATACCATAGAAACTTTCAGATTGTAAGAGAAAAAATTATTGAAGTTGAAGAGCGAGATCATATCCGTAATTTTCAACCCCCAGTGAGTGGAGAATTAATTATGACCACCTTTGGTTTAAAACCCTGTAGGGAAATTGGTCAGATTAAAGAAAAAATAAAAGAGGCTATCTTGGAAGGAGATATTCCGAATGAATATGAAGCCGCTTATGAACTAATGCTTAAGGAAGGAGCTGCTTTAGGACTAAACATAAATAACCAATGAAGAAACGATTTCACTTTTGGGTAGGTGTCTCCCTTGTTTTGGTTTATGGGGTGATTGCAGCTGGTGCTGTCGTTCGCATGACGGGAAGTGGTATGGGATGTCCAGATTGGCCAAAATGCTTTGGTTACCTAATTCCACCCACAGAAAGAGCACAATTAGATTGGACTCCTAATCATTTCTACCAAAAAGGACAGGTGATTATTGTAGATGAATCTTTAAGGATTGCATTAAAAGATTTTGTCTCCACCAAAACTTATCATCCAGCACATTGGGGAATGTATACAAAACACGATTATGCTTTATTTAACCCTCTACATACTTGGATAGAGTTTTTAAATCGACTCTTAGGGGCTTTGGGAGGGCTAGCCACTTTAATGGTCGCGTTCTTATCATTCTGGCAATGGAATAAAAGCAAAAGAATTCCTATCATAGCTTGGCTAATTGTTTTTGGTATGGGGTTTCAGGCATGGCTTGGGAAAACAGTAGTAGATTCTAATTTACAACCGTTTAAAATTACCGTACACATGATCATGGCTTTAGTTATAGTAGCGTACCTACTCTACCTGTACTTTATAAGCAAAGTCCACCGATCTTCTGGCACCTCAGATTCTGTGCTAAAAACAATGACCATTGTCACATTAGTTCTTACGCTATTTCAAATTGGGATGGGTACACAGGTAAGACAATTTGTAGACCATCAAATCGATCTATTCGGGGAATATGCAAAAGAAACTTGGTTATCGCCAACGCCATTTATCTTTTACTTTCATAGAAGTTTTTCACTTTTAGTTGCCCTAGCGAACCTCTATTTGTTTGTTCGAATCAGAAGAAAAATGTTCCCTACAAAAATGATAAATATAATCATGGGACTAATTGGGGCTGAGATTTTTACGGGTATCTTAATGTATTATTTTGATTTTCCGTTCGCTACACAACCGCTTCACCTACTTTTTGCCTCTTTTCTCTTTGGAGCACAGAGCTATTTACTCCTTCAACTTTATCAACCTTCTTATACAACAAGCTTATGATTTATCGCTTTAGAATTATTTTAGATGCCCCCGATGATATTTTCCGTGATTTAGAAATTGAGGCCAGTGCCAGTCTAGAAGATTTTCATTATGCGATTGCACAGTCCTTTGGCTTTGGAGGTAGCGAAATGGCCTCTTTTTATACCACCAACGAAAATTGGGAACAAGGAGAAGAACTTCCCCTTCTAGATATGGGAGAGGGAACAACACCTATGGCAGGAAAAAGCCTTACAGAATTCTTTGATGCAAATAACCATCATCTTATTTATGTATATGACTTTTTAGCCCTGTGGACTTTCTTTGTGGAATTAATGGAGGTCGGAGAAAAAGAACCGACTGCGCTTTATCCAAACCTTGTTTTTGGCCAAGGGGATGTTCCAGAAGAAGCACCCGAAAAAACATTCGAAGGTGAACAAGATAACGACTCCTTTGATGAAGATGAGGACGAGGATGGTTTACTCGACTATAACGATGCTGATTTTTACTAAAAAGAAAAATCTAAACAAATTATGATCAATTAGATTGTATGAGTTTAGTCATATTTAAATTTTCATAATGCCTACGGACATAGGCAAAAGAAGCTTCCATTATATCACCAGCACTTTTTGATTGAATAAAGGCATCGTCTTTAGTAAAATTAAAAATTTCTTCACTCAATTTCTTTAAATAGTGGGGCTGAGTTAAGGTGTCTTGCTTCATAATAGTGACCAAATTATCTAAGCGTGTTCCAGAACTAATTATTCGTTTAGCCAAAACAGATCGTTCTTCAATTTTATACTGATTTACAGACGCTAGGGTGAGTTTGTCTTTGACCACAGAAATCATAGGAAAGTTTTCTTTAAAAAACTGTGGCCGATAAACGTTAAGCTTTCCTTCATAACACTGCTGATCAAAATCTATTGCTCTTATTTTATAAATCACTTGATCAAAATCGTGTGTGGGTATAACCACATAGTTATAAGCACGCATGTCGCCTAGTAGTCGAATCATACACCTTTCGTTGAATTTTACATATTCTTTGGCAATCTGTGCTTGTTGTGCTGCAGTGCACTTATCTAAAAATTCATCAATAAATACGTCACCAGGTATCCCAGCAATATGTTCCTCTATTAAAGTCGTGTCATTCACTAGAAAATTAAGATTATGAGGAGATAGCATGTGTTCAAACTCCAAACCATAGACGCGAGAAGCATCCGTTCTTTTTACATAAAAGTAGGTGAAATTATCATTGTAAATATTACGTATCTTAATTCTAAAGGGTTTTGAGTTTCCAAAAGTACAGTAATCAATTGCATCCACATTTAAATAGGGAATAGTCGACTCATTCCCGTCTGAGTGTAAAAGTGCATAGACTTTTTTAAGATTGTAATCTATGTCTTTTCTTTCGCTATCAGAATAATACACGCGAACCCACAAAGTATCCTCATCATTTTCATCATACACCACCACCGAGCCAGAAAAGCGTAATAAATCTTCATAAAAAACAGGGGTGAATACCCAACGATTATATTGCTTTAAATAGGCATTTAAAGGAGGGATAATAGGAAAAAAGGTTTCTTCTGCGAGATTAATTTCTCTTCCATAACATGGCTTTTCTCAAAGGTAACTTCTTTTTTTAATTTCTTTTTAAGAAATCCAAAGGAGAGGACGATAATGACGGATTAATAATTAAATTTAAGGCTTAATTATTCTTATGCCATTTCAAATTGTCTCAGAATTTTCCCCTACAGGAGATCAACCCGAAGCTATAAAACAGTTATGTGAAGGATTTAATGGTGAAGAGAAGTTCATGACCTTACAAGGGGTTACAGGTTCAGGAAAGACATTTACGGTAGCCAATGTGGTCAATGAGCTACAGCGCCCTACCCTCGTGTTGGCACATAATAAAACACTTGCTGCACAACTCTACTCGGAGTTTAAGCAATTTTTTCCTAATAATGCAGTGGAATATTTTGTTTCCTATTATGACTATTACCAGCCAGAAGCCTATATTCCTGTATCGGGAACCTACATAGAGAAAGATTTATCGATCAATGAAGAAATTGAAAAACTTCGTTTAAGTACTACTTCCTCTCTCCTTTCTGGAAGAAGAGATGTCTTGGTGGTAGCCTCTGTTTCTTGCTTATATGGAATTGGAAATCCAATTGAATTTCAAAAAAATGTAATCACGCTGGAGCGCGATCAGATTATTTCTCGCACAAAGTTACTTCATCGGCTAGTTCAGAGTTTATATTCACGAACAACAGCCGAATTTAATCATGGTAATTTTCGGGTTAAAGGAGATGTTGTAGATATTTATCCAAGTTATGCGGATACGGCATTTAGAATCCATTTTTTTGGAGATGAGATAGAAGAAATTGAAGCTTTTGATCCCATTAATAATCAGTCAATAGAAAAATACGAGCGTCTCAATATTTACCCAGCTAATATGTTTGTTACCTCGCCAGATATCTTACAAAATGCCATACATCAAATTCAAGACGATTTGGTGAAACAAATTGATTTTTTTAGAGAAGTAGGAAAACCTTTGGAGGCAAAACGTTTAGAAGAACGGACTAATTTTGACCTAGAAATGATTCGCGAGTTGGGTTATTGCTCTGGGATCGAAAACTATTCTCGTTACTTAGATGGAAGAGCTCCTGGAACACGGCCATTCTGCTTATTGGATTATTTTCCGGAAGATTATCTAATGGTAATTGATGAAAGTCATGTGACTGTATCACAGGTACACGCCATGTATGGAGGGGACAGAAGTAGAAAAGAAAACTTGGTTGAATACGGATTTAGACTTCCTGCTGCCATGGATAACCGCCCCTTGAAATTTGAAGAATTTGAAGGACTCCAAAACCAAGTAATGTATGTTAGTGCAACACCTGCAGACTATGAACTAGAAAAATCCGAAGGGGTTTATGTAGAACAAATCATTCGTCCAACTGGTTTACTAGATCCTGTGATTGAGGTAAGACCCAGTGAAAACCAAATTGATGACCTCATTGAAGAAATTCAACAACGGGTAGAAAAAGACGAACGAACCTTAGTGACTACTTTAACTAAGCGAATGGCAGAAGAACTGACCATATACATGTCTCGTTTACAAATTCGCTGTCGTTATATCCACAGTGATGTAGATACTTTAGAACGCGTAGAAATTATGCAAGATTTACGCAAAGGGATTTTTGATGTACTTATCGGAGTTAATCTTTTACGAGAAGGGTTGGATTTACCAGAAGTCTCTTTGGTAGCCATATTAGATGCAGACAAAGAAGGTTTCCTACGGTCAAACCGTTCCTTAACACAAACCGTAGGTCGAGCAGCGAGAAATGTCAACGGAAAAGCCATTATGTATGCAGATAAAATTACACGTTCTATGCAAGAAACCATCGACGGTACCCAATACCGAAGGGATAAACAAATGGCCTACAATAAGGCTAATAATCAAAAGCCACAAGCCTTAAACAAATCTTTAAACAATGTGCTATCTACTAATTCAGTAGCTACCTACGCACAAGAAAAAGCAGAAAGAAAAGCTGCAGAAGAAGCGACAAGATATTTGACTAAACCACAAATAGAACAACGCATAAGAGAGGTCCGTAAAGCCATGGAAAAAGCGGCCAAAGAACTTGATTTTATCGAAGCTGCTCGTTTGAGAGACGAAATTAAAGGACTACAAGAACAACTTAAATGAGGTTATTTATTTGCATTTTATTGACCATTAACACCCAAATGTTCGCACAAGAGGTTAGTTTAATCTTAATCGATAGCCTTTCTAAAGAAACCATTCCTTTTGCAAGTATTACCTCTAATTTTGACGAAAATGCTATTACCAACGAAGAAGGTGTATTTAAACTGAAAAAATATACCTCCTTTACGGACAAAGACTCCCTTTTTATTTCTTGTATGGGTTTTGAACCCTATAGAGAAGCGATTAATCAATTACCAGATTCTTTATTACTTATCGCCCCTAAAGCCATTCAATTAAACGATGTGATATTGTCACAAAATAACCTAACGGCAGAAGAAGTAATTAAACGTGCTCGAAAAAATGTAGCAGAAAAGTATGATTTGTCTTTGACTAAAAAAACTTTTTTTCTGAGAGAATCTTTTGATCAAAAATGGGTGCAACGAACATTAAAAATAAAGAAATCAACCATAAAGGAATTTAATCAAGTTTTTTGGGATTCCATCCTACGATCTGTCCCGATACAGGATACATGGCACACCGAGACATTAGGAGAACTTTTTGGTAATTGGTCTAGTGATGAACAAAAACTAATTCTCCTACGGGCGGTTGAATTAGCGGATACAATCAATGCAAAAGGGTACGAGCAAATAGAAAATAAGATTACGAATGTCTTAGACGAAAATGTAAAAGAAAACTCCTATTTTAAATTTAAGTCAGGGATCTTCAGCACCAAAGTTGATCGCGCAGAAGTGATTGAAAAAGCATTGGATAGCACCGCTTTAGATACCACAAAATTAGCAGATAAAACAAATGAAAATTCGTTTCATAAGGCAAGAAAAAATCGCTTAAAAAGTCTCTTTAATTCCCTCATTAAAAGAGACCGATTAGACATAGAAGTCCTTAAAAAAAGTAACCTATATCAATATGAGTTATTAAATTTTACATTCATAGATAATAAACCAGTCTATCAGATTCGTTTTTTTCCAAACAGTAGTAAAGGCAAATATAAAGGAACGCTTTATGTAGAAGCAGATCGTTACACCCTTATCCAAATGGATTACGAGAATGTAAAAAGCATCAGAGATTTTTCACTCCTAGGATTATCATTCGATGCTTATGGAAGAAAAGTTAAACTTAGATTTAATTCATTTGATGGCCATCGTTATCAGCTACAATATGCTTTTTTAGAAACCAAATTTAGAACCGGGATTGATCGACCTATACGAATGATCGAAAAAAATAAGTATGTGCGAGGTCGAAGAAAACAAAATGAGCTAAAGGGTGACATTCATTTTAAATTAGATCAGAAAAGCACTGTTAATCTCATTGTTTTCAATAGTGAGACGGTTTCAGCTTCTACAATAAAAAGAAAGAAAGAAACTACTTTATTTAAACCAGAAAAACGGAGTGCTTATGACCCCAGTTTCTGGGAAGGTTTTAATATTATAGCACCTAATGAAGCGATCCGTGCTTTTACAGCAGAGGAAAAAAAAACCTTAATGAATTCTCTTTTTCTAACGCGTATACCGTGCTGACTCCCCTTTAGGTGACGTTGATTTTAAAAACAAACGAATATCCTCATTGGCCTTTTGCAAGTCCTCTCTTCTTAGATACATCATATGGCCACTTCTATAGCCTTTGAATGAAAATCTATCGCGTAGTTTTCCACTTGGATCCATTTGCCATTGAGAAAATTTAGCTGCAAAATAAGTAGTAGCCCCATCGTAATAACCCGATTGAGTCATTACATGTAGGTATGGGTTCTGTGCCATAGCTTGTCGAAGGTTTTCACGGGTTTGATCATTTTGACTGTTCCAAGGCCGAACCGGACCAAACATATTATACTTTAAATCGGTTTTAAACTGTAATTCTTTTCTGATATAATGATTAATTGCTGGGGTAAACGAGTGCAACCATGAGGTTAGCTCTGCGCTATAATCGGGGAATCTCCTGCTTCTTTACGATCGATCCCTAGGTATCTAGAGTCCAAACGACCAATTGTTTTTCCTTCATGTCGTAGCAATTCCTTCCAAAAGTAGGAAGTGGGGAGTTCCAGATTATGTTGCATGAGAACTTCTGAATCAATACCGGATAAGAGGGACATTTTATTAGCGACCTCTTTTTTATCTTCCAAAGATAAAAAACCTCCTTTGGCAATTGCTGGCATAAGCTCATCAATCGCAGAAGCTTCCGCTTCGGGTAAAATCTGTAAGAGATCTTGCTTTTGTAAATCAGTGTCTAATTGTTGATGATACCATGCAGCTGCAGTAAAATAAGGTAGATTTAAAGCAGAGAAAATAGTATCCTCACTTCGGTAGATTTTGTAATCTGCTGGGGAAACCAATATCACTCCATTAAGGTACATCCATTGCTGGTTCTGCAACGCTAAGGAAAGCCCCATCACCCTTGTACCTCCATAACTTTCGCCAATCAGATATTTAGGTGATTCCCAGCGCTCTTTTCTACTTACAAAAGTAGTTAGCCATTCTGCTAGATAAGCTATATCCTCATTCACACCAAAAAATAGTGATTTATCCGGAAGCTCTCCATCTACCTCTATCATTTTTGAATAACCTGTATTTACCGGATTAATAAATACTATATCAGCCTCATCTAAAATAGAATAAGGATTAGACTTAAAACCATAGGGCTGAACAGGGTAGCCTTCCTCATCGATAGACAGAATACGCGGTCCTGTATAGGCTACATGCATCCATACAGAAGCTGATCCTGGACCTCCATTAAAGGAAAAAATAAGGGGTCTTTTGGTTCCACTTCGGTCATTGGTTCTCTTATAGTAAGTATAAAATAATGACGCAATAGGCGCTCCCTTTTTATTCCACACAGGCTGTGTACCGGTCTCAGCTTGGTACGTAATATTTTTACCCTTAATGGTCGTAGTGTGATTTGTCACTACAAGCGTGTCTACTGGAAGAGTTCTATTTTGTGCTGTAATTAATGAACTAAAAAATAAAGTAGTTAAAATTAAAAAGCAGTCCTTGATCATAATTAGGCGATTAACAAATGAACAGGTAAGATAGGAAATAAATAAAAATCGGCCCTCATAGAGGGCCGATTCCAACAAAAACAAATAATTAATCCTTATTCAATAGCAATAATTTTTGTTGGTTGAGGGATAGCCTCTTTCTTTTTGGGTAATTCTATACTTAAAATTCCCTGCTCATATTTCGCCTTTATGCCAGAAGCATCTACTGTATCTGGTAATCTAAAGGAACGTTTAAATGAATGGTAAGAAAATTCTCTTCTAGTAAACCCCTCCGTATTATTTTGCTCTGAATTATTAATGGTGGATATGGACAAGACATCTTCATCTAATGATAATTTAAAATCCTCTTTTAACTTCCCAGGAATGGCTAATTCTAATAAAAATTGACGCTCTTGTTCCTGCACATTAACAGCAGGTAAGGATCTGTGCCCATTTGCATAACGATTTGGCCAATCTATATCAAAGAAATCATTCAATAGAGAAGGTAAACTGGGTTGTTGGGTAAATCTAACTAAACTCATAACATAAATTTTTAAAGGTTATATGTTTTGAAATAGTCAAAGTATGTACCAAGAACACTTTAATGCCTTTTTGTCATTAAAATTCAAAAAAATACTGACAGATTGTCTACTTTATAGCTTCCTGAACTTTATCTGCTGCTTCTTGGAAAGCTGTTGCTGATAGAACATTCAATCCAGAATTATCGATTAACTCTTTTGCTATATCTGCATTGGTCCCTTGAAGACGAACAATAATGGGCACATTAATGGCATCTCCCATGTTTTTATATGCGTCTACAATTCCTTGGGCTACTCGATCACAACGAACAATCCCACCAAATATATTAACCAAAATAGCTTCTACACCGGGATCCTTAAGAATAATTCTAAAAGCGGTTTCAACTCTTGCAGCATCTGCAGTCCCCCCTACATCTAGAAAGTTTGCAGGAGACCCCCTGCTTGCTTAATTAAATCCATTGTAGCCATAGCAAGACCAGCTCCGTTTACCATACAACCAACGTTTCCGTCTAGGTCTACATAATTCAATCCTACTTCTCCTGCTTCTACTTCAATTGGATTTTCTTCACGCTTATCTCTAAGCGCTGCGTAGTCTTTATGGCGATAAAGCGCATTGTCATCTATAGTTACTTTAGCATCTACTGCAATGATTCTATCATCAGAGGTTTTTAATACTGGGTTAATCTCAAAAAGAGAAGAATCTGATGATACATAAGCGGTATACAACGAAGTAATAAACTTGGTCATCTCTTTAAAAGCTTTTCCACTTAAACCTAAATTAAAGGCCACTTTTCTAGCTTGAAATCCTTGAATTCCGAGCGCAGGATCAATTTCTTCTGTAAATATTAAATGAGGAGTTTCCTCAGCTACAGTTTCAATATCCATTCCACCTTCTGTAGAATACATAATCATGTTTTTCCCTGTCGAACGGTTTAATAATACCGAAACATAGAATTCGCTGGGCTCACTGTCACCGGGATAATAAACATCCTCAGCAACCAACACCTGGTGTACAGGCTTTCCTGTTGGTGGCGTTTGTGGAGTGACCAGTTGCATACCAATAATCTGATCTGCAATTTGCTGAACCTCATCAAGATTTTTTGCCAATTTAACGCCACCGCCTTTACCGCGGCCTCCAGCATGAATTTGAGCTTTGATTACATGCCAACCTGTACCTGTACTTTCTGTTAAACTCTTAGCAGCAGCGACAGCTTCTTCGGCATTTTGCGCAACAATTCCACGCTGTATACCTACGCCAAAACTGGCTAATATTTCTTTCCCTTGATATTCGTGTAAATTCATCTTTGGTATAATTTTCGTTGCACAAAAATAGAAAAAGTAAGCCGAGATACCTACCCTACCCAATAAAAGCTTTTGTTTTATTTATAACATTTTATTATATATTTCAATTATTACAAAACCTTACAATTTTATTGGAGTTAAGTTAGTACTTTTGAGAAAAAAATAAGAATGACCACTGCTGAACTTCAACATATTGCTAACGAATTCCAAGGACCATTATATGTGTATGATGCTGCTACAATTAAAGCACAATACACCAGACTTACTAGCGCTTTTAGTGGAGTTAAAAATTTACGTTTACATTATGCGACAAAAGCATTGAATAATATTTCGATTTTAAAATACATTCAATCCCTTGGTGCTGGTCTTGACACCGTATCTATACAGGAGGTACAATTAGGGCTAAAAGCGGGATTTGATCCTTCCAAGATCATCTTTACACCTAACGGTGTTTCCTTAGGAGAAATAGAAGCTGTCACCAAATTAGGGGTTCAAATTAATATCGATAACTTATCCATTCTTGAGCAATTTGGTAGTAAATATCCTGAAATCCCAGTATGTATTCGCATAAACCCTCATGTAATGGCAGGAGGAAATAGCAACATATCTGTTGGGCATATTGATTCTAAGTTCGGTATTTCTATTCACCAGATTCCACATTTAATCCGTATCACGGAGAATACTAAAATGAATATCAACGGTATACACATGCATACAGGGAGTGATATTCTGGATATTGATGTCTTTTTGCATGCCACAGAAATATTATTTGAAACAGCAAAAAACTTTAAAAATCTTTCTTTTATCGACTTTGGTTCTGGATTTAAAGTACCCTACAAAACGGGAGATATTGAAACCAACATAGAAGAGTTAGGTGAAAAGCTAACTGAAAAGTTCAATACATTTTGCAAAACATATGGAAAAGAGCTTACACTAGCTTTTGAGCCAGGTAAGTTTTTAGTAAGCCAGGCAGGATATTTTTTAACCAAAGTAAATGTGGTAAAACAAACTACTTCTACCGTGTTTGCACAAGTAGACAGTGGCTTTAACCATCTTATACGACCTATGCTCTACGGTTCCTATCATGAAATTAAAAACATAAGCAACCCCGAAGGTAGAGAACGCTTTTATTCTGTAGTAGGCTATATCTGTGAAACGGATACGTTTGGAAGCAACAGAAAGATTTCTGAAATAAATGAAGGTGACTTTTTAGCATTTGAAAACGCAGGTGCTTACTGCCAAACTATGGCAAGTAATTATAATTCTCGTTTTCGCCCAGCAGAAGTTCTGTGGTTAAATAACGAAGCTCACTTAATTCGCAAGCAAGAATCTTTTGAAGATATTCTTAAAAATCAAATTGAACTTCCCCTAGAGGTCTTAACAAATACAGCCGTAAACGCTTAAGAAATAACCCCTGAGCCTAGGAGTTCGTTTTTTTCATACCAAGCTATAAATTGACCCTCTGCAATGGCTGATTGAGGTTGATCAAAAATCACAAATAAACCCTCTGGCTCTGCGTATAATACTGCCTTTTCTAATGGTTGACGGTATCTGATACGGGCTTCTACGAACTTCTGATCCCCTATGGACATAGTTAGATCTTCGCGCACCCAATGGACCTCTTCTGCTTTAATCAATAAACCACGACGGTACAAACCAGGGTGAGATTTACCTTGACCCGTGTAGATAATATTCTTACTTACATCGGTATCAATAACAAATAAAGGCTCAGAGGTTCCTCCTACTGCTAGTCCTTTCCTTTGTCCTTTTGTAAAATAATGCGCTCCTTGATGCTTACCTACAATCTCCCCGTCATTTGGCGTATATGTTTTCTTGGTAGAATGAAAAAGTAGTTCCTCCTTTTTATTTAAAAAGTTTTCTTGCTTCACCGAATAGGATGGGAAATCAGATGAAATTTCAATAATATCCCCTTCTTTGGGTGCAAGTTGCTGCTGTAAGAAATCGGGTAAACGCACCTTACCAATAAAACATAATCCTTGAGAATCCTTTTTATTGGCAGTAATTAAATTATGTTCTGCCGCAATTTTACGGACTTCTGGTTTTTCTAGATGCCCTATTGGAAAAATAACGCGAGCCAATTGTGCTTGGGTCAGCTGGCAAAGAAAGTAAGATTGGTCTTTATTATCATCTGATCCTGCAATCAATTGATGGATTTTTTGACCGTTTATTTCGGTATTTGTTTTTTGACAGTAATGACCTGTAGCCACAAAATCAGCGCCCAAGGAAAGGGCTATGTCAAGAAAAACATCAAACTTAATTTCTCGATTACAAAGTACATCTGGGTTTGGCGTTCGACCACGTTTATATTCTTCAAACATATAGTCTACAATACGGGATTTGTATTGCTCGCTAAGATCAACTGTCTGAAAAGGAATCCCCAATTTTTCAGCCACAATCATGGCATCATTACTATCTTCTAACCAAGGACACTCTGAAGATATAGTTACACTCTCATCGTGCCAGTTTTTCATAAACAACCCAATGACATGATAACCTTGTTGCTTTAATAAGTAAGCAGCTACGCTGGAATCTACTCCTCCGGAAAGTCCTACTACAACCGTTTTCTTCATGACTGAAATTAACTTCATTTAGGTTACTTCTCTCAATTTTTTTGTTGTTAACACTTATAACAACTGTTTGAAAGCATGCCCCTCTAATGAGACAAACAAAGGTATAGATCGTTTAATTTAATACCCTGACTTTACTATTTGTTTTTTTTACGCTGTTGTTTTTCAGCTTCTTCCATGGCTTTTTGGAGTCTTGCTGTAAATCCACCTGCCTTCTTAGGCTTCTTTTTATTTTCCTCTATTTGAGCAAAAATCTTGTCTTCACTAATTACAAAATTCTTAATCACAAGCATGAGAATAATTGTCAATAAGTTAGAAACAAAGTAGTATAAACTCAATCCACTTGCATAGTTATTAAAGAAGAACAACATCATTAAAGGCATTAGATACATAATCACTTTCATGTTAGGCATACCAGGTTGTTGTGGTGCTTGCTGCTGCCCGGCTGTCATCATAGTATAAAAGAAAATAGCAATAGAAGCTAGGATTGGAAATAGACTTATGTGGTCTCCATAAAAGGGTATGTTAAAGGGTAATTCGTAAACAGAATCATAAGAAGACAAATCATCTGCCCACAAGAAGCTTTTCTGACGTAGTGCGAAGGCTACAGGAAAGAAACTAAATAAAGCGTAAAAAACCGGCAACTGCAATAAGGCTGGCAAACATCCAGACATTGGATTGGCGCCTGCTTTTGTATACAAAGCCATCGTTTCTTGCTGACGCTTTACCGCGTCGTCTTTATGCTTCTTCGTAATCTCTTCTACTTCAGGTTTCAAAACCTTCATCTTGATCTGAGACACATAGGATTTGTATGTCACTGGAGACATCGCCAAACGGACAATTATAGTCATAATTATAATAGCGATACCAAACGGTAAGAAAGAGCTTAAAAAACCGAAAAGTGGAATGAAAACAGATTTATTTATCCATCCAAAAATCCCCCAACCAAAATTGATGTTTTTTTCTATACCCAAATCATATTGGGCAAGGGTTTTGTATTCTGAAGGACCAAAATACCACTGAAAAGTATGGTCTAATTCTCCATTACTCCTAAGTGGAATTACAGACCGATACTCCTTCGTGTATTTTTGTTCAAGCTCATCAGAACTTTCTAAATTCTCTGAAGCTAGATCAACGGAAGTAATACGCTTTGATGGGATTAAAATGGAGTTAAAAAAATGTTGCTTATAACCGATCCACTGAACATCTTCAACCGTTTCTTTATCTGAACCAGAGATAGACAACTCGTTTACTTTTTCCTCTTCGTATCCATAGGTTAATTCCGTATAACGATTTTCATATTCTATACTTCTTGAATTCCTAAAAGCTGTAAGGTCCCAAATAAGCTCTTGTGGTATATTCTGATTAATAACTGTTTGCATTCCTTGCGATTGGATAGCAAAGTCAATCATAAAATCAGCCGGACGTAATGCATATCTAAATGCAATCCACTGGTATTCGTTTAAAGCAGCTTTTAACACTAAAACCTGCTCATTGTATTGAGATTGAATTTCAGGAGTGAAATACAAATCTTCTGTATTTAAAACCCGACCATCTAAAGTGGTAAATTTAAAATTGAGTCGCTGGTTATTGTCTACTAAATTCAAGGGCTCCTGCAAATAATTGGTATAACCTTTTAGATGCGCCTTGGTAATTTGACCTCCCTTATTAGAAAAAGATAAAGCAATTACTTCATTTTCAATCGCAATTTCTTTTGTCTCTTTTTGTTTTACAAGTTCTGCAAAGGATCCATAATTGGCTATTTGCTGAATTTGAATTAGAGAATCTGAGAGTTGAACCACTGGCTCTTTTACGAGTTCAGTGTTATTTTTTTCGCCAACGACTTCAGTCTCCTCAACCGGTTGTTGATTCATCAACATCCAAGTCATAATGAGTGCGATTAAAACAAAGCCAATGAGTTGATACGGATCTAACTTTTTTTCTTCCATTCTAGGGATTATTACTGTTGATTATTGCGGATAACCGCTTTTATAAAATGAACAAATAAAGGGTGGGGTTTTAATACAGTACTCTTATATTCCGGATGATATTGCACCCCTATAAACCATGGATGGTTTGGATTTTCAACCACTTCTACCAGTCCGGTTTCCGGATTAATCCCTGAGGGTATTAAACCTGAATCAGAAATCTGTGTTTTGTAATCGTCATTAAATTCATAACGATGTCGATGACGTTCTTCTATAATTTCACTATCATATATCGAAGCTACTAAAGAATCTTTCTTAAGCTGACACTTCCAAGCTCCTAAACGCATTGTACCCCCTTTATCTTCGATGGCTTTTTGCTCCTCCATCAGAGAAATAACGGGTTCTGTACATTCTGTATCCATTTCAATTGAGTTGGCCTGCTTAAGGCCCGCAACATTTCTTGCATGTTCAATAACCGCCATTTGCATTCCTAAACAAATCCCTAAAAAAGGAATATTATTTTCTCTCACATATTTAATTGCAGCGATTTTTCCTTCAATTCCTCTTTCACCAAAGCCTGGAGCTACAATCACTCCATCTAATCCCTCTAATTCTTCATTTACAGTGGAATGGTTTATATGCTCTGAATGAATCGAGCGTACATTTACTTTTACTTCGTTGGTTGCTCCTGCATGAATAATAGCTTCAAGAATAGATTTATAAGAATCTTGTAATTCAACATATTTACCCACTAAACCAATGGTAATTGTACTTTTAGGGTGTTTATATTTGGTCAAAAACTCCTTCCAAAGATTTAAATCTGCATTAACCTGGGGGGATAATTTGAGTGGCTGAAGAACGACTTTATCCAATCCTTCTTCCTGCATCAACAATGGAACATCATATATAGTTTCTGCGTCGATGGACTGAATAACTGCTTCTTGTTTAACATTACAGAAAAGGGCTAACTTCCTCCTAATATCATCTGAAATGGGATGCTCGGTTCTACATACCAAAACATTAGCTTTTACCCCACTTTCCATAAGTGTTTTAACCGAATGCTGGGTAGGCTTGGTTTTTAATTCTCCTGCTGCAGAAAGATATGGAATTAGGGTAAGATGGATAACCATTGCATTTTCATCTCCTAACTCCCAAACCAATTGTCGAACAGATTCAATGTAAGGTAAGGACTCTATATCTCCTACTGTCCCTCCAATCTCTGTAATTACAATATCATAATCACCACTTTCACCTAAGAGCATCATGCGGTGTTTTATTTCGTTAGTGATATGAGGGACTACCTGGACTGTTTTTCCTAAAAAAGCTCCTTTTCTTTCTTTTTCTATAACACTTTGATAAACTCTTCCTGTGGTCACATTATTAGCCTGAGAGGTGGAGACATTTAAAAAACGCTCGTAGTGTCCTAAATCGAGATCGGTTTCTGCACCATCATCTGTCACAAAACATTCTCCATGCTCATAAGGGTTTAGTGTACCTGGATCCACATTCAGATAAGGATCAAACTTCTGTATGGTAACACTGTATTTTTGAGCCTGTAAAAGTTTAGCTAAAGAGGCTGCGATGATTCCTTTTCCTAACGAGGAACTTACTCCTCCTGTGACAAAAATATATTTGGTTGATGACATCCGGTTCTATTGAGAGTTCTTATATACCGGACTCAAAATTACAAAAAGTATTCGTGTTAATAAGCACAAGGAAGCTATTTCTTGATTTCAACGATCTCGTAGTCTTGATGCTGTAGCAAATAATATCCTGTATTTAAATATCCTTCCTCCTCTTTTTCATAAAAAAAGCGATTTTCTAAATACTCGGTTTCACCTAAACTAGGTAAATACAGGCTATTTGCATAAGCCAGTCTAAGAATGACATCTAAAGTTACATCATATGCCCTGAAGGCTTCTTTAGTAGGATAGTCTCCAAAACGTTCTTGGAAAGAAGCTTTAAAATTATTTCTTTGTTCATTCTCTAAAGGATAGGTCCCGGCTGTATAGGTGAAGCCAATGTTTCCTAAATGTTTTCTAGATATATTTTCATTATCGTAGATATTTGCACGTAGGGTAGTAAACAATTGAACATCTCTCTCTTTAGAAACCTGAGAATTAAGAAGTGAGGTTACATTCGCAGCTAAATTCAAATCTTGAGATTCAAAAATCACTTTATTAGGAAGTGAATCTATAAGTAATGAGTCTATTAAATCTGGAATTACAAAACCACCCTCCTCCGGTCGAACACGATGGGCAAATGGATATTGTTTCTCTAGCTGTAAAGCGAATTCAGCATTTAAAGTATCTGCAATTATGACCACATTCTGAGTAGTATCAATTTGCTGTCTGAGAAATTCGACCATTTTAAAACGCATTCGATCAATTGACCTAACGGACTGAACCACTTTTGGCCCAGATTTAACTGGTTTAGAAGACAGCGGTGCCACTAAAAAAGCATCTTCTAATCCCTCTGTTTGCGCCACTAAATTAAAATTAGACGGAATTAAAGGACCTATTACAGCATGAACCCCTTCCCAAGATTCTGAGGTAAGTATTGATCTTAAACTATCTTTATTGTTCTGGGAATCAAAAACTCTTAATTTGGTTTTTATTCCCAATGAATCTGCTCGAAGTAAAGCCATTTCCATTCCCATGTAAAAACTTACAGAACGGGTAGGTAAATTTCTTTTTTGTAATAACTCATTGGTCTTCTCAATGGAATCGAACTCTATATTTGAGGACTTAAATGGTAAAAATGCCGTAATATGAAGAGAATTAGTCTTAAAAATAGAATCTTCTAAACGTACTTTTTCTACAAGTAAATCATCTTCAATTTTAAGATCTCCTGTGTTTTGTGGGGGAATCTTCAAAATCATCCCTACCTGAAGTCCTGTTTGAGGAAGTGTCGGATTTAAAGCAACTAAATCAGCTTCACTAACTCCAAGTTTCTTTTCTATTCTATAGAAGCCTTCTTTTGGTTTTACTTTGTAGTAATTGAATTCTTCTTCCAATGCTTTAGTTTCACTTGCTAATCTTTTTGGAACGACAATTTCTTGTCCAATTTTTAAACCGTCTGTAATTTGAGGGTTTAATGTTTCTAACTCTTGAATAGTTAACCCATAGCGATAAGCCAATCGCCATTTCGTCTCTTTTGGTTGAACCAAGTACTTCTCTAAACCTTCTTTTAAAGGAACTGCTTTTACTTCCGCAACAATTGGATATACAGGAACTTTAAGTTCCATTCTTTTTTTCAAACCAATTTTTTTAATGATCGGGTTGAATTCATTAATCTGGTCAATGCTTACATTATATTTTCTTGCGATTCCATAAAGGGTTTCCTTCTTCTTAACCTTGTGCGTAATAAATTTTTCTGGTGGGGTTTGACCCAAAACCATAATCGAAAATAAAACGCTAAAAATAATTAAGGTAAATCTCATGTCGCAATATCTAAAATTATTCCCATTCAATTGTTGCTGGTGGTTTTGAACTAATATCATAAACCACACGATTAACTCCTTTTACTTTATTAATGATTTCGTTAGAAGTTTTTTGAAGAAACTCATAGGGTAAATTAACCCAATCGGCTGTCATTCCATCTGTAGAAGTAACCGCTCTAAGGGCCACACATTTTTCGTAGGTCCTTTCATCTCCCATAACTCCAACACTATTCACAGGCAATAAAATAGCTCCTGCCTGCCAAACCTCATCATATAAACCCGATGATTTAAGACCGTCTATATAGATGGCATCTACCTCTTGTAACATACTCACCTTTTCTGGGGTGATATCGCCCAATATTCTAATAGCTAAACCTGGACCAGGGAAGGGATGCCTACCTATTAACTCAGATGCTATTCCAAGACTTTTACCTACACGCCTTACCTCATCTTTAAACAACATACGCAAGGGTTCTACAATTTTAAGGGTCATATAATCTGGTAAGCCACCCACATTATGATGGGATTTAATTGTTGCCGAAGGCCCATTTACAGAGATAGATTCAATAACATCTGGATAAATAGTTCCTTGTGCTAACCATGTTGCTCCCTCAACTAGTTTAGATTCATCATCGAAGACATCTATAAAAGTGTTTCCTATTACTTTTCGTTTTTGTTCAGGGTCAGAAATCCCTGCTAGATTATCTAAAAACAATTGGCTAGCATCGACTCCTTTTACATTTAACCCCATACCCTTGTACTGCTCTAGTACACTAGAAAATTCGTTTTTACGTAATAAACCGTTATTAACGAAGATACACTTTAATTGATCACCAATGGCTTTGTGAAGAAGAACGGCAGCTACGGAAGAATCCACCCCACCAGATAGACCTAAAATAACTTTTTCGTCCCCAATTTGTTCTTTAAGTTTGTCAATGGTCATGCTTACGAAGGAATCTGGTGTCCAGTCTTGTTGAACACCGGCTATATTAACCAAGAAGTTTTCTAATAATTGTTTACCATCTGTAGAATGGTAGACCTCTGGATGAAATTGAATGGCATAAGTATCTTCCCCATCAATTCTGTAAGCGGCATTTTCAACATCATCAGTACTGGCTAATCGGACTCCGTTAGTAGGTAAAGCTTTTATGGTATCACTATGACTCATCCATACTTGACTTCCTAAATTAATTCCATTAAACAAGGATTCTCCAGAAACAATACTAGATAAATTAGCTCTACCATACTCCCTCGTAGCGGAAGGGCTTACTTTACCCCCTGAAAAATGGGCTAAATACTGTGCGCCATAACATACGGCTAATAGTGGTTTCTTTTTTCGTATTAATTCTAAATCTGGGTGGGGTGCATCTTCCGCTCTAACAGAAAACGGTGACCCGGATAATATAACCGCTTTGAATGGGCTAAGATCTTTGGGTGGGTTGTTATAAGGGTGAATTTCACAATATATAAACAGCTCTCTTACACGACGAGCGATTAATTGAGTGTATTGAGATCCAAAATCTAGTATGAGTACTTTTTCTTCCATGCACAAAAATACAACTATTAAGGTAGCAAGAAAAAAGTGCTACAAAAGATTTTAAAAAATTATTAAGGTAGGGTGATCCAACTAAATTCTTGTTCTAATGGATCTAATAAATTAAATAATTCTGGTAATAAATCTTGCCCATAAATAAGATAAAACTCGAAGAAATTCATTTGACGTTCTTGCAAGGAATCTCCAGGAAACAACGATTCATGCAACACAGACAATCTCTCTACATGATCTACTAATTTTTTCTTCTGAGCCAACAATAATCTTTTCTCCAATACATCTATCCCCTTAAACTGTTTTTGCCGCTGGGCCGCTACAGCTCCCCCAAAGGACCGGTCTGTTTGGCTAACCAAGGCCTCCAATTCAGAGAATTGATCTTCTAGTTTATCCTTAAACGATTGAAGATCTAATTCAATGTTACTGATTTGACGTATTTTCTTATTAATTAATGGTGTTCGTTTTAGAAAAAGATCTTGAATATGAAGATCCAAACGCGCGATCTTGTCAGAAAGTTTTTGAGATACTAAAACTGCGGAGTTTCTAACCAGTAAAATGGGAAAAGCAACCTTTTGGGAATCAAAATAGCTTTTCAATTCTAGCCAATAAGCCAATTCACCTCCTCCTCCTATATAACATAGGTTAGGTAAAATCACTTCTTGGTAAAGGGGCCGCATCAATACATTGGGGGAAAACCTTTCCGGATGAGACAACACTTCTTTTTTCATTTCATCTGTGGAGAATCTAAAAACACCATCTACTGTTTCAAACCCTTTAGGGGTCCTAACGATTCTTTCTCTAGAATTTTCTGTTAAATAAAACAAGTTGATTTCCCGAGGGTTTACTTGAGGTACGTATTGTGAAGAATAATTTTCGGTTAGCCATGTTATTGAACTATTGACTTTCTTATGACAGGTCGATTCAGATAAATCTTCATTTATATAAGGGATAAATAAACGTTTTAAATCGGGGTTGTCTGCATCTAAAACAACCAATCCCTCCTTACCGAATAATTGGTGAACTAATTTAAATGTGGCTTCACCCAACGTGGTTGAATTACGATAGGTAGAAGAAATAATTTGCTTTAATTCTTTGGCTGCATCATTCTGACCAATCGAATGTTCAAATACTTTTAACAAAGGAGCTAAATCTTCTACTGAAAGTCGACCTACAGCTCCGCTTGCTTCTTTGGTCCATTTAATTTTTTTGTTTTGAAAATTAAAAAAAGATATCTCATCAAAATCATGATCCTCTGAAGCCATCCAGTAGATGGGAACAAAATCTTGCTTAGGATAGGCCTGCTTAAGCTGTTTACACAAATTTATAGTAGATACTATTTTATAAATAAAATATAATGGTCCCGTAAATAGATTTAATTGATGACCTGTTGTGACTGTAAAGGTTGTTGATTTTGCTAAAACATCAATAGCTTCATTGACCGCTGAGGTGTTGTTAACCTGACTGTATTGTTGCTGAAGTGAGGCAACCAATTGATCGCGATTGTATTGAATATATTGCCCTTGTTTTCTTTCAATTTGTGCTTCAAATGATTCCATAGAAGGAAAATCAGCCACCCTACTTTTAAGCACTGGATCTTGGTCTACCAAATCACAAATCAATGAGGAAAAGTAGCCTGTTCTTCGATAAGGTATCCGCGTAATGGGCATAGCAAAAGTTTATGTGGTTAAAGATATTCTATCTCCTTAGAATAAAAAAAATATGGGATAAATTATATATTTACCCATCTTAAACAAAGCACATGAAAATCTTTCCTCTAATTTCATTTTTTCTTTTCATTTTTTCTCAGCTCCACGGACAGCTAAAAACACCAGACGAATTTCTCGGATATGAACTTGGAACGCAATTTACGCGACACCATCAAGTCATTGATTATGTAAATCATTTAGCCACTAAGTCTGACTATATAATAAGTAAACCCTATGGTAAAACTTATGAAGGCAGAACACTACAATTAGCTTATTTATCTAAGCCAGAAAACCTTTCACAACTAGAGGAACTTAGGAAAAATCATTTATATAAAATTGGTTATATGGAAGGTGTTCCAAACTCAAGTTTGGATATTAGTGTGGTCTGGTTAAGCTATAATGTACATGGCAACGAATCTAGCAGCACAGAAGCCGCTTTAAAAACTTTACATACTTTAATTACAGAAAAGAAAGATTGGCTCAATAACTTAGTAGTCATTGTTGATCCATGTATCAATCCAGATGGAAGAGATCGTTATGTAAATTGGTATAATCAAATTAAAAGTACCCCTTTTGATAATAACCCGCTAGCAAATGAACATTATGAAGAATGGCCTGGTGGTCGGTATAATCACTATTATCACGATTTAAACAGAGACTGGGCATGGCTAAGCCAAGTGGAATCACAACAACGTTTACCCGCCTATCTAGCGTGGATGCCTCAGATCCATGTAGATTTTCATGAGCAAGGAATTAACAGTCCTTATTATTTTGCCCCAGCTGTTGAACCTTACCATGAAATCATCAGTGACTTCCAAAGAGAATTTCAAGTAACGCTAGGAAAAAACCACGCAAGTTATTTTGATAAAGAAGGATGGCTCTACTTTACCGATGAAAGCTTTGATTTGCTCTACCCAGGTTATGGAGATACCTATCCCATGTTTAATGGAAGTATTGGCATGACCTACGAGCAAGCAGGGGGTGGAAGAGCTGGCTTAAGTATTATAACAGCAGTGGGAGATAATCTTACCCTTAAAGACAGGATTGAACACCATTTTACAACAGGACTTTCTACTGTTGAAGTAGCTCATAAAAACAGTGGATTACTCAATAAAGAATTCCAAGATTATCACAGTAAAAGCAAAGGGAAATTTGAAACCTACGTCATAGAAGGCCACCCAGACAAAATGAAGGCGCTAACTACTTTATTGAAAGCACATGAAATTGAGGTAAAACAACTTGCCAATAAAACTAAAATTAAAGGAATCGATTACTCAACTCAGCAAACAAACTCAAAATTATTTAGAAAGGGTACCCTAATTATTGAAGGAAAGAAGAAAAAAAGCAACCTTATTCAGGCCTTGCTAGAGCCACAAACTGAAGTTGTAGACTCGCTCACCTATGATATTACCTCATGGTCGCTGCCGTACGCTTATGGGCTAAAAGCGATGGCTAGTAATCAATTGGTTGCTTCAAATCTAATTCCTACTCAAAACACAACGCGCTCCATAGACCCTAAGGCATATGCATATGCTGCAGAAAGAAAGAGTTTTCAAGACGGTCGTTTTATCGCTGCATTAGTAAAAGCAGGTATTCGAATTTACTACAACGAAATCTCACTAGATAATGGAGGAAAAACTTGGGATGCCGGAAGTATTTTTATCCTTCGGGGAGAGAATAGACATTTAAAAAATCTGGGGGAAGTAATTAGTGAAATTGCTTCAGAAACTTCACAAGAAATTACATCTCTCACCACAGGATTTTCAAGTAAGGGACCCGACTTAGGTTCTAATAGAATGAAGTTTATTCAAAATAAAAACATTGGTCTTTTAAAATCAGATCAAGCATCTCCAGCCGGTTATGGGGAAGTATGGCACTTTTTTGAGCAACAGCTAAATTACCCTATTACCCAATTAGATGATCAACGTTTAAGCAAACGTTATTTAGAAAACATTGATGTATTAATTATCCCCCAGGAAGATTTAATCAACTCCTTAAAAATGAATCCTTGCTTGACTGGTTATCTGATGGAGGAAGAATAGTTGCTTTAGGATCTGCTTTAAAGGCTTTTGCCAAGCACGATGAATTCGATCTAAAGGAAAAGGAAAATACCAACACCAAAGAAGATAAAAAATACGCCTTTGGTGATCAGGAACGGGAAAATATAAGATCGGCTATTTATGGGAGTATCTATAATGCAGATGTAGACACAACCCACCCCCTAGCACTAGGTTATGACAAAAATTACTTCACTCTAAAAACAAGCGCCAGTGCTTATGAACTAAATAAAGGGATTAATACAGTCGCTTCCCTAGCTAAAGACATACAACCCATGGCAGGATTCAGCGGAGAATTAGCCATTAAACAACAAAGTGAATCATTACTCATCGGAGTAGAAAGTTTTGGAAGAGGGTCGGTTGTTTATATGGTTGACAACCCACTCTACAGAAGTTTTTGGGAAAACGGAAAACTATGGCTAGTAAACGCAATCTTTTATTAATATTTATGGCATAAAATTTGAACCAGATATACCAAAAAACAACTATGTCGTTATCGTACTTTTCAAAATATTTCGGGTTACTCTGTTTATTATTCGTCGCTTGCAAATCAAATGATCACCCAGGAGAAACTGAAGATCTTGTAGAGGTAGCCTACATTGTACCTGTATATGAAACAGCCAGTCAGCTTTCTGCTCGAGTGAGTGTTGATCCTGCTAAAGACTATGCCGCTGCAGGGAAAATTATCACCTATCAGAATTACATTTTTATCAATCGTCCAAATGAAGGAATTCACGTAGTTGACAATAGTAACCCGCAACAACCGATAAACCTACACTTCATAACCTTACCAGGATCATTAGATATGGCTGTTATAGATGACCACCTATATGCAGACATGTACTCTGCATTAGTAGTTATCGATATTAGCGAGGTAACCCAACCACAAATAATGGAAGAATTTACCGTAGAAGATGTTTTTTATTATAATCCCTATGAAAACTTTCCAGAGGAATTAGATCTCTCTGGGTATAATCACACACGCTACGAGCCCATAGAAAATGACCGTGGAATTGTAACCAGCTGGGAAATTGAGATAAGAGAAGAGCCCATTAGTGAAGAAGAGTTACGTTATGTAACACTTGAAATGACGTCAGATGTGTTAACAGTAGTTGACGACGGTACTGACTTTAACCAAACTTCATCAGCAGGTTCTATGACTCGTTTTTTACCGATTGATCGATTCCTATATACCATTAATTTTAATGAGTTAATTCTTTTTGAAATTGATGACAATCATCAACCAAATCGATTCGCTAGACTAGATACCCGTACACAAGCTGAAACCCTTTTCCAATTGAATGATTTTTTATTTGTGGGATCGACTACAGGAATGTTAATGTATGATGTTACCAGTCCCGCTAACCCAGAATACTTAAATAGTATTGATCACTTTAGAAGTTGTGATCCTGTAGTGGCAGATGAAGCTTATGCTTATGTGACCCTTCGTGGTGGAACCAATTGTTTTACGCAATCAAATGAATTACAAATTATAGACATCCAAAATCCTGCAGAATTATCTGTGGTCGCTAGACAGGTCTTATACAACCCTCACGGACTCGCACTATGGAATGAATATTTATTGGTTTGTGATGGGGCAGCAGGTTTAAAAATCATTAATGTGAGCGATAGAGAAAATCCTGAAATAATTGCTAGTGAGAATATTCCTTTTGCATATGACATTATCATAGATTATCCTAATGCTATGATTGTAGGAGAAAGTGTTTTGTATCAATTTGATATTTCAAATCTACCAGAGATTACCCAAACAGCTGAATTACCCCTTAGCGCGAATGAGTAGGAATGGCATACAAATCAAAATCAGCAGCTTCTGTAATGGTTAGTTCTACAAATTCCCCTTGTTTAAGGTAGTAATCCTTCGCATTTACAAGCACTTCATTATCCACATCTGGAGAGTCCATTTCTGTTCTTCCAATAAAATAGTCTCCTTCTTTTCTATCGATCATACAACGAAAAGTTTTTCCTACCTTTTCTTGATTCAACTCCCAAGAAATTTGCGATTGTAGTTCCATAATTTCTGAAGACCTCCTTTGTTTAATCTCTTCTGGAACATTATCTTCCAATTGATAGGCATGGGTATTTTCTTCGTGAGAATAAGTAAAACACCCTAAGCGTTCAAAACGCATCTCCTTCACCCAATTTTTTAACTCTTCAAAGTCAGCCTCTGTTTCTCCAGGATACCCTACAATAAGACTTGTACGTAGCGCAATCTCTGGCATAATAGACCTAAATTCTTGTAATAATTTGGTCGTTTTATCTTTTGAAGTACCCCTTCGCATAGACTTTAAAATTGAATCTGAAATATGCTGTAAAGGGATATCTAAATAATTACATATTTTGGGCTCTTGCTTCATCACCTCCAATACCTCAAGAGGAAATCCTGTTGGAAAGGCATAGTGTAAACGTATCCACTCAATTCCTTCTACTTTTACAAGTGCCTTAAGTAATTCGGCTAAATTTCTTTTTTTATAAAGATCTAAACCATAATAAGTTAAATCTTGTGCAATTAAAATAAGTTCTTTAACCCCGTCTCTAGCCAAAATTTCTGCTTGCTTGACTAAATCTTCTATGGGAGTTGATCTGTGTTTTCCTCTCATCAATGGGATTGCACAAAATGAACAAGGGCGATCACATCCTTCTGAGATCTTGAAATAAGCAAAATTTTTAGGTGTTGTAGTAACTCTTTCACCCAATAATTCGTGCTTGTAATCTGCCTCTAATGCTTTTAATAATTGTGGTAATTCACTAGTTCCAAAATATTGATCTACTTGTGGAATTTCTAATTCCAAATCAGGTTTATAACGTTCACTTAAACATCCTGTAACAAATACTTTATCTATTTCACCCGCTTCTTTTCGCTTAATGTTTTCTAAAATCGTGTTTACTGATTCTTCCTTTGCGTTATCAATAAAGCCACAGGTATTTATTACTACAATATTACCCTCCTCTTCATGAACTACTTCTTTGTCGTTTGATTTAAGCTCTCCCATGAGCACCTCAGAATCATAAATATTCATTGAGCAACCTAAAGTGATGACATTAATTTTATTCTGTTTCGTTGATTTAGTCCGCATATTATTCTAAGATTCTATTAAGAAAAGACAAAGTAGCTTCTTTTACTTCATCGTAATTGTCAGTAACTAAATAAGAAGCAATCTCATGTGCGCCCGCGTTAGGAAAAGCCATTTCTTGTTTGTTTTCTGGAGAAGTACCCAATTCTTTAAACATTGTTCGCATAGCTGCGACAGACACTACTGGGTCCTGCTCCTGATCATTTTTGTAGTAATATCCTGAAAAAACTGGCACAGTTATTCGATTAAAAATCGATGAATTCATGGCTGTTTCAAGTAACTTTTGCATTTGTACAACGGCTTCTAATCGATATTTGGTTGTCCAATATTTCTTTTTATCCTCTGATGGCGAATCCATTTCGTGGTAATGACTTCCTTCAACTTGACGAATTATTTGAAGTCCCCATGGAAGGGTTGCAACAAAATCTAACGGGTGGGCTATTCTAATATTAGGTGCATAAAGAACTAGTGCAGCTAGATCTGGATGAAAAGCAGCTAGTGATAATGCTAGCGTACAACCTGTTGAAGTTCCCATTAAGATGACCTTTTCTCCAAGTACTTTCCCTACTGCAAGGGCTTCTCTTGCAGAGTCTAAGGACCGCTCCCCTGTGTAGGAAGACAAACCCTCTTCTCCTTCTAATCCATGATCATATAAACGAGGTAAGTATAAATTTGCTCCTAAGGCCTTGGCGACTTCTTCATGCACTGGAGCAGCATCTTCTGCACTTCCAGAAAACCCATGAAGATAAACAATGGCGTAGGGTGTTTTTTTAGGAATAGAATCTGCAAAAACAATTTTAGTTTCGTTGTCCTCTTTTATATTAGGAACAGCTGCGTTTTTTTCTTCCACCCAGTGGGATAAATCTTCTAGCGAAAGGGAGAGTGTAGGAAGAGGTTTTTGAATTTCAGGAGCATCTACAGCTGGCCCCATTATGAAGACTACGATAAGTGAAAGTAGAATTCCACCAAAAATCTTTAAACGCTTTTTCATCTAATTTAAATTAAATATGAATATTGAATAAAGGCCGCTATTCATCAATTGAAAAAAGAATGAACAAAAGCTGCACTGTTAAATATTTTCAAATCTTCTATACCTTCCCCGACTCCTATAAACTTAACTGGTATATTGAATTGATCAGAAATTCCCATAACCACTCCTCCTTTAGCCGTGCCGTCTAGTTTAGTAATTGCTAATGCGCTAACCGTAGTTGCTGCGGTAAATTGTTTGGCTTGTTCAAAAGCATTTTGACCTGTAGACCCATCTAACACAAGTAAAACCTCGTGGGGAGCATCAGGTATTATTTTATCCATTACCCTCTTCACTTTACTTAATTCATTCATCAAGTTTACCTTATTATGAAGACGACCAGCGGTATCAATGATTACTATATCAGCAGTCTGACTAACTGCTGATTGTAAAGTATCGAAGGCTACTGAAGCAGGATCACTTCCCATTTCTTGACGAACCAGGGAAACTTTAGCTCTATCCGCCCAGACTTGAAGTTGGTCAATAGCTCCAGCACGAAAGGTATCTGCTGCTCCTAAAACTACTTTTTTTCCTGCCTGAGAAAATTGATGAGCCAATTTACCTATCGTAGTCGTTTTTCCTACACCATTCACACCAACCACCATGATTACATGTGGCTTATTCGCAAAGTTAGATTCGAATGTAAAGGCATTTTTATCATCTTGCGCCACGAGTATGGACAAAATCTCTTCTTGGAGAATATTTTTAAGTTCTGATGTACCTAGGTATTTATCTTTGGCCACCCGATTTTCGATGGCCTCAATAATTTTTAACGTAGTAGGCACACCCACATCTGCTGTGATTAAAACTTCCTCTAAATCATCTAAGACCTCTGCATCAACTGAGGAACGACCCGCAATGGCAGTTCCTAATTTTGAGAAAAAAGATTTTTTGGTTGTTTCTAAACCTTTATCTAATTGGGAATCCCCTCCTGAAAACAATTGATCTAAAATACTCATAAGATGAAATAAAAAAAGCTACTATAAAAGTAGCTTTTCTTTAGTTCTATAAAAAATAGTTTAGTGCTTATTCAACCAATCATTCACGTTATCTGGTGAAGTAATGGTTTCTACAAAAGAATATGATTTAGAATCACCTTTTTTAACCATCTTTATTACTTTGGTTAATCTTTTAGATCCGGTCTGTAATGATGCTACTGATTTCTTTGCCATAACTATTTAATTTCTTTGTGAACGGTCATTTTTTTCAGAATTGGATTGAATTTTTTAATTTCCAATCTATCTGGTGTGTTCTTTTTATTTTTCGTAGTAATATAACGAGATGTTCCTGCTTGTCCAGAAGCTTTATGCTCTGTGCATTCTAATATTACTTGTACTCTGTTTCCTTTTTTTGCCATGATATGAATTTTAAAGTACGCCTTGCGCTTTCGCTTCTTTTAATACTGCAGAAATTCCTTTTCTATTGATGTTTTTCAACACAGAGGTAGAAATTTTTAGCGTAATCCATTTATCTTCTTCTGGAATGAAAAAACGTTTCTTAATCAAGTTAACCTCAAATCTACGTTTTGTTCTATTGAGTGCTTTAGAAACATTGTTTCCGAATTGAGCACGTTTTCCACTTATTTCACAAACTTTTGACATAATCGTTGTTTTTTCTGTTTGTCTTAACAGGATGCAAATTTACTTTTTTTTATGGAGTTACAAAACACTTTATATTAAAATTTAGCAATAAATAAAATCTGTTCTTTTTCTTCTACAAGCCTGAGATAAAACCAATAAATCAAATAAACTTTCAAAAATTAATTTGCAATGGTTTTGAAAAAAATTTCAAAGACCTTATTCACTGTTTTTTGAATCACTCTTTCACGATTATTTCCAAAATTAAACTTCTCAGAAACAATTCCATTTGGCCCTGCTATAGCTATACATACAGTTCCCAAATCTTTTCCCTTATCTCCTTTACTTGGCCCAGCATTCCCAGTAGTAGACACAGCATAATCTGTATCGTAATTCTTTTGTGCACCTAATGCCATCGCCTCCGCAACTTGTACACTTACCACTCCATAATCTCTAATTAAACTAGGAGCAACATTTAAAATATTGATCTTGCTTGACTCATGATAAGCCACTACTCACCCCTTAAAAAAACCAGAAGCGCCAGGTACTTTAGTTATACGCGCAGCAATTTCGCCACCGCTACAACTTTCAGCCAAAGAAAAACTTATTCCTTTTTCAACACACTTATTCATAATTTGTTCCTCAACGGAAGCTTCTTCTTCAAAACCCATAAAAATATCCTGGATCTGTGGAAGTAACGTTTGAATACATGCCTCTATGCGACAATTAATCTGCTCCTCATTAGAGCCTTTTCCTGATAAACGCAATCTGACCCTACCAATATTTGGTAAGTAGGCTAACTTAATATCGGTAGGCAAACTATTCTCCCAATCCTCAATTCGTTCAGCAATAACACTTTCTCCCAGTCCATAAGTTAACACCGTCTTATGGACAATATAAGGCCGGGTATAATGAGCTTGTAAAGCGGGTATGACTTCATTATCAATTAAAGCTCGCATTTCAAAAGGGACTCCTGGTAAAGAAACTACTACACTGTCATTCTGTTCAAACCACATTCCTGAAGCTGTTCCAAATTTATTTTCTAAAATTCTCGCCTTGGAAGGAAGTAAAGCCTGTTTTCGATTTTCATCATTAATAGGTGTGGGAACATATTTTTTAAACATTTCCTCTATCCGTTTTAATACTTCTTCATCTTTGTGAAGTACATCATCGAAATAAGCACAAAGTGCATGTTTGGTTAAGTCATCTTTTGTTGGACCTAACCCCCCAGTAAGAATAATTACCTGCGCACGTTTTTTTGCATCATCAATACCATCAACAATCGCTTGCTGTTTATCAGAAATTGAAGTTATCTGGGCTACCTCAATACCTATTTTATTTAATGCTTTGGCTATATATACCGCATTGGTGTTAACAATTTGACCTATGAGGATTTCATCACCTATACTTATAATTTCTGCAAACATGCCTTATTTTTTTTATTGGACCGATCTATAATTTAAGTTTTTCTTAGCTATACGTTTATACACAAGACAATACCTAATCAAAGTAAAACGACCATTCATATGACCCGTATATTTACTTTTTAAATACTTTTAAAAGAAAATAGATCCCTAATAAAGATAACCCGGTAATTAATAAATAAGATGCGCCGGCCCAAGACATAAGCTTAAATAAACATCCAAAAATTCCAATTGAAAGACCCAAATATTTTATTTTTTCCATAGATATAGTTTATTTTACTTTAATAGAAAACAACTCCTGTTTTTCTAGTCTACCAACTAATCGGTCGTTGACCGCTACAGGCCCCACACCTGCAGGCGTACCTGTAAAAATTACATCCCCGATCTTAAGGGTGAAAAATTGAGATACATAGGCGATTAGTTCATCTATTTTCCACAACATTAAAGACGTATCCCCTTGTTGTACAATTTCTTCATTTTTACTTAATTCAAATTTAAGTTGATCTACAGAAGGTAATTCATTTTTATTTAACCATTTTCCAATTACAGCCGAGCCATCAAAACCTTTTGCTTTCTCCCATGGTAGCCCTTTTGCTTTAAGTTGTGCTTGTAAATCTCTAGCTGTAAAATCTACACCCAATCCAATTTCGTCATAATACTTAGGGGCAAATTTTGGTTGAATGTGTTTACCGATTCTATTAATTTTAACAAGAACCTCAACCTCATAATGGACATCTTCAGAAAACTCAGGAATAAAAAAAGGCTGTCCTTTTAATAGTAAGGCTGTATCTGGTTTATGAAAAACAACTGGATTTACAGGTTTTTCATTCGCTAGTTCTTTTATATGGTCTGTATAATTTCGACCAATACAGATTATTTTCATTAAGGTCGACTATTCAGTTTTTTTAAGCGGTGAGCCGTTAATACTTTTTTGGTGTAGAGGGGGAAATCTGCATTTAAAAGCCACCCAAAGTAACCCGGTTCTTTTTCTAAAATTTCATCCACTGTTTTTCCCTTGTGTTTTCCAAATGAAAAAGCAGGCTGATCATCTTCATTATAAATGATAAAACCTGCTACATCAACCGTTTTTTTGTAGGATGAGAATTCACTTAAAAAATTAACATTCTGTTCCAAGTCTTTATAACGATCTAACTGTGCAATCAAAACATCACAAGTAGCTTCAGTATCTGCCATAGCATTATGTGCATTAATAAGTTCTTTATCGCAATAAAATTTTAATGCAGCACCTAGTGTTCTTTTTTCCATTTTATGAAAAATGGTTTGTACATCAATCGTTTTATGTCGGTTGATATCAAAATCAACCTCGGCACGCATAAACTCTTCTGCTAGTAAAGGAATATCAAAACGGTCAGAATTAAATCCTGCTAGATCACAGTCTTTTATATATAAATGAATTTCATTTGCTAATTGCGAAAAAAGTGGCGAATTAGCCACCTGTTCATCGGTTATTCCATGAACATCTGAAGCCCCTTTTGGAATGGGCATCCCTGGATTAACTAGCCATGTCTTCCCTTCTTTATTACCGTTTGGAAGTAATTTTAGAATAGCAATTTCTACAATTCTATCACTAACCACATTAACTCCAGTGGTTTCTAAATCAAAAAAACAAAGAGGGCGTGTTAACTTAAGTCCCATAAAAAATCTTTAAAAATTGATATTTGTATCCCATTTAGCCAAGTAATCTGCGACGGCTTTGGCAAATTGACCTCCCATTGCTCCATTAACTAAACGATGATCATAACTATGCGATAAGATCATTTTTCTCCTTATCCCAACAAAGTCTCCTTCTGGCGTTTCAATAACGGCAGGCATTTTTCTTATTACCCCTAGTGCTAAAATTCCTACCTGTGGTTGGTTGATAATAGGAGTTCCAGTAATTGATCCAAAATTTCCAATATTGGTCACCGTATAAGTCCCCCTTGAACTTCCTCAGGCTTCAGCTGATTATTTCTTGCTCTGGTGGATAAATCGTTTACTGCTTTAGCTAAACCTACTAAATTTAAATGATCTGCATTTTTGATTACTGGCACAATCAAATTTCCATCGGAGAGAGCAGTGGCCATTCCAATATTAATATTCTTTTTTTGAATGATCTGATCTCCGTTTAATGAGCTATTTAGAAGTGGGAAATTTTTAAGGGCGTGAATAATTGCTGAGATAAATATGGGGGTAAATGTGAATTTTTCTCCTTCACGAGCAAAAAAATCATTTTTTACCTTTTCTCTCCATTCCCAAAGATCAGTCACATCGGCCTCGACAAATGATTGTACATGAACAGCTGTATTCTTGCTCTCTGTCATATGAGAGGATATAAGTTTAGCCATTCTACTCATTTCAATTACCTGATCTTCACTAGATGTGGCGGAAGTTGTAGGGATAATATTTTGGTTACTTGATAAGGGCTTAGCTTCTGCTGGGGCAGGATTGTCTAGTCTATTTTCTAGATACTTAAAGAGATCCTTTTTAGTTATTCTTTGGTTTTCTCCCGATCCTTTAATACTCTCTAACTCTTGTTGTGAAACACCTTCTTTTTCAGCAATACTTCTAACTAAAGGCGAAAAATAAGCTCTATCATTGGTGGTCTTGGTAAACAAAGAGGCTGGTTCTTTTCGTTCAAATACGGGTGTTTCAACGACTTCAACAATTTCTTTAGGAAGTAGTACTTCTTCTACATTTACTTCAGATAGGGTTTCTTCTTCCTCATTTATTTCTCCTTCCGTTTCAATTACAGCGATCACATCTCCTACTTGAATTACATCATCTATTTGAAACCGTTTTTCAACCAAAATCCCAGCAACTTCAGAAGGAACATCAGAATCAACTTTATCCGTGGCAACTTCTAATACAGAATCGTCCATTTGAATTTCATCTCCTACCTCTTTTAACCAAGCGGTTAAAGTAGCTTCAGCAACACTTTCTCCCATAGAGGGGAGTTTTAACATAAATTTTCCCACAAGTAATTCATTAATTAAGGCCGTACAAAGGTATCAAAATAATAAGACACTTTAATCATCAAGACAAGGAGTCTTCGTAAGGAATACGCTTTAAGATACTTCTTCCTAAGGTAACCTCGTCTGTATATTCAAGTTCATCTCCAACGGGAATACCCCTTGCGATGGTTGAAATTTCTACAGCATAATTTTGTAGCTGTTTATTTATATAAAATATAGTCGTATCACCTTCCATAGTAGCACTTAAAGCAAATATGACTTCTTTTACACGACCAATTTTAACCTTTTCTACCAGAGACTGAATTGTTAAATCTTGTGGACCTACCCCATCTATGGGAGATATAATTCCGTTTAAAACATGATACTTCCCTAGAAATTGACCTGTATTTTCAATAGCCATTACATCTCTTATATCTTCAACGACGCACAATTGTGTTTCATCGCGTTTTGGACTTGCACATATTTCACATAATGGTCTATCTGATAGGTTATGACATTCCTCACAGAAAATCACCTCTGTTCTAAATTCTTCTAGCGCCTTAACCATCCCCAATGTTAATTCTTTAGGTTGTTTAAGTAAATGTAAGACCATCCTAAGGGCTGTCCTTTTTCCAATCCCTGGGAGTTGCGCCATTTCGTTGACAGCTTGCTCAAGTAATTTTGATGAAAAATCCATAGCCAAATTTACAAAAATAGGTTTGGTTATTCTTTTATACCTTTATCAAATATGATCACACCTTTTTTTATTCTTACCCTCGTCTTTGGATATTTTTTAGTCCTCATTGCCATTTCCTATTTCACCGGTAAAGGAGACTCTAACACTGATTTTTTTACAGCCAATAGAAATGCCCCTTGGTACCTGGTCGCTTTCGGAATGGTTGGGGCTTCCTTATCTGGAGTAACCTTTATTTCTGTACCCGGATGGATAGAAGGAACTCAGTTTACTTATTTTCAAGTCGTCCTTGGATATCTATTCGGATATATCATTGTAGCTTTTATTTTATTACCCGTCTATTACAAAAACAAAGTCACTTCCATTTATGAATATCTTGCCTTTAGATTAGGGCCGAATAGCCACAAAGCTGGAGCGCTATTTTTCTTTATCTCACGTGTTCTAGGGGCTGCATTTAGACTGTATTTAGTTGCCATAGTTATGCAACAGTTTATCTTTGATGCATGGAATATCCCTTTTGAATTAACTGTTATTCTATCTATCTTACTTATTTGGGTATACACCAATAAAGGGGGGATCAAAACCATTGTATGGACAGATACCCTTCAAACTACCTTAATGATATTGGCTGTTCTTTTATCCATTATTTACATCAATGATGCATTGGCCTGGAATACCACAGATTTTTTCACTTCCCAAGAGCTTACAAATTATAATAAGATATTTGTCACAGATTCTTTTCTTAGTAAAAATCATTTCATAAAATCATTCATTGGTGGTGCTTTTATTACCATTTGCATGACAGGTTTAGACCAAGATATGATGCAAAAAAACTTAAGTTGTCGCAACTTAAAGGATGCACAAAAAAACATGATTGTATTTAGTATTGTTTTGGTTATTGTAACCGGGTTATTTATGCTACTCGGTGCCTTACTTTACATTTACGCTGGAAAAGAAGGAATCCAAGTACCACTGATGGATGGAAAACCAAAAACTGATTTACTTTTCCCAGAGATTGCATTAAATGGACAGCTTGGATATGGTGTGGCTATTACTTTTATCCTTGGACTAATTGCTGCAGCTTACAGCAGTGCAGATAGTGCGTTAACATCATTAACTACCTCCTTTTGTATTGATTTTTTATCGATTGAAAAAAATACAATTATTCAACAAAAAAAGATCCGTAAGCAAACCCATATTGGTATGAGTATTTTGCTCGTTATAGTGGTTATTATTTTTAAATATGTTTTAAACCAAAATGTAATCGACAGTTTACTTACTGTAGCAGGATATACTTATGGTCCCTTGCTAGGTCTCTTTGCCTTTGGAATTTTCACCAACTATAAAATTAAAGATCAATGGGTTTGGCCTGTTGTCTTTTTTTCCGTGGCTATAACCAGTGGACTAGGTACTTTAGACGCATCTCTTTTAGGTGGATATGAAATTGGCTATGAATTATTACCCATCAACGGTCTAATTACATTTGCTGGCTTAATATTGATTCGTCGCCAAGAGGACTAGCGTGCAAGCACGTTCAGCAAGAATACCTGCTGCAATTAGTTTATCTTCAAAAAATGGATTCTCCGTACCCGGGTTGAATAAAACCCTTCGGGGGTTTAATGAAAATATATAATCGTAATACTCTTCTTGTCTGTGAGGACCTAAATAAAGACTAATGGTATCTATGTCGGACCACATTTTTTTTTCCGTGTAAAGGGCGTTTCCTCGGATTTCTCCCGCACGGCTTCCTAATGCAATAATAGAATGCCCATGAGACAACAAACGGTCTACTGCTTGATAGGAATAACGTTCTGGTTTAGTAGAAGCCCCTAAGACTAGTGTCACCATTACCAGTTAATTAGCGCACTACCCCAGGTGAATCCACTTCCAAAAGCAGCTAAAACCACCTTATCTCCTTCTTTCACTTTTCCTTCTTCCCAAGCTTCAGTTAATGCAATTGGAATAGAGGCTGCTGTGGTATTTCCATAACGCATAATATTATTATATACCTGATCATCAGTTAGTTTAAACCTCTTTTGTATAAATTGAGAGATTCGCAAGTTAGCCTGATGAGGCACTAACATATCAATATCTGTAGCTGTCCAATTATTCTTTTCTAATCCTTCATTAATTACTACAGAAAAACGAACAACTGCATGTTTAAATACAGGTTGTCAATTCATATAAGGGTAGTAACTAATATCTGAAGGATCATTTGCCTCAATAATTTCTGGCACCCAACGTTGTGTACTAGGCACAATTAAAGATAATTCTTCCGCATGTTCTCCTTCAGAATAAAGGTGTGTGGATTGGATTCCTTTGGTTAGATCCTCTTCCCTAGTTAACACTGCTGCTCCAGCCCCGTCTCCAAAAATAACAGATACTCCTCTTCCTCTTGTAGTGAAGTCTAAACCTCCTGAGTGATTCTCGGACCCAATAACCAAGACGTTTTTATACATTCCCGTCTTAATAAACTGATCTGCAGTGGACAGCGCGTAGATAAACCCTGAACATTGCATTCTAATATCCATCGCTGGACAAGCAGGTATGCCTAAAAGTTTTTGAACAAGAACGCCCGAACCAGGGAAATAATAATCAGGGCTTAGGGTAGCAAATAAAATAAGATCAATATCATTAGGAGTTCTATTGGCTCTTTCTAGTGCCATTAAGGCAGCCTTATGCCCCATGGTCGCTGGCGTATCTCCACTACCTTTAAGAATATGTCTTCGTTCTTGAATTCCAGTTCTTTCAATGATCCATTCATTAGAAGTATCCATTAATTTAGATAAATCATCATTTGTAACTACATTGTCCGGCAGGTATTTACCCATACCTATAATTCTCGAATTATACATCCTCTTGGTTTTATAAGTGCTGTAGGCTAAAATAAGGAAACAAAATCAAATATATTGTTTGTAATTATCAACAACTACTTTAGCTTTCAAATCGTGCATTAAGTTATAGAGTCCAAAAAAGGTTCGATTGATATACAGAAAATGTCGTGAACCTCTGTTTCCATTTAGTTTACGCAAATAGTCGTCATTGGCTAGGCGTTCGCTTATTTGCGCTATTTTACTCCAGAATTCCTCATCAGAAAAGTCAAAAGTTTCTTGATGAAATGGAAATGTAAAAATGCTTAGCATATCGTGAAAAAGAGCCACGATATATTCTTTTGCTTCTGGTGGATCATCTCCCCTTAAAATTTCTAATTCTGTTATTTTTTGGGTAAAAAAGGGTAAGTCATTAATTGCTTTCTCATCAGCTAATTCAAAATAGGGAGTATAAAATTCTTCTGGAATATGTTTAATACAGCCAAAATCAATCGCCACCAATTCTCCCTTAGTGGTAATTAAAAAATTACCTGGATGGGGGTCTGCATGTACACTTCTTAACACATGCATTTGATACATATAAAAATCCCATAAGGTTTGACCCAGTTGGTCATTTCGTTCTTGCGGATTAGTGTCAGCAGAATACTCCGACAAATGAATCCCTTCCATCCAATCCATTGTCAATACTTTTTCATTAGAAAAAGCTGGATAATAATTTGGGAAAAGCAAATTAGGAATCATTGAACAACGCTGACTAACATCTATACTTTGTTTTAGTTCCAGATTGTAATCAGTCTCTTCCATAAGTTTCTCTTCAATTTCTTGAAAAAACTTCTCGGTATCCTGTCCTTTAAGATTAAACATCCTAGTCGCCACAGGCTTAACTAAGGATAGATCTGAACTGATACTATTTGCTACCCCAGGATATTGGATTTTCACAGCAAGTTTCTTCCCTTCATGTGTGGCTAAGTGAACTTGGCCAATGCTAGCAGCATTTAAAGATTGGGTAGCAAAAGTATCGAATACCTCTTCTGGATATCGTCCAATATTTTTTTTAAATGTTTTTCTAACCAACGGCCCAGATAGTGGGGGTACAGAAAACTGGGCTAAACTAAAACGATCCACATAGGCAGAAGGCAAGAGATTTTTTTCCATACTCAACATCTGAGCTACCTTTAATGCGCTTCCTTTTAAGCTTTTTAAGCCATCGTAAATATCTTTGGCATTCTCTTCGTCCAAATTGGTTCTTGCATTATCTGGATCAATGAGTTTGTCCCCCATATACTTCAGGTAATTTCCACCGATTTTAACCCCAGTAGTTACTAGCTTACCTGCACGTTGAATTTTCCCAGTAGGGATATGATCTAAAGTCTTCAATTAAAATTTGGCTGTTGATTCTTTCCACAAAAATTTTCCAAGATCTAAAAGGGAGTCGATCCGCGTATTATCGAAAACCTCAAAAACAACGGTAACTGATTTTTCGATTAAAGCATCTGTTTTATCAAAACCTTTTGAAGTATCATTCATCCAAAATTTTAGAAGGAACAACAACTGTCCCCAAGTAGCTTCTGAAAATAAAGCAATGGGGTTTTGAGAAAACCTACCCTTTTCTTCATTTCCTTCCTCAATCAATTCCTCTGCAAAAGTTTTAACTGAATTGCGAAGTAATTTTAATTGTCCCATGTTTTTAAAAGCACTGTCATGCTCATTAAGTGCCATAAGGACATAACTACGATTTAGTAACAAAACTTCGAAGAAAGTATAGTAAAAGGTCAGCAGACGATCTTTTCTTGTCAAAGACTCATAGGCTTTGTTCTTTGATAACAGCTGATGTGTATTGTGGAAAAAGGCTTGCCAAACATCATGCTTTACTGCGTCTAGTGATGAATAACTCGCATAGAAAACAGCTTCTTCAATAGCATTGATCTTACAAAACTTATATACTGACTTAGGAAAAGATTCATGCTCAAGGGCATGCTCCATGTACGCATTTAAAATATCAGGGGTGGATTCTTGGTTTTTTTTGGCCATCTTCATCATCTTTTGTGTGAATACAAATATAATAAATGTTTACTCTTTTTGAATAAAAATTAAACATTAAAACGGTTAAAAAAATGTCAATTTGTCAGCAGTTTGAGAATGGAATTATTTTTGAAAAGGTTGAAGAAAAATAATAATTATGTCATCAGGTAAAATCAATGTTTCCGTTGAAAACATTTTTCCACTTATTAAGAAATTCTTGTACAGTGATCATGAGATCTTTTTACGCGAACTTATATCCAATGCAACAGATGCAACCTTAAAATTAAAACACCTAAGCAACCTTGGAGAAGCCCAAGGCGATATAGGAGAGCCAATTATAGAAATTAAAGTTAATAAGGAGAATAAAACACTTCATATTATTGACCAAGGAATTGGAATGACTCAAGAAGAGGTTGAGAAATACATCAATCAAGTAGCCTTTTCAGGTGCAGAAGAGTTCTTGGAAAAATATAAAGACAGTGCTGCGGACAGTGGTATTATAGGACATTTTGGCCTTGGCTTTTATTCTGCTTTTATGGTCGCAGAAAAAGTAGAGATTATATCAAAATCATTCAAAGACGAGCCTGCAGCTCATTGGAGCTGCGATGGATCACCGGAATATACTTTAGAAGCACACGACAAAAAAGATCGAGGTTCAGAAATCATTCTTCATATAGGAGAAGACTCCAAAGAGTTTTTAGAAGAGAGTCGAATTAATGAATTACTTAATAAGTATAACAAGTTTATGCCTGTTCCAATAAAATTTGGAACCAAAGAAGAGACACTTCCTCTACCCGAAGATGCAGAAGAGGACACAAAAGCAGAAACTGTTACAGTAGACAATATCATCAACAATCCTTCGCCTGCGTGGACCAAGCAACCTGCAGATCTTAAAGAGGAAGATTACGCAGGTTTCTACAGAGAATTGTATCCCATGCAATTTGAAGAACCTCTTTTTAACATTCACCTCAACGTAGATTACCCGTTCAATCTTACAGGGATATTATATTTTCCAAAGCTAAGTAATGACCTTAATCTTCAGAAAGATAAAATTCAGTTATACCAAAATCAGGTCTTTGTAACGGATAATGTAGAAGGTATTGTACCTGAATTTTTAACCCTCTTAAGAGGTGTTATTGACTCCCCAGATATTCCATTAAATGTATCTAGAAGTTACTTACAAGCAGATGGAGCCGTAAAGAAAATCAGCAACTATATCACGCGTAAAGTAGCCGACAAGCTCAATTCTCTTTTCAAGAAAGACCGCGAAGCCTTTCAAGAAAAATGGAACGATATTAAGATTGTAATTGAATATGGAATGCTTTCTGAAGATAAATTTTTTGAGAAAGCAGAAAAATTCGCATTATATCCAACGGTAGAAGGGAAATACTTCACCTTCGAAGAACTTAAAGAAGCAACCAAAGATTTACAAACAGATAAAGACGGAAAACAAGTGATTCTTTATGCTTCCAATACGGAGGAACAACATGCCTATATAGAAGCTGCCAAAGAAAAAAACTACCAGGTTGTAATTCTAGATTCTCCAATCATTGCTCATTTAATCCAGAAACTAGAATCTTCTAATGAAAACCTATCTTTTGCTCGTGTAGATGGAGACGCTATTGAAAACCTAATAAAGAAAGAGGAAGCCAGTGTATCCAAACTATCTGATGAAGAAAAGGAAAAACTTCAACCAATGATTGAGGCAATCGTTCCTAAAGAGAAATACACAATTCAGTTGGAAGCTTTGAGCAGCTCTCAACTTCCCTTTGTACTTACCCAACCTGAATTTATGCGTAGGATGAAGGAAATGCAGCAAAGTGGAGGCAATAATATGTTTGGGAATATGCCCGAAATGTACAACTTAGTTGTAAACACAAACCATCCGCTAGTTGGACAAATACTAAATACCAAAACAGAAAAAAAACGCACACGATTGATTGAACAAACACTTGATCTAGCCCGTTTATCCCCAAATTTACTTAAGGGTAAAGAGCTCACACAGTTTATTCAAAGAAGTGTTGATTTAATTAAATAAAAATATTAGGGGGAGTAACGCTACTCCCCCTAATATTTTTGTTTAATGTTTCAATAAGATGTATCTTTGTTAGACAAACCCCCAGACAAAAAATTATGATCGAGTTAATTATTTACATTATTACCCTCATTCTTTCACTATTTAGTTTTATATAAACCTAATAGTCTTATGTTTTCTTTATTATCTTGTTGAAAAAAATGCAAGAATTTTTTTCAGAAGACAAAGATTTTCATGTTTCCATCCCAAATGGTGAAATAATTTTTCATCGTAATTTCTTGTCAAAAGAGGAAGCATCGTTTTTTAATCAAAAAATTCATTCGGATACTCCTTGGAGAAAGGATAAAATCACTGTGTTTGGAAAAACATATGATCAACCCAGACTAACCTCCTTACATTCAGTTAATTCTAAACCCTACAGTTACTCAAATCTCACTTTACATCCTAACCCCATGACTTCAGAATTAATGGATCTTCTAAAAAAGATTCAGCAAGTTGATTTCCATGATTACAATGCTGTTTTACTAAACTTGTATGGAGATGGAAAAGACAGTAATGGCTGGCATGCAGATGATGAAATTGAATTAGGTAAAAACCCAATTATTGCTTCGATTAGTCTTGGTGAAGAACGCTACTTCCATTTAAAACACCGTTATCTAAAAGAAGAAAAGTTTAAAATAAAACTATCCCATGGAAGCTTATTAATAATGAAAGGAGAAATGCAACATTATTGGTTACATCAAATTCCAAAAACCGAAAAAAAAATTAATCAGCGAATTAATCTGACTTTTAGAAAAATCATCTAATGTTTACTTCACCTAAATGCTAAATGATTTGAGATCCAAATAAAATATGCCTTGGTTGGTTTCATTCAAATTTGCAAAAGGTTAATTATATTTGAAAAAAAAAACGACTATCAAAAAGTTATTATTTCTGCTCTTGTTTTGCGTTTCGCTATGGATGCAAGGCCAGGATAGTGAAGCACTATACACGGATAAACCCATCAAAATTGATGGAAAGATTGATGATTCCTGGAATAAAGTAGCAGATTCTAGTCCATTTTGGGAATATTTTCCCTCAGACTCTATACCTGCGAATCCACAAACAAATGTCAAATTTTTATACGATGAACAAAACCTTTATGTGCTTATCATTGCAGAAAGAGGTAATGAAGAATACATAACCCCTTCTTTGAGGAGAGATTTCAGCTCCCGAAACAGCGACTCTGTAACTTTGGTTTTAGACACATTTAATGATGGTACCAATGCATTTATTTTTGGAACTAACCCAGAGGGGGTGCAAAGGGAAGCCCTACTTTCTAATGGAGGTAATAGTTTCCCTCGGGACTTTAATATGTCATGGGATGTGAAATGGCAGAATGCTGTTAAAAAAACATCTAATGGATACATTAGTGAATTAAAAATTCCTCTTTCGAGTATACGTTACTCAGAAAACAGCACAGAATGGAGGATAAACGTATATCGTTCCGAGATTGCAAGTAATAGAACATCTAGCTGGGCTAATATTCCCAGAAATCAGAGCATTGCTGGTATTGCATTTATGAAAATCCTAAAGTTTGAAAAACCACTTCAAAAAGCTAAAGTTCCTTTTGCTATAATTCCCTTTAGTAGTGGAATTGTTTCTAAAGATTTTGATCAAGACATCTCAAATTCTTCCTTATCCTTTGGGGGAGACGCTAAGGTAAATATTGGAGATGGTATGATTTTAGACCTTACTTTAAATCCTGATTTTTCACAAGTGGAGGTCGATGATCAAATTATAAACCTTACACGATTTGAAGTTCGTTTACCAGAAAAAAGGCAGTTTTTCATTCAAAATAGTGACTTGTTTGAAAACTTTGGAGATCGCTGGGAAACGCAACCTTTCTTTTCTAGACGAATTGGCGTAGCTAAAGATCTTGATGGAAATACCATTGAAAATAAAATTGTTGCGGGAGCACGTTTAAGTGGCAAGCTGAATGATAATCTCCGCATAGGTTTACTCAACATGCAAACGGCAGAAGACGCACCTAACGGAATTGCCGGAAACAATAATACGGTCGTCTCCTTACAACATAAAATGTTTAGCCGCTCTTATTTAGGATTCATTTTTGTAAACAGACAGCAAACCGATGATCTATCTTTTGAAACAGACCAAGAAGAATATAATCGAGTAGTTGGTCTAGATTATACTTTGGCTTCAAAAAACAACCAATGGACAGGTAGAAGCTTTATCCATCAATCTTTTTGCCTAACCAACAAAATGATGCTTATTCTTTTGGAACTCGCTTAAATTACAACTCACGCAAACACAGTATTCGTTATGTAATGAACCGGATTGGAGAAGGGTTTCAATCGGATCTTGGTTTTTTGAGAAGAACAGGTATTCACAAGCAGTTTTTGAAGTATGGTCATCGATTCTGGATAGATGCTGAAAAAATAAGATCCATCCAACTTAGCCAGCAAATCTATTATGTTGACTTACCTAAAAGCAACGGACTAGTCACCGATAAAAGCCTGAGTACTGAAGGAGAAATAGACTTTGCTGATAGTTCTCGTTTTGATTTTGAATACAATAGAAGATACACTTATCTTATCAGTGATTTTAACCCCTTAGGTGCAGATGATGCAATAGCAATTCCAGGAGAACAAGGGTATTATTATAACGACTTAAGACTTCGATATTCTTCAAATTTAGTCGAAAATTAAACTACAACTTCTCGGCTACAATAGGAGAGTTTTACAATGGTAAAAAGATCTCTCTACGCTCTGAATTTTCACTTAGATTACAACCTAAGTTCAATGGAAGTATCAAAATAAACTACGACAAAATAGATTTACCTGCACCCTATACCTCGGGAGAGTTATGGTTAGTAGGTCCTAAGTTTGATGTTACTTTCAGTAAATCTATCTTTTGGAATACTTTTATTCAATATAGTTCACAATCAGAAAACCTTGGAATTAACTCCAGATTACAGTGGAGGTTTGCACCATTATCAGATTTTTATATTGTTTATAATGATAATTATCTTGCAACAACTACTTTTGTACCTAAAGTAAGAAGTTTAACCTTTAAGCTCACTTACTGGTTAAACTTATAAACGCTTCTTTTGATTACAGCCTTTTAACACTGTTATAAAAAGAAAAAAAGAAACTAAATATGAAAAAATTCAGCATCTTATCCCTTGCTATCTTATGCACTTTTTGTTCTACCCCAGTAAAAAAATCAATGCTTGTAAGCGGAAAAGTGGAAGGACTTAGAAAAGGTAAACTCTATTTACAAAAAATGGAAGACAGCCTTATCATTAGTATTGATTCTATCACAATTAATGGTCAAGACAGTTTTCAATTAGGAGATAATATAAATAGCCCAGAGTTTTACTTACTTGGGTTATCTGTTGATGATAGTATTTATGAAAAAATAGCCTTCTTTGGGGAAAAAGGGGAAATAAAAATCAATACCCTGCTACGTACTTTTGGAAGTAGTGCTAAGATTGAGGGATCAAAAAACCAAGATCTATGGGATGAGTACCAATCTATCATGCGTAAATTTAATAATCAAAATTTAGACAACTATAAAAATTATGTCAACGACCAAGACAGTTTAAGTGTTGAGCAAAGAAATAAGCGCCTTGAAAAAGATAATCAGAAGCTTCTAAAAAGAAAGTATCTCTATGCTTTAAACTTCGCCATGAACAATAGCGATAAGGAGATCGCCGCCTATATAGGGACTTACGAAGTAAATGATGCAGTGCCCTTACTTCTAGATAGTTTATACAACAAACTTAGTCCAGAGGTAAAGTCTTCAAAATACGGGCAAATGCTTATGGAGCAACTAAATCAATAAAAGAAATATTCAACTAAAGTTTCTCTATCTTTTCTGATAGCGCTGAAGCTTTATCTTTTAAGGAAGTTCTAATTAGTTTAAAGCTTTTCTTAGGGCTTTCTTTAGTAGTTGGTTCATGTATTTGCTGAATCAACTCATCAAAAAGAGTAATCGCTTCATCAATGATTTTTTCACTTTTCTTCACATCGACATCAGGAGAAGATAATTCCTTTACATAAACCTCTTCGATTAATGCTCCTAGGGTATTATTAATTTCTTTCTTAAGTTGTTTCTTGCTGGACATACGGTTAGTTTTGGTTAAAAATAATAAAAAAACACGTCTACTTAGACTTTTACTTTCAAAGCTTTTAAAGCTTTTTTAATATGAGAAGTAGCTAAAAGACTATCATGTACATAAGTTACTCTCCCGTTAGCATCAATCACAAGAGTAATTCGCTTTGTATAAAGCCCAAATAAGATCTTTGGAAGTTTAAACAATCGTTGCACACGTTTATGCTTATCTGCCAAAAGGATAAAAGGCAACTGGTGTCTATTAGCAAAACGCTTATGACTTCCTATACTGTCTGAACTGATTCCGATTACCTCGGCGCCAAGAGATAAAAAATCTTCATAATTATCTCTAAATGAACAAGCCTCTGCAGTACATCCAGGAGTTTCATCCTTGGGGTAAAAATAGACTACAACAGGTTTTTTTCCAATAAGTGTTTCGCTTTTAAAGAGGTTCCCTTGCTGATCTTTTAACTCAAATTTAGGAACTAGATCTCCAATTTGTAAACTCATATCTATTCAGTATAACTAACAAAGTTACGAGGTGTCTCATAGAGAACTACTTCTAAACTTTGATTTGGGGTTAAGATTTTTTTTAATTTTTGGTAAATAACCACTACAATGTTTTCTGCCGTAGGTATTAAATCTGAAAACTCTGGAACTTCCAAATTAAGATTCTTATGATCAAAGGCATCTTCTACTTCCCATTTAATATGGTCCTTTAAAACTTTCATATCAATGACATATCCAGTGTTTGGGTCTATCTCTCCTGTTACACTAACAATCAACTCATAATTATGACCGTGATAGTGAGGGTTAGAACATTTGCCATAATGGGTCTGGTTTTGCTCATCTGTCCAATCTTTTCTGTAAAGACGATGAGCTGCATTAAAATGGGCTTTTCTACTAACTTTTACGCGTTTCATGTGACTTATTTAGGTGGGTGTATACACGGTCAAAAATAATTTTAAACCATGCTGTATAATGTTCTGGATTTTGTTGCATGTCAGTCGCAATATTCTCCATCCTCACCCACTTCCAAGCGGCTACTTCCTCTGGATTAATCTCTGGATTATCGTCGCTATAACCTATCATTACATGATCTAATTCATGCTCAGTTAGACCATTGTCGAATGGCGCTTTATAGATAAAACTAAAGCACTCTTCCAAGGATACGATCATTCCCATTTCTTCCTGTAAACGTCTGTTTCCTGCTTCCAAATTAGATTCTCCATCTCGTTGGTGACTACAACAGGTGTTCGTCCACAACCCAGGAGAGTGGTACTTATGCAATGCACGTTGCTGTAGTAATAATTCATTTTTGTGATTAAAAACAAATACGGAGAAAGCCCTATGAAGTACTGCTTTTTCATGGGCTTCTAATTTCGGCATTAAGCCTATTGGCTCATCTAGCTCGTTTACGAGGATGACTTTTTCTTCTTTCATGCGTTTCAAAAGTACCGAATAAAACTTCAAAATCCTATTTTCAATCGTACCTCCTTCCAAGATATAATGGTATTTTTGGAAAAATTTATTCGACTATGTTTTTAGAAGAAATCGCAAAACGCCGAACCTTTGGCATTATTTCTCATCCGGATGCTGGAAAAACTACTTTGACCGAAAAATTATTGCTTTTTGGGGGAGCTATTCAAGAGGCTGGAGCAGTAAAGTCAAATAAAATAAAAAAAGGCGCAACGAGTGACTTTATGGAAATTGAACGTCAACGTGGTATTTCTGTAGCAACTTCTGTCTTAGCCTTTTATTACAAGAATAAAAAAATAAATATTTTAGACACCCCTGGTCACAAAGATTTTGCTGAAGACACCTTTAGAACACTTACTGCTGTCGATAGTGTTATTGTGGTGATTGATGTCGCAAAAGGAGTAGAAGAACAAACTGAAAAACTTGTAGAGGTTTGTCGTATGCGTGCGATTCCCATGATTGTATTTATCAATAAACTGGATCGTGAAGGAAAAGATGCTTTTGACTTAATGGATGAAGTTGAACAAAAACTGGGACTTAGCGTTACCCCTCTTACCTTTCCTATTGGTATGGGTTACGATTTTCAAGGAATTTATAATATCTGGAATAAAAACATACAACTCTTTTCTTCGGAAGAAAAACAAAAGAAAGGTACTGCAGTACAGTACGAAGATTTATATGATCCGGAATTAGAAAAAGCGATTGGGACAACTGCGTTAAAAACACTTAATGAAGAATTAGAATTGGTAGACGGGGTATATCCTTCATTTGACCAGTCTGCCTATTTAGAAGGCAAATTACAACCTGTATTTTTTGGTTCTGCACTGAATAATTTTGGTGTTCAAGAACTCCTAGATTGTTTTATCGATATCGCCCCTGCCCCTCTTAAAAAACAAGCTGTGGAAAGGATAATTGATCCAACAGAAAAAGATTTTGCAGGTTTTGTATTTAAGATTCATGCAAATATGGACCCGAATCACAGAGATCGTTTAGCCTTCATTAAAATTGTATCTGGCACATTCGAACGAAACAAGCCCTACCTGCATGTACGTAATAATAAGAAACTTAAGTTTTCTAGTCCTAATGCATTTTTTGCTGAACGAAAAGAAATTGTAGAAGTCTCTTATCCTGGAGATATCGTTGGACTACATGATACCGGGAATTTTAAAATTGGAGATTCTTTAACTACTGGTGAACAGATCAACTTTAAAGGAATCCCTAGCTTCTCCCCGGAACATTTCCGATATATCAATAATGCTGACCCAATGAAATCTAAGCAACTTAACAAAGGTATTGATCAGCTTATGGATGAAGGAGTTGCCCAGTTATTTACCCTCTCATTAAACAACAGAAAAGTAATTGGAACCGTGGGGGCACTTCAATTCGATGTAATTCAATATCGATTAGAACATCAATATTGAGCAAAATGCGATTATGAAAATCTGAATGTTCATATAGCTTGCTGGGTAGACCCAGAAGATGAAAACAACGATGAATTGTTAGATTTTAAAAGAGTCAAACAACGTTTTTTAGCCAAAGATAAAGAAGGACAAATGGTCTTTTTATCAGATTCTGCTTTCTCCTTACAAATGACCCAACAAAAATATCCTAGTGTAAAATTTCATTTTAGTTCAGAATATTAAGCTTAGGTATTTTTAGAAAATTATTTCACAAAATGCTTTTTTCCATACTATAAAAGATAAAAATTAGAGCTATCGTTTATGAATTAGACATTGAAACTGATAGTTTAATTACCTAAAAAAAATGTGGATTAAATATTTTTATTTAAAACAACGAATAGATTAGACCTAGATGGTATATTTGATTGTGTAAAACTTAGATCCATGGAAATATTAAAATTAGCAACTGAATGGGCAAAAGCAGAAGTTTTTTCTACGCGTTTTTTTATCCTTTTTGCCCTCTTTTTTTTTATTGCTAGTTCAGGATTTTGGCAATTAGGAAAAACAGAATTAGCTAAAGCTTATGTAATCCCTACACTAGTAGCAGGGATCTTACTACTGATTATTGGCGTGGGTCTAGTCTATGCCAATGCCCAAAGAATTAGCGAATTTGAAACGGCTTATCATGAAGACAAAAAAGCTTTTGTCACCTCAGAGTTCAACCGAATCGATCGTACGTTGAAAGAGTACCAAACGATTGTTTTTAAAGCTATTCCTATCATTATGATGGTCGCTGCCCTCTTAATTATTTTAACAGATAAACCTTTTTGGCGAGCGATTAGTATAACCACTATCGCCATGATGATCGTTATTTTATTAATAGACGGTACCGCCCATTCACGGATCGTTAATTATAAAAATCAATTGGAAAGGCTAAGTAAATGAGCATTCATTTAATTGATCTATCTTTCCATCAAAACATATAAATACCCATGATGAATATTAAACTATCACCTCTATTGTTCCTAAGTATACTGTTTATTGGCAGTTGTAATCAATTACCCAAAAAGAAGGTAGCAGAACAAATACGTTATGCGAGTGCGGTTGTGCCTTTTTTTGATCACTGGAATTTAATTTTGGGAGACGGTAGTAATGCCAAGCAAGCCATTGACTTTGAAGACAAAGATTTTTTCTATACCGAACAGGATGAAGCAGGAGAATGGGTTGTATTTAAATCACCCAATGCTGGAAGCACACATGGCACCTCGAATAACACACGTACAGAACTAGCACAGCTAAAAAAATGGTCTGCAGCATCTAACAATAGCCTAAGTGCCACAATGAAAGTCATGCAGGTATCTGCCACAGGTGATGCAACCGTGGCTGCTTCTTACTCGGTCGTTGTAGGGCAAATACACTCTGCAGATGGACATGAAAATGAGCCACTTAAAATCTTTTACAAGAAATTCCCTGGCCATAAGAAAGGATCGATTTTTTGGCATTATGAAATTAACACAGCTGGAGAAGACAATAGTGGACGCTGGGATTTTTCTACACCTGTTTGGGGGTATGATTTTTCAGTGGTTGGAAAAACAGCGAACCAATATCCAGATGAACCCGAAGAAGGAATTCTCCTTGGAGAAGAGTTCAGTTACCATATACAAGTAGATAATGGAGTTATGACCCTTCAGTTTAGAAGTGAAGGACATGAAACAAAATCATTTACTAAAAATCTGATTAAATCAGACTACAGCGTTTCAGAAAAGTTACCAGAGCAAACCAAAAAATTATTCGTACCCATTGGTCAAGACGGGGTTGAGAGAGAGATTGCTTATGCTGAAGAAGGACTTTTTTTTAAATTAGGATCTTATAATCAAACAAACGGAAAATCACCAAGTCTAAATCCAAATTGGTGTTCTGGTGCAGACACCTATAACGGAGACATCGCCAAACAATATGCTACCGGTAATTATGCTGAAGTATGGCTTAAAACAGCAAATCTTACGATTAGTGAAAAAGCTTACTCAAACGAGGGATATTTTCTTAAAAATGATTAAGGATTAGTCTTTAGAAGCATCAAAACTTCTTTTTCTTAAAAGGATTTCATAAAATAATTTAAAATCTCCTCTTAAACTCCATAAAGGGTATTTGAAGGTAGCTGGCTTGTTCTTTTCAAAAAAGGCATGTCCTACCCAAGCAAAACCGTATCCTACTAGGGGTAAGGCAATCCAAAACCGAGCTTCTTTTTGTGCGATAATAAAAAATACAAGTAAAAACAAAACGATGAATGTCCCTATAAAATGTAAGGTTCTACTAGTTTTATTTTGATGTTCGGTAATATAAAAGGGATAAAATTCTTCGAAAGATTGAAAACGACTATCTGCCATGTTTATTGGTTTTAATCGAAGATAAAAAAATCCCCAACATTTCTGTTGGGGATTAACTAGTTAAGCTTCTCCAGTTGGACCGAAATTGATTGGTATAGGAGGTTGCTCTTGGGCAGAAATCGATCCATTAGCTTGCTCGAAGCGTTGAATATTATCTCCCAAAGCTTTATGAAAGCGTTTAGCATGCTCGGGCGTTAAAATAATCCGCGACTTAACTTTGGCCTTTGGAGATCCGGGCATTAAGCCAATAAAATCTACAATAAACTCTGAAGCAGAATGGTTGATTATAGCGAGGTTACTATAGGTACCCTCGGCTGTTTTCTCATCTACCTCAATGTTGATTTTTTGATCTTTCGCTGATTGATTACTCATACCTATAGTTTAACTTCTTCTTTCTCTTCTTTGTTAATCAACAAGCTTGTATACTCATCTTTCGATCCTACAATAACCTCATTGTACTCACGTAGACCTGTACCCGCAGGGATCTTATGTCCAACAATTACATTCTCTTTTAATCCTTGTAGCGTATCTTCTTTTCCACTCACCGCTGCTTCGTTAAGAACTTTGGTAGTTTCTTGGAAAGATGCTGCAGAAATAAACGACTTCGTCTGTAAAGAAGCACGGGTTATCCCTTGTAACTCTGGTGTGGCAGTAGCTGGTTGAGCATCACGCGCAACAACTAAAGCTTTCCCTTCGCGTTTTAGATATGAATTCTCATCTCTTAAGTCACGGGAAGTAATCACTTGCCCTGCCTTTAAGTTTTCAGAATCCCCAACTTCTTCCACAACCTTTTTACCATATAGATTATCGTTTTCCTCGATGAAATCATATTTATGTGCCAATTGACCTTCGAGTAATAAAGTGTCTCCTGGATCATTAATTTTCACTTTACGCATCATCTGTCGAACAACAACCTCAAAGTGCTTATCATTGATTTTTACCCCTTGTAAGCGATAAACTTCTTGTACTTCATTTACTAAGTACTGTTGCACAGCAGAAGGTCCTTTGATTTTTAAAATATCCAACGGTGTGATTGAACCGTCTGATAGAGGCATTCCTGCTTTTACAAAGTCGTTCTCTTGGACAAGTATCTGATTTGATAATTTGACAAGATATTTCTTAATATCGCCAAACTTAGATTGTACGATAATCTCGCGATTACCACGCTTGATTTTACCAAAAGAAACCACACCATCAATTTCAGAAACAACCGCTGGATTTGAAGGATTTCTCGCTTCAAATAGTTCGGTTACACGCGGTAAACCTCCAGTAATATCTCCAGATTTAGCAGACTTACGCGGAATTTTAACCAAGATTTTTCCTTCCTCGATTTTTTCTTTATCATCTACCATAAGGTGTGCACCTACCGGGAGGTTATAGGAACGCAATACGTTTCCTTTCTTATCTTGAATCAATAAAGTAGGAATCAATTTCTTATTTCTGGATTCAGAAATAACTTTTTCTTGGAAACCAGTTTGTTCGTCAATTTCCACTTGATAAGTAACTCCTTGCTCAATATTTTCATAAACAATTTTACCAGGGAATTCAGATACGATTACTCCATTAAATGGATCCCAAGAACAAACCGTTTGACCTTTTTTAAGTTTGTCACCATTCTTAATATTCAAAATAGATCCGTAAGGGATATTATTGGTACTAAGAACATTTTTGGTTTTCTTATCTAGTAAACGAATTTCCGTTGTTCTAGAAATTACGATCTCCACCGCATTTCCTTCTTTATCTTTTCCTTGAACTACTTTAAGATCGTCAATTTCTGCTACTCCGTCGAACTTGGTAACTAACTGGTTTTCTTCAGAAATATTTCCTGCTACCCCTCCTACGTGGAAAGTACGGAGTGTTAACTGAGTCCCAGGTTCTCCAATCGATTGGGCAGCTACAACTCCTACAGCTTCACCTTTTTGTACCATTCTATTGGTAGCAAGATTACGTCCGTAACATGAAGCACAAATTCCTTTTCTAGCTTCACAAGTTAAAGGGGAGCGAACTTCTACCTTATCAATAGGCATATGATCAATGCTATCTGCAACGAGATCCTGAATTTCTTGTCCAGCTTCAACTACTACCTCTCCAGTAGCAGGATTTACGATGTCTTCCAAGGCCACACGTCCGCGAATACGATCAGATAATTTTTCTACAATCTCCTCGTTTTTACGCAATGGGGTCACCTCGATTCCACGTAAAGTTCCACAATCTACAGAATTGATAATTACATCTTGTGATACATCTACTAAACGACGTGTTAAGTATCCGGCATCTGCTGTTTTTAAGGCAGTATCTGCTAATCCTTTACGTGCACCGTGCGTAGAGATGAAATATTCTAAGATGGATAATCCTTCCTTAAAGTTAGATAAGATTGGATTTTCAATAATTTCTCCTCCTCCTGCAGTTGATTTTTTAGGCTTCGCCATTAATCCACGCATACCTGTCAACTGACGGATTTGTTCTTTAGATCCCCTAGCTCCAGAATCTAACATCATATATACAGAGTTGAATCCTTGTTGGTCTTCACTAATTCTCTTCATGGCTAAAGAAGTCAAGTGAGAGTTTGTGGAAGTCCACACATCAATAATCTGATTATATCTTTCGTTATTGGTAATTAATCCCATGTTATAATTTCCTTTGATTCCGTCAACTTTCTTGTTGGCATCTTCAATTAATGGAAGCTTTTCTGGTGGGATAATAATATCTCCTAAACTAAAGGATAATCCACCTTTGAAGGCAAATCCATATCCCATGTTTTTGATTTTATCAAGAAACTCTGCTGTCTCAGGAACACTAGTCACTTTTAAGATTTGTCCAATAATATCACGTAAGTTCTTCTTGGTCAAAACCTCATTAAAGAATCCAGCTCTTTCTGGAACTACTTCGTTGAAAAGTACACGTCCTACAGTTGTTTCAATAATTTGATATTCGAGCTCATCTTGCTCATTTAAGATCTTTGTTCGGATCTTAATGATTGCATTTAAATCTACACGTTTTTCATTATAAGCAATATGAACTTCCTCCACAGAGTAGAAAGTAAGTCCTTCTCCTTTAACTACTAATTCTTTGGTAGATTTACGTGCTTTGGTCATGTAATAAAGACCTAAAACCATATCCTGAGAAGGAACCGTAACCGGAGAACCATTCGCAGGATTGAGGATGTTATGAGAAGCTAACATAAGTAGCTGGGCTTCTAGTATTGCCTCGGGTCCAAGTGGTAAATGGACCGCCATTTGATCTCCATCGAAATCTGCATTAAATGCAGTACATACAAGTGGGTGGAGCTGAATTGCTTTTCCTTCAATTAATTTTGGTTGGAAAGCCTGAATACCTAATCGGTGTAATGTGGGGGCCCTATTCAATAATACAGGGTGTCCTTTTAATACATTCTCTAGGATATCCCAAACCACTGGTTCTTTGCGGTCGATAATTTTCTTGGCTGACTTTACCGTTTTAACTATACCACGCTCAATTAATTTACGGGTAATAAAGGGCTTATAAAGCTCAGCTGCCATATCTTTTGGAAGACCACATTCAAATAATTTTAATTCTGGTCCAACAACAATTACTGAACGTGCTGAGTAATCTACACGCTTACCAAGTAAGTTTTGACGAAAACGTCCTTGCTTACCCTTTAAAGAATCGGAAAGTGATTTTAGTGGTCGGTTAGAATCTGTCTTAACTGCAGATGACTTACGGGTATTATCGAATAATGAATCAACAGATTCTTGAAGCATCCTTTTTTCATTTCGCAAGATTACTTCAGGAGCTTTGATCTCTACTAATCTCTTTAATCGATTGTTACGGATAATTACACGACGATATAAATCATTCAGATCCGAAGTGGCAAAACGTCCACCATCTAGTGGCACCAATGGACGTAATTCTGGTGGAATAACTGGAATAACTTTTAAAATCATCCACTCTGGACGGTTTTCCTTACGACTATTCGCATCTTTTAATGCTTCAACTACCTGAAGACGTTTTAATGCCTCTGTTTTACGTTGCTTAGATGTTTCGTTATTAGCCTTGTGGCGTAATTCATAGGAAAGTCCTTCTAAATCTATTCTAGAGAGTAGTTCAATTAAACATTCTGCTCCCATTTTTGCAATAAACTTGTTAGGATCACTATCTTCTAAATACTGATTGTCATCTGGAAGACGTTCCATTACATTAAGATATTCCTCTTCGGTAAGGAAATCCATTTTTTGTAAAGATTCTCCTTCTTCGTTTACAGCTAAACCTGCTTGAATAACGACATAACGTTCATAATAGATAATCATATCTAACTTCTTTGAAGGAAGGCCTAATAGATATCCTATTTTATTGGGTAAAGAACGGAAATACCAAATGTGTGCTACAGGTACCACCAAGTTAATATGACCTACGCGGTCTCTTCTAACTTTCTTTTCGGTGACTTCCACCCCACAACGGTCACATACAATTCCCTTATATCGGATACGCTTATATTTTCCACAAGCACATTCAAAATCCTTTACTGGACCAAAAATTCGCTCACAAAACAAACCGTCTCTTTCTGGTTTGTGTGTTCTATAATTAATCGTTTCAGGTTTTAAAACCTCACCACGTGAATTTCCAAGGATTACTTCTGGAGAAGATAGTCCAATAGAAATTTTATTGAATTTTTTTTGAGTAACATTTTCGCTATTTCTTGCCATAACTAATGGTTCTTTTTACGGTTGTTTTTGATGAAATTTCCTTGATTATTCTTCTAAACGAATATCTAATCCAAGTCCTTTCAATTCATGCATCAATACATTAAAGGATTCTGGTAAGCCAGGTTCTGGCAATGTTTCTCCTTTTACAATTGACTCGTAGGTTTTGGCTCGACCAATTACATCATCAGATTTAACGGTCAAAATTTCTTGAAGGGTGCTCGAAGCTCCATATGCTTCTAGTGCCCATACTTCCATTTCTCCAAAACGTTGTCCTCCAAACTGTGCTTTACCACCCAACGGCTGCTGCGTAATAAGCGAGTAAGGTCCAATAGATCTAGAGTGCATCTTATCATCAACCATATGTCCTAATTTTAACATATAGATCACTCCAACGGTAGCTGGCTGATCAAAACGCTCTCCCGTACCTCCGTCATAAAGGTAGGTATGTCCAAATTGTGGAATTCCTGCTTTTTCGATAAGTGCATCAATTTGAGAGGCGCTAGCTCCATCAAAAATTGGTGTTGCATATTTTTCATCGAGTTTTAATCCAGCCCATCCAAGAACAGTTTCATAAATCTGTCCAATGTTCATTCGGGAAGGTACACCCAATGGATTTAAAACAATATCTACTGGAGTTCCATCTTCTAGGAATGGCATATCCTCATGTCTAACGATACGTGCAACAATACCTTTATTTCCGTGGCGTCCGGCCATTTTATCTCCTACCTTAAGCTTACGCTTTTTAGCAATATACACTTTGGCTAGTCGCTTAATTCCGGCAGGAAGTTCGTCTCCCACACTAATGGTAAACTTCTCTCTTCTTAAGGCTCCTTGTAAATCGTTTTCTTTGATTTTATAATTGTGAATTAAATCCGCAATTAACGCATTGGTCTCCTTGTTTGTTGTCCAAACCCCTTTAGTCAAGTGAGTGTAGTCCTCTACTTTAGTTAACATTTTAAGTGTGAACTTCTTTCCTTTTGGGAAAATTTCTTCACCAAGGTCATTTTGAACACCTTGACAAGTTTTACCATTTATGATTGAGAATAATTTTTCAATCATAATTGTTCGAAGCTCTTCTAATTTAACATCATATTTTGCTTCAAGTTCTTCTAGCTCAACTTTATCTTGGTTTCTTTTTCTTTTATCTTTTACAGAACGAGTAAATAATTTTTTATCAATAACTACTCCTCGTAAAGATGGTGGCGCTTTTAATGAAGCATCTTTTACATCTCCGGCCTTATCACCAAATATAGCACGTAAAAGTTTTTCTTCTGGCGTTGGATCAGATTCTCCTTTAGGAGTAATTTTACCAATTAAGATATCACCAGGATTTACTTCTGCTCCAATACGGATCATTCCGAATTCATCTAAGTCTTTAGTTGCCTCTTCACTTACGTTAGGAATATCATTCGTCAATTCTTCAGATCCTAATTTAGTGTCACGAACATCTAATGAATATTCATCAATATGAATTGAGGTAAAGATATCTTCACGAACTACTTTCTCTGAGATCACAATCGCATCCTCAAAGTTGTAACCTTTCCATGGCATAAAAGCTACTTTCATATTACGTCCAAGTGCTAATTCACCGTCTTGTGTGGCATAACCTTGGCAAAGAACCTGTCCTTTGGTAACCTTGTCGCCCTTTTTAACAATGGGTTTTAGGTTAATACATGTCCCTTGGTTTGTCTTTCTAAACTTAATCAAGTTGTATGATTTGGTATCACTATCAAATCTCACTTGTTTTTCCTCTTCGGTTAAGATGTATTTTATGGTGATTTTTTCAGCATCTACATACTCAACGACTCCATCACCTTCTGCATTAATTAGTACACGAGAATCCGAAGCCACTTGGCGTTCAAGTCCAGTTCCTACAATAGGAGATTCTGGTCTTAGAAGGGGTACTGCTTGGCGCATCATGTTTGACCCCATCAAAGCACGGTTGGCATCATCGTGCTCCAAGAATGGAATTAATGATGCAGAAATAGAAGCAATCTGGTTAGGTGCCACATCTGTATAATGAACTTGAGTAGGATCTACAACAGGGTAATCTGCTTCTTCTCTTGCAATAATTTTATCCGTTGTAATTTTCCCCTTACTATCGTGCGGAATATTAGACTGTGCTATTAATTTATTTTCTTCTTCTTCTGCACTTAAATAAACGGGGTTATCTAAGTCTATCACTCCATTATCTACCTTTCGATAGGGTGTTTCTATAAATCCTAAGTTATTTACTTTGGCAAATACACTTAAAGACGAAATCAGACCAATATTTGGTCCTTCAGGAGTTTCGATCGGACATAACCTACCGTAGTGAGTGTAATGAACATCACGAACCTCAAAACCGGCTCTTTCTCTAGATAAACCTCCAGGTCCAAGAGCAGACAATCTTCGTTTGTGCGTTATTTCAGCCAATGGATTTGTTTGATCCATGAATTGAGATAACTGGTTGGTTCCAAAGAAGGTATTAATAACCGAAGAAAGTGTTTTTGCATTAATCAAATCAATTGGAGTAAAAACTTCGTTATCACGCACATTCATTCGCTCGCGAATCGTTCTGGCCATTCTTGCTAATCCAACCCCAAATTGTGAAGATAATTGCTCTCCTACTGTTCTTACACGACGGTTAGATAAGTGATCTATATCATCGATTTCAGCTTTAGAGTTAATTAATTCAATAAGGTATTTGATAATGGTGATGATATCTTGTTTGGTCAATACTTGTTTGTCCATTTCAATATCATTCCCCAATTTCTTATTCATTCGGTAACGACCTACTTCTCCAAGATTGTATCGTTGATCCGAGAAGAATAATTTATCGATAATACCACGTGCAGTTTCTTCATCTGGTGGCTCAGCATTTCTTAACTGACGATAAATATGTTCTACGGCTTCTTTTTCTGAATTCGTAGGATCTTTTTGTAGCGTATTATGAATAATTGCGTAGTCAGACATATGTGCATCTTCCTTATGCAATAAAATAGTTTTTACACTAGTTTCTAGAATTTCTTCGATATGTTCTTTTTCGATCACTGTATCTCGATCAATCACAATTTCGTTTCTTTCGATAGAAATAACTTCTCCTGTATCTTCATCAACGAAATCTTCATGCCATGTGTTTAATACACGAGCTGCCAATTTTCGTCCAATTACTTTTTTAATCCTGTCTTAGAAACTTTCACTTCCTCTGCTAGGTCAAAAATTTCTAGAATATCTTTGTCACGCTCATAACCTATGGCGCGGAATAATGTAGTAACTGGTAATTTTTTCTTACGATCAATATAAGCGTACATCACATTGTTAATGTCTGTCGCAAATTCTATCCAAGAACCTTTAAATGGAATAACTCTCGCCGAATAAAGTTTAGTTCCGTTGGCATGGAAAGATTGGCCAAAGAAAACCCCTGGAGAACGGTGTAATTGTGAAACAACAATTCTTTCTGCGCCGTTAATCACAAAAGTACCACTTGGGGTCATATAGGGAATAGTCCCTAAAAACACGTCTTGGACAATCGTTTCGAAGTCTTCGTGTTCTGGGTCTGTACAATACAATTTTAAACGTGCTTTTAAAGGCACTGAATAGGTAAGACCACGCTCAATACATTCTTGTATACTATAGCGAGGTGGGTCTACAAAATAATCGAGGAATTCGAGAACGAATTGATTTCGAGTATCGGTAATTGGGAAGTTTTCTTTAAAAGTATTAAAGAGACCTTCCTCTGCTCTCTCTGCAGATTTAGTCTCTAATTGAAAGAAATCTTGAAATGATTTTATCTGGATATCTAAAAAATCCGGATAACTAGTGGGGGTTTTTGCTGATGCAAAATTTACGCGAGTTGTTTTTGTATTCGGCATTAGTACTTTTTTATAACGGGTTAAAAAGCAAACGTAGATTTAGGGGGTAATTTAAACGGAAAAAGGGTTAGGGTCTCTAGCGGTATGCTAGAGACCATAACCAATTTCATTGGATGGAAGAAGAACTACTTAAGTTCAACCTCAGCTCCAGCTTCTTCTAAAGAAGATTTTAAACCTTCAGCCTCGTCTTTAGCAACACCTTCCTTAAGTGGCGCAGGTGCTCCATCAACTAATCCTTTAGCTTCTTTTAAGCCAAGACCAGTTAATTCTTTAACAAGTTTAACTACAGCAAGTTTAGAACCTCCAGCTGATTTAAGAATAACATCAAATTCTGTTTTCTCTTCAGCAGCGTCTCCAGCGCCACCAGCAGCAGGTCCAGCAACTGCTACAGCAGCAGCAGCAGGCTCAATACCATACTCGTCTTTTAAAATGTCAGCTAATTCATTAACTTCTTTTACGGTTAAATTAACTAGTTGTTCTGCGAAATCTTTTAAATCTGCCATGATTTAAGTTTTTAAAATTTAATTAAATAATTATTTAGTTGAGTGCGTACACATTTTTGTTATCAGGTTTTAACGCTCTGATAAAGTTTTTAGAATCCCCGATAATTGGTTACCACCAGACTGAAGTCCAGAGATTACGTTCTTAGCAGGAGATTGTAATAAGGTAATAATATCTCCAATGAGTTCTTCTTTGGATTTGATGGCAACAAGTGCATCAATTTGATCGTCACCTATATAAACTGATTCTTCAATATAAGCCCCTTTTAAAATAGGCTTATCAGATTTTTTTCGGAAATCTTTAATCAATTTAGCAGGTCCGTTCCCCGTTTCAGAAAACATGAGGGAGGTATTCCCTTTCAATACTTGCGTTAATTCCCCGAAGTCTTTATCTGAAGCTTCCATTGCTTTTTCAAGCAAAGTGTTCTTTACAACAGATAGTCGAATTCCGGCTTTAAAACAAGCACGTCTCAAAGCGGAAGTAGTGGTAGCATCTAAACCAGCTATATCTGTAAGATAAAGTGTTTTAGCATCTGCTAATTCTGCTGTGAGTGTCTCAATTACTTGCGATTTTTCTTCTCTTGTCATTTGGAATACGTTTTAAAAATCTTAAGCGATTTTGGTGTCAATTGAAATACTAGGACTCATGGTTGAAGACATAAAAATACTCTTCACATAAGTTCCTTTGGTTGTGGAAGGTTTTAACTTCATAATGGTCTTTAACAGTTCATCTGCATTGTCACGGATTTTATCTGCATCAAATGATGCTTTTCCGATTGATGCATGAACGATACCTGTTTTGTCCACTTTAAAATCAATTTTACCACCTTTAACATCGCTAACTTCTTTCTTTACATCCATAGTAACTGTACCAGTCTTAGGGTTTGGCATTAAACCGCGAGGGCCTAATACACGTCCTAAAGGACCGAGTTTACCCATTACACTAGGCATGGTAACAATTACATCAACGTCTGTCCAACCGTCTTTGATTTTTTGTAAGTATTCGTCTAGTCCAACGTAGTCTGCTCCCGCTTCTTTGGCTTCTGCTTCTTTATCTGGGGTAACTAGCGCAAGAACGCGAACGTTCTTTCCAGTACCATGAGGTAAAGTTACAACACCACGAACCATTTGATTCGCTTTACGAGGATCTACACCCAAACGAATTGCTAAATCTACTGAAGCATCAAATTTAACATTTGTTAAATCCTTCACTAATGAAGAGGCTTCGTCGAGCGAATAGGTTTTCTTAGAGTCAACCTTTGCTCTTGCTTCTTTTTGTTTTTTTGTAAGTCTTGCCATTTCTTTTTCAGTTTAAAAATTAAAAGGGAGACTCACCTTTAACTGTGAAACCCATAGAACGAGCTGTACCGGCTACCATTTTCATAGCAGATTCAATTGTAAATGCATTTAAATCTTGCATTTTATCTTCTGCAATGGTACGTACTTGATCCCAAGTAACCGAGGCTACTTTTTTTCTGTTGGGTTCTCCAGAGCCTTTTTTAGCTTTGGCTGCTTCCATCAATTGAACGGCCGCCGGAGGTGTTTTAATTACAAATTCAAATGATTTGTCTTTGTATACAGAAATCACGACTGGTAAAACCTTACCAGGCTTATCTTGAGTTCTAGCATTAAACTGCTTACAAAACTCCATGATGTTGACTCCTGCAGCACCTAGCGCGGGTCCGACCGGTGGCGATGGATTCGCAGCACCTCCCCTAACTTGTAATTTGACTAGCTTGTCTACTTCTTTTGCCATTGTTTCAATTTACATTTGCGAATTTCCAGAGTGGAAGCTTAGGAAATTCAATTTATCTGTGTAACATTTAAATTTTCTCTACTTGCATGTAGCTTAGTTCTAATGGTGTTTTTCTTCCAAAGATTTTCACCATAACCTGAAGCTTACGTTTGTCTTCATTAACATTCTCAATAGTACCTGTAAAACCATTAAAGGGACCATCGATAACTTTAATACTCTCCCCTACACTGTAAGGAATAGCTACATGTTCTTTACTTAATTCTAGTTCATCAACCTTTCCAAGTAAGCGATTTACTTCAGAGGCACGAAGAGGAATAGGTTCTCCCCCTTTAGTTTCACCTAAAAATCCAATCACATTGGTTACAGATTTTATCACGTGAGGAATCTCACCTGATAAATCAGCCTTGATCATAATATAACCAGGGTAATAAACTTTTTCTTTATTGATTTTCTTTCCATTACGGATTTGAACAACTTTTTCAGTAGGAACTAAAATATCCTCTAAATAACTGTCATAACCTAAACGGTTGATTTCGGAAGCTATATAATCTTTGATTTTTGCTTCCTGTCCGCTTACTGCGCGAACGACATACCATTTCTTTTGGCTTACTTCTGCCATGATTATCCGTTAATAATATTAAAATAGGCCTGCACAAATCGGGAAAGCACTGTATCAGCACCCCAAATAGCTAATGAAAATAAAATGGAAAAAACCATTACGATCACTGCTAAACGCTGTAATTCAGAACGAGGAGTCCATGAAACATTATTCTTTAATTCTTCGAAAGAATCCCTAATATAATTTATTATTCCTGCCATTTGATACATTTAATTCAGCACGGGTTGAGAGGCTCGAACTCCCGACACCTGGTTTTGGAGACCAGTGCTCTACCAACTGAGCTAAACCCGTTTTTATTTGACACAAAAGGTATCCCGTATTAACGGGACACCTTAGGGTCAGTTAAAAAACTTTATGGATTAGTCTAGAAGCTCAGTTACCTGACCAGCTCCTACAGTTCTTCCACCCTCACGGATAGCAAAACGTAAACCAACACTTAATGCAATTGGAGAGATTAAATCAACTGTAATTGTTAAGTTATCTCCAGGCATTACCATTTCTACACCATCAGGAAGGTTAATGTTCCCTGTTACATCGGTTGTACGAACGTAGAACTGTGGACGGTAATTATTATGGAATGGAGTGTGACGACCACCTTCTTCTTTTTTCAAGATATAAACCTCTGCCTTAAATTTAGCGTGAGGAGTTACAGAACCTGGCTTACAGATTACCATACCTCTTTTGATATCTGTCTTTTCAATACCTCTTAATAAGATACCTACGTTATCTCCTGCTTCACCGCGGTCTAAGATTTTTCTAAACATCTCAACTCCAGTTACAGTAGAAGCTAATTTTTCAGCACCCATACCAATGATATCAACAGCATCTCCAGTATTAAATACTCCAGTCTCAATACGACCAGTTGCTACAGTACCACGACCAGTGATCGAGAATACATCCTCTACAGGCATTAAAGCATCTTTATCAACATCACGCTTAGGTAATTCGATCCAAGAGTCAACTTCGTTCATTAAATTAAGAACAGTGTCTACCCATTTTTGCTCTCCATTCAAAGCACCTAGTGCAGAACCAAGAACAACTGGTGTGTTGTCACCATCATAATCGTAGAAAGAAAGTAATTCACGTACTTCCATTTCAACTAATTCTAATAATTCTTCATCATCTACCATGTCGGCTTTATTCAAGAAAACAACAATACGTGGAACACCAACCTGGCGTCCTAATAATATGTGTTCTCTTGTTTGTGGCATAGGACCATCAGTTGCCGCTACTACCAAAATCGCACCGTCCATCTGAGCTGCACCAGTAACCATGTTCTTAACATAATCTGCGTGACCAGGACAGTCAACGTGTGCATAGTGACGATTTTCAGTTTGATATTCTACGTGAGAGGTATTAATTGTTATACCACGCTCTTTTTCTTCAGGAGCGTTGTCAATTTGGTCGAAGCTACGTGCTTCTGAAAACCCAGCGTCTGCTAATACTTTAGTAATTGCAGCAGTGAGGGTTGTTTTACCGTGATCCACGTGGCCAATCGTTCCAATATTTAAGTGGGGTTTTGACCGATCAAATGTTTCTTTAGCCATAATACAGGTTTTTCTTTAGTGTTTTAAGAGGTGCAAATTTATAAATTTTTATGATTAACTTGTTAAAAACTAGAAACTTTTTATACTTTTTTTTGAATCTGTAGCTCTTTACTATAATTCTCTAGCTTCCAACCCTTTATTTTGACAAAAATCAACCTCTGTTGTTTTTGTTTTTATTCATCTTTAAGACCGCTTTTTCTATACCTGCAGGAGTGAGTGGTTCCATTGGAATAAGCTCCTTAATTATCTGAATTGTTAAGGTATGCTCCCAAAACTTAAGTGGCTCTGGATTTAGCCAGGCACACTTAGAAAAATGTTTAGTTATCTCTACGTAGGTTTGCATACTTTGATTACTTAATTCATAAGGCGCCATAGCTGCGTCCCCAATAAAGAAAACATGATAATCTGGACTTTTAGATAAAATACGATCAATAGGCACTCTTTTTCGTCTTTGGGCATCACTATATACTTGGCCATAAATAGTATTATGGAAATAGTAGGTTTCTAAATCATGCGCAAAACGTGTTTTCATTTTCCTAAATAGCGTTTGAACTGCTTTAATGTAGGGATGCATAGAATATCCTCCGTTATCTATAAACAATAAAACCTGTAATTTTTGATCGGTTTCATTTTTTATTTCTGGCAGAAATAAGCCTCCTCTTTCGAGTCCCTTATCAATTGTAGATTTTACATCGAGAGTTTCTTGGGCTGATTCTTCTACAATTCCTTTTAATGAGGCTAATGCCGCATCAATATTATTGTCATTAAGAATTGCTTCGAGATCAACAGGAAAAAAATTAGCATCGCCCATTACTTTCCTTGCCATTTTACCACCTCCACTTCCTCCTACACGCAGTCCATCTTTGGCTGCACCACCATGACCGTACGGAGAAATTCCTCCTGTACCCACCCAGTGACTCCCACCACTATGTTTGGATTGTTGATTTTTTAATACCTCTTCCATACGCTGCATTAACTCCTCTAAAGTGAGATCAGAATAATTCGCCATTTTATCGAGGGGCTTTCGTTTTGCTTCTTCATCTAACTCTTCTCGCGACTGGCCATCTTCTAAATCACCGCGATCGTTTTCCCATAAGTCTCTGCCATCAATTACCTTTTGAATATCGTAATGGGTAATATGAACCTGGTCTAAAAATAGGTTGGCCATTTCTTTACGAGACATCCCTTCCTCTAAACGACCCTGCTGATGCTCTTTCCATTCCTGGAAGGTTTGTGATCGAATAACAGCATCGTGTAATTGTTCACCATTACGAATATCGATAGCTAAAAAATAATCATAAAATGCCTGCGTGTAAGGCCCCATTAATTCGGGACTTTTAACAATAAATGTCCGAAGAACATTATACATGTCCCCGAGGGTTTTAACTAAGTTACGATCGATTGCTTTTTGTAAAAGCAATAAAGTACGTACATCTACCTTGAGATGAAAATTTTTAAATCGTTCTGGAAGAGAGGTAAACATATTCTAATTTAACGTAGTTCCCGTAAGAGACTTACCCCCTCCTAAGGCTAATTGTCGTTGAACTTTCTCGTAGTCTGCCTGTGTTTTAATCAATGTACCTAAGCCATCTAAAGCGTTAAGTTTTTGAAGGGCCTCTTTTGAACTAAACGCCTTAATGTACTTTAACCAATTAAGTAACTCTCTAGTTGTTGGAGAGCGTTCTAATCCAATCTTTCTGAGCTGATAAAAAATATCCAATGCAGTATCAACGATCTGATCACTTACTTTAGGATGGTGCTTTTGGATAATTTCGCGCATTTTATCTGCTTCAGGAAATTGAATGTAATGATAAATACACCTTCCCTTAAATGCAGTGGGCAACTCTTGTTCTCTATTCGAGGTTATAACAATCGCCGGCATGTCTTCTTCTGAAATTTCTATAACCTCCCCAGATTCTGGCATAACCAACTTGCGATGACTAAGCGCATAGAGTAAGTCATTGGGGAATTCTCGTGGAGCTTTATCAATTTCGTCAATTAATAAAACAGAATTTGGTGCACTAAATGCTTTGGCTGCAGGTCCTTTAGCCACATAATCGCCTAAGGATTCTGTATCACGACCAGAAGTAGAAAGCTTAGTTTCTAATCCCTTTTCTTCTCTTTGTGCGTTTAGAATTTCGATTTGTGAATCCCTTAAATACTTTACGTGATCGAATTTGGCCACAAACTGCTCTACATTGCTTTTAGACCCAGCAGGATAAACATACAGGTTCAAATTTTGTGCTTTTGCATACTGAAGCGGTAATTCTGTTTTACCTGTTCCGGGTTCTCCTTCTATAAGCAAAGGCATACCCAAGGTTCTAGAGATATGAAACGCTTGTGCTAACTCTGCATCACATAAATAATTTGCTGAACCTTCCCAATAACTTTTTTCTGCCATGAATTAATTTTTAATATAGTTATTATATAATCGACTAAGCTGCTGTTTACTGATTCGGTGATCTCCATCGTAAGGCAGCATCGTTATCGTTAAATTATTCTTTGAAATTACTTGCTGGATTAACTCAATTCTTTCTGCTGTTAAAAACTGATCTTGTTTTCCGAAAGTAAATAACAAAATTGAACTTGTTAAATCGGTTTTACTGTCTTTCAGATCTATGTCTTCTGGTATCCAACAGGCATAGGAAATAATAAAATCAACCCGAGTAAATTGTGCATGCAACCAGCGAAACAAAATGGTTCCCCCTTGGGAGAAACCCAAAACAGAAGTAATACAACCCTTTGGTAATTGAGATTCAAAAAAACTATAGAGACCCGACAAATAAGCGCCATTATCCTCAATCTCTTTGAGCCGATCGCGTTTAGTCATCCAAGAGGCTACGACTGGGCCACCAAAATTTTTCTCATATAGCCGATTGAGTCCTTCTGGGGCCACGACAAAATGAGTAGACGGATCGAACTCCTTGAATTTGAAAAGCATTTGCTCACACAACATTTTTGAACCATGCAAAGCAAACCAAAAATACTTTGTATGCTCACTTAATTCTCCGTAAGTACTATAACGTGCAGTTTTCTGTGTGGTATAGTAATTAGTTTTTATTTCCATAAAAATATAATGTGCATTCTCTTTTTATTAGTAGATAAATATATAATTTAATACTGTTATCTTCGCTATTATTGAATTGTATTTAAATAAAAAAAATGATACAAACGACCTTTATTCAAGATATTGCCATTGTTAAACTCAATAATGGAAAAGTCAATACGATATCTCATCAGTTAACCAAAGAATTGAAAAAAGCATTTCTTGATCTTGAAAATAACGACTCGGTAAAAGGGGTTGTTTTGACAGGTCATACAGGTGCCTTTAGCGCCGGATTAGATGTGATTGAACAAGCATCAATGACCGATATACAAGCAGAAAGTTTTTGGACGGATTATTATGGTGCATTACAGGCCATGGTAAGATACAGCAAGCCTTTTGTTTGTGCAATCTCTGGATACGCCCCAGCTGGAGCTACAATTTTAACTTTGTGTGCCGATTACAGGATAATGGCAGAGGAACCTAAACATGTAATTGGTATGCATGAATTTAAACTTTCTATGCAAATTCCAGAACTTATGATGGATATCTGGAGTTATACCCTTGGAGAGCAAAAAGCATTTCAATCTCTTCAAGAATCTAAACTTTTTTCGGCTGAAGAGGCCTTGGCTGAAAACATTGTACAAGCTATTGCCCCAGAGCATCAAGTTTTGAAGCAGGCAATTAAACACATACAAAAATGTCTTTTGGTCTATCCTCCTGTTTACATAGAAAGCAAACGTTTAGCAAGAAAAAAACTCTTAAAACTGGTGGATCGAAATTTGAATAATATGGCCAAAGAGTTTGTGTCCTTTGCAAAAGATCCAGCGTTAAAAAAAAGGGTACAAGCTTTTGCTAACCAATTAAAACAAAAATAAATGACCACAAAAAAACCTTTTGTTACATTGGATATAGCTGTTCAATGGGGTGATATGGATGCCATGCAGCATGTAAACATTATTATTTTTCTAAAATGGGTAGATTCTACGAGATTATTATTATTTTAAGAATTGATGCAGGGGTCCACCGCAGGGATCGCTAAAATAGGACCCATTTTAGCGTGGAGTGACATTAAATATATTGCTCCAGTTGTGTACCCGGATACTGTTAAAATTGAATACGATATCATTAAACTTGAAGATGATCGTCTACACGGTAGGGCCCATTTATACAGTCATGCACAAAATAGATTGGTGGCCATATCGAATAACACCCTTAAAGCTTACGATAATGAGCTACTTAAAAAAGCCCCCATTCCCTCTTATTGGAATGAGCGCCTTAGAACACATTATGGTGATAAAATCTAATCTAATTGATAGGGACGAGCTAATCCTTCTTGGATAACAGTAGCAACTAAAATCCCTTCTCTATTAAATATACTCCCTCTACCCAAACATCTTCCTCCCGAAACATTTGGACTATCCATAGAAAAAAGGAGCCACTCATTTACATCAAATGGTCGGTGAAACCACATGGCATGATCTAGGCTGGCTACTTGTAAAGGTTGTAAAAAGTCTTTTTGATAATGACTGATTACAGACATAACTAATAAATCATAATCTACGGCATAAGCTAAAAACTCATTTTGCTGTGCACTTGTTAGTTGGGTTTCCTTTTTCAACTTAAACCAAACATTTCTATTTTCATTAGGAGATATCGTATGTGAGTAATCTTTTTCAGGACGAAATTCAAAAGCAAAAGGATGACGCGCCAATAAATACAATTTCATTCGATCCGGAACATCGTTTGTTGATTTAAGTAAATCCGCGTCTGAAAGCAGAACCTCAGGGGATGCTGCAGCAGGAGAAACTAGATGTTGATCCAATCCCTCTTGTTTGATTTGAAATGAAGCTGCCAAAATAAATATAGCTTTCCCTTTTTGATAGGCTGTCACACGTCTTGTAGTAAAACTTCCTCCATCTCTAAGTTCATCCACCTTGTATTCAATGGAAATATCTATATCACCAGGTAAAATAAAATAACCATGCAAAGAATGAACTTGACGATCATCAGGTACCGTTTGATGCGCTGCAGCCAGACACTGAGCTAATACTTGGCCTCCATAGACTCTCTTCCAAACAGTCTTATAGTTTTGACCCTCAAAAATTGATTGGCCCAAGGGCTTAAGGGTTAATAATTCGGATAGTCCTTCGGGTGTTTCCATAGTTGCAATTAAATACTAAGATAGTATATAAGCCCATAAATTGATTTGAATTATTTATAATTTAAATTAAATACTTCTTAAACTGTTTTTCAAAACTTATATTTATGTATAAAACCATAAATCAATGTATAATAAATTAATTAACTACTATGCAGGTTCGTTTTGCCTTAAATCACTTATTCTACTATTTTTAATAAGCTGTTCTAAGAAGGAAGAAACCATCCTTCCAGAAGCAAATCCAGCTCCTGCTCTATCTTACAACCTTACCATTAATCAAGCTACGGGGGGTAGTGTAAATTTCAACAATCCCAATGAGGGAGAATTTACTGCAGGAACTGAAATACAACTAAGTGTAACAACGCATCAGGATTCTTTGTTTATAGGCTGGTCTAATGGATCAAGAAGTAACCCTTTAAATTTATTGATTCAATCAGACACGATACTTACTCCTAGATTTATTAATAAATATGATTTGCTCAACAGATTTGAAAAGATAGTTATAGGAAATGGAGAAAATGGACCTCTATACACGCTAAAATGGGCAGCAATGAGAGTATATTTAGAAGGAAGTAATTTAGGGGAGTTTAATCATCTACTTAATGATTTTATTAGAGAATTAAACCAATTAATCAATCATGATGATGATTTTAATATTCAACAAGTGAATCTATTATCTGACGCGAATGTCCATCTATGGGTTACTCAAGGGACCGACTTCAAAAATCAATACAGTCAGTTTGCAGACATTGATTTAGATAGTTATTTGGGGTATGCATTATGGTATAACAATAATGAAGGGAATATTTTTGAAGGCATTGTTTTTGCAAATTCAGCTAGAATGAGCGATACCGAAACCATAGAATGGACAATTCATCATGAGCTTGGACATATCTTAGGCCTAAAACACACAGATGAAAGAAACAGCATCATGCACCCCTATTTTAATCGTGGGGTGAACAATATTTTCAGTGACTTAGACCGTGAAGCACTTCGTTTTTTACATGACGAAAGGATTCCTGTTTTTTCTAATTGGGAATAGGCTAACCACATTTTAGAAAACATTTTAGGACTACCACCAAATAATCGCTTAAATCAAAATAAAAAAAGACCATCTATCCCTATAATAACCCCAACAAAAAACACCGCGAGCTGTTATCGGATAGGACGAAAACAATAAATAAATTAATTGATCATTAAAAAACACTTAGTTATTGCGAAAAAACTCCTCTTCTGTAATTTCAAATCCAATGATTTTTTTGGCACCTGTGGAATAATAAAAATCAAGATATTGTTCGCTATCTAGATTAATAGGGATTCGCTCAGGGGATTCATAGTAGTTTTTTAAATTATAATACTGGTAAACAAAATGACCCACAGGTAAATTTTTGAATACATAAGAATCATAGGCACGTAAATAAACATGTGAAATGAAATGGTAACCACCATCACGAAGAACTACGATCATATCTTCATCTACTGTATTCGACACTACCAATGAAGCATTTGAAACATAGTTGATTTGCTCTAATGGATATTTCTCTAGGTAAATTTTTTCACCAGTTTTAGGGCGTTGACCAAATAAATTACAACAAAGTAAACAGAAGATTAAACTAAGTAGTGGTTTCATTTTTAGGCTTATATAACTTAAAGATAGAAAACATATTCATTAATATGACAATACAAGAAATTTTGTAACTCATAATTGCAAAAATTCATTTAGCTAAGCTAAAAGGACTCCCATAAAAAAGCAATCTCCTAAAAATATTGAATAACTAAACCGTAAAATAGAAATACCCAGAAAAAAGCATAAAAAAAAGGCTAAACCTTACGGAATGCCTTTATACTGTTGAGCCAACGAGCAGATTTGAACTGCCGACCTCTTCCTTACCAAGGAAACGCTCTACCCCTGAGCTACGTCGGCGCTTGAGAGCGAGAGACCGGGTTCGAACCGGCGACATTCAGCTTGGAAGGCTGACGCTCTACCAACTGAGCTACTCTCGCATTTTTATAAAAACTAATAAAGGGTTTTTAAAGGTGTGGGGAGAGCAGGATTCGATCCTGCGAAGTTAAAAACAGCAGATTTACAGTCTGCCCTCGTTGGCCGCTTGAGTATCTCCCCGATATTTTAAAGAACAATGAGCCGATGGAGGGACTCGAACCCACGACCTGCTGATTACAAATCAGCTGCTCTAGCCAGCTGAGCTACATCGGCTTTTTTCTACCCTTTCGAGCGGTGCAAATGTATTAATTTATTTTTTCCGATTCAAAGAAAAAATAGGAAAATTATTCTTTAATATCTAAGAAGTTCTTTGTGGCGAATTAACATTCGTTCTGCTGCCCTAACACTGAGGTCAATTGACTCCTCAAAGCTCTTGCATATTTTTTTAACAACGACGTTCTCTCCTACTATCCCTATTTTAATTTCAGCAAACTTATTTAATCTTGAAGCGCTATTTTCTACCTTAAAAACCACATCTACAGTAAGTATCTTATCGTAAAAATGAAAAAGTTTGTCGATTTTGCGTTCTGTGAATTCAACAAGTTTTTGATCAACCTTGAAATTAGTGGCTTGTACATTGATTTTCATACGATAAAAATTTAAAAATTAAACATCATTTTTGTCTCCTCTAGGGTGGGCCTGCTTATAAACTTGCTTAATTTGCTCCATACTGCTATGGGTATAAATTTGAGTTGCTGCAAGCGATGCATGACCCAACAGATCTTTTACTGTGTTTAAATCAGCTCCCTCGTTAAGCATATGAGTGGCAAAGCTATGACGTAACATGTGAGGGCTTCTTTTTACCTTAGAAGATACTACATTAAAGTAGTCATTTACCACCTTATAAACAAGATTATCACTTATTTTTTTACCCTTTCTATTAAGAAAAAAATAAGGAGATCCTTTCATGCCCAGAGAATCATTGACGACCGCTTGGTAGAGTTTTAGTTGGGTTAACAAAGAGGGAATAATAGGTACTATTCGCTCTTTATTTCGCTTCCCAAGGACACGTAATGTCTGAGATGAAAAATCAACTGCATCCGAAGCCAAATGAATTAACTCAGTTCTACGCATACCCGTACAGTATAAAGTCTCTATGATTGTCTTAGCAAGAACCCCCTCATAAGTGTCATCAAAATAATCTCCATTTAATAAATTAGAAATTTCTTTTTCTGTAAAGGGCAACTGGACTTTTTTTGCCACTTTTAATGGCTTGTGTTTTCGGAGAGGATGGGATGATCGAATCTCAATTCGGATCAAAAAAGCATAATAAGAACGGAGAACTGATATTTTTCTATTAATAGTCCGATTACTTTTTCCATCATTAACTAAAGAAACAATCCAGGAACGAACCAAAGGATAATCGATTTGATCTATTGATTTTTGATCATATTCTTTAAGACAAAAGGAAGAAAATAGCTCTAAGTCTCTTTGATAGGCTTTTACGGTGTGCAAAGAAAATTTCTTTTCTTTTGCTATGAAGTCAATAAACTTAGAAAGTGACATAAAAAAAACGTTGTGATGAAAGATAAAACTTTTACCACAACGTTGAAATTATTTAAACACAATGTTACTGCATTTCTGAGTCGCGTAACTTCTGAATGTATTGTGCTTTTTGAATTTTTGCTCTGTTTTTTACAGAAGGTTTTAAAAACTGTTTGCGTGCACGTAATTGGCGCATACCCCCTGTTTTATCAAATTTTCTCTTAAAACGCTTTAGAGCTCTATCGATGTTTTCACCTTCTTTTATTGGAATTATTAACATAAAACTTAACCTCCTCTCTTTTAAAATGTGTGCAAATATAAGTGCTTTAAATGAAAACTACACACTTAAAAATCATTTCTTTAATATATCTCTAGAAATTACCAATTTTTGAATTTCAGTTGTTCCCTCGCCTATGGTACAAAGCTTAGCGTCTCTGTAAAATTTTTCTACAGGATAATCTTTTGTGAATCCATATCCACCATGAATTTGTACTGCTTCACTAGAAATTTTCACGCAAACTTCAGAAGCGAACATTTTGGCCATAGCGCCGATTTTTGTGACATTTTTTCCTTGCATTTTGTCGCTTGCCGCTTTATGCAACAACAATTCTGAAGCTTCTATTTCTGTCGCCATATCAGCTAATTTAAATGCGATAGATTGAAATTTACTAATCGCTTGACCGAATTGATGACGCTCTTTTGAATATTTTAGTGAGGCTTGATACGCCCCCTTAGCTATTCCTAAAGAAAGAGCTCCAATGGAGATTCGACCACCATCAAGAATTTTCATTGATTGGATAAAGCCTTCCCCTACTTCACCGAGTCTATTCTCGTCTGAAATGCGACAATTATCAAAAACCATTTCTGCCGTTTCAGAAGCACGCATCCCTAATTTATTTTCTTTTTTTCCTGCTGTAAACCCCGGTGTTCCTCGTTCAACTACAAAGGCAGTCATCCCATGATTATCACCCTTTTCTCCGTTTCGGGCAATCACAACAGCAATGTCACCACTTTTTCCATGAGTAATGAAATTTTTAGTGCCATTTAGCACCCACTCATCTCCTTCTCGTTTTGCTGTAGTATTCATCCCTTTAGCATCCGAGCCCGTATTTTGTTCTGTTAATCCCCATGCACCGATATGCTCTCCAGAAGTTAGTTTTGGTAACCATTTACATCTTTGAGCTTCATTACCGAATAAATAAATATGATTGGTACATAAAGAATTATGTGCAGCCACAGACAATCCAATGGATGGATCTACAATAGATATTTGTTCAATTATAGCAATATACTCATGGTAACTCATTCCCGACCCACCATAAGCAGGAGGAATAAGGACACCTAAAAAACCAAGCTTTCCAGCGGCCTGAAGTGCTTCCACAGGAAAATGTTGTGACTCATCCCATTCCATCACATAAGGCTGTAAATATTTAGTTGCAAAATCCTTGGCCGAGTCGGCCACCAATTGCAAAGAATCAGTCTCATGATTTGAAATCATAGTAAGTGTGTCCATCATAGCGTTTTAACACAAATATAGGGTTAATCTTTTAATTTTTAAACTATCAAATCCTTTGATTGCTTTTAAGTGATCCCAGCTAATTTTCCCTTTTTCTGTTCTCAATGAAATCATTCTTCTAGCCTCAGATTTAGACAGGTAAGGAATTTCAACGAGCTGAAATAAACTTGCCCTATTCATATCGAGCTTTTTAATCTTTGATTTTTGCACAATTGTAAACAGTTCTTTTATGGCTTCAACTACATGTGTATCGAGCCCATATACTTCTTCTAATTGGTCAAGGGTACTATACCCGTTTATTCTTTGTCGATACTTAATTATTCGATTTGCTAAAACTTTCCCAATCCTTTAAATAAAATCTAATTCAGCTACTGAAGCAGTGTTTAAATCATTTTTCTTAACAGGAATTCTCTTCTTGGTTGAAGGATATTTATAAGTCGGAAATTTAAAATAAGGGGCATAGAGGTTCATCCATTTATTCGATACCCCAGTCACTCTTTGAAAGTCTTTAGCCGAATTTATCCATTTCCCTTTCTTACGAAAACTGTGCAACCGGTCTATCTCAGTGGTACTCAAGGACAATAAATAACCTCTTTTATACGAAATAAAATTAGGATTAAATGGATAAATTTTTTCTTAAGATGAGACATGTTTTCGCTCTTCTATCTCTTGCTGAAGCTGGGCATCTAATTCGAAAATATTTTGCTCATGTTGTTGTTTAGAACGAAAAGGGTCCACTGAATTCCCAACAAAATAAGCCACAATAAAAAAACCGCCTCTGTTTTCCGATGAACGGAAAATCCAAAAGCGGTTTTTTTTGACATAAATTTATTTTACAGTACGTATAGCCTCTAAGTAACTATGTAATTCTTCTTTCACTTTCGGGAATAAGAAAAATAACCCAATCATGTTAGGGAAGACTAGTGCCAGAATCATGGCGTCTGAAAAAGTCCATACAGCAGACATATCACCTGCAGCTCCGATAACAATAAAAAGCAAGAATAAAACTTTATAGGTTAAATCGGAAATTTTACTTTTTCCAAAAACGAACATCCAAGATTGTAAACCGTAATAAGACCAAGAAATCATTGTTGAAATAGCAAATAATACAACGGCTATAGTTAAGAATGGACCAGAAAAAGAAATATATTTAGAAAATGCGGCTGCCGTAATTGCGGCTCCCTCAACTTGTTGTCCAGCTATGGTTACTATTCCACCTTCACCTCCGTATTGGAATACGGTATTATCTCCGTTAAATATAATAATGACCAATGCGGTCAATGTACAAATCACAACCGTATCGATAAAAGGTTCTAATAAAGCTACTAACCCCTCAGAAGCAGGGTACTTTGTTTTTACTGCAGAATGGGCTATAGATGCAGATCCTGCTCCGGCTTCATTAGAAAAAGCAGCTCTTCTAAATCCTGTGATTAATACTCCGAGTAGCCCCCCTAAACCTGCTTGAGGGTTAAAGGCTTGAGAAAATATCATTCCAAAGGCATCATCTACGAAGCTAAAATTAGTAAGGATGATATACAAACAAGCCAAAATATACATTAAGGCCATAAAGGGGACAACCTTTTCAGTCACAGAAGCAATACGCTTTATTCCTCCTATAATGATTATGCCAACAAGCACCATCATGATTAGTCCCACTATGGTACGTGCATTTCCACCTGTCATCCCAAAAGACTCAACCAACTGCATCGCTGCTTGGTTAGATTGCGCTGCATTACCTCCTCCAAAAGAAGCTCCAATACAAAGCACTGCAAATATAATAGCGAGTGTTTTTCCTAAACGAGCAAAACCTCTCTCCTCAAGGCCTTTGGTTAAATAATACATAGGACCTCCATACACCGTTCCATCTTCACCCACATCGCGGTACTTAACACCGAGCGTACATTCTACAAATTTGGTTGACATTCCTATAAGACCGCAGAGAATCATCCAAAATGTAGCCCCTGGGCCGCCTATGGCAATGGCCAAGGCTACTCCAGCAATGTTCCCATTCCCAACCGTACCGGAAACTGCAGTTGCCAATGCTTGGAAGTGACTCACTTCTCCCTCTTCATTATCTAAATCATCATACTTACCTCTCACCGTGTTAATAGCAGTTGGAAATCTTCTGACATTAATAAATCCAAAATATACGGTAAAGAAAAGTGCTCCACCTACCAGTAAGAATATGATAGTAGGAATTTCTGTTCCGGGGAAATTATGTAAAACGACAGCACCCCACCAATCGGCGATGGGTGTAAATGCTTCGTTAATACGCTGGTCTAGTCCAATATTTTGGGCGAAAATAGGAGTAGAAAATAATATAAAAAAGGATAGTAGTGTGTGCTTAATTCTTGGTTGCATTGAGTATTTGTTAGTTTTCTAGTGGTCGAATATCCTAAAAATAATCGCTAATAACAAATTCTCCAAAGGAATGATTTTTTATAAATCAAATACAGAGGACCGTTTGGTGTAAATGAGATCTTTGAGCTTCAACCAAAAAGCAAAGGTTAAATAAATAACAAAGCCTCCAATTAGAGTAGCAAAAGAAGCATATATAAAAAACAAGCGAACACTCTTTACTTTCATACCTAAGCCTTCCGCTAGTCTTGTACAGACAGCAAATCCATTTTTCTCAAACCAATGACGAAAATTTTTGGCCATATTAACTTTGTTTTAATAAATGTATGCCTACTGCGCAAAGTAAACATTTTTTTTGGCTATAGAATTTATTTTTTAACTGAATATACGCTTGTGAATCTAAGGCATTTGAACATTTCCCTCCAATAGATGAAAATCCCTTAGTGATTGCGTTTTTCTCTGGCTTTATACTTCTTATCCACTCAAAGATTTTAACCGATGGATCTCTCCCTTGCGCTTTTTCGAAACAAAAAAACAAAGGAATCAAAGTGTTTATTTTTATCAAGTCAATGAGCTCATTACTAAGCGATTTCTTCTGTTTTTTAGAGACTTTATTAAAAGTAAAGTGGGTCTCCCAAAAGGAAGATACTCCGCACTCCTCAAGCCTATCTGTAAACAATCCTTTTGGGGTAATTAAACTTGAAAACAAACCTGTTGATTGTGAATAAATTTTTACTAATTGAGCTAACCTTATTGTCGGAAAATTCATAGGTCTTAACCTTGAAAAACACCACTTGAGCTTAGGAGGATCAGGTAAACTGAATTTATGCTTTAAAAAAAGATACCTTTTCCACAACCCTTGACCATAATATTCATTCATATCAGCATTGATCAACCGCGCCTGTCCAAAGAGTAAAGCTTCTAAGTTTAAACCATCATGCTGGATCTTTCTTATTACACTAAAAGGAATACTTTTGGCCATTTCAAAAAAAACATCTCCATTAACATTTAGCCCTAAATTTCTACATTACCCAACCAAAAGCGAACCTATAGATATAGCGGCGTCTAAAAAATCGGGGGCATCGTGGTGATTGTGCTGTCCAACTCTCAGGACTGTACATTTTTCACCTTGATTTGTGATTAAATTTTTTGATCGAAATTTTTGATACTTCCACACAAAGTGGAGGAAGTCTTCATTCATAGATTTGGGGAAAAAATGAATTAAAGTGCTACCTCACCAGTCCAATCTAAAATACCGCCTTGTAAATTGTAAGTAGACGAAACACCGAGCTGGTCAAGCAATTGGCAAGCTTGCGCACTTCTAGCACCCGACCTACAATATATATAGTAGTTTTTATCCTTTGGTAAATCTTGCACCGCCGACATAAAAGATTGTGGCTGGCGAATGTCTATTAATGTAGCATCGATTAAATGTTTATCATCGTATTCTTCCTGTGTTCTTACATCTAACAACACCGCGTTTTCATCCTCTAATCGTAAGGCATTCCACTCTTCCTGTGCTAATTCTGTCATCGGTTTTTTTTTCAAAAGTAAAAGTTAAATTGTTTTCTGTTTTATTTTTTTTAAAAAAAATGAAAGAATCTAATTTTTTATATATTTGTACATACAACTGTTGTGAATACAAACATGGATGAAGATTTAAATAGACAGGTCGTCATTTCCCTTTTAAAATCTGGAAATCAATTTTATGATGAAATAAATCTTTTGGTCAAAAAGTTTGGGCTTACCCTTCCACAATTTAATGTGTTACGCATTCTAAGGGGACGTAATGATGAACCTGCAAACTTAACGACCATTAATGAGCATATGATTCATAAAATGAGTAATACCACACGCATTATTGACAAACTAATTAGCAAAGGCTATGTGAACAGAAAGATTTGTGAAAACAACAGAAGAAAAATCGAATTAACAATTACCCAACAAGGATTAACCCTACTAAAAAAAATAGATCAACCGCTAAATGACAAAGAAGCAGATTTAGTGAAAAATATATCAGATGACGAAAAAAACATAATCATCCAAACCCTTTCAAATTTTTACTAACACCTAACCTACGATCGTTTAAATCAATTAAATTTTATTAATTCTATGAAAAAAACAATTTTTACATTCGCTTTTGCTGCGTTAAGCTTAATCGTTAATCAAACTGCACAAGCTCAAAATCTATCAGCAAATGCCGAAGAAAGCACCATCCATTGGTTGGGCAAAAAAGTAACCGGCCAACACGAGGGTGATATTTCCTTGAAATCAGGTAATCTTGTGATGACTGAAGGAAACCTTACCGGAGGTCAATTTGTTGTGGATATGACTTCAATAACTTGTACTGATTTAGAAGGAAAATCGGCCAACAATCTAGTAGGTCATTTAAAATCAGATGACTTTTTTGGTGTAGAGACTTATCCAGAAGCTAAACTCGTTTTTACAACTATAGAAAATAAAGGTGGGGGGATTTTTGGAATCACAGGAGACTTTACCATTAAAGGCCAAACTCATGCTGCTAACTTTGATTTAAATATATCAGAAGGAAGTGCTACAGCCAAAGTCATTATAGATCGTTCTAAATATGGTGTTCGTTATGGATCAAATTCTTTTTTTGACAACTTAGGGAACAAAGCTATTGATGACAATTTTGAACTCACTGTTAATTTAAAACTATAAAAGATGCCTGTACGACCAAAATGTGGCTGTGGAAACACACAAAACCCCGATGGTTTTTGTGATGGATCCCACACAAAAAAATAAATTTTACAAGTAGTTGTGAGGATTATATTATTTATATAAATTTACATTATGAATATGCAAATCAATACAAGCTGGTGGAACGAATAAAACATTTATTCGTGTAGCATGCTGTATCAACATATTAAAAGGCTTGTCATCACGACAGGCCTTTTTTAATTGTCACTAAGAATGAAAAAATTTAATTTAAAAACAGTACATAAAAAAATCCTCGCAGATACACTAACACCTGTAAGTGCTTATCTAAAGTTACGCGATGTTTTTCCTCATTCTCTTCTATTAGAGAGTAGTGACTATCATGCAAATAACAACGATTTTTCCTATATCTGCTGTAATCCTATTGCTTCAATTGAGCTAAAAAATGGCAAACTATCCACTCAATATCCAGATGGCAGCACTACCCTTGAAGAAGCTGATAAAAATTTAGATATCCCGGAGCGTATTCATCAATTTTCTCAACAATTCGATAGTGAAAGGTTTCCTTTTAAATTTATCAGCAATGGAATTTTTGGCTATATCGCTCATGACGCTGTAGATCGCTTTGAAAACATAACACTTAACAAAGCTAAACCAGGGAATGATATTCCGGATATTTATTATGCGGTTTATCAAAATATTATTGCGATTAGTCTGTTTAATCACGAAGCGCATTTATTCTCGCATATTTATAATGAAGAACACAATCTCGAGGAGATAGAAATCTTACTTAATGCAAAAAACAGTAGCCAATTTAGTTTTGAAAAGGTAGGTCAAAAGTCTTCTAACCTCACAGATGAACAATTTGTTGATTTTGTTAAAAAAGGAAAGGAACATTGTTATCGCGGAGATGTTTTTCAATTGGTTCTTTCTCGTCGTTTTTCTCAAGGATTTAAAGGAGATGAATTTAACGTCTACCGAACCCTAAGGTCAATTAATCCATCTCCCTATTTATTCTTTTTTGACTATGGTGATTTTAAAATATTTGGTAGTTCGCCAGAAGCGCAATTGATTGTTCAAAATGAGAAAGCCGAAATTCATCCAATCGCAGGAACTTTTCGCCGAACAGGAGACGATGCAAAAGATACTGCTGCAGCAACCGAACTAGCCAAAGACCCTAAAGAAAATAGTGAGCATGTTATGTTGGTGGATTTAGCACGAAACGATTTAAGCCGAAATGGCTCTGAAGTTGTTGTAGAAAAGAACAGAGAAATTCAGTTTTATTCTCACGTAATACACTTAGTTTCAAAAGTCACCTGCACAATGAAAAAAGCAGCTAAAACTTTCAGAGTAGTGGCAGATACTTTTCCTGCTGGAACCTTAAGCGGAGCACCTAAACACAAGGCACTACAGCTAATAGATCGCTATGAAACAACCCAAAGAAATTTTTATGGTGGAGCTATAGGATATATGGATTTCCATGGGAATTTTAACCACGCCATTATCATACGTTCTTTTTTAAGTAAAAATCATCAACTCCACTATCAAGCTGGTGCTGGAATCGTGGCAGATTCAGTACCAGAAAGCGAATTGCAAGAAGTATATAACAAATTAGGGGCTTTAGATAAAGCTTTAACCTTAGCAGAAAACCTTTAGTCATGAAAAAAGTTTTTGTCATCGATAATTACGACTCATTCACCTATAATTTGGTTCATTATCTTGAAGAACTCGATTGTGAAGTAACGGTAAAGAGGAATGATCAATTTGAACTAGAAGAGCTAGAAGAATACCCATTATTGTTACTTTCTCCTGGCCCTGGAATACCAGAGGAATCTGGACTACTGAAGGCGGCAATAGAACGCTATGCTCCCACTAAAAAAATATTAGGAATCTGCCTTGGACAACAAGCAATTGGAGAAGTCTTTGGTGCTAGCTTAATCAACCTTGATAAAGTTTATCATGGAATTGCCACACCAGTAAAAGTGATTAAAGAAGATGTTTTATTCAATGGCTTACCTGAAAAATTTGATATTGGACGTTATCATTCTTGGGTAGTAAAAACCCCTCTGCCAGATGAACTTATTGCTACTTCCATAGATGAAGATGGTCAATTGATGTCCCTAAGGCATAAAACTTATGACGTTTGCGCAGTACAATATCATCCTGAATCTGTACTTACTCCTCATGGTAAAAAAATATTAGAAAATTGGATCAATAGTTAAGCATGAAACGCATACTCAATAGACTTATACAACATCAGCAGCTTAACAAACAAGAAGCTAGGCAAATGATCATTAATATTGCCGATGGACAATATAACACCTCACAAATTGCTTCTTTCTTAACCGTTTATATGATGCGGAGCATTAGCCTAGAAGAGCTGGAGGGCTTTCGTTCTGCACTATTAGAATTATGTATTGCTGTAGATTTAAGTGAATTTAACACCATCGATCTTTGTGGTACTGGTGGAGACGGAAAAGACACCTTTAACATCTCTACCCTTTCTTCTTTTGTGACTGCCGGTGCTGGTATAAAAGTAACCAAGCATGGTAATTATGGTGTTTCTTCTGGCTGTGGATCAAGTAATGTATTAGAAGAACTTGGAATTAAGTTCTCTAACAACCAAGATTTTTTAAAGCGGTGTGTAGATCAGGCTGGAATCTGCATTTTACATGCACCCCTTTTCCACCCTGCCATGAAGAACGTAGCCCCAGTAAGGAGGGAATTAGGAGTAAAAACATTCTTCAATATGCTAGGACCGTTGGTAAACCCAGCCTTTCCCAAAAATCAACTAACAGGTGTTTTTAACTTAGAATTAGCCCGCTTGTATCACTACCTATTTCAAAAAACAAACATCAACTTTACCATTTTATACGCATTAGACGGCTATGATGAAATATCACTCACTGGACCAACTAAAGCCTTTAGTAAAAAGAGGGAACGCATATTAACTCCACAAGATTTTGGTGTAAGTCCACTCAGGGCAAATCAAATTGCTGGAGGAGACAATGTTGCCTCTTCAGCGAAGATATTTATGGATGTAATTCAAAATAAAGGTACACAAGCGCAGCAAGAAGTAGTTTGTGCTAATGCAGGTATGGCCATTGCCACTGCCTTAGATCTATCCCCTATCGAAGGGTTTGAAAAAGCCAAAGAATCCTTGCTTTCTGGAAAAGCATTCGAGGCCTTAACTAAACTTCAAAACTTAAGTAAAGTATGAGCATCTTAGCACGTATTGTTGCCGATAAAAAAATTGAGGTGGGCCAGCGAAAGAAAATATTCCCTATTGCTTATTGGGAAGCATCCCCTTTATTTGAGCAACCCACAAATTCCTTGGCAAAACGCCTTAGAGAAAGTAAATCTGGAATCATCGCAGAGCACAAGCGACGCTCACCTTCCAAACAAAACATAAACAACTCCTTATCTGTTGCCAATGTAGCAATAGGTTACGAAAAAGCTGGAGTTTGTGGAATGTCGGTACTTACAGATGGAAAATATTTTGGTGGGTCTCTAGACGATTTAACATTAGCAAGAGCTTCAACAGATTTTCCTCTTTTACGAAAAGAATTTATTGTAGACGATTATCAATTAATTGAAGCCAAAGCGCATGGCGCTGATGTAATTTTATTAATCGCCGCTGTTCTAAGCAGAAATGAAATTCAACAATTATCTACCCTAGCCAAGAGCATTGGATTAGACGTATTGTTAGAGGTACACAATCTAGCAGAATTAGAAAAATCTATCATGCCAACTTTAGATATGCTAGGGGTTAATAATCGAAACCTCAAAACATTCGAAGTATCGTTGGATACCAGTAGAACTTTAGCAGAGAAAATTCCATCAGATTTTGTTAAGGTATCTGAAAGTGGAATCAGCGATGTTAATTCAATCAAAAACCTAAAAACATTTGGCTATAAAGGCTTTTTAGTGGGCGAAAACTTCATGAAAACAACTGATCCTGGTGCAGCTGCACTGGATTTTATCAAAGAATTAGAGGGATGAAGTTAAAAGTATGTGGAATGCGCGAGCCAGATAATATTGAGGCCCTTAGTAGATTGAAACCAAATTATATGGGATTTATATTCTGGGCACCTTCTAGTCGTTATGTGCATGACATTACACCTGAACTAGATAAACAAATTAAAAAAACTGGGGTGTTTGTTGATGCTTCTATAGACTATATTCAGAGTTGTATTAGCACTCATCAATTACAGGCCGTTCAACTTCACGGAGAAGAAACTCCAAATTATTGTCAGCTTATTCAAAGTTTTGGAGTAGAGGTGATCAAAGCTTTTTCAATTAAAGACACTTTTGATTTCGCTTTCCTCGATAACTATGAAAATAGTTGTGAGTTCTTTTTATTTGACACGAAAGGAGCTTTACCTGGTGGGAATGGATATACTTTCGATTGGAGTATTCTGACTAATTACTCCTCAACAAAACCCTTCTTTTTAAGTGGGGGGATTGGGTTAGAAAACACACAAGAAATTAAAGATTTATTAAATACCGATTTACCCCTTTATGCTATTGATGTAAATAGTAAATTTGAAAGCGCCCCGGGAATCAAAAAAATAGAAGATTTAACACAATTTAAAAACGAATTGTATGAATTATAATGTAGATGAAAAAGGATATTACGGTGACTTTGGTGGAGCCTATATTCCTGAAATGTTATACCCAAACGTTGCCGAGTTAAGAGAAAACTATCTAAAAATCTCTGCAGAGCCAAGCTTTAAAAAAGAATTCGATGAGTTACTCAAAGTATATGTAGGTCGTCCCACTCCTTTATATTTTGCAAAACGACTCTCTGAACGTTACAACACTAAAATCTATCTAAAGCGAGAGGACCTTTGCCACACAGGCGCACATAAAGTCAATAATACCATTGGGCAAATTTTAATGGCTAAGCGCTTAGGAAAAAATCGAATTATTGCCGAGACTGGGGCAGGACAACACGGTGTGGCTACTGCCACTGTTTGCGCATTAATGGGGATAGAATGTATCGTTTATATGGGAGAATTAGACATAGAACGACAAGCGCCGAACGTAGCTCGTATGAAAATGCTTGGGGCCGAAGTCCGACCAGCACAATCGGGTAGTAAAACCCTAAAAGATGCTACAAGCGAAGCCATTCGCGATTGGATCAACAATCCAGTAAACACCCATTACATTATAGGTTCTGTCGTAGGACCTCACCCCTATCCTGATATGGTTGCCCGTTTTCAATCTGTGATTAGTGAAGAAACTAAATGGCAATTACAGGAACTAGAAGGAAGAGATTATCCGGACCATGTCATAGCTTGTGTAGGAGGAGGAAGTAATGCTGCCGGATTGTATTATCACTACCTCAATGACCAGCGTGTTAATATTATCGCAGTGGAGGCCGCTGGAAAAGGAATTGACTCTGGCGAAAGCGCAGCCACTTCTGCCCTTGGTAAAGAAGGTATTATTCATGGAAGTAAGACACTATTAATGCAAACCCCTGATGGTCAAATTACAGAGCCTTACTCTATTTCTGCGGGTCTAGATTATCCAGGTGTTGGGCCTATGCATGCGCATTTATTCCGTTCTAAAAGAGCAGAATTTATATCCATCCCAGATCAAGAGGCAATGGATTGGGGATTAACTCTTTCTCAAATGGAAGGAATTATTCCTGCTATAGAAACAGCACATGCTTTTGCTGCACTTGATGTGCGCAAATTTGGTCCTGAAGAAATAATTGTTTTTAATTGCTCAGGTCGTGGGGACAAAGATCTGGCTACTTATATTGACTATTTTAAGTTATAATGAATCGAATTGATCAAAAATTTAAAGAGGACAAAAAACTCTTATCTATTTATTTCTCTGCTGGATATCCTAGCCTAGAAGACACCGTACCTATCTTAAAAAATCTACAAGCCGCAGGAGTGGATATGGTCGAAATTGGCCTACCGTTTTCTGATCCTTTAGCCGATGGGCCTACCATTCAAGAAAGCTCTACGATGGCCCTACGAAATGGGATGAACACTGAAAAACTATTTACGCAGTTGGAAAACATCCGTGAACAAATTGATATTCCATTGGTCTTGATGGGGTACTTCAACCCTATGATGCAATATGGGATAGAAAAATTCTGTCAGCGTTGTGAAGCAATTGGAATAGATGGGTTGATTATTCCAGATCTACCCGTAGATGTCTACCACGAGGATTACAAATCATTGTTTGAAAAACATGGTTTATACAATATGTTTTTAATCACACCACAAACACCTGAAGCACGGATTCGTTATATAGACGAAGTCTCCAATGGGTTTATCTATATGGTTTCTAGCGCGGCGGTAACTGGTGCACAAAACGCTTTCGGAAATACCCAAACGGACTATTTTCAACGAATCGCCAAAATGAACCTCAACACACCAACGGTGGTTGGGTTTGGAATAAGTAATAGCGAAACCTATAAAGCAGCAAGTTTGTATTCACGTGGAGCCATTATAGGATCTGCCTTCATTAAATTTTTAAAGGAAAAAGGAGTAGATCAAATCGAAGACTTTGTGAAATCTATTAGAGCGTAAATACCCTTGCGTACTGCTCCACCCTAAAGTCAAAAGTAGAATATTTTGGGTTTTGGGCTTTATTTTCTTTGTAATAGGTCAAGCTTCCAATGGCTCTATTAGCTGTACCAGACGGAGCGGTTAAGCTATAGGTTGTGATTTTTCTATCTGCCCAATAAAACGCATGCTCTCTGGGTACATTACTATTAATCACTTCTAAACGAAGTCTTTCTTTTTTGAGTAGTTGTCGAAAAAAATATTCAGGACCATTTTTACTATTTCCGCCCGTAAAAATTAGAGTATCAACCTTTGGATATTTTTTTAAAATCCCCAATACATCTCTTAATTCAGGTTGCTGCATTCCTAAATCAGAAGCATCTATTTTATCACGATAGGCAGCGCCTACTATATCGCAAACACCTATTTTTTCTCGTTTCAGAAATGCCTTTCGTTGTTCAATAGCAAAATGAGTATTCTCATAAACGAGGCCTAAGTCATAAATACGATCCCAAACTTTCCACAACAAACCATTACTGCTACCGTAGCAAAAATCTACATCTTGATCATTTAGATCTCCTGTTGTAAATCTCGGTGGTGGGAGGGTACCAACAACTAGGCGAGTGCTGTCATTCAATATATAAGGAGGGTAAGGATGTGTATGATAAAACATTTGGCTGCTAGCTAAAAAACAATTGGTTTTAGTAACACCAAATCTACTACTTATGGGAAAAGGAGACAAAAAAACCCGCCGAGGGAAAATCGTCAATAAAACTTTTGGCGTACGTCGAAAAACAAAACGCATTAAACGTAAAGAAAAGGGAGCTAAGTCTATCGAATAAAAACTGGCTGCATTTCTTTTTCTGTGTGCTCTTCACTATACTGATAACCTTCTGTGTTAAACCCTTTGATATCAGCTAAATGATTTATGTTATTGTCAATGACATAACGCGCCATCATTCCACGTGCTTTTTTTGCAAAGAAAGAAATCATTTTAAGCTTTCCGTTTTTAAAGTCTTTAAACTGTGGGGTAATGATTTCAGCCTTTAATATTTTTATGTCGATTGCAGCAAAATATTCATTACTGGCCAAATTAAGGAGTACCTCTCCATCTTGCATTTCACTATTGAGAACTTGTGTGACTTTTTCTTTCCAAAAAGCAGGTAAATTCTTTTTTACACCTACGGGCATCTTTGTTCCCATTTCTAATCGATAGGGTTGAATTAGGTCTAAAGGATTTAGTAAACCGTAGAGTCCAGATAAAATTCGCAATTTATCTTGTAGAACTTGCAATTGGTCTTCTTTTAAAGAATAAGCATCTAAACCAGTATAAACATCTCCATCAAAGGCATAAACGGCCGGGCGAGCGTTAGCTGCCGAAAATGGAAGTTGAAAATCTTGATTTCGCTGCCAATTCAAAGAAGACAAGTTTTCTGATATCCCCATAAGCTTCCCTAAAGCCTTGACCGATTTTTTCTTTAAAAGCTTATTGATTCTCTCTGCCTCTGGCAAAAAAAGCGGCTGAGTAAATGTTGTTGTCGGAAGTTTTGATTCGAAATTCAAAGACTTAGCAGGGGAAACGATCATTTTCATAGGACTGGCTTTTTATCAAAAATAAGTGTGTTTTTCCACTTGCGCAACCCAAGTGCATTACAATCCTTGATGATTGGATTACAACTGCTTATGCTTAGCGTAATTTTGCCATTTCTTAATCACATTTTCCATGTCCTCAGGTAATTCGGAAGTGAACTCCATTCTCTTACCAGAAACTGGATGCTCAAACCCAAGGGTTTTTGCATGTAACCCCTGACGTGGCAACATTTTAAAACAATTATCTACAAATTGCTTGTATTTACTAAAATGTGTGCCTTTTAAAATGGCATTACCTCCATACCGATCGTCATTAAAAAGAGTATGTCCTATATGCTTCATATGGGCACGTATTTGGTGTGTTCGGCCAGTTTCTAACTGACATTCAACCAAAGTGACATAACCAAAACGCTCAATTACTTTATAGTGCGTGATAGCTGGTTTACCCGATTCGCCTTCGGGAAAAACTGTCATCTGTAAACGGTTTTTTGGGTGTCGCCCAATGGCTTCGTCTATGGTCCCTTGATCCTCTTCTACATTTCCCCAAACCAATGCAATATATTTTCGGGTAGAAGTTTTATCAAAAAATTGCTTTGATAAATGAGTTAAGGCATGTTCTGTTTTAGCAATTACTAGCAATCCACTTGTATCTTTATCAATCCTATGAACCAACCCAGGACGCCCTTGGTCACTATTGGGTAAATGATCAAAATGAAAAAGCAATGCATTAATTAATGTGCCAGAATAATTTCCATGCCCTGGATGAACAACCATTCCCGCAGCTTTATTTACCACAATAACCTCATCATCTTCATAGATAACTTCCAAAGGTAAATCCTCGGGCACCAATAAATTTTCGTGAGGAGGATGACCAAATAAAACACGTACAACGTTCCCACCTTTCACCTTGTAATTAGATTTAACCGCTATATCGTTAACAAAAATACTTCCGGCTTTGGCAGCCTGTTGAATTTTACTTCGTGTAGCATTTTCTATGCGATTCATTAGGTATTTATCTACCCGAAGTGGTTCCTGTCCTTTATCAGCTGTAAACGAAAAGTGTTCATATAACTGTTGCTCTTGGAGCTCATCTTCTAAAAAATTATCTTTTTCCATTTCCAAGAACTAAATCAATTTTTGATGTTTTTGGTAGTATTCTACCTGGTTTAATTTTTTCTCCTTGATGTCTAATTTCAAGCACCATATTTTTACCAATATTATCCCTGTAGGTAATTTCACCTATACTAAAACCTACAGCTGTTAATCTAGTCTCAGCATTACGCTTGGTGATTTGAATTACATTGGGAACTTTTAACTTTCTAAATCCCGAAGGATTAAGTGTAAAATAAATCTTTCGCCCTCTTTTAACCTCAGATCCAGGCGCCGGTGTTTGTTCAATGATTGTAAAGGGGGGATAATTAGGATTAAATTTTGCTGAATCTAACACTTCATATCGCAGCTCAAAACGCTCCATTAACGCTGGAATTTCATTTAAAGGGAGTGTCTCAAAATCAGGCACATCAATATGTTGGTTATTCTGAGTTAACCGATCTAAACCTAGATAGGTAAGAGTTAATATAACAACTCCGGTGATAAAGGCGTATAAGAGCTGATTTAAAAACACTTTACTAAACAAAAAACGGAGGTAGTTCATTCGCCAGAATTTATATTATCGATGAGAGATTTCACTGTTTCTTTTATTGAATTTAGTTAACCTTTTCAATTAACCAACTTTTTGAAATCTATACAAAGATATAAAACACAAAACGATTCATCAGACTAAACCGTTGCCCATTGCAAAACGATTATTACTTTTACTCCATGAGAAAAACAATTGGTATAGCCTGTGGTGGATTTACTTCGGAAAGTAAAATCTCTAAAAAAAGTGGAGCAGTCGTTTTTGAAGCATTGCAAAAATCGTCTTACAGCTGCTACCTTATTACGATAGAAAAAGAAGCATGGAGGGTAACTGATGTACAAGGAGAATCTTATGCACTCGCTAAAACTGATTTAACCTTTATAAAAAAAGGAGAAAGAATTTCATTTGACTGTATTGTAAATATGATTCATGGTATTCCAGGAGAAAATGGCGAACTAGCCACACTTTTAGCGTCACTTAATATTGCTCACACAAGCTGCGCTCCTAAAGAGGCGGCACTTACATACAGCAAAAAAGACTGTTTGATTGCTGCAGCAGAAATGGGAATCCCAACTGCACAAAGAACCACCGTTCGTAAGGGAGAGTCTTTTTCTACCCAAAGCATTATTAATAAGGTTGGTCTTCCTTGCTTTGTAAAAGCCAATCAGGCTGGAAGCAGCTATGGTGTCTTTAAAATTTATACCGAAGAAGAATTAGAACCAGCGATTGAAAAAGCGTTTATAGAAGATGACCTAGTACTTATTGAAACAGCACTAGAAGGTAGAGAAATTACTATTGGAGTACTAGACTGGGAAGGAGAAATTAAAGTGCTTCCGATAACTGAAATCATTAGTGAAAATGATTTTTTTGATTTTGAAGCTAAATATGAAGGAAAGTCCGAGGAAATAACGCCAGCCAATTTACCTCAAGAATGGGAAGATAGCGCTGTTACTATGGCCAAAAAATTATACAAGAATTTAGGATTAAAAGGAATAACACGTTCTGAATTTATTTTTCAGGAAGGAATTCCACATCTCTTAGAAATTAATACTATACCAGGTATGACATTACAGAGCATCATTCCTCAGCAAGCTGAGGCTGCGGGTATATCTCTACTAGAACTAATGGAAGGGGTAATTGCCTCTGCTATGGTAAAAAAAGTGTAAATTTATATTATGAAACGTGCAATATTCCCCGGCTCTTTTGACCCCATTACCCTGGGACATCTAGACATTATAAAACGTTCGCTCCCATTGTTTGATGAACTTATCATTGCTATAGGCATAAACGCCAACAAAAAATACATGTTTAGTCTGGATCAAAGAATCAACTTTATTGAGGAATGTTTCCAAGATGAAAGTAAAATTAAAGTGACCAACTACGAAGGTCTTACCGTGGATTATTGTGCATCAATAAAAGCTGATTTTATTGTTAGAGGGCTTAGAAATCCTGCTGATTTTGAATTTGAAAAAACAATTACGCAGGTAAATCGTCGCCTTTCAACAATAGAGACTGTATTTTTATTAACCTCCTCAGACACGGCATTTATAAGCAGCAGTATTGTTAGGGAGGTTATTCAATTTGGTGGAGATTACCGCTCTATGGTTCCTGATTCCGTTAAGTTATAAACTAGACGCCTGCCACAACAACTTAATATTTGCATAGGCATTTTCGAATAGTTCGGGTACCTCCTCGGCAGATTTCCAAATGGCTTTTTGAATACCTTCTTCTATTTGAGGGACTGTTTCTCCGTTATAATCGGTATGCATTGCATACCAGTAGGTTTTTTTTAATCGATATTTCGATCGTCTATTAAATATATGAAAGGTGGTGAGTAAAGGTTTATCTATGGTAATTCTTTTCACCCCCGTTTCCTCTTCAACTTCGCGGATGGCAGCATCTTTGACCGATTCATTTTCTTCGATTTTACCCTTTGGTAAGTCCCATTTGTTATTTCGATAAATAAACAAATATTTATTCGTGTGCTTGTTTTTAACAATTCCTCCTGCTGCCTCAATGGTTTTAAACAACTGTAAAAACAATTCCCACAATTTATCTTCCTTGGGATGATATAGATACAACTGCTTTACTTGCTTGGCTTTTAAAGCCAAAATTATATTTTTTTTGGTAGTGAATTTCAAAAAGAAGACAGGATTTTCCGGGGTTTGTTCAACAAATGAAGTTGTTAGGATAAGAGGTTTCTGATTGAAAAATACTTTATACATTTGCGTATGATTTATAGTAAAAAAACTGCTGAAGAAACAGCTCGCCTTCTTCTACAAATTAATGCAATTAAATTGAATCCTGAAAGCCCTTTTACTTGGGCGAGTGGATGGAAGTCTCCAATATATTGTGACAACCGTCTAGCTTTATCTTACCCCGATGTTAGAGACTTTTTGGCAGAAAGCTTAGCTGAACAAGTGATAGCACTCTACGGAAAAAACATTACCCTGGCAGGCGTGGCAACAGGAGCCATAGGGATTGGAATGTTGGTTGCACAGAAGCTGAATGTATCTTTTGTCTATGTGAGACCAGAGCCTAAGAAACATGGTAGAAAAAATCAGATTGAAGGATACGCAAATCCAGCGCTACCCATAGTTGTGATAGAGGACCTTATAAGTACAGGGAAAAGTAGTTTAAACGCTGTAAAAGCGATAAGAGAAGAAGGCCTAGAGGTTTTAGGAATGTTAGCCTTGTTTTCTTATGGATTTAACGTAGCTAAAGAAAACTTTGAAACAGAGAAAGTCCAGCTAAATATTTTAAGTGATTACGATCACTTGTTAGTCTTTGCTAATGAGCAAAATGCTATCACCAATGAACAACGTATGGCATTATCTTCATGGAGAGAGAATCCTGCGCAATGGAAACCTTAATAAATTAATTCAATTTCTTTAAGACCATAGGTCTTTGTTTCTTCATTCTCATTTTGAAGAACTAACATACCTCGGTCATTAACACCCTGTATTTTTGCTGGAAATATTATTTTTCCAATCCGAAAATTTTGTTCTGTCTGGTATCCATATAGGGATGCATTAAACTCATCTAAAACTTCTTGGTATTTTTTGGCCAGTAAAAGAGATTCTTCAAACTCTTTTAACAAAAAATTCAGTATTTCGGTTAAATCATAATGTTTGTTTGATTGTAAATAAAAGGAACTTGCCCTAGGAATGTTTTTAAATTCGTCCTGATTTACATTTAACCCAATCCCGATGATTGATCCTATCCATTTTGACCCTCGATAACTGTTTTCAATCAATATTCCGCCAATCTTTTTATTGACTGACAAAATGTCGTTTGGCCATTTAACACTTATTTGAGGTATTTCTAATCTAGAAAGGACATTTTTAACCCCTAATGCAATCAAACAATTTAAATGAAAAGGAGAATCAAAAGGAGATATTTCGTGAGATAAAAAAAATGAAAAAGTGAGGTTTTTCCCTGCCTGACTGTACCATTTTGCTTCCCTTTGCCCCTTACCTTTCGTCTGATCTTTAGCCCAAAGTAGCTCGCCATGATGGATTTCGCCTCGCTGATATTGTTTTTTTAGGGCTTCATTGGCTGAGTCAATGGCATCAATTTTGCGAATGTTGAAATAAGACATAAGTTACTGTATTGTCTCTAATAAAGTAATAAATTTGTGAAAACGAAATATTTTAATGACAAAACCTTCTAATGCCGCTGATCACCTAATTGCACAAATTATTTTGGGCATAGAGGAAATAAAAGGAATCGATATCAAATTACTAGATCTCAGAACACTTGATAACACAGTATGTGATTATTTTGTTGTCTGCTCTGGTACTTCCAACACCCATGTTTCTGCTATTGTGCAATCCATACAGAAAGTAGTAAGTAAAGCTTTAAAAGAGAAGCCTTATCATACAGAGGGATTGGAAAATGCCGAATGGGTACTAATGGATTATGTTAACGTGGTCGTTCATATATTTCAAAAACCTACACGAGAATTTTACAACATTGAAGAACTTTGGGGAGATGCCGAAACCACACTAATCGCGTCAAATTATTAAAAGATGAAGAAAAAGAAAAATCAAAATACCAACCGTATTAATCCTTATTGGGCCTATGGAGTAGTCATTATACTTCTATTAAGCTTAAGCTTTTTTGGAGACGGAGGACTACAGTCTTCTGGAAAGACCAATACATCTGAATTTGAGCGTTATCTCAATAACGGAGATATCGATAAAGTTGTCATTCAAAACGAAAAGCTAGCGCGTATTTTCCTAAAATCAACTGCGCTGGATAAACCCGAACACAAAGAAGTAAAGAAAGAAAATTTCTTAGGTCAAGTAAACCTTCAAGGACCACATTATGCTTTTGAATTTGGAGACTTAAAGTTATTTCAGGAAAAACTAGAGCGAGCAAAAGCAAATAACATTGCCTTCAACTATGAATTTGTTACAATAGAAAATAAATTTTTCGATGTATTACTTAGTTTCCTTCCGATAATCATCATCGTGCTTGTTTGGATTTTCATTATGAGAAGAATGTCCGGAAATGCAGGCGGTGGAGCTGGAGGACAGATTTTCAACATTGGAAAATCTAAGGCCAAGCTTTTTGATGAGAAAACGGATATCAAAGTAACTTTTAAAGATGTTGCTGGGCTAGAAGGAGCAAAAGAAGAGGTTCAAGAAATTGTAGATTTTTTAAAAAACCCACAAAAATACACTGTGTTAGGAGGAAAAATTCCAAAGGGAGCTCTTTTAGTAGGACAGCCGGGAACTGGAAAAACACTTTTAGCAAAGGCAGTGGCTGGAGAAGCTAAAGTTCCTTTTTTCTCTCTTTCAGGATCAGACTTTGTGGAAATGTTTGTAGGAGTTGGCGCTTCTAGAGTAAGAGATTTGTTTAAACAGGCGAAAGAAAAGTCACCTGCTATTATTTTTATTGATGAAATCGATGCCATAGGACGCGCTAGAGGAAAAAGTAACTTTACCGGATCTAACGATGAACGCGAGAACACCCTGAACCAGCTTTTAACAGAGATGGACGGTTTTGGAACAAGTACCAATGTCATTATCCTTGCAGCCACAAACAGAGCGGATGTTCTAGACAAAGCCCTAATGCGTGCAGGAAGGTTTGATCGTCAAATTTATGTGGATCTTCCAGATGTAAGGGAACGCAAAGAAATTTTTAAAGTACACCTAAAATCCCTGAAGACAACCAAAACATTGGATGTGGACTTTCTATCGAAGCAAACTCCAGGTTTTTCTGGTGCAGATATTGCAAATGTTTGTAATGAAGCTGCCTTAATTGCGGCAAGAAAAAACAAAAAATCTGTAGGCAAACAAGATTTCCTCGATGCAGTGGATAGGATTGTGGGGGGATTAGAAAAGAAAAATAAAATCATCACCCCTGAAGAGAAAAAAACAATTGCTTTTCATGAAGCAGGACATGCCATGGTAAGCTGGCTACTTGAATATGCAGCTCCCCTAGTTAAAGTTACCATAGTACCTAGAGGACAATCTTTAGGTGCTGCCTGGTACTTGCCAGAAGAAAGGATGATCGTACGAACAGAGCAAATGCTAGATGAGATGTGCGCAACCCTAGGTGGACGTGCTGCTGAAAAAGTTATATTTGATAAAATTTCTACTGGAGCACTTAGCGATCTTGAAAAAGTTACTCGCCAAGCGAAAGCCATGGTAACCGTTTACGGATTAAATGATAAACTTGGTAATATCACTTATTACGATTCTACTGGACAAACAGACTATAATTTCTCAAAACCTTACTCTGAAGAAACGGCACTGACAATAGATAAAGAGATTTCGAAAATTATTGAAAATCAATATGATCGTGCCTGTCAACTAGTAAAGGAAAACTAAGAAAAGCTAACAGAATTAGCTAATCGTCTTTTAGAAAAAGAAGTCATCTTTAAAGATGACTTAGTTAATATCCTTGGAGAAAGACCTTTTGACAAACAAACAGAGACTACTACCGAAGAAGCAGACACTACAGCGAAAGTTACAGCGAATGATCAAGATGTAGCTAACGAAAAAAGCACTAAGGAAGCATAGACTGTGGGGTTTTTGAAACATATTTTCGGTAATAAAAAACCTTCCCCTTCAAAAGAGAATAGCCAATATCTTCCCGATATTGAAAGACCGGTTGAAATTTCTTTTGCTAAAAATTTCATTAACCGTGGAGGAAAATTTATCTATTGTGAAAACAGTGAAGACACTTTATTTTACTTCAACCAAATATTAGAAGAAAATGGATGGGGAAACAATGAGATTGGTTTTAGCAGTCCTGTTTTAGGTTCATTTTTCAATCTAACTAAAAAAATAAGTACACCAAAAGCTTTGGTTATGCACTGCGAATATTTAGTAGCAAATAAAGGAGCTATCTTAATTTGTAACCGTCAGATAGCGGATAAAAAACTCAGTGAGTTGCCAGAAAATTTAATCATTGTAGCCAAAACTTCTGAATTTATAAACGACGTAAGCGAAGCTATGACAGCTATCAATAAAAAATACAAAGACAATCTTCCTTCTAATATAACCACCCTAAATGCATTTGATCCAACAAAAGAAAACGATTTTCTTTCTTACGGAGGTAATTCAAAACATTTATATTTGCTAGTACAGGAAGTCAACCAATGAATGAAATAACAACCCGCGCCCTTTCAGGAATTCTTTATGTTATTCTTCTAACATCTGCGATGTACTATTCAGCATTTGCTTTTTATGGATTGATTTGTTTATTCGCTTGCTTGGCCCTATGGGAATTTCAGAGACTTATTCAGTTTAATCATTTCTTAGGTCCACTAACTTTAATGATTGTGTTTTTGCTAAGCTTCCTCGGTTTAGTACCGCAAAGTATTATTCAAATTCTCTTATTTATATGTTTTCTGATCAACGCTTGGGTAAGTTACTTATGTGTTTTTCAGAAAAAACCAGCCTTTTCGTTTATATCTAAAAGCATAATAACCGCTTTTTACCTCATCGGATCTAGCCTATTTATCCCTTTAATAATGGATTTCTCTGTGGGTACATTTCCATTTCTATTGCTCTTTTTCTATGGCTCAATATGGATGAATAATACTTTCGCTTATTTAATTGGATCTCGTTTTGGTAAAAGGAAATTATTTCCGGCTATCTCGCCCAAAAAATCCTGGGAAGGATATTGGGGAGGGACCATTGCTACGCTTCTTTTTCTTTTTATTATTGAAAATCAATTAAAATTATTTGGAAATGCTTGGGTCGCTGTTGGGTTGGGTATCCCGTTTTTTGCTACACTAGGAGATTTTGTCCAATCATATTTCAAAAGACGTGCTAATGTAAAAGATAGTGGAACCCTTTTCCCAGGGCATGGTGGTTTTTATGATCGGATGGACAGTGTTATCTTTACAGCACCATTTTATTATTTATTACTTAAAATTATATAGTTATGTTTCATAAAGAAGGGTTTATCATTATAATTAATACATTTATTTTATGTGCTGTCATTGCCCTATGCGCTGAATATTTTGTTGCTAGCAAACTACCTAAAGTAATTCTTCAGGTTGGTGCAGTTATTATATTAATATTAGTACTCCAATTTTTTAGAAATCCAAACAGGAATACGGTGATTAATGATCAACACCTAATTGCACCCGTAGATGGTAAAGTTGTTATTATTGAAGAGGTTTTTGAGAAAGAATATTTTAAGGATAATAGGCTACAAGTATCTATATTCATGTCTCCCATTAATGTTCATGTAACACGATATCCAATTAGTGGGGAAGTGAAATTTAGTAAATATCATCCAGGAAAATATTTAGTAGCATGGCATCCAAAATCTTCTGAATTAAATGAGCGTACGACAATTGTTGTTGAAAACGAACAATTTGGTGAAATCTTATACCGTCAAATTGCAGGAGCGGTAGCTAGACGAATTGTAAACTATGCAAAAGTCGGAGATAAGGTGACACAAGGAGAAGACGCTGGCTTTATTAAGTTTGGGTCTAGAGTGGATATATTTCTTCCGGTAGGGACTCCTGTAGATCTAGTTATCGATCAAGTTGTCCGAGGTGGAGAAACAATCGTCTCTAGAAAATAATCTATAGCGCTGCTAAACTTTTTTCGAGAATACTGATTTTTTCTAAAGCGTCTGCTTCTTTTTTGCGTTCCATTTCTATAACTTTTTCTGGAGCGTTATTAACGAATCTATCGTTTCCTAATTTTTTACGAACTGACGCAAGACAACCTTGGGCATAACGAAGTTCCTCTTCAAGTTTTTCTTTTTCAACTACTGTATCTACAGTACCTTCCAAAGGAATAAAGCATTCAAAAGTATTGACCCTAAATGCAGCACCAGATGTAGTAGGTGTTTCTTTAACCCAATTAATTTCTGATAAACCAGCCATTTTCTCTATCAAAGCATGATAACCTACCTGATCTTCTTTTGCCATGATATAAAGGATAAGGGATTCTTTATGAGATAAATTTCTATCTTTTCTAAATTTCCTTACACTACTAACAATTTTCGTTGCCAGCTCAAAAGCCTGTAAACAAGAATGATCCACTGCTTGTGGAGTAGGCCAAGCAGAAATAATAAGTGCGTCCTCTGCATCTCTATCTCCCATTTGCTGCCATAACTCTTCTGTTATAAAAGGCATAAATGGATGCATCAGCTTTAAATTCATTTCAAATAACTCTTTAACTCTTTGCAGGGTTTCAGCATCAATTGGTGATCCGTATGCTGGTTTTATCGCCTCCAAAAGCCATGAACAAAAATCATCCCACAATAACTTATAAACAGTCATCAAAGCATCCGAAATACGGTATTTCTCAAAATGATCTTCTATCGCTGTTAAAGCGAAATTAAATTTGTGCTCATACCATGTTAAAGCCTCTAAGTTTTGCTTAGATGCCCCCGCATTTTTATCTACCTCCCATCCCTCTATAAGACGGAAAGCATTCCATATCTTATTTGTGAAATTTTTCCCTTGTTGACATAAATTCTCATCAAATAACAGATCATTACCAGCTGCTGAACTTAACATTAAACCTACGCGGACAGCATCAGCACCATAATCTGCTATTAACTTTAAGGCATCTGGAGAATTCCCGAGCTGCTTTGACATTTTCCTTCCTTGACCATCTCTAACTAAACCTGTCAGATATACGTTAGAAAAAGGTTGCTCTTTTCTGTATTCGTAGCCAGAAACAATCATTCTAGCTACCCAGAAAAATAAAATATCAGGTCCAGTAACTAGATCTTGGGTTGGATAGTAATAATTAATTTCCTCATTCTCTGGATTTCTAATTCCGTCAAAAACTGAAATAGGCCATAACCAAGATGAAAACCAGGTATCCAATACATCTGAATCTTGACATAGATCATTGATCTGTAAGTCTGTATTTTTTGATTTTATTTTTGCTAACTCAAGGGCTTTAGTTGGGTTTTCAGCCACTACAAAATCTTCTTTTCCATTGCCATAGTAATACGCTGGAATTTGTTGACCCCACCATAGCTGTCTAGAAATATTCCAATCCCTAACGTTCTCCATCCAATGACGATAGGTATTATTAAACTTTGCAGGCACCAAATTCACCTCATCTGAATGAAGTACTGCTTTGATGGCAGGTTTGGCTAAATCTTCCATTTTTAAGAACCATTGGTCAGATAACCTAGGCTCAATAACCGCTTTTGTCCTTTCGGAAGTACCTACATTATGGCTGTAAGGTTCTTTTTTTAACAGCACATTTAAGCCTTCTAATTCTTTTGTAATTTCCTTTCGTACCACAAATCGATCTTTCCCTTGGTAATGTAAACCGTGTTGATTTAGCGTGGCATCTGCATTAAAAACATCAATAACCTCTAGTCCATGCTTTTCTGCTAGCGTTTTGTCATTAATATCATGTGCAGGAGTTACTTTTAAGCATCCTGTACCAAATTCTAGATCTACATATTCGTCTTCAATGATTGGTATGGTTCTGTTTACAATAGGAACAATTACTTGCTTTCCTTTAAGGTGCTTATATCTTTCATCTTCTGGATGAATACAAACCGCAGTATCTCCCAATAAAGTTTCTGGTCGAGTAGTTGCAATAATGACTTGTTCATCACTTCCCACAACCTGATAGGCTATGTGGTACAAAAATCCTGGTTTTTCAACAAAAATAACTTCTTCGTCTGATAGCGTGGTCTGCGCTTCTGGATCCCAATTCACCATCCGATATCCTCTGTAGATTAAACCTTTGTTATATAAATCGACAAAAACCTTAATGACCGATTCATACATATCTGGATCGAGGGTAAACTTGGTTCTATCCCAATCACACGAACAACCTAATTTTTTTAATTGCTGCAGTATTACCCCACCATATTCATCTGTCCACTCCCATGCATGCTTTAGAAACTCTTCTCTAGAAAGGGTACTTTTATCTATCCCTTCTTCCTTTAATTTTGCAACTACTTTAGCTTCTGTGGCTATGGAAGCATGATCTGTTCCTGGAACCCAGCAAGCGTTAAAACCTTTCATTCTCGCCCTTCTGATCAAAATATCTTGCAAAGAATTATTTAGCATGTGTCCCATATGTAAAACACCTGTTACATTTGGAGGAGGAATAACTATAGAATAAGATTCTCTGTGATCGGGTTTAGAAGAAAAGTACTTTTGTTCCATCCAGTAGGAATACCATTTTTCCTCTACTTGAGAAGAATTAAATTTAGAAGCAAGCGCCATGAATGGTCTGATTTTTGTGTTAAATGACAAAAATAATCCTACTTCATTGAATTCAAAAGAAAACCACCCACTTTCTATTCATTGAAAAAAAAGATAAATTGTATATTTAAAAACCAAACCCTGAATAATGAAAAAAATATTAAGCTTATTTACGTTGTTTCTAACATTAAATGCCCTTGTTTACGGACAAAATGATGGCCCAAACATTGAATTTGTTTCTCAAGTGATCGATTATGGGCAAATTGAAAAAGGTAGCGATGGTGTAAGAACTTTTGAATTTACAAACACAGGTAATCAACCTTTGATAATTTCTAAAGTGTACTCTTCATGTGGCTGTACTATTCCAAAAAAACCAGAAGCCCCAATTCCTCCAGGAGAGAAAGGTGAAATCCAAGTAAGGTACAACACCAATCTAGTGGGACCAATTAGAAAAACAATTACAGTAAATTCCAATGCCGAAAGTACACCTATCGTTTCACTCAAAATTAAAGGGTCGGTAGAATAATTAAGAGATGAAATAATGTCATTATCATCAAAATGATTTTGAACAAAATGAGTGTAATTTGTTAAATGCCAACAAAAATCAATACGCTAAATACTGTCCTACTTTTTTTTAAGATATTTGTAGCTTATTTAAGAAATTTATGCCATCTATATCAGATAAGGGACATAATCTCCCTGAATCACCCATTAGAAAACTTGTGCAATACGCAGATTCTGCCAAAGCAAAAGGCATTCATGTACATCATCTAAATATAGGCCAGCCCGACATTCCCTCACCTATAGAAGCGATGGAAGTTGTAAAGAACAACAACCTAAACCTACTACCCTATGGTTCTTCTGAGGGTCCGCTTGATTTCCGGAAAACACTTGTAGCCTATTATGAGAGTAATAATATTTCCATAAATCCAGAAGAAATTATAATCACAACTGGAGCAAGTGAAGCCTTGGCCTTTACACTTAACAGCATTTGTGATGCTGGTGATGAAATTATTATCCCAGAACCTTTTTACGCTAATTACAATGGTTTTGCAGCTGCGGCAAGCGTTAAAGTAATTCCTGTAGTTTCCTTTTTTGAAGATCAGTTTAAACTTCCTGAAATTACAGAAATAGAAAAAAAAGTTACAACAAGAACCCGTGCGATTTTATTGTGTAATCCAAGTAACCCAACAGGCTACCTTTATACAAAAGAAGAAATAACACTTTTGAGTAATCTAGCGCTTAAACACGATTTATTCATCATTGTAGATGAAGTTTATCGTGAGTTTATACATGACTCTTCATCCCCCCATTACTCTGTGCTTCAGGTCCCTGGACTACATAATCATGCTATAATGATCGATTCAGTTTCAAAACGTTATAGTTTATGTGGTGCCCGTGTAGGAGCGATGATTACTAGGAATAAAAACCTTCTTGCTACGGCGCTAAAGTTTGCCCATCTTCGTCTTTCTCCAGCAACTTATGCTATTATGGCTAGTCACGCTGCATTAAAGGCACCATCAAGTTATCTTAAAGGTGTAGTTTCGGAATACACCAATCGAAAAAACATTTTGATCAAAGAGTTATCTAAAATTGAAGGTGTGAGGGTGTCAGATCCTAAAGGCGCTTTTTATTGTATGGTAGAGTTACCTGTTGAAGATGCCGAAGATTTTTCTAAATGGTTACTCACAGATTATTCAGATAATAATGAAACAGTGATGTTTGCCCCTGCTGCTGGTTTTTACTCTACCCCCAATTACGGAAAAAAACAAGTTAGAATAGGCTTTGTGTTAAACGAAACCAAACTGATTAGGTCTGCGGAGATTTTACAAAAAGCCCTTAAGGCGTACAACAATTCCTAAGGATTAACTACCTTGCTTAAATGTTGGATACTGCGAAAATCATTCACGACTTTTCTTTAAAAGACTACAATACTTTTGGCATTGATCAAACTGCAGAAGCTTTTATAACCATAGAAGACGAAAAAGCTCTAATAAGCCTATTACAAAATAAAGAATACAGAAAAAAATTCATCCTTGGAGGGGGGAGTAACCTTTTATTGACAAAACCATTAAAAGGATTATGTATTCACTTAAACACCAAAGGAATTCGTGTTATTAATGAAGATGATACGCACGTAATTGTAGAAGCAATGGCAGGAGAAAACTGGCATGACTTTGTGATATGGAGTCTTGACCAGGGATATGGGGGGTTAGAAAACCTGTCCTTAATTCCGGGAAATGTAGGTACAGCTCCAATCCAAAACATTGGTGCTTATGGGGTTGAACTTAAAGATATATTTCATCAATGTACAGCCTTAAAAATAGAAAATGGAAAAGAATGTCATTTCAATATCGAAGACGTTGACTTTGGGTACAGGACTTCTATTTTTAAAACCTCGTCTAAAGGTAAATATGTAATTACAAGACTTCAGGTGCGTTTAACTAAAAACAAACACCTACTGAAAACCTCCTACGGAGATATACTAGCTGCACTCGCAGAAGAAACCCCTTCCCCCAAAAATATTGCAAAAGCAGTAATTGCTATTAGAACTGAGAAATTACCAAATCCTTCTTTAATTGGGAATAGTGGTAGTTTTTTTAAAAACCCCATTGTGTCTTATCATCGATATGAAGAAATCAAAGCTAGATTTCCAAAAGTACCAGCTTATGTACTCGACGATGAACATGTAAAAATTCCCGCCGGTTGGCTAATAGAAACCATTGGTCTTAAAGGACATAGACAAGGAGATGCTGGAGTCCATAAAAAACAAGCCTTGGTTTTAGTAAATTACGGTAACGCATCTGGACATGAAATTCTTCAATTAGCTAAAATGATACAAATCAAAGTAGCTGAGACTTTCTCTATTTCACTCGAGGCAGAGGTGAATATTATATAGTATTTATTCTTTATTTTTTGAATCCATGGTAATGGTTACCGGGCCATCATTGATTAGGGTTATTTTCATATCTGCACCAAAAATACCTTGGGCTACTTGCCTACCCAGCTGATCACTAGCTTTTTTACAGAATTGTTCATACATAGGAATTGCTAATGTATGTTTAGCCGCTTTGATGTAAGAAGGTCTATTTCCTTTTTCGTTGCAGCCAGCAGTGTAAACTGACTAACAACCATTAGCTCTGCTCCTAAATCAAGAACAGAAAGATTCATTACCCCCTTTTCGTCGCTAAATATTCTCAAACCAAGTACTTTGTTTAAAATCCAATTTAGGTCTTCTTCTGAGTCATCTTCCGCTACCCCTAATAAAACCAATAAACCTGGCCCAATTTGCCCTACTTCTGCATCATCTACTTTAACAGAAGCTTCTAAAACTCTTTGAATAACTACACGCATAAATCTAATTTCTGTACGGGGTGTCTTGTTCTAACAACTGCAAATAACTTTCATATCTAGAGCTAGCAATATCCCCTTCTTCTACTCCCTCTTTAACTGCACATGAAGGTTCATCTACGTGAAGACAATTATTAAACTTACAGTTCTGTTTTACAGCAAGAAACTCTGAAAAATAATTCCCAAGTTCCTCTGTATTAATATCCACTACGCCAAAACCTTTTATGCCAGGAGTATCAATAATTCTTGCGCCATTAGGTAAATCAAACATCTCAGCATAAGTAGTTGTGTGCTGTCCTTGTTGGTGTTGTTCAGAAATTTCAGCGGTTCGAAGTTTTAATGAGGGTGCTATCGCATTTAATAAAGTAGATTTTCCTACCCCACTGTGACCTGAAAACATAGCTGACTTACCTTCCATTAAAGCGGCCACAGTGGACACATCTTTTTCAGATTTACATGAAATTTGATAACATCGATAATTGAGATTCTCGTAAATACTTTTCATAAAATCTATTTCTTCAATCTCATTTTCATTATAGGTATCCATTTTATTAAAAACGAGTATAACAGGAATTCCATAGGCCGCTGCTGTGACTAAAAACCGATCGATAAAAGCAAAAAAGGTAGGAGGATTATTGAGTGTAATTAGTAAAAAAGCTAAATCAATATTAGAAGCAATGATATGCGTCTGCTTTGAAAGATTTACCGAACGACGGACTATATAATTTTCTCTTGGCAGTATTTCTTCTATCATTCCTTTAGTTAGCTCACCCTCCTGATAAAGGTTAAATAGTACTCTGTCTCCGACTGCAATCGGATTAGTATGCTTAATTCCTTTTAAACGAAATTTGCCTTTAATACGACAATCATAAAAAGTTCCTTGGGTACTTTTGACCCAATACCAACTCCCTGTAGATCGATAAACTATTCCTTCTTGCAACTCAAAGATTTAAATCGTGTTAAAGATAGGTTAGATTTAATAAAACCACGAAGAATCTTTTCTCATTTACTATCTTTGCACAAAACCAAAATGAATGGCTAAGAAAACAATTTTAATGATATTGGATGGCTGGGGAAAAGCCCCAAACCCAGAAGTATCAGCAGTTGATAAAGCAAATACTCCTTTTATAGATGGGTTATACAAAGAGTATGCCCACAATGATTTACTAACCGATGGCATGCATGTAGGATTACCTGAGGGCCAGATGGGAAATAGCGAAGTAGGTCATATGAATTTAGGCGCAGGAAGAATTGTTTATCAGGATTTAGCCAAAATTAACCTTGCTATAAAAGAAGATACCCTTAAAGAAGAAGCTGTTTTAAAAAATGCCATTTCTTATGCCAAGGAAAACAATAAATCTATTCACCTTGTCGGCCTTCTTTCTGATGGTGGAGTACACTCTCACCTTAACCATGTTAAAGGTCTTCTTACTTTACTCTCAGAAGAAGCGTGTGAAAAAGTATATGTTCATGGTTTTACAGATGGAAGGGACGTAGACCCACAGTCAGGAGCACAGTTTATTGACAAACTAGAAGAGCATATGGACCATACCACAGGTAAAATAAGCTCACTCATTGGACGCTACTATGCAATGGATAGAGATCAACGTTGGGATCGTGTAAAAAAAGCATACGATTTACTTGTCAAAGGAGAAGGTAAAAGTGTGTCGCATTTTAAAGATGCATTGGTAGAATCCTATCAAAATGGAACTACAGATGAGTTCATTGAGCCTTTAATCAATTCTAATAAAGAGGGCCTAATTCAAGAGAAAGACGTCGTTATCTTTTTTAATTTCAGAACAGATCGAGGAAGAGAGCTTACACAGATGCTTTCTCAAAAAGCTTTTTCTGAACAAAAAACAGTACCGTTGTCATTGCATTATGTTACCATGACAAACTATGACAGTAAGTTTAATAATGTCCACGTTGTATTTGATAAAGAGAACCTAAAGGACACGCTTGGAGAAACATTAGCAAAAGCAGGTAAGGTACAAATTCGAATTGCCGAAACTGAAAAATACCCACATGTAACATTTTTCTTTAATGGCGGACAAGAAGAACCCTTTGAGGGGGAAGAGCGCATTTTGTGTCCCTCCCCAAAAGTAGCTACTTATGACCTACAACCAGAAATGAGCGCTTATGAAATACGAGATGCCATTCTACCCGAAATAGAAAAAGAAACCGCTGATTTTATCTGTCTAAATTTTGCAAATCCAGATATGGTAGGTCATACTGGAGATTTAAACGCTGCTATAAAAGCTTGTGAAACAGTAGATGAATGCACTCAAAGTATTATTGAAGCTGCACTTAAAAAAGACTACTCAATTCTTGTAATTGCTGACCATGGAAACTGTGAAACAATGCGCAATGAAGATGGTAGTCCAAACACAGCACATACAACTAACCCTGTTCCAATGATTTTGGTTGAAAACGAAAAAAGAAATATTCATTCTGGTGTACTTGGAGATATTGCACCCACGATTCTAGACCTTATGGATATTCCACAACCCAAAGCTATGACGCAACACTCACTTCTACAGACTCCATAAATAAAACCCTTTCTCGTGAAATATATATACCTCCCTCTATTCGCTTTAATTATTCTAGCTTGTCAACAAAAAGTAAAGACACCACCTAGTTCAGAAAAAAAAATAGAAATCACAGATAAACTTCTTGGTAAAGACTGGGAAGGAAATGAAATTTTAGTTGGAGAAGTTACTTATGACCAAATGGCATTCTATACCAAAGAATGGTTTCTTAAAGAATATAACAACTATAAGGTGAATCAGAAATTAGTGACTGATATAACACCCTTATTAAAGGGAAAAGAAGTTATTCTCTATATGGGTACCTGGTGTGAAGACAGTCAAAGAGAGGTCCCTGCGATGATGAAAATCTTGAAAGAATCGGAATACGATGTCCATTCAATAAAAATCATTGCGGTAAATGAAGACAAAACGACCCCTGACCAAATAGAAAAAAAGCATCAACTCACTTATGTACCTGCACTTATATTTTTTGAGGAAGGGAAAGAAATTAATCGAATTGTTGAATTTCCAATTGGCACATTGGAAGAGGATATCTTTACAATTTTAAATGGAAATAGCTATAAAAACGCCTACGCAGAATGAGCGCAATTGTTTTAAAAAATTTAGAGGAGATTGAGCTTGTCCGAGAGAGTGCCTTAATTGTTTCAAAAACCTTGGGGATGCTCGCTGGAGAAATTAAGCCAGGAGTAAGCACTCTATTCCTCGATAAAAAAGCGGAAGAATTTATTCGTGACCATGGAGCTGAGCCAGGGTTCTTAGGGTTATATGATTTTCCAAACACACTCTGTATGAGTCCAAATGCACAAGTTGTTCATGGAATTCCCACTAACACCCCTCTAGAAAATGGAGATATCATCTCCATTGATTGTGGTGCATTAAAAAATGGTTATTATGGTGACCACGCCTATACCTTTGGTGTTGGAGAAATCGACACGAAAACGGCCCACTTACTAGAAACAACGAAGGAATCGTTGTATGAAGGAATTAATGCTTTTAGGGCAGGAAATAGAATTGGTGACTTGGGGTTTGCAATTCAAAATTATTGCGAGAAAGAAGGTTACGGTGTCGTCAGAGAATTAGTAGGACATGGTTTAGGAACAACGATGCACGAAGGACCAGAAGTTCCTAATTACGGGAAACGTGGAAGAGGGAAAAAATTTGTAGACGGCATGGTTTTGGCCATCTAACCCATGATTAACCAAGGTACACATCGTATAAAACAACTTAAGGACGGGTGGACCATTTTAACTGCAGATGGGAAACCTTCGGCACATTTTGAACACAATGTAGCTTTGATAGACGGAAAGCCAGAATTACTATCTACTTTCCAATTCATCTATGAGACCCTTGGCATAACCTCTGAAGAAGAAGTTCCCTATAGAAAAGATAAGTTCAACTAATGAAATGGATACTCAAATTATTTCCAAGGACATGGTTAATTATTTTAAGTATTCGTTTACGACCATTAATTAAGTTTTATTTCAAAGGAAACAAGTTTACCGATCCTATAGACGGAAGCAGCTACCGAAAATTCCTACCCTACGGTTATCAGAACCTAAGACAAAACGCTCTATGTCCAGGTACATTATCCTTAGAAAGACATCGCCTTTTATGGCTATACTTAGTAAGAGAAACAGAATTTCTAGATAGACCGCTTACTGTGCTTCATGTAGCACCTGAACAGGCCTTTTATAAAAAATTTAAATCTTTTAAAAACTGGAATTACACAACCACCGATTTACATTCCCCCTTAGCGGATGTTAAAGCAGATATCTGTCATCTTCCTTTTAAAGACCATACCTATGATCTTGTCCTATGTAATCATGTATTAGAACATATCCCCAATGATCGAAAGGCAATGAAAGAGCTATATCGTGTGCTTAAAAAAGGAGGTACACTAATTGCACAAGTACCGCTAGAAGAAACCCGAGCAAATACATTCGAAGATGACAGTATAGTTGATTATAAAGAGCGCACAAAAATCTTTGGACAATATGATCATGTTCGCGTATATGGAAGGGATTATTATGACCGCTTAGATCAGGTGGGTTTTAGGGTTACTGCGGTAGATTTACTATCTCAACTTAGTTCAAAGGAACAGAAGCACTATGCACTTCCAAAATCTGAAAAAATCCCTGTCGCCGTAAAAAAATAAGCTCGACTTTATCTAAGGGGAATTATTTTAGATTCTAAATCCTCAATTTTATTTAATAAGTTCTGAATTTCAATTTGTAATAATTGAATTTTATTCTCTTGTTCAATTGTGTGCAAAAATAATTCTTCAATTTTCTCTAGGTTTAATTCTACAGCCCTGTTCACAGTCCACCTACCTTCTTTTTTAATTTTAGTGGAACTTGGTAAATTTGGCAAGTGATAAAACTTTGATATAAAATCCCTGACCTCTGTTAAACTTAAAAATTTATAATTTGGAGCCTCAGAGGAAAAACCTAAAAAGTATTTTTCAAATACATAGTCGGGTGTAAGCGTACTTTTAGTAAATATATCTTTAGATACTACGACTGTTCCAGAGACCACCAAGGTACCTTCGGTTGGTGTACTATCGCCAATCCCCACATGACCATTTTTTAAAACCACAAGGGCGTCTGATCTATTGCTATAGCTAGAACCATTTCCAATAACAAATAATCTATCTTGGGGATTCCATTGATAAAAACTTTTAGGTGAGATTAGCGTATTATAACTCCCTAAAGCTACTTCTGCATAACTATTTGCTTCTGTTACATTTCCTAAAGGTACACTTCTATCTCCATATGCCCTTGTTCTATGTCCTAAACCGATAGATGACTTACCCAATTGATTTTCGTTCCAAGAATTACCCGAAGCTACCCCTGCTCTAAATGCACCTTCACTTTTATCAAATAAAAAACGAGCATCGTCTGCGCTTCCTGTTTAATTATTTATTTGATTTGAACCAAACACATAATCATACATTAATGTTCCAGTATTATTATAAATAACCGCATTATCACTTATAAATGGAAGTCTATTTTCGTTTATAGAAAAATCTAAAGTGACTGTGTTTCCATTTGATATTGCCAAATCTACTTGTTGGTTTTCGTCCTTTCGGTTAGCACTAAAAATTGATCTGAATAAACTGCACTAACCCCCTGAATTCCCTGTGGACCGGGTTCACCCTGATCCCCTTTTGATCCAGGGATTCCTTGCTCTCCCTGTAGACCTTGATTTCCTTTAGGCCCCAGATCACCTTTAGCTCCTTTTTCACCTTTAGGGCCAGGAATTCCTTGCTCACCCTGCATACCTTGTAATCCAGAGGGTCCGATTAATCCTTGAAGCCCACGTTCTCCTGTTAAACCTTGTAAACCAGGTGCTCCTTTTTCACCTTTAGGGCCAGGAATTCCTTGCTCACCCTGGATACCTTGTGGGCCTGTAGGAGCGTAAAAAACTTCTGATAAATCTACAGATTTAGAAGTACCGTTTGAAATACCAACCGTTAATATATAGGTGCATGCATCAAAGGTCAAATTCTCAATATCCTGGTAATTGGATTTCATGTAAAGCCATTGATCAATTTTCTTGTTATAAACATACATCTTTTGTGACTTAATTTGATAAAACAACATACCAGAAAAAGCAAAATCATTTAACACATAGGTACTGGTTTCACTAGAATTGAATACCCTATTGGTTAGTGATTGCCAACTACTCTGAAGAACACCATCGGAGTCATTAAAAGACTTATAGTAAAACTGAAATTGATGTTGGTCGGTATTAAATATAAGTAAGCCTTCGGGCGTATCTTTTGAGAAACTAGCCTTTCTTTGTTCGGTAGACATTCTAGGAATTAGCAATCCTTTAGAGGTACTCTCCATATCTAGGATGGCAAATGGAGAAATATCGTTGGGGCGATCGCCCAGTTTAACTTGCGCTAAAAGAAAATTAAATATCAATAAGAAAAGAGGGACAAGAAAAGTAGGTGTTTTCATGTAAGACTAAATAGGTGGGGTGAACTGTATATAAAGGCATACAAATATCACCAATTAGAAGAAAAAACTTCTTCTAAACCCTTTGGTCCTGTCAAAATCCAATAAGCCGATAAAGAAGGATCTTGTTCTAGAAGTTTTTTAGACTGTTCAAAAGGCATAACCATTAAAGCGGTTGCAAAAGCATCTGCCGTCATACAGTTCGGCGATTTTACAGAAACACTTAACACGTTAGAACGAACAGGTTCACCGTTTAAAGGGTTAATAGAGTGAACATATTTTTCTCCCGTTTCTTTATCTACTCTAAATTTGCGGTAATTTCCAGAAGTCGCTAAGGCGTAGTCTTGCAATTCCACTATATTTTGGATTACACGCTCTTCTTTTTCTATAGGTCGATCAATTCCAACTCGCCATGGAAATCCTGATTTAATATTCTGCCCTTTAGCGACTAATTCCCCTCCGATTTCGACCAAGTGATTTTTACTGCCTAGACCCGTTAAGAAATCTCCTATAACATCTACTGCATAACCTTTAGCTATGGCATTAAAATCTAAGTAAATAGAAGGATGTGATTTTTTAATTGTACCCGAAGACGTTAAGGTAATTTTCGACCATGACGTTATCTCCTTAAGACTATCTCGTACCCTAGATGATAAGTTTTGTATCTTTTGATCTGGACCAAAGCCATAGGCATTTACCCATGCCCCAACAGTAGGATCAAAATATCCCTGGGTAATACGATATAGTTCATCGGCCTTTTCAAAAACCTTTAGAAAATGATGATCAATCACCAAAAGACTATCACCCTCATTAATTTTAGAAATATCAGAGGCTGGCAAATAAGTGGATAAGGATTGATTCACTGCATAAAAAACAGAATCTATTCCCTTTTGAGCAGTTTCATAGTCGGCAGAAAGCGCTTCATACTGTATGGAATAACTAGTTCCCAAAGCATAACCTCGGTGCACAACTAATTCATGCTTAGGAGAACAACCTAACAAAGTCAAAAAGAAAAAAAACATGAATCTACTAGCCATACATGGTAATTTCTTGTAAACCCTGATAATTAATTGCATAAGGTGATCCTTTGGTTAGTTGCCATTCATAATTTTCACCATGAGCAAGTCCAACCCCGGCAAAATAAGTTTTAGCTTCAAATTTTTCTGCATGAGCACGCACTTTTTCCATGAGCATGGTGTCATACTCCACAGGATCGTTTGGGTAACTAATTGCCCTAACAATAATAAAGTGAAGTTTCTTGTCTTTTAGGCAAACAAATTGAGGGTCTTTTTTTAATTCGGAATTAACCGTCATAAATTCAAAACCATCTTTCACTAATTCTTTCCCAACCACGTCCATCGCAAGCTGATGCAATTCAATCTCCGTTAGCATATTCTAAAATAGAAAAAAGGCAGCTTGAAAGCTGCCTTTAATTGATTATTTATCCGCCGAAATCGTCGAAGCGAACATTTTCTGGTGGAATTCCAAAATCGTCAGCCATTTTTTCAACAGCTTGATTCATTAATGGAGGACCACAAAAGTATACCTCAATATCTTCTGGGGCTTCGTGAGCCGATAAGTAATTATCGATAACTACCTGGTGTACAAATCCTTTAAATCCGTCACCTTCACCATCTAAACCATCTTTTACTTTCCAGTTATCTACTTCCAAAGGCTCAGATAAAGCTACATAGAATTTAAAATTTGGATAATCTTTCTCTAAGGCCCTAAAGTGTTCTAAATAGAATAACTCACGTTTAGATCTACCCCCATACCAAAAAGTTACTTTACGTCCTGTTTTGATCGTTCTAAATAATTCATATAAATGTGAACGCATAGGAGCCATTCCAGCACCTCCACCGACATATAACATTTCGGAGTCCGATTCATTGATGAAAAATTCTCCAAATGGTCCAGAGATGGTTACTTTATCTCCCGGTTTTTTTGAGAAAATATAGGAAGAAGCAATTCCAGGATTAACATCCATCCAACCGTTATTTGCACGATCCCATGGGGGGGTTGCAATACGTACGTTTAACATCACTTCTCTTCCTTCAGCAGGATACGAGGCCATAGAATATGCACGTTCAACAGATTCAGGATTTTTCATTACCAGTGGCCATAAACCGAAATTATCCCACTCCATTTTAAATTTATCAGGCTCTCCAGGGTGTTCCTCTGGGTGAGCAGAAATATCAATGTCTTTATAAGAGACTTCGCACTCAGGAATTTCAATCTGAATATAACCTCCTGCCTTATAATCCATTTCTTCTGGTAACTCCACTACGAATTCCTTAATAAAAGAAGCAACATTCCAATTTCTTACTACCGTGGCTTCCCACTTTTTTATTCCAAAAACTTCTTCTGGAACTTGGATCACCATATTTTCTTTCACTTTTACTTGACACCCAAGTCTCCAGCCTTCTGCAATTTCTTTTCGAGAAAAGTGTGGTTTTTCGGTCGGAAGAATTTCTCCACCTCCTTCCATCACTTGACACTTACATTGGATACAAGTACCTCCGCCTCCACAGGCCGAGGGTAAAAATATTTTATTATTTCCTAATGTGTTTAATAAGGTACTACCGGAAGAGACCTCCACATTATTTTCTCCATTGATTAACAATGAAACAGGACCTGAAGGCATTAGTTTTGACATAGCACCTAACAACATACCTACTAATAAAAAGATGATGCCTAAAAAGACAACAACACTCGCTAAAATGATTGTATAATCCATTCCTTTTCTTTATAATTTAATTCCCATAAAACTCATAAACCCAATTGCCATCAATCCTGTAATTATAAATGTAATTCCAAGCCCACGTAAAGGGGCAGGTACATTAGAATAAGTGATTTTTTCACGAATGGCTGCAATAGCAATGATGGCTAAAAACCAACCAATCCCTGATCCAAAACCATAAACAGCAGATTCACCAACTCCTGCAAAATCTTTTTGTTGCATAAAAAGTGATCCCCCTAGGATAGCACAGTTAACTGCAATTAGGGGTAAAAATATTCCCAAAGCTCCGTAAAGTGCAGGAGCAAATTTTTCGACAATCATTTCAACCAACTGAACCATTGAAGCAATTACAGCAATGAACATGATAAAACTTAAAAAACTTAAATCGAGCTCTGCATATTCTGCACCTAACCATGCAAGCGCACCGGGTTTTAGTAAATACGTATCCAATAAAAAGTTAATTGGAACGGTGATTGAAAGTACAAAAATCACTGCTGCTCCTAAACCAACAGCAGTTTTAACTGTTTTTGAAACCGCCAAATAGGAACACATTCCTAGAAAGTAGGCGAAAATCATATTTTCAATGAAAATACTTTTGATAAATAAATTAACGTATGCTTCCATGGTCTAGTTTTTTTCAATGAGTTTACGGTTTCTTGAACGCTGAAACCAGATAAAAATTCCAACTGTAATTAACGCCATTGGAGAAAGTAACATTAAGCCATTGTTCTCATATCCCATTGCGTAAGCTGCGTCTGGAATTACTTGATAACCTAGTAGTTTCCCAGAACCTAATAATTCTCTAAAGAAAGCCACAACGATTAGAATAAAGCCGTAGCCAGCTGCATTTCCAATTCCGTCTAAAAATGATTTCCATACACCGTTCCCAAGAGCAAATGCTTCTAAACGTCCCATTACGATACAGTTCGTAATAATAAGACCAATAAAGATGGATAATTCCTTATACACATCGTAAGCAAAGGCTTTCAATACTTGATCTACTAATACCACCATGGCAGCAACCACTACTAATTGAACAATAATTCTAATACGGTTAGGAATTAGGTTTCGTAAAAGTGATATAATCACGTTGGAAGCAGCCATAACGGCAACTACAGAGATACTCATTACAATGGCTGGCTTTAATTGAACTGTGATGGCCAATGCAGAACAAATTCCAAGTACTTGAACAGTAATTGGATTGTTGTCATCCATCGGATCCGTTAATAAAGCACGATTCTTTTTAGAAAAGAGGGCTCTTTATCTTTATTCACAAAGAATAAAGTAGGTTTATGTGTCTTTTTATTTTCGTTTACCATGGGTTTAATTTTGGTATGCTACTGTATTAGATTCTATTTTTTCTTCGACAGCAGCCTCATCTTTTTCCTCCAATTCTGGGGAAGAAAGTACTGCCAGCTTATTTTTGAAATAAGGAGTGTAGTGTGCTAAACGTTCTATTATCATATCAGTAACGCCATCTCCAGTGATCGTTGCGCCAGAAATAGCATCTACTTCGTGGTCATCCTTATCTAATCCATCTGGATCATTGTTGGTTTTTGACACATTAATCCCGACTAAAACGCCATCATTATCATAAATCTTTTCTCCAACAAAACGATTTTGAAACCAATCTTGAGTAATTTCTGCACCTAAACCTGCAGTTTCTCCTTTGTGATCAAAAACAGCACCTTTTATGGTTTTCATATCTTCTTCAAGAGCTACATAACCCCATATGGCATCCCATAGACCCGCTCCTTGTAGAGGCACAATGTAATAAGTAGCTTCTTCAACTTGAGCTATATATAAAGGAAAGCGTTGCTGATCAACTGGCTTTTTTGTTTCTGTAGCTAACTTAACCGTAAATGCATTTACATTTTCATCTGTTGAACCGTCAGCAACCAGAGCAAGTTGTTCTGATATATATTGGTTATACAAAGATTCCGCCTGATCGCGATCGGTCTGTATTCCTATGGTTGATAAAATGTTTTGCATTTTTTCTCTGCGGACATTTTCGTTTTGTTTGTCTTTTAGTGCTGTAGCGGTAAATGCTAGTGAAGAGGCTACTACCAATACCATTACGGCTGCAAAAAGAAAAGTATATGCGTTACTATCTCTATTCATTATTAGGCTGTTTTAAGTTGTGCAGCTGCCCAACGTTTTTTTCTTCTGTTAATATTTGCTTCAATCACATAATGATCAATCGTCGGAGCAAAGACATTCATTAATAATATAGCAAGCATTACACCCTCCGGATAGGCAGGGTTAAATACGCGTATTAGGATACAAAATACCCCTACTAAAATACCATAAATCCACTTTCCTAAATTTGTTTGTGCAGCGGAAACAGGGTCTGTGGCCATAAAAACAATACCAAAAGCAAATCCACCAACAACGAGATGATTCAACCAATCAAAACTCATTAGGGCGTTTGCGCCCCATTGATTAAATAAAATCCCCATTACTGCGGCTCCACCAATACCTCCAACAATAATCCTCCAACTACCTACACCAGTAAGGATCAATATCAAAGCTCCCACCGCTACCCAAAGAGTAGATGTTTCTGCTATAGACCCAGGAATGGATCCTTGGAACATTTCAAAAAACGAATAACTAACTTCACCTCCTGCCGCTAAACTACCCAAGATTGTTTCTCCAGAAATAGCGTCCATTGAAGAAGCTTCTGAAACCCATACTTTATTTCCTGACATATAGGTAGGATATGCAAAAAAGGCAAATGCACGTGCCGTTAGTGCAGGGTTTAATATATTCATTCCTGTACCACCGAAAGCTTCCTTAGCAATCAGCACTGCGAAGGCAACTGAAATAGCAACCATCCATAAAGGAATGTCTACTGGCATTATCATAGGAATTAATAAACCCGTTACCAAGTATCCTTCGTTTACTTCGTGCCCTCTGTAAATGGCAAAAATGAATTCAATGGTCAACCCAACCACATAGGAAACAATAATCATAGGTACTATTTTCCAAGACCCATGAATAAAGGCATCCATAAATGTGAAGGCTTCTCCCGTTTGAATAAAATGTTGGTAACCTGTATTGTAGATACCATAGACAAGTGCAGGTAGCAAAGCGATAATTACAGTGACCATTGTACGCTTTAAATCTACAGCATCACGAACATGAGCCCCTTTATTTGTCGTATGATTAGGTACAAATAAAAATGTATCAAATGCGTTAACTGCGGGTGCAAAACGTTCGTACTTTTCCCCTTTAGCAAAGGGTTTTTTAATGTTATCGAGTGTTTTTCTTAAAAAATTCATAGTATCCTATTTATCCTTCTTCTTTTATCATTAATTCAATTCCCTTGCGGATGATTTCTTGTGCTTCAATTTTAGAAGTGCTTGAGTAATCGATTAGTGCAAAATCTTCTGGTACTATTTCATAAATACCCAGTACTTCCATTTTTTCAATGTCTTCAATCATACAAGCTTTTAAGAGCTGCATTGGAAAAACATCCATGGGAAGAACTTTTTCCATCTCTCCAGTGACTACAAGAGCTCTTTCCTCCCCGTTTAAGTTCGTGTTTACTTTTGCTTTTTTCTTACCAAACAACCAAGACAAAGATGTTTTGGACATACTTGGAATATTGTTGTCTACAAAAGGTAACCAACCAAACATTCTATATTCATTCCCTTCTGGAATAATAGAAAAGAGGTTATTGTAAAAGCCTAAGTAATTGTCTGGGGAAGTTGCAGAGCCCGAAAGAACATCTCCGTTGATGTAGCGGTTCTGATTTTCCGTGTTTAACTCTACTCCTTTTAATAATGCAGATAATGATGCTCCAATGGTGACTTTGTAATACTGAGGGTTTTTAACCGAAGACCCAACAACAGCAACTGTTCTCTGTGCACTGTACTCTCCTGTCATAAACAAAGCACCTATATTAACCACATCTTCTGGGTTAACAACCCAAATACGCTCTCCTGCGTTAATCGGACGAAGGTGATGTATTTGAATACCTACATTCCCTGCAGGGTGTTTTCCACTAACACCTACAATCTCGGCTTGTTTTATGTTTTCAAAAAATCCTTTAAAACTAGCATCGGTAGTGATGGTCACATTAGCAGAGAGCTTTGCTAAAACATCAATACCTTTTTGAAATTCTGATTTATTGTTCTTTAATAGAAAATCATAATCCACATCAAGAGGCGCAGTAGTATATGTTGAAACAAAAATAGCAGAAGGCTGGTCTTCAGGCTGAGCGATTGTTCCGTATGGGCGCTGGGTGATAAATGGCCATGCCCCTGTTTTTAACAATATTTCTTTGGTTTGCTCTGCGTCTAGTTCAGATAAATCAGGAATCGAGTGCTGTACAGCTCCTTGCGATTGATCTTCAGTAATGACAATTTCTTCTATCTTTCTTTTAGCTCCTCTAACAACCGCAGTGATTTCTCCAGCAACTGGAGAAACGAAATGAATTCTTGGGTTATGCTTAGAGAAAAAGACAGGTGCTCCTTTTTGAACCTTGGAGCCTTCCTTAACTAAAAGTTTAGGCGTTGTTGAAAAAAAGTCATCTGGCTTAAGTGCAAATGTTTTGGAGGGGTGAGCTTCGGCCAATATCTTGTTAGCCTCACCTTCAAGGTTTAAATCAAAAACTCTCAGTATTCATATGTCTTATGACATGGTGCTTAGGAGTTAAATTCTAAAATTCACGCAAATTTAATAATTATAACTTGCTTCAAAAAGCACAACCAAAATGAATTTAACTTATTTATAAACATTCTTAATAACTTGTTTAACCTTTTAAAGCGTTCTATTTAATTTTTAAAATGTCCATAAACTTTTCAGTACCTTTGTTAAATGAAGTGTTTACTTAACTTTATGTATCCTTTACTTCTTTCATTCTTCCTCCATGGGCAAGGAATAAAAGAATCAACAAAGGTCGATTACCTTAAATCCATCCAGTTTTTAAATCAAGATATTCAACAACAATTCCCTATTGTAAAAAAAAACGAAGGGTTTACCCTTGTTTTTGATGACTTGTTAGCCCAAGATAACGACTATTATTACAGCATCACTTATTATAATAAAGATTGGACAAAGAGTAATTTGTTTAAAAATGAATACTTAAATGGATTTGATAATCAAAGAATAGTAAATTTTCAAAGTTCTTTTGGCACGCTCCAAAGATATAATCATTACTCCCTCACGCTACCTAACGATTCAACACAATTCCTGATTTCGGGGAATTATATGATTGAAATTTACAATCAGTATGATGAGCTCATGTTTTCAAGAAAATTTTTAATTTATGAAGAACAAGCACAGATCAGCTTAGGAATCTATCCTTCTCAGAATATTGAAAATATCATGAGTCATCAAAATATTCAATTTGAGATTAGCCCGATTGGATTCCAAGTTCGAAATCCCGATAATGATTTGTCCATTCTACTAATTCAGAATCACCAATGGGATACAGCGTTTTTTGCTCCTCCCCCACAATATAACTCTGGCAATAGCTTTGTATACAGATATGATACACCGACCCAATTTGAAGGAGGTAATGAATATTTATATTTTGATACTAAAGAAATTGCATCATCTACACCAAATATAAACTATGTAGAGAAAGGCGATCTTTATCAACATTACCTTTATATAGATGTTCCTAGGTTAGGTTTACCCCACACCTTTTTCCTGATATTAACGGGAACTTTGTTATCGAAACTATGCAAGGATCGAATCCAGCCATAGAAGCAGATTATAGTGAAGTCTATTTTAGTCTAGCCAAACAATATGAATTAAAAGATGAAGAAATATACATCTATGGAAAGTTCAATAACTATGTATTAAGCGAAGAAAACAAAATGATCTACAACCCTAGTTTAGAGCTTTATGAAGGTATTCTTTTACTTAAACAAGGCTTTTACAATTACAAATACATAACTGTAAAAGATAATAAACTTCTGAAAAACAGCCTTTCAGACACCCATGCCATGACAGAAAACAACTACACAATTTTAGTTTATCATCGACCTATGGGTCAATTATATGACGCTTTAATTGGCCTAGGCTCAACTCAATCATTTTCTTTAAAAAGGTAAAAACGTCAATAGCTATTGCATTTTTACCAAGTCAATGTGAAAAGTATTCATTTTTTACTTAACTTGCTATTAACTAACCATATAAACCATGTTTCAACAAATCACTAGAGGCATTAAAATTTCTGTTCTAACGAACTACGAGGGTGCTTTCTTGAAGAACAACTCACCCCATTTTGCTTTTCGATATACCGTTCGTATTGAAAATCAAAGTAAAGATGTAGTTCAATTGGTTAACCGGAATTGGAAAATAATGGAATCTAATAGACGTCCACATTTTGTGGAAGGAGCAGGCGTTATCGGTAAAAAACCTGTTTTAAAATCAGGGGAATATCACACCTATCAGTCTAATTGCCTAATAACATCTCCTATTGGAGCTATGAGTGGGTTTTACACTATGATGAACTTTACAACCGCACAAGAATTCGAAGTAGAAATTCCTACTTTTAAATTAGCTACCACTTTTGCTTTAAATTAGATATATTTTTATTTAATTTGAAAAAAATAAACATGTTAAATAGCTATTCTAAAGTTCCAAAAGCAGTTAATGAACCTGTTAAAAATTATGCTCAAGGGAGCACGGAAGTAAAGGAATTACTTAATTGCTATCGCAAACTTTACCAGACCCACATTCATATTCCATTAACCATAAATGGAGAAAAGATTGAGACAAATAATCGTGCAGAAATGCGTCCTCCACATGACCACCAACACCTGTTAGGAACCTATAGTTTAGCAGAAAAATCTCACGTAGAAAAAGCTATTGAGAGTGCACTCGAAGCTCGTAAAAAATGGAGTGTTTTATCCTTTGAACACAGAGCTTCATTATTCCTAAAAGCTGCTGATTTAATTGCAGGCCCATATCGAGCAAAAATAAATGCAGCTACCATGCTTGCACAATCTAAAACGGTTCATCAAGCTGAAATTGACGCAGCTTGCGAGTTTATAGATTTTCTTCGTTTTAACGTTGAGTTTGCTTCGGAAATATATAATGAACAACCTTATTCTGGAGATGGAGTTTGGAATCGATTAAGCTATAGACCACTAGAAGGTTTTATCTATGCGGTTAGTCCGTTTAATTTTACTGCAATTGCTGGTAATTTATGTGCTGCTCCTGCCTTAATGGGAAATACAATTGTCTGGAAACCAAGTGACCATCAAATCTATTCTGCACAAGTTATTTTAGAGGTTTTTGAAGAAGCTGGAATTCCTCCTGGGGTAATAAATATGGTCATGGGAGATCCAGAAATGGTTACTTCAACGGTCTTGTCTTCCCCAGATTTTTCTGGAATTCACTTTACAGGATCAACCTTTGTATTCAAAAGCATATGGCAACAAGTTGGCAATAATATCCATCAATATAAGACCTACCCAAGAATCGTTGGAGAAACCGGTGGAAAAGATTTTATCGTAGCCCATCCAAGTGCTGATATTGCCGAAGTAGCTACCGGAATCGTTCGAGGAGCTTTTGAATTTCAGGGACAAAAATGCTCAGCTGCATCTAGGGTATATCTTCCCGAATCCATCGCAAATCAAATTTTAGATAGGGTAGTTAGTGACCTTAAAGAGATTTCAATAGGTTCGCCTGAAGACCCTAAGAACTTTGTGACAGCTGTCATTCACCAAGGTGCATTTAACAGACTTAAAGAGGCCATTGAAACTGCAAAAAAATCAGATAAAGTTACGCTAATCCATGGTGGCCAATGTAATGACGATGTGGGCTATTTTGTAGAACCCACTGTGTTAGTCACTACCCACCCTAATTATGATACCATGGAAAGGGAATTATTTGGCCCTCTAGTAACCGTCTACATCTACAAAGATGAAGACTACTTATCTACTTTGAAATTAGTTGACGACACTTCTGACTACGCTTTAACCGGAGCTGTTTTTGCAAAGGATCGATATGCTACAGAACAAGCTCTCATTGCCTTAGAAAATAGTGCTGGTAATTTTTATATCAATGACAAACCCACAGGGGCCGTGGTAGGACAACAACCTTTTGGGGGAGCGAGAGCATCAGGAACAAATGACAAAGCAGGATCAAAGTTAAATCTATTAAGATGGGTTTCACCTCGCTTAATCAAGGAACCTTTGTTAACACCAAAAGATTATAAATATCCTTTTTTAGGGTAACTATCCTTTTAAAGATAGATAAACCACTTTTTTTGTTTCAAAAAAATCTTCTTCAAAATAAGCGGAAAGAGGAAATTCTTGTGCTTTTGGGAAAGCTCTTAATTCCTCTGACAAGTCACCACCCTTCAAATATAAAATTCCATTAGAGAGTGAATGCTTTCCCTTGTTTTTAATATTCTTCTTAACCCACGGAACAAAATCATTCATCTTTGTAACTGCCCGACTTACAATAAAATCCACGGGCTGTTTAAATTCTTGTGCCCTTTGATGTCTAGATTCTACATTTTTAAGTCCCAATTGCTCAACAACATTTTCGACCACTTCGATTTTTTTCCCAATTGAATCAATTAGATAAAATTGTGTTTTAGGAAAAAGAATAGCTAAAGGGATTCCTGGAAAACCTCCTCCTGTCCCTACATCTAAAACCCTTGAACCCGACTTAAAAGACTGAACCTTAGCAATTCCAAGTGAATGTAAAACATGTTTTTCGTACAAGGAATCGATGTCTTTTCTAGAAATCACATTGATCTGTTCATTCCATTCCCGATATAGTTTTTCTAACATTAAAAACTGTTGGGTTTGTTTTGAAGAAAGTGTTGGAAAATAATGGAGGATACGTTTCAAAATTTGTAGTTTTATAGTCAACAAAGATACATTCTTAAATCCTATGGAAAATACTACAGTAAGTAAACCTTTGCGTTTTTCTCGTAAAGATCCCAAGAAATTTTTTCAAACGCTTAACAAAAGAGTAAATGATCATTTTAAAAATCATAAAGCGTCTAAAACAGGGAATTGGAAGTTATATGCTAAAACATTTATTATGTTTTCTTTATTAATAACTCCTTACTTCATAATACTCTTAAGTGATTTAAATATATGGATTAAACTAGTCCTCGCAATTATCATGGGAATTGGAATTGCCGGGGTAGGAATGAATGTTATGCATGATGGAAACCATGGCTCATTTTCAAAATATGATTGGATCAATAAAATAATGGGGGCTAGTATTTATTTACTAGCAGGAAATGTACATAATTGGAAAGTCCAACACAATATTTTACACCATACTTACACCAATATCCATGGTCACGATGAAGATTTAGAAGCAGGAAGAATTATCCGTTTTTCCAGACATAGTGATTGGGCTACATTTCATCGTTTTCAACATTATTACGCCGTTTTTATTTACGGATTGCTAACTATAAACTGGGCATTAACAACAGATTTTCAACAGACTAAACGTTACCTAAACAAAAAACTTACCTACCGAAAAAAATTACAACCCATGCGTCAATGGATGATTTTAATTGGAACTAAAATTCTCTATTCTGGAATATGGATTATCATTCCCTTGTTAGTAATGAACATGTCTTGGTGGCAAATCCTTTTGGGCTTTTTTATTATGCATTACACCGCTGGACTAATTTTAAGTTTAACCTTTCAACTAGCTCATGTAATTGAAGATGCAGAAATGCCTTTACCAGATGAAAATACCGGAACTATGAAAAATACTTGGGCCATTCATCAGCTGCTAACCACTGTAAATTTTTCTACCAAAAACAAATTTATTAATTGGTTTACCGGAGGCTTAAATCACCAGATAGAGCATCATATATTTCCACATATAAGTCATATACATTACACAGATATTGCAAAAATTGTGAAAAAAACAGCATTGGAGTTTAATTTACCCTATAACGAGTATAAAACTACCCGAAGTGCCTTATTTTCGCATTTCAAACATTTAAAAAAGATGGGGGTTCAACCCGCATAAACTAAAGATTATTATGGAAGCACTTTCGGCACGGATTAACAGCTTACCGGTTTCAGCTACTCTTGCCATGGCAGCAAAAGCAAGAGAACTTAAGAATGAAGGGATTGATGTAATTGGATTAAGTCTTGGAGAACCAGATTTTAACACACCAGAGTTTATTAAAGACGCCGCTATTCAGGCAGTGAATGACAACTACAATTCTTATTCACCAGTAGACGGATATGCAGATTTAAAGCAGGCTATTATTTCTAAATTCAAAAGAGATAATGGATTAGACTATGACGCTAGTCAAATTGTTGTTTCAACAGGTGCTAAACAATCGATCGCTAATGTTTGTATGGTTTTACTAAACCCTGGAGATGAGGTATTGCTACCTGCACCTTATTGGGTAAGTTATTCTGCTATTGCAACACTTGCAGAAGCAAAATCTACAATTATACCTACAAGCATTGACAACAACTTCAAAATCACCCCAGAACAACTTGAAGCTGCAATTACACCCAAAACGAAACTCATCATGTTCAACTCACCCAACAATCCGAGTGGAACAATTTATACGGAAGAAGAGTACCGCGCTCTTGGAAAGGTGTTAGAAAAGTATCCCGATATTTACATTATGTCAGATGAGATTTATGAACACATCAATTATGGGACACCACACTTTAGTATTGCAGCAATTCCAACATTATATGATCGAACCATTACAGTAAATGGAGTTGCAAAAGCCTTTGCCATGACAGGTTGGAGAATTGGATACATTGGAGCTCCTACTTGGATTGCAAAAGCTTGTAATAAAATGCAAGGTCAAATAACTTCAGGGGCCAACTGTATTGCACAGCGAGCTACCATCACAGCTCTTGAAGCTCCGGTTAGCAATATCCAATATATGGTTGATGAATTTCAGAGTCGCCGTAAACTTATTATAGAATTACTTTCTGCCATTCCAGGCTTCCGTATCAATGAACCCGAAGGAGCATTTTATGTTTTCCCAGATGTATCCCATTACTTTGGAAAAACACTTAAAGGAAAAAACATAAATAATGCCTCTGACTTCGCTTTATATCTTCTAGAAGAAGCACATGTCGCTACAGTAACGGGGGACGCTTTCGGAAATGGAGATTGTATCCGTATTTCATATGCAGCTTCCGTAGATAATATCAAAGAAGCCATTGCTCGAATTTCAAAAGCTCTTGCTTAAAGTAATATTTATAAGCCATAAAAAAACCGCCTAATTGGCGGTTTTTTTTGACTCTCTATTTCAATTTCTCTCGTTTCAACGCTTGGTATAAATGAGCAATTGTTACAAAATGCCAAGGAATCACCAAAAGGACACCCACACCAAAACACAAAGCCCCAAGTATATACCAAGGGATAAATCTTAAAGTAAGACCCAAAATTTTTAATCGATAACCAGAAGTTAAATTCCAACTTTCATTTAAACATGCACTTAATGATAATTCTGGATGATCAGCCATTATATAAAAGGTCAAAGATAGTGCGAGTCCAATAACGATTCCCGGAATAATAAATAGAACCAACCCCACTAGAACAAAAACGGTATACAATAGGTTAGCTAAAAAACTTTTACCAAATACGTTGAATCCATAAAAAAGTTGAGAAAAATGCGGCATTTCACCTTGAATTACAGAAAAAGAAAAGTGTGCAAACCCAACTGCTAATGGCCCAGAAAACAACAGACTAATCATACCTTCTCCATCAGGGAAAAAACTTGTTGGAATTCCAAACACGAGGAGATAAACAAAAGAGACTAGCGCTCCTAGTCCCCAATGTGGGGCTAAATCTTTTCTAGATTGGCGCATTAAATTAAGGTTTGAGACAGGCATAATCATTTCTAAAATAAGCAATGTATAAAAAAACCGCCTAATGGCGGTTTTAAAAATTATCCTTTAACAATTTGTTCTTGATGATTAATTGACTCTTGATGGATTGCTTTAAAGAGACGAAGAATAAATTCTTCTGAAAGATTGCGTTCTTCTCCCTCTAAAACCATTTTCCCAAGAATTTCATTCCATCGTTTATTCTGTAAAACGGCTACATTATTTGCTTTTTTAATTTCTCCAATGGCTTCAGCTACTTTCATTCTTTTCCCTAAGGAATCTAAAATAGCCTGATCTGCCACATCAATTTGTGCACGTAAATTCTGTAATTCAGCCTGATACGTTTCTTCGTCTGTAGTAGTGGCTCTAATTTTCAAATCTTTCATTATCTGAATTAAAGCTGCTGGGGTTACTTGCTGTGCAGCATCGCTCCATGCATTGTCTGGATCCCAGTGACTCTCAATCATTAATCCATCAAAATTTAAATCAAGGGCCATTTGACATGTATCAAAAATCATATCTCTTTTTCCTGTAATATGCGATGGATCACAAATTAAAGGAAGGTCAGGAAAACGATTCTGAACCTCAACAGCAATCTGCCATTCTGGATTATTTCTATATTTAGATTTCCCATAAGCAGAGAATCCACGGTGAATTAAACCTAAGTTTTTAATATTCGCTGTATATAATCGTTCAATTCCACCTAACCATAAAGCTACATCTGGGTTTACAGGATTTTTAACTAAAACGATTTTATCTGTTCCCTCTAATGCATCTGCAATCTCTTGAACGATAAAAGGGCTTACTGTAGAACGAGCACCGATCCATAAGATATCGATATCATGTTCTAAAGCAAGCTTCACATGATCTTTATTGGCTACCTCTGTGGCAGTTAATAAACCTGTCTCTTCTCTAACACGTTGTAACCACTTCAAACCTATAGCGCCGACGCCTTCAAAGTTTCCTGGACGGGTTCTTGGTTTCCAAATACCTGCACGATAAACAGTAACATCGGTATCTTTAAGTTCGTGAGCAATTTTCATTACTTGCTCTTCTGTTTCGGCGCTACAAGGGCCACCGATTACTAGAGGGTGCGATAGTCCAAAGTCATTTAACCATTCGCGCATTGCTGGTGTATTCTCCATATCTAATTATTATGTTTTATTCCGTTTAGGATGGTTGTTAATTGGTTAGTGTTTTTCATTTGTTGATGCAAATCAGCTATTTCGTTAGCTTCTAATTTGCTTTTAAATTCTTCTAAATTTTTTATGTAAGCTGAAAGAATATCTAGGACATTCTCTTTATTCTGCTCAAAAATGGGCGCCCACATGTCGGGTGAGCTTTTGGCCAAACGAACGGTTGATTCAAATCCGCTTCCAGCTAAATCAAAAATATTTTGTTCATCTGCTTCTTGTTCTAATACTGTTTTCCCTAACATAAAGGAACTCACATGGGATAAGTGAGAAACACAGGCCATGTGGCGATCGTGATCTTTAGGATCCATAAATCGTAAATACATACCCATTTGACGAAAAACTGTCTTTGTCCAAATCAATAAATCTGCACGCGTTTTTTTTGCTTCACACAAAATCTGTGGCTTACCTCTAAATAAGCCTAGGTGTGCAGCTTTGGGTCCAGAAAATTCTGTACCCGCAATTGGGTGTGCTGCCAAGTATTGATCTCGTTTAGGGTGACCTTCTACCGATTTACAAAGCTGCTCTTTAGTAGATCCTACATCCCAAAGGAGGGCATTATCATTTAATTGTGTTAATAGAAGTGACAATAGATGAAGGCTCTCCTTCACTGGAACACTTAAAATAACACGATCTGCTTCTGCTAAATCGTTAAGCGTCCCTTTTCTGTCAATAACCCCTAGGGTAAGTGCTTCATCTAAATGTTTGTCATTTGAATCTACGCCAATAATTTCAAAATCATGATAAAGATTCTTTAACTCTAAAGCCATAGAACCGCCTATCAATCCAATACCGATAACATAGATTTTCATGATTTCATCCGATTTATTGCAGTAATTATTTGTTCCTCATTGACACAAAGTGAGAAGCGAATATAGCCTTCTCCCTGAGTACCAAAAATAGTTCCTGGTGTAATAAAGATATCTTTCTCATAAAGAAGTTGATCGATATATTCTTCGGCATCAATAGTGGTGTCATTAAGCTTTGCCCATACAAACATCCCCACGCTATCGGGATCAAATGAAGCATTCATCAACGTGGCTAATTCTTCAATTAATAACCTTCTCTTTCTGTAGGTTGTGTTTAATTCCTTAAACCATGAATCTGGTACATTTAAAGCGGCTATTGCCCCTTGCTGAATCCCATAAAACATTCCAGAATCCATATTACTTTTCACTTTCAAAACAGCTTGAATATTTTCTGCATTTCCAGTCAACATTCCTACACGCCAGCCTGCCATATTAAAGGACTTACTTAAAGAGTTTAATTCCATGGCTACATTCTTTGCGCCAGGAAGTGACAGTATACTCTGTGGATTATCATTTAATATAAAACTGTAAGGATTATCATTAATCAATAAAACTTCTTCTTTCGCTGCCCATTGAATTAATTTTTTCAAAATATCTTGATCAACATTTGTCCCAGTAGGCATATGAGGGTAATTCAACCACATTAACTTTATTTTAGAAGTATCAAGAGAATTGAGAACTTCAAAATCTGGCTGCCAATTATTTTCTGATTTTAAATCATAAAAAACAGGAGAGGCTTCCACTAATTGGGTTACGGCACTGTATGTGGGGTATCCGGGATTTGGAATTAAAACCTCATCGCCTTTGTTTAGAAAAGCCATGGATATATGCATAATCCCTTCTTTAGACCCCATTAAAGGTAATATTTCTGAAGATGGATCTAGGATAACATCGTAGTTACGCGTATAGAAATAAGCAATAGCTTCTCTTAGTTCGGGTAATCCCTGATAACTTTGGTACATATTAGCCCGGGGATGTGACATAGCCACATTAAGTGCTTCAATAATAGAGGGGTGCGGAGCTAGATCAGGACTGCCAATTCCCATATTTAAAATCGGTTTACCTGCTTGCACCAAAGCAGCCACCTCTCTTAGTTTCTTAGAGAAATAGTATTCTTTAACACTTTCTAGTCTTGTCGCAGTACTTACTTTCATTTTTTATGATCGGCATATTCGCCTAAAATTTTAAATTCTAAGGCCATAATTTCTAAAATCTGACGCGCTTTCTCGTATTGTTTAAAAGTGTCGAAGGTCATATCTACAAAAAAGGCATATTTACCCGGTGTTTCGATCACAGGTAAGGATTGAATTTTTGTAAGGTTCAACAAACAATCACTCATCACATTTAAAATAGCCGCAAGGCTACCGCGTTGATGATCTAACACAAATTTCAATGAAGCCTTATTGATTTTTTCTTTTGGTAATGAACCTATCCTTTTTTGAACGATAACAAATCGAGTAATATTATTTTTTATGGTTTGAATCGATTCTGCTAAAATATTTAGTCCATAGATAGACGCAGCAGCTTTGGGGGCTATTGCTGCAATCCCCTTTTTCTGCTCATTCACAATCATTCTTGCGGCATCTGCTGTGTCTGCAGACTCTATTAACTTGATATGCGGATAATCTCTAAAGAACTCTTTACATTGTAACAAAGCCATTGGATGAGAATGTACTTCGTGGATTTCTTCAATTGACTGGCCAGCAATAGCCATTAAATTATGATGAATAGTTAGATTGTATTCCCCCACTATACTTAAATCGTTTTGATCTATTAGGGCATAATTAGGAATGATGGAACCTGCAATTGAATTTTCTAATGCCATTACAGCCTTGGAGACTTGACCCCTGAGAACAGCGTCAACAAGTGCATCAAAACTGAGGCATTCCTCTAAGGCTATACTTTCATGAAAACAGGCCATGGCGACCGCATGATGAAATGAGCCTTTAATTCCTTGAATAGCAATTTTAGTTTCCATATATAATCAAAAAAAAAGTCCCGAACATTCGTCAGGACTTTATTTATATTGTATTGTTTAGTTATTACAAAGTCCCTCCTGCTTCGCTATAGAAGTAAAAGAAGTCATTATAATAAAAAAACGTGTGATTCATTAGTTTGATTTTCAGTACAAATCTAAGCCCACATAAGACAAAAACAAATTTTTACTCCCTTTTTTTTAGAAAAAGGATTAATTTACAGAGTAAACAAACAAAGTTGATTAAAAATGTTACGTCAGACTATATTTCTTTTCCCATTCCTTTTAATTTCATGCCTCAAAGTAGATGTAAGGGTAGAAAAAGACTTAAATGATTTTAGATTCTTAGAGACCAATATCAACGAATTATCTAAAGGGTATTCGGAGGGAGAATTCACTATTGAGGAAGTCACTAAAGCCTATTTAGAACGTATCGATCAAATAGATAAAAAAGGTCCTTCCCTTCGATCAATCATACAAATTAATCCAGAGGCCATCACGATTGCCAAAAATTTAGATACAGAACTTGCGAATGGTAAATCAAGAGGACCACTCCACGGAATACCCATTGTATTAAAAGACAATATAGACACTTATGATCAAATGAATACAACAGCTGGGTCTAGGGCGCTAAACAATTCAAAACCAAAACAAGACAGTCCGCTTGCAAAACAACTTCGGGAAGCCGGAGCAATTATTTTAGGGAAAGCCAATCTAAGTGAATGGGCAAACTTTAGGGGACAAAATTCTTCAAGTGGATGGAGTGGTATAAATGGTCAAACCAAAAACCCGTATGTACTCACAAGAAATCCCTGTGGATCGAGTTCTGGTTCTGGAGTTGCTGTTTCTGCCAACCTCACCGTTGTAGCCATAGGCACCGAAACTAACGGATCAATCGTGTGCCCCTCCAATGCCAATGGAATCGTTGGAATTAAACCTACAGTGGGACTAATCAGTCGTTCTGGTATTATCCCTATTTCATTTACGCAAGATACAGCGGGTCCTATGGCAAGAACCCTTACAGATGCAACCTTAGTTTTAGGTGCATTAACTGAGGTTGACCAAAAGGACAGTAAAACACTTACAAAAGGAAGAATAGCATTAAACGATTATACACCCTACTTAAATAAAGATGGCATAAAAGGAAAAAGATTAGCCCTCTATACTGCGCCCTTAGGAGAAAATGCAGAAGTAGATAGTTTAGTTCGAAAATCCGTTGACATCCTAGAAGCTGCTGGTGCTACAATAATTGAAATTGATCAAATTTCACCGAGGGCTACTGGACAAAACTCTTTTCAGGTAATGCTACACGAATACAAAGAAGGACTTAATCGTTATTTTAATTCTCTGGGCGATAACGCACCTATAAAAAACTTAGATGAATTAATCGCTTTTAACGAAGCCGATACGATCGAATTAAAATATTATAATCAAGCCTACCTAAAAATGGCCAATGAAAAAGGAGGCTTAGAGAGTGAAGCTTATCAAACAGCGCTAGCTAATCTGCAGAGGATGAGTCAAAAAGAAGGAATCGACCTCGTAATGGACGAACATAACCTAGACGCTATTATTGCCCCTACAGGCAGTCCTGCTTGGAGTACAGACTGGCTGAATGGAGACAATTATCATTTGGGAAGTTCCTCTCCTGCTGCTTGGGCAGGGTATCCTAATATCACTATTCCGATGGGTGATATTCATGGACTACCCGTAGGATTATCTTTTTTTGGTAGAGCATGGAGTGAACCCACCTTAATTGAAATTGCCTATGGCTTTGAACAGAAAACAAAGGCTAGGTTCCCACCCAAGTTTAGATCTAATGACGAAGAGTAAATGAAAGAATTAATACAAAAAATTTTAGCCACAGATAATTTTGATGTGATCCTTGTTTTAGGGATTTTAATTGTCTTTGGGTTGATAGAGTCTTTACATGGATTTTTACAAAATTCACAACGTAAAAAAGGGGATTGGATACAGGAAATTTTTAGTTTTTTTATTCTTTCTACGGCTATAAAACCTACTATAGTAACCTTGGTTTTTCTTATCATAAATTTGTTTGACTCCGAAAATGCAAATATCTTATCAGAAAAATCTTTTGTGATGGTATTTTTTGGATACCTTCTAATAGATGACTTATTACAATACTGGTATCATCGCTCAGCACATGAATATCCTTTTTTATGGAAACTGCATAGAAGTCACCATCAAGCAGAAGAAATGGGTTACTTTGTTTCCTATCGCAATGCCTTTTTATATTATATCATGATGCCTAACCTTTGGTGGGTCGGATTAATTGTTTCTATTGGAGGTGCAAAAGCGGTTGCATTAGGTCTAGTTATTAAGCAAGCAATTATTATCAGTTCACACAGTCGAATTAAGTGGGACAAACCCTTCTATAAATACACTTTTCTAAAACCACTTATTAAAATTATCGAGCGTATTATCATCACGCCTTCTTTTCATCATGCTCACCATGGCAGATCTATGCTAGACAATTCGAGTGATCCCAATGCAAATTTTGGCAATATGTTTAGTTTATGGGATCAGTTTTTTGGTACTGCAAAATTCCAAACCGCTTACCCACAGGAATATGGTCTACAAAAGAAAACAAAAGATGATTGGAAATCTGCTTACTTCTACCCTTTCATCAAATCCAAAGATAAAAACAGTGATTGGCACAGAGATTTTAACCTAAATGAAACAATCACCCATCATGCTTTAATTGTTCAATTAAGTAAAGGAGAAAGCTACCTATGGTGCGCATGTGGCAAAAGTAGTCAACAACCCTTTTGTGACGGATCACACCATGGAAGTAAAATAAAACCATTGAAATTTACTGCAAAAAGGACCGCAGAGATGCGCTTATGTAATTGTAAAGCAACCAAAAAAGGACCTTTCTGTGATGACACTCATCTAAATCTTTAAAAATGTCAAAAAAAGCAATTATCGTTGGGGCAAGCTCGGGTATTGGAAAAGCACTTGCAATTGTATTAGCACAAAATGGCTATACAGTTGGGATAACAGGCCGCAGAGGAGAATTACTCGATGAAATAAAAGCTAAGTATCCAGACCTCATTTACCCTATGGTGTCTGATGCTACCCAAAATCAATCAGAAGAAGAGCTGGAAAAACTAGTCGATAAACTAGGAGGACTTGACTTATTTATCATTTCAGCGGGTATGGGAGTGCTAAATAAATCGTTGGATTATTCCATAGAAAACGCCATCAATCAACTCAACGTAATCGCCTTTACTAAGCTGGTTAATTGGGGCGTGCACTTTTTTGAAAATCAAGGGCATGGTCATATAGCAAATATATCCTCTGTAGCAAGTCGCAGAGGGGGCGTTTAACACCTTCTTACAATGCTTCAAAAGCCTATCAGTCTAATTACTTTGAAGGGATTAGACAGCGTTTTTATAAGTCAAAAACTATGATAAACACCACAGATATACGCCCTGGCTTTGTTGATACAGATATGGTTCAAGGAAAGGGTATTTTCTGGATGGCACCAAAAGAAAAGGCAGCCAAACAAATTTTCTCTGCTATCCGAAAGAAAAAAGACAGCGTATATGTCACAAAGAGGTGGGCAATCATCGCCTTTATTTTTTCTAACATGCCAGAATGGATGCATAAAAGAATGTAAAGTTTTATCTTTAACAAAAAGTAAACCGTGTTACAACTTCAAAATATCACAAAAAACTATGCAGAAGTTGCTGCCCTAAAGGGAGTATCCTTTACTTTAAATAAAGGAGAAGTAGTAGGTCTTCTTGGTCCTAATGGAGCTGGAAAATCAACCCTGATGAAAATATTAACTGGTTATCTTAAAAGCTGGGATGGGAAAGTTTACTATGGAGATAACGATCTTCGTAAACATCTCAAATCGATACAACAGTTAACTGGATATTTACCAGAAAACAACCCCCTTTATCCAGATTTATATGTTGTTGAATATCTAAAGTTTATAGCAGGCTTGTATCATCTAAAGGAAGTACCTTTTGATCAAGTTATTGAGAAAGTAGGCCTAACCGAGGTGAGAAAAAGAAAAATTAGCACCCTTTCTAAAGGCTACCAGCAAAGAGTAGGACTCGCTGCAGCATTATTACATGATCCCGAAATTCTAATTCTAGATGAACCCACCACAGGATTAGACCCTAATCAATTGATAGAGATTAGAAAACTTATTCGTCAGTTAGGTGAAGAAAAAATTGTTTTACTTTCTACCCATATACTTTCTGAGGTAGAAAGTATTTGTGACCGTGTGGTCATTATTAGCGATGGGGAGGTGGTTGCAGACCAAAGCCTAGAAAATCTTAGAAAAGGGCAACAACAAATTATCCAAGTAGAATTTGATTATCGGGTCGAAACAGAAGCTCTGAGTAAAATTGATCATGTAACCAAAGTGGTTAACACCTTTGACTTTCGTTATGAACTCTATTGTAATTCGAAGGAGGACATACGACCTAAGGTATTTGACTTTGCACACGACAATGAGTTAAAAATCCTTTCACTCAATCAAAAAAACGAAAACCTAGCGGAATTATTTAATCAATTAACTGCTTAAAATACCGCCTCAGCAATGGCTTTAATATTGTCTGATTTTCCCATAGAATAATAGTGGAGAAATGGAACGCCTGCCTCTTTGAGCTCCTTACTTTGCTGAATACACCACTCTATGCCCACCTGTCTTACTACTTTGTTGTCTTTGCAGTCAATTACCGAGCGGATTAAGTCATCGGGTAAGTCTACATGAAAACGATGCGGTAAAGCATTCAATTGCTTTTTAGTGGCTAAGGGTTTCAAGCCTGGAATAATGGGTACATTAATTCCAGCCGCTTTACATTTGTCTTGAAATTCAAAAAACTTTTGGTTATCAAAGAACATTTGTGTGACGATGTAGTCTGCGCCTGCTGCTATTTTTTTCTTTAAAAAGTGAAGATCACTTTCTAAGCTAGGGGCTTCCATATGTTTTTCTGGATATCCAGACACACCTATACAGAAATCTGTTTTAGATGTATTTTGTATTTCTTCGTCTAGGTATTTACCATGATTTAAATCAGAAATTTGCCCCACTAATTCATTGGCATAAGCGTGCCCATCTTTGTTGGGTTTAAAATAGACTTCGCTTCTAACGGCATCTCCACGCAAAGCTACTACATTATCAATCCCAAGAAAGTCTAAGTCGATCAGGAAATTTTCCGTATCCTCTTTGGTAAAACCTCCACATAAAATATGAGGAATGGCATCCACGTTATATTTGTGCTGTATAGCTGCACAAATACCTACGGTTCCTGGACGCTTACGAATAACATGTTTCTCTAATAAGCCGCCATCTAACTCTCTATAAACATATTCCTCACGATGATAAGTGACATCTATAAATGGGGGGTTAAACTCCATCAATGGATCTATGGAATCATAGATAGACTGAATGTTTTGCCCTTTTAAAGGAGGAAGTATTTCAAAGGTGAATTGGGTAGCGTTTTGGGCTTTTGCAATATGATCAGTTACTTTCACGTATGGTTATTTTAAGTTAGGTCTAAGCCATTTCTCGGCTTCTTTTATACTCATTTTCTTTCTTTTAGCAAAACTCTCTAATTGCTCCTGTGTTATTTTACCCACCCCAAAATATTGGGCTCCTGGATTTGCAAAATAATATCCGGAAACAGATGCTGCAGGCCACATAGCTAAACTTTCAGTTAAGCTAACACCGATATGCTCTTCCACTTGTAAAAGATCCCATATAGTGTTTTTTTCTAGATGATCTGGACAAGCAGGATAACCTGGTGCCGGTCGAATACCCTTGTATTGTTCTCTAATTAAAGCTTCGTTGTTTAGACTTTCTCCAGTATCATATCCCCAATATTTTACTCTTACCTCACGGTGAAGATATTCGGCGAATGCTTCAGCAAAACGATCTGCCAAGGCTTTTATCATAATCGCATTATAATCATCGTTGTTATCTTCATATTGCTTGGCTAATTCTGCTGTTCCAAAACCTGCCGTAACACAAAATGCACCAATATGGTCTGCTACTCCAGTTTCCTTAGGCGCAATAAAATCTGCCAAAGCTATGTTAGGTTTACCAGGACGTTTTTTTAATTGTTGACGAAGCGTTAAAAATTTCCCTAAAGTAGCCTCCCGATCTTGATCGGCATACACTTCAATATCATCATCTTGTATACTGTTTGCTGGAAAAAGCCCAAAAACAGCTTTTGCAGTCAATAATTTCTTATCTAAAATCTCTGTTAACAAAACTTGAGCATCAGCAAATAATTCTGTGGCCTGTTCCCCCACAACATCATCATTTAAAATAGCTGGATAATGACCATGTAAATCCCAAGAACGGAAACAGGGACTCCAATCTATGAAGGGAACTAACTCATCTAAATCCTGTTGATTTATTACTTGAACGCCTAGTTTTTGTGGACATACAGGTGTAAAACTCTCCCAATCTAATTTTAATTTACGCTCTCGAGCAAGACTCAATGAAATGTGTTCTTTTGTTTCTTGACGATCTAAAAACTTAGCCCTAAACTTTTCGTATTCCTCCTTGATTTGTGCTTTATAATCTGTGGAATTCTGTTCATTTAATAAACTACCCGCTACCGTAACTGCCCTAGAGGCATCGTTAACATGCACCACAGAGGTCTCTAGCTCTGGAGCAATTTTTACTGCTGTATGTGCCTTAGAAGTAGTCGCACCACCTATCAATAGTGGAATATCTAATTCTTGTCGTTTTAACTCTTGAGCGATATAAATCATTTCATCTAGAGAGGGGGTAATTAAACCCGATAGTCCAATAATATCTACCTGCTCTTGTTTAGCAGTTTCAATAATTTTCTCTGGGGGAACCATAACACCCAAATCAATGATTTCATAATTATTACAAGCTAATACTACACCAACAATATTTTTACCAATATCGTGTACATCACCTTTAACAGTTGCCATCAGTATCTTTCCTGCGGCTTGTTGTTTGCCATCCTTTTCAGCTTCTATATAAGGCAACAAGTAAGCAACTGCTTTTTTCATTACCCGAGCAGATTTTACTACCTGGGGTAAGAACATCTTACCCGATCCAAAAAGGTCACCAACCACATTCATTCCGGTCATTAAATGGCCTTCAATTACCTCTATAGGTTTGGTCACAGAAGTACGAGCTTCTTCTACATCTTCTTCAATAAATTCATCAATTCCTTTAACTAAAGAATGTGTAATACGAGCTTGTAAAGGCTCGGTTCTCCAGGCTTTTATCTCAACCTTTTTATCTTTTTGATCATTGATTAAGGTTTCTGCAAATTCTAATAAACGTTCAGTGGCATCGTCTCTTCTATTAAGAAGAACATCTTCTACATGATCGAGTAAATCTTTTGGAATTTCATCATAAATTTCAAGCATGGTTGGATTAACAATTCCCATATTCATTCCGTGCTGTATGCCGTGATATAAGAAAGCTGAATGCATGGCTTCCCGAACACGATTATTTCCTCTAAATGAAAAAGACACATTGCTAACACCACCACTTACATGTGCATGTGGTAGATTTTCACGAATCCATTTAGCTGACAGGAAAAAATCCAGAGCATTAAGTTTATGTTCTTCCATCCCAGTAGCCACCGGGAATACATTTGGATCAAAGATGATGTCCTCTGGAGGAAAATTCACTTGCTCAACTAAAACCCTATAGGATCGTTCACAAATTTCAATTCTGCGGTCTAAAGTGTCTGCTTGACCATCTTCATCAAAAGCCATTACAATCACCGCCGCACCATAGCGCCTTATTGTTTTTGCTTGACGAATAAAATTTTGTTCTCCTTCTTTTAAACTGATGGAATTGACCACACATTTTCCCTGTACGACTTTAAGTCCAGCTTCGATAATCTCCCATTTAGAAGAGTCTATCATTATGGGAATACGTGAAATATCGGGTTCCGCTGCAAGAAGATTAAGGAATTTAGTCATGGCTTTAGCGCCGTCGATCATTCCTTCATCCATATTTACATCTAAAATCTGTGCCCCTCTTTCTACTTGGTCACGTGCAATTTCAATGGCAGTTGTATAATCTCCTTGTTCAATTAATCTCAAAAAACGACGAGATCCTGTTACGTTAGTACGCTCCCCAACATTAACAAAGTTAGACTCAGGAGTGACTACTAAAGGTTCTAAACCCGAAAGTTTCAAATAACGTTTTTCCATTAGACTGTTTTTGAAACTTTCCTTGGAGTATAATTATGAGCGACCTCCGCTATCAATTGAATATGCTCTGGCGTTGAGCCACAACAGCCCCCTATGATATTAACCAAACTTTCGTCTAGGTATTTTTTAATTAAATCTCGCATTTCTTCTGGAGTTTGATCGTAAGTACCAAAGGCGTTTGGTAGACCTGCATTTGGATGTGCAGAGACAAGCGCTTCTGTCGAGTTCGATAAACGACGAAGGTAGGGAAGCAATTGATCTGCTCCTAAGGCACAATTAAATCCTATACTTAATAAAGGAATATGTGATACCGACACGGCAAAAGCTTCTACAGTTTGCCCAGAAAGTGTTCTGCCACTGGCATCAGTAATTGTTCCACTTACCATCACTGGAATATCCCAATCATTTTTTTCTTTAAGAACATCGATAGCATACAGAGCAGCTTTAGCATTCAATGTATCAAAAACTGTTTCAACCAATAAAACATCCGAGCCACCCTCGACTAATCCTTTTATTTGCTCACTATAAGCTTCGACTAAATCATCGAACGTTACTGCTCTAAACCCTGGATCATTTACATCGGGAGACATACTTGCAGTTCTATTGGTGGGTCCAATTGAACCGGCAACAAAACGGGGTTTATTGGGATTAGCTTTTGTAAACTCATCAGCCACTTCACGAGCTAATTTTGCCGACTGAATATTGAGTTCATAGACCAAGTCTTCCATGGCATAGTCTGCCATACCAATAGAAGTAGAAGAAAAAGTATTGGTTTCTACAATATCTGCTCCAACTTCAAAATATGCTCTATGAACCGCCTTAATCGCTTCGGGCTGAGTGATAGATAGCAAATCATTATTACCTTTTAAAGGTGAGGAATGATTTTTAAATCGGTCACCACGAAAGTCTTCTTCTTCAAATTTATAGGCTTGTAGCATAGTCCCCATGGCGCCATCGAGCACTAAAATTTTTTCCGATAAGACTTGTTCAATTTTTGTCATTTATATTTTTTCTAAAGCTTGAGCCAAATCGTTTTGAATATCTTCAGGATGCTCCAAGCCAATAGACAAACGCACCATCCCATCTGAAATACCTACCGCCTCTCTATCTTCAATAGAAAGCTTGCTATGCGTAGTAGAAGCTGGATGGGTAACGATTGTTCTTGAATCTCCTAAATTAGAAGAAAGTGAAAGCAATTTAATATTATCGAAAAACTCTCTACCAGCATTTAACCCTCCTTTTACTTCAAAAGCAATGATACTCCCTCCTTGGCTCATTTGCTTTTTAGCTAGTTGATATTGAGGATGAGATTTTAAAAAAGGATACTTAACCCAGTTTACTTTAGGGTGGCCTTCTAAAAATTCTGCAACCGTTAAAGCTGACTGACAATGCCTATCAACACGGACAGGAAGGGTTTCCATACTTTTAGACAAAACCCAGGCATTAAATGGGGATAAGGCAGAACCTGTATTACGTGCAAATAAATAAATCTCTCGAACTAAATCTTTTCGACCTACTGTTACCCCACCTAAAACTCTACCTTGACCATCAATTAATTTGGTGGCTGAATGGATAACTAAATCCGCTCCGAATTTAATTGGTTGCTGTAAATAAGGGGTAGCAAAACAGTTATCTATGACTAAAATCAATTGGTGCTTTTTAGCTAGTGCGCCCAAAAAAGCAAGATCTAACACATCTACCCCCGGATTAGTTGGAGTTTCTGCATAAATAATTTTTGTACTATCCTTGATCAATGCTTCCGCTTCTTCTGGCTTATCTACATCAAAATAGGAGGTCTCAATATTCCACTTTGGTAAAAATTTTGTGAACATACTATGTGTGGAGCCAAATACAGATCTTGCAGAGACAATATGATCTCCACTGTTTAATAAAGCTGCAAAAGTTCCAAAAACAGCACCCATACCTGTAGCAAAAGAAACACCATCTTCTGCTCCTTCCATGTCAGCTACTTTTGCTACAAGTTCCGAAGTGTTAGGATTGGTAAAACGGCTATAAATATTTCGCTCTTTTTCTTCAGCAAAAGCTGCACGCATCTCTTCTGCATCTTCAAAAACAAAACTAGAAGTAAGATGTAAAGGTGTAGAGTGTTCTAAAAATTGAGAACGCTCCATTTGTGTCCGAATCGCTTTAGTTTCTAATTTATGATTCATATGGCCTTTCCATTTAGAATGATTGAGAATTTAATATCAGCAACTGAGTCAATCATTTTAGAAACCGAACAGTACTTTTCATAAGATAATTTTGCTGCACGAGTTGCTTTTTCAGGAGTAATTTCTTCACCTTCTAGATAGATAGTTATTTCAATGGTATGAAATAATGCAGGTACCGCACCTTCTTCTCTAAGCCCGTGAACCTCCATTCGCAAACTATCTGGATTAATTTTTTGCTTGCCTAAAATGGCAACTATATCGATGCTGCTACATCCTGCAACACCCATAAGAACAAGCTCCATAGGACTAACTCCAGCAACTACACCTTCGCTTTTAGATTTATTATCTAAGATTACTGAACGACCTGCTTCGTTGCGAACCTCAAATAAATAATCTTTGTTTATTCTTTCTAAACTTACTTTCATATTTTGTTTCTATGCGTTTAAAATATTTTCTAATATGACTTTAACTTTCTTGGGCTCCATTAAAAATGCATCATGTCCAAACTCAGAGTTAATTAAATGATGTTTTATTTTCACCCCAGCTTTTTGAGCTAATGATACCGTTTCTTCATCTTCATTTAAGGGGAAAAAGAGGTCCGTGTTAATGGAAACAATGTGTATTTCTGATTGTATATTTTGAATATTCTCTTCAAAAGACTTCCCATTTCGAGTTATATCAATACTTCCCAATAAATGATTCATTGTTTTATATGCCTGCAGTGAAAAACGCTCTTCTAACTTATCTCCATGATACATTAACCAAGACTCTACATTAAACATTCCTAACTCCTTATTGACTGTTCTATTAAATCTTAGCTTGAATGACTGTGGGGTCCTGTAGCACATCATTGCATGCATCCTTGCAATTTCAATGGGTTTAGTACTTGTGCTTAAAATTTGGTTTTGGATGTAGGTATTGGCAATCATCCAATCTGAGGATTTCCAATCCCCACCGATGGGTATCATTTTATCAATAAATTTAGGGCTTAACGCCGCCATTTCCCATGCAATTCCCGCTCCAATAGATCCACCAATAAGACTGTGTACTTTTTTAACACCTAATTGACGAAGACCCGCAATAAAATAACCAGCTACCGTTCCTGTATGCCAATGCTTATAGTCATCTATAAAATAACCATCGTAACCATTCCCAGGTATATTAAAACATATAACCGCATAAATATTCGTGTCTATCGTTTTGTTCTCACCAATTAAATCACTCCACCAACCCTCTGGTCCGGTAAGGCATGAGTTAGCAGTAAGCGGGTGATTAACGACAATTACTGGCGCAATAGCAATCTCCTGTCCAAAATGTTGGTAACTCAAAACCTGTCCGTTGGTTAAACGGAGTTTTTGTAATGGGTTATTAACAAGGGTTTGAGGCATCTTTATAGATTAAATGCTGTTTTTACTTCTTGTATTTGGTCTAACTTCTCCCATGTAAATAACTCTACTTCAACTTCTTTAGTTCCGCTGTAAGGGGAAGTAAAGGTCTTTGTAACGGTTTCAGGGGTTCTCCCCATATGCCCATAAGCTGCAGTTTCTGAGTAAATGGGTGTTCTCAATTTTAATCTTTGTTCAATTCCAAAAGGAGTTAAATCAAAAATACTTTTAATTTTTTCTGCGATCTCACCATCCGTTAGGTTCACTTTGACTTTCCATAGGTATTTACGGCAATAGAAGTAGGCTCAGCCACACCAATAGCATAACTTAACTGAACAAGAAGTTCATCTGATATTCCAGCAGCTACAAGGTTTTTCGCAATATGTCGTGAGGCATATGCAGCACTTCTATCAACTTTACTAGGATCTTTTCCACTAAAAGCACCACCTCCGTGCCCCCCTTTTCCGCCATAGGTATCTACAATAATTTTACGACCTGTTAAACCAGTGTCTCCATGTGGTCCACCAATAACAAACTTTCCTGTGGGATTAATATGGTAAGTAATATTTTCATCAAAGAGAGCTTGGATACGTTGAGGCAATTGCGCTTTTATCCTAGGAATCAAAATATCAATAATATCCTTCTTAATTTTTGCTAGCATACGATCGTCATCTTTATCGAAAGGATCATGCTGGGTGGAGATGACAATGGTATCAATCCGAATAGGTGTATCATTATCATCATATTCGAGGGTCACCTGCGATTTTGCGTCAGGACGCAAATAGGTAATCTCTCTGTTTTCTCTTCTTAGTGCGGCAAGTTCAATAAGTAATTTATGAGATAAATCTAGTGCTAGAGGCATGTAATTATCCGTTTCATTAGAGGCGTATCCAAACATAATGCCTTGATCTCCAGCTCCTTGTAATTTTTTATCTTCTTTATCCACACCCTGATTTATATCTTGAGACTGCTCGTGAATTAACGAAATTACGCCACAAGAATCCCCAGAGAATTGATATTCTCCTTTTGTATATCCAATTTTATTAATGGTATCGCGTGCTATTTTTTGCACATCAAGATAGGTAGAGCTTTTTACCTCCCCTGCTAAGACAGTTTGCCCAGTGGTAACGAGTGTTTCACAGGCGACTTTACTCTCTGGGTCAAAAGCAAGGAAATTATCGATTAATGCATCACTAATTTGATCTGAAACTTTGTCTGGGGGTCCCTCACTTACAGATTCTGAGGTAAAAAAATAGGCCATTTAAATTTGCTTTCTGGAAGGATTTTTAGATTACTTCTCTTTGTGAAAGCAATTCTGTTTTAGCATTTTTTTTAAGAGGTGTGCAATCAGTCAAATCCTTCCTCGTTAATATATCTGCAAATATAAACATATCTTTTCTAACTAAAAAAATGAAATATGGTAAAATTCTAAAGGTCATTTTGTTTTATCTTACAAAAAAAGAGGGTATTTTTAAAAACGCTTAGCGTCTAACCATATGATCATTAAATAAGTTTTATGCACATTGCTATTGCCGGAAATATCGGAGCCGGAAAAACCACCTTAACTAAATTGCTGTCAAAACATTACAGATGGCAAGCACATTATGAAGAAGTACTAGAAAATCCATATCTAGATGATTTTTATCATGAAATGGAACGCTGGTCATTTAACCTTCAGGTATATTTTCTTAATAGTCGATTTAGTCAGTTACTCGATATTCAGCAAAGTGGTAAGAAAGTAATTCAAGACAGAACCATTTATGAAGATGCCTATATTTTTGCACCTAATCTACATGCAATGGGACTATTAACTAAGCGAGATTATGAAAATTATCGACAATTATTTAACCTCATGGAAGGCCTTGTTACAGGACCAGATTTAATGATCTATCTTAGAAGTAGTATTCCTAATCTAGTGAACAATATCCATAGAAGAGGAAGAGAGTTTGAAAACTCTATCAGCATAGATTACCTAAGCCGATTAAATGAAAGATATGAAGCTTGGATTCATAATTACAAAAAAGGAAAATTATTGATTATTGATGTAGATGACATTAACTTTCTAGATCAGCCAGAAGATTTAGGTAAAATAATAGAAATGATCGATTCTGAAATCCATGGATTATTTTAATAAAAAAGGCGAATCAAATGATTCGCCTTTTTTTTATATAGATGAAATCTTAGTTATTCTTTTTTAACCAAAATCTCTACATCTTTGATTTCTTTAATAGCAGCTTCAACTTCTTTTTCAGACCCTGAGATGGTTTGTACTTCCTCAACAACTTCACCATTCTCTTGAGTGGTAGTCTTAATCACAGCCTCCATCTGTCCTGCACCGTCAGCACTCACATCTACGCTAATCTCCTTACGTATTTCTTTAGAAATAACCTCAGAATGAGTTGAAGCATGAGAACCTAATAAAGGAGCAATTACGAGTCCAACCAAACAGGTTAACTTAATTAAGATATTCATCGAAGGGCCTGACGTGTCTTTAAAAGGGTCACCTACAGTATCTCCGGTTACCGCAGCTTTATGAGCCTCAGAACCCTTAAAGGTCATTTCACCGTTGATTTCTACACCTGCCTCGAAAGATTTTTTGGCATTATCCCAAGCTCCTCCAGCATTATTCTGGAAGATGGCCCACATTACACCACTAACACATACTCCTGCCATATAACCTCCCAATGGCTCTGCACCAAATACGAGGCCAATAAAAATAGGCGTAATGATCGTAATTAAACCAGGCATTAACATTTCTTTTAAAGCTGCTTTTGTAGATATGTCTACACATTTTGCATACTCAGGCGTTCCTTTACCTTCCATGATACCTGGTATTTCTTTGAATTGGCGTCGCACTTCTTCTACCATTTCCATAGCTGCTTTTCCTACAGACTCCATCGCTAAAGCAGAAAAGACAACAGGAATCATTCCTCCTACAAATAACATCGCTAAAACGTCTGCTTTAAAAATATTGATTCCATCGATACCTGTAAAAGTTACATAAGCAGCGAACAGGGCTAATGCAGTTAGTGCAGCTGAAGCAATGGCAAAACCTTTACCTACGGCTGCGGTTGTATTTCCAACTGAATCCAAAATATCTGTTCTCTCACGAACTTCAGGGTCTAACTCACTCATTTCGGCTACTCCCCCAGCATTATCAGCTATTGGACCAAAAGCATCTATGGCAAGCTGCATTGCGGTAGTTGCCATCATCGCAGAGGCGGCTAATGCAACACCATAAAATCCAGCAAGAGCATAGGAACCATAAATAGCAGCAGCAAATAAAATCACAGATAAAAGTGTTGATTTCATTCCAACAGCCAACCCAGCAATAATATTTGTTGCAGATCCTGTTGAGCTGTTTTGAACGATATCTAATACTGGTTTTTTTCCTAAACTTGTATAGTAGGCTGTTACCATTGAGATTAATGCGCCTACAGCAAGACCAATACAAGCTGCCCAAAACACATGAATGGAGGGGATTATTTTATTTCCTTCACCGAAGAAATTCATTGTTAATGTTTCTGGCAACATCCAATCAATTAGAAAAAAACTTGCAACCAACGTAATAATAATCGCTGCCCAGTTTCCTAGGTCGAGCGCAGATTGAACTTGAGCTTCTTTGGCTGAATTATCTGATATTTTTACCATTAATGTACCAATAATCGAGGCTAAAATACCTACTCCTGCGATTACTATAGGAAGTAAAATTGGGCCCATATTATTAAAGGCGTCGGTAAATTGCCCATCAGCTGACATATCGCGAATCACATAATTACCCAAGACCATGGCAGCAAGAACAGTAGCTACATATGATCCAAATAAATCTGCTCCCATTCCAGCTACATCCCCCACATTATCTCCTACATTGTCTGCAATAGTTGCAGGGTTTCTAGGGTCATCTTCAGGAATACCTGCTTCCACCTTTCCGACCAAATCAGCTCCAACATCTGCAGCTTTGGTATAGATACCTCCACCTACGCGAGCAAATAATGCAATGGATTCTGCTCCCAAAGAGAAACCTGCTAGTGTTTCTAAAACAATGGTCATATTATCGTAGAAAGAACCTTCTTGTCCCATAAACTGCCCAATAAAAAACATAAAAAGAAGAGTAAGTCCTAAAACAGCTAAACCAGCAACTCCTAGACCCATTACTGTTCCTCCACCAAAAGATACTTGTAATGCCTTTGGTAAACTTGTTTTTGCAGCTTCTGCTGTTCTAGTGTTGGCTTCTGTTGCAATTCGCATTCCAATATTTCCAGCAAAAGCAGAAAATACTGCTCCTAAAATAAACGCAGGAACAATCATCCAGCTAGTTGTGTCCACTAAAATTGATACACAATATAATGCGACTGAAGCAACAGCCACAAACACAAACAATAATCTGTATTCTGCATTTAAAAAGGCTAACGCTCCCTCCTTAATTGCGGTAGAGATCTCTACCATTCGCTCACTTCCAGCATTTTGCTTTCTTACCCAACTTGCGCGAATAAGCATATAAGCCAACCCTATAAATGACAAGATTAAGGGCAAATAAATAATTTTAGCTTCCATAAATAATTTGTTGCATTTTAAAACTATGCGAAACTAACGAAAAAGTTTCGAAAAGTTATAAATCTACAAGATTTCTTATTTATACATTACTTTTTTAACAGCTTTTATTACATCCTCGCTATTTGGTAACCATTCCGCTAAAAGAACAGGTGAAAATGGCGCAGGGGTATCTGCGGTATTGATTTTCTCAATAGGAGCATCAAGGTGATCAAAAAGTTTGCTTTGTACCTGATAAGTAATTTCTGTAGCAACATTTCCAAATGGCCAAGCTTCTTCAAGAATGACTAAACGATTGGTTTTCTTTACAGACTCCATAATAGTATTGTGATCCATAGGGCGAATGGTTCTTAAATCGATTATTTCACATTCAATCCCTTCATTTTGCAATACATCTGCAGCCTTGTAGGCTTCTTTTATTATTTTACCAAAAGAAACAATCGTTACATCAGTTCCTTTCCTTTTAATATCGGCCACACCAATTGGGAGTATATACTCATCTTCTGGCACTTCACCTTTATCGCCATACATTTGCTCTGATTCCATAAAAATAACAGGATCATCATCTCTAATAGCTGCTTTTAGCAAGCCTTTGGCATCGTAAGGATTAGAAGGAACAATAACCTTCAATCCTGGACAGTTGGCGTACCAACTTTCAAATGCTTGTGAGTGGGTTGCAGCTAACTGACCTGCAGAAGCGGTTGGACCTCTAAAAACAATTGGACAAGGAAATTGCCCTCCAGACATCTGTCTGATTTTTGCAGCATTATTAATAATCTGATCGATTCCAACTAAAGCAAAGTTAAAAGTCATAAACTCTATGATAGGTCTATTACCTGTCATAGTAGATCCCACGCCTATACCTGCAAATCCAAGTTCTGAAATTGGCGTATCTATTACACGCTTATCTCCGAATTCGTCTAACATTCCTTTGGATGCTTTATAAGCTCCATTATACTCTGCTACTTCCTCCCCCATTAAATAAATGGTTTCGTCTTTGCGCATTTCTTCTGACATGGCTTGGCAAATTGCCTCCCTAAACTGAATTGTTTTCATTCTACTCCTAATATTTGGGCACAAATTTAAGATTTTCATTCCAAAATGAATTCATTTTGGAATAATATTACAAATCATTTTTCTTTTAAAAACAACCTAAGCTTTCCTTTAAAATCATTTTCTTTGTTATTCAAAGTAAAAATCATGGTTCTTGTTGAATTAACAATCAAAGGCATTTCTTATAGCCAAGCGCAAAGTGGAGCTTATGCCCTTATTTTAACAGAAACTAAAGGAAATAGAAATCTCCCTATTGTTATTGGTGCTTTTGAAGCACAATCTATCGCCATAGGCCTAGAAAAAGAAATAGATCCTCCTCGCCCTATAACCCATGATTTGATGTATCAATGTTTTGAGCGTTTTAAGATTAGGGTTAAACAAGTGATTATTCATAAATTAGTAGATGGTGTGTTTTATGCAAGTTTAATTTGTGAACGCGATAAAATTGAAGAGATTATAGATGCTAGAACTTCAGATGCAGTGGCCTTGGCTATTCGATTTAATGCACCCATTTTTACTTATGAAAACATACTAGCAAAAGCAGGATACAACGAAAATATCACTGCAGGAGGAACTGGTGAAAAAGATGAAAATTGGATCAAAAATTTTATCCAAGAACAAAACCCTCAAAAAAGTCTAATTTCTGATTTAGCTAAAGTTGACGCTAAGGAGCTCAAGAAGCTTTTGTCTAAACTCGTAAAAAGCGAGGATTACGAAGCAGCCGCTAAAGTGCGAGATGAATTAAATAAAAGAGGAGAATAATCGGACGTCGAAGTTTTCAACTACGTTTTTGAATAACTATTTTCATTGAAGTGGTTTACGCCATTGAGAAGTTTTTATTTTTGATAAAACATCTTTTCTAATGCAACAGTATTTAGACCTAATTAAACATATAAAATCTCACGGAGTTAAAAAAACCGATCGAACAGGAACAGGTACCCAAAGTGTTTTTGGCTATCAAATGAGATTTGATTTATCACAGGGATTTCCCATGGTAACTACCAAAAAACTTCATCTTAAGTCTATCATACATGAATTACTTTGGTTTTTAAAAGGAGACACCAATATCGCCTATCTACAAGAAAATGGCGTTCGTATATGGAATGAATGGGCAGATGATAAAGGAAACTTAGGACCTATTTATGGTTATCAATGGAGAAATTGGAACGGAGAAGAAATAGATCAAATAAAAGACATCATTCACAGTTTAAAAAACAATCCCGATAGCCGCCGAATGTTGGTTTCTGCATGGAATCCAAGTGTACTTCCCGACACCTCTAAAAGCTTTGAAGAGAATGTGGCTAACAATAAAGCAGCCCTTCCCCCTTGCCATGCCTTTTTTCAATTTTATGTGGCAGACGGAAAACTCTCTTGCCAACTTTATCAACGCAGTGCTGATGTTTTCTTAGGAGTTCCATTCAACATTGCTTCTTATGCTTTATTAACAATGATGATGGCTCAGGTCTGTGATTTGATCCCGGGAGATTTTGTTCATACTTTTGGAGATGCACATATTTATGCCAACCACAAAGAGCAAATTGAGTTACAACTCAGTAGGACTCCGAAGTCTTTACCTACCATGAAAATAAATCCAAAAATTAAAGATCTTTTTGAATTCACCTATGATGATTTTGAGTTAATTGACTACAACCCACATCCTCTTATTAAAGGGGCTGTAGCTATTTAAGTATTCTAATTAATTGACTCAGTGTTCTGATTCTAATAGAAGATCTAAAGTCAATAAAAATTGCTTTATATCCTCTACATTATTGTAAAAATGAACAGAAATTCGAACACCTTTTCCACGCCAAACACAACGAATATTCTGCTCTAAGAGTCCCTTGTAAACATACTCACTAATCTTAAGATTATAAATTGAAGCATGGTTTTTCCGTTTCAATACCCAATCCTCTAATAAGTTTCTTTTAGTTAATTCAGCTTTTAAAAAACGATTCAATTGGTGTTTTTTAGACAATTGGAAAGAAAAATCTTTGTCTTTAATCAATTTTAGAGCAGTGCATAATCCACCTACTGCCTTAATAGCAACTTGACCTCGACCATAAATAGCATCAATTCTTTGATTGGACAGAGTTAGCCGATCTAAAAGATCATCTTTAAATATAGCATATCCTGTTCCGTAGCCTGCCATAATCCACTTATAAGTACTTCCAAATAGAGCATCAATTGGACTACTAGAGAAATTAAAATTCTCAGCCCCAATAAACTGAGTACCGTCTACAAGAATAATTACCTCTGGGAAAGCTCGTTTTATTTTTTTTAACCATTCAAAATCAAACATTAAACCAGTCGTGTACTGAACTGCACTTAAAGCAAATACTTGGTAAGTATTTTGAGATAGGGCCTCCCACACCTGTTCTTCAATTTTTTCTGTTACAGGGATTTTAGTTGAATTAAAACCATGATCCGTTACAATATCTGCTAGGGAAGGATATTCTTCCTCTAAAAGTAAAAAATGAGACTCCTTGGGTAAATGAAAAAGAAAACTCTGAAAAGCAAATGAAAAATTCGATGTAATCAATGTGTTTTCCTCTGTAGCACCAACAAAATCAGCTAATTGCTGTTTAGCGTTTTTATAATTACTTTTTTCAATTGTCTTTTTAAATTGATCACCCAATTTAAAATAATTTTCATCCGCTCCTTTTTGATATTCTAGAAGTGGTAATGAAAGTGGGCCCGTATAAGCAGTATTTAAATAAACACATTCGGACAAAACAGGAAACAGTTCTCGCATTCAATAATTTTTTTAAAATTACTTTATTTTTTAAGAGAACTCATTTAAACTTTTTGAGTTTAAGCGAAAATTAGAAATTTTAATTTTGTTGAAGGCTTTTTTGAGTTGCATAGCAGGGTAAGGGAAGATAAAAACAGGAATAAGAACAATCATTTTTTAGCAAATTGAAAAACTTTAAATAAGTTCAGAATCATCTTTTTTAAAAAAATATTTATCATCAAATAATATCCCTTATTTTTGTGCTCAATAGGAAATAATTAAATTGAGTCCAGAAGTCATTAAACAGAAAAACGATGGTCTTTTACTTGACCATGAAGATGAGCAAGTCCCACAAATAAAAACACAGATGCCAAAAAAACAATTGCTTACCATGATTGCCGCAGCGGGTAAAAACAATGAGTTAGGCAAGAACAATGATCTAATATGGCATATTTCGGAGGATTTAAAACGTTTTAAAAGACTCACCTCCGGACACGCGATTATTATGGGTAGGAAAACTTTTGAATCTATGCCCAAGGCACTTCCTAACAGGACTAACATTGTATTAACTAAAAAGCAGGGTTATTCCCCTAAAGGAGCTTTGGTTGTACATAATATTAAAGATGCACTCGACTTAGTAAAAGACGATCTACAACCTTTTGTAATTGGAGGTGGAGAAATCTATGGTCTCTTTATGGACTTATGCGATTGTATTGAATTGACTAGAGTACATCATGAATTTGATGCTGATGTTTTTTTTCCTGAAATTGATACGAATCAATGGAAAGTAGTTTCAGAAGAATTTGTGAATAGATCAGATGAACAACCCTATAACTATACTTATATAACCCTCGAAAAAAAATAAACCAATGAATGCATTTTTATTTCCCGGACAAGGAGCGCAATTCCCTGGAATGGCAAAAGATTTATACGAGACTTCTGCTCTTGCAAAAGAGCGCTTTGAACAAGCAAATAAGCTCTTGGGTTTTTCGATAACGGACATTATGTTTGGAGAAGATGCTGAAGCACTCAAACAAACAAAGGTAACGCAACCTGCTATTTTTCTTCATTCAGTTATTTTAAGTGAAATAATGGGAGACAGATTTAAGCCCAATGCCGTGGCTGGCCATTCGCTAGGAGAGTTTTCTGCTTTAGTAGCCGCAAAAGCTATGTCTTTTGAAGATGGCTTAAAACTTGTCTCACAAAGAGCGATGGCCATGCAAGAGGCTTGTGATGAAATACCAGGAACAATGGCCGCAGTACTGGGTCTGGAAGATCATATAATCGAACAAGTTTGTGCAGATACCGCAGGAGTTGTTGTAGCTGCCAATTATAATTGTCCTGGTCAATTGGTTATTTCAGGAGAAAAAAAAGCCATTGATTTAGCTTGTAGTTCACTAAAAGAAGCTGGAGCAAAACGCGCTTTACCTCTTCCAGTAGGAGGAGCTTTTCATTCACCTCTTATGGAGCCTGCAAAAACAAAACTCGCTGCTGCAATTGAAAACACAAGTATTCAAAATCCCATATGTCCAGTCTATCAAAACGTACTAGCTCAAGGAATTAGTGAAGCTTCTTTCATCAAAGAAAACTTAATTGCCCAACTCACTGCTCCTGTTAGATGGACCCAAAGCGTTCAACAAATGCTAGCTGATGGAGTAGTTCACTTCACCGAGGTTGGTCCAGGAAAGGTATTACAAGGCTTAGTTAAGAAAATTGATCGTGGTGCTGAGACAAGTACTGGAACTATTGCATAGTTTATTCATGTTTATAAACTTGTCCTTTTTTCATGACAAAAGTGATGTTTTCTAATGTAGAGATATCCTCTAAAGCATTTGAATTAGACGCAACTATATCAGCATAAAAACCAGGAGCTAACTGCCCTAATCTATCTTCTTGATTTAAAATTTTAGCATTTATAATTGTCGCAGATCGAAGGGCTTCGCTTGCTGGCATACCCACCTCAGTCATATACCCAAATTCTTTGGCATTTTCACCGTGATAAGAAACGCCAGAATCTGTACCAAAGGCCACAGGAACACCAAATTCGTAAGCCTTTTTAAATGTGGCTTGAATTTGAGTCCCAATCTTTATGGCTTTAGGAACAATAACAGATGGATAATACCCGGGTATCTTAGCCTTTCCAGCTACAAATTTTCCAGCAGAAATTGTGGCAACTAAATAAGCATCCTTACTTTTCATCAATTCCATAGTGCGCTCAGAAATCAAAGTACCGTGTTCAATTGTTTTAACACCATTAGCCACGGCTCTATACATTCCTTCATCACCATGAGCATGTGCAGCTACTTGCATCCCATAATCTTTAGCTGTTTGAACGATCGAACTTATTTCTTCTTCTGTAAATTGAGGGTTTTCACCACTTTTTGCAACACTTAGAACACCACCAGTGGCAGTAATTTTTATCCAATCAGCGCCATTTTTATATCGTTGACGAACCGCTTTACGTGCGTCTTCTGGAGAATTGACTACTCCTTCTTTAGGGCCAGGATCCCCCTGAATACTGGCTTTATTCCCATTTGTCGGATCTCCGTGTCCTCCGGTAGATGATAAGGTTTTACCAGCAGTAAAAATACGCGGTCCAATAACTTTTCCAGTTGCTATGGCATTACGCAAGGCAATATTAACCCCAGAACCACCTAGATCTCGAACGGTTGTAAAACCAGCCATTAAAGTTCTTTTGGCATAAATAGCTGCATCATAGGCTATATCTGCTTCATTAAGTTGATAACGTGCTAGGTATTTTTTTGGATTACTTTCGCTTTCAATATGTACATGCATATCTATAAAACCAGGGTACACTGTCTTATCTTTTAAATCTATAACCCTCACATCTGTATTGGCGACTATAAAACCCCTTTTAATGGCACTAATCTTTTCGCCTTCAATGATTATTGTGCGTTCTTTTTTCATCTTTCCGGTAGCACTATCGAAAAGGTTTCCACAGTGTATGTAGGTCGTTTGTCCTAACAAAACGGAAGAAAATAAACATAAAATAAGGGCATAGGTAATTCGCATTCGAAGAAATTTTTAGAATTTAGATAGGTAAGATAGTATTTTTCTAATGTATTTTTGACACTTAAAAAAAAGCATTGAAAAAAAAAGTTCTCAAATTAATTGCGCTATTATTTCCAAATTTGATTGTAAGAAAATCCTATGTCCACTTAACGACTCCTAGGCAAGTCCTTATTAGGCCAGAAGAACATAAGATTAGAGAACAGGCACAGAAAAGTGTTTTTAAATTTAATGATTTCTCTATTCAATTATTTCAATGGGGAAACGGGGAAAAGAAAATACTTTTGGTTCATGGTTGGGAAGGAAATGCAGGAAATTTTTCTAAACTTATCCCTTTACTTACCAGACAGGGATTCACTGTACTTTCCTTTGATGGACCATCACATGGAGCTAGTAGCCAAGGGGCCACAAACATGTTTCAATTTATTGAACTAGTGAGCGTACTTGTCAAAAAATACTCCATTAAATACTTAATTAGTCATTCTTTTGGAAGTGTAGCTTCACTTATTGCTTTGGGTCAAAATCCCGATTTGGTTATCAAAAAATATATAGGAATTACAGTTCCCAATAAATTTCGAGATCGAATAGAAGAAATGAATAGTTGGCTAGGTTTTCCTCCAATAGTAGCAGAGAAATTAATCAAAAAGATAGAAACTAATCACGGCATAAAAGTAGATGACATTAACGTAGCAGACTTTGCCCTAAAAGCAAATGTAGAGAAAGCACTATTGCTTCATGACACTAATGATCGTGTACTAACTGTAGAAAAAACCATAGAAGTAGCCAAGAATTGGTCAGTGGCAAAACTAGAACAGGTCACTGGCACAGGTCATTTCAAAATCTTAGGCGTCGATAAAGTAACCCAGAGAATTATTGATTTCCTAGAGGAATAGCTAAATACTCTTTGATATGATCTATTATAAATTGTATTTGATCAACATCAAGTTCTGAATGCATAGGGAGTGAAATTACCTCCTTAACCAATTGATTAGTGACTGGATAGAGACTTTCATCAACATTTGGGTCAGCGTATGCTTTTTGTCTATGCAATGGAACAGGATAATAGATACCACATGGAATGTCTCGCTCGTTTAAGTACTTGACTAATCCATCTCGATCGTGATTAACAATCCTTAATGTGTATTGATGAAAAACATGAGAATTACATTCAGCTGAACGAAAAGGAGTAATTATATTAGGATGATTTTCTAATCCAAGAGTATACCGAATTGCAGCTTCCTTTCTACGTTCATTATAGTAATCCAAGTACGGCAACTTAACCTTTAAAACCGCTGCTTGCATAGAGTCCAAACGAGAATTAACTCCAACTACATCGTGGTAATAACGGGTATACATACCATGATTAACAATTCCACGCATAAAATGAGCTAATTCATCATCATTAGTAAATATTGCTCCTCCATCTCCATAAGCCCCAAGGTTCTTAGAGGGGAAAAATGAAGTAGCGGCAACATGCCCAAGGGCACCTGTTTTCCCTTGACTGCCATTACTATAGGTATAAGTTGCACCAATACCTTGAGCATTATCTTCAATCACATATAAATTATGTTTATCAGCAATGGCATTGATTGCCTCCATATCAGCAGATTGACCAAATAAATGAACAGGAATAATGGCTTTGGTTTTTGGTGTAATTGCTGCTTCTATAGCGGCAGGATCTATATTAAAGGTTTTGGGATCTACATCTACTAAAACTGGAGTTAAACGTAAAAGTGAAATAACCTCCACAGTAGCTGCAAAAGTAAAATCTGCCGTAATAATCTCATCTCCAGGTTCGAGTTTTAATCCCATCAAAGCAATTTGAAGGGCGTCTGTTCCATTGGCGCATGGAATTACATGCTTCACACCTAAGTATTTTTCTAAATCGGCCTGAAACTCCTTCACTACAGGTCCATTTATAAATGTAGTTTGCGCTAAAACTTGATCTAATTCTTTTTTGACTTCGTCTGCAATAAATGCAAATTGCTTCTGAAGATCTACCATCCTAATTGGGTCCATTCACTTTTTTTTTCAAAGTTAAAAAAAGCCAATCGCTTTTTAACTACACTTGGATAAAGTATTTTTGTAAGACTATGATATTTAGATGCTATAGTATAATCTACGAACTTGCCTACTTCTTCTCGGGGGGTTGTCTTATTTCATACCTAAAATAAATCGTTTTCTCCAACAAAGATCAACGATAGAAGCCTCTATTAAAGCATTTAGTAAAAAAGCGAATCACGATATATTTTGGTTTCATTGTGCTTCCATGGGAGAATTCGAACAAATAAAACCTTTGCTAGAAGCAATTGAAAATGAATTACCCAGAACACAAAAAATAGTTACTTTTTTTTCTGAATCAGGTTATGCTATTCACAAAAACAGTCACTTAGCTGATTTAGTAACCTATTTACCTTTAGATCGAAAAAAGGATATGATGTCTTTTATTAATCATATTCAACCCGATGCTCTATTCTTAGTTAAATATGAATTTTGGCCCAATTTGATCCAATGCTGTGTTAGAAAAAAAATCCGCCTCTACTCTATTTCTAGTACTTTTAGAAAAGAACAATTGTTTTTCAAAAGGTTTACACTGGGCATGAAATCATTGCTTCAACAGGTCGATTATTTTTTTGTTCTTAACAAAGATTCGAAAGAACAATTGAAGAATATTCATATCAATCAGGTGGAGATTATTGGAGATACGCGTATTGATCGGGTTCTAAATACGGCTAAGAACTTAAATAAACATCCTCAATTAGATCATTTTATTGACAAAAATAGATGCTTTATTGCCGGAAGCACATGGCCCGAAGATCATCAATTATTCAGTTCCTTACCCCAGCTATGTCAACAAACAAAGTGGATTATAGCACCCCATAAAGTTGACCCAAGCAGCATTAAAAAAATTGAAAATGAATTAACTGTTCCCTATACGAAGTGGTCTACTTACGAAAAGTCAAAAGATCAAAATAAAAGGGTTCTTTTATTAGACTGCATTGGTGTTTTAGCCTCTGCTTACTCCTATGCAAATGCAGCTTATGTTGGGGGTGCCATGGGAAAAACAGGTTTACATAACATACTTGAAGCTACTGCTTTTGGTATTCCTGTGATTATTGGACGGAATTATAAACGTTATCCCGAGGCTAACGATCTAATTAAACTTGGTGGAGTAAAAAGTGTAACCTCTGCGCAAGAGTTTGATCTGTTCTATTATACGCTAAAGGAAAAGCCATTGCTAGAACAACAGATGGGAGAAATAAATAAAACCTATTTAGAATCTAACAAAGGGGCTACTTCAAAAATAATTTATTTCTTAAAAACACATTACAATAAATGATTATGTGTAATTTAGGCTGGTTAACTATTTTTCTATGAAAACCTACTATTTATTTTATGGACTTCTATTTTTCTTGTCTATAAGTACTGCACAAACTTCCCCGACGAATATCATCCTTATGATTGGTGATGGTACCGGCCTTTCTCAAATTACGGCGGGTATGTATGCCAACAATAACCAAACTCATTTAGAGGAATTTTCAAATATCGGCTTACAAAAGACCCATTCTAGCAATTCTTTGGTTACAGATTCAGCAGCATCTGGGACAGCAATGGCTTGTGGTATTAAAACACTAAATGGGGTGATTGGGATTACAAGTAAAAATGTAAAAACAAGTTCCATTTTAGAATTATGCGAAGAGAGAAAGTATCGCAGTGGCTTAATCGCAACTTCTAGTATAGTCCATGCAACCCCTGCATCTTTTTATGCAAAAGTAATTTCCAGAAAAGAATATCAAGAAATTGCCCATCAATTGAGTGAAAGTGATGTCGATTACTTTATCGGTGGAGGAATGAGACACTTTAACCGCAGAAATGATGGTAAAGATTTGATCGATGAAATGACTGAATGGGACATAGTCAATTCATTAAAAAAATTCAATTCGGCAAAGTCAGATAAAATTGGCTACTTTACCAATAATGATGAGCCACTTCCTATTGCAGACGGTAGAGATCCTAATTTAGATGAGGCAGTAACCTCTGTTCTCAATAAATTTGATGAAAAAGGGGACCCCTTTTTCTTAATGGTGGAAGGCTCTCAAATAGATTGGGGAGGACATGGAAACAACCTCAATTACATCATTAGTGAATTCAAGGATTTCGATGCGGCCATTGGGGTCGCAGTAGATTATGTAAAAAATAATCCAAACACTTTATTAGTCGTAACTGCTGATCATGAAACAGGGGGATTAGGGATTTCTTCTGGTGATATCAAAAGTTTTTCACCAAAGGGGGGCTTCGTAACTGGCGGTCATACCGCAAGTATGGTTCCTGTTTTCGCTATGGGAGTAGGCGCTGAGAATTTCAGAGGCATATACGAAAACACCGCCATATTTGATAAAATGATGGCGGTGCTATCAAAAAATTAAGTTTTTATTTATTTAGTCCTAGCAGCCTCAATAACGTTTTTTCTAAAACTAGCTTCATCTTCGATAATTTCAAAGAAACTTTCTAAATAAGCAAAAGCCTCGTCGTATTCTTTTGGGTTTTCAAAGTCTGCCTTGTAAGTTTCCATCACTTTATACATGGCCTCTTTTTGACCGATAAAGTGGTCTCTGACACTCAAAAACTGATCATCTTTACGTTTAAACCCTCTATATTTTCTTTCCTTAATATTCGCAATACCTAAGGTTTGGTTAACTACAGCATAGCTAGGATTAATAAACCCGGACATATCAAAATCGTAAGGTAAAGGAATAATCTTCTTTCCAACATATAATAGTTTTCCGTTATGCTGGTAAGCCACGGAAAAATCTGTATTACCAGTCATATATTGAAATAAAGCGTTCTTAATAGAAGCATCGGCGTCCATTGCCATTGGGTGTATATAACGCTCAAACACCTTACCCTCATGAAGTTTTGCTATTTTCTTATCATCTTCAATTAAAAAGGCATTTAACGTTTCTACCACTGGCTTTTTCTTATTCTGGTCAGTGAATTGAAGGCTTAAACGTCTTGTTTTAAAATGGTAAGGAGTTACAAGTTCGTATAATTTATAAACCATTAACTCTTTAAGGATATTATCATTTTTATCTTTTTGCTGTAAACAAGGAAGGACAAGCTTTAGTTTCTTTTGACCTTTAAAAAGAGTTCCTTTTGTTTTTCCTTTCTTTAAATCAACTTTGATAGGTGGATAATAACAAGTGGATCTTCTAAAATTCCCCCTTGCTCGAATTCCAATCGGCATTTCTAGCCATTCCTCATCCACTTTGTATTGAAGCGGTGTGTCAAAATAGACCGTGTCATTATGACTCTTCCTTATTTTTTTTGGAGAAAAGGCAATTTTAGCATCTAGCGCTTCTGTGGATGAAAAAAGACCTTCTTGAGCAAACATTAATGAAGCACAGAAGAAGAGGATTATGAATTGTTTCATATATTGCATTATATATAGTTAATAATATCTATAAAGTTAAAAATAAAATCTAAAGTGAATCAGTATTTTTCAATAATCAACCATCGTACATTTTATTCATTAGTCATCTCATTTATAGTCCCTTTTATTTGCTATAAATATGAAATCACTTACAATATCGATTTAACTTTAATAAGTATTGCCATTATCTTTCCTTTGGTTTTCGCCATCAGAGGGGCCTTTAGGAGACGAGAAAAAGCATTGGAGCACCTAAGTAAAATGAAGAGCGCACTGTATGGAATCATTTACACTTTTAAGGGGAGTAATAAAATGTCCGCCAATGAAAAGGAAGAGGGAATTAATAAGACCCAAGAAATAGCCCAACAACTTATCGCTCATTTAGAAGGTAAAGAGAAGAAAAAAGATGCACTTGAAAATTCATTTAACCAACTTATCCAATATATGGATGATAAACCCGACACCATTTCAAGTGGCGTAAAATCTAAAGTGTACGGTTTTCTTCAAAAGGCACATGATGGTGTTGAAAACTGTATTGCCATTCACATTCACAGAACACCCATTAGCCTAAAGGCATATTGTAAGGTTTTTATTTACATGTTCCCCTTAATATACACCCCTACAATTATCAATAAAATTGGACTTGAAAACCCACAGTGGTTAACTTTTTTTGTTGTTTTCTTAAGTAATTTTATTCTGATTTCTCTTTATAACATTCAAGATGATATGGAGTATCCTTTTGATCACCAAGGATTAGACGACATTAAATTGGATAAATTTATTTTCAAAAAATAACTGTTCTAAACACAAAAAGAACAAGTAAAAAAGTACCCACCAGAAAGCAAGCACATCCTGTAAATAAACAACCTTTAAGTGCATCTTGACCTCTGATCATTTCTTCTCTCATGTCCCTAGCTATGCTCAATAATAGTGTATACATCCTCCCAAAACCTGAGAATCAAACCCATACCAGTGACTACGATAATAAAAAAACGGAAAATTTGACTTTTAGAATATCTCATAGAAGAAAAGTAAACCTACTTGGTCTATTAGGTTAGTTATTTATTTTTTAAAACAACAGTGTTTTCGCTTACAAATGTAAAAAAATAGTCTTGTCTGGTTGCGCATCACTAAGTATTCCTCTGATTTTGTTTAAAATTCTGAAACTAGTAGATAAAAAAAAACCTCAGTACACACTGAGGTTTAGTTAAGCTTAAGAGTGCGGGTGAAGGGACTCGAACCCCCACGCCGTGAAGCACTAGATCCTAAATCTAGCGTGTCTACCAATTTCACCACACCCGCTCTTTGATTAGACGGGCACAAATATAAGTAAGTTTTTATTAAAATAATTTTTTACCTCCTAAAAAACTTAAATCTTTGTAAATATTAATCATGTAGAAAGAATCAAAAATGGTAGAACTATCTAAAAGACAGAAAGAAACTTATTTAAATGAATTAATCGATTTATTAAAAATCCCTTCGATTAGTGCTGATTCTACCTATGCAAATGACGTATGTAAAGCTGCAGATTGGGTTGCAGAAGCCCTAAAGAAAGGAGGGTGTGACCAAGTTGAAGTTGTTCCTACGCCAGGATACCCGATTGTATATGGTGAAAAAATCATTGATCAGGATCTACCTACTGTACTGGTTTATGGTCATTATGATGTACAACCTCCAGACCCTATAGCATTGTGGGACAATCCTGCATTTGAACCTATTATTAAAAAAACGGAATTACATCCAGAGGGGGCTATTTTTGCTAGAGGAGCTTGTGATGATAAAGGACAAATGTATATGCACATTAAAGCATTTGAATGGATGGTTGAGAATAATCAATTAGCCTGTAATGTGAAATTCATGATTGAAGGAGAGGAAGAAGTTGGAAGTGACAATTTAGAAGATTTTGTTAGACAATATCACAAGAAGCTAAGTTGTGATGTGATCCTTATTTCAGACACTGGTATGATAAGTAACCAACAACCATCTATAACAACTGGCCTAAGAGGATTAAGCTATATGGAAGTAACTGTTACTGGACCAAACCGTGATCTTCATTCTGGTCTATACGGTGGAGCTGTTGCGAATCCAATTAATATTTTATCTAAAATGATTGCAGATCTTCAAGATCATAATAATCGGATAACCATTCCTGGATTCTATGATAAAGTGATCGAAGTTTCCGAGGAAGATAGGTCAGAGATGTCTAAAGCCCCTTTCGATTTAAAAAACTATATCGAATCAATTGACCTTAATGATGTGCATGGAGAAACAGGTTATACCACTTCAGAAAGACAGTCTATAAGGCCTACACTTGACGTTAATGGAATTTGGGGAGGATATACCGGTGAGGGAGCAAAAACTGTGATTCCTAGTAAAGCCCATGCGAAAATCTCTATGCGTTTAGTGCCCAACCAAGACTGGGAGGAAATTGGTCATTTATTCGAAAGTCATTTTCGTTCTATTGCCCCTAAAAGTGTTAAGGTAGAAGTAATTACACACCATGGTGGAGAACCTTATGTAACTCCTACGGACAACATTGGCTATCAGGCAGCGCACAAAGCTTATACTGAAACCTTTGGGGTTGAACCCTTTCCCCAGAGAGATGGAGGGAGTATCCCCATCGTACCATTATTTGAAAAAATTCTAGAGGTGAAGCCTGTTCTAATGGGATTTGGACTAGACACAGATGCCATTCATTCACCTAATGAACATTTTGGCTTATTTAACTTTTTCAAAGGAATTGAAACCATTCCCCTATTCTATAAAAACTTTGCAGAATTAAAATTAAAAACAAACTAAAGATTTAATAGAAATAAATCTGAAGCAATCCCGTCAACCAAAAAAAGGGCTTTCTGGGAACATTTTATTACATCTCCATCCCAATAAAGATGCTTATTAAGCAAATGTTTTTCTGCTTGTTTTTCAAAAAGCAAAGCAAACTTATCTCCAAATTTTTGCTTTATATTGTCTAAATCTACCCCTCCAGATGTTCTTAATCCTGTCATAATATATTCATTATATTGATCTACCAAACTAAGTTTTTCCCTCTCTAGAGGAAGGGTATTTGATTTCAAAGATTTAATATATTGACTGTTATTGCTTACATTCCAACTCCTTTGTTGCTCAAAAAAACTATGGGCTGAAGGACCAATTCCTAAATAGGGTTTGCCTTGCCAATAAGACGAATTGTTAATTGAATGGAAGCCTGGCTTCCCAAAATTAGACAACTCATAATGATCATAACCTTTAAGTGTTAATTCTTTGACAAGTTCATTGAATTGCTCAACTACATTTTCTTCTGATAGTAAGTTTATTTTTTGGGACTCCACTTGGTGGTTAAGTAATGTCTTGGGCTCAACAGTCAATGCATAACTAGAAATATGGGGGTGAAAAACCTAAAGCAATTTCAATATTCTTTTTCCAACTTGAAAGTGAGCTTAGTGGCATTCCATAGATTAAATCTAAAGAGAAGTTATTGAAATAATCACCTACTTCCTCCAATAAAAGATAAGCTTCATGTGCAGAATGAGCCCGATTCATTTGTTTCAATTCTTCTTCAAAAAAAGATTGAACTCCAATACTTAGTCGATTAATCCCAACTTCTTTTATTTGGGCTAAGTAATCTTCTCTATTATCATCTGGATTGATTTCTAGTGTAACCTCAACATCCTCTGCTATTGGAAATAAAGCCTTTACTTGATCTAAAAGAACTTTTATTTCCTGAGCTGAGAGCAAAGAAGGTGTCCCTCCACCAAAATAAATGCTCTTAATAGGAGAAGAGGGTAGTTCTCTCTTTCTGATAAGAAGCTCTCTTTTCATGGCTGGGAGCATATGATCTTTATACTTAGCAGAGGTGGAGAAATGAAAATTACAATAACTGCAGGCTTGCTTACAAAAAGGGATATGAAAATAAATGGCCCCCATGCCTATTTAACTTTACTGGGGTTCTGGGTAACAAATGCCTTCCATCCAGTATAACTTTTCTCGGTAGTTCCTTTACCACTATTAAAATAATGACATACTGCAGCGGCTAAACCATCGGTTGAATCAAGATTCTTAGGCAAAGTCTTAAAACCCAAAAGACTTTGTAACATTCGGGCAACCTGCTCTTTACTTGCATTACCGTTCCCCCTGATTGCCATTTTTATTTTTTTTGGAGAATATTCTGTGATTGGAATACCTCTAGAAAGACCAGCAGCCATAGCTACTCCTTGTGCTCTACCTAGCTTTAGCATAGATTGAACATTCTTGCCAAAAAATGGAGCTTCTATAGCAATTTCGTCTGGATGATAATTTTCAATTAATTCAATTGTGCGCTCAAAAATTATTTTAAGTTTAACGTAGTGATCCGAATATTTAGATAATTGCAATTCGTTTAATTGCATGAAATTCATCTTATTTTTATTCACACTAATTAACCCGAATCCCATAATGGTTGTTCCAGGATCGATCCCTAAAATGATTCTCTCTGCCATGATTACTCTTGTACAGAAGCAGTAATCCTTATCGGTAATTTAATTTGCGAAGTCACATTTACTCCAACATTAGATTTAACTGCAGCAACTGCTTCGGGAGCAGAAGCTATTGCATCTTCTAAAACAGATGAAAGATTGGGTATTGCCTCAAAAGCATAAGCTGAATTTTCAACTGATTTTAAATTAATCTCTCCAGCATCTGTTACCTCAACAACTAAGACTAACTCTTCATCTATTTCCTGATTAGCAATTAATTCAACTTCATACAAAGCATTATCTACTAGGGAAGTTAGCGAGCTTTTAAAACAATCAAACTGTTCTTCTTGGGCTAAGTTTTCACAACTTTTAAAAGTGGGTGGCTGATCTGTTTCCGACCAACTGGAAGCTTTTTTAATTTGCTGTGGTGTATGTGTAGTGGTCGAGAAGGAATCACAACTTAAAAAAGAAAAAAGGTACAAGAAATTGTAAGTAGGGTTAAGTTTGCTTTCATGGATCAACTGAATTTAGATTTATACCCCATAAATTTACAATTTTTTTTACTTTACAGGAAGAAACAATAAAAGGATTACGATGGACTTAATATTAGAAATCACAGGATTATTACTTGCTTTTTTGGGGCTTTTAGGAAGTTTTATCCCCATTATACCGGGTCCACTTACAAGTTGGTTAGGTCTATTTGTTTTACATCAAAGCGAAAGAATTCAGTCAGATACTACTTTTTTAACGATTACTTTTCTTATCGCTTTAGCTGTTTTTCTATTGGATTACATCATACCTGCCTTGGGTACAAAAAAATTTGGAGGAAGTAAAAAAGGAATTATTGGCTCTACAATTGGTTTGATTTTTGGTCTTTTATTCCTAGGTCCTTTAGGGATTCTTATTGGCCCTTTTATTGGAGCCTATACAGGAGAAAAACTAAACGACACCCCAAACAAGGAGGCGTTGAAAGCCGCTTTTGGATCATTTATTGGTTTTATTACTGGAGTTTTTTTAAAATTTTCTGTTGCATTAATTTACTGCTTCAATTTTCTAAAAATTTATTACGCTAATCTTTAGTAAAAAATAAAGAAGCTCTCTTTTCAGAACCTTTTCAATCAAACCACAACACTATATTTATTTATGAAATCGTAATGGGTTAGGTATTGACAAAATCTCATGTCAATGATTTTTTACATGAAAAGAAAGACCTCTTTATTTTATATTATTTCTAATTTTCCTATTAAACTTACTTTTACTTTTATTGGGTTATGGGTTTTCCAACCTGTTTTTTTGACCTCAAATTTTCTAAAAGGTCTTAGGGTGATTAATTTTAATTCTAACTCTTTAAAATTAATAATCTCAATGATCTCTTGTTCACTTAGTCCATGCGCGTAAGCTCGAAGTAATGTATTCTCCTTAGGAGATAATTCAATTTTTTTTTATGGATAGTTTATTGTAGGGCTGTAACATCTAAAATATTATATAGTTATTGGTGTTTAAAGATCATTTTAAATTTACTCTAAATAGCAGCCTATGTAATACTTGGTAAGATCTAGGTAATAGCTGGTAAAATTTAAGGGCAGCCTATAAAAATTAGTTTTCTCTTTTTTTTGAGCTATTCTTAAAAATCAACTATTTTTGAAAAATATATTTGGATATAAATCATTTAAACCTTCTGCGTGAAACTTGTATTGATTAGTATTGTGCTTATTGGACTTGCATTTGCAGGAATTGCCATTAAAATTTTAGTTAAAAAAGATGGTAAATTCGCAGGTACTTGCGCTAGCCAGAGTCCTTTTTTAAATAAAGAGGGGGAAGCCTGTAGTTTTTGTGGTAAGTTACCCGAAGAACAAGAATGTAAAAATCCGGAGGTCAGTAAAGGCTAAAATCTACTTATTTTAAGCTTTTTGATTATATTCGTTTAGATGAATTCTGAAGAAATCAACGAAGTTATTGATCAGGCACGGTTAAACAACCAACGAGCATATGGGATATTATTTGACACCCATTGGGACTATGTGTACTCGTACCTATTAAAGCAACTAAAAGACGAATTATTGGCTGAGGAAATGGCTTTAAAAACCCTCGCTAAAGCTTTTGATAAAATAAACACCTTCGACGCATCTTTTTCATTTAAAACATGGCTGATTACCATTTCTAAAAACATACAAATCGATCACCATAGAAGTAAAAATTCTGCTTCACAATTGGAATTAACCTCCATCGAAAAACAGCAGTTTTCTCAATTAACCGATGAAAACCCCTCCCCTGAAGATTTACTTATTATTAATCAAAATTTAAGACAATTACTTGATAAGATTAAACAGTTAAACCCTAAATACTCGCATATCCTAAGACTTCGCTACTTTGATGAATTATCCTATAAAGAAATTGCAAAAATCACCCACGCGCCACTAAATACAATTAAGGTAACCCTCTTACGTGCCAAAAAATTATTAGCAGAAAAAATTAAAGAAGAATGAATAAATTAATTAAGCAACTTGGGCCTGGATTTTTATTCGCTGGTGCAGCCATAGGGGTTTCTCATCTTGTTCAATCCACAAGAGCAGGGGCTGATTATGGTTGGGGTTTAATTTGGGCATTAATCATTGCTAACTTATTTAAATACCCTTTTTTTGAGTATGGAACTCGCTATGCATTAACTACCAATAAAAGTTTATTAGACGGTTACTTAGGCCTTGGAAAAGGATACCTATGGAGTTTTTTCTTTCTAAGTTTAGGCTCTATGTTTACTATTCAAACAGCGGTAACCATAGTTACCGCCTCATTAGCTTCTTTATTGTTTGGTTTTGAGGCAAGTTTAATTTTCTGGAGTGTAATCATAACAACTAGCTGTGCCTTACTTTTATGGTACGGAGGTTATCAACGATTAGATAAAATAATTAAGTGGATTATTTTTGTCTTAACGATTAGCACAGTCATTGCGGTGACCTTTGCGGCCAATCAGAATACTACTCCGCTCAGTTATAGGCAAATTATCCCAGAAGGGGCTTCTATCGTCTTTTTAGCTGCTTTTATGGGATGGATGCCTGCACCCCTAGATATTTCGGTTTGGAATTCCCTTTGGACCCTAGAAAAAAACCAACTTCAATCCATTAAATTACAACAAGGACTCTTTGATTTTAATGTCGGATACCTCGTTACTTTTTTTCTTGGCATTTGTTTTATGGCCCTAGGGGTATTGGTCATGTATGGAAGTGGAACTTCTTTTTCAAATGCTGGAGGTGCATTTGCTAATCAATTGATAGAGCTTTACACCTCAACGCTAGGAAACGAAGTTTATCTATTTATTGTCATAGCAGCATTCACCACTATGTTTAGCACAACATTAACTACCCTAGATGCTTCCCCTAGAGCAATGGAAAGATCTAGCCAGTTACTATTTAAAAACCAGAAGATACTCAGCTATCGGTTCTGGTTAATTGTTCTTTCCCTGGGCACACTAGGAATCTTTACATTTCTTTTAAGTGAAATGGGAACACTTGTACAAATTGCTACGGTTCTTTCTTTTATCACAGCTCCTTTTTATGCGATTTTAAATTTTCGTTTGGTCACAAGTGACCAAATGCCTTTGCATGCGCGTCCTTCAAAAAGTCTTCGGTTTTTAAGTTTAATTGGAATTATTCTGTTATCACTTTTTGCTGTAGGCTTTGTTTTTATCGCTGCATAAGTTTGTATATTTGTAAACGAAGAAAGATTGTATATGCAGACTGATTTAAAACCACAACCGACAAAAAAACCAAAATGGCTTCGCGTTAAGTTGCCCACAGGTAAAAAATACACTGAATTAAGGGGGCTCGTTGATAAATACAACCTCAATACAATTTGTACTTCAGGTAGTTGCCCAAATATGGGCGAATGCTGGGGAGAAGGAACAGCTACCTTTATGATATTAGGTAATATCTGTACCCGTTCATGTGGTTTTTGCGGGGTAAAAACCGGTCGTCCCGAAACAGTCGATTGGGAAGAACCTGAAAAAGTAGCACGCTCTATCAAAATTATGGGAATTAAACACGCCGTAATTACTTCTGTTGATAGAGATGACCTAAAAGATGGAGGTTCCATAATTTGGGGGGAAACCATTCAAGCCATAAGAAGAATGAATCCTTCAACTACTTTAGAAACCCTTATCCCAGATTTCCAAGGTAACGAAAGAAATCTAGACAGAATTGTCAAGGCCAACCCAGAGGTCGTTTCCCATAACATAGAAACAGTAAGAAGACTCACTAGAGAAGTGCGTATTCAAGCTAAGTATGATCAAAGTATGGCTGTTTTAAAGTACCTTAAGGCCAAAGGGATTAACCGAACTAAATCAGGGATAATGTTGGGCTTAGGAGAAAAAGAAGAAGAGGTTATAGAAACCCTTCATGATCTTCGGAAGGCTGATGTAGATGTGGTCACAATAGGTCAGTACCTACAACCAACAAAGAAACACTTGGGAGTTAAGGAATTTATTACACCAGAACAATTTGAGAAATATGAAGCCATTGGAAAAGACCTGGGCTTTAGACACGTAGAAAGTGGCGCTTTAGTTCGTTCTTCCTATAAGGCCCAAAAGCACCTTACCTAATCCTCTAATTGATCCTTGCTTCCTGCTTAACTAGCTTTAACAACTCTCGTTCTTGATCAGCTAATATCTCCATTTCAATAGGCAAAAAGAACAGTAACTCGGAAGGGAATTTGGTAGATAAACGAACATAATCTTTTTGTGTGGTTAGCACCATCCTACCGTTGCTCTTTTCTTTAATTTTCTTTACATCATTATCCGTAAAAATATGATGATCACTAAAGTTCATGTGCTCGAAAGTATAAAACTTGCTTTTCAAAAAACGAACCATTGGTGAGGAGTCTGCTATGCCTGTAACCAATACAAAAGATATTTTTTCAAGTAAACGGAGAGAGAGTTCTCTTTGATTATTTTGAACATGTGATGCATACTTGATTTTGGAAAAAAACAAGTGTTGATCTGACTTTAACTGGATTTTTTCTTCAAAATCCTTCCTTTGTTTATCGGTTAAATCCTTAGGACATTTAGTCACGATAATAATTTTAGCCCTCGATGCACCTTCTGATAGCTCTCTTAATTTACCCACAGGGATAACAAAGTCTTTAAAAAAAGGCTTATCATAGGTTGTGAGTAATATCATTAAATTGGGTTTAACCCACCGATGCTGGAAGCAATCATCCCATAGGTAAATAGGTGGGTAATTACTTGTTGATTCGTTAAGCAAGATTTCCATCCCCTTTCTCCTGCTATTACAAACAGCTATTCTTTGGGTAGGGTGTTTTTGAAAAAACATCAATGGCTCATCACCAATTGTGTTTGCAGTAGATTCTTGTGTAGCTAGTTGAAAACCCTTACTCAGCCTTCCATAGCCCCGACTGAGAACAGTCAGTGCGTATTTTTTTTTAAATTGACTAATAAAATAGTCTATCGCTACTGACTTTCCCGTTCCACCTTGAGATAAATTTCCAATACCTATAGTTGTTACGTTATATACATGCTCTTTAAACACACCCCAATCAAAAAGGACATTTCTAAAGCTTGTAACTAGCATGTAAAAAAAGGAAAATGGAAAAAGGAAAAAGCGTAAAAACCGCATATAAAATATCATTATCTTCGTAAAGATACACTTTCAATAAAACATTCAATAGCCTTAAAAAAGGAAATATAATGATCATAAAAGAAATTACAAACATTCTATCGGAATGGGCTCCTTTAACTTATGCTGAAGAATTTGACAATGTTGGCCTTTTGGTTGGAAACCAAAATGCAACTTGTCAAAATGCTATGATTACCCACGATGTTACAGAAGGAGTAGTAGATGAGGCTATCCAAAAAAAATGTACACTTATCATTTGCTTCCATCCTATTATTTTTAATGGATTAAAATCGATTACTGGCAAAAACTATGTGGAAAAAATAGTTTTAAAAGCCATTGAAAATAAAATTGCTATTTACGCCATCCATACAGCCTTAGACAATCACTCCCAAGGCATAAGTTTTCAATTGGGTCAAAATTTAGGATTAAAGAATCAACAAATACTACTCCCTAAAAACAACACCCTATTACATCTAACGACTTATGTACCCAAACACGATGCAGAAGAAATTCGTTCTGCTCTTTATTTAGCTGGAGCCGGAAAGCTTGGAAATTATTCTCATTGTAGTTTTTCCGTAACAGGTCAAGGTAGGTATCAAGGAAATGAAAAGAGTACTCCTCAAATAGGAGTGAAAAATGAATTAACAACAACCGAGGAAGAAGAAATAAGGGTAATTGTTCCTAGACATGTAAAAAATAAAGTCATTAGCGCACTACATGAATCCCACCCCTACGAATCCGTTGCTTATGAGCTAATTGAAATCAAAAATACTAATCCAAACATAGGAATGGGGAGTATAGGTGAGTTACCCGAAGCCATGCCCTTCAAGGATTTTCTAGCACATGTAAAGACACAATTAGGAACACCTTTCATTCGCTATTCTTCTAGCACCAAGAATAAAATTAAAAAAGTAGCTGTTTTAGGGGGCTCTGGAAGTTTTTGTATCGATGCAGCTAAAAAGCAAGGAGCAGATGCTCTCATTACAGCGGACCTTAAATACCATGACTTTTTTAAGGCTGAAACGGACTTACTTTTAGTGGATGCAGGTCATTATGAAACTGAGCATTTCACAAAAAAATTAATCCACGAGTTTCTTACAAAAAAAATCCCTAATTTTGCATTCACTTTATCTGAAGTTAACACTAATCCAGTAAAGTACTTCTAAATTATGGCCAAAAAAAAAGAAATCACCGTTGAAGAAAAGCTAAGAGCGCTTTTTGATTTACAAATAATTGATTCCCGCATTGACGAAATAAGAAATGTTCGTGGAGAATTACCTCTTGAGGTAGAGGACTTGGAGAATGAAATCCAAGGGATGGGAGTTAAACTAGATAAACTAAAAGGTGACCTTACAGAGTTTGATCTTTCTATCAAAGAATTTAAGAACAACATTGAAGTTGCCAAAGAGCTTATTACCAAATACGCTGATAAACTTAATAATGTCCGTAATAATCGCGAATACAATTCTATCGTAAAAGAAGAAGAATTTCAAAAGTTAGAAATTGAATTAGCGGAGAAAAAAATAAAAGAACTTAAAGCTAAAACAGAGCTTAAAAACGAAACCATTGCTTCCCTTACGGAACAAATGGACGATAAACAAAAACATCTCGATGCTAAGAAAAATGAGCTTGATGAGATAATGAAAGAAACGGAAAAGGAAGAAGGTCTCTTAATTGAACAATCAGAACGTTTTGAAGGCCTTATTGAAGATCGTCTTTTAAAAGCCTATAAGAGAATTAGAGGAAACGTTAAAAATGGATTAGCGGTTGTTCCTGTTGAGCGTGGAGCTTCTGGAGGATCATTTTTCACTATTCCACCTCAGGTACAAATGGAAATAGCATCAAGACAAAAGATTATAACAGATGAATATAGCGGTCGTATTCTTGTGGATGCAGATCTTGCAGAAGAAGAACGAAATAAAATTGCTAAAATGATAGAAGCTTTATAGGGGTTGTAAACTCTATAATAAATTTAAAAGGTGCGTATATCGCACCTTTTTTTTAACCATTATCTGCCTAGTTACTCCGACTTCATTATCGCCACAACCATAGGTTGTAAAGACGTACAATTTGAGTATCTATATCGTTGAAAACCTCCAAAACTGATTCTCCTTTCAATGTTTAAACGATTAATCGTTCAATTAGCTCACCCAAATGATTTGTTCCATAACGAACTAAATCAAAAGTGGGAATCCCTGTTTCAGATTCGGTTTTAGCTATGAATTCTTCGGCTTTATTATCCGAAAGGGCGCTAGTATTTAAAGCAATACCTATGACTTTCGCATTCGGATAAGTTCCGACCACAGTAGCCAATTCCTCGTTCAAAGATATGAACTTACTCAATGATGGAATCTTAATGTGTTCAGGATATTTAAGATGTGTTTTTTCTGCACGATGACACAAAATCATATGGGTTGGACAACTCCCTCGCATCAAAGGCAAAGTAGCTGTACTTCCCGGGTGGAGCAACGAACCTTGTCCTTCGACCAGTATAATATCATGTCCTTGCTGGTCGAGAATTGCCTCTTCTACTGCTCCGCATGCGAGATCCACTTTAAATGCATCTAAGGGAATCCCTTGTCCTGTAACGGTAATACCTATTTGACCAGTAGCGACAAAACCCACGGAACGTTTCTTTTTTCTAAGCCAATGATATAATTCTAGACCAGCTGTCATTTTTCCTACTGCCATGTCAGTTCCAATAAATAACAAACGTATATTATCGAGTTTCATTGCTTGGGCTGAGGCCACAGGGGGTACGGTTTGAGGAACACGAACATCCCAAATCCATTGTTTAGCCTTTAATAGGTGGCCAAATCGAGGATGTAATAAATCATGAAGCCCATTCACAATAGACATTTCTTTTGAAATTGCATCTTCAATGGTTACAAGCCACTCTTCGGGAATACGACCTCCAGAGGGTGATATTCCAATAACCAAGACATTCGCTCCTCGCGTTATACTTTCATCAATATTTTCGACAATAGGCGCTCTATGGGGAATTCCTGTAATCGCTTGTAATGATTTTCCAACATTTTCAGGATCAATTACTGCAACAACTTCATTTTGTGTATACCGTAATACTCCAAAGCCCATTTTTCCGTAATCACTCTGAAGGTGTCCGGGCATAAAAATTGATAATTTATCTGAGTTCTGTAGCATTTGTATCTGATTTTAATTTTGCTCCATGGCCGATTGCCTTTGGGTTTGGCATAGTGATTCCAGAAGCTAAAGAAATTCCTGTAGATGGATCTGGTGCAAGATTATAGTGAGAATCTAAATCGACATGATCTAGTATACCTGAAAGAGCTGCACCAGCAGCAATAGCAATAGAAGACTCGCCCATGCACCCAATCATAGTTTTGAGTCCAAATGCTTTTGCTGTAAAAATAATACGAAGTGCTTCGGTGATCCCACCGCATTTCATCAGTTTTAAATTGACACCGTGTACTGTAGTTGCCCAATGAGGAATTTGATATGAAAATCGACAAGATTCATCAAGATATATAGGAAGAACTGATGCCTGATGTATGTCTCTTAGCTCATGTTCATTCCCCTCTTTTAACGGTTGTTCTATATAACTAACGCCAAATTCTGCTAACCAATGACTCATTTCTATAGCGGAGGATAAATCCCAGCCTCCATTGGCATCAATACGAATTTTTACTTCATAAGAAGTGGTAGAGCTTAAAACTTGTTTAAACATGGCCTTATCAGCTTCTATACCCTCTGGACTTCCCAATTTAATTTTAAGAGATTTAAATCGATTTCCTTTGAGTAAAAGAGGAATTCGTTCACGTACAACTTCTGGAGGATTAATACCAATAGTCATAGAAGTGGGTTGTGTTGGTAATGGAAAACCAAGTAGTTGATAAAGTGGCATATTTGCTTTTTTAGCCTTCCAATGCCAGAGTGCAATATCTAGGCCTGCATAGGCGCAGGGAGCTATTTTTAATAATCTTGCTCGTGCTTCAATATCATAAATACTTAACCCCTTAAGGTCTGTTTCAATAAGTCGGTTGAGTTCAAGAACAACCTTTTCGGGTGTATCGGCATTCTCATTTTTCCCAGGGGCTGCTTCTCCCCAGCCTTCTATTCCATCTTTGATAACACGAACAAATACATTATAGCTATCGCCTTTAACCCCTCTACTAATGCGTAAAGGAAATCTTTTTTTGAGTGGCACTTTATAGAATTTGATTTGCATAATCGGTCGACTAGTCTGAGTGTTAATTCAAAAAAGAGGTATTAATTTCGATAATTGAGTGCGGGTTCACGGTTCCCAAGTAAAGGGATATATTGAAAATCCTCGCCCCGAATATCGTTGAAGTCGTTTTGTATCTCCTCAATTAAGGATGGATTTTCAAAAAGTTGCATCCCAGTAAGCGACAATACTTTGGCAGCTATCATCATTCCTTTTATACCTATAGAGGTCCCTCCTGCCGCTACCGCTTGCCAACTATGCGCAGGAGTACCTGGCACCCAAGTAGCGCCTCGAAGACCTGCCGTGGGAACGGAATAACTGACGTCTCCCACATCGGTTGAACCCCCCGCTTTTGCATTAATATCATATGGAGCAACACTCTGAATGTAATCAAGGTTTAATGGTTTATTCAGGGTCTTTGAAATCGATTCAGCAAATTCCATTTCATTGGCATTGTAGCTATACCCCCCTATTCGCATAAAATTACGATGCACCATTTTTTGGAATCGTGGAACATACAATAAGTCATGGGTACCACCAATCATTTCATAATCCATTGTGGTTCCAGTTCCCATCGCTGCACCTTCTGCGGCTTTAACAATTCGATCAAAAAGGGTAATCACTTCATCACGCTTCGGGTGCCGTGAATAATAATACACTTCAGCGAAATCTGGAACAACATTGGGTGCCTCGCCACCATGAGTAATTACATAGTGAATACGTGCTGAAGTATCCATATGTTCACGCATAAGATTGGTCATATAATTCATAGCCTCAACGGCGTCCAGAGCTGAACGACCTTCTTGAGGAGCACCCGCAGCATGAGCAGAGCGACCATAAAAACGAAATTTTGCCGACTTATTCGCCAATGCAGGTCTAGGACTTGCAGAATTTTCATCATCAGCATGCCAATGCAAAGCCACATCAACATCACTAAACAATCCAGCACGGGTCATATATACTTTCCCAGACCCCCTTCTTCAGCAGGACAGCCATAAAAACGAATGGTTCCTTTGGTTTTACTTTTTATTAAAAAATCTTTTAAACTAATCGCAGCAGCAGCAGAAGCCGTCCCAAATAAATGATGCCCACAGGCATGGCCGGCACGCGTTTGATTTGAAACTTTATATGGAACAGCTTTCTGTGAGAGTCCTGGAAGAGCGGCATATTCTCCCAAAATAGCAATCACTGGACCATCATTGGAATATTCTGCAATAAAAGAGGTTGGAATTCCAGCCACTCCTTTTTTGATGGTAAACCCAGCGTCGGAAAGTGTTTTTTGTAATAAAGTACTACTTTTTTCCTCCTGATATCCCATTTCAGCATACTCCCAGATTTGCAAAGCAATATTAGCATAGTAGGCTTGATTATTCTCCAGCTCTTTCAATATGCGGTCAGATTGAGCAAAGGATAACACTGAACAAAAACCAAAAAGGAGAATAATATAATTTTTCATAAGACAAATAATTTCAAGTTTATATGTTAACTTAAATAAAGATATTAATTTGTTAAAAAAAAGACGTTATATTTAAAAAAAGTTCAAATATCAAAACTAGATCCTTTAAAATGTCAAGGAATAAAAAAAATGGTTTCATAACCTATAGTTTACTTTTATTTGCATGCTTATTTTTTTATAAGTGTAAAAAAAACACAAGAACAGCCATCGAATGATTGGGATCAGTTTGTCACCTTTAAAGAGGGAAATTTTCCACTTATACTGGTCGCTCCACACGGGGGAGATCTCAAACCCCAATGGATTGATGATCGCGATTGTGATAATGCCGTAACTACACAAGATCAATACACGCTGGGAATCGCCCTACAACTAGAACAAGCACTCCATGATATAGGAATAAAACCTTACATGGTATTGACGAAAATTCACCGTATCAAAATTGATCTGAATCGTTCGTTAGAAACCTCGGTTTGCCAAGACGAAACCTCCAATGAACTATGGCAATTATTTCATCAACAAATTGAACGTTATCGAAGGGATATAACACAAAAATATGGGCGAGGACTCTTAATTGCTATTCACGGACACGGACACCCCATCCAACGAATTGAATTGGGATATCTCATTACAAGTCAACAACTTATAAATTCATCCAATGAGGACAATTTCAATGATTTGAACACAAATATTTCTATCAAAAGCCTCGTGTCAAACCACCCCGAAAATCAAACATTAAATCAGATTTTACTAGGCCCCAATTCTTTGGGAACCCTCTTAACTGCACAAGGATTCCCTGCGGTTCCTTCTGAGCAAGATCCCGCCCCTAATGTTGGTGACCCTTTCTTCTCGGGGGGAGCCAATACAAAAAATTATGGTTCAAGAGATGGTGGGAAAATCGATGCCATACAATTGGAGTTGAATCGACAGGGATTACGTCAAGAAAGTGAAAATAGACAGGAATTCTCTCATGTTTTTGCCAGAATAATATCAGTGTATATGCACTACCACTATTCGGATGTTATCCCCACTACTTAATTCCCAAAAACAATTTCATCCGCAATCCGCTGGCATTGTTCAGCTGTTTTCTTCTCCACTATAAAATAAAAAATATATTTCCCTTTTTTCCCCTTTTTGGCCACACGTCGAACAAGTCCTTTTGAAGACAGACCGCTTATCTTTGAAAAAATCACACAAGCAGCTAAATAACTTCCTATAGAATTAGGATGCTTATGATCTGAAGTAAAAAGTGTTTGATCTTTATAACGGGCATGAAACAAATCAAAAGCCCTTCCTACTGGAAGAATAACGGCCCTCTGGGGCTGAATCGAGGCTAAGGCATTCTCAATCTTCAAGGATGAAACCTGAGGATATTCCTTTTGAAGCATCCCAGGATAACGCCAAGTTGCGTAAAGATATATTGCAGCGTTTTTAGAAGATCTTTCAACTAATTTATTGAGATATTTTTGAGTCGTATCTATTGCTATAAGTGGATAGGTGCTGTGCTCTTGAAAAACAATATGATCATACTTTCTCTGTTTTGTTCTCCTCTTGGTTTTCAATAGTTTTTCGCCTTTCCAGTGCTGTTTTAAAGAAGCCCCGCTCGCTGTTGACTGATGAACTTCCCAACATAAACCTCTATCTTTTGCTAATTGTTCTATGGTCATAGGCAGGTTATAATAAAAGGTGAAACTATTACCCACCATCAATAGACGCTCTTTCTTTTGCGCTTTTAAGAAGGTAAAAGAAAGAATAAAAAAAAGTAAAATTAGATTAGTTCTCATCAGCCGGAAAATAAGCAGTGGTTCCTTCCCAATCAGGATCAGCAGCCCCAACCCATTTTTTGTTTTGTTTTGCTACGGCATGGACACGACCAAAACGAGCAGGTTCATCGATATATTTTATAGGATAATCTGGCCGTATAAAATTTGCATTAATACCTGCTAAACCTGAGTGGTTTTCAACCCACAATGTATCCTGGTACGGGTATATTCTTGGAAGTGAAAGTGCTTTTTTAAGTTCATGGTTTTGACGTAAAAAACGATCTGTCACTTGTGTAATAGCAGGAACTATTCGGCTTCCTCCAGCGGCACCCAGAGCTAAAACGGTTTGATTCTCTTTCTCAATAAGTGTAGGTGAAATATGAGAATTGGCACGATCACCAGGTTGATATTTACCTAAATAGCCTCCCAAGGTCACCGCATATAAAAAACCTAATCCCTTGGTTGCCACCTTAGATCCCATATTTGGTCCTATTGTTTGGGTTAAGGAAACAACATTCCCCCATCGATCGGCTGTGGTGAGGTGGGTTGTATGTCCATCGATAGAAGTCCAGGAAACAGGAATGGCTTCATTTTCGTGGTGTATTTTTTGTCTTGTTTGAATTTGATTAGCTAATTCTTTGGCTTTTTCATAAGAAATGATTTGTTCTAAATCAGCAGAATCCTTTTGCATTTTTCTAAAATCGTATGCAGCTGCAGTAGCTTTTCCATGTTGATATGCCCATTGATTTTGGTCAATGGGGACATTTAAATGATCGAGTATTTGTAGGATTTGAATTGTTATTGCGCCAAAAGAAGGAAGATATAAACTATAGATATCATGATTATTAAACTTACCCTGAAGTATTCTACTATCTCTTGCACTATAATTTTTTAAATCCTCAAGGGTTACGATTCCTCCATTTGAAGCGAAATCATCTACCATTTTTTCGGCTACTTCTCCTTGGTAAAAACCTGCGTTTCCAAGTTTTGCAATTTGTCCAAGAACTTGCGCAAGATCTTTTTGAACAACCCTATTGCCTGCCTGTTGACTTAGTGTATCATTCACCAAAAAATGATGACGAGTTCCTTCAAATTCCAATAATTGTTGGTGCGCCATTTGTTGTCTTTTAGCTTCACCTGGTAGAAGAATGAACCCATCAGATGCATACCTAATAGCTGGAGCAATTACTTGCTGTAGGGATAGTCGGCCCTTTTTGTTATGCACTGCAATTAAGCCTGCCACCACCCCAGGAATTCCAATGGTGGGGTAGCCATAACGCACAGGAGTCTCGCTCTGAACATAATTCATGGGTACTTCTGTAGACGCATCAACGCCAGCGATAGTCCCATTAATTTTATAAATAGCCTGAAGCCTTCCTCCAAGTCCACTCATACTCGGTTCAACAACAGCTAACGCAAATCCCGAGGCGACTGCTGCATCAAACGCATTTCCCCCTTGTTCATACATTTCTAAACCCGCTTTTGTGGCTAGTGGATGTGCTGTTGATACAACGCTGTTTTCATACGTATTCTGCTGTGAATCATTACAAGAATTAGAGACTAGAGAAATAAAGAGTAGGAGAAATAGGTGATGCTTTAGCATAAATAAAAAAATTTAAATAAAAAAAGGGCTTGTATGTCTACAAGCCCTAAGGTAAAAAATTACTGATTCACAGGGGTTTTTTGGAAGATCCCTGGATCATCAGGAGCATTCTCGTTAGAGTTTAGCTCATTCTGTGCGTAAGGCATTCGCTCTACACGGGGCCCAGCGTTATCACCGTTGACAAGTTGAAAAGGTACAGCAATGGCTGCATCGGACTTTCTTAAACGGCGTGCGTCGTTAAAAGGCATATGCATTCCGAAACCAGAAACATAACGCTCTTCAATGACTTCACGTAGAAAAGCAATATCAGCGGAAATATTATCTTGGTTTTCTATTCCACCTGCAGCAAAATCATCGGCTGTGTAAGCCGCATAATTATGAGCTAAACCATCAAAATTATCATTTAAATTCCCACCACTGTTAAGCCATGTACGAACATCGTTAAGATGCCCAATTCCAGCAGAAACTCCTCCCGAGCGGCCAGCTGCTTCTGCCATGATAAGTTTATTTTCAAAATACGTCACCATATTTTGTGGTTGGAATTCTTGAATGATACCCGTGTTTCCACTACCACTACCCGAATCAATCGTATAGAAAGCACGACGTGCAGTTTCGTCGGTCTTTGCATTGTTACGGTTATCCATCATTGTTAAAAGATAGCTTTCTACTCCACCAACACTGTTTCCAATATCACCAGCCCGAGAGCCTTCAAGAATAGTCCAAAAAAGGTTTCTATCACCTAGGACAGGTACATTACCAGGAATGAATTTCATATCTCCATTGGACGAAGATATTCCACTTTGAGCGGCAGTCATTGCACTTGCATAATCCTTTTGATGTAGGTAAAACCGTGCTTTCAATGTATTAGCTGCGGCAATCCACTTGACTTTGTCCCCACCAAAATAAATATCCTCGGGTATTGATCCTTCACTAGCTCCATTCAAGGTACTTATACCTTCATCTAATCGAGAGATCACAGCCGCGAAAACACTAGCTTGATCATCAAAAGCAGGGTCCTGGATCTCTGGATTCCCAGCCTCAGCATATGGAATATCACCAAATAGAGACGCAGCCGTTCCAAAGGCATGTGCCTCAACAATCATTGCAATACCCTTTAACAGGTCATTATTGGTATTTGATATAATATGCCGCATGTTGGTTAAAACACCTACATAGAGGGAGTTCCACTCCCCGTTTGATTCTACTGTAGATAAGTTATATCCATAAATATTTGAATACAAAGAAGAAAATCCAATTAACTGTCCAGTATACATACCAGAGATGCGATTTAAATGCGAACATTGAATGTTAACATTAGCAATCAATCCACCTGTTAGGAATAATCGTTCTTCAACATCGCCCACAATAATGTCATTGGGATTATCATTAACGCCCTCATTAAGGTCTTCACAACCATAAGGAACTATAATAATCAATGACAGTGCTAAAATTTTAAATATATTTTTCATAGTTCTGTTGATTAATAATTAAATGATACGGCTAACAATGTCGATTTGGTCTGTGGATTAGTAAAGTAATCTAAACCAAATCCATTACCAACACCATACTGGTTAGTTTCAGGATCGATACCAGGAATTTTATTGATATTAATCCAGTTTCTCCCAGTAAGTGTAAATCGAATACTGCTTAATCCTGTCCTAGATTTTAAGGCAGCAGAATCGAGTGTATAACTCAACGAAAGTTCACGTACCTTTGTAAAGGTAGCATCATAAATGGAGAAATTGTAAGCTTGGTTGTCACCAAATCCACCACCAATTCCAGTTCGATACCACGACTCATCTAGGAGTACATTTCCGCCTCCAAAATCACGAATGTTCCCTCGAACGGTCGTTCCTGCAGGAATTGTATTTCCAGCATAATTAACTAAGTCTTGTGTTAGAGTTACACGATTTGCAGTGACTTGTGTCGTCCCAAATCGATTCAATACATGGAGTGTTCTTGGAGAAAAATCCCCTCCTTGAGAATGCTCCACAACAACGTTCAAATTAAACTTTTTGTACGTTAAATTTAACCCTAAACCAGCTCGCCAGTCTGCATTGGGATCACCCAACACTATAGGACTTGAAGTAATTTGGGGGAAACCATCTTCATTTAAATCAAAACTACCGTCTGGGTTGGTTTGTGAACCTGTTCCAAATAGAACTCCTAAGGGTTCTCCAACAATTGCTCTAGAGCTTACCGAAGCTCCGGAAGTAAGGTTAACTGAGTCTGTACCGAATAAGTCCGTAACTTCATTTTGGTTGGTTGCCCAATTTAAGCTAGCATTCAGCGAGAAGTCTTGTGTCTGAATGGCATTCCATCCTAAATCAACTTCAAAACCAGTATTCTCCATTGCTCCATAATTACCATATTGAGTAGCAAAACCTGAGGATGGAGATAAACTTACATTTAATAAAATATCATCGATTTTATTTTGATAATAGGTCATGGATAGCGTTAGATCATTATCCAAAAAGCGAAGATCAGTACCGATTTCAAATTCTGTTTTGATTTCAGGTTCTAGATTTGGATTTCCTAAGTTATTATCAAGACGGAAACCTCCTCCAAACGAATTAATTTCAAGTGGATCGCTGTAAGAAGAATACGAAAATCCTCCCTCTGCTAATGTTTCAAACTGATGAGGAGATGGTTGAACACCTACCTGCCCGTAAGAAAATCGCAATTTCCCAAAGGAAAGTAAATCCGAACTTACAGCAGAATTTGTAAAGTTCCATGCTACATCAGCTGATGGATAGAAGAAAGTTCCCTTGATCGTAGAAGCAGCTTCGCTTGCACCCGTTAAATTGATGAATAATTCGTCAGCTATATCAAAATTTAAAATAGCATAAGCTCTATTTGATTTCCTATAAGTGTTAAAGTTTTGGAAAGTAGAAGCTTCTGAAGATGTATTTAATGAAGTTGTTTGTTTCGTAGAGTTCACCAAAAACCCTGTAACATTACCAGAATTTCTTCGATACGTCCTGTCATTTAAACTCCAACCTACCGTGGCTGTTAAATCGATGTTGTCGGTGAGCTCAAATTGTCCACGCCCAATAAAATCAAAGTTCACATCGCGGTTAGCTATTTCGTCTTCTTGGTACCCTCCCGTCAAACGACCATTTCCAGCACTTCCAATAGGAAAGAAATACACCCTCAAGTCATCAGCAACATCAACATTTGCTCTAGCAATCAATTGCAACCAATCCGTAGGATCGATAGTCAATTGTGGAGTAATCGTGAAACGATTCACTGTAGTATTTGCTGTTTGCTCAAACAAAGTCCAAAGTGGGTTGTTGTAAATCGGATTATCACTATTAGCTTGGTAACGACGATAAGAACGATGACGTCTAACAAACTCTTGTCCTGAGCTATCTGTGTACGTACCGATATAATCGCGTTGATCAAAATCTGGTGGGGTACGCAATAAACCTAACATAATCCCTGCAGTATTTGAACTTTGTTGGATACGATTAGAAAAAGTATAGGTATAGGCAGCTTTGTTTGAGAATGTTAAATAATCATTCAATTTTGCCTTGTAGTTAAACCTTAAATTTGTTCTATCATAGGCTGCTTCTCTCATAATACCATCTTGTTGAAGATTGGATAAACTAAAGAAATAAGTGTTTCCTTCTGTCCCGCCACTAATAGATAAGTCATTTTGCCAAAAAGTCCCTGTTCTAAATATGGAGTCCCAATTGCTTTCTAAAAAAGTTTGACGTGAATTTTTTGCTGTTATTGGGTAATAAACTGTCCCATTTTCTGCTGTAAAAAATCCACCAGAATTATCAAATTCGTCGGCAGCTCCAGAACGGTCTGGAATATAGTCTCCCCATGACTCAGCACGTGTAGCTCCATAAACACCCCCTCGTCCCTGACCAAAAGTTGTTTGTAACGGAACACGCTCTGAAACTTCGTCAAACGATAAGGTTGACGAATATGTAATTTTAGCTTTTCCTTTTTGCCCTTCTTTTGTCGTTAGAACGATTACCCCATTAGCAGCTCTACTCCCCCAAAGAGCAGCGGCAGATGCACCTTTAAGTACTTGGACCGAAGCAATATCAGAAGGATTAATATCGTTAATACGCGATCCTTGTGTAATACCACCAGAACGACCCCCAGTCAAACTATTTCCTCCTGCGTAAGACGTTTGGTTGTTCATAGGAACACCATCCACAATAATAAGCGGATCACTATCTCCTAAGATCGTATTTGCCCCACGAATTCGAATGGCACTCCCTGCTCCAGGATCTCCATTAGAACGAGAAATTCTTAAACCTGATGCCTTACCACTTAGGGTATTGGCTAGGGTAGTTTCACCTGAACGAACAACAGCTTTTGTACTAACAATTGCAGAGGTGGAACCTTGTTTGTCGCGTTTCTCAGTAAACCCTAAAGCTGTGACAACAACTTCTTGTAATAAGCCCGTGTCCTCTTCCAACAAAATATCGAGGGTAGATTGATTTCCTACCTCAACATTTTGTGTAATAAATCCAGTGTAGCTAATTTCAAGAGTAGCACCGTCGGGTACATTTATTTCGAAATTACCGTCAAAATCTGTACTCACACCATTGGTGCTTCCTTGTTCAATGACATTGGCTCCTGGCAGTGGACCACTCGCATCGCGAACCGTTCCACGAATGATGTTTTGCGGCAAAGTCATCTGGATAAATCCTAAAAACAATAGGACTGTCCATTTGATTTGATTTTTCATATAAGTTGTTTTGTAACTAAATTAATAAAAAATGGTAAAATATAAGAGTTATTTATTTTTTTGTTAAAAAATAAATGTTCTGTAATTTGTAGTTATATATTTAACAATGTTTCAATCAAAAGTATTCATATCTGCTTTAGGTCCGCTTTTCTTCCTCCTGATTTTCTTATCCCCCCTTCGAGGGACTTCCCGAAAAAGCCAATTCCGTAATGGGGGTCACTGTTTGGATGGCGTTATGGTGGGTTTTTGAGGTGGTCCCAATTAGCGTAACGGCCTTACTGCCCATTATTCTTTTTCCAATGACAAAAAGCGTAGAACTACATACGACCACAGCTGCCTATGGACACAAATATATCTTTCTATACATGGGCGGATTTATGTTGGCCATCGCCATAGAAAAATGGAATTTACACCAACGTATAGCATTAAATATAATCAGTGCGGTGGGAACAGATATTCGAAAAATAATCTTCGGATTCATGATCGCCACGGCATTCTTGTCCATGTGGATTTCCAATACCGCAACTTCGGTAATGATGCTCCCTATTGGCGTGGCATTAATCAAACAATTTGCCGATAACCCTAAGGTTCAATCCAAACAATCGGAGATTTTTGGAAAGACACTAATGCTTGCTATCGCCTACAGTGCATCCATCGGTGGAATTGCTACTTTAATTGGCACCCCTCCTAATCTTGTTCTTGCGGGAGTAATTAGTGAAACCTACGGTGTTGAAATTACTTTCTCACAATGGTTAAAATTTGGCCTTCCCATCAGCTTTATCTTGCTTTTTTTAACATGGGTATATCTGACACGGTTCGCTTTTAGACTCCAGATGAAAGAAGTTCCTGGTGGTGTCGATGAAATAAAACAACTGAAAGAAAATCTAGGCCCTATGTCTTATGAAGAGAAATGGGTATCCATAGTGTTTACCTTAACGGCCTTTTGTTGGATCACACGTTCTTATCTACTTCAACCCCTTTTACCACAATTAGATGACACCATTATTGCCATGATTTTTGGTGTCGCCCTATTTTTAATTCCTGCTGCAAAAAAAAGTCATAAGATTTTAAACTGGGAGGAGGCTGTAAAAATGCCTTGGGGAATCATCTTGCTTTTTGGTGGAGGTATGGCGTTGGCCAAAGGATTTGAAGTTTCAGGCTTAGCTAATTGGATTGGTGAACAAATGATTATGTTTAAACAGCTGAGCCTTGTTTTCATGATTTTAGCCATTGTAACATTTGTAAATTTCCTTACCGAGATCACTTCCAACCTGGCCACAACAGCTATGTTATTACCCATTTTGGCACCCATTGCTTTGCAACTAGATGTCCATCCCTACACTTTGCTAGTAAGTTCCGCTGTTGCCGCTTCTTGTGCATTTATGCTTCCCGTAGCAACTCCCCCTAACGCAGTTGTTTTTGGTGCAGGATACCTAAAAATTAACGATATGGTTAGAACAGGTTTTTTACTCAATGTTTTTTCTATTTTACTCATTTTGGGAATGGTTTGCATCTTGCTTCCAACGCTTTGGGATTTTGATGCACTCAGCTTTCCTGATCAATTCAAAAACATATCATCATGATAAAAAAATTTCGTCTACAGTTTGTTTCTACACTACTTTTTGCACTTCTTCATGTAGGTTGCCAAAACCCCTCCCCTGTCTATGATTTTTTAATTCTAAATGGCACCGTCTATGATGGTAGCCTCTCCGCGCCGGAAAATGTAGATATTGGAATTAAAGATGGGAAAATTGTTAAACTTGGTAACTTAAAAGGAGATAAGGCATTAGAAATTATCCATGCAGATGAATTAATCGTTGCACCGGGATTTATTGATACCCATACGCACCTTGACCCCTTTGAAAATCTCCTTAAGCTTTCCGATGCGCAAAGTCAAATTCAACAAGGGGTAACTACCAGTATTGGTGGTCCCGACGGACGAGGTGTTCCTTTAGAATTTACAATGCGAAAATTTCTTGACAGTTTAGAAAATGTGGGGATTGGAATTAATATGGGCTTCATGACAGGGCACAATAAAATTAGAAAAAAAGTAATGGGAATGGAAGATCGATCGCCTACGGTGGAGGAGATGGATCGAATGGTCAGCATGGTCGACCAAGCCATGAAAGAGGGTGCTTTTGGGCTATCGACAGGATTAAAATATCTACCCGGTGCATTTGCAAAAATTGATGAAGTAATTTTACTGTCAAAAGTTGCCGCAAGTAACGGAGGGATATACTCAACCCACCTGCGCGATGAGGGAATCAATATTATGCCTGCCATAGAGGAGACCATTGAAATTTCTAAACGAGCAAATATTCCTGTTATTATTACCCATCATAAAGTGATTGGTAAACCCATGTGGGGGAAAAGTAAAATGACACTTGCTCGTATTGACCAAGCGCAAAAAAACGATGTGAAAATTATTTTGGATCAATATCCCTATAATGCCAGCCATACTGGGTTGAGTATATTGATTCCTGCCTGGGCTAGGGCTGGTGGACAAGAAAAGTTCATTGAACGTCTTTCAGACCCAATAGTTTATCAAAAAATTAAATCTGAAATAATTTTCAATATACTGAATGACCGTGGTGGAGAGGACTTGAGAAGAATTCAATTTGCACGTGTACCATGGCAACCAACACTTGAAGGAAAAACATTACATGATTGGATTGTTGAAGAAGGCGCTATTCCCTCTATAGAAAATGGAGCAGAATACGTCATCAAGGGCCAAAAAAATGGAGGGGCAAGCTGCATCTATCAAGCCATGGAAGAAAAGGATGTAGAAAAAATTATGCAACATCACCTTACAATGATTGCTTCTGATGGAAGATTATCCTCCCCGGGATAGGGCACCCTCACCCTAGGGCCTACGGAACATTCCCAAGAGTTTTAGGACAATACGTACGTGAAAGAAAAATTATCTCACTTGAAAAAGCCATCTATAAAATGACAGCCTTTCCTGCCAAAACCTATGGTCTAAAGCATCGAGGTGAAATTAAAGAGGGAATGAAAGCTGATATTGTCATTTTTGATGAACTTAAAATTAATGATAAAGCTACATTCATCAATCCACACCAATACCCAGTGGGGATTTCCTATGTATTTATTAATGGTCAGCTTGCTCTTGATAAGGGAGCGTTTTTGGGAACTAAAAACGGAGAAGTACTCAGAAAACACAAATTGTAAGCCAAGGATTATCAACGAACTATCTTAAGAAAAAGTTCCAGTTATTTATATATCAGCATTCCATTTAGTTCGGAACGAATATTAAGTAAGTAGGAATGAAAATATTTTTATGTAACGTTTGCTTCTCATTAAAAATAAAGTTAAGTTTGCGTTACATTAAAAATAAATTATGGATCAACATTTAATTATCCCAATTCTTGGAATGCTCACAGGAATATTAATTCCAATATCAGTATTTATCTGGTTGTACTATGAAGGAAAGGGAAAGAGAGAAACCGTACTAGAGATATCTAAGAACTTAAATGATCCAGCAAAAGTAGAAGAATTACTCAAAATTTTTGAAGAGCGAAAAAAAGAACCCTTAGATTACCGAAGAAATGGTGTCATTACCATTTTTGTAGGCATTGGACTTTACCTACTAGGTTTCATGGTTATCGGTCGTATATTAGAGGGAGTAGGATGTTTAGTTGCAGCTATTGGAATAGGGACGCTTATTGCAGGATACCTCTATCCTAACACAGGGAAAGAACTCACCCAAGCTGTAGAAGAGTTTGAAAAAAAGTAATCTTGGGAAAGAACCACGAAAAACTTAGCAACAACCTGGAGGAACTCAGAAAATCCGTTGGTTTAACCCAGCAACAACTTTCTGTTTCCGCAGAGGTATCTAGGAAAAGCATCAATGCTATTGAGAATGGGATCTATATTCCCTCTACGGTCTTAGCGCTTAAAATTGCCAAAACACTTAATTGCAGTGTTGAAGACTTATTTCAATTACCCTGAAACAAAAAAACCTCAACATAATGTTGAGGTTGAAGTGGTGGGCGCTGAGGGATTCGAACCCCCGACCCCCTCGGTGTAAACGAGGTGCTCTGAACCAACTGAGCTAAGCGCCCTTGCGGGTGCAAATATAATGTACTTTGTTTTAAGAACAAAGTACATTAAGAAAGAATTTCAGCAATTACGAATGTACTTCCACCAACGTAGATTAAATCACTTGAAGCTGCGCTATACTTAGCTTCTTTATATGCTTGATCTACTGAATCATATATCGCATAAGACAAGTTTTTTTCATTAGCCAAAGAAGCTAATTCGTTAACAGATAAACCCCGTTCAATGGCAGGAGTACAGAAATAAAAACGTGCAGTTGAAGGTAATATATCGATGATTGCAGATATATCCTTACCTTTTACAAATCCCAAAACAAGATGAAGTTGCTGATAAGTAATCTCCCTAAACTGAGCGACAACTTCTTTAAAACCAGCTGCATTATGGGTTACATCGGCTATCACAGCTGGGTCGCTTCCAATCATTTCCCACCTACCTCTGAGTCCAGTCTGTGCGACCACATGGCTAAATCCAATTTTTGATTGATGTAACTCCTCCTTACTTAAAATATGCTGCAAAGCTACATGGGCTGTTTTAATATTTTGCGTTTGATATCTCCCTAATAAATCTGTTGTAATTTCTTCTGTAGTTTCTTCTTCTGAAAAATAAATAGGTGCATTAACCTCATTGGCTTTCTCTACAAAAACTGGGGCCGTAACCGCATCTTTTTCTCCAATAACTACCGGCACACTCGCCTTAATAATACCCGCTTTTTCAAAAGCGATCGCCTGACGAGTATTTCCTAAAAACTCCGTGTGATCAAGATCAATATTGGTGATTACCGATAAGATAGGCGTAATTATATTGGTGGCATCTAAACGTCCACCTAATCCAACCTCAATCACCGCATAATCTACCTTTTCCTTATTAAAATAACATAAAGCCATTCCTACGGTTATTTCAAAAAAAGACAATTCTGATTTTAGAAAAAAGTCTTGATGCTGCTGGACAAAATCAATTACAAATTCAGGATTAATCGGGCTATTATTTATTTTTATGCGTTCAGAAAAATCAAGTAAATGAGGTGAGGTATAAAGACCTACATTATATCCTAATTCTTGTAAGCAAGAAGAAATCATATGCGAAGTAGATCCTTTTCCATTCGTTCCGCCTACATGAATCATTTGTAATGAATTCTGAGAAAGATTAAGATAACTGATAAAAGCATTCATTTTATCCAAGCCTGGTTTATAGGCTGAGGCTCCTTGTTGTTGAAACACTGGGACCTGAGAAAACAACCACTGGGTGATTTCAGCGTATGTTTCCACTACTCACTTAGTTTAAAATTGATGACCACAAATCCAACCTGAGAGGAAGGAGCATTACTATCTGGGTACCATTTATGCATAAAGGCAGTCTCTTTGGCAGGAGCCAACAGACAAGGGTGCACATTTGTACTCCCACGCACCCCAGGGTCTGCATCTACGACTTCTCCTTGTGGATTAACTGTTATTCGTACCACTACAGTTCCTTCTTCATTACAGTCTTGAGTGACTTTCCCATTGGTTTGTAAATTACGCCCACTCAAACCATAACCTTTCCCTTTTCCTCCTAACCCTGCCTTGCCATAGTAGCTACTAGCATAAGGATTTCCTTCTGCCAAACCTTTGTCACCTACTGTTGTATCATTGCCTTCTCCCTTTGATTGTTGGGTCGCTTTTTTTGCTGATAACATATTGGACAAAACACTTTTTGTTTTATCAGCCACCTTAGGTTTAGGAGGTTGTGGCTTTGGCTTGGGGACCACCTTCTTAGGTTTATTCTCTAGAGGCTTAGGTTTTTTCTTTTGATTAGCAACGGGGACAGAAGGAGCATCTTGTGTAAGTACTTTAGTTTCTGATTTCTGAACTTTTGGCTCCACTACAGCTGTCTTTACTTTTTCTGGTGTAGGTGGGGGCGATATTACCGGTGTCGGGGTGGCTTGTTCTTTACCTTGACCAACCGAAGAAGTTCCAAAATTAACTTCCATTCCATAGCTTATTGGCGGATCGAAATACTTTAAACCAATGACCGAAAAAAGCAACAATAAAAGAATTGCCGTCACCAGGGTAAGTGCGGCTGATTTCCTTTCATGGGGTGTTTCTAGGTATTTCAATGTTCTCGTTTTACGTTCTTCTTCCTTCGCTAACTTAAGTCCTTATAAAAAGACTATTGAGCATCTACAGCTAACACAACTTTAATCGCATTTTGATTAGCAATATTCATTACATGAACTACTTCGTCTATCGCCACACTTTTCTGAGCACGCAAAACGATTACTTTATCTTCCTGACGAGATAAAATAGATAGTAATTCACTTTTAAGTTTAGTTTTTGCAACCCTTTTACCATCTATAAAAAAACGTTTATTTTTATTTATTGTGACAGCAACTGAGCTCCTATTTTCAGTTTTCCCTTTTGCCTGGGGCAACTTTACCTCAATGGTATCTAATTGTTTGGCCAAAGTCGAAGCAATCATAAAAAAAATCAATAATAAAAAGACAATGTCCGTCATTGAGGACATATTAAACTCTGGCGATATTTTATTTCTACCTCTAAGATTCATTTATACTGCAGGTTCGTTTAATAAGTCTAGAAATTCAAATGAAGTCGCTTCCATTTGATAAACTACTTTATTTGTTTTTACCACAATATGGTTATAAGTAATGTACCCTACAATACCAACAATTAAACCTGCTACTGTGGTAGTCATTGCGGTATACAATCCATCAGAAAGTAATTTCATGTCTATATTACCTCCTGCGTTAGAAATTTCAAAAATGGAGAGAATCATACCAATCACAGTTCCTAAGAAACCAATCATTGGAGCGGCACCAGCTATCGTAGCCAATACACTTACATTCTTTTCTAACTTATAAACCTCCAAGCGACCTGCATTTTCAATGGTTGTATTTATATCTTCTAAAGGGCGTCCAATTCTCGAAATACCTTTCCCTATTAAACGAGCTACAGGACTATCCTCCTTTAAACATACTGCTTGGGCAGCATCAATTTTTCCTTGGCCTACATACAATCGAATCTGATCCATAAAATTTTTATCTATTTTAACTGCAGCACGGATCGCAAACCAGCGTTCAAAATAAATATAAACTGCAATCAAAAGTAAGATGAATAAAAGGCCAATAATAAGCTGACCTCCCAAACCTCCATCTTTAATTAGTTCAACTAACGAAAGTGTTTTTTGTAATTGTAAAGGATTCTCTTGTGCAAAGAAAATAAAACTTAATCGGTTCATAATGTTACCTTTTTATAGAGAACGATTGAAAACCGAATAAATTATTCCATTCAGGCAATAAATTCTCTTAATGCCATAAAGACTAGACTTCCAGTAAAGAAGCCAATAAAAGCAAGCCAAGCAATATTTTTTAGATACCAGAAAAAATCAATTTTTTCCATTCCCATAGCTACTACACCGGCAGCAGAACCAATAATTAACATACTCCCTCCGGTACCTGCTGAAAAAGCAATAAAATGCCATAATGGATCATTTATTCCTTCTGAGAACATACCCATAGAAGCAGCTACTAAGGGAACATTATCAATCACTGCTGAACCTAATCCAAATAACATAATAACTATATCAGTATTTGGAATCGCTGCATTAATACTATCCGCAAAACCAAAAAGCAAACCTAAGGATTCCAATGCTGCAACAGCTAATAGGATTCCTAAGAAAAATAAAATACTAGGTAGTTCTATTTTTGATAGGGATTTGTGAACTGGACTGTGCTGAGACGCTTCGTCATGATCTTCATCAATTGAAGTGATATTAATTTTGGTTGCACTAAATATTTCCGCAAATGTTGCTACAACCGCTAAAGAGAACATCATTCCTACATAGGGTGGTAAATGAGTAACTGTTTTAAACACAGGAACAAAAACAATGGCCGAAAGGCCTAAATACAACATGGTAGCTCCTCGTGGATGAATATCTTCTTCTTCCTCTACTTCAGCCACCGATATATCCCCTTGAAAAGCGGGGAGTAAAGAAGCAATAAACAAAGGAACTACAGCACATACTAAAGAAGGAACTAACAAATAGGATAGTAGTTTTCCTGTCGTCACTTTGTTACCTATCCACAACATAGTGGTGGTCACATCACCAATTGGAGACCAAGCTCCACCTGCATTAGCAGATATAATAATAAGTCCTGCGAACCAAATTCTTACCTCCCTATCATTAATCACTTTTTGCAAAATGGTAATTAAAACTATCGTAGCTGTAAGATTATCTATAATCGCAGATAAAGTAAAAGCTAATGCGCCAAAAATCCAAAGTAAAGCCTTTTTTGACTTCGTTTTAATAAAATTTTTAATTGTAGAAAAACCATTGAAATAATCAATAATTTCTACTATAGTCATTGCGCCTAGTAGGAAAATTATAATTTCAGCAGTTTTACCTAAATGATGGAGTAAAATTTCTTCGATATGAGATGGAACTAATTGTCTTAATGCGGTGTCCACCTCGAAAACAGGAAGGTGAAAAAGAGAAATAATTGCCCACAATAACGCCATCATTCCCAAGGCAGGAATCAGTTTATCAACCTTTAATGTATGTTCTAATGTGATAGCTAAATAACCTAACACAAAAATTAAAATCAAAAATACTTCCATCTATATAATATTATGTTCTGACCAATAAAAGTCTGACGAAAATACGGATTTATCGATAATCCTAGGCAGTTTATGTTAACCTATTAATAAAAATATATTTTTCCGCTACTGTGATCTAAGTCAGCACCGGTAACAGCAGCCAAACAATTAGGCTGGTTAAGCTCACGTAAAACGCCCAAAAAAGCAAAAATGATAGCTTCTTTAAATTCTATTATTTCTTTTGAAGGTATACAGATCTTACAGTTGGTTTTTTCATTGATTAACTCCATTAAGAAACGATTATAGACCCCTCCCCCTGAAAACAAAACTTCTCCCTGATTGGGTAATTGTTTGGCAATTTGTTCACTAAAATGATGACTAAACGTATGTAATAAATCTATGGCTTCAAGAGAGGAGAATTCGAAAATAATCGGGTTGATATTTTTTTTCACCCATTCAATCCCCAAGGATTTTGGGGGTAGAAAATCATAAAAATCAATTTCACTTAAACGATTAAAAAGTTGATCATTAAACTCTCCAGAACGCGCAAGTTCACCTTTATTGTCATAAGAAAATCCGAGCTCCTGAGACAATGTATTTAGCACGACATTAACTGGACAAATATCATAAGCTAGTAGGTTAGGACCCATTAGTTGGGTGCAATTTGCAAATCCACCAAGATTAACAAGCGCATCGTATTGAGAAAACAAATGAACTTCGCCCCCCGGTACTAATGGAGCACCCTGCCCTCCCCTAGCTACATCTGCGCTTCTAAAATCACAAATTACCTTTTTTATTTATCAACGTAGAAAGAGAAGGTAAATTACCTATCTGAAAAGTAATTCCGCGATCAGGTTCATGGAGTACTGTATGCCCATGGGAACTAATAAAATCAACTTCAAATTCACTATGAGCATGCATAAAGGACCGAATTATTTCCCCTAAATAAGCCGTATATGCTTTGTCTAATTCGTCAAGTTCTAGAGAATTCATTGAGGAGGAAATAGATAATTTACGTTGCCAAAAAGGAGAGTATGGGATTGTTTCTGCGGACATAACCCTAAAATTCCAATTTTGTTCTTTCTTAAAATTTACAATCGCAAGGTCAATTCCATCTAAAGATGTACCCGACATAACTCCCAAAACATTAAACACTCTAGAATTCAACTTATCATTTATTTTGAGCTAAAATTACATGAAATTTTGCGGGATTTTCAATTCACAGGGATAAGAATTAAGAATTATTAAACAAATTGAAGTTCAAAGTTATAAGTTCTAAAAATCCATAAGTTTAAAGCTGTAAGCAGATGTTTCTCTACTAAGAAATCTTAAATTTGATGTTCCAAAAAAAACCGACAACGTATGTTACCAGAGAAGCAAGGGCTATATTCGCCTGATTTTGAGCATGATAATTGTGGCGCAGGGTTTATCTGTAGCCTAGAAGGAAAGAAAACAAACGATATCATTGGTAAAGCACTAGATATTCTTGTTAAACTTGAACACCGCGGAGCAGTAAGTGCTGATGGAAAAACAGGAGATGGCGCAGGTATTCTAATTGAGATCCCCCATGATTTTTTGGTCAAAAATGTATCTTTTAAACTACCTGAATTACATCAATATGCTGTGGGAATGACTTTTCTTCCACAAAAGCAAAATCAAAGAGAATATTGCATATCTATTTTTGAAAAAGAAATAAAAGGTCAAGGTTTAGTTGTACTTGGATGGAGAAAAGTTCCGGTAAACAAAAGTGTAGTTGGAAGAATTGCCTCACAAACCGAACCATTTATCTCACAGATTTTTGTAGGTAAAGGCGATCAAAAGATTAGTGACCAAGAATTTAATGTTAAGCTATTTGTAGCCAGAAAAAAAGCTGAACATACGATTTATGAATCAAAACTTTCTGAAGCCAAATACTTCTACCTTCCATCACTCTCCACACATACACTTATTTACAAAGGTTTATTAGTACCCGAGGATATAGAGCCCTATTATACAGATTTATCAGATCCTCTTGTTGTTACAAGACTTGCGTTGGTTCACCAACGTTTCTCAACCAATACTTTTCCGACTTGGGATCTAGCTCAGCCCTTCCGTTACATGTGTCATAATGGCGAAATTAATACCTTCAGAGGGAATTATAGCCGAATGCAAGCGCGAGAAGAACTCTTCAAAAGCGATCTAATTGGTGATGATATAAAAGAGATTTTACCTGTTATTCTTCAGGGTAAATCTGACTCTTCTTCTATGGATATGGTTGTAGAGTTGCTACTCGCCACTGGACGTTCACTCCCAGAAGTAATGATGATGATGGTGCCAGAGGCTTGGGAAAAGCACAAGTCTATGGATCCAGCTAAAAAGGCTTTCTACAAGTACAATGCTTGTATCATGGAGCCATGGGATGGTCCGGCCTCCATACCATTCACAGATGGTAAATTCATTGGGGCATTATTAGACAGAAATGGTTTACGCCCTTCTAGGTATACAGTAACCAAAGACGGTTACGTGGTCATGTCTTCAGAAGCGGGTGTATTAGACATTGAACCTGCCAATGTTGCCAAACACGGAAGACTAGAACCGGGTCGAATGTTCTTGGTAAATATGGACGAGGGCCGAATCGTTGAGGACGAAGAAATTAAAACACAAGTAGTCACAGAACGCCCCTACCAGAAATGGTTAGATGAAAACTTTTTACCTCTTGCAGATGTTGCTTACACAGGTAACCATTTGGCAGTTGAGTCCGAAGACTATGAAACACGCTTAAGAGTTTTTGGATATACGCAAGAAGACTTTAAAACCCTTATTTTACCCATGAGTCTTCAAGGTAAAGAGGCCATTGGCTCTATGGGAACAGATACTCCATTAGCTGTTTTATCTGACCGCCCTCAGCTCCTTTACAATTACTTTAAACAATTATTTGCGCAAGTAACCAACCCTCCATTAGATGGAATTCGTGAAGAAATTGTGACAGACACTTCCCTAACCTTAGGGAATGATTTAAATATTTTTGATGTCTCGTCTGCTCATGCTAAAAAACTTAGCATCCAAAATCCGGTGATATCCAATGAAGATTTAGACAAAATCAAGCATATTGATCATCCAGATTTTAAAGCCATTGCAATTCCAACACTCTATGAAGTTCACAAAGGAATGAACGGACTTGAGACGGCTTTAGAAGACATGGTTAAAAGCATAGAAAAAGAAGTTGATAACGGAGCAAACATTGTCATTCTTTCTGACAGAGGAGTTTCAAATTACTTTGCCCCTATTCCTATGTTATTAGCTTGTGCGCACACACACAATGCTTTAAAGAAATTAAAAAAGCGCTCTAACTTCGGAATCGTTATTGAATCTGCAGAACCTAGAGAGCCCCATCATTTCTCTTGCTTATTTGGTTATGGGGCTAGTGCAATTAACCCTTATATGGTTAATGAAATCATTGAAGAGCAAGTTGAATCTGGTAATATTTCAGGAATTGATGCAGAAACAGCCATTGATAATTTCAATAAGGCCATAGCCAAAGGAATTGTTAAGGTGATGAATAAAATTGGTATTTCTACATTACATTCCTATCGTGGTGCACAAATCTTTGAGGCACTTGGTTTAAGCGAAAAACTTGTAAATCAATTCTTTTGCAATACCGCTACACGTATCGAAGGAATTGGCCTATATGAATTAGAAAGAGAGATTGCCAAGCGCTACAAAAAAGCCTTTAACAAAGAAGGGCTAGCCGGTCTAGAACTTGAAATGGGCGGGGAGTACCGCTGGAGAAGAGATGGGGAAGCACATATGCTCAACCCTACAACCATAGCAAAACTTCAACAAGCGGTTAACCAAAATAAATGGGAAAGCTATGAGGTTTACTCTAAAATGGTAAACGAACAATCAGAAAAATTAATGACCATTCGTGGGCTTTTCGAATTCTCTAGTTTTGATCCAATCCCATTAGAGGAAGTAGAACCTTGGACAGAAAAAGTTAAGCGATTTAAAACAGGGGCGATGTCCTTGGGGTCAATCTCCGCAGAAGCACACGAAAACTTAGCCATTGCAATGAATCGTATTGGCGGTAAAAGTAATTCTGGAGAAGGAGGAGAAGACCCACAACGTTTTCAGCCAGACAACAATGGTAATTGGAGAAATTCTGCAATTAAACAGGTGGCTTCTGGCCGATTTGGGGTATCAAGTCATTACCTTTCTTCAGCCAAAGAAATTCAAATTAAAATGGCACAGGGTGCTAAACCGGGAGAAGGAGGTCAGTTACCTGGACCAAAAGTAAATCCCTACATCGCATCTGTTAGAAATTCAACACCCTATGTAGGTTTAATTTCGCCTCCTCCTCACCACGATATTTACTCAATCGAAGATTTAGCTCAACTTATCTATGATTTAAAGAATGCTAATAGAGAAGCTCGTGTAAACGTAAAACTAGTCTCCGAAGTTGGGGTAGGAACAATTGCCGCGGGTGTGGCTAAAGCTAAAGCTGATGTCATCTTAATTTCAGGTTTTGACGGTGGTACAGGGGCCTCCCCACTTACTTCACTTAAGCACGCTGGACTACCTTGGGAACTAGGAATTGCTGAAGCGCAGCAAACCCTAGTTATGAACGACCTTAGAAACAGGATTGTCTTGGAGTGTGATGGCCAAATGAAAACGGGACGCGATGTAGCAATTGCTTGCTTATTGGGTGCTGAAGAATTCGGGTTCTCTACAGCTCCACTTGTAGCTTCGGGATGTATAATGATGCGTGCTTGTCACCTAAATACCTGTCCTGTTGGAATCGCTACCCAAGATCCAGAATTAAGAAAAAACTTTAAGGGTAAGCCAGAACATGTAATTAACTTTATGTATTTCGTTGCAGAAGAGTTGAGAAAAATCATGGCAGACTTAGGATTTAGAACGGTAGAAGAAATGGTCGGTCAATCGCAAAAAATCAATATGAAAAAAGCGGTAGATCACTTCAAAGCTCAGGGAATAGACGTATCTAAAATACTATATAAACCAGAAGTTGGACCAAAAGTTAAGTTACACAATACGGTAAAACAAGATCACGGTTTAGAAAACGTATTAGATTTTGATATTATCAGCGCTGCACACCCTGCGATTTATCGTAAAGAAGAACAACATTTAGCGTTCGATATCAAAAACACAAACAGAACCGTAGGAGCTATTCTTTCCAACGAGATTTCGAAAATCCATGGAGCAAACGGATTACCAGAGGATACCCTAAGTTTGAAATTTACAGGAACCGCAGGTCAAAGTTTCGGTGCTTTTGCTGCTAAAGGACTATTTATGAAGGTGTCTGGTACTTGTAATGACTACTTCGGTAAAGGACTTTCTGGAGGTAAACTGATCGCTGAAGTACCTAAAGAAGCTACTTTTAAAGCGGATGAAAATATTATTGTAGGTAACGTTGCCCTTTATGGGGCAGTCACTGGAGAAGCCTATATTAATGGTATTGCTGGAGAAAGGTTCTGTGTAAGGAACTCTGGTGCAACCGCAGTAGTAGAAGGAATCGGAGACCATGGATGTGAATATATGACTGGAGGAGTCGCTGTAATTCTCGGAGAAATTGGACGTAATTTTGCCGCGGGTATGAGTGGAGGTATTGCTTACCTATACAGTCCTGACGGTACTTTCGATGAAAAGAAATTTAATCTTGAAATGGTTGAACTTGAAGATTTAACAGACCAAGATAGAGATACTGTTCATCAATTATTAAACAACCACAAAGACTATACTTCTAGTAGTAAAGCAAAGTCAATTTTATCTGATTGGCCAGAAAGTTCTAAGAACTTTATTAAAGTAATGCCAACAGATTATAAGAAAGCATTGGCCATGCTTGCTGCAGAGAAGGAACAAGAACAAAACGCTTAAGATTATGGGAAAATTAAGAGGATTTATGGAATATAATCGCATTAATGAAGAAGCGATTGACCCCAAAAAACGTATTGGAAATTACAATGAGTTTACCGTAGCTCCCGCAACGGAGAAACTTCAAGAACAAGGAGGACGTTGTATGGATTGTGGAGTACCTTTTTGTCACAGTGGATGTCCACTAGGTAATCTCATCCCTGATTTTAATGATGCAGTATACAAAAATGACTGGCAGAGAGCACTGACTATTTTACACGCCACCAACAACTTCCCAGAATTTACAGGACGTTTATGCCCTGCTCCTTGTGAGGAAGCTTGTGTGTTAGGAATCGTTAATCCTCCCGTTTCTATCGAATTAATTGAAAAATACATTGTAGAACGTGGTTATAAAGAAGGATGGATCAAAGCTCAACCCCCCACACAACGCACAGGTAAAACTGTAGCAGTTGTAGGTTCGGGACCTGCAGGGCTAGCTGCTGCTCAACAACTTAACAGAGCTGGACACCAGGTTACTGTTTTTGAAAGAGATAATAAAATCGGTGGATTATTAAGATATGGTATTCCAGATTTTAAAATGGAGAAAAATGTCATCGATAGACGTTTAGCCATTTTAGAGGAAGAAGGAATAACCTTTAAAGTGAACACCGAAATTGGTAAAAATATCACCACAGAAGAACTAGAAGCATCTTTTGATGCAGTGGTTTTATGTATGGGAGCTACTGTTAGAAGAGAACTTCCTATCCCAGGTGCTGATCTCAATGGGGTAGTTCAAGCCATGGATTTTCTTCCACACAACAACAAGGCAGTTGATCAACAACTTGAACGTGAAGAGAAATATCTAGCCACTGACAAGCATGTTATCGTTATTGGTGGTGGAGACACAGGTTCTGACTGTATTGGTACTTCTAATCGTCATGGCGCTAAGAGTGTTACCAACTTCGAAATCATGCCAAAACCCGCCGAAGGGAGAACAGATGAAAACCCTTGGCCCTATTGGCCATTTAAACTAAAAACCTCTTCTTCCCATGAAGAAGGGAGTCATAGAGAATGGTCAATTCTTACCAAAGAATTTATAGGGGACGGAAAAGGAAACATCAAAGGACTTAAAACGGTTGAAGTAAAGTGGAAAAAGATTCCGGGTGAGCGTCCGCAATTAATCGAAAAAGAAGGAAGCGAAAAAGAATGGCCTTGTGATCTTGCATTACTTGCCTTAGGGTTTACAGGACCAGAGTTAACCGTCCCTGAACAATTTGGCCTTACTTATGACGAAAGAGGAAACATAAAAGGCGAAAATCGTTACCAAACTGCTAAACCCAATGTATTTGCAGCTGGCGATGTGCGTAGAGGACAATCTTTAATTGTATGGGCAATTTCTGAAGGTCGTGAAGCCGCTCATCAAGTAGATACACACTTAATGGGTTACTCCACTTTACCCCAAAAAAGTAGTGCTGGAGATTTAGTCTCTGTCTAAATATAATACCCCTTACTACCAAAAAAAAGCCTCGGAAATATCCGAGGCTTTTTTTGATAGATAAAATAAAACAGTGATTCAAAAAATCACCATAAGACTATTGATTTAGTGCTCGATCGATTAAATCCGCAACTTCTATCTTAGCTCTTTTAGGAATGGTATCTGTTACGGTAAAAATTAATAAATCTTTACCCTTTACATTTAAATAAATCTCTTGTCCTAAAGGAAGGTCTACCCCACTTTTGGAGAAGGGACTTAAATTAGGGTTCATAATACCTGGTATTCTAAGGGGTATTTTTTGTGCGGTTGAATTAACTAAATAAAAACCACGTTGAGCAGTTAGCAAACCTGGAGTTTTTTTGGCTGGTTTTCCTTTGTAAACGATATATTCAACTTTGATTGGAGCTAAAAACCGATTTTCGAATTGTAAATACATATGCTGAGGAATGGATAATGATGCATTGGCACCTTTAGACAATCCAAATCCCTTTTTTAAGGAATCTGTGTCCTGTTCTCTTGCAGAGACCCCTAAATCATACTTTGACTTATTCCACATTTTAACCATAAACCCTTTATAATTGGGGTAGTTAACCTGTACGACTTGTTTCGCTGGAATTACAAGAACCGACTTTTGCTCTTTGCCTTTTTGACCATAACCTAAGTTTATCATTAAAACAAACAGCACTAAAATGTGTTTCATGAATGCAATTATTAAGAAATTAAATCCCTTTAAATGGGTTTACTTGTTAAAAATACAATCCTATCTTTGATTAGCATGAGTAAACACAAAAAAGTAGCAGTAATTGGTGGGGGAGCTGCCGGTTTTTTTGCAGCAATGTCTGTCGCAGAACACTATCCAACGGCTAAAATCACCCTATTCGAAAAAACCTCTAAGGTACTTGCCAAGGTTAAAATATCTGGTGGGGGTCGTTGTAATGTAACTCATAACTGTAACGACATCACAGATCTTATAAAAGCATATCCCCGGGGAGGGCGTGCTTTAAAATCTATGTTTCATGAATTTCAACCCAAAGACACCATCCATTGGTTTGAAAAAAGGAATGTTCCACTTAAAACAGAAGAGGATGGACGTATTTTTCCAAAAAGTGATGATTCACAATCCATTATTGACTGTCTAGAAAAAGCCTGTAAAAAAACAAACATCACCATCAAACTATCGTCAGCAGTTCAGAAACTAAGCCCCGAAGATAGCCAATGGAAATTACACTTTGAACATGGAGAAGTAATCGTCGATAATGTAATTATAACCACAGGAGGAAGTCCTAAATTAGATGGGTTTCAGTGGCTAAGCAACTTAGGGCATACGATTATCCCCCCTGTCCCCTCTCTCTTTACCTTTAACATGCCCAATGAATCAATTAAACAACTGATGGGTTTGGTTGCAGGGCAGACAAAAGTTCGGATACTAGGAACTAAAATTAAGACAGAAGGACCTTTATTAATTACCCATTGGGGAATGAGTGGACCTGCTATTCTTAAAGCATCTTCTTTTGGCGCAAGGGAACTTGCGGACCTAGATTACTCTTTCACTATTCAGGTCCAGTGGTTATCAGAATCGCTTGCAGAAATTGAAAAGTTATTTAGTAAAACCCTAAAACACCATCCCCATAAAAAAGCAATCTCCATTAATCCCCTCCCTATTCCTAATAGATTGTGGATATATTTTCTAGAAAAGATAAAGCTTCCCAAAGACCGACGTTGGAATGAAATAGGTCAAAAAAATCTGCATAGAATAATCAATCTACTAATGAACGACCAATACCAAGTCCAAGGAAAAACCACCTTTAAAGAGGAATTTGTAACCTGCGGTGGCGTAAGCCTAAAAGACATCCACTTAAAGACCATGGAAAGTAAGAAAAACAAGGGTCTTTATTTTGCAGGCGAAGTCTTAGATATTGATGCCATTACTGGAGGGTATAATTTTCAAGCAGCATGGAGCGGAGGCTATGTGGCTGGTCAACTCAAGTGAAATTTAAACGAAGGCTATTGATTAATTTTTCTATCTTGTTTTTGCAAAATTTTAATTCGTTCAATTCCAAAAACACTGCTGAATTCCTAAACAATGAAAGAATTACTAAGCTTAAAAAAAATAAAAAAACCCTTTTTAATCCTTCTATTAGTAGCCATTCCTTTGATCGCTTTATGTATCATTCAATATGGAAAATCTTTTCTGCACCCAAAACTTAATTTTGAAGAAATCAGGGAATTTCAAGGGGTTTACTTTAATCTCCCCGAGCCAATGTTAGTGATCGATTCGGCTTATCTACCCGAAGGACTATCTCCAGAAGCTTTACTTGTAGGCAATGATGAACTTGATGCCAATTCTATCGTAGAGAAGGTGAAAAGTAAAAAAGGGGAAATTAATGGGAAACGTGTACGATTAAAAGGTAGAATAGCCTACGGAGATAAGAAAGTCATCATTGAATTGACGGAAAAAGAAAATGCATTTCTATACATAGAAAATGAGCTCACCTATCCCAATCGCCAAACCCCTCCAAAACCAGTAACACTGAAAGGAAAAATCATAGACCCTAAATGTTGGTTTGGAACCATGGTAAATAATGAACGTGAAATCCATAAAACCTGCGCCACGCAATCCATTAATGAAGGAATTCCGCCTATTCTCAAAGTAGATTATAACGGAAAAGACGTTTACTATATTATTGATATAGGAGTAGAGAAAACCTCCCAGACCTCCTTATTAGCCTATGTTGCTACACCCATACAAGTTAAGGGTCAAGTGTATTATCAAAACGGATGGAATGTCCTTCAAACCTCAATCAATCAGATTAGCTATCTAAACGAATAAGGTGATTTTTATGGAATATCTACTACATGAGCAAACTAGTGAACGACTTTTATTTAGACCCATAGAAAAAACAGACTGGGACAGCTGGCTGCCTTTTTTTAAAAGCCCCATGGCTATGAAACACTGGCCTATAGGGAACCTTTCGGCGGAAGAATATGCAAAAGAATGGTATAAAAAACAATGGAACAGGTACCAACAAGGCTGGGGAGGTATGAACGCATTAATCGAAAAAGAAAGAGGAAAATTGATTGGCCATGCCGGTCTACTTACACAAAAAATAGAAGGTCAATTAGAATTAGAAATTGCTTATTCTATTTTACCTCAATACTGGAAAAAAGGCTATGCCACAGAAGCTGCTATAAAATGTAAAGAATTTGCTTTTCAAAAAAAGAACGTTAAACGACTGATCTCAATTATAGCGTCAACCAATGAAAAATCAAAAGCTGTAGCGCTACGCACAGGGCTTACTTTTGAAAAAGAAACTCAATTTCAAGGAATTAAAGTAAATATTTTTAGCTTAATATTAGAATAATCCATTTTAAAAAATCGAAAAGTTTAAATAAGTCCATCATGAAAAAATCCAACTATTTATCCATTTTGCTTAGCACCCTAATCGGGTGTACACCTTCCGATTCTTTCAACCAGAAGGATGTCCGAGAGCAAATAACTCTTGCTGAAACCCAAGAGCTACTTTTTACATTGGCCGGGGATGAAATGAAAGGACGGGATACAAAAAGCGGGGGATACTATAAGGCTGCAAACTATGTGCATGATTATTTTAAAAAGCACAATATACGACCCTTTTATCCTCATTACCGAGATTCTCTAGTAACAGATAGTTTACCCACGTTTAACATGGTAGGAAACATTGGAGAATTCGACCCTAAAAAGAAAACGATTATGATAGGTGCCCATCTAGATCATATCGGAATTCGTGATGTTGAAGGTGATCGTATTTTTAATGGAGCGAATGACAATGCAGCCGGATCTACAGCGGTGTTACAAATCGCTCGTTACTTAGCACAACATCAGTGGGACAAAAATATTATTATAGCCTTATTTGTAGACGAAGAAAAAGGATTAAAAGGAGCTTTTCACTTGGCAGAAAGACTAAAAGAAGAAAAAGTTACTCTCGATTATATGGTCAATTTTGAAATGATTGGCACTACCCTAACCACAGGTAAAAACCAAGTATATATGACGGGTTATAAATTGTCTAATATGGCGGAAAGCATGAATGCAATTTCACCCAATTTTGTTCAATTCCTTCCTCAAGCTAAGGAATACAACCTTTTTAAACGATCTGATAATTATTCATTCTATGAAATTTTAGGGATTCCCGCACAAACCTTGTCTTCCTTTGATTTTAAAAATTATGACTTCTACCACAAAGCTGGGGATGAGGCTGAAAAATTAGACGTAGAAAACATGAACCAGATCATTGGGACTGCTGCATACACCCTATCCAAGATGCTAGAAAATAGTACTGAAATAAAAATGCACCCAGTAGCAGAATAGATTAACTATTCTGATCTGTTTGCTCCCTAAAGGTGCTTTCGAATATCTTATCAGCATTGCCTGCTTCAAATCCTTCACGCCGATGTGAACGTGTTAATAAAGAAGAAGGTAAATGCTGAAATTCTTTGAGAGGTAAACGCTCTGCAAACTCTACATAGCTCCCTGGAATTTTTTGTGTTTTCCCACAAGCGAATTTGGCCTCTATCATCTCGGCCACCGAGCTGGACTGTCGTAATAATCCGTCTGGACTTACTTTAATTTTTCCTCCAGCAGTATTTAGGACCACGCCATTATCTTCTAAAAATGAGTTAAATTTTTCAAGGGTATTATAGTCAGCTAATTGATGAACACTTATGGTGTAGTGGTTTAAATAGTAGCGGTTATAGATCACCCAGGCAGCATATTCGCTTTCCTTAGCAAGTTGTTCATATTGTTCTATTGTAGGTAAGTCCCATAAAGGTTGCTGAAAAAACGCTCTCACCGCTTTTGGGTCGGAAAGATCTAACTGATCAACTGGATCTGAAGTGATCAATTGGGTGAATCGATTAAGTACCGCCTGAGTAGCAGATGATAAATCCTTTACCCGTAACTCACTAATGAAAATACGGGGGTATTTAGGGTCTGGTGGAGCATACCAAAAGGCATCTAATTTTTTCTTTTCAAAAAAATAAGAATCTTGTCGGGTATAGCCATGGTGCAAAAAAATCTTTTCAAAAGAAGTAATACCTAAATGAGGAACCCCTAGGGTTCTAAATGCAACATGATCGTTTTCAATATCAGCTTCTGAGTTAATCATTCCGTTGTCTAACATAGCATTCACAATTTTACCCACATCGGGGACTCTTTTTCTGTAGGGTGTAAAAAGAGCTTGCATAATATGATCCAAAGTATCCATGGCCTTATTTTTGATTAAAATTAGTAAAGTATTTGTAATTTAACCGATATAACTTCACTACATGAGAATATCCCTTATTTTTAGCCTTTTTGTTAGTTTTTTCATTTTGCAAGCTTGTACAAGCGCAAAAAATCAATTCGAAAAAGGAAACTATGAAAAAGCCGTATTGTTAAGCATCAAAAAACTACGTAAAAAGCCTAACAACAGTAAACAACAAAATATTCTTAAGGCGGCTTATGGCTATGCCATTCCTGTGTCTGAACAAAAGATAAATCAATACACCGCTTCGCAAGATCTTTTTAAATGGGACCCAGTGATAGCTCAATATGAAAGCATGCAAAAAATCTATCTAGAGCTGTTACAATGCCCCAGTTGCTTAAAAGTTGTAACCGCTGTTGATTATCAAGAACCACTCAACCAGGCCCTAGAAAAAGGAGCGCAAGTTTATCTAGAAGAAGGAATAAAGGCACTATCTAGTCAAAACAAAGAAGCCGCACGACAGGCATTTAAATACTTTAACCAAGCCAAAAATTACCGTGCTGGCCTACCAGAAATTGATGTACTCATTAATACAGCTAAGGAAATGGGAACAGAGAGAATTGCAATTTCTAAAATTCCAGTGAACAGTAATGGGTTAGAACTTAACAGTCAGTTTTTTTTACAACAGCTTACCCAAAAATTAAATCAATTGAACTATCGCTTTGCAGAGTTCTACCCCATAGACAACAACACCCCAGAAGCCGATCATATTATTGATCTGTCCTTTGATGATTATTTTATCGGGCAAACCTATCTGAAAGAAACAAGAGAAACAGTAGTAAAAGACAGTGTAAAAGTTGGAAAAGTAAAGGATAGTTTAGGAAATGAAAATGTTGTCTTTGGAAAGGTAAGTGCAGATATTCGTTATTTTGAAAAAACCATTGAAAGTGGGGGTCTCCTCAATTTGGCCGTTATTGATCCCAAGAACCAAGCTGTGGTCTTCCAAGAAAAAATACCTAGCACTTATGTATGGAAAAATAATTGGTTATTATACCAAGGGGATAAACGCGCTTTGACCAAAGAAGATCTGCGGCTTAGTAAGCAAAAGGAATTGATTCCTCCTCCTCCACAAGAACTATTCTACGCTTTTACCCAACCTCTTTTTGATCAGACAGCTCGAAGAATTCGGCAACAGTACCGCTACTTAAAACAATAGCTATGAAAAAGATCCTCCAGGCCTTCTTTTTAGGAGTCTTACTACTGTTTGCATTTATGGGATACCAAACCCTTCAGTTTAAATCCCAACAAATTAAAGTAGAAGAAGTTCGCTTAAGTCCTATAGCGGATCAAGTCTTAGATCGTTTTGCGCAAGCCCTACAGATCAAAACAATCTCCCCAGAAGAAGAAACTGACTTTGACTCTTTAGCCTTTTACCAATTCAATGATTTTTTAAAAAATAGCTATCCCCTAGCCGACTCTTTACTAGACAAAAAACACTTCAACCAC